>NZ_JADPEG010000003.1:190080-216603 GCF_015667585.1 Clostridium sp. D33t1_170424_F3 | reverse complement strand
AGTTGACCGACCGCGACTTTATTCTACCAGAAGGTTTTTTCACTATTTAATCTTTTTTACTCTCCCCGGCTTAGCCGGGGGTTGTCCTTTTGCTAAAGCTGATTAACAGATAGCCCCCGGACTGGCAAGGCCAATCCGGGGGCTGTTTTTATCTGCTGCTGTACCGTTACAATCAGCCGATCGTCACCGTACAATGTTTTACCGCGTTCTGCCCGCTGAGGGAAGTATACACGCCGGTGCTCTGGCCCGGTGCGCCGACCGCCCAGACTCTGTAATAATAGTCGTTGCCGATCTGCGCCACAAACTGGGTCTTGAGCACACTGCCGTCGCCGACGGTGAAGCTCGGAACCAGACCGTTTCCATTGACGACGGTCATCTTGAAGCAATAGGCCGCGCCTTTTCTGAGCGTAAACGGCAGGGTTGTATCGGAACGGACGGAAGCCGCCACGCTCTGCGCCGCCGCAACCACCGGGCCACCGGCAACCGCCGTGCCCGCACCGGAGGTGCTCGGCGTGGAGGAGGGCTTGGACGGCCTGCTGTTTCCGCCGCTGCCGCCTGTTCCGGCGGTCTTGAGCGCGTTCCATGCGTTGTTGACCTTCTCGCAGACTTCGTCCACATCCGCCTGAGAGGCGTTCGGATCTCCGTAGACGGCCTTTGCCAGGCCGATCTGCTCCATGAAATTGCGGTAAGAAGCCGTTGTATACGCATTCGGGTTGACTTTTTCGGATTTATCGATCCAATCCTCCAGCACGCTCTTGTCCGGGATCAGACGCAACTCCAACAGGACCTTTGTCAGCGTGTCGGCGGCCTCGTCGATCGCCGCCTGGGAAGCGTCGGGATCGTCATAGACATCCTGCGCAGCCTCGATTGCCGCCGCCAGAATCGCCTCGTCGGCGGGTACGTACTGGTCGATGATTTCCATGGTCTCCAGCGCCTGATTGAGAACGGTTTCCAAACCGGACTTATCCGCCTTGCGCACCAGATTCTCCATGGCCTTTACCAGCGCTTCGCTGACGCGCTCCACATCGACTTTCAGCGCGTTCGGGTCCGCAGCGACTTCCTTCGCTTCGTCGAGCGCCGCAAGGAAAGCTTCCCAGTTGGTTTCGGTATAGTCGCCGCTTTCCTTCATGATCTCGGCGGTTTCAATCAGTTTGCTGAGCGCGCCGGTGTCTCCGGCCTCAAAGCTCAGCAGCTGCATCGCGCGCAAAAGGCCGTTTAGCGCCTCGTCGATTTCCGCCTGCACGGCGGTTTTCTGATCCAGAACCTCCTGTGCGGTCTCCAGCTTCTCATCCAGATTCTCCCGGACGATCTGCACCGCGGCGTTGTACTCGTCACCGCCCACGCAGGATTCCGCGAGACGGACGGCGGTTTCCAGCGCGAACTTGCTTACAACGGTGAAGGAATAGGTTCTCTCCATCCCTAGCGCGGCCTCGTCCGCCGGAATCACGACAGTAAAGGAATCCGCTTCAAAATCTTTTTCCGCCAGCGCTGTGCCGTTTACCTGAACGCCCGCAAACAGGCGGTTTTCCGGCGGAGTGAAGGTCAGCGTCAATTCCTCCGCTTCCGCGGGGATGGAATACACGCCGATCTTGTCGGCAAGCGGCTGCGCCACTCCATTGACGGACAAAGAAGCGGACCGGCCGCTGTAGCGAATGGCGATGGTTTTCTCAGAGGGAACCGTATCCTCCAGCGCGTCGATCGCATCGCGGATGGCCTTCGCCGCCGCGTCGACCGCCGTCTGGTCCGCATCCTCCGCCAGGTCCGCCGCTGCCCGCAGCGCAGTTTGCAGCGCCGCCCAGCTCTCCGGCGTATAATCACCCGGTTTCAGCGCCGCAGCCTCTTTCTGTACCGCGAGCAATCCGGATCTGTCCGCGCCAAAATAGGAGAGGTCCCACTCGTCCATCCACTCGATTTTCAGGCTGCCGTCCTCGTTAAACTGCATCGGGAGCCACAGATAGCGGGAATCCTGTAAATTGTTGGCGTTCCAGCGGTCCGCCATGAAGATGAATTTGTCCGGGCGGCCCTCAACAGGCAGCACATGGGTGCTCTGGCCCCGGAAGGTGAGGTTGGCGTCCGGCCCCACGCACGGGTTGGGCAGCAGTTCCTCAAACGGGCCGAGCGGGGAATCCGCCACGCCGTAACCCGCGGCGTTCGGGCTCCAGCCGGTGCAGCCGGAGGAAACGATATAATACCTGCCGTCGTGCTTGAACATCGCCGGCGCCTCGCGGGACATACCGATAAAGTTGCGGGTATAGGTGCCGGACTGGCTCAGGTAATCGTCGGAAAGCAGAGAGATATACAGGGTCGCGTTGTTTTCAGACGAATAGATCAGATAGGCTTTTCCGTCCTCGTCCTTATACAGCGTCATGTCGCGGCTCATCTGGCCGTTCGGACGCTCACTGCGGATATAGGTAAACGGGCCGGTCGGCGTATCGCTGACCGCCACGCCGGCGGCGGCCTTGCCGTAGTTGGCGCTGTCGATGTGCGCCCACATGACGTACTTGCCGGTGGCGTCGTTGTAGATGACCTTCGGGCGCTCCAGTACGTTTTCCGGCGCCAGCTCGTCCGCATATTCGCCGGTCTGAAGCTTCGGGTCAAGCGCCAATCCCTCGTATTTCCAATTATAAAGGTCCTTGGAGGAATAGCAGGAGACGCCAACAACCGGTGTACGCGTGGTGCCCGGGTCGTTGTCAACGTCTTTATTTTCACCGTACCAGTAGTAGGTTTCGGACTTTGTATCGTACATGATGCCGCCGCCGTGCGCCTGGATGAAATCGCCTTCCGTATCCAGCCACTTGTCGCCGGGAACAAACTGTTTGAGGTTGCCGATGGACTGGATTTTCTCGATTTCCTCCCCGATCAGGTTCTTGAGACTGACAAATTCCTCCTGCGTCGGCGTTGTGCTCTCCAGGAGCGCTTCCGCGCGGGCAAGCAGGTTCTTCAGATCGTCCAGCAGGGATTCCTTTCCGGTATACTCCTCGATAAACGATTTGCCTGCCTCAATGGCGGGCAGCAGTACGGAGGGATCCAGCGTAAAGCTGCTCAAACGCGATACGTTGACCTCCGCCGCGGACGCAAATTCCTTGTTCTCGTTGTTCTCCGAGGTCAGGGCGGTCAGGCGCAGGTATCTTGCGGCAACCGGTGCAAAAGAGGCTGTCTTTTCGTCTTTGGTCGCTTCCCACTCACCGGCGGCAACCTTGGTAAAGGATTCGCCGTCCATGCTGGCGCTGATCTCATATTGCAGGATCGTGCCGTTCCAGTCCTTATCCTGGCGCGGCAGATATTTCATCTGATAGACGTCGGTGTACGCCTTGCCGAGGTCCAGCGTGATGTAGTGCGGCAGGGGCGTGTAACTGCTCCAGTTGGAATGCCAGTGCGTACTGCCGTTTCCGTCGAGCGCCTTGGAGGCCTCGTTCCCGCTCTGGTAGGAGTCCGCCGTGGCGGTCATCTGGTTCTGCGGGATGGGGGTCGGCTCCGTCGCCGGGGCGATGTCTGCAAGCGCTGCCGTGATGGCCTGCGCCGCCGCGTCCAGCGCTTCCTGCGTCAGCAGCGCGCCGCCGTCCAGGTCCTCAATCAGCGCCTCGCCATTTTCCACAGCCGTTTTCAGAACGGCGACCAAGCTCTCGTCGCCGGTATAGCCGTCCAAAAACTCCCTGCCCTTTGCTGCCGCGGACTGCAAAGCGGCATCGTCCACGGCAAAGTCCGCGCGGCGCACGATATTGATTTCTGCCGCGGATGCGAACTGGTTGTATTCACCCGCGCTGTTGCCCATGGAGGTCAGAGCGGTCAGACGCACAAATTTTGCCCCGGTGGATGCAAAGGTAGCGGTCTTTAAATTGCGGTTTTCCGCCCATTCGCCTTCCGCCACCTTGGTAAAGGTTTCTCCGTCGTCGCTGACGGAAATTTCATAGCCCAGAATGATGCCGTTATACTGCGGCTTTCCGTTGGACGAATCCTGCCGCGGCAGATAGCGGAGCTGGTATACATCCTCGTAGGCCTCGCCCAAATCGAACGTGATGGACAGCGGGCAGACGGGGTGTCCGGCCGACCAATTGCTGTGCCATTTGGTACTGTTGTTCCCGTCAACGGCCTTGTCCGCTCCCTCTCCGGACGCGGCGCTGTCCGCCGTGGCTTTCATCTGGCCCTGCGGGATGACGATTTCCTCCGCTTCCTGCTGCGCCAGCGCCACAACGCCGCTGGCCGGAGCCGGAACGTCCATGGGCCGCGCGGCCGCTGCCGGAACGGCGCCCGCCGCCATGGACAAAGCCAGGATCCAGGAAATCACTTTTCTTCCTTTTCTTTGCATACTTTTTTCCTCCGTTTCTTCTCTTGCTTCTTCCCTATTTCGCGCGCGGCCCAGAGCCGCAGCATGAAAACAGTCGGAATCCATAATTTTTACAGGATTCTTTTCCTCATTATGGACATGATACCATACATCATGCGGGCAAACAAGAAAAAAACGGGTTGTGATCGATTTATTTTTCAATGAATCAGGCATTCATTTTCATCCTGTACAAAACAGACGATGTCCTCCACACGGCAATCCAGAATCGCACAGAGCGTATTCAACGTCTTTAACGTAATATTTTTCCCCTGCTTCATCCGAAACAGGATATTGGCGGAAAACCGGTATTGCTTGATCAACTGGTACTCTGTGAACCTTTTTAACTTTAACGTACGATAAAACGGTGTATAACTGATCATAGCGCGTCACCTCTTTGTCGACACTTGTCAACATCTGTCAACACTTGTCATACTCAATTAATTGACTGCAGTACCGTTATTCGCTATAATTAAACTAGGATATGTTTCGTTGTTTTCCCACAATCGAGTCGATATCCTCTTTTCCATTTGTTCCTTTTAACCAAAATATTCATGGGGATTCCCCACACGCACTTCTTTCGGAATGCTGTTCTGCGGAAAATCCCCTGCCATTTGCGATTTGGCCATGTCTGGTATCCGGACGGAACGAGATACTTTACGGAAGCTTTCCTTCTTTGTTGACACTCATCAGTTTGACCAAATGCAGGATCGTTTCCGCACGTTCATTGTCAAGCTGCCGGGTCGCCTGTATCAATTCCTTTTCAAAGGTTGACGGATAGAGAATTTCCGCATCTTGTCCGAAAAATTCGGAAAGAGTGATCCCCAGCGCCTGCAGCAGCTTTTCCAGCAACGAAACGGAGGGTTGGCTGATACCCTTTTCAATGCGATGAATGTGATTTTCTGAAATTCCGCTTTCTTTGGCTAAGGCATATACGCTTTTGCCTCTGTTCATCCGAAGTTTCTTCAAGTATACGCCTATCTCCATTCTCTATCCTCCATATTCTGATTATGCATAATCTATTATAGTATGAAAAGAAGCATTCGATAATACATATAGCGGTTGTCTTTCTACAACTATATAGATGTGCCATTCAAGTGAATATTTTTCACAAACAAAAATGAAGGTGGTTATAACCATGGAACTGAATGAAGCTTTAAAAGAACTCCGCGTCCGGGCCGGACTGACTCAGAAGCAGGTTGCCGACATGCTTGCTCTGGATCGTTCCAGCTACAGCTATTATGAAACCAGTAAAAGTCTTCCCACCGTCACATCGCTGAAACGACTTTCCACTTTGTACGGCGTTTCCATGGATACCATGATGGGGGGACATCGGGACAAGCTGGAGGAGGAAATCACCCGCTCTGTTCCGATGCAGGCGTTTGCCGTTTCGGGCCAGGATGTGCGTGAAATTCTTCTTGCGGCGCATAACATGGACAAAGAATCGTTTGAAGCCTTTGTGCGCTCCACTTTACAACCGCACAACGATTAAATTTTTGCGCAATTCCCCTTCTAAAAATAACAGATTTATTTCTTTCTTGTTCACATTAAACTATAATCCATCAAAAATTGCAAACAACAGAACGGCGTATCTTGGGGAGCAGCGAGCCTCCTCCTTTCCTGATAAAACAGAACGCCCCCACAGCAAAAGCTGTGGGGGCGTTCTGTTTTATTTTAAAATCTTGCCGCCGATCCGCGGACCTTCGGTCGGATTGCAGACACGAAGTGTCTCACATACCCGCGGTGCTTTTCAGGGGAATCTTTTATCAAAGCAGGGCGGCCCTCAGGCTCTGTTCGCAAAGAGGACTTTCAACGGCAGCAATCAGCCAATGGTTACCGTACAATGCCTGACCGGGTTCTGACCCGGCAGCTGCGTATACACGCCGGTACTCTGGCCCGGTGTGCCAATGGCATACACCCTGTAATAGTAAACGTTGCCGACCCTGGCCGCAAACTGGGTTTTGAGCACGCTGCCGTCGCCGACAGTGAAGCTTGGAACCGCTTCGCCGCCGTTTACAACGGTCATCTTAAAGCAGTATGCGCCGCCTCTCTTCAGGGAGAAGTTCACCGTGGTATCGGAAACCACACTTGCCGCCTGTGCGGCGATTGCACCCGCGACTGCCGTGCCCTCCGCACCATATATATTGGTATTGACAGGTGTACGGACGGACTTTCCGCCGCTGTGTTTGCCGGTATTCCTGATGACCAGGCCGTTCAGCGCTTTCGTCAGGCGCTGATTGGAAGCGTCAACCTCCTCCTGGGTCGCCTGGCCGTTTGCAAAAGTCCGGTTTGCATCCTCCAGCGCGGCCGACAGCACACGCACGCTGTCCGCTGTGTACTTGCCTGTATCAACGGCTTCCGCCTTCTCAATATTTTCTTTGAGCGCATCCTTGTTGGGGATGAGGCGCAGGCCCGCCATCGCTTCCACAAGGGCGGCTTCCGCATCGTTGATCGCCTTCTGGGTCGCATCCGGATCCGCCAGAACGGTATGGGCCGCTGCCAGAGCCGCCGCGAATTCCGCCTTGCCGGTCTCCAGATAATTCTCGAGCTTCAACGCCTCCGCTTCCGCGATTCGGGCTTCCAGGCCGCTTTTGTCGGACAGGCGCACCAGGTTTTCCAGCGCGTCGTTCAACGCTTTTGCCGCCGCGTCGACGTCAACCTCCAGCGCGTTCTCCGCGTCAACCAGCTCCTTCGCCGCCGCATAGGCCGCATCCAGCACCGCCAGGCTGTCCGCCGTGTAATCATCGCGGTCCAGCGCATCCGCAACTTCCATGAGCACCGTCAGCTTGGACTTATCGCCCTCCGTGAAGCTGAGGTAATGCAGTGCGTCGATCAGTTCGAACATCGCGTCGTCGATTTCCTTCTGGGATGCGTCCAGACGGTCTTCCACCGCCCGGGCGGCCTTCAGGGCTTTTTCGTACTTTCTCTGTACGGCCGGGACGGAGGATGCCGCCTCTTCGGCGCATCCCTCCGCGATCTCAATCACGGAACGCAGGTTCATTTTGTTCACCACGGTGAACTGGAACGCAAGGGCCGCATCAGTATTCGGCATGGTGAAGCGGTACTCGAAGCTTCCGCTGTCTGTAAGCTTCAGCGGTTCGCCGTTAAGCGTCGCGCCGGCGAGCTCTCTGCCGTCCGCGTACGGGTAGAACGCCAAAGCGACTTCGTCCTTTGCCATCACAACGTCCTTATACGCGCCGATTAAATCCGGCAGCTTCTGGCTGACGCCGTCCACCGACAGGCTGACGTTCTTGCCGTAGGTAACGGTGAGCATATGCTCCGCAGGAATGCCCTCGGACACGGTAAGGGTAACGGGCGCGGTGTAAAGGTCATACTCTGTGGCGCCCATCTGGGACTTGGCACGCAGGGAAACCACCGCCGTGCCCATTTTGACGCCGGTGACGGCATTGCCGGATACCTGAATGTTCTCGCCGCCTTCCAGCACGACAATCTCCGGCGCGTCATACTGGACGACGTTCTGCGTGTTGGTTTTTCCCGTCGCCTTGAGGGAGAGCGTCTCGCCTTCGGCCAGGCTGTATGCATCCTGCTCCGCTTCAATGCCGAACACGGCGTCCATTGACCAGTCGGCGTAGTTGGTGGTAAGGCCGTTGATGCCGTGGTCGATCGCCCACTGGTAGGCGCTCTGGCTGTTGTAGGTCCACGGCCAGAGCGTCATGCCGCGGCCCTGCATCTGCTGGACAAACGTCTCGTTGTGAATTGCGCCGTAGGAGGGGTTGAAGGTGCTGTTCATCGGCAGAACCTGGTTGAGCGCCTTGCGCACGGTGACCATTGGGTTCGCCGTGTTGACGCTGCCCACGCCGCTCAGATAGCCGATGGACATGGTGGGCATCTCGTCCAGCGTGATCGGCACACTCTTGGCATTGAAGGTGATGCAGCAGACCTGGTCCTGCATATCAAACTCTTTGATCATGTCGGTGCAGGCCTTCTCAATGCCCTCGGAAGCATCCTTCAGCTCCAGGAAAAGCACGAGGTCCTTGCCCTTGATGTACTCCAGCATCTCGCACAGGGTGGGAACCGGTTCCCCTGCAAACGCTTCGCCGTAGTAGGAACCCGCGTCGAGCATCCGGACCTGTTCCAGCGTCAAATCGCGCGGGCGGCAGTTCTGGCGCGTCACGCCGTTTGTGAACACGCTGTCCGGAAGTTTGGCGTTGGTCAGGATGTCGGTTGTGCGGGCAAAGGTGTCGTCGTGCAGTACGATGACTTCCTTGTCCTTCGTCAGGTAAACGTCGTTTTCAATCATCTGCGCGCCGTACTTTTCATACGCCATCTTGTAGCCCGCCATCGTGTTCTCCGGCGCGCTGCCCGGGGTGCCGCGGTGGCCGATGATAAAGCTGCGGCGGGTCAGGGTGCGGCCTGTGAAAAGTTCCGCCAGACTCGCCAGACGCTCCGGCTCCGCGGTGATCACACCGTTCGCGCCGGACTGTACCGCGCGGAAAAGGCCGGTCGTCGTGTCGTCAGAAAGCACCCAGACGGACATCAACAGACGCTGCATCTGTTCCACGGCTTCCTTATTCGCCGCGGACTGCCTGATGATAATATTCTTGGCTTTTGCCATATTCGCCGCGCCGACGGCTTCCGCCGCCTGCGCACGGGTCAGGGTCTCCGTATCCAGCATCAGGCTGGCGCGCGTGGCGGGGGCTTTGGCGCGGAATTCGCGCAGCAGCGCGCCGTCCGTACTGGCAACCTGCAGGTCCTCCAGTTCATTCTCTTCGATATGGGCCGCGAGCGCGTCCGCCGCATCCGCGTCGTCCAGCTCGATCAGCAGCAGGGTTTTACCGTAAAACCGATCCATACAGTCCTGTACACCGCCCAGGCGGGTTTCTCCGCTGTAGAGCGCGAGACCGTCTTCTTCCATCGCCGCACGGAGCATCAGGCTGCTGGTCGCCGCGTCGGCAATTTTGGTTTCCGCGTCGTCCAGGCCGGTCAGGCCGGAGGCGATCACGGTCGGAGCGGAAACAAGGTTATCGCTCAGGCTCTTGACCTTTGCATAATTGTTCTCCGGCTTCGGGAGATCCGGAAGCTCCTCCGGGTTCAGTTGGACGGTGAGGTTATCGAAGCGCACCGTTACCAGGTTGGACTGCAGGCCGATGTCTCCGGAGGAAAGATCGGTCGCCTTGTCGGTAAAGATCAGCTCCTTGCCGTCGATCCACTCTTTCACCTTATTGCCGGTAACCGTCACCTTAAAGTGGCGGGTGAGGCCATCGTCCATTTTGCCGGTGAAGGAGGCGGTTTCCCGCACGTCCCAGGAGCCGCCCGCCGTCATCGCCGCAAATTCCACGCCGTTTGTCGCGGTGGCGTCCTGACGGACGGCAAACTGGTAGTACGGCTTGTCCTGGTTCTGCACACGGTACATGATCGAAGCCCAGCGCGCGGCGTTGCTCGCCTGCATAAAGGTCACGTCCGCTTCAATGGTATAATCCCCCACGCCTTCCGGCACCGGGATAATCAGTCTTGTGCTCGGCTCCATCTCCAGGAAATGGTTGCCGTCTTCCTCCTTGATCGAGCAGCCGCCGCCGAGCTGTTTCCAGCCTTCGGGAAGAGTCCCGTCCTCAAAGTCCACGGAGAGGAACGGGTCGCCGGCAGCCGTCACATAGCCGGCACGGGACGCCGCCTGCGCCGGTTCCTGCGCCGCTGACGCGGAAAGGGAGCCAGCCAGCGCGGTCAGCTGCAGCGCGGCCAGCAATGCGCAAAGGGTTTTTCTCAATTTCATCTTTTCAACCTCCAAAAATCGTCTTAAAATCCTTTTTGCCGGTTCTTAGGATACCGCGTTTATATTGGAAACAGATCAAGAACAGGTAAAATGGACTTTAGAATACAAGGTACGGCAAAGACAAAAGGAAAAGCGCCCCGGCCTGTCGGCCGGGGCGCTCCCCCAATTCCGTTGCTGCATCTATCAGGAGGAAGATCTGATTGGCTTTGCGTTACAGAGGCTGAGAGCCTTTCGGCTCAGCCTGTTATCACTGTACAACGGACCTGCGGTCAGACCCCTCGACAGCATCAAACCATTTTTCAGCCCACTGTCACGGTGCAATGCTTGACGGCATTCTGGCCTGGCAGGGTGGTATAAACGCCCGTGCTGGTTCCCGGTGCGCCGACCGCCCAGACTCTGTAGTAATACTCGTTGCCGATCTTTGCTACAACCTGGGTCTTGAGCACATCGCCGTTGCCGACGGTGAAGCTCGGCGTCAGGGCACTGCCGTTCACAACTGTCATCTTGAAGCAGTATGCGCTGCCTCTCTTCAGGGTGAAGTTCACGGTGGTGTCGGAAATCACGCTTGCTGCCTGTGCGACAGTTGCGCCTGCGACCGCCATGCCATCCGCGCCGTATGCGTTGGACGGTACGGAGGAACTGCTGGAGGTCTTGTTTCCGCTGGGCTTGCTGCTGCTCTTCGGCACCAGGCTGTTCATGACTCTGGTCAATTTCTCGTTCACCGCGTCGACCTCTTCCTGCGTTGCCTGCGGGTTGGCGAGGACGTCGTTCGCCTCGTCCAGCGTGTCTTTCAGCTCGCGTACGCTGGCTGCCGTGTACTTGCTGGTGTCGATGGCTTCCGCCTTCCCGACATTTTCTTTGAGAGCGTCTTTGTTGGGGATGAGGCGCAGCAGAGTCATTGCATTCGACAGCTCATTTACCGCGTCATTGATTTCCTTCTGGGTGGCGTCCGGATTCTCCATGACCGCATAGGCCTTCTCCAAAGCCGCCGCGACCTCTTTCTTGCCAACCTCCAGATACTTGTCGAGCTCCAGGCCTTCAGCCGTTTCGATCTTGGCTGCCAGGTCGCTCTTATCGGTGATTCTCACCAGGGTGATCAGCGCTTCGTTCAGGGCTTCCGCGGCCGCGTTGACGTCCGCTTCCAGCACTTCGTCGTCGTCGACCAGTTCCTTGGCCACGGCGTAGGCTTCGTCCACCTTCGCCAGGCTCTCTTCGGTATAGAAGCTGCGGTCCAAAGCGTCCGCGATTTCCATCAGGACGGTCAGCTTGGACTTGTCGCCCTCCGTGAAGCTGAGGTAATGCATCGCGTCGATCAGAGCGAACATTGCATCGTCAATTTCCTTCTGGGTCGCCGTCAGCTTCTCTTCCGCCGCTTTGGCTTCCTTCAGGGCTTTTTCAAATTTCTTCTGTACAGACGGGACAGCCTCTGCCGCTTCGTCCGCGCAGTCCTCCGCGATTGCGATCACGGAGCGCAGATTGGTCTTGTTCACCACGGTGAACTGGAACGCAAGGGTGGTATCCTCATTCGGCATGGTCAGGTCGTATACGAAGGAACCGGTGTCCTTGACCTGCAGCGCCTCGCCGTTGAGGGTCACGCCCGCAAGCTCTCTGCCGTCCAGACGCGGACGGAACTCAAGGGACAGCTTGTCGCCCGCCATCACGACGTCCTTGTAAGCGCCGATCAGGTCCGCAAGCCGCTGGTTATCGCCGTCGATGTACAGGCTGACATTGCTGTTGTAGGAGGCGGTGAGCATGTGCTCGGACGGCTCCTCAACCGCAAGCTCGCTGACCGGGGCGACGACCAGGTTCTTCACATGCAGGGCCGCGTTGAAGTTGCGCAGGCCGAACATGCCGTAGGTGTATGCGCTGTCTTCCGCTGTGTAATACTCTTTGCCGTCCACGGAAACCGTGATCTTATTGCCTTCCGCCTTGACTTCAAAATCGTACCACGCATTGGGATCCATCACAAAATCGGTGGTGTTTGCGATGGCGCGCCAGCCGTAATGCAGGTCTCCGAATTCCAGCCCGGTCCGCTCCAGCGGCTTCGGGTTGTTCTCGGAATAGTTGATGCCGAGCACATAGCCGTACAGGTCGTCCTGACCGGCGGCAAAGTCGCTGCTGCGGAAGACGAAGCCCGCGTTGGACTTTGCATTCGGGTCGATGTCCAGCTTGATCTTTGCCTTCAGGACATAGTCGCTCCATGTGGCATAGCCGTCCACCAGCTTCTTGCCGGCGCCCTTTGCGATATAGAGAGTGTTGTCATTGACGGAGACGTCGCCGCTGACGATGTTCCAGCCGTTGAGGCTGCCGTCCGCGAAGTTCTCCTCAAAGATAAATTGATCCTTGACCACGACGTTGTCAAACGAAGCCGCGCCTTCCAGAACCGCCAGGCCCGCCTTGCCGTTGAAGAAGTCGTTGTCCGTCACGGTGAGCGCCGCTTCTTTTGCACCGTCCACATAGACGCGCAGGGTGTTGTTGACCGCACGCACCTTGAGGTTGTAAACAGTATCCGCCGCGACGTCCAGATCGGTTTCCGCCAATACGGTTTCCACGCCGCTCATGGAGCGGATGACCTGGAGTTTATCCGCCTTCTCATCCAGCGCCACATAGTAGCCGGAGAGGCGTTCCTTCTGGGTGATGGCGCGAACCGCGAGGCCCGCTCTGCTGCCCGCCGCCGGGGTGACGTCCGCGGCGTACTCGTAATCGGTCCAGCCCGCGTTGCCGACCAGCGCTGCCGCTTTGCCGCTCGCCGCCATCTGGCCGTCCTCGTTGCTCCATGCCGCGCCGGTCGCCGCCCATTCGGCGATGCCGCCGTTTTCAAAGTCCGCTTCATAGCGCGGCGCAGTGGAAACGACTACGTTATCAAAGACGCCCTTGCAGCGGAAGCCGCGCAGTGCGACGCTGCCGCTCGCGTAGGTGCCGTCGTATACATCGACGCGCGGTTCCGTCTCGTCGTCCAGATAGACGCGGATTCTGGAACCAACCGCGACCATGCGCAGTCTGTGGGTTTCGCCGACCGCGGTCGGCGCGTCCACCTTGGCCAGCTCTGTCCAGCCGTTATGCATTCTGCCGACCTGGATATAGCCCTCGCCAATGCCCGCGTAATAGCCGTTGGCGCCGTCGACGTTGTCCTTGTACTCGCTGCCGCGGATGATCAGGCCCATGTTGCCGTTGGTGCCGGGCTTGACTTCCGTCAGAGTGACGTCCACTTCCGCGACGAGGTCTGTGGACTCGGTATTCTTGATGATCGCCTTGTTGCCCCAATCCGCCTCTACATAAAGGTTGTTGTTGTTATTGGAGCCGTTCCAAACGCCTTCGGACTTATTGGAATCGTTCGGGCGGTCCATGTCGCCCTTGATGATCTCATAGCGCTTGGCAAAGGTTTCGTTCGGCTTGCCTTCCGTGGTGCCGGAGCCGATGTTGAAACTGTCCACAAACTGGACGTCCGCCTGGATGTCGCCCGCTGTGAGGATCTCATAGCTCTCCGGCGCTACGGTCACGCCGCCGCTGATGGCCTGTACGGAACCGGTAAAGTTGCTGTAATCATACACATCGATGACCGGAACCGGGTTGTTGTCCACATATACGGTGATGTGATCGTCGAAGAAGGTTGCTTTCAGCGTGGATGCTTCCACCATTGCGGTTGCCAGAACATCGCCGTCCGCCGTTGCCAGAACGACGCTGCTGCCTTCCACGCCCACCTTGTAACCGGTGTTTGCTTCTGCGTCATAGCGGGCGTAGAAGCCTGCCGCGCCGGATTCGACGCTGTAGTTATTGGTTTCGGGGGTAACCGCTTCCGCCGCAAACTGGTCTTCCGGATTCAGGATGACCATCGGGTTGACGGCATAGCGGCCGTTGCCTTCGTTGTACATGCGCACGCCGTTCGCGTTCTCCGCATCTTCCTTGACGGAATAGGAGACGGTCAGGGCGTTGCTCTCCGCCAGCTCCGCTTTCAGAGCGTCCAGCACGTCCGCCGGGACGCTGAGGTTCAGCAGATAGCCGAAGTTGCCCGCGCTCGCGCCGTTCAGCTCGCCCTTGGGCAGGGTCAGCGTGCCGCGGATGTCTCTCGGGTTGTCCGGGAGGAATACGGTATCGACTTCATGGCCGTTGATGGAAACCGTCACATCGGAGAGATGCTCGCTTCCAACGGTCGTCTGGGAGAGCTTGGAGTTGCTGATGCCGTGGTTGACGGTTTCATCCTTCAGGGAGGACGCTTCCGCGACGACGCGCATGCCGTTGAGGCTGTCCGCGTCGAAACCGGCCGGCAGGGTGTACTCGTAAGTGACCGCGCCCACGCCGTTCTTCACGGTGTTGGAGGCGGAGGAGGACTGGCGCAGAACCGCTGTCTCTTCGGACAGGATGCTGACGGCCGGGGAATCCTTGCCGTTGGTCACGATGACATTTGCAAAGTTCTTGGAAATCTTTTCGCCGTTGCTCTCGATCCAGAGGGTGATCGTGCCGACGCACTTCTGATCCGGCAGGGTAAAGGCGATGGTGTTGTTCTCACGGGTGTACGGCGCATAGGTCAGCGCGAATTCGCCGCTCTTGCCGGTGGAGATATTGTTGCCGTACACGTCCGTCGCGTCAAAACGCCATTTCAGAACCGGGTTCTCCAGCGCTTCGCCGGACCAGTTGATCGCGACCGCCGGTGCGGAATACTGCGTGCCGGGAGCTGCGACCAGCGCCGGGTTGATGTCGAGGCCGACATAATGCTCCGGATTGGTCAGGTCGTTGATGCGCATGTCGCCGCCGTACGCCACTTCGTCATAGCCGAAGATCTTATCGCGGCGGTCATAGGTCAGGATGCCGTTGCGCTCGTATTCCACGTCGAACGGCTCGGTGTAGACAAAGCCGTTCAGCTTGTCATACTGGCGCTGGATGTCGGTCTGATACTTGAAGCACCAGGACACGTCGAAATCGCCCGCGTAGGCGTCGACGCCGCCGTATTCGCTGTTCAGCCAGGGCTCGGTTTCCTGTTTGAAGTCGCCCCAGAAGTTGTTGCCGGAGCCGGGATAGGTGTTGCGTTCCCGGTTGGCCACGTCATTCTTGGAGTTCTGGTAGCCCTTCGGATACATATGGAAGGTGTTCAGGTCGGTCGGCTGGATATGGTCGTTGTTGCACGGGCTCATATCCTCGACCAGCAGGTTCGGGTTGATGTCCTTGGTCTTGTAGTACAGGTACTGAATCCACTCGTTGGTATTCATGCCGTCGCTGGCTTTTCCGCCGTTGTGGTTGATGCCCCATGTCTCGTTGAAGAGCATGACGGCAATCACGCTGGGATGGTTGTAATCGCGGTTGAGCATCTGCTCCAGCGCGTACTCATAGACCACGCGGCCCGGGGTCGCGCCGTTGTTGGACTTTGCGTTCATGTAGGTAGCGTGCGGCATATCCTGCCACACAAACATGCCCAGGCGGTCCGCCCAGTAATACTGAACCGGATCCTCAATCTTAAGGTGCTTGCGGATCATGTTAAAACCGCGGTCGCGCATTGCCTTGATGTCGTATTTCAGCGCTTCTTCGCTGGGAGCGGTGTAGACGCCCTCTTCCCAGAAGCCCTGATCCAGCAAACCGGACAGGAAGACCGGCTCGTTGTTGACATAGATGTACTCATAGTTTTTGCCGTCGTAGATTTCCGTGCTGACCTTGCGCTGGCCAAAATAGGTGGCAACGTTGTCCAGCTCGGCGTCGCCGTTCATCAGCTTGATGGAGCCTTCGTAGAGGTTCGGGGAATCGTAGTTCCACAGCTTCTGATCCGCGATTGCGATCGGATCCAGAGAAACCAGATTTTCGCCCGCTTTCAGCGTAATTTCCTGTGTGCCGCTGACAGTGGAACCGGTTTCAATATTCTCTCCCTTTTCGTCGTCCCACAGGACGCTCTTGAAGTCGTACGCGACGGTGACGGTCTTGTCGGCGTCGCTCTGGACTTTCAGGTCAAACTGAACGGAGGAATTGTCCACGTCCGGGTTGGCATGTGCATAATCCATGTAGGTGCTGCTTCTGCCTTCCAGATAGACGGTCTGCCAGATGCCGCTGGTGTGTGTGTAGCCGCAGGGCGCGTTGTGGCCCTGTTTGCCGACCAGCGCCGGGTACTCGTCCTTGCCGTAGGAGGCCTCGTCGTTGACCATCAGGGTGATTTTGTTTTCGCCCGCATTGACAAACTCGGTGATGTCGAATTCAAACGGGGTATAGCCGCCCTCGTGGTCGCCGACCTTTTCGCCGTTGACGTACAGGGTGCAGAACCAATCGACCGCGCCGAATTTCAGGAAGACCTTTTCGCCTTCGGCAACCCAGGAATCGTCCAGGGTGAGGTCTCTCTCATACCATGCGGTGCCGAGATAAGAGGCGTTCTGGATGCCGCTGGCCGGGGATTCCCACGGGAACGGCACGTTGATCTTGAGGCCGTAATTCTTGGACTCATACCATTTATCCGATTCGCCGGCTTTGTCCGGATCAAAATCAAAATCCCACACGCCGTTCAGGTTCATCCATTTGTCACGGACCCAATCCGGGCGGGGATGCTCGCTGCGCGCGATGCCGCCGCCGGATTCGGAGGTGACCAGGATATACTGCTCGGTGTCGCTGATATAAGCGTCCTTTTGCAGCCGGATTTTGAACGCGCCGGGATTCAGAGAATCCGGAACACCGAGAACCAGTTCTGCCTCGGTTGCGGAAACGGTTTCCATGACCGCCTTCGGCTCCAGAGAGCTTCCGCCCAGGGTAACCACTTCCGCTGTGGTATTCTCAGAGAAATTGCTGCCGGTGAGGGTGATCGTACCGCCCAATCCCTGATCTTTATCAAGCTGCGCGTTATCGGTGTTTACCTCGTCCACGATCGGGCCGGCATAATTGGCCGGAAGGTAAAACGCGGTGGTCGGAACCAGTGTTTTTTCCATGCCCTGGTCGTTGGACCAGCGCAGGTACACATGGGAACCGCCCGTCGCCTCAAACCAATCCATCTTAAAATCGTAAGCCTGTCCGGCCTCCAGGTGGATGGGCTTGCTTCTCTGCTCAACATCCCACTGGTTGACCCACCAGTCGATGACCGGGGTTTCCATATTGTCCACATAGACGCGGGTTCCATTGTCCGTGTAAGCGTAGAATGTATACTCGCCTGTTTCCGGCGCGACAATGCGGCCGGTCCAACGTGCGCCGCACCAGTCGTTCTGGCCGGTACGCTGTGTCAACATGTTCTCCGTATCGCTGAACGCGATATTGGGGTCTACATAAATGCCCTTCAAATTAGTGAAGGGGAATCCGGATGCATCCCTTACCAGATAGTATTCAGCCTGTAAGCCCTGATGCGTCAATGCGCCGTCCTGTGCCGGAGCGGCGGACGCGACAGGCGCCAGCATGGTGAAAACCATCGCCAGAGAAAGAACCAGACTCAACAGTCTTTTTTTCATAGAGCTCCTCCTTACAATATCATTCCTGACGGCGGCTTTTTGCAAAATGTTCGTCTCCCCCTCCCTGCCGCATGCCGCCCGCGGCTTGAATGATTCTCGCAACAAATTGCTTGCACATTCAGTTTACACCAGTTATTTCCAGAAGTATTTGTGATTTTTTAGCTGTTTCGTTCGATTTTTTGATTTCATTTCTAAAATTAAGAGAAATCGGACGCCGATTCATCCGATGTGAATCTGGTTGACAGAAACGAAACGGCCTCCGTATCCAGGAATGGATACGGAGGCCGTTTCTATATGATTCCGGCTGTCAAGTCTGCTGTTATCCGGACCGGTTTTTCCTTTCCGGCGGTCAGACAGACATCACGGTGTTTTGCAGGTAGCGGTTGAAGCGCCCGTACGCTTCACGGGACAACGAAGCCGGGTGCGACAGAACCAGCAGCTCGTGCCCGTCATTTCCCGGGTGATACGGCGGATGCACATGCGCATAGGGGTTGTCCCGGAACCCGCACCTCTCGTAAAACCCCTTCCGCCGCAAGGCGATTGCCGTTACAGGCGGGTCGATCTCCAGAATAACGGTCTTGCCGTCCGCTGTCAGCTGGTCCAGCGCCTGCCTGCCGTAGCTTCGGTTACGCAGAGACGGGTCGATGCAGAAATGCTCGACGTAGCGGAACCCGGAGGCTTCCCAGTAAAGCAGCAGCCCGACGAACCGGACCCCGTCGTACAGCAGCGTGAAATGATAGGGATCGCAGCGGAGGACCTCCCTTTGGGAAAGCGCGGTCCTCTGCTCATGCGCGGGAAAGCTCTCCCGGTAAAGCGCCATCGCCGCCGCGAACCGGCTGTCCTCCGGGGAAAGCAGCCTGATAAACTCCATCCGGCGTTCCTCTCTTTCTTTACATTATATATATGCCAACAGGCGCCTTATCCAACGGATTTTACCGGCCAATTGGCCGGGTTCATCCGGTCGGGGATCCGTCGTTCCGCGATCCCGCGGTACAGCTCTGCTTTTTTCTCCATATATTCCAGGCGCCGTTTCGCCTCTTCCATCTGTGCCCGCGCCGCCTCCTGCTGCTGCAAAATGATCTGGTACCGCTGGTCAATGGTCGCGTCGCCTTCCAGGCACAATTCCACATATTCTTTGACGGCTTCGAGCGGCATTCCGCAGTCGCGCAGATATTTTACCCCCGTCAGCCAGTTGACGGACTCCTCATCAAACAGGCGATTGTTGTTTTTGTCCCGCTTTACGGAAGGAACCAGCTCTTTATCCGTATAAAACCGAATGGTATGCTCCGTAAGGCCGATGATTTTGGCAACTTCCTTCACCGTATACAAAACAGTTCCCCCTTTTTTTAAAAAAGCGCTTGACTTCGAGCTGCTCGAAGGTGATAGAGTAATGGTAGCACAAAGAACCTCCAATGTAAAGACTGTTTCAAATGGAAAGGAGACCCCTATGCAAACCATCACCTTAAACAACGGCATTACCATGCCCCTCGAAGGCTTCGGCGTATTTCAGATTCCGGACGCCGTACAATGCGAACAGGCTGTTTCCGACGCGCTGGAGACCGGATACCGGCTGATTGATACCGCCGCCGCCTATTTTAACGAAGAGGCTGTAGGCAGGGCGATTCAAACGAGCGGCATTCCCCGCGAAGAACTGTTCATCACCACAAAGCTCTGGATCCAGGACGCGGGCTATGAAAACGCAAAGCGAGCCTTTCAGACCTCTTTGAACAAGCTGGGCCTGGACTATCTGGACCTGTATCTGATCCATCAGCCCCTGGGCGACTATTACGGCTCCTGGCGGGCAATGGAGGAGCTATACGAAGCTGGAAAAATCCGCGCGATCGGCGTATGTAATTTCTATCCGGAGCGGCTGGCCGACCTGTGCCTGCACGCAAAAATTCTTCCAGCCGTCAACCAGGTAGAACTCCACCCCTTCTTCCAGCAGGAAGAGGCCCTGCAAACCATGAAGGAATTCGGCGTACTGCCAGAGGCGTGGGGGCCGCTGGCGGAAGGCGCGCAGGGAATTTTCCAAAACGGCACGCTCGCCGCCATCGCAAAGAAGCACGGGAAAACCATCGCACAGGTAGCCTTGCGCTGGAATACACAGCGCGGCGTGGCCATCATTCCCAAATCCATCCATAAAGCACGCATGATTGAAAATCTGGACATCTGGGATTTCACACTGGACGAAGCCGATATGGCAGGCATCGCCAGCCTGGACCTCGGACAAAGCAAAATTATCGATCACGCTTCGCCCGATACAGCCAAACGGCTCAGTCAATTCCGCATTCACGAATAACGCTGGCAACCTGTAAAACCGCCCCGGAACTTGGTTCCGGGGCGGTTTTCTTACAGGACGCCCAACAGGCGCTGGAGGAACAGGCTGACACCCGCGATGCCGACCCAGCAGCAGAAGCCCATGAAAATGGGTTTTCCGCCGGTTTTGACCAGTTTGACAAGATCGGTATTCAGGCCGATGGCCGCCATCGCCATGATGATGAAAAACTTGCTCAGCTCCTTGAGCGGGCCGGTCACCGCCGCGGGCAGATGGAACACAGTGGTGACGACGGAGGCCAGAACAAAAAACAGGACAAAGAACGGAAAAATTTTTCTGATCTCTACCTTGGTCCCGGATTCAGACGTTGCTTTGCGCGTGCGGACAAAGGCCAGCACCAGCGTAATCGGAATAATGGCGAGCGTCCGCGTCATCTTGACGATCGCGGCGGCGTCCAGCGTATTGCTGCCATGTATGCCGTCCCATGCGGTGGCGGCGGCGGTGACGGAGGAGGTGTCGTTGATCGCGGTGCCCGCAAACAGGCCGAAGCCCTCGTTGGAGAGGCCGAGCAGCGCGCCGAGCGCCGGAAAAATCAACGCCGCGACGATATTGAACAGGAAAATCACGGAGATGGACTGCGCGATCTCCTCATCGTCCGCATCGATCACCGGGGCGGTCGCCGCGATGGCGGAGCCGCCGCAGATGGACGACCCCACACCCACCAGCGTGGCGGTTTTGCCGGGAATGCGCATCACCTTGCACAGGACAAACGCGATGAGCAGGGAAACGGAAATGGTACTCAGGATGATGGGCAGGGACTGTTTTCCCCGCGCCAGAACCTCCGTCAGATTCATACCGAAGCCCAGCAAAACAACAGCGGCCTGTAAGACCTTTTTGGAGACATAGGAAACGCCCGGCTGGACGCCGGACTTGTCCTTCCACACCAGCGCGAGCGCCATACCCGCCAGAATTGCAAACACGGGGCCGCCCACCACGGGCAGCAGCTTTCCCAGGAACCACGCGGGAAGGGCGATTGCCAGACAGAGCAGCACGCCCTTCCCTCTCTTTTTCCATTCTTCCACGAAATCCCCTCTTCTCTTTTGTTTGATCCCCAGTATACCAAGTTCTAAATATAAGGTAAAATGATAAATCTTTATTTAATCATAAGTTACTGTTATAATATGGAAAGGAGGTGGATTTCATGTTGGATTTTCGCATTGATACATTCCTGGCCGTGTGCCGGTTTATGAACTTTACCCGGGCGGCGGAAGCGCTGCACATCACCCAGCCGGCAGTGTCCCAGCACATCCACTGGCTGGAGGAAAAATACCATTGCCGGCTGTTTACCTTTCAGGGGAAGAAGATGGCGCTGACCCCTGCCGGGGAAGCGCTTCTGAGCGCCGCCACAACGATGAAGCACGACGCGCTGTACCTGGAGGACCGCCTGCGGCAGATGCGGCAGAATACGGGCCGCCTTGTGTTCGGCGCAACGCTGACCATCGGCGAATTTGTGATTCCAAAGCACCTTGCGCAGTTTTTGGAACGGTACCCCGACGTTTCCGTGCGGATGGTGGTTGCAAACACGCAGGAGCTTCTAAAAGAGCTGGACGCGGGAGAAATCGACTTTGCGCTGGTGGAAGGGTATTTTGCCAAGAGCGAATACGATTCCCTTGTATACGCGCAGGAGCCGTACATCGGCGTGTGCGGGGCTTCGTACCCGCTGCCGGACGCCCCTATCCGGATCGAAGACCTGATCGGCGAGCGGCTGATCGTGCGGGAGGCCGGTTCCGGCACGCGGGAGGTGCTGGAACGCTATCTCGAGGGGCGCAACTGTTCGCTGCGCGACTTCCGGCGGCTGACAGAGGCGGGCAATCTAAACGCGATCAAATCCCTTGTGAAGCAAAACTGCGGTATCACCTTTTTGTATGAGGCGGCCGCCGCCGACAGTCTGCGGGACGGCGCCCTGCGGCGCATTCCGCTGGCGGATTTCCATATCGTCAACGACTTTACCTTTATATGGCGTAAAAACAGCGCCTTTGCCGCGCACTACCACGAGCTCTTTCAGGCGCTGCACGGGGATTCTGTTTCCTCTTCTTCCGTTCTATAAAATTTTTATCAGCCTTTGCAGTTTTTCACGGCGATGCGGGGTATTACAGGCAGAGAGGAGGGAACGGCATGGCGGGAAACGCACCGTACACCGACGAAGAAGTCCTTCGGCGGTTCGCATCCATGGTCTACCGGCTCGCGCTGTCCCAGACCAAAAACAAAGCCGACGCGGAGGACGTGTTCCAGGACGTATTCCTGCGGTATGTCCGCACGGAGACAGAATTCCAGAGTGAGGAACACATCAAAGCGTGGCTGCTCCATGTGACCGTCAGCCGCTGCCGGAAGCTTTGGGCGTCGGCGTGGTTCCGCAAAACCGTCCCGATGGAGGAAGCGCCTTCCTCCGCCATACCGGAGGACGCCGGGGTGGCGGAGGCGGTGGCCGCCCTGCCCGAAAAATACCGCGTGGTGGTGCATCTGTTCTATTTTGAGGACCTGCCGGTCCGGGAGATCGCACAGGCGCTGGGACGGCCGGAATCCACGGTGACATCCCAGCTGCACCGGGCGCGGGCGATGCTGCGGGAAAAACTGAAAGGAGAAGATCAGCTATGAAAGAACGGTATCAGCGCGTCTGGAACCAGGTGGAACCGGACCCGGCACTATTGGAGCAGACCGCCCGGAGGATGGCGGCGGAACAACGCCCAAAGCGCTTCCCGATGAAGCGTGCAGCCGCCGTCTGCTGCACGCTGGCCCTGCTGTTCGGTGTGACCGGATGGTTTGCCGGTTCCGGCCGCAGCGACCCGTTTACGCTGGTGGCCTATGCCGCGGACGGGGAGCGCATCCCGCTGGCAAAGGGAAGCGAGGTTCCCCTGCTGGCACAGCCGGAAACAGCCAGCGTCGAAGGGTATTACACACCGGTACTCTCATACTGTTGGAAGCTCGCCTTCCGCTGTGAGGGAGAAAATCTGGAGAGCGTCACGTTTACGACGGACCAGGGAGAATTCCTGCGCAAGTACCGCCTGACTTTTGAGGAGCGCGCGAATACGGCGTATATGGACCAGCTCGGTATTATCCGTTCTGCTTACTACGGGGGCAAGGAGCGGTATGACGAGGGCTATGCCGACGCCTATGCGCTGGAGGGGCGGAGCTTTACCGTCCCCTACGACGAGCAGGACAGCCGTACTTACTGCTACCAGATCGTGAAGGAAGGCGAAGAGGGCGAGGAGCTGGACGAAGCGGCCTGGCTTGAAAACCTGTCCGTGGACCTAACCGTGACCGCACATTTCAAGGACGGAAGCGAATCGAAAAAAAACGTCCGGCTGACAACGGACGGCAACGAACTGTTTGCGCTGGAGCAATAGCATGCCGCTGTAAAATAGGCTTTATGTTTGTCCCTGTAAAAAGACGCATACGCGAAAAGAGCGCCCCCGGATCGGCTGGTCCGGGGGCGCTCCTGTATTGTGTACGTTCCCCCGGAAACTGCCCAGCCATGGAGTTGGCCGCTGTTTCCGGGGAACAAGTCTGCGGCGATTTTCAGGAGAATCGTTTCTTCCTGCAGGACGTTTTCACGTCCTGTTCTTCAAAGAGGCAATCCTCTCCATCAGCCAGTGTATCTTTTTCTCAGCCGATGGTTACGGTGCAGTGTTTGACGGCGTTCTGGCCAGCCAGGGTGGTGTACACGCCTGTGCTGGTTCCCGGTGCGCCGGTCGCCCACACTCTGTAGTAATAATCGTTGCCGATCTTCGCTGCAAACTGGGTCTTGAGCACGCTGCCGTTGCCGACGGTGAAGCTCGGGGTGAGGTTGTTGCCGCCCATGACGGTCATCTTGAAGCAGTATGCGCTGCCTCTCTTCAGGGTGAAGTTGACGGTCGTATCGGAAACTACGCTTGCAGCCGCCTGTGCGGTTGTCGCCGCGCCGACGATTGCGGTGCCCGCACCGGAAGCCGCCGGTTTGGAAGATCCGCCGGATTTTTTCCCGCCCGCTGTCCGCAGGGCTGCTTTCGTCGCTTTTACTTTTTCCGACGCGGCGTCCACTTCCTCTTGAGTGGCCTCGGGGTCGTTGTAAATCCTTGCCGCTTCGTTCACCGCATTGCTGTACGCGCGGTAACTTGCAGCCGTATAGGAAGACGCGTCTACAAGCGCCGCTTCTGCAAGCAGCTCTTTTAAAGCGTCTTTATTCGGAATCCTGCGCAAAGACTCCAATACGGCAGCAAGCTCGTCCGCCGCCTCGTCTACTTCCGCCTGTGTCGCGTTCTCGCGATCCATCACCGCGGCGGCCGCCTCTATCGCAGCGCGCAACGTTTCCTCGTTCTCCGGACGGTATTGCCCGATCCGCTCCATGGTTTCTTCCGCCGTCTGCAGAAGAATTTCCAAAATCCCCTTGTCCGCATCGCGCACCAAATTTTTCAAAGATTCCACCAGGCGATCCCCCGCCGCCTGCACTTCGTAAACCAACGCATTCTCATCCGCAAGCACAGCGTTCGCAGCGTCCAGCGCCGCGAGGAACGCATCCCAGTTTTCATCGTTCCGGAAACCGTCGCCGTCCTGGACTTCTTCCGCAAGTTTTACGAGCCGGCGAAGGTCTTCTTTGTCGCCCGCCTGGAAACTAAGAAACTGAATCGTTTCCAACAGATTGTTGCGCGCGCTGTCAATCTCTGACTGCGCCGCCGTTTTTGTCTCATATACCTTTTTGGCATGCGCAAGCGCCTTGTCAAACGCTTTTTTTACGGCTGGGACCGCATGGTTATACTCGCTGCCGTCCAGACAATCTTCCGCGGCATGGATCACGATTTCCAGCGTCGCTTTTTCAACCGCTGTGAACGTATAAGTCCGTTTTACTCCCTGAACCGCTTCCTCCGACGGAATGGTTACGGTGAAAGAATCCACCGCAAAGGCGTCCTCCGTCAGAAAATTCCCATCCAACTGAACTCTTGCAAAAAGACGTCCCTCTTTCGGTTTAAAGACCAATTCCAGATCCGCCGCAGAGGCGGGAACCTCATATAATCCGATGAGATCCGCCAATCGCTGCGCCTCGCCGTTGACCTCCAGCGATGCCGACCGGTTGCTGTATCGGATCAAAACAGACTCGCTTTTTAAGCCTGCGATTGCACTGCGCAATTCGCCAAGCAATGCGTCAACCTCCTCCTGCGATACGTTTTCCGCATCCAGGAGATTCTTTGCTTCTGAAAGCGCCTTTTGGAACCGGTTCCAGTCTTCTTCCGCATATTGGTTGTTTTCTCTGTCTTTATTCTCCTCATACAATTTACGAAGTTCGCTGGTATCCGCCGCTTTGCGCTGGGAAAACAGCCATGACAAAAGTTCCGGCTCCGCGAAGGCGGAATCCCAAACATTATGGTCGTAACCGGCATATTCCGTATACTTGACAGAAGAACCCGCCGCGCGCAGCGCCGCAACCATTTCCCGGCTGCCGCTTACGGGAACCACGCTGTCGGAATCTCCATGGAATGCCCAGATTGGCAGATTCTTAACCCGTTCTGCTTTGGATGGATCGGCGGAACCGCAAATTGGCACAGCCGCCGCGAACAGATCGGGGTTTCTTGTAATCGCGTCCCACGTTCCAAAGCCGCCCATGGAAACGCCCATGATATACCGGCGGTCTGCGTCTACATGATATTGACGCTCTACATCGGTCAACAATTGCAGCGCGGCTTTCATTCCTCTGCTCAGCGCAATGCGATCCTGCTGATAGGAGCCCTCGGCCCACGGTGTATCCACCCATTGGTCGGATTGCGGACATTGCGGCGCAATCAATATGGCCTGATAGGACTCGCGCTCCTTGCCAAGCAATCGTTTAAACAGATCCCGTCCGCTTCCTCCAATAATTTGGGATTGGTTATCCGTCCCTCGTTCACCCGCGCCGTGAAAGAACAGAAGCACGGGATAAGCCTGGTCCGGATCATAATCTTCCGGCACATAAAAACGGTACGGCAGCACGGTTCCGTCCGCATCGGTATACGTCAGCGCCTGCATCGCGGTCAACGGATCCAAAGCAGACGGCTTTAATCCCTTTATGCCGGCTTGCAACGCCGCATAAGCGCCGCTGATTTGTTCCTGCGCCGCCGCGTCCAAATTTAAAACTTTTTCGGCGTCTGTTATTGCCTGCTGGTAAACGGCCCATGACGCCTGCGTATAATCGGCTTCCAACCGACCCGCATTCACCGTCGTCCGATAGAACGCACGGAGCTGATCGATTGTTTCCGCTCCGGGAACCGGGGGCTGCTCTGTGTCGCCGCCCAATGTTACGGCGGAAAGGTTGACGCATCCGCCCTCCGCATATACCTTTGGCGCATACACCTTGACCTTCACTTCATCGGCGGGGCTGTTCGTCCGGTACTCCAAACACAGCAGTTCCCATTTTGCGCCTCCGGAGGGGTTCGGCTGTCCGGTTGTCACTGTGTATTGGAGCGTATCGTTGACGGCTACTTCCACGGTCAAATCCGCCGCCCAGCTTCCAATATACAGGTTCAGCCGTTTGCCGTCGAGGCTCCCCGGGACGCAGAACGTCACGCCGTTCCCCTCGCCTCTTAAAATAGTGCCTTTTCGGTTGTCGGCCGGGGATTCCGGCGTCCCTATCGCGTCGGAATAGACAAAATTGGTGGTCGTGTCGTTCGCTACGTTGCTCGGCCTTCCCAATGTGGCCACATTAGTAATCAACGCGTTGGGAATATCCTTTCTCGCATAATTCTGAAACCCTTCGCTGTCGCTCTTATTAAAATGCACCCAGTCCAGG
>NZ_JADPEG010000003.1:0-189990 GCF_015667585.1 Clostridium sp. D33t1_170424_F3 | reverse complement strand
TTAGTAATCAACGCGTTGGGAATATCCTTTCTCGCATAATTCTGAAACCCTTCGCTGTCGCTCTTATTAAAATGCACCCAGTCCAGGTTCCCCTCTTCTGTCAGGTTGGCCGTCGTTGGCGTGACGGCCTGCAGCCCGCCGGTAACCAAAACGTCCGCATCGCCGCCCAATGTTACCGCGGAAAGATTGACGCATCCGCCCTCCGCATATACCTTCGGCGCATACAACTTGACCTTCACTTCATCGGCGGGGCTGTTCGTCCGGTACTCCAAGCACAGCAGTTCCCATTTTGCCCCTCCGGAGGGGTTCGGCTGCCCGGTTGTCACCGTGTATTGGAGCGTACCATTGACAGTTACTTCCACAGTCAAATCCGCCGCCCAGCTTCCTATATACAGGTTCAGCCGTTTGCCGTCGAGGCTCCCCGGGACGCAGAACGTCACGCCGTTCCCCTCGCCTCTCAAAATAGTGCCTTTTCGGTTGTCGGCCAGGGATTCCGGCGTCCCTATCGCGTCGGAATAGACAAAATTGGTGGTCGTGTCTTCCGCTACATTGCTCGGCCTTCCCAATGTGGCCACACTGGTAATCAACGCGTTGGGAATATCCTTTCTCGCATAATTCTGAAACCCTTCGCTGTCGCTCTTATTAAAATGCACCCAGTCCAGGTTCCCCTCTTCTGTCAGGTTGGCCGTCGTTGGCGTGACGGCCTGCAGCCCTCCGGTAACCAAAACGTCCGTCGGAGCCGCCGCCATAGCCGCGGTCTGTACAAACATGGATAAAACCATACACAGCGTAACGGCCAGCGCCAGTGTTTTTTGACACACACTCTTTTTCTTACTCATTTTGCGATCTCCCTTTCCTTTAACTCAAATCCCCGATAAAAATATGCGTCCTCCTTTCTTTTTCTTTTTTCATTTTAATATTATAGATAATTAACAAATTTTATTAAACATTTAATCGCAATTACATATTTTTATTACAGTATAAAATAGACGAAATTATGGGAAAGATTTATACAGTTCCCGCTAAAGAACGAAGAAACGCCCCACCGGACAAAATCCGGCGCGGCGTTTCTTTTTATAGTAGGAATATTGGGATAAGGAGGAAGAGAAAAGTTATACAGCCCCGGCCTGCAGCAGTTCGCCGCAGGGCTCGGGCGCCTGCATTAAGATTGTTGGATTGGAGAGAATCTGCTGGACCGCGTACGCACCGGCGCCCAACAGGGAGGGGCTCTCCGGAAGATGGTTCATCTCGATCGACAGATCGCTGTAAATCAGCGGGTTCACGCTGCGCTGAACCTTCTGCTTTACAATATCCAGAAGCATCTCCGGGCAAAGCTCCGCCAGCTCGTCGCCAATGACAATCAGCCCGGGGTTAAGCTGATTGACCAGGCTGACAATGCCGGTGGCCAGCAGGTCGCAGATTTGACGGTAGGACTCGGACGCGGTGTGGTCGCCCGAACGGATAGCGGCGGCAATCGCCCGGCCCGACAGGTCCTCCGTCGTGAGGAAGGACGGTTTTCCCGCACGCAGAAGCTGTGCGATTCCCTCCCGCAGGGCGGTCATGGAGCAGTACTTTTCCAGGCAGCCGCGGTTGCCGCACTCGCATCGGGGACCGTCGTATTTGATGCTGTTGTGCCCGAACTCCCCGGCGATGCCCCGCTGGCCGATCACCAGCTTGCCGTCAGAGATCATACCGCAGCCGATGCCCTGGCCCGCGAGGATATAGATCATATTCTGCACGCAAGGCTCCTGGCAGCGGTACCAAAGCTGGGCATAGGCGCTTGCGTTGGCGTCGTTCAACACATAAAGCGGCATGGGGAACCCTTCGGAGAGCGCCGCGCGCAAGGGGAAATTCTGCCAGCCCTCCAGCTCGGTGACAAACAGCAAACGGTCCAGGTCCTCCCGGTAGGGGCCGGGCATCGCCACACAGGCGGCCAGCAGTTCCGTCTGCGGGTTTTCCCGGATTACCGCCTGCATGGCGGTGCGGATGCGGGAGATCACGGGCCGCACGCCCTCGCGCATTCCGATGCCGTATTCCCGCACGCCATACAGCTTGCCGGACAGGCCGACCAGGCTGACAAAGAACGCTTTGCGGGTCATGCGGACGCCAATCACCTTATACTTTTCGTCGTTGAGTGTGACGCCAATGGACCGGCGGCCCTTTTCCCCGGAAATCAAACCGGTTTCCAGAATGGCGCCGCACTCCAGCAGTTCGCCCGCGATATTGGTGATCGTGGCCTGTTTCAGGCCGGAGAGACGGGCCAGCGTCGCACGGGAGCACACGCCCTCCTGCCGCAGCAGGCTGAGCACCAGAGCGCGGTTGTGAACCTGCGTCTTTTCCTGATTAATACTGGATACATGAAGTGCTTCGTTCATTTTTATATTCACCTCCCGCAGGGTGAGCGCGTACGCGGCCCGTCCTGTAGAATCATTCCGGCGCGGTGCGCCCGGCGTAAGCAAAAGCTTTTGCCGGACATCTGCAAAACCGCCCGGTTGTAAAGCAAAAGCCCACGGCACGCATTTGGCGAGCCGCGGGCTTGCTCAGCTTTTCGGGGGATCGCAGGCGGTGTTCCCGCCCGGTCCCGCTGTTAAATGGAGAAATGGAGTGTGTACGTTCCCCCGGAAACCGCCCTGCCGTGGGGTTGGCCGCTGTTTCCGGGGCGCAGGCCCGCGGCTGGACGCACAGCGTCTTCCGCGCCTGCGGCGATTTTCAGTAGAAGCTTTTCTTAAAACAGGGCATTTTCAAGCCCTATTCATCAAAGAGGCGATCCTCTCAATCGGCCAGCGTATCGTTCTCTCAGCCAATTGTCACAGTGCAGTGCTTGACGGCGTTCTGGCCTGCCAGGGTGGTGTACACGCCTGTGCTGGTTCCCGGTGCGCCGGTCGCCCAGACTCTGTAGTAATAATCGTTGCCGATCTTTGCTGCAAACTGGGTCTTGAGCACATCGCCGTTGCCGACGGTGAAGCTCGGCGTGAGGTTACTGCCACCCATGACGGTCATCTTGAAGCAGTATGCGCTGCCTCTCTTCAGGGTGAAGTTGACGGTCGTATCGGAAACCACGCTTGCAGCCGCCTGTGCGGTTGTCGCCGCGCCGACGATTGCGGTGCCCGCGCTGCCGTATGCGTTTCCGCTGGAGGCTGTGCTGCCGGAGGACTTGCTGCCGCCGGAGGTGGAGGGTTTGTTCAGATCGCCCAGGCCGTTCAGCGCGGTTCTGCCCGCCGCGGCCAGCTTATCGACGCCCGCCTGATCCAGCGTTCCGCTTGCCAGGGCTGCTTCCGCTTCTTTCAGCGTGGACTGCAGTTTTGCGATTGCCGCCGCGCTGCTGTTGGAGGTATCCGCGTTCTTCATCGCTTCGATCACGTCTTCCAGAGCGGAGGTATTCGGGATGAGGCGGAGGACGTGCATGGCTTTCTCCAGTTTTTCCGCTGCCGCATCGACCGCGGACTGGGTTGCGTCGGTATCGACGAGCGCTTCCGCTTCTTCCAGAGCGGTCAGGAACGCTTCTTTGCCGGTGTCATAGTACTTATCGAGGTTGTCTTTGATCTCCTTGGCCGTGTTGATTACATTGATCAGGCTCTCAAAGTCCGCCTTGCGGTTTTCCAGAAGGTCTGTCATCGCCTTGTACAGGTCGTCGTACGCCTTCTCGACGTCGGCTGCCAGTACGTTGTCGTCGCCATAGACTTCCATCGCCGCTTCATAGGCTGCCTCTGCGGCGGCCCAGCTGTCCGCGGTGTAGTCGTCCGGATTCAGGAGCTCATAGGAAGCAAACAGTTCATCCAGAATGGTCTTGTCGCCTTCCGCGAAGCTCAGGTAGTGGATGGCGTTGATCATATCCGCCCAGGCTTTGTCAATGTCCTTCTGCGTTGCCTTCGGGTCTGCGAGAACCTTCTCCGCAGCCGTAAGCGCCTTGTCGAACTGATCCTTGACAACCTGTACCGCCGCTTCGTACTCGCTGCCCTTCTGCAGTTCCTGAGCCGTCGCTACCACGCTGCGCAGGATCTGACGGTCGACGACCGTAAAGTTCAGGCTTACGTTTGCCACTGCATTCGGCATGGTAAAGGTGTAGGTATAGGTTCCATCCTCGTTCAGTTCAACGGGTTTGCCGTTGACCAGGACGATCTCTCTGCCCTCTACGCGAGGCGCAAAGGTGAGTTCGAGCTCTTCGCCCGCCATCACGACGTCTTTATAAGCGCCGATCAGGTTTGCGATAACCTGCTCTTCTCCGTCGATGGAGAGGTCGACCTTGCCGACGTAACGGACGGTGAGCATATGCTCGGACGGTTCCGCGCTGCTGACATCCGCGTACTTCTCGGTGCGGTCGTCATAAATCTGGCCGTTCCAGTTGAGGCCGTATGCAAAGTCATAGGTGTTGCCGTTGGCGTCTACATAGCATTCCATATCCTGCGGAACGTCTTCGTACTGCGCTTCAACGGTTTCCATGTTCTTCGGCTGCTGCATCGGCAGGAGGCCGGAGGGCTCGGTTGTACCGGAAATAATTTCCATGGCGGCCTGATCCTGGATGCCGTAGCCCAGAACGATCGCGTCTGCGAGCGGCTCCACTTCGGACCATACCATCGGGTTGGAAAGCTTCATGTAAACGATAACGGGTTTGTCGCCCATGGCTTCCTTGGCGTTCTGGAGTCTTACGAGCTCAGAGCCGTTGGAGGCTGTGACGGTCTTGCCCTTGTAGGAACGATTCTCGACGTTATCCACATAGACAACTTCGCCGGTGGTAGAGTTGATAAACTCTGCGCCCGGATCCGATGCGATGCTCTGTGCTCTCGCGGTGTCCGCGGTGTACTCGCCGTACTGCAGGGAAATCGGCAGATAGCCGTTTCCGCCGGCTTTCAGATCAGCCGTGCTGTAGCCGGAGCCGCCCTTCGGCGCGCTCATGCCGACGATTGCAAAGTCCGCTTCGTCCGGATTATCGGTGACGTTGTAGTACTTGGAAACGATGTCCTTGCTCATGCAATAAACTTTTTCGCCCTTGTTGTTGAGCTCATAGGGCAGGTAAACGGTTTCTTTCTTGTCGTCCGCTGCCGATACGATCGTATTGTCCGCATTCTTCAGCATGACTACGGATTTTACCTGTGCGTTGTAGCCTTCTTCCATGAAGTCTTCGTTGCCGACGATTTCAGTGGATTCGGACGGATCGAGGTACGGATTCTCAAACAGGCCCGGGTTGAAGACGTTGCGCAGGAGTCTTCTTGCGGAATCTTCAAAGCGCTGGTCTGCCGCTTCTTTGCCAAAGTTCTCAACCCACATGTCATAGGCTGCGAGAACAGGCATCTTGTCGTTGTTGCCGCCGAACTGGTCAACGCCAGCCTGCAGTGCCATATAGTGACGCTCATCGACCGTCAGGTCTTCCACGCCCCAGCACTTGCCCTGGAACACAGCGTCGCTGGTGCTGTCCGCGGTGATCATCCAGTCTGTGCAGACAACGCCGTCATAGCCGTACTTCTCACGGAGCAGGTCAGTGATGATGTATTTGTTGTAAGAGTTACCAACATTGGTGCCGTCGGGCGCCTGGTTGTAGGAAATGGTGTAGTACGGCATAACCGCTGTCGCGTATTCCGTGCCGTTGTTCAGGTTGAACGCACCTTCCACGAAGGGTTTAATCTGTTCCTTGAGGTTGTTGCCCGGATACACGGCGTATTTGCCATAGCCGTAGTGTCCGTCGCGTCCGCCCTCTTCCGGTCCGCCGGACGGCCAGTGTTTGACCATCGCGTTGACGCTGTGCGCGCCCCACGGATTTTCGGAATCGTAGGTGGTCTGGAAGCCGTCGACATAAGCGCGCGCCATGTCGGTATCCAGGTCGCTGTTCTCACCGAAGGTACCGCTTACACGGCTCCAGCGGGGCTCGGTTGCCAGGTCGATCTGCGGGGACAGCGCGGTCGCGATGCCCAGCGCACGATATTCCTGAGAAGCGATGTCGCCGAAGGTCTCAACGATGCTCGGATCAAAGGTTGCCGCGAGGCCGATGGAATCCGGCCACAGGGAGATGATGCCGCCCTGGCCCGCCGTGTATTCCACATCGGATTTGCCACTCGCGCCGTGGCGCGGGTCGGAACTGTTGTTGACCGGGATGCCGTAGCCGAGGCCTTCTACAAACGCCTGCGCGTTGTTGTTCCACTTTGCAGCAATTTCCGGTGTTTTAAGGGTTGTTACCAATACATGGCGCACATTGTCTTCCTTCAGGAAAGTTTCCTGTGCCGCCGTAAGATTCTCGCTGTTGACTGCCTGATGGCTGCTGTACAGCATCAGGCCGGCGATTGCCGCGATGCCCTCTTCGCCGTCGTTGACCATCATTTCCGCCAGGCTCTGCGCACGGGTTTCGGTATCCAGACGCCAGTCTTCGTAAACGTCCAGCTTGCCGTTGCCGTTCAGGTCCTTAAAGGCATAGCCCTTATCGGTGATGAGCATATCGATATTCATCATGCCCAGGGTTGCGCCGCCGTCGTTTTCCACGAGGTAGTAGCCGCCGTTTGCTTCATCCATCTTGGTGATGGTGTAGCTGCCGACGCCGGAGATTTTGGACTTCTCAACGGTGATGTAATCCTTGAGGTCGTCAAACTGCTCGCTGTAATTGCCGATTTCCACACCGTGTACGCTGCCCATGTTGTTGGACTGCATGACGATGTTCAGAACGTTCATGGCGCTCTTCTGGATATCGCCCTTGGTGATGTAATCTTCTTTGTAGGAGCCTTCATACTCAATCTTGAAGGTGCCGGGATATCTGGCAAGGCCGTTCTCGTCCGGCTCTACATAGACGTGGGTGTGCTTATACTTGGTCTCCGGGCAGTTGGCCACGAAGCTGCAGGATTCGCCGTCCGCATAAGGAACCGGAACAAAATCGTTCCACATCTCTGTTTCAATGGTCTGTCCCCACCACTCGGACTTCTGAACATAGATTGAGCCATCTTCATTATACTGAGCGGGAACCTTGGTCGCCGCCGCAACAATGGTAGCTGCGGAGCCGCCAGGCATAATCAGGTCGTTGCCCGCGTGCATGGACTTTCCAGGATCGGACTGTCCGCCGCCCCAGTCTGTCATGATGACGCCCTGGAAGCCCCACTCGCCGCGCGCAAAGTCGGTGCACAGGTCATAGCTGTCCGCCGCCGGCACGCTGTTGATGAGGTTGTAGGAGGTCATGATGGACATGGGCTGTGCGTTTTTGACTGCCATTTCAAAGCCCTTGAGGTAAATTTCGCGCAGTGCGCGCTCGCTGACAAAGGTGTCAACCGCGTTGCGGTTGTTTTCCTGGTTGTTGGCCGCATAGTGCTTGAGGGTTACGCCAACGCCCTGGTTGGACTGCACGCCAAGGGTGAGCGCTGCCGCGGACATACCGGCGACCAGCGGATCCTCGGAATAATACTCGAAGTTACGGCCGCACAGCGGGTTGCGGTGGATGTTCATGCCGGGGGCGAGCAGCAGAGTGACGCCCATTTCCTGCATTTCGGTACCGAAACCGTCGCCGATCGCTTCGATCAGGTCTTTGTCCCAGGTCTGTGCCAGCAGGGTGCCGATCGGCCATGCGGTGCAGAACTGGTAATATTTCTGAGTTTCGCCTGTTACGGCGTCCTGTCCGTCAAAGCTCTGGGAGATGCGGACACCGGCCGGGCCGTCTGCCAGGACAATGTTCGGAATCCCCATGCTGTCCAGCAGGGTTTTTGTGGTCTCGCCAGCCGCGCCAGGCACGGAGTCGGACTGAGAGCCGATGATTGGTTGGCCGCCGGTTCCCCAGCCGATGCCTTCTGCAAGGTCTGCCAACTGCTCGACGCTCATCTGAGCAACGAACTCTTCCATGCTGATCTTTCCGTCATAGACGTCTTTCAGGTTGGCATCCGGGAGCGCGTCTACGGTTACTTCTTCGACCGGATGGCTGCCATTAAAGTTAGAGTCTTCCTTCTCTTCACCTTCGACGCGGTAGGTAACAACCTTTTCGTCGTCGTACGGGGAAGTATTGTTCTCAAAGGCGATGTCCGCCGCCGCAATGTTAAATACCTTAGCGGCTGCGATTTCCGCTGCTTCGCCTTCATAGCTGTACGGTGTTGCGTCCGCTTTGCTGATCTCGTTCAGCTCTCTGCCTTCCGGCAGGCCCAACTGGCTGCTGAGCTGTTCGGTGGTCTTTGTCTCGCCGATGCGGATAACGCCACCCACATGTGTGTTGCGGGAGGAATTACCGCCGCGGATGACATAATCGCCGGCTTCCATGATATAAGAAGCGCTCTCTTCGTCATAGGAGGACATTTCGGTCAGCGGGAAGGAAACGGTCAGGTCCTGAGACGCGCCCGGGGCCAGCTCGTCAGTCTTCGCAAAGCCCGCCAGTTCCTGATACGGCTTTTCCAGCTTGCCGTCCGGCGCGGAGAAGTACACTTCAAAGACTTCCTTGCCGGAATATGTATCGCCGGTATTCTTAATGGTCGCATTGACGGTCACGGTCGTGGCGTCCGCTTCCACAAAGTTGATCTTGGTATCAAAGGTGGTATAGGAGGAACCATAGCCAAACTCATACGCCGGCGTTACATTGAACGTATCAAAATAACGGTAACCGACATAGATGCCATCCTCATACTCTTCGTATTTGACATTATTATCGTTGCTGCTGAAGGTTTCAGAAGACGGGTAGTCCATATAATCGACCGCCCAGGTATCCGTCAGTTTGCCGGACGGGGTGACCTTTCCGGTGAGCACATCGGTGACGGCGTTGCCGCCTTCCATACCGGCTTGGCTCATCAACAGCATGGAATCGAGGCCTTCGATCTCATTAAAGAACTTGGTGTCGACAATTCCGCCGACATTCAAAACAACAATAACCTTTTCAAAGTTTTTGCCCAGCTTTTCCAGGTTGGAATACTCAATATCGGTCAGATAATAGTCGCCCTTTTCCGCTTTACGGTCGGAGCCTTCGCCGGAATTACGGGCAATCACATAGATTGCGGTATCCGCGGAAGACGCGGAGGTGATGTCCTCATCCGTTACTTCCGTATCCGGAACCGGTTTGGAACCCCACATGCCGCCGGAGGTATGATTCTCATCATAATACTCTTTAAACGCATCCAGCCAGCTGTTGGAGGTGATCTCATAGCCTGCATTCTTCAGGCCGTCCCATACATTGACAACATAACGCTGGTTGACGTCGCCGGAACCGGTGCCGCCCTTGACAGTGCCATATGCACCGCCGCCGAACAGGGCGATTTTGCCGCTCTCTTTAATGGGAAGCGCCGCATTCTTGTTTTCCAACAGGACCATACCTTGCGCGCCGACCTTACGGGCAAGCGCTGCGTTTTGGATCTCACGCTCGGAGACGGTGTCGTCCGGGCTGGCTGCAAAGGCGGTGGTGACGCACATGCTGGCCAGCATGGAGCTTGCGAGTGCCAATGACACAATCGATTTGCTTAGCCTTTTCATTTCTATTCTCCTTCTTTTCTGGTTTTTCTGCTGCGAAATACCTGCTTACTGAATATAAGAAGCGGTGATTTCTTTCCTCCTTTCTTTATCGATTTTGCGGGTCCGTTTTCCCTTCGACAGTTCCCGACGGGAAAGGCCAAAAAGTAAACGGAGAAACGTTCTCAACCAATTCATGCGATAATTGGCTTGAATATTGGAGTGAATATAGTATAATGTTGAACAGACCCAAAAATCAATAATCGCTATTTTTGTACTAACAATCCTTGCTAAAATTGTAGAAAATATATATGTATAAAAATTGTTACTGTTAAAAAATGGTATATAGCAAGGGGTGAACTGCAAAAATATGAACTGTTGCCTTGGAAATATTGTTATAAATGGGAGGTTGAATTCTGTTTACTTTTATTGGAAATCATTGGTTTTAAATCTTATTTCTTTATTACAATAGAGCGAATTTCCTATAAAATATATTTACAAAGTAATTTATATGCCTGTTTTGTTGGATATGTTAGAGATATTTCAACCGTGAAAGGGTTTTACATATGAAAAAACGACCTTACAGAGGAAAAAGCTTTTATAACTTGATCGGCGCTTTCTTTATTGTCACGCTCATTTGCAGCGGAGCCATCCTGGGACAATACCTGCACACCGCCGATCAGGAGAGGAAACAGCTCGAAAAGTCATACGATTCCATGGTGGAAAAGAGTATGGCCAATACGGAAGCGACGCTGTCCTACTACCAGAAAACCAGCGAGCTGCTTTCTGAAACCAAGGGAATCGATCAACTGGCAAAGGCGGATGTGATTCCGCGTGATTCGGAGGAGGTGGAAGCGTTCTTTAACAATTATGTTTGGACCTGCCGTCTGAATCTCCCCTCCTTTGAACAGCCCATGTTTCTGTATTTTCGGAACAGCGGGCGCAGCTTTGGAAACGGGGACGCCTATGGGGACCCGGTGGCCGACCATATCATTACAGACGTCATGGATATGGACATGAGCACCTGGAATCGCCTGATGGAAACCGGGGATTCCGCCGTGGCGGAAATCATCCGGGACCCCAATATGGATTTTGCCCGCTTCTTTTTTGTCCGCGAGGTGTATCCGGGCGTCGTATGGCTGATCGGGAATGAAGACAGCCAGATTTCTGAAACCCTGAGCTATTATTATCTTCCGGAAGGTTCCCAGACTATTTTCATCACACAGAACAACCGCATGATCTCCTCCGACCCGGACGGCGAGACGGCAGGGCTTCCCATCACCTATGAAGAGGTACGTTCCTGGGAGGAACGGGAACGGCTGGAATGGAATGGCATCCCCTACTTTGTCTACCATCAGGGTTTTGCGAACGAGACGCTGCAGCAGGTGATCGTGATACCGGACAACAACGCGCGCGACGGGTTTGAGATGGTGCTGACCACTTTACTGGCGACTCTGCTGGTCTCCCTGCTGGTGGGCGGCGGATTTTCTTACCTGTTTGCACACAAGCTGTACAAGCCCCTGGAGGAGCTGATGGATGCGCTTCCTTCGGAAACAAACGAGAAAAAAGGTCCAAATGAGTTCCGCATCCTCAACAGCACGGTGCAGGAACTATACAACCGGGCCAAAAGCTATGAAGCGCAGCTGAGCACACAAAGCGAGCTATTGACAAACAGCCTGCTGACCCGTCTTGTCATCGGGGAAATCCAAATTTCCCCGGATATTCTGGAAGCCCTGCGCCGCGGCGGATTCCCGGTTGAGTGCAGTCAATACATTGTTTTCCTCATCCACATTGATGAGGCAGAGGAAAGAGAAACCAATACGCTGCTCCCAGAGGCGGAAACGGTCAGCCTGCTTAAACAGACCTGCCGTTCCTTCTTCCTGAACCGGGGCTGTGCGGCCTATGTGGTGCGCTGCCAGGGCCTGTATGCGGGGGTAGCGGACATGACCGACTGTTCCATAGAAGACGCCGCCGTCTGTGCGGAGGATATTCGGCATTTTATGGATTCTGAGCTGCAAACTTCCATTTCCGTTGCGATCAGCGGGATGCATAAACAAATCAGCGAACTGCACGAGGCATACAATGAGGCAATGCAGGTGGTGGAATACAGCCTGCTGGCCGGGGAATACAATCTTGTCAGCGCCTATGATTCCATCGCAAACGTATTGTCGGAGGGATATGGCAGCAAGGATTTCCTGGGGAAAACCAACAAGCTGGTCAACATCATCCAATCCGGAAACTTTGTGCAGGCCACCGCGCTTGTCCGGGAAATTGCCCAGGAATTCACGGCGCATCGCCCTGCGTCCCTGACGCTGGGACAGATGCAGTATTCCTATCTCACGGACGCGATCCTGCTCTCCCTGTACGACAGCGTCGCGGACCCGCAAGTGCTCAGGGAGCTGGACTGCGACAACTATCTGCGCAAGGCGCATGGCATGGATTCGCTGGGCCGCCGGGCATCCCACATTTTCACCAGCCTGGAGGAACGCAGGGTCCGCAGCCAGCCGCAGGAACGGCGGATCGAGCAGATCACACAGTATATTGAAGAAAACTACCAGGACATCAACCTGTCCGCCGGCGCGGTCGCGGAGCGCTTCCACATGAGCCTGCCGGTATTGTCAACTTTGTTTAAGCAGGAGCTGAACATCGGTTTCCTCGATTATCTGCACAAGTACCGCATCGAACGGGCCAAAGACCTGATTTTGCACACCGACCACACAATTGGGGATATTTCCGCCATGGTGGGGTACGCAAATTCCATCACAATGAACCGCGCGTTTAAGCGGTATGAGGGTGTGACACCGGGGTGGTACCGGCAGAAGAAGTAAAAAGAAGACTGGTATAGAAAGAAGACCTTTACAAAACAGGAAACGTTTTGTAAAGGTCTTCTTTTCGGAATGGAATATTAACCTTTTTTATGGGAAACAGAAGAAAAGATTCCTGTTGACATTCAGAACATATGTGCTATACTAGTTGTATCTTAATAAGAGACACTATAAAATAACGTCTCCACAGGTATTTTACGATTCCGGAAGAGAGCTGGTCTTTTACCGATACGCGACTTCGGGGAACTTCGCATTGTTGCCGCTTAAAAGGCTGGGATTCGTATCTCTGCCAAATCATCGATTCCGCATACAGAAGGTAACGACTGCTACCCTTGTCCGCACTCATTTTGGAGACTTATTTTTTTACCCTTTGTGTATCTTATAAAGATTCAATAATAAAAAGGAGGCAGGAAAATGCGCGCAAGCAACATTACGCTGGATACCGTAAAGCAGTATCTGCGCGCCGAGGAAGAAAATGTCCAGACCCTGGAAATCTTTTTGTCCGCGGCTAAAGCGTTTGTCATCCGTTACACCGGCCTGCGGGAGGATCAGCTGGACGATTCTGAAGATCTGACCGCGGCGATCCTGACGGTTTGCTCCGATCTGTACGACAACCGGCAGATGACGGCGGCAGGCAGCACGATGAATCCGGTGGTACAGAAGATTCTGGACCTGCACACGGTAAAACCGGAGGTGGGGGCCACTTGAACGCGGGAGAGCTGAGAGACAAGGTTACATTGCTTTCCGCCGCGGGCAGCGGCGAAGACCTGCGGTGGGAAACCGCGGCGCAGCTCTGGGTAAAAGCGGAAACGCTTCCCCCGCGCTGCCCGTGCGGGGATAATCCGGAGCTGGAGGAAGTAGCGATGACCATGCGCCGCCGGGCGCTGGCCCCCTGCACACCGGTCGAATGGAACGGCAAGCGGGGCATGGTGCTGGACGTGGCGCCGGTGGGCAAACAGTACAGCCGGGCGCTGGTGCGGATGGCGGAACCCAAGCTGTGCGCGGCCATGCGGCCGCAGGTGGAAAAGGGCGAGCTGAACCGGCCTGTGACAACTCTGCGGGAAATCGCGGTGTTCCCCGGCTACCTGGAAGAAAAAGAACCGACGTATACGCGCTCCATGCCGCAGACGGCAAGCCGGCAGGCCTGCCAGCTGACCACCCCAAAACGAGAGTCGCTTCTGCCCGGAGATCTGGTGCGGATCGGCCACACGCATTACACGGTGGCGGCAGCATACACCATGCGCCCCGACCGCGACGTCTACGATCTGACCATCCAGCGGGAACAGTGACAGGGGACACCGGAAAGGGGGTGAAACCATGACAACGAGCGCACAGATTCTGGAGCAGCTCAACCGCCTGCTGGCGGACGCGCACGGGGAATGCTTTTTCTACATCGGGCGCTGTCCGGCCCAGTTCCAGCGGCCCTGCTTCCTGATCGAATTCATCTCCGAAGAACAGCAGCCGGCGACGCGCGTCAGCGTGAAAAAGACTTCTCAATTCGCCGTAACCTACTACGGGACTCTGGACGACTATGCAGCCAGCGACACAGAAGAGCTGCTGGCCGTACAGGACCAAATGCAGTCGCTCTTTGCCTCCGGCTATCTGCGCCTGCAGGACCGCGCGCTGCCGGTACAGCTGGGTAAAGGCGAGCGGGGCGAAGACTGGGTCAAGCTCGATTTGACCTTCGACTACTTTGACGACCGGCCGCTTCCAAAGGACGGCGGCGGTCCGGCGGAAAAAATGCAGGAAATCCATACAAACCTATCCTATTGAGACGCGGCAACCAGATCATAAAAGGCACGGCTGGATGCCGTGTCTGTAAACAAAAATGTATAACAGGAGGAATTTACAAATGGGACTTCCCAATATTCATATCGCATTTAAAACACAGGGGGTATCCGCTGTACAGCGTTCGCAGAAAGGCATTGTGGCGCTGATTGTAAGAGGCACCGGTTCCGAAAGAAAGCTGCATACGCTGACCAGCGCTTCCAATCTGCCCGCCTCTTTGCTGAACAAAAGAGAAAACGAAGTCATGACCAATCAGAAATACATTGAGAACGCGTTCCTTGGCTATGTAAACAAGCCGGGAAAAGTTCTGGTTTATGAGATGGCGGCCGGCGATAACACCTTTGACGAGGCTCTGAAAGTTTTGAGCACGCAGACCTTTGACTATCTGGCCGGTCCGCAGACGCTTGGCATGAGCGGCGAGTCGCTGCAGGCCTCCGTCCTGTCCAGCTGGATTGAAACGCAGAGACGCAACAACCGCACGGTAAAAGCCGTACTGCCGAACACAGCCGCGGACAGCGACGGCGTGATCAATTTCACAACGTCGGGCATCGTGGTCCACATGCCGACCGCAGAGGATAAGGACCATCGGGAAACCTTCAGCGCGGGCCAGTATTGCAGCCGCATCGCGGGCCTTCTGGCGGGCACCCCGATGAACATCTCCTGCACCTACGCGCCGCTCTCCGAGGTAGAGGACATCACACGTTTGTCCCAGACGGAGATGGACACGGCCATCGATGCAGGCAAGTTCATCCTGATGCACGACGGCCGCAAGGTCAAGGTCGGCAGGGGCGTCAACTCCATGACCACCACCAGTGAGGGCCACGGCGAGGAATTCAAGAAGATCAAGATTGTGGAAGCGGTGGACATGATTCAGAGCGACATTCGCATGACCGCACAGGACAACTACATTGGCAAGTACGCCAACAGCTACGACAACAAGTGCCTGCTGATTACCGCAATTAAGGGCTATTTCACCCAGCTGGAGCAGGAGGGCATTCTGGACCCGGGCAAGAGCGTCGTGGACATCGACAGGGACGCGCAGTCCGCATACCTCCAGAGCACCGGCGTGGACGTCTCCGAGCTGAGCGAGCAGGAGCTCCGCAACGCCAACACGAAGGACAAGGTATTCCTAGCGGCAAGTATTAAAATTCTGGATGCGATCGAGGATATCGATCTGCAGATTGCAATTTAAGGAGGATTTAAACCATGGAAAGTGCAAAAAGAGTGATTTCCGGCACCTGGGGCGAGGTTTGGCTCGACAACGAATATGTGGCGGAATGCTACGGCATGCAGCTCAAGGTTTCTTTTAAAAAGGAAGACATCAAGCGCTGCGGCATGATGGCCACGGACAAAAAGATCACCGGTATGGACTGCTCCGGCACTGTAAAGCTGTACAAGACCTCCAGCCGCATGGCGCGCAAAATCGGCAGCAGCATGAAGAACGGCGAGGACGTCCGCTTTACCATCATTTCCAAACTGGACGACCCGGACGCCTACGGCGCGGAGCGCGTAGTGGCGAACGGCGTTTCCTTTGACGACCTGACTCTGGCAGACTGGGAAGCGGGCGCGACCGGCAAGGTGGACGCGCCGTTTACCTTCACCGACTACGACTATCTCGATATGATCCCGGAGGCGGAATAAGATGAGCAATGCATTGGATCTGCTGCTGAAAGCGGAATTGCCCGGCGTGCCGGAAAAAGAGTTTAAGATGAAGCGCCTGAGCGAGCTCTGCGGCGAAGACGTGATTTTCTCCCTGAAGGCGCTCTCCTACAGCCGCGTGGCGGACATCCGCGAGACCTGCAAGGGAGAAAACATGAGCGTCCATATCGTATTGGCGGGCGTGACCTCCCCCGATTTGAAATCGAAAGAACTGCAGGAAAAATACCGCGCTGCCACGCCGGTGGAGCTGGTGAAAGCGATGCTTCTGCCCGGCGAGGTGGAAGACCTGGGCCGCGAGATCGAAAAGCTGAGCGGCTTCCGCCAGAACACCGTGGAAGAGGTTAAAAAAAAATAGATGAAGACGCGGAAGTACAGCTGATGTACTATCTGTTCCTGGAAAAAAACATGATGCCCGGTTCTTATTACAGCCTGCCCGCGGGGGAAAAGGCTGTAATAAGGGCCTTTTTCGAAAAAGATATGGAAAGGAGGAGATGAAATGGGATACCTAGATGATTCTTTCGCAAAATTTAATCCAGACGATGTAAACGGATTCGTTGTAGATAAACGAGATGCTATCCTTGGAATGTTTACTCAGGAAATGTTTGGCGAGTCCATGGGTGGTTATGTGGACGATGCAATCAAAAGCGGTCTAGAGGGTTTTGCGACAGGAGGAATTCTAGGAGGAATCTTAGGCGTTTTCTCAAGTATTATCGATTCTTCTATTGACCAGTTTGGAAAACCGGGAGAAAAAGATCAGCCTTTTCAGGATTTTGTCAGGAAAACATATAATGACATTTTATCCGAAAGAAGCGAAATGACGAAGACGGGATTGCAATTAGCCAATATGTCAGAAGAACAAAGAGCTAATATGGATTTCGTCGATCAATTTGCACTTGCTAAAGGCCAGGGATACAAAGAAACAAATGATAAAACTCTAAAAAAAGAAGAAGCTTTCCAGAATAGTGAAATTGGTTCTGAAATACAAATGCTTTACAGCGAACAAGGAAAAAAAGAAGCAAACATAGAAGCAGAAAAGCAAGCCGCAACAGAAAAAGCCTTGACCGCCATGATGACTAAAGATGCAAACTATTTGGAAGCCAAGAAAAATAATGACTACGACACCATGCTGGCAATGGTTGAAGCGCAAAAAGCCCGGGTCGAGATGGATTATGAAGCAAATTCTTCCTTGCTGCAGGAACAGCGAGATCGCGATGTAAAGCTGGTCGAACTGCTCAATTATTTTGCATATAATTATGAAGGCGCATGGAATAAACCTTCTGATGCATTGGATGAAGCCTTTTCCGTTACATACACCGATATGCATGACAAATATGTCACAAACCTAGCGTCGCCTGTTTCCGATGAGGTTCCGATAGGTCCGTCTCCAGGGATTTTACCCGATACTACCATTAAGGATGTTAAGTATAGTGCCGATAGTATTTCTAAAGCCGCAACTGACATACAGCAAACTGTTAAAACTTATATAGAAAAAGGTACGCCTAAAACATACCATATAACATATCAATTAAAAGTTCCTGAAACTGTAACTGTGAGCCAATTCGCACAACAGCATGCTGAGAACATGGTACGTAATAAGGGCACATTTGCTCCATCCATAGAGCCTAGGTGATATATACAAATGTACAGGGAGATACAATAGAATGCTTCGTAAATTTATATTTAAAGACTCCAAAACCCAGCAGGAACTAGCCCTGCCTGTCACTCCGGAGGACTTCACCATCCGCCACGGCGTAAAGGTTGAAACGGTGGATATGTACACGCTGGGGGACTTAAATCTTGCAGGCGGCGGCGCGCTGGCGACGCTGTCCATCCAATGCCTGTTTCCCGGGAAAAGCTATCCCTTCACCAGCGGTTCCGCGCAGACGCCATACGCCTATGTGCAGTTTTTTGAGCAGTGTGCGGACAACCATACGCCCCTGCGGTTCATCGTCTCCGATACGCCGGTCAACATGGAGGTTCTGGTAGAGAGCATCGAATACGGCGAGCGGGACGGAACCAACGACGTCTACGCGACGCTTTCCCTGCGGGAATACCGTCTGCCGAAGATCGTGAAGACGGAGCAGGCGACCAAAACAGAGGAACGCCGGGTGGAAACACCGCCCGCGGCGGCAAAAACCTACACCGTTAAAACGGGCGATACGCTGAGCGCGATCTGCAGGGAGTTCTACGGAGACGGCTCCAAAGCGCTCTACACGAAGGTCGCCAGTTACAACGGGATCAAAAATCCCAACCTAATCTACGCGGGAAAGACGCTGCAGCTGCCGGACAAATCCAAACTGTAAGGGGGCGGGACGCATGTTAAAGCTTCTTGTAACGCATGAAAATAACTTGTACGACCTCAGCCAGATGATCGCCTCCGTGGAGTGGTCCGGGGAATACCGGCAATGCACGCGTATTCTGGAGGTCGACCTGGTTTCCACGCCGGACGACGCCAATCTGCCGAAAGTCACCTGCGAACTGGGCGACGCGGTGACCTTCTCCCTCGACGGCAAAGAGCTGTTCCAGGGCTACATCTTCTCCCGCCAAAAGGGAACGGGCGACAGCGCGATTTCCATCCGCTGCTACGACCGGGGCTACTATCTCAACCGCAACAAAGCATCCTTTAAATTCACAAATGAAACGCCGGACGCGATCGCGAAAAAAATCTGCGCCGAATTTGAGGTGCCGATGGGACAGCTCGTCCAGCCGGGGGTAACGGTGTCCCGCATTTTCTCCGGATGCTCGCTGTATGAGATGATCCAGACCGCCTATACACTGGCGGCCGCCAAGACCAAAAAGCAGTATTTTATCCGGTTCTCCGGCGGAAAGCTGAACGTTCTGGAAAAAAGCGCCGACGGCAATAAACTGGTAATCGAGGGCGGCGCGAACCTGTTACAGGCCTCCTGCTCCGAGAGCATTGAGAACATGATTAACAAAATTTCGATCCGCGATGAGAACGACAAGGAAACGGGACAGGTCTCCAACGATTCGTACATCAGATTGTACGGCCTGATGCAGAATTACCTGTCCCAAAACAAGGACGAAAACGCGAAAGAAAAGGCAGAAAAACTTTTGGCGGAAAACGGCGTTTCTCAAAAGGTGACGCTGGACTGTCTGGGGGACGTAACCAGCCTGACAGGCGACGCGGTCATCGTAAAGGAACCGTACACCGGGCTTTCCGGCCTGTTCTACATTGAATCCGACATCCACACCTGGAAGGACGGCGTTTACAAAAACCAGCTTGTGGTCAACTTCCAGAGCATGATGGACGAGGTCGAAGCCGGCAGCAAGCCGGAAAACAAAAAATAAGGAGCGGAGGGAAACCTATGGAAGATAACCCGTATTCTTCATTCTGGCAGGCGATCCGGCAGGAAATCGCGGAACAGCGCATTCCCGCCAACGCGACGGGAACCGTCACCAGCGCGGCTCCGCTGAAAATCAAAATGGGGAATATTGAATTGGACCAAAACGACGTGAAAATCAACGCGCTGCTGCGCGGCGAAGACGCTCTCCGTCCGGGAGACATCGTCCTGATGTCGCCGCGCGGGGATCAGCAGCTATTCTATGTACTATGTAAGGTGGTGGGCGCATGACCCTGTTTCCAATTATCCAGCCGCCAACCGTGGAGGTGCAGAACGAGCTTCCGACCTACCGGGAGGTCAAATGGGATTTTACCGCGAACAAGCCGGTGTTTCAGGATAAGAATCCGGTCATTGTGGAGCGCGAGGAAGCCGTTCTGACCTGGGCGTGGAAAACCCTGCACACGGAGCGGTTCCGATATAAAATTTACACCTGGAACTACGGCTGCGAGCTGGCGGCCCTGATCGGGCAGCCCTACACGGAAGCCCTGAAGCGCGCCGAGGCGATGCGGTATATCCGGGAAAGCCTGCTGGTGAATCCCTACATCACCGGCGTGGAGGAACTGGACGTTTCCTTTGGCAAAAAGGAAGACGACACAGACAAAACGGCAAATGGCCGCTATGCGGCGGACATCCTGCACATCACATGCCGGATCAAAACCGTCTACGGCGATATACAATTGGGAGGTGATATCCATGTTTGAAGAAAAAACACCGGAAAATATCCGGGAACAAATCCTGGCGGGCATGTCGAACGAGCTGGATAAACGCGAGGGCAGCTACACCAGCGATCTGGTCAGCCCGGTTGCCTATGAAATCTGGAAGCTTTACGATACGATGAACGAGCTGATTCCCATCGCCTTTGTGGACGAAACCTCCGGTACATACATCGACCGGCGCTGTGCGGAGTACGGCATCACGCGCAAGGAGCCGCAGAAAGCGTCCGGCTATGTCAAAATGACCTGCGCAGCATCCGTGAACAACCAGCAGGTGCCTGTAAACACCTGCTTTACAACCAACGAAGAAAATGCGGACAACCGCAGACGGTACTATTCCACGGAAGCGGTCACCGTTAAAAACGGGACAGCCCTGGTAAACGTCGAGGCGGAACAGACCGGGACGCCCTATAACGTGGAGCCCGGCGCCATCACACAGCTGCAAACCGCGCTGGCTGGAATTACGGTGCAGAGCATCACCAATGAAAAAGCGGTGGAGGGCGGCACGGACGATTCGGAATCGGACAAGGATCTGGTAGAGCGCCTCTACAAGCGGCTGCGCGACCCGGGGACAAGCGGCAACGCATCCCACTATCAGCAGTGGGCGACGGAGGTCCCGGGTATCGGCGATGCAAAAATCGTGGAGGAACACATGCACCTGTACCGCGACACGGGCAATACCGGCGCGGATCAGTTTGCAGAGGTCAATCCGATCTATGTTCAAACGACAGACGGCAGCGGAAATACGGTCTATGTGGAAAGGGACATCCCATTGCCGCAGATTTCCGTCTATGTCATTGGGCCGGACAAAAAGCCGGTCACCGACGATGTGATTCTGAAAAACTGCTGGGATCACATTGAAACCTGCCGCCCGATCGGGGTAAACGTAAATGTGCTCAGCGCGGCGACCAAGAGAATCGACATCAGCGTGAAAGCAGAGCTTTTGGGGTTGGCGACCATCGAACAGGTGCGCGACGATTTCCGCACCGCGCTGGAAGAGTACATTAAAAAGATTGCGTTTAAGGAGAAGTCCCTGCGCTATAACCATGTGGTGAATCTCCTGCTGAATGTAAACGGCGTCAAGGACATCGGAAACCTGCAAATCAGCGGCGTGTCCAGCGCGCCCAGCACATATGCCGCCGGAGACGCGGAGAAGAAAAATATTCTTTTTGCAGAAAACGAAGTCCCGGTGCTCGGCAACGTCGATGTGGAGCCTTATGTGGACCCGGAAGGTGAATCACTATGATGAAACAGCTTTTGCCGGACTATTACCAGAGAAACGGCGAGACGGAAACCGAAAAAATGCAGGATACGATCGACCCGGCCATTGCCGCGGCGCAGGAGGCCTGGGGCGTTGGGAAAGAGCTGGAAGAACAGCCGGGCGACAGCTTTGTGCAGCAGCTTCTGGTGAACACCACAACATGGGGATTAAAGCTTTGGGAAAAGCTCTACGGTCTGGACACAGACCCGTCCAAAAGCGAGAAAGACCGGCGTGCCAGAATTTTGAGTAAGATGCGCGGGAAGGGTACGACAACGCGGGATATGATTCAAAATCTGGCGGAAAGTTTTGTCAACGGCAACATTATGATTCAGGAGTACCCGGAATCCAATCGTTTTACCATTCAATTTGGAGATATTGGCGTTCCGCCGCTGCTGGACGATCTTTCCGCCGCGATTGACGAGATCAAACCCGCACATTTGCAGTATACCTACGATATTCGGTATCTGACGCACAGGGAAATCGCTCAGGCAAAATGGACGCATCTGGCATTAAACAGCAAGAAATGCACACATATTCAGATCAGAGGAGGAGAGATCAATGGCAATAGAAACCAGTAATTACAAATTGGAAATGCCCTTGGAAACGGAATTTTACGACATTACGGTTTACAATAGAAACCTGGGCAAAATTGATACGCAGATGAAACTGAACGCCAACACCGTGGCGGTATCGCGCGGCGGTACAGGAAAGACAACCTGGACGGCGTCGCGCTTAATCTATCCGTCTTCTTCCACGACGCTGACGCAGGTTCCGGCTCCGACGAAAACCAGGTCTTTTCTTCGCCAGAACACCACAGGCGCACCGTATTGGAGCGCGCCGTCTACGACGCTGGAAAAGACGCTCCTTTCATCCGGGTGGGTTGGCAGCGCACCGCCGTTTACGTACACGCTTTCGGTTGCCGGTGTGACAACGACCAGCAATCAGGATATTTTGCCTGACTTGGATATTACGGAAGAGGAACTGAACGCTTTGCAGGCGGCTAATATTCAGGACGGAGGGCAGGCGGCTAACTCTATCGTTTTGAAGGCGTGGGGAAGTAAACCAGAAACAGATATTCCCATTCGCATCATTATTCGGGGGGATTTATAATGGCAAATATTATAAGAACCGGAGGAAACAGTGCTAGCGTAAATGTTTTCTGTCAACCGGAAGAGCCTCATGTGAAAGACGGTATTTGGCTTCAAATGCCTGAACGGCCTGCATCATTTAAATGTAATATGCGTAAACATTTTTCATTTTTAGGACAGTTTTTAGGCCCTACTGGATACAAGTCTTGTCTAATGGGTTCAGAGACTTATGGCGATACATATTTGCACTATCCTACCTTTCTATGGAGACCGTTTGTTGGAGATAATTCTATATTTTTTGTTACAAACGAACAAGAATTCGATGATGTATCTCAGGACTCTCAAAGATATTATCATATTGTGTACTTGTATAAATTTAATATGCAAACTAAAAAATTTGAAAAACAAACGCTTTTCAATGAGCATTATTCTGCAAGTTCCAACTATATCTGGCACTGTTATGCTGGTGCAAATGCTTTTGAGTATAACGATTCTTTTTATATTTTTGCACATTTTGAATATTACAAGAAAAAAGATGGTGAAATTAAAGACAGCGATACAATTTGTCTCGCAAAAAAGTTAGATAAAAGTGGTAATGAACTAGACTCTAGTACCTCTACAACCACAAAAATACCAAAAGACAAATTTATAATTGGCTGCGTCAAAAACACTCTTTATGCATTAGAAGCAGTTACCTGGACTTCATCATCTTATGTAGTCAGCGCAACTGAACTATATAAAGTATCTCTTGATGGATTTAAAACAACATTTACAAAAGTTGCTACTTTGCCGTCTGTATATGCATCCCAGAATTTCATTTCTATTGTCGATGACAATATATACTTTGCGTCCAACAAAACTCTTATAAAATATAATACTCTTACAAACACCTCTACTTCTATTACAGCACCCGCAAGTTTTTCTGTCATTTGCAATGTGGAAGATAACATATTTATGACTGATATCAGTAACCAAACAAAAAGCACTTTTCTTTTTAATGTCAATACAGAAATATTCACTCCGGTTGTACATGAAGACTCGCATTCATATTTTCGATATTCTATGGCTTGCATTGATAAGGAACAATTACTAATTTTTCCCCCACTCTATAATCGAAAAAACACTTCTATTGCCGCAGATGAGAACGATCTTAACGTTACAGCATTTGAGTTAAAAAATTCTCCATTACCCGAAAACACAGTTGCCATAGAAGATAAAATTAACTATGATGCTATTCTTTATTCATCTCTCGATAAATCGCTAAACTTGCGGAGTTGGTTTGATCATGTATGGTTTTATAAAGATGGTAAGTACCAAACATACCCAACTTATATTGGAGATGGGACCCAATGGGTAAAAATTAGAAACTAGTGAACCTAAAAAATCTGTAATCAATGGTTCAGTAAAAATGATAAGGAGGTTAATAATTTATGAAACTGACTTACAGAATTTGGGACAAGCAGTCCCCGATCAATTCCTGTCCGGCAAAGAAGGCGATGACGTCTCTCAAGATCTCTAAAAATGATGAGGTTTACATCATTGTCAATGAGAACGGCGCCGACTGGATCGTTCAGACAAAACTCAATGCCCCCTATCCTGGCGCGACCATCGAGGAGAGCGCCCAGAACCACATTAATATGCTCCTGAAAGAGCATCAGGAGGAAACCGCCGGCGAACAGGTGGAAGCGTGATTGTCCGCCAGGCCCTGCTCTCAAAGGATCAGACCCTGATCAAAGCCCCCTACACGATGATCCCCACCCGCGTGGTGATTCATAACACGGCCAATGACGCGAGCGCGGAAAACGAGGTCCGCTACATGCGTTCCAATACACAAAAAGTATCTTTTCATTATGCCGTGGACGATATTGAGGCCATCCAGGCGATTCCGGAGACCCGGAACGCCTGGCACGCGGGCGATGGAAACGGGAAGGGCAACCGGCAGGGCATCGCCATTGAGATCTGCTATTCCAAGAGCGGAGGACCGCGCTTCCTGCTGGCGGAGCAGAACGCCGCGGAGCTGACCGCATCGATCCTGGCGCGGTACGGCTGGGGGCTGGAGCAGGTGACAAAGCATCAGGACTATTCCGGAAAGACTTGTCCGCACCGCACGCTGGCGCTCGGCTGGCCGCGGTTTCTGGACATGGTAAAACAGGCGCTGTGCGCGGTCAAGTCCGACACGACGATGGACATGCGCCTCCCCAGGGGGCAGATTTACACGGTAAAGCTGACCAGCTGGCAAAAGCCGGCTTTCACCGTCGGCAACGGCGCCGTGCTGCAGACAAAGTTCGGAAAACAGCAGGGATGGGACTGGTATTTTCAGATCAAGGCGATCGGCCCGCCCGGTGCGGGCTGCGGCGTGTACGCAAACGGCGAACGGCTCTTCGCCGTACAGATAGGAGAAGAAACGCATGGAACGATTTAATGAAACACAGGTTCTGGAGATCAAGGCGGCCATCTCGGCAGCGGCGGCGGCGCTTTCCGCATGGCTGGGCTGGTTCGGCTGGCTGGCGGTGATCTATCTGGCCTGCATGGTGGTGGATTACATCACGGGCAGCGCGGCGGCGGGCAAGTCCGGCGTGTGGAGCAGTGCGGCGGCGCGGGAGGGCATCTGGCACAAGGCGGGATCGATCGTCGCGGTTGCGGCGTCCCTGCTGACGGATATTCTGATCGGGCTGGTGGTAAACCACCTCCCCGCGGTTTCCCTGCCGTTCCAATACACCGTGCTGTTCTGCCCGGTTGTGATCGTATGGTACATTTTAACCGAACTGGGATCCATTGTGGAAAACGCCGGCGCGATGGGCGCGCCCATCCCCGCGTTTTTGCAGAAGCTGATTCTGGTTTGTAAAAATTCCGTCGACGCGGCGGGCAATCGCCTGACGGACGACGAGAAAGAAGAAAGGAAGTGATCTCTTGATTCCTGTAAAGGATTGGTCTGTGGTTGTGCCAGATGAGGACTACCTGATCGGCTATGTCGGCGAGGACAAGGTGCATCGCATTGAATTCCTGCTGGACGACATGGCGGACTACACGGGCTGGGGCTTTTGTCTGGACGTGGAAATCAACGGAGAAAAGCGCGTCATTCAGCTCAACCGCAATACCAGCGGCGATACCAACCTCCTGTACTGCGACGTTTTGCGCGCCTATATGCCGGCGGACGGCTTCATGCTGGCGCAGATCCGCGCGGTTCTGGGAGAAAACGAAAAGGTCAAAAAGAGCAACCAATTCAGTTTTGCGGTCCACCAGTCCATCAACGCGACGGACGTCTTCGCAGACGTGACGCCCGGCTATTTCGATGAAGTTGAGGCGCGGATTCTGGAGGCGAAGGCCGAAGCGGAAACCGCCGCGCAGAACGCCTGCAACATGGCGCCGCAGATCGGCAATAACGGCAACTGGACGGTTTGGAGCAGCGCCTCCGACCGCCTGGTGGACAGCGGCATTCTGGCGCGGGGCGAACCGGGCCCCGCGGGTCCGGACGGCCTTACGCCGCGGATTTCCGTGGGAACGGTGACGACGCTTCCCGCGGGAGAACGCGCGGCGGTGACGCAGGGAGGCACCACAGAGGCCCCTGTTTTCAACTTTGCCATCCCGCAGGGCGAAAAGGGCGACACCGGCAACGCCGGAGAACTGGACCTGTCGCTTTACGCGACAAAGCGCTATGTCGACAATGAGATCGGACAAATTGAATTGACGCCGGGGCCGCAGGGCCCCAAAGGCGACAAGGGCGACGCGGGCGCACAGGGGCCGAAGGGCGCTACGGGCCCGCAGGGCGCAAAAGGAGCGACCGGGCCGGCGGGTCCCACCGGTGCGCAGGGTCCAAAGGGAGACACCGGGCCGCAGGGTCCCAAAGGCAACACAGGCGCACAAGGGTTACAGGGCACAACTGGACCACAGGGTGCAAAAGGCGCAACCGGGCCGGCCGGCGCTTCCGGTACACAGGGACCCAAGGGAGACGCGGGAACTACGCCGCGTATCACAGTCGGGACGGTAACCACGCTCTCTCCCGGCGCATCGGCCACCGTCACCCGGACCGGAACCGACGCGCAGCCTGTTCTGAACTTTGGCATCCCGAAGGGCGATACCGGCAACGCGGGCGACATCGACCTGTCCACCTATGCGACGAAAGCATATGTCAGCAGTGAAATCGACAAGGTGGAGCTGACGCCCGGTCCAAAGGGCGCGGACGGCCTGTCCGCTTATGAGGTCGCGCGGAACAACGGCTTCAGCGGAACGGAATATGGTTGGTTAAACTCTTTGATCGGTACGACTGGGCCGCAAGGACCACAAGGTGCAACCGGGCCGCAGGGTCCGAAGGGCGACAAGGGCGATACCGGCCCACAGGGACCCAGCGGAGCCTCGACCGCCCCGGTTGTCACCACTTCCGGCAGCGGTTCCGCCTATACCGCCACGCTGGACGGCGTAACCAGCCTGTATGCCGGATTGATGATTACCATGATCCCGCATGCGTCAAGCACATTCACTTCGCCCACACTTAACCTCAATGAGCTGGGCGCCAAGACAATTAAACGCCGGTACAGCTACACAAACAGCAGCACGACGTCCGGGCAGGCAAGCAGCTGGCTATCCATCAACAAGCCGCAGATTTTGCAGTACGACGGCACGTATTGGATTGCGGTCGGCGCGAACAAGCCGTACGGGCCGGATATGTACGGAACTGTCGGCGTGAGCAACGGCGGCACGGGAAAAACCAGCTGGACCAGCAACCGATTGGTTTACGCGTCCGCCACCACAACGCTGACACAGCTGACCCCGCCAACCTCTGGAACGGGGTATTTGACACAGAGCGCAAGCGGCGCGCCTTCGTGGATAACTTCTGAAAATATGTGCGGTGCGATCGGCGCGACGCCTGTTTCCCACCAGGAAAGCACTGTGACAAACAGCGGCGGCGCACATGGCATCCGATACCTGGACAATACGCTGTCCGTTCAGAAGGACGGCGTGTGGATTGACCTTCTGGGAGATTTGAACACGGTGCTGGACACGCTGAATGGAGAGGTGATCTGATGGGAACGATTGCGGAAAAGCTCCGCCATTTGGCGGAGACAAAGACGGCGATTAAAAATGCCATTACAGCGAAGGGCGTAGCTGTTTCAGAGCGTGATACATTTCGGTCTTACGCGGCAAAGATTGAACTAATTAAAGATTCATCAAGTGAATTAGATGACATAAAAATTCCGTCCTCAAATAATATGCAGGACATATATTTTAGAGTTGATTTTGTTAATGATTCGGATAGTATAAATGTAATGATTAATGGTGAAAATGTATTTTGGTATTATGAATTACAATACAACCATCCGGATTGCTTTTTACCCCCCACTCCTGGATCCGGCTCAGACGTCTACACGCAAATTTCTTTTGATACGTTGGGCTTTTTAAATCAAGCATTAGTTCACATTAATGTCACTTCACAAAATTGGACTTTACATATTACCTCTGGTAGCCCTGACGTAAAAATAACTTTTCTCAGCAAGGATTATTATCTAACATGCAACCATCTTTAGAATTTAGTATATCATAACTATTAAAAGCAGCAATTTAAAAACTGCACAGTTTTTGTTTTTAGCCCCTTATAACTTAGTTATCTCTCACAAATCCTACTATAATCTCCGCACAGCGTTCCACACCGATCACACTGTTGCCCAGTGTCAGATGATAGTCCCTTGCGACTCCCCAATCGTACCCTGTGTAATGCTTGCAATAAACACAGCGCTTTTTGTCCTTTTCCTTCAGGCGCTTTTCCGGGCTTTTGTCCGTTAACTCCCCATAAATGCGAACGGTTTATGCATAAGCGGGTTCCTCTTTCTCTTGGTGGAAAGCGGCGCGGTACTCCGACGCGATCAGCACAACCGTCAGAATCAAAGCCAGCACGTCGGCAATCGGGGCAGCCCACAGCATACCCGTGACGCCAAATTGCAGCGCCAGAAGCACGATTCCCGGCACGAGGAACACCACGTCGCGGGAGAGCGAAAGCACCGTTGCCTTGACCGGCTTGCCGATGGACTGCAAAAAGATACTGCTGGCCTTCTGGACGCAGCACAGCAGGATCCCTCCCAAATAGATACGGAAGCACAGGCTGGCATATTCGTTGTACAGCGCGCTTTCGTTGCCGAACAATCTTACAATTGCCTGCGGGCAGCACTCAAACAGCAGCATGGAAACGGCGCCGACCACAAGATTTGCCGCGATAATATGGCGGTACACATCAAACACGCGCTGCCGGTTTCCCGCGCCGCAGTTGTATCCCGCGATGGGCTGTCCGCCAACCGCAATCCCCACGGAAAACGCGATTACAATACCGAACACCTTCATCACAATGCCCACGGCGGACAGCGGAATGTCCGCGCCATACGCCGACTGCGCGCCAGTCAGGACAATCATGTTGTTCGCCACACCGATGACGACGACAATCGCAATCTGCGTGATGAAGCTGGAAACGCCCAACTGGCCGATCCTGCGGACGGTTCTCCCCCGCGGCCGGAAGCTGGCCCTGTGAAACACGATCATCCGGGGTTTGCGGAAATACCAGGCTGTCATGACACAAGAGGCCACCTGTCCGACGACTGTCGCAATCGCCGCACCCTGTACGCCCCAATGGAGTATAAAAATTGCGACCGGGTCCAGAATCAGGTTGAGCACCGCGCCCAGCACGGTGGCGAACATCGCATAGCCCGGCGCGCCGTCCGCTCGGATGGCGGAATTCATTCCCGAGGTGAAGACATAGAAGGGAATCCCGATCAGAATGATGCGCAGGTAGTCCCACGCATATTGGTAGCTGGCCTCCGTCACGCCGAACATTCGCAAAATGGGATCGGAAAACGCCAAGCCAAGCGCCATCAGGAGTATGCCGGTGAGCCCCGTCAGCACAATGCCGTTGCCGATGCACCGGCTGCCGGTTTCTTTATCGCCGCTTCCCAGCGAAAGGCTCAGCAGCGCGGCGCTGCCGTCGCCGATCAACAGGGAAAGGGCCAATGCCAGCACGGTAAACGGATAGACGACGTTGGTCGCCGCGTTGCCCAGATACCCGACGCTCTGCCCGATAAAAATCTGGTCCACGATGTTATACAGCGCGCTCACCAGCATGGAAAGCACGCAGGGAACGGAAAACTTCAGGAGCAATTTGCCGATTGGCTCCGTTGCCAAATAATTGTCCGACATACGCTTTGTCTCTGCCATAAATGAAATCTCTCCTTTGCATAAAAAACAGCGTGTCATCCGAGGGGCGGGCAAGCCGCCGATAGACTACACGCTGTACAAAGCTGGATTTACATCTATTCAGATTAAACGCCGAATCTCTCTGTTTTTTATTATATCCGGCGCTTCGCCGCGATGTAAGCGGAAATTTGCGGCCTGCGCCAAGTTTGGGACCTTTTGCGCAGAGACAGGCTGTGAATTTTGGTTAGATTTACCCATTTCGGTCTTCCCTGCCATCCACGGGTACCGTTCCTTCGCCATACAGATTCCATGAAAAAGCCGCCGTTTTTCCAACTGACCTGGAGAAACGGCGGCTTTCCTGTTCACGAATAGAATGATACTGATTTTCTTTGCCGGGATGACGCCCTTCGGTCCACAGTTGAAATGGAATCAGTCCGTTTGCGCCGCCATGTCAAGCGTTTCAGACAGACCGTCCGCACCGGAAACTTCAACCTTCAGCGTATAGGTCCTTCCAATTGGCGGGATGCTCCCTGTTTGGGAAGCATCTGCTGCAAATATTTTTCTTCCAAGAGGCATTTTCCCATTCAAAGAGTCTTGCAGACCAGTGAATGAATCCTGCCTTTCCATCGTTACCATCTGTTCCCATTCCGTGCCGGAGGCAAACGTCAGAAAATAACTCTGCATATCGTCTAAATTTGCTTTGTCCCCCAGATACTCCAGGTAAAGCGTTCCCGCATAGGCGGGCAAGGCCTGCTCCATTCTTTGGTACGTGGGGCTGTCCTTGCCGAGATTTTTCTCAGCCTCATGCAACGCTTTTTTATAAAACGCCGCTTCGGTTTCCACGTCGGCGTCCACCCGGTAGGTCGCCCGCCATTGTTCGCTTTCTCCCTCCAATGTATAGGGAATCGCCGCAACGCTGCCGGCGTCGTGTGTGGTCTGCCGTTCCGTCAAACCGCACCCCGGCAAAAAGAGGAGCAGAAGCGGCAAAAGGATCGAACAAATCTTACTTTTAGTTACAGGCATCTTTTTTCCTTCTTTCATCCTGACCCCTGTACGAATATACTTTTCATCCGCTGGTACGTGGTTAAAAGCTATAACACGCCCTTTATTACAGCAGAACGTGGCCCTTCCAATCTTCTCTCCTAAAATTCTCAATCTACAATGATTATATTTCTCAAACATGGTTGCGTCAATGGATTTTTATCACGATATTGGAACGTCTGCAAAAGATTTATCGCAACGCGAATATAAAAAGAGCGGGCAATCGAGAGGCGGGCAAGCCGCCGATCGATTACACGCTGTGTGAAGCTGGATTTCCATCAAGCCAGAGGAAGCGCTATTTTTTATTATAATCCAAAGCTTTACCGCGATGGAAACGGAACGCTACGGTTTGTGCCGCGTTTGGGACTTTTCGCAGAGGCAGGCGTCTATTTTCAGGCAAAACTATTTTTTCCAGCGCAGGCCTTCCCAGTCGTCCACGGGCGCGGCACAGGCCCCGCCCCGGCAGAGATAGAACCGCGTGCCGCTTGGCGGGATGGGGTACGCCTTTGTAAAAGGCGCGACGCACGCCAGTTCTTCCGCGTTGCGCGGGGTTTTAACCAGCACAGCGGGACGGAACAACGGCTGATTTTGCAGCTTTTCCCGCACGTCGTCCGGCAAAGACGGGTCTGCCGTCACGCAGACCAGCTCCTCCGACGGGTACAGCGCTTCCAGCATCGCCAAAAGGGATACGCTGTATCCCGCCGGATAGTCCGCGATCTGACCTGCCACAAAGCGGAGCTGCCGTTCCGCCAGCCCGCGCCATTTTTCCTCGCCGGTCAGGCGGGCCAGCCTGCCCAGCAGCAGCGCCGCCGCGCTGTTTCCGGAGGGCAGCGCGCCGTCGTAAACCTCCTTTGGGCGGTGGATCAGCTGTTCCGCATCGGACGCATAGAGGAAAAAGCCGCCCTTGTCCTCATGCCAGAACAGACGGCGCATCCAGTCCGCCAGCGCCGCGGCGCGGTACAGAAAGGAGACGGAGAAGGTTTCCTCATAGAGGTCGAGCAGCGCCAGCGCATAGAAGGCGTAGTCGCTGAGCTGCCCGGCGTGGGCTGCCTCGCCGTCTCGCCAGCGCACATAGAGCCGCCCATCCGGCTGTGAAAGACGCTGTTCCAGAAACACCTGCGCCTTCCACGCCGCTTCCAGGTAGCGCTCGTCGTGCAGGACATGGTGCGCTTTGGCAAGCGTGGAGAGCATCAGCGCATTCCAGGACGTCAGGATTTTGTCGTCCAGATGCAGGCGCGTGCGGTGCTTGCGGTACAGGTACAGACGCTCGCAGAGCTCGTATAACGACGGGTCCGCCTCCCACGCGGAGGACGCGATGCGGTTCGGGATGCTCTTTCCCTCAAAGTTGCCGCGCTCTGTGACGTCGAACGCCCGGCAGAAGCGCGCGCCGTCCGCCTCGCCCAGCACCTCGCGGACTTCCTGCGGCGTGAACACATAGTATTTTCCCTCCACGCCGTCGCTGTCCGCGTCCTGCCCACAGTAGAAGGCCCCCTCCGGCGCGGTCAGCTCCCGCAGCACATAATCCAGCGTGCGCTCCGCGACCGTACGGAACAGCGGCCTTTTTGTCTGCTCATACGCTTCCAGATAGGCCTGTGCCAGCAGGGCGTTGTCGTAGAGCATCTTTTCAAAATGCGGGACCAGCCATTTCCGATCCGTCGAATAGCGGGAAAAGCCGCCGCCCACATGGTCGAACAGGCCGCCCGCCGCCATGTGCTCCAGCGTGTGTTCCGCCATGCGGCGGCACGATTCGTCGCGTTCCCTCTCCGCATAGCGCAGCAGGAACAGCAGGTTGTGCGGCACCGGGAATTTCGGCGCGCCGCCAAAGCCGCCCCAGTGCGCGTCGTAGCTCCGCCCAAAGAGCGACACCGCCTGCCGCAGCAGTCGGGCGGACGGCTCCCCCGGCCCGGGTTCCCTGCGGCTGTCCAGCGCCTGCACGACCCGGTCCCCCGCCGCCAGCAGGGCGGGGCGGTTGTGCGCCCATTCCCCCGCGACGGTGTGCAGCAGGTCCAGCAAACCGATCATGCCGCCGCGGGACTCCTTTGGCAGGTAGGTCCCCGCAAAAAAGGGCCGCTGTTCCGGCGTCATCAGGATGGTGAGCGGCCAGCCGCCGGAGCCGGTCATCGCCTGGCAGAAATCCATGTACACCGCGTCCACGTCGGGGCGTTCCTCGCGGTCGACCTTGATACTGACAAAATGCGCGTTCAAAAATTCCGCCACGCGCCCGTCCTCAAACGATTCGTGCGCCATCACATGGCACCAGTGGCAGGTGGAATACCCGACGCTCAGGAAAACCGGCTTGTCCTCCCGCTTCGCCTTTTCAAACGCCCGCGCGCCCCAGGGATACCAGTCCACCGGATTCTCCGCGTGCTGGAGCAGATACGGCGATTTTTCATGTTGCAGATGGTTCATATGCATCCTCCCATTCTGATTCAAATCCGGCTTTGTCGCTGGTGAAGTCAAACACCACGCGGCTTCCCCGGAGCAGCCGGTAGCGCACCAGGCAGGCGCCGCTCTCATGGATGGTGCGGCCCATCGCGCCGCCCTGCGGCGCCTGCAGGGGAAGCGGGCAATCCTTTAAAAGCTGCACGGTCAGCAGCAAATCCCCCTGCTTGACCATCAGCAGCCGCTTGCCGATGTGCAGCAGCTCCACGCCTGCGTAGGTCGCCAGGCGGTACTCCTTCCCCTCCCAGAGGATGCAGGCGATGCAGCCCGTGAAGGACCGCCCGCCGACGGGAATCTCCGCGACGGAAACCATCACGCAGCCGCCGTCCGCGCTCCCCTGCGTCCAGACATACCGGCGGGGAAACGAACGCCCGCGATCGCCCTCCATATAGCCGGTCCCGCGCTGAAAGACCGTCTTTTTCCCGTTGACGGAAATCCAGCCGTCCACCCGGTGGTACAGGCTGAACACGCTGTGGCGGCACTGCATCCCCGGGACAAAGCGGAACGGGCCCATCACGTCGGTCTCCGGCGCTGTGAACGGCCCATATTGCAGCTGTCCCTTGAGCTTACATTCCTCTGTCTCGCAGTCGAGCTGGCATCCGCCGCGGGTGAACACGCTCCTGCCCAACCGCACGCAGAACCGCCCTTCCGACGCGCGGAATTCTTCCGCCGGGAACGGCACGGAAAAGGATTGGTCGTTTGTGATCGCCTGCAAAGACGCGGAACGCTGCCCCGTCCGGTCCACATGGAACGACGGGATCAGCGCGACGACGTCCGTCTCATTCTGCTGTTTGAAGTACCAGCCTTCAAAGTAGCTGCGCGTTTTCTTTGCGCCGTGGAAATTACGCATGCGGCAGCCCCTCCTGTGCCGGGTTATCGATCAGATTTCCCCGGTAATCGAAGCGGGAGCCGTGGCAGGGGCAGTCCCAGCTTTTTTCATCCGGGTTCCATTCCAGCTGGCAGCCCAAATGCGGGCAGCGCGTGGAGACCATATAGATCTCGCCCTGCTCATCCTTATATACGCCCACCTTTTCGCCCTCGCAGGATACCACGCCGCCGTGGCCCGCCGGAAGGGCGTCGATCTCCGCGCGCGGCGGGGCGAACGCCTGCCGGGACAGGTCGCGCACCGCGTGCAGCCCCTCCTGCAAAAAGGTCTTTGCGGAGGCCGCCGGGGTAAACCGCAACGGGGAAAAGACCTCTTCACAGGGGTTTTCCACACCGGTGATCAAATCGGTTAATAACTGCGCCGCCGCCATGGAGGTGGTCATCCCCCACTTCTGGAAGCCGGTGGCGACAAACCAGTGCGGCGTGGAGACGGAAAACTGCCCGATGTACGGCACGCCGTCCAGCGTCATGCAGTCCTGCGCCGACCAGCGCGCGGCTTCGCGGCTCTCCGGCCAGAACTGCTTTGCACAGCTCCGCAGCATTTCATATTTTCCGCCGGCGCGGTTCTCGCCGGTGCGGTGGTTTCCACCGCCCAGCAGCAGGTATTTGCCGCTGTTGCGGAACGAAAGCCCGTTTTCGTCGATTCCCAGATACATGCCGTCCAGCTTCGCGGCGTTCTCCAGCGCCAGCACATAGCTGCGCTCCTGATGCTGCCGCAGGAAATAATAGCCCGGGAAATTCAGGAACGGATAGTGCGTAGCAAACACGATGTTCCGGGCGGTGACCGTCCCCCGGTCCGTAATAATCCGGTCGTCCTCGACTTTGGTCACACGGGTATCCTCGTAGATTTCCAATTCGTCCGCAATCTCCCGCAAAAACGCCAGCGGGTGAAACTGCGCCTGCCCCGCAAACCGCACCGCGCCCGCGACGGAGAACGGCAGCGCCGTCCGGGTGGTGAAGCGTGCGTCGATATCAAACAGGCGCGCCGCCTCTGCCTCCCGTTCCAGCGGCTCCGATTCCACGGTGGAATAGAGGTACGCGGGGCATTCCTCAAACTGGCAGTCTATTTTCTTTTCCTGAATCAACTTGCGGTACGCATCGATTGCCTGCTGGTTTGCCCGCGCATACTGCCGGGCCGGCTCTTCGCCCAGCGTCTGCAGCAGTTTATGGTAGATCAGCCCGTGCTGGGACGTGATTTTGGCGGTGGTATTCTTCGTCTGTCCGCTCCCGACGCAGGACGCTTCCAGCACGACGGTCTTCACGCCGCGCCGCTGTAAAAAACAGGCGGTCAAAAGGCCCGCCAATCCGCCGCCGATCACCGCCGCCTCGGTCTGCATGCTGCCGGGCAGCGGCTTTCGCGGCTGCAATTCCGTTGTTTTGCTCCATATCGATTCCATGTACTTCACCTCACCCATAGGATTCCGCAGAACAGGCGGAAATAAACGGCGGGAGCGGGACTTTTTAGCGGAAAAGGAAAACCGGCCCAATAAACAGGCCGGTTTTTCTTCTCGATTTCTCTGTTCTGGCTCTCAGCTTGTACAGCCTGTCAACATCCGCAATCAGCCCATTTTGAGTATATCGATATTTCTCACCAGCGATTGAATCAAAGCCAACTGATCGCTGGAGCAATTTTCCAGCAAACAGGTGATTTCCATGATACGGGCGGACTTCAAAGAACGATCCTCTGCCGTTGTGTTGACTTTAATAATGTCATCCAAAGTGATATGGAAACAGGAACAGAAAGCGACCAGCTTTTCCAGGCTCAATTTTTTTGCGCCGCGCTCGGCCTGCCCATAATATTGTTCGTCAATATCCAGAATTTCGGAGACCTGTTTTTGCGTCAGTTCCGCCTGCAAACGGTACTTTCTAAGCCGCTGGCCCATTGTTCGCAACGCGCCGTCATCCAACGTTTTCACCTCTTAAAAAGGAGATTATCCATTCACATTTTTGTATGCTTGCTTCAGTATACCGTATCAGAAAATCCCACATTCACTTCTATCTGATTTTAAGATGCATCGTACATACGGCGCATTGTCATACAAAGGGAGAATGATATGAATGCTCTGAAGATGAACCGTAAAGAATCCCCCGGTTGCCATTTTATGATGGCAACCGGGGGTTCTTTTGGAACAGGAAAGGCCGCTTACTGCAAGCGGCCTCCCCTGTTTATAAGAATGAAAAGCTGCGATTTTCCTGAAAAACGGTTTACCCTTTAGCCGATGGTCACCGTACAATGCTTCTGCGGGTTTTCGCCCGACATGGCGGTATACACGCCGGTGCTCTGGCCCGGTGCGCCGATGGCCCACACTCTGTAATAGCAGTCGCTGCCGATCTTCGCGACAAACTGCGTCTTGAGCACGCTGCCATTGCCGACGGTGAAGTTCGGAGCCGCGCTGCCGCCGCCCACGACCGTCATCTTGAAGCAGTAGGCGTTGCCTCTCTTCAAGGTAAAGTCCATCGTCGTATCGGAGCGGACGGACTGCTGTGCCGCCACGCCCTGCGCCGCCGCAACGACCGGGCTGGTCACGGCAACCGCCGTGCCGGTTCCGGAAACATTGCCGGACGGTCTTTTATTGCCGGAGGAACCGCCGGACGGGGTATTGTGGCGGTTGTTCTCCAGTGCGTTACCGGCCTGATCCAGCGTATCGTACGCGCCGGAAATCTCCGCCGGGCTTGCGTCTTCTTTCATGTAAACCGCATTGGCGGCAGCCAGCGCCGCGCGCAATGATGCAAAGCTGGACGGGGTATAGCCTTCCGGCTTTACGTCGAGGTATTTCTCGATCAGTTCCCTCAGCGCATCCTTGTCCGGAATCTTACGCAGGCCGGCAAGCACATTGGCGAGCTTGTTCGCGGCCGCGTCGATCTGCTTCTGGGTAGCGGACGCGTCGTCGTAAACGGTCTGCGCCGCTTCAATCGCCGCCGTCAGGACGGCTTCGCTGCCGTCCACATACAGGCCGATTTCCGCCATGGTCTGGTTGGCCTGCTCGAGCACGCCTTCCAGCCCGCTCCGGTCTGCCAGATAGCCCATCTCGCACATCGCGTCGTAGAGGTTCTTCCACGCCTTGTCGATCTCGGCCTTGAGCATATTGTCCGGATCGTTGTAGACTTCTTCCGCTTCCGCCAGCGCCTTTTCAAATACGGCGACGGTCTCCGGGGTGAAGTCCGCTGTGTTGACGTCCTGTGCAATCGCGATCAGCTTGCCCAGCTCGGTCTTGCTGCCCGCTTCAAAGGACAGGTAGTGCAGGGAGAGCATCAGATCTTTCCAGGCCTTATCGACCTGCGCCTGCGTTGCGGATACGTCCGCGAGGACCTTCTCCGCCGCCGCCAGCTTTTTGGTGATGTTCTGCCGGACCGGTTCGACCGCGCTTGCGTATTCATCGCCTTCAATCAGTTCCTTCGCCGTGTCGATGACCATGCGCAGGATGGAGGTCTTGACGATGGTGAACTTGAAGGCGAGTTGCGCCGCTTCGCCCGGCATGGTGTATTCATAGACCGCGCTGTCGGCGGAGACGTTCTCCACCGGCTCGCCGTTGACCTCGGCCGCGAGGAAGCGGTCGTTTTCATCCGCGGGCGTAAAGCGGAAGGCCAGCTTGCTGCCCTCTTCGATGCGCGCCGCGTACAGGCCGCCGCGCTCGATGACCACGTCGTCCCCGCCGCCGGCGACGGTGAGGTCCGCGCCCGCGCCGTAGCTGGCAATCAGGAGATTCGTGGTCAGTGCGATTTTTTCAAACACAGCGGTTACGGTCACGTTGCCCTCCGGCATCACAAAGCTGCCGCCGGTGATGGCCACAGGCGCGCCGCCGTCCACCTGATAGGACAGGGAGGCCAGGCGCATGCCTTCTTCCGGAAGGGCGAACACGTCGACCGTCTCGCCCGCCGCAACGGACGCGCGGCCCACGCGGACCCTGCCGCCCGCCGCCGGAGCGGCTTCCACGCTGTAAAGCTCGTTGAGCAGGATCGCGGTGATGCTGAAGTTGCCGGCTGAATGGGTAATCGCCTTGTTGTAAATGCGCACATGCACGTCCTCGTCGGACTGATAGGTCAGGGTGTACATGCCGTATTTGACCGGCTGCCCCACCTGGTAGGTGTAGGAAGCGGTCTTGCCGCCGGAGGTCATCTCGACGACCATCTGGGAATTCCAGTCGCCGAAGGTAATCTTCGCCTGCTGGCGGTTCGGGCCGCCGGGCAGGGTGAAGTCCACGCCGTTGCCGACCGTCTCGACGACGACGTACGGCTTCTGGTTCTCCATGCTCGCCGTGGGCGTGCCGTCCGTAAAGGAATAAACAGTGTTGTATTCGCTGTTTTTTACACGGTGCGGCGCCTTGTCCGGATTCGTAATCGCAAAACCGCGGATCTGCGGTTCTACATTCTTGCGCTCGTAGGCCGCGTTGCCGTCCACGCTGTTGAACAGCATCCAGTCCTTGCCGCCCTCGGCGGTCAGGTCGATCTGATCGGGCAGGGTATTCGTCATGGTGATATTGAAGGACTCGTCAAACGGAGGATCCTTTTCCGGGACTTCCGCGTCCGTCTCGCGCAGGGTGACCGCGGCAAGCGCGATGCTGCCGCCGGGGCTTGTGCTGTGGGACTTGTTCATCACCATGCGGAATTCGACCTCGTCGTCCGGATGATCCGTATAGTAGTCGATGCTGCACTTCTGCACGGACCAGTTGGACCCGCCGTACTCGCCGGCGTAACGGACCTTGCCGCCGATCCGCAGCTCCACCTTGCAGGTGCCGTTCCAGGAGCCCAGATAGACGTTGACGTTCTGCATCTTATCGCTGGTCGGAAGATTGAAGGCAAAGCCCGCCAGCTCTTCCGGGCCGCGACAGGTAATCGCCCACTGGTTCTTCGGCTGTGTGCCCTCCGCCGCGTCGGACGCGTTGAAGCTGATCTTCATATCCTTGGCGACGTCGACCGCCAGAGGCGTGTCGTCCGAAACCAGGCGGTGCAAATTGGTGATGGAGCTGGCCTCCACGTTCTTCTTTGCGTAGTCGCCCACCAGCTTGGTGGGGAACTGCGCCCAGTCCCTGGTCCCCTCGGCGGTCAGATCGACCGTCGCGTTGTTCGCGTCGGAAATTACGCCGGAGGCATAGACGGTGTTGTCCGGCTCCGGGATCACGCCGTCGGTCTCCGCCAGCGTCACCGCGGGCAGGCCGATGCTGCCGCCGGAACCGCCGGTATTCGACTTCACCAGGATCTGGCGCACCGTGACCACGTCGTCCGGATTCGGAACCTTGTAGTCCACGCCGATCTTCTGCACGTCCCAGCCGTTGCTGCCGCCGTAGGTGGTGCTGTACAGCACGGCGCCGTTGACCAGGAAGTCCACGCGCGTGGTGGCGTTCCAGGAGGACGCATAGATGTTCACATGCTGCATTTTCTCGCTGTACGGAAGCTGGAATGTAAAGCCCGCTTCGCCCTCCGGGCCGCGGGAGGTGATACAGGTGCGGTCCACGGGCGCCTTATCCTTGGCGTCTGTCGCACTGTACCGGAACGGCATGTCGGTGGCGTGGTCAACGCCGCCTTCCGCCAGACGGCGCAGGCCGGTGATGGTGTTCTCCGTGTCTTTCTTCGCGTAGTCATCCACGTAATGGGTGCAGAACTGCGCCCAGTCCCTGGTTCCCTCCGCGGTCAGGTCCGCGGTCGTATTCATGGCGGAAACCATGGTGCCGAAGACATAGGGCTGCCGGTCGTATGCCTGCGACTTGACGACGACGTTTTCCACCAGGGTAATCGTCTCGCTGCCGCAGGTCGCGGAAACGGTCAATTCACAGCTGCGGTCCGGTTCCGGCAGTGTCGGCGTCACGACGGAGCCGTCGTTCATCAGACCGGTCGGGTATCCGTTCGCGGTGCTGGAGAAGGCGAACGCTGTGCCGTAGACCGGGCCGGTGACATTAAAGTTCAGCGACCTCGTCACGTTGTCAAAGTCCGCGTTGCCGTTCAGGATCATTGCCTTGACGGACTCGTAATCCGCATAGGCGCGCTCGCGCTCGGTGCGCGGCGTCTTCTCCGGCACGTTGCTGACGATCTCGGAAAGCGGGCCTTCCACGCCGTCCTTCACGCCGGAAACCGCGACATAATAGCGCTTGTAGTTGTCCAGGGAAGCGATGGTATACGGCAGCGCGGATACGGACCGCACCTCGGTCAGCTCGCCTGCCTTTTCGCCGATGTATACCTGATAACTATCGTAGGAAGCGTCCTCCGCCGCGTCCGCGGAGAGGACCAGCTGGCCGTCGCCGGAAGCAAGGGACGGGTTCTCCAGCGCCTGCGGCAGTGCGGCGCCGCTCTTTTCATAAAAAATCCCCTTGAGGGAGACGGAGCCTTCCGTCCCTCTCATCGCGGTGTACTCGACCAGCAGGGACTGGCCGTCGCCGCCCGCGCGGTACGGGATTTCAATCACATAGGTCTGCTCCGCCGCTCCGCCGGTGATCTGACGGATAGCGCGCGGCGCGGACGCGTCGGACAATGCCGCCGTCACGGTCGCCGTGGTATTCTGCACGCCGACGATCAGCTTGACCGTGCTAAAGGAGTTGTCCGCCGGGACGTTGAGCATAAAGCCCTCCTCGCCGTCGGTAAACGCCTTCTTGGTGAGGCTCTTCGCGCCCTCGAAGCCAAGGGCCGCCAGCTCCGCGCTGTCGGAGAGCTTGACCGGGCTTTGGGTGCTGTTGTAGCGGTAGCCGATGGTATTGACGTTGGTGATCGCGCCGGCGCGTTTGCCGGCCTGATACAGCAGGCCGTCGTCGATGGAATCGTCCGCCGCGTCGGTGAACGTAATGTAATCCGCCGCGTTCGCGTCGACGGCTTCCCTGGTCAGGGATGCGTCGTCGCTTTGCAGCGGGCGGGCCGCCGCGCCCAGATACGCGTCTGCCTCTTCCACGCCGTCGATGTGGTAGGTGCTCCTGCCGGCGGGAACCTCAATGGTTTGCTCGACGCCGCCGTTTGTCACATACAGCGTGAACGGCACGTTTGCGGTGACCGTGATGTCCGCCGGGGAATCGGAGCCGCTGCGCGCCGCCATCTCCAGAGAGGCGCGGACCGGCTGCCCTTCATGGCACATATACAGGTTTGTAACGCCGCAGGCCTCCGTCAGGCGAAGGTCCCAGTCGATCTCGTTCAGCGGGGCGCGCAGCTCCACGCCCAGCAGGTCTTCGATAATCGAACCGATGCCCAGCGCGCCGGTCCAGCCGACAAAGTTGCCGCGGGCCGGATCGCCCTGGCGGGCATATTCGCTGGCGTAGTTTTCCCAGAGGGTCGCCGAACCGACGACGGAGTCGGTCTTGCCGGCCTCGTATACGTCGGAGAGGGCCTCCACATGGCGCAGCGCCTCGGAGAACGCCAGGTCGTCGTAGCCGTAGTACTCCAGTCCCTTGATGTACTGGAAGGAGGTCGGCGCCCAGATCGCGCCGTTCCAGTAGCCGCCCGTCGTTTTAAAGCTGGGCCAGTCGTAGGTGACGGTGGACAGGCCCTGCGGACGGTACATCTTTTCGGAATTGAGGCCGTAATTTTTGACCATCGCGTCGGCGCGCTCCGGCGTCGCCACGTGTCCGGCCAGCGCCCACAGGCCCGTCGGGGTCGGGACGTTGGTAAACTGCTGATCCTTATCGAGGTTGAAGTAGAACTGTCCCTCTTCGGACCAGAGCAGCTCGTTGATCAGCGCGCTGATCTCCTCATATTCCTTATGAAAGCGCTCTTCCGTCGCGGTATCGCCGATCTCATGCGCGATCTTGGCGATATAATAGGCGGACTGCGCCTGCTGGATGCTCAGGTCGTTGTAGGTCTGCTCTTTTCTGCTGTGGTCCTGGTTGGGGGTGTTGTCCAGGCCGTTGGCCAATCCGCTGGTCTTGCCGTACAGGCCGTTTTCTTCCATTGTGCGCGTGCGCTTGATGAAGTCAAAGTGGGAAACAATGCGCTCCAGGACGGTCTTGCCGTCGATGACCTTGGAAAAGCGCGCCTTATCGCCGTGAATCTGGTACTGCTGCCACTCCGCCCAGGCCCACAGCGGCGGGTTGACGGAAAGCGGGTTGTCGTACTCGCCGTTATAGGAGGCATGCACGCCGGTCTTTTCGCTGATTTCCCTGGCAATGAAGCCGTCGTCCGGCTGGCCGGGGTTATCGACTTGGAAGTAGTAGAAATTGTCCAGCGCCTGCTGCACCGGGAACTGGTGCATGCCGTACTTGTCGAACATCATCATGAACAGCGTGTCCCATGCAAAGATCATATCGCTGAACGCCTCGTCCACATAGTAGACGTCCTCCGGGTTCAGGATGGTGTTCGCCTTGCGGATATTGCTCTTATGCGACTCCCACGCGGCCTCGTAGAGCTCCTCCCACTCGGGATGCTCCGCAAAATACACCTTCGGCAGGTCATCCATATCGATCTCGTAGCCGCCCGCTACAATTTCCTTTTCCCGCGCGACCGCCGTCGCCATCCCCGCCGGGATGGAGCTGAACAGCATCGCCGCGGACAGGCACAGGGCCAGAATCCGTTTACCTTTTTTCATTTTCTCCTCCTTGTGTTTCCAATCCTCTCTGTATGCCGGCCCCGTTCCCCCTTTCCCAGCCGGCTCGTTCCGCTTCATTCTTCGCTCCAATGAATCACTCAAGCACGTTTATCCATTAGACGATTTCATACAAATATATCATACCTGCAGCAGGCACGGCGGTCAAGCGGCAGGTTTCCCAATAAACACCAGTAAATTTGCGCATATAGTACAATAATTCCATAAGAACCTTATTAAATTTATAATATTTCTATTGAAATTGCACGGAATAAAATTTGCGGAAGTGGGGGTCCAAAGGTTGAAAACATTTGGCTATTATGATAGGATAAATTTGTAAACGCCGCAAATTTTTGGATTAATTGCGGCAATGTCCCATACATTGCGATGGGGAAGGAAAGAAAAGGAGGAACCTATGAAACGAAAGAAAGCATTAGCAGTGCTCCTGGCGCTGGTCATGGCGCTGACGGGCACGGGACTCACCCAGGCGCTGGCCGATACCGGCAGCGCGCGCACCCCGGCGGACCCCGCCTTTGACGGGGAATACTGGTACAACGCCACCAAACCGGTGGAGGGCGACAGCCGGTTTTCCGTGACCAAGGTCTACGAGGAAAACCGCGAGCCACAGCGCAGCTATTTCATCCCGTACGACACGGAAGAAAAAGCGCTGGCGCGCGACCGCGAAGCGTCCGACTACTACATGCTCCTGAACGGGGACGACTGGAAGTTCAAGCTGGTGGACAAGCCCGCCGACGCAATCATGGACTTCCAGAACGACGACTACGACACCGAAAGCTGGGACAACATCACCGTCCCGCGCAGCTGGCAGATGGAAGGGTACGACGTGCCCATCTACACCAACATCAAATACCCCTGGACCAACTATGAACCGCGCGGCGACTGGCAGACCGCCCTCGCCCCGACGGTGTACAACCCGGTCGGCCACTACAAAAAGACCTTCACCCTGCCCGAAAGCTGGGATGGCCGCGAGGTCTTCGCCTCCTTCCAGGGCGTGGAATCCTGCATCTACCTGTATATTAACGGGCAGTACGTGGGCTATTCCGAAGACAGCTTTACCATGCATGACTTCAACATCACCCCGTACCTGAAGGCCGGGGAAAACACCATGGCCCTGCGCGTTTACCGCTGGTGCGACGGCACCTGGCTGGAGGACGCGGACTACATCCGCCTGTCCGGTATCTTCCGCGACGTGGAGCTGTACTCCAAGGACAAGGTGGAGATGCGCGACTACTTTGTGCGCACTACCTTTACGGACGATACCTACACCGACATGAACCTCAGCATGGAAGTCGACGTGCGCACACACGACGGCGTTTCCGCAGAAGGCTACTCTGTCAGGGCGAAACTGCTGGACGCGGACGGCAAGGTGGTATTCGACGACGTCTCCCTCCCCGTGGACGCGATCCCGGCGGGCGAGGACGAAGTCAAGATCAGTAAAAACCTGGTGATCGACAATCCGCACAAGTGGTCTGCGGAAGATCCCTACCTTTATAATCTGCTGCTCCAGCTGGTGGACGCGGACGGCAATGTTGTCGAGAACATCGGCCAGCGCGTGGGCTTCCGCCAGATCGAGCTGAAAAAGATCGGCGTGTACAACGGCAAGGATTACGGCAACAAGCAGATGATTACCATCAACGGCGAGCGCATCATGCTGCGCGGCTTCAACCGCCATGAGGTGCATCCGGAGTACGGCCGCTACCTGCCGCGCGACTTCCTGGAGGAAGACATCAAGCTGATGAAGCAGAGCAACGTCAACGCCATCCGCACCTCGCACTATCCGAACGACCCGAATTTCTACGACCTGTGCGACGAGTACGGCATCTATATCTGCGACGAGGCGAACGACGAGTCCCACGACGTGCGCGGCAACTTCCCGTCCAACATCGAGGAATGGCGCGCGCCGACGCTCGACCGCATGATCAACATGGTGGAGCGCGACAAGAACTTCCCCTCCGTCGTCATCTGGTCCCTGGGCAATGAGGCCAGCGAGGAGTGGACGCCCGCCAACGGCAACGCCTTCAAGCTGATGAGCGAGTGGACCAAGGAGCGCGACGACGGCCGCCCGATCAAGTACGAGCGCGACAACCGCTGGACCGACATCATGAGCGTGCAGTACCCGGCCTACAGCAGCGTAACCAGCTACTGCAACGGCAGCAACATCAAGCCGTATATTATGTCCGAATACGCGCATGCCATGGGCAACAGCACCGGCTACTACAAAAAGTATTGGGACATCTTCCGCGTAGAGCCTCAGGCACAGGGCGGCTTTATGTGGGACTGGGCGGATCAGACCCCGGTTTGGGACCTGCCGACCTCCACGGAGAGCACCGGCCTGCTGGACGAAGCCTCCAACCTGCGCAACTCCTACACCGGCACGCTGGAGCGCGTCAGCACCACCCCGATTGTCAACAACGTGCTGCGCGGCGGCGCGATCTTTGACAGCACCCCGTACCTGAACTTCTACACCGGCAACACCGATATGGCGGACGGCGTGGTGGTCGGCAAGACCTTCACCATCGACGTGACGCTTACCCCGGAAAAGCCCGCGGGCTACGACAACGCTTCCGACCGCGTATTCAACTACATCGTCGGCAAGGGCGACCAGCAGTATGCACTGCAGCACATCAAGACCAAAACCGGCGAGGAGCTTGTCCAGTTCTACTTCGGCAAGAACTGGGAAGAGGTCAACGCTCCCGCGCCCGCCGACTGGTTCGGCAGGGAGCACCGCGTGACGGTCTCCTACAACTATGATGAAAGCGCGGCGAAGCCCACTTCCATCAACATCTACATCGACGGCGCGCTGCAGGGCAGCTACAGCGGCTCCACCGCCATGGACCAGAGCAGCCAGAAATTCTCCATCGGCGTTAACAGCCAGTATCCGGACCGCGGTGTCTTCAACGGCGCAATCGACTCCGTACGCATCTTCAAAGAGGCGCTCACCCCGGCCGCGATCGACGAGGCCGATATGGAGCCGGGCGACCAGTACCGCGTGTTCTTCTGGGCCGACTTTGACGACGAAGAGGGCGTCACCCCCACGCAGGTCGTCGACAAGGGCGGCTACGGCTACAACGGAACCCTGCGCTCCGGCAGCACCATCGCGCCGAAGGATGCGGCAAACGCCGTGTCCGTCCCGGACGGCACGGAGAGCAAACCCGGCGCAACCTCCGGCGACAAGGCGCTGCGCGGCTCCATGACACTGGAAAGCGCGGACGACCTGGACATCACCGGCACAACGCCGCTGACCCTGGAAGCCTGGGTAAAACCGGAAGCCCTCTCCGGCCATAAGACCATCATGGGCAAGGGCGACAACCAGTTTGCATTGAAGACCAACGGCAAGAAGCTGGAATTCTTCATCTATGACGAAACCAAAAAGAACAGCAATTACGACCAGTATGTCAGCGTTGCCGCGGATCTGACCGACGAGGGATGGATCAACAAGTGGCAGCACGTGGCGGGCGTCTACGACGGCGCGAGCCTCAGGCTCTACCTGAACGGCGAGCAGGTCGCGGAGACGGTCCTGGACGGCCAGACCATCGTGCCCGGCTCCAGCCATCCGTTCTCCATCGGCGCCTGCACGCAGGAAAGCGGCCGGGCCTTTACCGGCCTGATCGACGACGTGCGCGTGTACGACAAGGCCCTGACGCTGGACGAGTTCAACAGCGCCAGCCGCAAACCGTCCGATGCGAACACCCGCCTGTGGATCGGCTTTGAGCAGATGCGCGCGGGCGACCCGATCGAGGCGACCGGCCCGGTCGCGGCTCCCGGCAAATACTACGCCTACGGCGGAGACTGGGGCGAGACGGTCCACGACGACAACTTCCTTGCGAACGGCGTCGTCTCCGTCGACCGCATCCCGCATCCGGCTTTGGCGCAGGTCAAGCAGGTGCAGCAGGAAATCAACTTCAAGGATACCGACGTGGAAAACGGCGTGGTCCGCATTGTCAACGAATTCCTGTTCACCACCACAGAGGATTACGACTTCCACTGGACGCTCATGCAGGACGAAAAAGAGATCGCCAAGGGCGACTTTAACGTCGTCGTCAACCCGCTGAGCGAGCAGGATTACACCATCGAAAACTTCCCCGCCGTGACCGATCCGGCCCCCGGCGCGGAATACTGGCTCAACTTCAGCGCGACGCTCAAGAACAAAACCACCTGGGCGGACGCAGGCTTTGAGGTCGCCAAGCAGCAGTTCAAGCTGGATATCGACGCGCCCAGGCACGCCAACAAATCGCTGGCCAGCCTGCCGGACCTCACCTATACCGAGGACGGCGACACCGTGACGATCACCGGCGGCGATTTCAACGCCGTGTTCGACAAGACGCAGGGCACCCTGACCTCCTACCAGTTCCAGGGCGATGAGTACCTGGTGGACGGCCCCGCGCCGAACTACTTTAAGGCTCCGGTCGACAACGACCGTGAAAACGGCTTTGTCAGCCGCACCGCAACCTGGAAAAACGCGGGCAAGAACCGCACCGTGACCGGCGTGCAGGTCGCACCCGTGGCGGAGACAAAGGGCGTCAGCTTCACCGTGAACGCCACTCTGCCCACCTCCACGCAGTCCACCTATCAGGCGGTGATCACCGTGTACGGCAACGGCGAAGTCGTGTTTGACCAGACGCTGCATCCCGGTTCCTCCAGCCTGTCCGAGATTCCGGAAGTCGGCACCCTGATGAAGATCAAGGGCGACTACGACCAGATCACCTACTACGGCAGAGGCCCCGAGGAGAACTACCGCGACCGTCAGGACGCGTACGACATCGGCGTCTATGAATCCACCGTCATGGACCAGTTCGTCCACTACGTGGAGCCGCAGGAACACGGCAATCGCAGCGACGTGCGCTGGATTGCCCTGACCAACGAGGCCGGCAAGGGCTTTATGGTCAGCGCGGCGGACGGCGAGGTCCTGGAGACAAACGCCTCCTACTTTGAGCAGAACGACCTGGCAAGCAAGAAGCATCCGTACCAGCTCGTGCAGGAGGACGACATCTATCTCAAGATCAATCAGCTTACCTCCGGCCTCGGCGGCCAGCAGAGCTGGGGCGCCAAAGCGGAAGAGTATGTTACCATCCGCCCGAACAAGGATTATAACTACAGCTTCCGGTTCAGCCCGATCGCGGAAAAGAACGTCGGCGACATGATGCAGAACAGCAAGAGCGGCATCACCGATAAGCTGGTGGAATCCATTTCCGTGGACGGAACCCCGATCGCAGGGTTTGATCAGAACCAGAAAAACTACGATGTGATGATCACCGACACCACCCGCATCCCGCAGGTGGACGTTGTGGTCAGCGACACGGAGAGCAAAGCGGAAATCACCCAGGCGTATTCCCTGCCCGGAACCGCGACCATCAAGGTCATCCCCGCAAACGCGGACGAAGCGGACGCGTGGGTCTATACCATCCACTTCACCGTGGCGCAGTTCACCTACATGAGCGATCTCGACTGGACCTCCGCCACGACCGGCTGGGACGGCTACCAGCCCAGCAAGGACTCCCACGCCGGCGAAGGCAAGCTGACCCTGATGGGTGAAAACGGCGAGGAGGTCCAGTACGACAAGGGCATCGGCACCCATGCAACCTCCGACATTGTCTACCATCTGGACGGCGCGTTCGACCTCTTTGAGGGCTTTGTGGGCGTCGACCGCTCGCAGTCCCACAACAATAACGCGTCGATCAACTTCCAGATCTTCCTGGACGGCAGCAACACACCCGCCTTTGAAAGCGGTGTGATGAAGGTTGGCGCCGTACAGAAGAAGTTCTCCGTCGACATCTCCGGTGTGGATGAAATCCGTCTCCACGCGGACATGGTCGAGAGCAACGGCAACGACCACGCCGACTGGGCCGATCTGAAACTCTTCAAGAATGAAGAAACAGGTACCATTTACGCAATCAGTAAGCATGTGGAAGGCGGCGAAGCAACCGTCACAACCGACAAAGCCGCGGCCACGGCGGGCGAAACGGTCACGGTTGCCGTCTCCGACATCGAGGAGGGCAAGCAGTTCAAGTCCCTTTCGGTATCCATGGCCTTGAGTGGAAATCTCATTGTCATCCAGACAGTCAAGGCGGGCGAGGTGTACACCTTCACCATGCCCTCGGAGCCGGTCAACGTCACAGTCGTTCTGGAGCCGAAGGGCACCGAGCCGCTGAAGGCGCACGTTCTGAACGTCCAGTACGGCGGAAACGCGGCGCTGGAGATCACGGGAGAAGCGGAAGTGATTCTCGACGGCAACGGCATCTACGGCGCGAAGGTCATGGCGGGCGAGGAACTCACCCTGACGTTCACCCCGGCGAACGGCCCGTTTGCAAGCGCGCAGCTCAACGGCGAGGACATCCCGTTTGAGGCCGACGGCTGCACCTACACCTTCACCATGCCGAACGAAAACACTGTCCTGCGCTTCACCTTCACCACCGTGAACAAGGACGTGCTGGAAACCCTGCTGGAGAAGGCGAACGAAGTCACCGACGAACAGCTCGACAAACTGGTTGAATCCGTCCGCACGAAGTTCCTTGCGGCACGTGACAACGCACAGAAGGTCTTTGAAAGCGATAAGGCCACCCAGGACGAAGTGAATGAAGCCTGGAAGGAACTGCTCGACGCGATGCATTACCTCTCCTTTGAGGAAGGCACGAAGGACGAGCTGAAATACTGGCTTGACTATGCGGCGCAGCTCGACCTGGATAACTTCACCCCGAAGAGCCAGGAAGGCTACGCGGAAGCGCTGGCCTATGCGCAGGAAGTCTACAACGACGAGGGCGAGACGCTGAAGGCAGTCGTTGAAAAAGCAACGAAGGACCTGTACGACGCCATCCTGCGCCTGACGTTCAAGGCAAACACGGAAACGCTGGAATCCTTCGTGGAGCAGGCACAGGAGATTGCCACAAGGATCGATCAGTATCTGGACGGCGCTGAGAAGGATAAGTTCAATGAGATTCTCCCGCAGGCGGAAGCCCTTTTGGAAAACGCTGACGCGACCCAGAAGCAGGTGGACGAACTGGCGGAGGCGCTGTACAAGGCGATCCAGAACATGCGGATGATCCCGGACAGAGAAGCGCTGAAAGACCTGATCGATACCTATGAAGCGCTCAATCCGGCGGACTATACAGAAGCAAGCTACGCGATCCTGCGCGCGGCGCTGAACAACGCGCTGGACGTCTACCACAACGACGCGGCGACCCCGGCGGAAATCGCGGCGGTCTACACCACCGCGGAGCAGGCATATGACGGACTGGTTCCGGCAGACAAGCCGGAAACACCTGTGAAGCCTGATAATAAGCCCAGCAACAAGCCGTCCAACAGCGGCAGCAAGAAGCCGGCTGGCAATGTTTCCGGCGAAGGCACAGCGGTTGTAACGGCGAACCCGGTCATCAGCGCGGCACAGAACGTGATGGGCCGGAAGTCCGTGCGTTCCGACACGACGATGAACTTCACCCTGAAGAGAGGCAGCGCCTACTGCTTCAAGATGACGGTCGTCAACGGCAGCAGTGCGGCTCCGAGCTTCACTGTGGGCAACGGCAATGTGCTCAAGACGCAGTTTGTGGCGAAGATCGGCAACGACTACTATTACAGAGTCTGGGCCGTCGGCGCACCGGGCCAGAGCACCGGCGTATACACAGCCATGGCAGGTGAAAAAGCCCAGCAGCATTGTGTTATCACAATTGCATAAAATGGTCTTCGCTGTAAGCGCGTCCCGACCGGAGGTCCCGATGAAGCGGCCCAGCAGCATTGTGTGGTAACCGTCGGCTAAAGGCCTATTCCGTTTTTGAACCGGAAAGCCGCAATTTCTGATTTCCCAGCACTGGCAAAGCCCAATGGTTACGGGAGAAGGCCGCTTGCAACAAGCGGCCTTCTTTGTATCCATTCTGCACCGCGCGGGACGCGGCAGGGCGAATCGTGAGCGCACATAAAAGGCCCGGAGGGGATTCGCACCTGTGAGAGCAAATCCTATTTCTCGATACGTCGCATATAAATAAGGAAAGCAAATAGAACAGGAAGGAATCCGCGTTAAGCTTCGGATTCTCTGTAAGTATTACAGCAAACAGAGGGAATTGCTTTGGTCACTTTTGCTAGTCAGGCCCATTCGGGCCTGTGGATTGAAACTTACTGGCCTGCAGGAGCCCCTTCACGCCAAATAGCCAGGCCCGTTTGAGTCTGCGGATTGAAATACATTCGCATTCTCACGGCAACGCCCTTATCGCCGGACGATCTCTTTCAGAACCTTCTGGAAGAGATAAGAAGATGCTATTTCAGCTTAACACGAAGGGCCTTCTCCGGCAAATTCAGCCGGGGAGGGCCCTCAGTGTTTATGAGATGGGCATATATTCGTTTGCTGTTCTCCCTTAAAAGGAACTCAACGTATTATTAAATTCAACCACGCAACTTGCGTACACTCCAGCGCACATCTTTGTCATTATTCACAAACGCCTGCTCTATTTCTCTAAAAAAACAGTATTGATTACATGACGACCCATTCTTTCTCTGCTTTTTACCGCTCCTTTTATTTCATTTGAAAATATTCTGCTATTGGACGTAAAATCTATTCCCAGCGCATGTAATTGTGTTTGACTTATCTTTATTTCGGCAGTATAATTTATCTATCTAAAGTGCAGATCATGTATGCACCCCCTGTAAAGGCAGGATATTTCTATTGGGGAAGGAACGAAAAGGGGCGGCGGAATGAACCAAGAACAGCGTTATCCCACTGCTGGGAATCTGGAGACACCCAGGCTGGTCAAAAGTGAATTCCCGGGCGGGATGTACCGCTGCCGGGCGGATGGGGACTGGCAGATTCTGGAGGTCAATTCCGATTTTCTGCAGATGTTCGGCTATACCTGTGAGGAAATTCGACAGAAGTTCCAGAACAGCTACCACCTCATGATCGATCAGCGTGACCGTGTCATTGTTAAAAAGGAGATTACATCCTGCCGCGAGCCGGAATCGGACTGCGAAATAGAGTACCGGGTCCCGCGGGCGGACGGGCGGATCATCTGGGTTCGGGAGCAGGGAAGGCTGATACGGGACCTGGACGGACAGGTGCATTACTGCTGTACGCTGATGGACATCACCACCAGCAAACGGATCCAAGAAGAACTGCGGCTGAGTTTGGAGCGGTATCAGATCATCATTGACCAGACAGACGATATTATTTTGGAATGGGACATGGTACAGGATACCTTCAGCTATTCCCCCAATTGGAGCAAGAAATTCCAGTATGTACCGATTTCCCGGGAGGTCAGCTCCCGGCTGGCCTGCGATTCCCACATCCTTTCAGAGGACACCGCGTATTTTCTGGACGCGCTGCGGGCACTGCGCAAGGGTACGCCGTACATAGAGGTGGAATTCCGCCTGCAGTCACTGGAGGGTTCCTATTTGTGGTGCCGCGCACGCTTTACCACACAGTACGACGAAACCGGACGGCCCATTAAGGCGGTGGGCGTCATCATCGACATCGACGATGAGAAGCGGCAGGCACAGAAGCTGATGGAGATCGCCCAGCGAGATCCGCTGACCGGGCTGTACAACAAGGGCGCTTCCCAGAAGCTGATTGAAGAACGGTTGGAAATGTGTGCGCAGCAGAAGGCGAATTGCGCGCTGTTAATTATTGATATCGATAACTTTAAATACGTCAACGATGCGATGGGGCATCTGTTCGGCGACGCCTTCCTGGTGGAAACGGCCCGCGCGATCGAGTCGCAGTTCCGCCGGACGGATATTGTGGGGCGTATCGGGGGAGATGAATTCCTCGTCTACATGTGCCACATCAACAACAAGGAAATTGTGGAGAAAAAAGCGGCGCAGGTGATCGACGCCATCCGCCATATTCAGGTAGACGGCGCAGGCATCGAGCAGGTATCCTGCAGCATTGGCTCCGCACGTTTCCCGGATGATGGAAAGGTTTACAAGGAGCTGTATCACCAGGCGGATCAGGCTCTTTACCAAGCGAAAAACGCGGGGAAAAACCGCCATGTCGCCTTTGATTCAGAGGACCAAACGCACCGCTTCCCGGGCATGTATCCCCAGATCCGCACCTTTGTCAGCGCAAAGATCGATTCCGACAATGAAAGCCGGACGATGCAGGAGCTGTCGGAATACGTGTTTCATATCCTCTACCAGGCGACGGACACAGAAGCCGCCGTCAACACCATATTGGAAATTGTCGGCAAACGGTTTGACGTCAGCCGCGCCTATATCTTTGAGAATACGGAAGACAACCTCTACTGCTGCAACACCTTTGAATGGTGCAATGAAGGCATCTCTCCGGAAATGGAGCATCTGCACCGGGTCGCCTATGCGGACCTGGGTACGGATTATCTGGAGAACTTTAACGAGGACGGCATTTTTTACTGCCGGGATATTGCCGCGCTGGTTCCGGAGCAGTTCGATATCCTGAACGCACAGGGCATCAAATCGATGCTGCAAAGCGCCATTTACAACGACGGCGTATTTTACGGATACGTGGGCTTCGACGACTGCCGCAACAACCGTTTCTGGGATAAGGAACAGATCAACGCGCTGGTTTTCATTTCTGAAATTCTCAGCATCTTTCTGTTAAAATGGCGTGCGCAGGAACGCGCCGAGCGTTCGGCTCTGCTGCTGCAGACCATACTGGATAATCAAAATTCCTGGATTTACGTCATCGATCCCGAAACCTATAAAATGCGGTATATCAACCGGCGGACGCGGGAACTGGTACCGGATGCAAAGCTGGGGATGCGCTGTTTTGAAGCGTATTTCCACCGGGACCAGCCGTGCGAGAACTGTCCCATTCGAATGCTGACGGAAGAGGGGGACAATTATACGGAGGAAGTCTACAATCCGATCCTGCATCTTTGGACGCTTGCCGACGCGACCTATATTTCATGGGAGGGAAGCCGGGCGGTCCTGCTCAGCTGCCACGACGTGTCGCAGTATAAAACAAACACAGAAGAAACATAAACAGGCGGCAGATGCCGCCTGTTTTTTCTTCTCAGCATACCGGGAGGGTTCTGGCCAATGGCCAGAACCCTCCCGGTTTCATTTGATTTTAACTTTCATCACAGGGAACCTGTCACATCGCTGACAGGCGCTTCCCGTAAAAACATCAGGCAATGGTCACCGCGCAGTGCTTCACAGCCGCATTGCCCGCCAAAGCGGTGTAGACGCCCGTGCTCTGGCCCGGCGCGCCGACTGCCCACACTCTGTAGTAGTAATCGCTGCCAATCTGCGCCACAAACTGGGTCTTCAGGACCGCACCGTTGCCGACCGTGAAGCTCGGAACCTGCCCGTTGCCGTTGACGACGGTCATCTTGAAGCAGTATGCCGCTCCTCTCTTCAGCGAGAAGTTCACAGTTGTATCGGAAACCACGCTTGCCGCCTGCGCGACGCCCGCGCCGACAACCGCCGTGCCCGCGCCGCCGTAGGAGGAACCGCCGCCGGAAGAACCGCCGGAGGAACCGCCGCTGGGCTTACCGGGCTTGGAATCCGGTACATTCGGATTTGCCGCCAGATTGTTTTCTTTTTCGATCGCCTCATAATAGGCCTCGGTGACCGCTTCCTTGGACGCGCCGCTATCCATCAGCGCTGTAAGGGCCGCGACGCTTTCGCTGTACGCCGCAAAGGTCTCTTCTGTGTAATCAGAAGCATTTGTGTTTGCGAAACGCGCGAGCAGAGCTTCCAGCTCGGCGCGGTCCGGAATCTTCCGCAGAGCGGCCATGGCGATCGCCAGACGGGACTCCATAGCATTGTAATCGCTCTGGGTCGCAGTTTTATCCGCAAGCAGGGCGTCGGCTGCCTGAAGCTCCGCCTGGAATTTCTCCTTGCCGATGTCCAGATACTTGTCCAGATCATAGGTCTTCGCTTCGTCGACCAACTTCTGCAGGGATTCTTTGGTTGCTTTGCGCACCAAATTGGTAATCGCTTCCTTGAGTTCCTTCGCCATCGCGTCGATGTCTTCCTGCAGGGAATCCTTCGCGTCGAACATCTCCTGCGCCTTGTCGCGCACCGCGATCATCGCGTTCCAGCTGTCCTCAGTGAACTCCGCGGGATCCATCTGTCCGGCCATTTCGAGCTGGAACGCCAGCTCCTTCATGTCGCCGTTGCGGAACTGCAGCAGCTGGATCACGTCAATCAGGTCTTTCCAGGCCTTGTCGATCGCCGGCTGGTCCGCCGTCTTGGAATCCGCCACGGCAACGCCCGCCGCAAGCGCCTCATCCAGAAGCTTCTGCACGGTCGGCATCGCCGCCGCGTATTCCTCGCCCTTCTGGGCTTCCTTTGCAAACTGGACCGCTGTATTCAGCACCAGCTTATTGACAATCGTGAACGAGAAGTCCAGCGCGGCGTCTTCTTCGCCGCCCGTCACCTGGTAGGTGTACAGGTTCTTTTCATAGTCGCCGTCCGCTTCGCCGTTTACGGTCACACCCGCAAACTCTCTGCCTTCCGCATAGGGGACAAAGGACAGGACCGCGGAATCGCCCGCGTAGACCTTGCCTTCGTAATAGCCCGGGAAATCATAGGTTTCGTCGATGTCGCCCGTCACTTTGACGTCCGCGCCGACGTTGTATTTCACCTTGACGCTCGGCGCTTCCACCGGGTCAAAGCCTTCCTGGCCCTCTGTGGTGAACGCTTTCAGGCAGACATTGCCCAGATCGCCCCACATGTCGCCGTCGAAGTCGCCCGCAACTTCAATGTTGACGCCGCTGGTGCCAGGCTTACCCTGCAGGTCCTCCGCGGAGGAGGAACCGGCGTTTCTCTTCGGAATCGCCGTGTAGTTGCTTCCAATGGTTTTAACATCCTGCCAGCCCTCGCCGTCGAGGCTCAGGTAGCTCTGGCGCGCGTTGATCGCGGCCACACAACGTACGTTGTCAAAGTTGCCGTTCATCTCGGTCGCGATCGGGAACGCCCGGCCCAGCGGGTTTTCCAGTGTCACGACGACGGCATACTTCTCGCCCTTGGAGAGGTTGACAAACTGGTCTTCGTCCAGCGCAACCGTATGATAGCCCGGATACGCTTCCGTTCCGGCGATGGGTTCCTTATAGGCCTTGACGCCCTGCGTAGGCTTATAGAAGCCGGTCGGCAGCTGCGTGTAAACCTGAATGGAATACTCCGCGTTGGCGTCTGTCGTATAGAAGGAAACCGCCTTCAGTGTCTCATCGCTGGTCGCGGTAAAGACGTTCGCCATGGAGACCGGCGCGTCTTTTTCTTCCGCGCCCGCGGACATGGACCAGCCGGTGCCGTCGTACTGGTAGAGATGATCGTATTCCTGGCCGGACTTGTCCATATTGTACTGCATGACCTCGGTGATGGAACCTTCGTCATAGGACATATAGAAATAGCCGCCGTAGGCATCCACACCCCAGCTGTTGCGGATAATCCACGCGCCGTCGTGTTCCGGCGTACCGTAATAGTTGGTAAACAGCTCCTTCGGCACGTTGTCGTCCCAGCCGACAATCTGCACCGCGTGGTTGCAGTCGCCAAACTTCATACCGCCGAACTGCGTCTTGATCTTCTGTCCATTGTAATCCACATTATAGTTGTAGCCTCTGGAGTTATAGGAAATTCCCAGGCTGCCGCCCTCCAGCAGGGCTTTCTTTACCGCGGCGCCATCCAAATTTCCATTGGCGTCGCGGGTGGGAAGGTAATTGGCGCTCTCCAGACGATACTCCTGATTAAACTGAATTTCCGGATCGAGATCCTCATACTCCGGTTTCCCCACTTCATAGGGAAGATCCTCTTCCAAAACCGGCCCTTCGCCTCTGGAAAGCGTTGCCATTGCAATAAAGGTATTGCCGCCCATAATGTATTCCTGGAATTTCTTATCCGCGTCAGACTCTTTGTACTCGAACGGACGATAGGTATCGCCGTCGGTCTTATCCGCCGGATCGTTCGGATTGGAGCGGCCATGATAGGCAAAATAGGCCAGATGCATCGGCGCAAACACCGGCGCGTCGTCGCCCATGTCCTCATAGAGGTCGGAAGCCATTGCGCCGTTGGCGCTGAAGGACCAGCAGGTGCCCCAGCCGCCCTGGTTGCGAACTTCTGGAGTAACGGTGCCGCTCTCCACGGCATTGTAGGCTGCGGGGAGTTCTTCGCCTGCCGCACGCGCCAACGCTTTCTTTGTGACCGGCGCACCGTTCAGCATGTAGGAGATGTCCATCTTCCGGGAAGAATACGCACTGACGCGTTTTCCCATGACAGCCCCTTCCTCCGGGTCATTGCGGTTGGCCGCCGCGAACGCCGCCGTTCCCGCAAAGGAACTGGTCAGAAGCGAACAGGCGATCATGACGGATAATACCTTGGATCCTGCTTTCATAAACTCAACCTCACTTTGTAGTAAATTTGCCCTAAAACCGAGCACATGGACATCAATTATCGTCCATATATATCAATGATTTTACTCCGGTAAATTTTTCCTGTCAAGCCAGTTTACTAATCTTCCTGCATCTTACTGTAAATCAGCTTGTAAAAAAAATCAAATTGATACGATTCAAGGCCTTAATTTCTGATGTTCCGACAAAAATATTGCATTAAATTTGTGAGAATGCTGCAATTGCTTGACTAATCTACCAATTTAACATCCTAAAATTTTGTCATAAACCGGCTTGGGTTTTTCCAGATAAAACAGCGAAAGGAACCGCCTTGGACAAACCATCCTTGGCAGTTCCTTTTTTACGTATCTTTATTTATCTTAGCCCGCTGCAGCGGGGCAAGCTGTCCATACCTGATTTATCCGCAGACAGCCGCCACGGCATTTCATTTTTTATTCGCTGCTGCTATAGGATTCTCAGCCAATCGTTACCGTGCAGTGCTTAACGGCAGCAGAACCCTGCAGGGTGGTGTACACGCCCGCGCTCTGGCCCGGCGCGCCGATCGCCCAGACTCTGTAATAATACGCGTTGCCGATCTGCGCCACAAACTGGGTCTTAAGCACTTCGCCGTTGCCGACCGTAAAGCTCGGGACCTGTCCGTTGCCGTTGACAACCGTCATCTTGAAGCAGTACGCCGCGCCTCTCTTCAGGGTAAAGTTCACGGTAGTATCGGAGACCACGCTCGCCGCCTGTGCAACGCCCGCGCCGACAACCGCTGTGCCCGCGCCGCCGTAAGAGGAACCGCCGCCGGAGGAACCGGAGCTGCCGCTATTGCCGGAACCCGGCTTGGAGGTCTTCAGCGCCAGCTTCTCTTCGTTATCAAGCGCCATGTAGTAGGCCGCGCCGATCTCTTCGTCGGAAGCGCCGCTCTTTACCAGGGCATTGAGCGCTTCCACGCTGGAACGGTATGCCTCAAAGCTCTGTTTTGTGTAGGCGTTTTCGTCCATCGCCTCAAAGCGTGCGTTCAGTTCATCCAACGCATTTTTGTCCGGAATCTTCCGCAGGGCCGCCATCGCGATCGCCAAGCGGGTTTCCATCACGTTGTACTCTGCCTGAGATGCACTGTCGTCTTTGAGCAGCTCGACCGCAGCCGCAAGGACCTTCTGGAATTCCGCTTTGCCGGTTTCCAGGTACTCTTCCAGATCATACGCGCTTGCCTCGTCGACCAGACGCTGGAGGGAATCCTTGCTTGTCGCATGGACCAAAGCGGTAATCGCTTCCTTCAGCTCCTTCGTCATCGCGTCGATGTCTTCCTGCAGGGAATCCTTCGCGTCGAACATCGCCTGCGCCTTGTCGCGCACCGCGATCATGGCGTTCCAGCTGTCAACGGTAAAGTCCGCTTCATTCATCTGCGATGCCATTGTGAGCTGGAATTCCAGCGCCGTCATGTCGCCGTTGCGGAACTGCAGCAACTGGATCACGTCGATCAGGTCTTTCCAGGCCTTGTCAATCGCCGCCTGATCCGCCGTCTTGGACTCTGCAACCGCTTCCGCCGCTGTCAGGGCCTTGTCGATCAGCTTCTGCACGGTCGGCATTGCCGCCGCGTACTCTTCGCCGCCCTGCGCTTCCTTCGCAAATTCGATCGCTGTGTTCAGCACCAGCTTGTTCACGATGGTAAACGCAAAGTTCAGCGCGGTATCTTCTTCGCCGCCTGTTACCTCGTAGGTGTACAGGTTCTTTTCAAAACTGTCGTCCGCTTCGCCGTTCACGGTCACGCCCGCAAACTCTCTGCCTTCCGCATAGGGGACAAAGGACAGGGTCGCGGTGTCGCCGGTGTAGATTTTGCCTTCGTAATAGCCCGGGAAATCATAGGTTTCGTCGATGTCGCCCGTCGCTTTGACGTCCGCGCCGACGCTGTACTTCACCTTGACGCTCGGCGCTTCCACCGGGGTGATGCCTTCCTGGCCGTTTGTTGTGAACGCCTTCAGGCAGACGTTGCCGATCTCATCCCACACGTCGCCGTCAAAGTCGCCCGCAACTTCGATGTTCACGCCGCTGGTGCCGGGCTTCATGTTGCCGGTCCAGTCGCCCTGATTCTGGGAAGACGGGTCCACTCTCTTGGAATGCGCTGTGTAGTTCTTGCCGACCGTCGCCATGTCGATCCAATTCTTGCCGCCGTCCACGCTGATAAAGCTCTGGTGCGGTTTGATCGCCGCCTGTACGCGGAAGTTGTCCAGGGTCGCGTTCATTTCAGTCGCAACCGGGAACGCACGCGCAAGCGGGTTCTTCATGGTGACGACGACGGAATAATACTCGCCCTTGTTCAGGTTGACCGGCTCGTCCAGATAGATGGTGTGGTAGCCCGGATACGCTTCCGTACCGGTCTGCGGCGCTTTGTACGCCTTGACGCCGCTGGTCGGGTTATAGTTGTTGGTGTTTGTGTACACCTGGATGGCATATTCCGCGTCCGCATCCGTGGTGTAGAAGGAAACCGCCTGTAACGTCTCGTCGCCAACCGCCTTGAAGATGTTGGCCATCGGGACCGCCGCGCCTTTGTCCTCGCCGCCGGCGGACATGGACCAGCCGGTGCCGTCATACTGATAGTTGTGGTCGAACTCATCGGCGTCCGCCACGTTATACTGGGAAACCTCTGTGATGCTTCCCTCGTCGTAGGACATATAGAAATAGCCGTGCATGTAGGACCAATCGCCCCAGCTGTTGCGGATCAGCCAGCCGCCGTCATGCTCCGGATTTTCTCCCCTGCTGTTCTGGAAGTATTCCTTCGGAATATTGTCGTCCCAGCCGACAATCTGCACCGCATGGCCGCAGTCTGTAAAGGCAGAGCCGGTATAGTGCGTCATGATGACCTTCTGGTCGCCTAATGCACCGAGCATGGCCGGTTCATATTCTTCATTATAATAAAACGCTCTTGTGCCGCTGGAGTTATAAGCTACTTCCAGGCTGCCGCCGTTTTCATACAGGGCTTTCTTGATCGCAGTGGTGTCAAGCTCGCCCTTTGTATTAAACTTGGGCAGATAATTGCTGTTGTTCAGGCGATACTCCTGATGGAACTGCAAATCGGGATCCAGATCCAGCCACGGGGTCTTGTCCACATCATAGAAGGGTTCCGGATACGGGGCCTCCTCCTCCAGGACCGGGCCCATGCCTCTGGCAAAGGTCGAGGTGCTGGCAAAGGTGTTGCCGCCGCCGGTGTACTCAACGTAAGGCTTCTCTACATCGCCCGCGTTGTACTCATAGGGCAGGTAGCTGTCGCCGTCCGTCTTATCCGCCGGATCGTCCGGGTTGGCGATTGCGTGGAAGGTAAAATACGCCATATGGACCGGGGAAAGCACCGGCGTATCCTCCTGGAGCTCATCGTACAGGCTGGAAGCGATTGCGCCCGTGGCGGCAAACGCCCAGCAGGTGCCCCATCCGGCCTGGTCGCGCACCTCTGTGGTCACGCGTCCGTCGTCAACCGTATTGTAGGCGGAAGGCAGCTCCTCCGCGGCGGCTCGGGCGAGCGCTTTCGATTTGGGCACATCCTGCAGCATGTAGGAGGTGTCCATCCCCGGACGGGAATATCCCATCACGGTCCCCATTTCCACTTCGCCCTCGACCGGTTCCGGCGTGGGCCTGTCCGTCTTTGCAAACGCCATGGTCCCGCTGAACGATGCGGTCAGCATGGAACAGGCGATCAGCAAAGAGACGATCTTGTTTCCTGTCTTCATAAACTCGACCTCGCTTTTCCTTAAATTTACTCCGCGAAGGAGCAGAACGGACAACCATTTTTCTGTCCGTTTATACCCCCGATTGTACTCCGGAAAAATTTGCCTGTCAAGTTCCCAATGAAATTTTTGTGAATTCGCCTGCATTTAACCAAATTTATTCGAATAATAATTGCCCGTATTATTGAATACCGAAGATATAAAGAAAACAAGAGTACAGTATCCTGCATATTTTTAGATATTTTACGATATTAGCTCAGTAAAATATATAAAATTGATAGGAATGCGGGCAACAAAAAACCGGACGGCAGGCCGTCCGGTTTCATTTTCTGTTTTACTCCTGTTCCTGCGGGGCGCTGATTGCAATGTTCAGCTCTTCCAGCTGTTTGGCGTCCACGCCCGCCGGGGCCTCCATCATCAGGTCGCTGGAGGACGCCACCTTCGGGAAAGCGATGACCTCGCGGATGCTGTCGCAGCCGAGCATCAGCATGACCAGGCGGTCCAGGCCAAACGCCATGCCGCCGTGCGGCGGCGCGCCGTAACGGAACGCGTTAATCAGGAAGCCAAAGCGCTTCTGCGCCTCCTCCGGCGTAAAGCCGAGCGCTTCAAACATCTTCTCCTGCAGCTCGGGGTCGTTGATACGGATGGAACCGCCGCCGACCTCGTTGCCGTTGAGCACCATGTCATAGGCCACTGCGCAAACCTCGCCGGGGTTCGTGTTCAGCTTTTCAATATCCTCCGGGCGCGGCATCGTGAAGGGATGGTGCATCGCCACCCAGCGGTTGTCCTCTTTGCTGTACTCAAACATCGGGAAATCGGTGATCCACAGCAGACAGGGCTTGCTGGCGTCGATCAGGTCAAAGCGTGCCGCCAGATTGCAGCGGAGCGCGCCAAGGGAGCTGTAAACCACCGCGTTTTCGTCGCTCGCCACCAGCAGGAGCACGTCGCCCGGCTCCGCGCCCATGGCGGAACGGATCGCGGCGACCTCGTCCGCGGAGAGGAATTTCTCATAGGAAGAGGTTTCCTTCTCCGCCAGGCGCGTCCAGGCCAGTCCCTTTGCGCCGTAGGCCTTGATCCACTCGGTCAGCTTGTCGATCTCCTTGCGGCTGAGCGCTTCCGCCTTGCCCTTGAGGTTGATGCCGCGCACGGAACCGCCGCCCGCCAGCGCGCCGGCAAACACCTTGAATTCCGTATTTTGCAGGCAGCCGCTCAGGTCCGTCAGCTCCATGCCGAAGCGCAGGTCCGGCTTGTCCGAGCCGAAGCGGTCCATCGCTTCGTGCCAGGTCATGCGGCGGAAGGGCGTTTCGATGTCGATATTCAGCACTTCCTTGTAAACCTTCTTCATGAAGCCCTCGCCGATGGCCATGACGTCATCCTGATCGACAAAGCTCATCTCCAGGTCGATCTGGGTGAATTCCGGCTGGCGGTCCGCACGCAGGTCCTCGTCGCGGAAGCAGCGCGCGATCTGCATGTAGCGGTCAAAACCGGAAAGCATCAGCAGCTGCTTCAAAAGCTGCGGGGACTGGGGCAGGGCAAAGAACTCGCCCGGGAACACGCGGGACGGGACCAGGTAGTCGCGCGCGCCCTCCGGCGTGGATTTAATCAGGTTCGGCGTTTCGATCTCGATGAACCCGTTCTGATCAAAATAGTCGTGCGCTACCTTGACAATCTTGTGGCGGCCGATGATCTTTTCCTGCATGTCCGGACGGCGCAGGTCCAGATAGCGGTACTTGAGGCGGGTGTCCTCCTTGACATTGGAGTCCTCCACAATCTCAAACGGCGGCGTTTCGGCCTTCGCCAGCACGCGCAGGTCGGTCACTTCCATTTCAATGTCGCCGGTGGGCAGCTCCGGGTTCTTGGACGAGCGCTCGCGCACCACGCCTTTCGCGGCGAGCACGAATTCCGCGCGCGCGGCAAACGCCTTGTCAAAAACGGCGCGGTCGGTGTGGTCGTCAAACGCAAGCTGGATCAGGCCTGTGCGGTCGCGCAGGTCGATAAAGATCAGCTGGCCCAGGTCGCGCTGGCGCTGCACCCAGCCGCAGACCGTCACTTCTTTTCCAATTTCCGTACCGCGGAGTTCCCCGCAGTAATGGGACCGTTTCAGGCCCGTCATCAATTCCGCCATGGAATGGCACCTCCAAAATGTATTTCTAAAAGATCCTTTTTCTTAAAACGCAAGGTCGCCCTGCTCTGTTTCGATACAGACAAACTGTTCCACGAAATCCCCCGCCAGACTGACCTTTTTCTTTTCGCCGGTCTTCATGTTCTTGAGTTCGGCGGACTGGTTCGCCAGCTCATCGTCGCCCAGCACCATACTGTATTTTGCGCCGATCTTGTCCGCATATTTCATCTGCGCCTTCAGGCCGCGGTCATTTTCGTCGCACGCCGCCATAATCGAGCTTTTGCGCAGCTCCGCCGCCAGCTTGAACGCTTCCAGATGCGCTGCCGCGCCCAGGGACGCGATAAACAGGTCGCAGCGCTTCGGCTCCGGCATCTCAATTTTCTGCTTTTCCATCACCATCATCAAGCGCTCAATTCCCATGGCGAATCCGAGCGCGGGCATCTTCTGGCCGCCCATCTCCTCCACAAGGCCGTTATACCGGCCGCCGCCGCAGAGGGTGCTCTGCGCGCCGAGGTCGTTGCTGATAAACTCAAACACCGTGTTGGTGTAATAGTCCAGGCCGCGCACAATCGTCGGATTGACGGTATATTCGATCTGAACGGCATCCAGGTACGTCTGCACCTGTTCAAAATGCGTTTTGCAATCGTCGCAGAGGTAATCCAGAATCTTCGGCGCACCCGCCGCAATCTTGGAACAGACCGGGCTTTTGCAGTCCAGAATCCGCATGGGATTGCGTTCCAGCCGACCGCGGCAGGTCTCGCACAGGTCGTCCTGATACTGGGCAAAATACGCTTTCAGCGCGTCGTAGAATTTCGCGCGGCAGGTCGGACAGCCGATGGAATTGATCTCCAAACGCAAATTCTGAATCTGCAACCGATCAAAAATGCCCTTTGCCAGTCCGATCAGCTCCGCGTCCGTGCTGGGGCTGTTGCTGCCGAAGAGCTCCGCGCCGAACTGGTGGAACTCGCGCAGGCGGCCCGCCTGTGTGTTTTCATAGCGGTAACAGGTGGTAAAATAGTACATCTTGACCGGCAGGCCGTTGTTGTAAAGCGCATGCTCCAGCAGCGCGCGCACCACGCCCGCGGTACCCTCCGGCCGCAGAGTAATGGACCGGCCGCCCTTGTCGTTGAAGGTATACATCTCTTTCTGCACCACGTCGGTCGTTTCGCCGACAGAACGCTGAAACAGACGCGTATCTTCAAAGACCGGCGTCCGGATTTCCCCGAAGCCGTGGAGCGCCGCCTCGTCGCGCATGACGTCTTCCACCGTCTGCCAGCTGCCGCTCTGTCCGGGCAGGATGTCCTGTGTGCCTTTTTGTGCTTTGATCAGTTCCATCTGGATCCCTCTCTTTTAATGAAATAAAGATAATTTTCTAAAACATATTTTTTACCTTGCAGGTAAGGGCTAAAACGTATTTATCCACCTTTCCAAAAGGTGGCGGGATCAAAGGGCAGGGCCCTTTGCCGCTCCTCGCAAGGAGCGGGACGTGCAACGTCTTTCGCGCCTCCGGCTATTGTCGTTTAGAACCTCGAGCGAGGCTTTAGCCTCAAGCGAGCGTCCCGACCGGAGGTCCTCTTCCTGAGAAGAGCGAGTGGGAACGAGCGATAGGGTCCTTTACGAGGCAGGGCGCTGCCTCTGGGGCTTTTCTTTGGTTCCACGGCTTTCGCCGGGGGTTTTCGTCGCTTTGAAAAGCGACAGCAAATACTTTTTACTTTAAGAAAGTAAAACAAATCTTAGCATTGCGGAAGCAATGACATTCTTTGCTTTCAAAAAGCAAAAGGAAATTATTATCACAAAGCAATGGGGTTCTTTTTATTGCATAAACAACATTTATTTTAAAACTTTTATTTTACTGCATTACATAGCCTTATATCGTTGCGCAAGCAACCTATATCTTATCAAATATCTAAAACAATTAATTGCATGTACAACTATATAACCTATTACGCTTTTACAAAAGCGAGAGAAAACCGCTGGCTGCCCTCATGCCGGGCGGCACTTACTTTTCGTCTTGCCACAAAAGTAAGCAAAAGCACGCGAAGGGGGGCGTGAGAGCTGGGCTCCGGGTGGGTACGACTCGCGCCCCCCTTCACCCCCGGTATCCCCCGTATACCTGAGTTGCTCAGGGCTACTAAAGTGCTCTTCATTGCCGGCGGAGCTTTGGTCGGGAGTTTCTTTCGGGCTTGAATATAATCCTTGAGTTGGTTTTCCATTATTCTACATCAGGGCGTTGTTGGGTGGAATTTTTATGCTCTTTGTAACTCTTTTTACTTGCTAAGAATGCCGCTGTAGGCGCGTAAGACGTTGCACGTCCTGTCACGGCCATCCGTGGGTTTGTGCTTAAGTACGCTTCCGCCCGCGCCGTCCCGGCCGCAGGTCTGCGAACGTCAAAAAGCCCCTCGTCCCCTGGTGAAAGGGACGAGGGGTCTTCCTCGTGGTGCCACCCTTTTTCAGGAGCGGGACGCTTGTCCGGACGCTCCTCTCAAAGCTTCCCAGTTTACTGCGCGGGAACCACGCCGGCTCGCGGATGTCTTCCCCGGACCTCCTGACGCAGCGCGCTTCCACCAATCGCGCGCCTCTCTGTGGCGGGAGTTTCCGGATACTCTTTCCGTGTCGTCGCCAAGGGATTCCAGCCGGAATCACCTGTTCTGCAAGTGATTTTACACGGTTCCGGCTGTTTTATAATTCCAATTTCCACATATGTGCGAAAATTATGCTTTCGGATTTAAAATATTGCGCCAATCGAGGTCGCCGCGCTCCAACCCGTGGATCAACACTTCCGCCGTGGCGATATTCGTCGCAACCGGGATGTTGTGCATATCGCACAGACGCAATAGGTTCATATCGTTCGGTTCATGCGGCTTCGGGTTCAGCGGATCGCGGAAAAACAACAGCAGGTCTACTTCGTTGCAGGCGATGCGCGCCGCAATTTGCTGATCGCCGCCCTGGGAGCCGCTCAAAAAGCGCTGAATCTCCAGTCCGGTCGCCTCCGCAACCATTTTGCCGGTGGTACCTGTAGAGCAAAGGAAATGACGGCTGAGTACGCCGCAATAGGCAATACAAAACTGTACCATCAATTCTTTTTTCGCGTCGTGTGCAATGAGTGCAATGTTCATCTGTGACTTCATTCCTTTCAATAAAAAGCGCTCAGGCTTTATCCCTTGATTGCCAAAGGCACCTGTTCTCCCTCTAATCTGGCCGCCAACCGGCCAAATGCCATGGACCCCGCAGATTTCAGCGGCGCGGGCCCGCTGGAAGCGGCAGCCGCCGCGAGCGCCGGATCCTCCGGGATGATTGCAATCAGGCGGATGCCGGAAACGTCGATGACGGCGTCCAGGTCCCGGTACGCGCCCAGGTTGCGGAAGCTCTTTTTGCTGAAACGGTTGACCACCAGCCGCTGCTGCCGCACGCCCGCGTCCTCCAGCGCCATCCGGGTCTTGTTGCAGTCCCGCAGGCAGACCGGGTCCGGCGTGGACACCACCAGCGCGCGCTGCGCCGGCGCGACCGCGCTGTAAAAGCCGCTGCCGACGCCCGCCGGGCAGTCGATCAGCACATGGTCGTAATACTTTGCCAGGGCGGCAACCAACTGTTTCATAATTTCGGGGCTGATAATATCCTCTTCGCGGCCGGGAGCCGGCAGCAAAAACAAGCCCGGCGCCCATTCGCAGGCGTAAATCGATTTGACCGGATCGGCCTCTCCGGCGGCAACATCCGCAATGGTGAAGACCTGCCGCTCCGCGACGCCAAGCATGAGATCCAGCGACGAAAGGCCCGCGTCGCCGTCGATCAGCAGAACGCGCCTGCCGCGGCGGACCAGGGCCAGTCCCAAACCTGTTGTCAGCGTGGATTTTCCCACGCCGCCTTTTCCCGATGTGATCACTGTAACAGCACCCATAAATAAAACCTCATTATCATACTACCACAAATTTTTGGTGTAGTCAAAGTATTTTTCTTGTTCACTTTTCCCATTTCCCATAGAATTAGGATGTATTTTGTAAAATTGACAGTTTTAAGCCTCCGGAACCGGTTGGTTTTCGTTGGAAGCATCGTTTCCCCGTGCCGGCGCGTTCTCCTGCGTCGCTTCACCGGTGGAAGACGCCCCATTCTGCCCGGCAGATTCCCCGGACATCACACTGGATGCGGACTGCTCTTCCGGCATGACAAGGTTGCCTTCTTCGTCCACGGTCTTTCCATAGAAATACGCGTCCAGAAGGTCTCTGACCACCTGCTGGCAATAGGTGCCGGTGGAGCCGTGCTGCAGGACAACCGCGACGGCGATTTCCGGATCGTCGTACGGCGCAAAGCCGATGAACGCCACGTTGTCGGAACCGGGGCCCTGCGCGGTACCGGTCTTGCCCGCGATAGGCACCGGATAGCTGCCGAGCATCCGGTGCGCGGAACCGCGGTTTTCCGTGATGACCGCCCGCATGCCCGCTTTGATATAATCGATATTTTCCTGGGAAACGCCGGTTTCCGCCGCGACAACGGGATTGTTCGGATCGTTTTCCATGATCGTGGTCTTGCGCGTGTAGTCCGTGATTTTATCGACAATGTGCGTCTGGTACCGCACGCCGTTGTTTGCAATGGTGGAGGCGTACGCCGCGAGCTGGAGCGTTGTGAACTGGTTGTCGCTCTGCCCGATGGCGGCCTGGACGGTATCGCCCTGCACCCAGGGCTTGCCGACGGAGGCGCTGTACTCCTTACTGGCGAGAATTCCCGCGTTTTCGTTCAGCTCCACGCCGGTCTTGACGCCGAGGCCGAACCGTTTGCTGTACAGGTTCATCGTCTCAATCCCCGTATAGAACCCTGTCTCAAAGAAGAAAATGTTGCAGGACTCAGAAATCGCCCGACGTAGGGAAAGCGTGCCGTGCGTTCCCAGGCATTTTGGCGTAAAGTTCACATCCGCGAACCGCTGATACACGTGGGCACAGTGGAACGTGGTATTGTTGGTGATGATCCCCTCCTGCAGGGCGGCGGCAGCCACCGCGGGCTTAAAGCAGGAACCCGGCGTAAAAATACCGTTGAACGCCTGATTGACCAGCGGATGGTCCGGGTCCTTTAACACCTCGCTTTTGTAGGCGGGGTCCGTCATATATTTGCCCAGATCGTAATTGACGTTTCCAGCGGCGGCCAGTACGGCGTTGTCTTTGACGCGCAGCACAACGGCGGTTCCCAGCACACAGTCCTGTCCGTTCCATCCGCCCTTTTTAGCCGCCAGCTTCTGCCCGTTTTCACGCGCGGCAATGACGTTTTGATCCAGGGAAGCCTGCGCCACCTTCTGCAGATTGCTGTTAAGGGTCAAATAGACGGTATGCCCGGACTCCGGCGGCTTGATGACCGTTTCCGACGCGACGCCGCCCCGGCTGGTGGTTTCCACCTGTTTTTCCCCGGCCTTGCCGCGCAATTCTTTTTCAAACGCGGCTTCCGTTCCGCTCTGTCCCATACGGTCGTTGTAGGCGTAGCCCTCGTCTTTTTTGGCGTCGTACTGCTCCTGTGACAGAGGCCCCATCGTACCGATCAGGTTGGAACCGATGTCCCCGCTGGGATACGTGCGCGCGGTGGTGATTTTGATGCTCGCACCCGGCAGGAGCTGCGTATTCTCACTGACGATCCCGACGGTATCCCCGGAAATATCCGGCGCAAAAATATACGGCGTAGAGGAGTTGAACCCTGATTTTACCATATTATAGCGCACGGATGCAACATTCCGGATTTCTCTTTGCGTATAGGATGAATCGATGCCATATTTTTCAATCAACGCGTTCATACAGTCCTCCGCCGTGGCGTAGGAGTTCAAATCGGCGTAATCCTTGCCCTTGAGCCGCTCCACAGCGGCCTCGCTGTCCGGCAGGAACTCGTATCGATCCGCGGCGTTGATAAAAATGGGCAGCTCGTCCGTCCACTGCTCGTCCCTGCCGTTCAGCAGGTTGGTCAGGCGGCGGATGGTTTCGTTCTCCGTGCCGCGCGGCATATACGGACGCTCAAACTGGATGGCATAGCCTGTCTTATTCGCCGCCAGCGGGTTCCCGTGGATATCGAGGATTTCCCCGCGCGCAGCATCCATGGCGACGATGGACGCGCTGGTGGCGTCGGCCTTTTTGCGGGTATCCGCACCGTTTAATATCTGCCAATCGATCAGGCGCAGAATATAGACGGCGAGAATGCCGAAAACAATGCCGATCAGCGCGACACTGCGCAGTGTTACTTTATGTTTCATCTTTTCACCTCCAGACCTGCGGACCTGCGGTCAGCACGGCCCGCCCTGTCGCGTTGCCGAAATCACACCCGCGCCGCGGCGGGACGGACGGGACAAACTCCCGGGGCTTTTTCTGCCTCGCAGGCAAGGGGTTAAACGTGTTTTTTCACCTTTCCAAAAGGTGGCGGGATCAAAGGGCGGCGCCCTTTGCCGTTCTCCGCAGAGAACGGAACTCTCTTTCTGAGAAGAGCGAGTGGGAACGAGTGATAGTGCTGTTTTTGAGGCAGGGAGCTGCCTCTGGGGCTTTTCTTTGGTTCCCCGGCTTTCGCCGGGGGATTTCATCGCTTTGAAAAGCGACAGCAAAGACTTTTTACTTTAAAAAGTAAAACAAATTTTTATATTGCGGAAGCAATGACATTCTTTGCTTTCAAAAAGTAAAAGGATTTTCATCGCAAAGCAATAGCACTCTTCGCTTTTAGAAAACAAAAGAAATTTTATTGCATAAGCAACGTTTCTATAAATTTTTATTTACTCAAATAAAACCTTGTTTTACAGAATGTTGCAGTAACAACATTATATCAAAATTCTAAAGATTCTTATAGAACTTTATAAATTAAGCGAATTGATTGCACGCGCAATCTTTATTGCTTACTCGCTTTTACAAAAGCGGGAGAAAACCGCTGGTTTGCCCTCATGCCGGGCGGCACCTCCGGTGAGGACGCTCGCTAGAGGCTAAAGCCTCGCTCGATGCTTCAAACGACCATCGCCGGAGGCGCGTCAGACACTGCGTGTCCGTCTTGCCACAAAAGTAAGCAAAAGCACGCGAAGGGGGGCGTGAGAGTTGGGCTCCGGGTGGGTACGACTCGCGCCCCCCTTCACCCCCGGTATCCCCATATACCTGAGAGGCTCAGGGCTACCGGCGTGGTTTTCATTGCCGGTGGAGCTTTGGCCTTTGTTTTTTCTTTTGGGTTTACATATCGTTGTCGGCTGGGATGCCATACGGTAGTCTCTTCTTTTAACCTCCCAGCAAATTGCCAGCGAAACTATGGCCTTCTCTATCTGATTCGGACTTTTTCCTATGAAAGTTCCTGATTATATCCCATCATCGGCGGTTCCGCGGATCTGGAGGGCCAACGCGCGGTTAAAGAAATAGCAGAGGGGCATGGCGAAGAAGGAATAGGCCATGCGGGGGAGATAGTGCTGCACCAGCGCATAGCCGCTGTGGTCGTAGCCGTACAGCAGGAAAAAGAACACCCACTGCAAAAACAGGATCACCCCGACGGACGCCAAACCCAACAGAATGGCTGTCAGGAAATTGGTCTGGATTAAATCCGCCGTCAGGATGCCCACCAGATAGCAAAACGACGCCAGCAGCAAACCGTGAAATCCCAGCACGCCGCCCATTCCAAAATCGATAAACAGGCCGCACAGCAGGCCGATACCTATACCCGCGAATTCACTCTCGAACATGGCGATGGAAACCGCGGCGGGAATCAGCAGCACGGGCCGCGCCCCGAAAAAAGGCGGCAGCAGCCCCGGCGTCTCCTGCACCATGAACATAACCAAAATTTCAATGATATAAGCAAAATAGCGGATCAGCTTATAGCGGTCCATCACTGGCCCTCCGTTTCATCGGAGGAAACGCCGAACGCCTCCTCCAGCGCCTGGCCCTGCCCGTCAAATTCTGTAATAACCATCACGTCGCGCACGTTGTTGACGTCGACAAAGGGCTTAATCTCCGCGTAGAGCGATACGTCATATTCCTCATTTTTCACCGACACGACTTCACCGATTGCCAACCCGCTGGGATACACGCCGCCCAGCCCGCTGGTCGTCACGACGTCGCCCGCCTTCGCGGGCGTATCCGCCGCCAGAAAGCCCAGCTTTACCAGTCCGTTGTCCGCCATTCTGATGTCCGTACCGACCACGCCGCTGTCCCGGCGGAACGCCGGCTCCGCGCCGGTTTGTCCGGCGGAATCCGTCCCTGTCTCTCCGCCCGCTTCCGGCTTCTCTTCCTCGGTCGTCGTGACCAGCGCGGCAATCTTCGTATCCGGAGAAAGGATGGTTGTCACCTGGCTGTAGTTGGAGTTGACCGCGGAGATAAAACCCACCACGCCCGCGTCCGTAATGACCGGGTCGTTTATGGAAACGCCGTCGCCGGTGCCCTTGTCGATCGTAAATTTATACAGCACGTTCGGGTCGCGGCCAATGACCGCGGCCGGCACCGGCTTGAAGTCGCGGTTCTCATCCTTCAATTCCAGATATTTACGAAGCTGGGCATTCTCCATGCGATACTGGTCGTAATGGACCAGCTTGGCGTTCAGCTCCTCTATTTTCTTTTTCAGCGCGGCGTTTTCGTCGATCAGCTCCTCTTTGGAGCGCATGACCGGTTCCGCCGCGACCACCGCGTTGTTGGTGACAATGGTGCTCACGCGCTGCATCGGCGTGGCGACCAGTCCCATCGCATCCGCCGCGAAGGAGCTTCCTGTCGAAGCCGTGTAGAGCATCAGCCCAAACATGACAAAAATAACCGTCAGCAGCACCTTAAAGCTCCTGCCGTGTACAAAGTCTTTCATCTGCGAACACCTCCCGTACCAAGATGATGAAAAAAAGGGCTCAGGCCGCCGTTCCGCACGGCGCCTGAACCCTCTCCGGGGCCGGCGGGTTCCGCCGGTTTATCTGCGGGCTTTGTAATACGAGGAAGGCATCACGACTTCCAGGCGCTTGCCGGTGCCGTCCACAACGCAATCCAGCGGGCTGTCCGCCACATGGACCGGCATGCCGGTCTCCTGCTCCACCAGCTGGTCCAGGCCGCGCAGCAGCGCGCCGCCGCCCGTCAGCATGATGCCGTGGTCGATGATGTCCGCGGAAAGCTCCGGCGGGGTCTTCTCCAACGTGCTTTTGATCGCGTCGATGATCACCGCCAGCGGGTCGGAGAGCGCCTCGCGCACCTCTTCCGCGCTGATGCTGACATTTTTCGGCAGGCCGTCCACGAGGTTGCGGCCCTTGATGTCCACGGACGCGCTGTCCGCCTCGTCGCCGGTGGGGAACGCGGAACCGATGGCGATTTTGATCTCCTCGGCGGTGCGCTCACCGATCAGCAGGTTGTATTTCTTTTTCACATAGGAAATAATCGCTTCGTCGAATTTGTCGCCCGCCACACGGACGGAGCAGGAGGTGACAATATCGCCCAGGGAAATGACGGCGACTTCCGCGGTGCCGCCGCCGATGTCCACGACCATGCTGCCGGTCGGGTCCGCGACGGGCAGTCCCGCGCCGATCGCGGCGGCCATGGGCTCTTCGATCAGCTCCACCTGGCTGGCGCCCGCCTGACGGGCGGCGTCTTCCACGGCGCGGCGCTCAACCTCCGTGACGCCGGACGGGATGCACACCACGATGTGCGGGCGGCTGAAGGCGGTGGATTTCACCGCTTTTTTGATGAAATGCTTAAGCATCGTCGCGGTGATGTCGAAGTCCGCGATGACGCCGTCCTTGAGCGGACGCACCGCCACGATGGAACCGGGCGTACGGCCGATCATATCCTTCGCGTGGGAGCCAACCGCCAGAACGGTATCTGTGCGGACGTCCACAGCGACTACGGAGGGCTCGCGCATGACGATGCCCTTTCCTTTCATATATACAAGCGTATTGGCAGTCCCCAGGTCAATTCCGATATCCTTTGAAAACATTCCAAAATTCCCCTTTCAACGTCAGGCCGGCACGGCGGCAAAGCGAGTATCCGCAAAGTCAATTTTATCAAAAAACCCGCGCCGCATCCGGTATTCAAGGCGGCGACAGGCGGTTTTACATAAGATTTATTATAACCGTTGCACCCGCATTACTCAATAAAAAAATTGTGAACAAAAATAAGTTTGTCAGAATCCACATTTTGCCAGCAGGCAAAGGGAAGTTTGCCGCCAATTTTTTGTAAAAGAACACATCAGCCCTGTGCAAGCAGCCTTGCGACCCGCGCGACAGGCAGGCCCACGACATTATAATAATCCCCGGCAATCTCCTTCACCAGCAGCGCGCCGCGTCCCTGGATGCCATACGCGCCGGCCTTGTCCATCGGCTCGCCGGTCGCGACATACGCGTCAATCTCCCGGTCCGTCAGTGGATAAAACGTGACCTTCGTGCGAACCGCCTCCACGACGCAGCGCTCCGGAGAGCGAATACAGAACCCCGTAAAGACCTCGTGCGTCCTGCCGGAGAGAAGGCGCAGCATTTCCGCGGCGCGCGCCGGGGTTTTCGGCTTGCCCAGAATGGTTTTTCCCAGCGCAACGACGGTATCCGCCGCCAGGATTGTCCCGTCCGGATACCGCGTGAACACGGCGTCCGCCTTGCGGCGCGCCAGCAGCCTGACCGCTTCTTCCGGCGGCGTGCCGTCGGCAAAGCGCTCGTCCGCATCGGCGGGGGCGACGGTAAACGAAATCCCCGCCAGTTCCAGCAGCTCGCGCCGGCGCGGGGAAGAGGATGCAAGATAGATCATGGAACTACTCCTTTACCCGGATTTTCAGATATGACAAAATTGCGGCGAGGAGGAGGATCGCCTGCGCCACATTGAGATTGACCGAAAGGCCAAAGGTCAGTTTTACGATGGCGAGATCCAGCGTGGCGGGCTCCAATCCGAACCCGGCGCCCATTCCCAGCCACGCGAGGAACCCGATCCCCTGCACCGCCGTCCCGATCACGCTGCCCAGCACAACCGCCAGCAGCAGCAGGACGATCAGCAGCAGGGTTTTGACCAGCCCTTTTTTCATACATGCATCTCCCGTTCACAGGGCGTTTGCCCCAGATTACCGGCCCGTGGAGCCGAAACCGCCCGCGCCGCGCTCTGTCTCGCCAAGGTCGTCCGTCTCCTCCAGCGGCAGATTCAGAACCGGCATGACGACAAGCTGCGCGATGCGTTCGCCCGGCTCGACGGTATACGGTTTCCCGCCGACATTACAAAGGCCGACGCAGAGCTCGCCGCGGTAATCGCTGTCGATCACGCCGACGGCATTGGACAGCGAAACGCCATGCTTGACGCCCAGCCCGCTGCGCGCGAAAATCAACCCGACGGTCTGCTCGTTCGGCAGGGCGATCGCCAGGCCGGTCGGAATCTGCACCAGCTCGTGCGGCGCGATGGTGACGGGGGACGGCATGCAGGCGTGGAGGTCCAGGCCGGCGGAACCGCTGGTTCCCCGCTGGGGAATGACGGCGTTTTCATTCACTTTTTTGATTTTTAAGGTATCCATTGGTTTGTTTTCCTCCCGGGACTTTTTCACCTTGCAGGTATTGTCTAAAACGTATTTATCCACCTTTCCAAAAGGTGGCGGTTTCCAAAGGCAGGGCCTTTGGCCGCTCCTCGCAAGGAGCGGAACTCTCTTCCTGAGAAGAGCGAGTGGGAACGAGCGATAGAGTTGTTTACGAGGCTTTGTGCTGCCTCTGGGGATTTTGTTCGGTTCCCCGGCTTTCGCCGGGGGTTTTCGTCGCTTTGAAAAGCGACAGCAAAGATTTTTTACTTTAATAAAGTAAAACAAATTTTACTAAAACAATTTTTACATTGCAAAAGCAATGAGGTTCTTTACTTTCAAAAAGCAAAAAGAAATTTTCTATACTACCAAAACAATGGAAGACTTTGCTTTTAGAAAACTAAAGGAACTTTGTTGTACAAACAACATTTCTTTAAAACTTCCATTTTACTTCAACAACCATCTTATTTTTAGATTGTTGCATTAACAACATTATATTAAAATTCTAATTGATTGCATACACAATCTTTATCATTTATTCGCTTTTGATAAAGCGTGCAAAAACCGCTGGTTTGCCCTCATGCCGGGCGGCACTTACTTTTCGTCTTGCCACAAAAGTAAGCAAAAGCACGCGAAGGGGGGCGTGAGAGCTGGGCTCCGAGAGGGTACGACTCGCGCCCCCCTTCACCCCCGGTATCCCCATTCAACTGAGATGCTCATGGAGGGCAGTGTGGTTTTCATTGACGGCGGAGCTTTGGCCTTTCTGCCTGTTCTTGTGGATTTAAAGAGAATTGTCGGCGGAGATGTCACACGAGAGTTTACTATTTTAAACTCAATTTACATGTATTGACTGACTATGATCTTCTACTCTGTAAAAAAGGCGTCATAGCTTACGTTAAAAAGCGTCTTCAACGCTTTCAGGTCGCTGGCTTTGATATTACGGCGGCCGGTTTCGATATTGGCGAGGGTAGTCCGGGACATGGTACTGCCCATCAGCTGCAACTGTTCCGCGACCTTCTGCTGCGTCATCTGTTTTTCCATTCGGACGGTTTGGATGTTTCTGCCCAGCGGGACATCCTGTAAAATCCACTGCATGGCGTTATCTCCGCTCTCTGTCCGCCGGTTCCGTCTGGAAGCCGCGGTAATACAACCCGCGGGTAAAGGAGCCGGGCGGGGGCGGGGCCGCGTTTCCGGAGCAGTATGCCTCCAGGACGCGCTGGCGCTCGTCCATATGCTCCGTGGTAAAGCGGAGGGTCAGGAAATCCATATTGCGGATTTCGTTCAGACGGTCCGCCATCCAGACCGGCACGGAGTTGACCACCTCGCTGCACGCGCCGGTACAGCGAATGGGAAACTGCACGCCCTTTCGGTCCGTCAAAACGGGCGGTGTTTTGCATTGCAGACAGCCCTGCGGTCCGTTTGCCGCCGGGCAGTTGCGCGTCAGCATCAGCGGCACGCGCCCGTAGGCGATCAGGCCGCGCGGCAAAGCGCCGCCGAGCGCGGCGGCCTGATGGACCGTCAGCTCAAAGCTCAGCTCCGCGTCGGACAGGCCAAACGCAGTATACCATTCGAGCGCGGCGGAATTGGTCAGATTTAAAGAGAACCCGCCATGGACGCGCAGGCCCGCCTCCTTTGCCAGCGCCGCCGCGTCCAGCGTTCCGGCCCAAACGTCCGTCACGCCCGCTTCCTTCATCTGCTGTAATCGCTTCCGCGCCTGTGCTTCCAGGCCGAACAGGCCGCGCGGCAGTTCCAGCGCGCAGGGAAACCCCTGCGCGCGCAGCGCCGCCATGCGCTCCGGCGCGGTTTTATAGGGCAGGTAGACCAGTTCGCAGTCTTTCGCGGCCTCCGGCAATGCGTCGTCCCAGAAATGGGCGCGCAGCTTGCGCGGTCCGGCGGTATGCGGCTCCTCATGGAACGCGCAGGGTGTAAAGGGAACCGGTTCCCGTGCGGCGCGCTTCTGTTCCAGCTCGTCCAGCACGGCGCGGCGCAGGCGGTTCAACGCGGATACGGGCACGCTCAGCCCCTCGCCGATTGTACAATCGATCTGCTCCACAAAGAACGGCGTGCCGCCCGTTTTCTGGAGCTGCTCCCGGCAGCGTTCCGCTGTCATCGGGCGGTTGACCGCCGGTTCCGGCGGCGCGTCCTCCGCGCACGCGCTGTGGCTCTCGCTGTCCCGCGCGGTCAGGCGCACCGGTTTCCCAGCATGCACCTCCAGCGCAAACCGCACCGGCACGCGCGGCAGCTCCCTGCGGTACAGCTCCCGCAGGTCGGAAAACACCGCCTCCGTGGCGCTGGTGACGTCCTCCTTCGTGCGGGTGCCGAACATGGCGCGGCCTCGTTCTCCATCCAGATACCCCGTTGTAAACCCGGAACGCGAAAACACCGCGCCCAGATTCCGCATCAGGTCCGGCGGGACCTCCTCCCCATCCGCCGCCAGACGGCAGGCGCGCGACGCGGCGGCGGCGTACTCAGGCCGCTTCATGCGCCCTTCGATCTTTGCGCTTGCCACGCCCGCCTCGGCCAGCTCTTCCATGCGGCGTATCATGGACAAATCCTTGAGGCTCAGGTCGTGGCCGGTGCCGCCGGGCGCGGAAAACGGCAGGCGGCACGGCTGGGCGCACATGCCCCGGTTGCCGCTGCGCGCACCCAGCATCGAGCTGAAATAGCACTGGCCGGAGACGGACATGCACAGCGCCCCGTGGACAAAGGCTTCCAGCTCCACGGGACAGGCCGCATGAATCTCCGCGATCTCTTGCAGGGACATTTCCCGGGCAACGACGACGCGTTCCATGCCCGCCTGCGCCGCGGCCTTCGCGCCCGCGGGCGTGTGCAGAGACATCTGCGTGGACGCGTGCACCGGCATTTCCGGCGTGCAGCGCCGCGCAAGCAAAAGAAGGCCTGTATCCTGCACGAGGACGGCGTCCACGGGCAGGGTGCAGGCTTCCGCAAAAATGTTCAGGGCTGCTGGCAATTCCTGTTCTAAAAGCAGGGTATTCAGGGCAAGATACACCTTGACGCCGCGCGCATGGCAATACGAGACAGCCTCCCGCAGCGCCTGCCGGTCAAAATTCTGTGCGCTGGCGCGCGCGCTGAACGCCGAAGCGCCCAGGTAGACCGCGTCGGCCCCGGCGCGCACGGCGGCGGTCAGTCCCTCCGGCCCGCCCGCGGGGGCAAGCACCTCCGGCTTTTTCATCCTATTTTTGCTCTTACTGTTCATCGTCTTTTTTCTCGAAGAAGCTCATGAAGCCCTCCGGGTCCTCCACGACGGTCTGGGCGTGCTCGCCCGGGATGTGCTCCCGCGCCGCGCGCGTGTAAGCAGACTGCGGACGGGGCGCCTTCTGCGCGGGCTTGTCCGGTTTTTTCTGCGCCGGCTTGTCCTCTTCCACAGGCTTATCGGACGCGGCCTTGGCCGCCTGTTCCGTCTGTTCCGACAGGCGGGCGCGCAGGGTCTGCAATTCTTTCTTTAAACGCTCGCTCTCGCGGCGGGCCTCGTCGGCCTCCGTGCGGGCGCGCGCGGAATCCTCCAGATAATCTTTGATCTGAGAGCGCAGGTTATCCGCGGAATCCACGGCCTTGCGGCGCTCGTCGCAGTAATTGAGCGCGGTCAGCAGCGCGGCAATGGTGACGGAAATGCGGTCGTTCCGGTCCACGATGTCCTGAACCGCGGTTTCCACCTCTTCCGCAATGGCGCGGATATACGATTCGCTGTCGTCCGCGGTGAGGGCAAATTCAACACCGCAGATGTTCAGTTTGATGCGGTTTCTGCTCATAATACGGTTCCCCCTGTGACTGCCTGCGCGGCGGCGCAGCGCATTTTGCTGAATCATTCGTCTTTATATTATAGTATACTTTGCCGGAATAAGAAAGCATTTCTTTCGCCGGGGCAGAAAAAGCGGCCCATTTTGACAAAAATTTTGATTTTTGTTCAATGTATACAAAATTTGGGTGAAAATCGTCTGTAAGGTAAATTTTCGGCCCGCAAAACGCCGGCGACCAATTTTTGGCTTTACCATGCGGAATTTGCATGATTATGGAAATCTTTGGACCCGGAAAGGATTCTGTTGTAAGTTAGTAATAATTGGTATATAATAAGTCTGTATGACCAATCGAAACGTTTGTCAGACAGAGATTACTTCTTGACATTTGGAGGACTTCTATTATGAACTACAAGCAGCCGATCAGTAAGATCAAAGAACAGATTGAAGCCAAGCTGCAGCATAATTTCGGCCTGACGCTGGAAAATGCGACCGACGAGCAGTGCTACAAGGCGGTGGCGCTGGTGGTGCGCGACCTGATGGCAAAGGGACGCCACGAATTCATGACGCGCGCGGAGGAAACCCACACCAAGCGCGTTTATTATCTCTGCATGGAGTTCCTGATGGGCCGCTCCCTAAAGAATAATTTATATAACCTGGGCGTTGAGGACGACTTCCGCAAAGCGCTTGCGGAAATGGGCCTCAAGCTTGACAACCTGTATGAAAAAGAGCCCGACGCGGGCCTGGGCAACGGCGGTCTGGGCCGCCTGGCCGCCTGCTTCCTGGACGGCCTGTCCACCCAGAGCTACCCGGCGATGGGTTATTCCCTCTGCTACGAATACGGCATTTTCCGCCAGAAGCTGGTGGACGGCTGGCAGACGGAGCTGCCGGACTTCTGGCTCCCGGGCGGCAAGGTCTGGCTGCAGGAGGTGCCGGAGAAGGCCGTGGAGGTCCACTTCGGCGGACATATCGAGGATTACTGGAATAACCAGTACCATATCGTCAATCATAAGGACTACGACAAGGTCACGGCGGTGCCGTACGACATGTACGTTTCCGGCATGGACGGCACGGGCGTCAACTGCCTTCGCATCTGGTCCGCGCGCTCCGAAGAATTTGACATGAAGCGCTTCAACAGCGGCGATTACCTGCGCGCGATGGAGCAGAACGCCATGGCCGAAGTCATCACCAAGGTCCTGTATCCGGAGGACAATCACCTGGAGGGCAAGAGCCTGCGCCTTTCCCAGCAGTATTTCCTGGTCTCCGCGACCATCCAGGACATCATCCGCCGCCACCTGTTCAAGTACAGCACGCTCGACAACCTGCCGGACCTGGTGGCGATCCACCTGAACGACACGCACCCCGTGCTCGCGATTCCGGAAATGATGCGCGTGATGCTCGACGAGTGCGGCTACGGCTGGGACGCCGCGTGGGACATCGTGACCCGCACCATCGCCTACACCAACCACACCGTCATGGCGGAAGCGCTGGAATGCTGGGGCGAGGAGCTCTTCAAGTTCCGCCTGCCGCGCATCTACCAGATCATCGAGGAGATCAACCGCCGCTTCTGCGCCGACATGCACGCCCGCCATGTGGACGGCTACAAGGTCGGCCGCATGGCCCCGCTCAACGACGGCTATGTGAAGATGGCAAACCTTGCGGTGATCAGCGCGCACTCCGTCAACGGCGTTTCCGCGCTGCACAGCGATATTCTGAAAGACACCGTTTTTAACGATTTCTATACCGAGATGCCGTATAAGTTCCAGAATGTGACCAACGGCATCGCCCACCGCCGCTGGCTGAACCAGTCCAACCCGGAGCTGGCCGCCCTGCTGACCGAAAAGATCGGCGACGGCTACATCCGCGACGCGTCGCAGCTGGAGAAGTTCCTGGAATATAAGGACGACGCGGCGGTTCTGGAGCAGCTTGCGAAGATCAAGCACAACAATAAGGTGCGCCTTGCCGAGTATGTGAAGAAGGCCAACGGCATCACGCTGGATCCGGATTCCATCTTCGACGTGCAGATCAAGCGCATGCACGAGTACAAGCGCCAGCACCTCAACGCGCTGCACATCCTGACCCTGTACCAGTGGCTGCGCGAGAATCCGAACGCCGACTTTACGCCGCACACCTTCATCTTCGGCGCGAAGGCCGCGCCCGGCTACTATTTTGCCAAGCAGATGATCCGCTTCATCGTAGACCTGGCGGAGACCATCAACAACGACCCGCGCGTCAATCAGAAGCTCAAGGTCGTCTATATCGAAGATTACCGCGTCACACTGGCGGAGATCCTGACCCCGGCGGCGGACATCAGCGAGCAGATTTCCCTTGCGGGCACGGAAGCGTCCGGCACCAGCAATATGAAGTTCATGATCAACGGGGCCGTCACGCTGGGCACGCTGGACGGCGCGAACGTGGAGATCCACGAAGCCGTGGGCGACGACAATATCCTGCTGTTCGGCATGACCACGCCGGAGGTGAACGCCCTCAAGCGTTCCGGCTACCGCCCGCGCGTGTTCTACGAAAACAACCCGATCGTCCGCAAGGCGATCGACGAGATGAACAAGGGCTTCTGCGGCGTTTCCTTCCGCGATATCACCGATTCCCTGCTCAACGTGGACCCGTACATGGTTCTTGCGGACTTCGAGTCCTATGTGCAGGCACAGAAGAAGGCGGTCGCGCTCTATGCCGACCAGAAGCACTGGCACCAGATGGGCCTGGTGAACATCGCCAAGGCGGGCCGCTTCGCCGCGGACCGTTCCATCCGCGAATATGCGGACAACATCTGGCACGCTACGCCGGTTCCGCCCGCGCCGCCGGTTGACAAGACGGTAAAACCGGTTGCGAAAAAGCCGATTTTCAAAAAAATGCGCTAATTTTACAACTTCCTTTTCACCACCGTCCAATGGGCGGTGGTGAATTTCTCTCCGGAGCGGCTTTCGCCTGCTTTTCGGGGCATTGAGTACTGTGTAAAAGGGGTAGACTTCATGTTCAATTCACGCAATCCGGCGTATCGCGATCCAACGGGCGCGGTTCCCGCGGGTACGTCGGTCCATTTTAAAATCAACGTGGCGCGGGACCTGCGCTGTTCCGGCGCGCGCCTGGTGGTGCAGGACGATCAAAACGGACAGACGGAGAATTGCGGCATGTACTGGTGCGGCATGTCCGGCGACACGCACGAATGCTGGGAGTGCCACTACACACCGCAGCAGCCCGGCCTGTACTTTTACCGCTTCTATGTCGACACCTGGCGCGGCACGCTGCCCATCACCCGGGGCTTTGGCGGAGAAGGCTCCGTCGACGCGCACGGCGGCCCGTGGCAGCTCACCGCATACGACCCGGAATTCCAAACGCCGGACTGGATGACCGGCGGCGTGATGTACCAGATTTTCCCCGACCGCTTCCACAATTCCGGGCAGCCGAAGGAGAACGTGCCCGCCGACCGCAGGCTGCATGAAAAATGGGGCGAGCCGCCGGACTGGATGCCGAACGAAAAGGGGGAGGTCACCAACTCCGACTATTTCGGCGGCGACCTCAAGGGTATTGAGGAAAAGCTCCCGTACCTGGAATCGCTCGGCGTGACGTGCATCTATCTCAACCCGATCTTTGAAGCGCATTCCAACCACCGCTACAACACGGCGGATTACTCCAGAATCGACCCGCTGCTCGGCACGGAGGAGGACTTCCGCAGCCTGTGCGACGCCGCGCACAAGCGCGGCATCCATGTGATCCTGGACGGCGTGTTCAACCACACCGGCAGCGACAGCATCTATTTCAACCGGGAGAAGCGCTATTCCACGGAGGGCGCGTACAACTCCCAGCACTCGCCGTACAGCTCCTGGTTCAATTTCCATCCCTGGCCGGACAGCTACGACTGCTGGTGGAACTTTATCACCCTGCCGGATGTCAACGAATGCAATCCCGACTACGACAACTACATCAACGGCGAAACCGGGATCATCCGCAAATGGCTTGCCCTGGGCGCGGACGGCTGGCGTCTGGACGTCGCGGACGAGCTGCCGGACCCGTTCCTGGAAAACCTGCGCGCCGCCGCCAAGGCGGAAAACCCCGACGCCGTAGTGCTGGGCGAGGTCTGGGAAGACGCGTCCAACAAGGAGGCATACGGCCGCCGCCGCCGGTACTTTGCGGGCCGGCAGCTCGACAGCGTGATGAACTACCCGTTCCGCAACGCGATTATCGGCTTCCTGACCGGGGCGGACGCGGCGGACATGATGGAAATTATCATGAATATTGTGGAGAACTACCCGCCGCAGGTCACGAAAATCCTGATGAACCACATCGGCACGCACGACACGGAGCGCGCGATCACCATGCTGGCGGGCGAACCGCTGCACGGCCACGGCCGCCACTGGCAGAGCAACGCGCACCTGACCCGCGAGCGCCGCAAAAAGGGCCTGACGCTGCTGCGTCTGGCCGCCCTGATGCAGTTCACCCTGCCGGGCGTCCCGTGTATCTACTACGGCGACGAGGCCGGGATGGAGGGCTACCGCGACCCGTTCAACCGCGGCTGTTACCCGTGGGACAGAGCCGACGAGGGGCTGATCGAATGGTACCGCCGTCTGGCGCGGCTGCGCGCCGCCTGCCCCTGCCTGCGCGAGGGGCGCATTGAGCCGGTGATGGCGGGCGACTGCTGCATGGCCTACGTCCGCGACGACGGACAGGAGCGCCTGCTGGTGGCGATCAACGCCGGGGATCAGGAAAAACCGGTTTATATCTCTCCGGAATGGAACGACGCGGAAATCCTGATGGGCCGCCTGCCGGACGAACGCCACGCGCTTCATCTGGGCCCGCGCGACTGCGCCGTGCTCAAGTGGGCGTATCCCGGCCCGGAGGAACCGCAGGGACCCGCGCCCGGCCCGGCGACCACGGCGCAAAAAGATTTAGCATAATTTTGGCGAAAAGCCTTGCACTTTTCCAAAAAGTGTGGTATTATACTCTGGCAGCTTTATGAAGCTGCTTATGCGCTCGTAGCTCAGCTGGATAGAGTGCTTGACTACGAATCAAGAGGTCAGGGGTTCGAGTCCCTTCGGGCGCGCCAAAAGAAAGTCGATTCAGTGCTTGTCACTGAATCGACTTTTTTGTTTTGGCGCGTCCCGACATCCTCCAATCGCGCTTCGCCTTGCGAGGCTCGCGTTCTTGGGAAGGGACGTCGGCGGTAAAACCGTCCACTGGACGCTTTTCCTCGCCTTTACTTCGGGCGCGCGTGCTACAAATTGGCTATTCTTAATATTTCACTATAGGATTACTGAAATAAAAAAACATATATCTTTTTTATTGATTTTCTCAGTATATAGTATATTGAAAACGATCAATTTAACGCCTCTTGTAAAATGTTCCGTTCCCATTGAGGCCGGTTTAAAAAGCGACATGCCCACTCTCATCAGACCGCACTTTGCAAAGGATCCTCTACAACCACGGTTTTATAAATTTCAATCGGGTCTAAATCAATACAGGCGGTTTCATCCCGGTTGCCGGTTATATCCCATGCAACGGTGTCGTTCAACACGGTCAGGCGGCTTTTGAAAAAATCGACATCGCCCAGCGGTGCAAAGACGCCGCCTTTTTCAATCAGCGGCTTTACATCTACCAGACGGACCGTGCCGTCGATGAAATAGGCGTACACGGTAAAATCATCGCCGGGAATCGCCTGCACAACCTTTGGGTAAAAGTACATGTTCATACCCCTTTCATCAGATCAAAGGATTGATGCGGTTCAGCGGCTTTGCGTCTTTGGAAAGCTCCCAGTTCTGCATCAATTCGTCTTTGTGAATTTCACACCATGCCAAAACGAGTTTTAATTGCCTGCCGGGAAGAGAACCGGTCATCACACAACCGTTTAGAATATCGATTAAAGCCTTATACCCAGCATATTCTGCATGGAAATGCGGTGGATTGTGATCGCTATAGAACATCATAATGCGGATTCCATAAAACAGTGAAATTTCAGGCATTTTTCATTCCTCCTATTTTTTGCTTCGATGTCCGGTCGTATTCCCGGTACGATTCACAGGTTTTGTTTGGTTTTCCGAAAAAAGTCGCAGTTTAACTTTACAATCGAATGATACCGGTATCTGTAATCCCGAATTTTCGTATACTTGCCGCATGAAATACCATTTAAAAAACAACGGTTCTTAAGATAAAAGATTTCGCCATTATTTAGCGTATTTTCTATATATACTTCTCTAATGGTAGTATAACATAATTCGATCTATATTTTGGTATCAACTTTGAAAAACACGACAGAATCCAAGAAAAATCAAAATAGGTACGTTGTACTCTTGACAAATAGGACTAACCTAATTTATAATTAGGTTAGTCCTATTTCCATTGGGAGGTGATTTACTGGAAACAGGTAAAAAAAGAGGGCCCAAAACGGATAATCCCAAAACGTATAAAATAGGGGTAAAGCTTGATTTAAAATCAAAGGATATATTGACCGCCTATTGCGCACAGGAATCTGTCTCGACTGCCGAAGCAGTGAGACGCGGGATTGCCAAATTGGAACCCGAGATAAAAAAATAAGGAAGTGACGCACCCCCTACGAAAAGAGTCGTCACTTCCCAACACCGGCACATGCCAAAAGGCAAATACGGCGTAAATATTATACCATGCGCCGCAGTTCCTTTCAAGCCGTGCCGGTTTTCCCTATCGGAAAGAATGTTTTTCAGATTTGACTTGACTTTTGATATACATAAGCATATATCTATGTATATCAAAAGGAGGTGAACGTTTGACAAGTCCTAAAATAGGACGCCCTACGGATAATCCCAAGGACAAAACGCTCTTTGTTCGCCTTGATAATGAAAGCAACGACGCATTGGAAGCCTATTGTAAACAGGAAAACGTAACAAGGGCAGAGGCCGCAAGGCGTGGGATTAAGAAGTTGAAGGACGACCTGAAAAAATAAGGAAGCGACGCGTCCCCTCTAAAGACACACGTCACTTCCCCAACACCGGCACACGCCAAAAGGCAGATGCGGCGTAAATATTATACCATGCGCCGCAGTTCCTTTCAAGCCGTGCCGGAACACAGAGAAAGGAATAAAATTTATGATTCTACGGCAATTGAGTGAATCACATTTTGAATGGTTCCACCGCTCCCTGATGGAGGAAGCCCACGCCGAACCGCTGGACGCGGGCTACACGGTCAAGCTGAAAATCAACGGCGTGGAATACGACGTCAAGCTCCAGCCGGAGGACAATCGCCAAATCGCGGTCTTGCAGGCTCTGCGCATCGACCGAAACCCATACGGCCCCGACTTCGAGTTAATTACAGAAGACAAGCTGTTATCCTCTTTCCTTGAAGTTTTGCTTTACCAGGGAATCTGTTCCTACAGACGGCCGGACGGTTCCCCGCGATCCATATAAAAACGTAAAGAGCGCGCCGGGCCGACTGGGCTTGGCGCGCTCTTCGTTATCAATCCCGTTCACGATCGCCGTTTCGGGCCCATCCGTTCATCACGCGCAGCCTGTCCGAAACGCCGCCACTTTTTGCGTCCCGCGCTTTTATCGGGCGTGATCCGGACACACCAGAATCCGTTACTTGCTGCCAGGCGTCCACCGCAGCCCAAAATGATAATACCGGTCAATTTCTTTATGGCCTGTGAAGAACCGCTCCTCCCGTTTCACCTCCAGCTGCCCATTTTGGCCCGACAAACTGGCAATGACGCAAAAGCGGTCGCGATTGCTGGGGTTTTGAATATGGATTTCAATATCCGGAGAACCGTTTTGCTTTAAAACCACCGTTGCGTCTGTGGCACTCCAGTTTGATGTTCCCTCATAGATGTACGCAAAAATTACGGCGAAGTCGATCGTCTCCGGCTTCCGGAAAACCATATTCTCTCCGTTCACGCTTGCCCCTGTGCGGTCGTCCTGATCCAGCCGGATATAAGGGGGCTTCGTTTTATAGCCAAAAGCTTTTCCCAACGCCTGAACAACGCCTGTTTCCCCCGTTTTTAAACGATACAGGCACGCCAGATCGAGGTCAATATTGGTCCGGCCGCCAAACAAGCCCCGTTTTCCGACGCTCCAATTCAGGTTTGCATGAATCTCTCCGCTGTTTTTCTGCAGATTAATCCGATGTGTATCGCCGCTTTTCACCAGATTGATCCGCGTAGGCCTTGGCGGCGCGGGCGTAACCGGGGCGGAAGCCGCCGGTTTTGCTGCTGGCGCGGGCTTTGCCGGTTTTGGTTTCTCCGCGGGAGGACTCACCGGAGCCGGAGTTTTGATTTCTTCGCCCCCAAAATGTGCCAGCAGCGCGCTCAGTCCTCCGTTAAACCCGCCCGCTACAACGGACATACGCCATATGCCGTCCTTCTCATAGAGTTCGCAGAGGATAAGCGCTTTTTCCTGGGTAAAATTATCCCCTGTAAATAGGAACCCGGCAACCTCCTGCTGGTTGGCAGACAAAGAAAGGGTCCCTCTCTGGATTTCACGCATGGTGACGTCATTGTCAGCCGCGACGGTAACCACCAGTTTTTTGATAAAGGAGGGCAGCTTTTGAAGATCAATCGAAAAGCGTGTGCACTCCCCATTCACTTTCATGGTAATCGCGTTTTCCGGCGTATTGTTCTGATTATAAAAAACAAAATATCGGTCGTCCGACAGCTTTCCCTGTGCGTCAACGCCAAAACAAGTCACATCGGCGGTTCCGGTTTTCATGCCAACTTGAATGTTTAATTCGATTTGCCGGCTCACGGTTACATCCGTCAACTTTATTTTTTGTCCTTTTTGCAGTTGCATCTCCACTCCCCATTTCAACAAATTGTTCGGGCGGCCAGGAAGGATTTCCGCCGTCCTTACAAAGCGCGCCTTCTAAAACAGCGTCTTCCGCCGCGGCAAAAGGCCTGCTGCCAAATAAAAACGATCGATCTGTTTACAATTTTATTATATCATGGGAAAAAATGGCGTACAAGGAAAGGATTTTTCACCTTACAACTGCCGGAACACAGAGAAATGACGATACGGCAATCGAATGAATCGCGCTTTAAATGGTTCCACCGTATGGAGGAATCTCACGCCGCGCCGCTGGACGCGGGCTACACGGTCAGGCTGAAAATCAACGGCGCAGAATACGACGTCAGGCTCAAGCCGGAGGACACTCGCCAAATCGCGGTCTTGCAGGCCCTGCGCATCGACCGGGACAAATACGGCCCAACTTTCAGCTGATTACAGATGGAATCCACCCTGTGTGGACAAAACGGCGGTTTTTCTGTTTCCGGCGCAAGGCGGAAACCCGTTTATCCTACGGAACTGCTTATGGAGAATCGCGTTCCATCCTGCGGCGCAGCTGTTCCAGCTGCTTTCGGTGATCCTCCGCGTTTTCCTCCGGCGATTTTGTGGGGTCCTCCCCCTCGTACCGGCGGCAGGGAAGCTCCCCGCACAGACCGCAGTGGGGCTGATGCTTCGTGTTGACGCAGCAGTCGTAAATTTCACACACCGGTTCGCCGGTGTATGCCAGCCAGAAGACCTTTCCCTGTATCTCCGGGCAGCCTCTGCACGCATCGGGAAAATACTGGCAGTCGGAGCAAACGCATCCGCAGCAGCTCAAGACTTTGTCCATTTCATCGCCTCCTTTTCTTTTTATAAAAAAGCCTGTCGTCACGCATCATGGTGGCAACAGGCTTTCTCTTATATCGTATCTCATTGTGCGCGCTTCAATTCACCGATCTCCTGACTGTGCTCCGTCACAATCCGTTCCAGCGTGCGCACACGGCTGCGCAGGCTGTCGATCTCCTCCGCCTCCGGCAGGCGCTCCAGAATCTGCTCATGCCCTTCCGCCAGCAGGCGGACCTGTTTCATCACACCAGATTCGATAAACGCATGGGTGCGGGTTTCACTCGCTTGAACCTCTCCCTGCATGTAATCTTTCATGCGGGTTTCGCTCGCGCGAATTTCCTCTTGTACATAACCCTTCATCCGCTCTTCGCTTGCCTGGATTTCTGTTCTCATTCGATCTTCGCTTGACAGAATCAGTTGCGCAATCGCCTGTAAATCCTTTTCTTCCAGCATGTTCCTTCTCCTTTCTTCAAAAACTCATAATCCCGTTCTGTTATTTCTATTATAGTATAGCATGAGGGGGTATTTCACGCAAGGAAAGGATTTTTCACCCCGCAATTGCAAAATTGCCGCCAACTTGTTACAATGAGAAAAAGGAGGGAAGGCCGCATGATCTATGTTACAGGCGATACGCACATCCCGTACGACGTCGCCAAGCTGACGACGCGGGCCTTCCCGGAGCAGCGGCGGCTGAACAAAAACGACTATGTCGTCGTCTGCGGCGACTTCGGCGGCGTGTGGACCGGCCCGCGGGGCGCGGACCGCTTCTGGCTGAACTGGTTTGGCCGCAAGAAATTCACCACGCTGTTCCTCGACGGCAACCACGAGAATTTTGACCTGCTGAACCGCTATCCCGTCACATACTGGAACGGCGGGAAGGTCCACCGCATTACGGACAGCGTCATCCACCTGATGCGCGGCCAGCTCTACACGCTGGAAGGCAGCACCTTCTTCGTGATGGGCGGCGGCGCGTCCGGCGACGTGGAATTCCGCACGGAGGGCGTCTCGTGGTGGAAAGAGGAGATGCCCTGTGAGCGCGAGTACGGCGAGGCCATGCAAACGCTTCTGGCCGCCAATTTCCAGGTGGACTACGTGCTCACGCACACCGCGCCGCTCTCCATTGCGCGGCAGTTCCGCAAGCGTGAAAGCGAGGAGGAACTGAACCGCTTTTTAGAGGAAATCGACCGGCGGCTGCAATACAGGCGCTGGTACTTTGGCCATGTCCACCACGACGTGGACGTGGATAAAACGCACACAGCGGTCTATCAGCATCTGCTGCGCCCGCCGCAGAGCCAGGAAAGTTTTCAACAGGAAGAGGGGAAACAGTGGAAAACCTGAAGCGCAATTACCAGAAGGAGCTGGAAAAACAGCTGGCCGCCCTGGAGCAGGCGGGGAAAATCCCCACCCTGCTGCTGCACGCCTGCTGCGCGCCCTGCAGCAGCTATGTACTGGAGTATTTGTCCCGTTTTTTCTCCATCGTCCTGTTGAACTACAACCCCAATATTTCCCCGGAAACGGAATTCCACAAGCGCGAGGCCGAAATCCGGCGGCTGCTGGACGAAATGCTCCTCGCGCGGCCCGTGGAGCTGGTCTCCGGCGCATACGACCCGGAGCGCTTTTTCGCCATTGCCAAAGGCCATGAACAGGAGCCGGAGGGCGGGGCGCGCTGCGAAGCCTGCTACCGGCTGCGGCTGGAGGAAGCGGCGCGCGCCGCCAGGGAGCGCGGCTGCGATTTCTTCACCACCACATTGTCCATCAGCCCATATAAAAACGCGGAAAAGCTGAACGCCATCGGCGCGGAGCTGGCGGAACGCTACGGCGTACCGTACCTGTTCTCCGATTTTAAAAAGCGCAACGGCTACAAGCGTTCCATTGAGCTGAGCCGGACTTATCAGCTCTACCGGCAGGATTACTGCGGCTGCGTTTTTTCCCGGGCGGAGGCGGCGCGCAGGGCCGCCCAACAACAATAAAAGGAGTTTCCAAATGAACAACGTTCTGCATTAAACCCATCCATCTGAAACAGGGCTTCCCGCGGGAGGCCTTGTTTTGTTGCATACTCATCAGATGAATGGAGCGATTTATGATGCAGAAACGCAATATCCGGCTCTGTTACGCCATCGCGTTTTTACAGGGCCTGTTGTTTTACGCGCCGATTGCCACGCTGTACCGGCAGGCGAACGGCGTCGGTATTTTTGAAATCACCCTGATCGAAAGCCTTTCCCTCGCGCTCAGTCTGGCGCTGGAGCTGCCGTGGGGCTGGCTGGCGGACCGCATCGGCTACAAAAACACGCTGGTGCTGTGCCACCTGCTCTATTTCCTGTCCAAAATGATCTTCTGGCAGGCGGACGGCTTCGCACTGTTTCTGGCGGAACGGCTGCTGCTCTCCGCCGTCCTCGCGGGCCTCTCCGGCTGCGATACGGCCTATCTCTTTCTGTCCGCCGGGGGAAAGGACTGCCCGCCGGAGAAAACGCGCCGCATCTTCGGCCTCTGGGAATCGCTGAATACGGCGGGTCTCGTGCTGGCCTGCGCCGTGTTCTCCGTATGGATCCGGGACGACTACCGGCTGTCCGCCCTGCTGTCCGTCTTTTCCTATGGGGCGGCGTTCCTGTTGTCCCTGTTTTTGCAGGACGTCCCAAAAGAGGACAACGCGCCGCGGCCAAGGGCGCGCGAGCTGGCCGCGCTGCTTTTCAAGGACCGCCGGTTTCTGCTGTTCCTGCTGGGCGCGGCGCTGCTGGCGGAGTCCGACCAGACCATCACGGTCTTTTTAAGCCAGCTGCAGTATCTGCGCAGCGGCATCCCGCCCGCCGCAATGGGGTTCTGCTCCGTCGTTCTGACGCTGGCGGGGCTGGCGGCGGCGCGCTCCCACCGGCTGGCGGCGCGATTGGGCGAGCGCCGGACGGTCAAGTTGCTGTTCGGCGCGGCGGGAACCGCCTGCGTTCTGCTGGCGGCCTTTGCACAGCCCGTTCTGTCCGTCGCCCTTGTGGCGGTCCTGCGGGCGGCGCAGTCGCTGTTCCTGCCCCTGCGTTCCGACCTTTTAAACCGGCGCGTCTCCACCGCCAACCGCGCGACCGTATTGTCCGCCTATTCGTTCGCCATGAACCTCGCGGCGATCGGCACAAACCTGGCGTTTGGCAGGCTGGCGGAACGGTCCGTGGTCCCCGCGCTATCGTTGGGCGCGGTATTTTGCTTCTGCGGGCTGTTTTTTGTTCTTTGGGGATTGCAACCGCCCCGAAAACATGATACGATCAGTTAAAAGAATCCGCTCAGGAAGACGGAGTAAAAAAGAGGAAAAGAGGCGGCGCGTTGAAAAAGGAAAAGGAAAAAAAGAAAAAGCGGGCCAAGCGCCCGGCGGTTCCGGCGGCAGCCACGTCCGTTCCACAGGTACAGGCAGACGCACCGGCGGAACCGGCTCTGCCCGACGCGCCGCTGGCCTACTTTTTGCAGACAGCGGGCGGCAAATGGAAATGCCGGATCCTGTGGGCCCTGCGGGACGGCAAAGGCCTGCGCTACAGCGAGCTGAAGCACGCGGTTTCCGGCGTTACGGATATGATGCTCAGCCAAAGCCTGAAGGAGCTTTACGCAGACAAGATGGTTTCCCGCAAGCAATACCAGGAAATCCCGCCCAAAGTGGAATACCGGTTGACGGACAAGGGCGCCGCGCTGGCGCCCGCGTTGATGGCGGTATGCGAGTGGGAAGGGGCCTATGCGCCGAAGGAACAGGATTTATAATGACAGAATGATACAGGTAAAGTATATGGATTTTTCAGAAAAATTACAAAACCTGCGCCGGGATCGCAACTGGACGCAGGAACAACTGTCGGAACAGCTTTTCGTCTCCCGCACGGCGGTCTCCAAATGGGAATCCGGCCGCGGCACCCCAAGTATCGACTCCCTGAAGGCAATCTCCAGGCTGTTTTCCGTATCCATTGACGATTTGTTGTCCGGCGAAGAGCTGATTACGATTACGGAGAATGAAAGCAAGGAGAAAGCCCGGTCGATCGGCACAACGATCTTCGGCGTTCTGGACAGTATGGCGGTCCTGATCCTCTTTTTGCCGCTGTTCGGCCAACAGGGAGAAACCATGATCGAGATGGTCTCTCTTCTTTCTCTTGTGAGGGCTCCCATCTATATCCGGGCCTCCTATTTTATTTGGACTGCGGCAACCACCCTTTGGGGCATCCTGACGCTCGCGCTGCAATCCGTCCATAATTCACTCTGGTTGAAAACCAGCGTGTCTCTGTCTCTTGCGCTGTCAATATTGGGCACTACAGCTTTTGTCATCAGCCAGCAGCCGTATGCGGCGATTCTTATCTTCTCCACCCTGCTGTTAAAGGGTATTCTGCTGATTAAACGGGCATGACACGAATCGTATCGTCCCTGTGACGGTGCGATTCTTTTCTTTTCACAGGCTCCGTACTACGCTGATAACGGATCAAACATCCGAAATCAGTACTGAAACGGGGTTATTGTCATGCAGAAAAAAACGAAACGCAGCTTTCTCTTAACCGGGCTGTTATTCCTGGCGTCCATCGTATTCACGCTGTTGGTTCAAACGGTCGACGTGCAGCCAATCGGTCCGGAGCAATCCCTGGTAGGATTCGCCGCCATCAACCGGTTCCTGTTTCAACAGACTGGCTTTCAGCCTTTTTGGTATACCGTCACAGACTGGATCGGTATACTCGCGCTCCTTACGGCAGCCGGTTTTGCCATCACCGGGCTGGCACAGCTGATACACAGAAGAAGCCTCCAAAAGGTCGACCGCAGCCTGCTGCTTCTGGGCGGGTTTTATATCCTGACCGCCGCCGTCTACGTGTTGTTTGAAATCTTTACCGTCAATTACCGGCCGGTCCTGATCGGCGGGGTGTTGGAGGCGTCCTTCCCTTCCTCACACGTCATGTTTGTCTATTGTATCATGGCCACTGCCGTGATGCAGTTTCACCATCTTGTAAAAAACAGAGCGGCAAGGGCCGCGTTTGGCGTATATGCCGTCATCGTCATTGCCGTCACGGTGATCGGCCGGTTCCTTTCCGGCGTCCATTGGTTCACCGATCTTTTGGGCGGACTGCTGATCGGTTCTGCACTCATCCTGTTATACCGTTCGGTTGTGCAAATGGCCGGGGAGAATCCACAGCATAAAACCGGTGTGAATAAAAAGAAATCATCTGAAAAAGCGAGGGATACAACCTATGAACATAAAAAAAACCGCTATTAACGGAATCACAGTTGCTGTCATTGAGCCGGAAGGCGGCGAGATCGTCCTTAGAGACACCCCGTCCGCACTGGATCTTATCATGACAGCCAAGTTTGAGGCAGAGACAGACCGCATCGCCATTCATAAAAAAGCCGTCGCCGAGGATTTTTTCATACTCAGCACGGGCGTCGCCGGAGAAATCCTGCAAAAATATATCAACTACGGCATCAAGCTGGCGATCTACGGAGATTTTTCGCGGTATACCAGCAAACCGCTCAGGGATTTTATCTACGAGAGCAACCGGGGAAACGACTTTTTCTTTGCCGCCGATGAACAGGAAGCCGTGCAACGGCTCTGCGGCGCCAGATAAATCTGGCGTTTCATGTCATCGCGCATCCGCACCGGTCAGTCGGTCAAAACATTTGAAAGTGAGGGCCGCGCCATGTTAAACGCCGGAACCCGGATCGTAAACGCCTGGCTGTATCCCATTTCGAACGGGTACGTCCTGGTCGATACCGGATACGAAAACGGGTTTGCGTCCTTTCAAAGACGCCTTCGACAACAAAGCATTCCGATGGAACGCATCCGGTATCTATTCCTGACACACGCGCACGACGACCATGCCGGCTTTTTAAATCGGCTTCTGACAGAAGCGCCAAACATGCAGGCTGTCATGAGCGTCAAAGCGCCGGAGATCTTGTACCGGGGGCAAAACGCCTTTCTTGGCGGCTGCACGAGCCGTACGGCGCGCTCCTTCTGCCATCTGATGAAGCTGTTTGGAAAAGGCGCACACCGTTTCCCTCCCATGGAGCGGCACCACGCGTCAAGATGCCTGCTGATGTCTGAAGAAAACAGCGAAAAAATCGGCGCGCTGCTGGGCGGCACAATCCTTTTTACGCCGGGGCACACAGCCGATTCCCTCTCGCTGCTCCGCCGCGACGGAGCGCTGTTCTGCGGCGACGCCGCAATGAACGGTTTTCCAAGCTTTCATCGAATCACCATCTGGGCGGAGGACAAGGCCGCTTTTGCGCAATCGTGGGAAACCATTCTGGAAGCGAAGCCCACGCGGATCTATCCCGGGCACGGAAAGCCTTTTGACCGCTGTGAATTGGTGCGCAACCTTTCCCATGTCCGCGCAATGACCCTGCATCCACTTTCATAATTTTTCTGGCAATCACAGTCGTAACCTATTAAAAACAGGGCGAAGGGACTTTCATCCCCTCGCCCTGTTTTGCTACTCCCCAATCATGCCACACGGCATTCAGCAGTCCCCAATGGCATAGAAAACGATCTGCTGGTAATCCTTTGGATCGGGAATTTCCAGCGAGAGCGGCAGGCAACGATGATATTCCCGGTGCTTCTCCTGCAAATCGCTCTGTACCTGGTACTGCTTGTTGATGTTCTCTTTCCTGCCGTCCGAATAGAGCAGGTTTACCGGCCCGGTACACTGGTCCACCGTCCGCAGAAATTCCTTCATGTTAAAAATTCGCAGCTTAATCATTGCACGCCCCTCCAATCATAAAAAAGGCAGCCGCCATCGGGCGGCTGCCGCGCGTGAGGTAATACCTGATTGCCTTATCGCCCTTGCAACCTTATTATAGTGCAAGTTTTTTTGTAAAACTATGTTATTTCCGCCTGAATCCGTCACTTTCCTGCCATCTGCGGCGATACTCCAACGGCGTGCAGCCGAACTGCTCCCGGAAGACTTTTCCAAAATAGCTGCTGCTGCCCAGGCCGCACGCCTGGCTGATGAACGTGAGGGACTCCCCGCCCTGCGCCAGAAGCTGGCACGCCTGCTGCAGGCGGTACCCTTTTAAATACTCCACCGGCGTGGTGTGTAGCGTGTCGCGGAACGCGCGGTAACATTCCCGCTCGCTGATAAACGCGGCCGCGGCAATTTCCGCCACGGAAAGCCGTTCCGCATAGTGCTCGTGCATGTAAGCCATCATCGTTTTCAGATGGTCGCTTGTCTTGTCGCGCCGCGCTTTTTCCCGCAGCAGGGGGTCCGCCAGCGCAAAAATCTGACACCAGATATTTGAAAGCGCCGCGCGCAGCCGGACCTCATACGCATAGTCCTCCGTGATCTGAAAGGACGCGCGGATCGCCTCCAAAATTTGCGCCTGCTCCGGCGTCTCGGGCCGCAGCACAACCATTTCCACCTGCGGCGCGGTGACAAGCGGCGTGATGTACTTCTGCTCAATCCGGCTTCCCTGCCATCCCCCGATCAGGGAAACGTCAAATATGTGGTTGAATTGTGTGGTCCGCACGCTGTCATATTGCGGCCTTGTCATATGGAGCACGTTCGAGTTGACCAATCCGCCGGACCCGGCGGGGAGCACCACCGTCCCTCTGGACATGTGGTATTCCAGTACGCCTTCTTCCACATAGAACAGTTCCGCTTCCTTATGCCAGTGCCACGGCACAAAACGGCCGGCGCACCGGTCAAAGTCCACATAGGAAGCAAGGTAGGGAAAGTCTGGCTGAAAATCCGGCATGATCTCCTCTTTGCTGCCGCTGCGAAGCTCGATACAGCAGATGTTTTTCAGCATGTCCGCACCCCCTTTTCCTCATCCTACCACATCCGGGTGGAAAACGCACGATTTTTCCCCGTCTTCGGAATACGGACAAACAAAAAGCAGCCCCCGCGGGGGCTGCTTTTTCCTTATGAAATCCAGATGGGGAAATCCTCCCCCACGACCCATTCCCCGGACCGGTTTTGCAGAATGCCCTCGTCCGTGCCGATCGCGCCCAGAGGGCTGCTGTACAAATCCGCTGTAAAATGAACCGACCCGTCATCTTGCTTCTCATAGGACAGCTTGATATGACAGCCGTCTTTGATCCCTTTGTCCGGCTCAAGCAGCCCTTCCTCTTCCAGCTGGTTTCTGGTCGCGTACCTGACCGTTCCGCCGCGCGTTTTCTGCACGTACTGCAGGAACGCTTCTTTCCCTGCGTCGGACAGATGTTCCAGCGTGGAGCCGTCGATCGCGGTCAGCTCGCCGTCGCTCAGAGCCGGGTCCTGTTCCACCAGCCAATCGAAAACAGCCTGATAGATTGCCAGCGCTTCCGCGTCTTCCGCCGACAGCTCAGCCTGCGGTTCCTCTTCGTCCTCCGTGGAGGGATTCTTGACAACCCCCAGGAACAGAGGGAGTCTGGACGCCGTATCGTAAATGACGCACACAAACGGGCGGTCAAAGTTGATTTCCCGCATTGCCGGGGCGGCGCCCCCGGCGTCCATGATCACCGCGGTGGCGGCTCCGGCCTTTGCGCCCAGCTCATCCACCTCGATAAAGCTCTTGTGCAGCACCTGCCCGATATAGAGATTGCCGCCTTCGACGGTTCCCATTGGGGAGAAATCCGCCTTCGCGGGATCAAACCCATCCTGCAGGCCCATCGATTGCAGCGCCGGGCTCAGCTCCGTATCGTACGCAAAGCGGAACTTCGGCAATGCGGCCTGCGCATAGCCGTCCGGATACGATTCACTCGTGGAAGAAAGCAGATTTCTCAGTGTCTCCCCCGTCAGGGACTGCACATACGCGCCGACGTCTTCGTCATCGGGTACAATCGCGGCAAATGCAAACCGGTCGTCTGCAAAGGGTTTCACAACGCCCTGTGCTGTATCGTCGTGAATCCATTGCTCCGTGGAATGCATATACTTCACCTGCACCTCGCCATCCGGTGCATGAAAAGCGCCGTCCTGTACCTGATGTTCGCGGTAGACCGACTCCCATTCGGAGGAAAACAGCATGGTATTGATCAAACAGAGCATTGCGCTTTCGTCCAGCCGGTCGATGATCCGGCTGATTTTTCCGTCTGTCTGCTGATCGACCCACTGGTTTATCCGCTCCACCGTTTCAGGGCTGCGGAAATCCGCCTGATACGCCTGCGCGCCAAAATAATCCGCGTTTGTTTGCAGGAACGCCTGGTTGACGGACAGGCTCTTGCCGCCGTCGAACCAAATAGAATTCCCGATCTTCATCACCGCGTCGCCCTCACGCTGCAACCGTTCCGTCAACCCGCGAATTCCGACGTTGAGGCTGTTTACATTCAACGTTCCGTCGCTGAGCAGCCGTTCCATCTGACTCCGCGTTTCATTGTCCGCGCCGTTGGCCGCCATGCCGAGGGCGTAGAGGACGGAAAGGGGGGAGAGCACCAGATTTTTATCCGACGGTTCCGCCGAAAGCGCCTGCTGAAACAACTTGACGGAATAGTCCGCCACTCCGCTTTCAAACGGCTCGTTGGGTATCCCGATGTCCGGCGTCGAACCGGGGGGAACATCGGCCATCAGGTCCTGTACGCCTGACGGCACTGCAATGCCCGGTTGATCGACTTTTCCCGGCACGGAAGTCCCGCAGGCTGTGGAAAACAGGAAAAAAACAGCGAGAAAAAGGGAAAGGACTTTTTTTACCAACTTCATTGGAAATCCTCCTTAGACCTGGACCTCCGGTCGGGACGGCCCGCCCTATCGTGTTGCCGAAATCATATCCGCGCTGTGGCGGGACGGACGGGACAAGCTCCCGGGACTTTTTTCATCTTGCAGGTGAGGGCTAAAATGTGTTTTTCCGCTTTTCTGAAAAGCGGCGGGATCAAAGGGCGGCGCCCTTTGCCGCTCCTCGCAAGGAGCGGAACTCTCTTTCTGAGAAGAGCGAGTGGGAACGAGTGATATTGTTATTTATGAGGCAGGAAGCTGCCTCTGGGGCTTTCCTTTGGTTCCCCGGCTTTCGCCGGGGGTTTTCGTCGCTTTGAAAAGCGACAGCAAAGACTTTTTACTTTAAAAAAGTAAAACAAATTTTACATTGCGGAAGCAATGACATTCTTTGCTTTCAAAAAGCAAAAGGAAATTTTCATTACAAAGCAACGGGGTTCTTTTTATTGCATAAACAACATTTCTTTTAAAACTTTCATTTTACTGCATTACCATAGTCTCATATATCGTTGCGTAAACAACCTATATCTTATCAAATATCTAAACCTATTAATTGCATGTGCAATCTTTATTGCTGATTCGCTTTTGATAAAGCGAGAGAAAACCGCTGGTCGCCCTCATGCCGGGCGGCACCTCCGGTGGGGACGCTCGCTTGAGGCTAAAGCCTCGCTCGATGCTTCAAACGACCATCGCCGGAGGCGCGTCAGACACTGCGTGTCCGGTCTTGCCACGAAAGTAGACAAAGGCACGCGAAGGGGGGCGTGAGAGCTGGGCTCCGGGTCGGTACGACTCGCGCCCCCCTTCACCCCCGGTATCCCCCGTATACCTGAGTTGCTCAGGGAAGGCGGTGTGCGCTTCATTGCCGGCGGAGCTAAGGCTTTTCTTTACTTTATGGGGATGCTTGGCCCAGGGTCGGCTGGATATTTCTCATTCTTGACAGACCTGATACCAAATTAGCAGTTCTTATGCTTCTACCGCGGGCTTCTGGATGGTGGCAAGGAAGAGCGGGAGGCCGGAATCAGTATCGACGATTGCGCAGACAAAGGGTTTGTCAAATTTCAATTCGACCGGCTCGCCGATCGGCATGGACATGCGCGCGATCATTTCAACAGCGGTTGCCGCGCCGGCCTTTGCACCGGCTTCATCCACCTCGATGAACGCCTTATGCAGGACCTCGTTGATGGAGATATTGCGGTTCTCGTAGGTGCCGAGCGTCTTAAAATCGGCGTCGCGCACACTGAACGCGTCGGTCAGGCCCATCTTCTGGAGCAGAGACGCCATCTTGACGTCATATTCAAACTTGAACTTCGGCAGATGCGCGTTCGCGCGTGTGCCGTTCTCGCTGCCCAGCAGGGCGTTCCATTTATCCCCGGTCAGGGACTTGACATAATTGTCAGCGCTCATGCCGTCCGGCGGGAGAATCGCCGCCAGCGCCGTATGCCCATCGCGGAAATACTTCAGCATGCCCTTCGCGCCGTCCTTGTTCAGGTAGGTTTCCTCGGAGGTCATAAAGGTGGCCTGCACATCGCCGCCCGGCGCATGGAAGGGGCCCTTTTCCACCTTGTTTTCCGGATACGGGTTCATCCAGTTCGCCTCAAACAGGATGGTGTTGATTAAGTACATGATCGCGTCTTCGTCCATCTCGTCGATGATCGACGGAATCTTGCCGTCCGTGCTGGTCTTGACCCAGTTGTTGATCTGGCCCAGCGTGGCGGGGTCTTTAAAACTCTGCTGGAACACGCCCGCGCCATAGTATTTTGCATTTGTCTCCAGGAACGGCTGGTTGACATGGAGCGCCTTCGCGGTATCGAACCAGATGGAATTGGAAATACGCATCGTGCGGTCCTCATTGGAACGCAGATTGTACAGCAGCTCCGCGCTGTTGCGGTTGATCTCCTGCATGCTGCTCTTCCCGCCGCCCAGCAGCGTTTCAAACTGGCTGCGGGTGTTGCCGTCCGCGCCGTTCGCCGTCATGCTCAGCGCGAGGTAGACGGAGAGGGGGGAAATGACGGTGTTTTCGCCTTCCTTCAAACTGTTCTGGAACAGCTTGAAGGAAAAGTCCGCCGCCGCGCTGTTAAAATTCTGCTTTTCCTGATCGGCGGAAATGGTCATGGCGTTTTCCTCCTGCGCCGACGCGGCAAGGCTTCCCAGCCCCGGCATGCTCATCAGCAGCGCGCAGATCAGCGCCGCGGCGGTGATTTTCTTCATGGTTTTCATCGTGTTTTCCTCCGTGTTTTTATTTTTATTGTTTCGTTTCCTCGTTGGAATCGTTGTTCTCCGTTGGTCCCGGCACGCCGACCAGCGCATCGGGGATGTGGTTGGCTGCGTTTTCTTCTTCTGCCTTCCTGCGCGCGGTATGCTTTTTGTTGGAACGCCGCAGCAGCAGAACCACTGTCACAATCGCCACAATCAGCAGAAGAACCGGCGAGCAGCCCACCAGGAAGATCAGAAAGCCTTCCCCAAACGCGCCCAGGCCGTTCATTGTGTCATGGAACTGCGAAGAGATGCGCTCTCCCAGCGTGATAGGCGCTTTGCTGATCTCCGTTTCTTTCGTAACCTCGTTGAGATCGATCGTGATGGTCATATAGCTGATCAGTGAATCGTAGTTGCGCAGGGTTCCGGTCAGCTTTTCAATCTCATAGGTCACCTCGGACAGCGCCTGTTCCAGCTGTACGATGTCCTCCAGCGAACCGGATTTCTCCAAAAGCGCCAGCAAGCGCTCCTCCTGCGCGCGCAGGCTCTTGAGCCGCGCCTCGATGTCGTAGTACTCGTCGGTCACGTTCTGGGTGCTGGTCTCCGTCCGGATCACATTTCCCAGCGAACCGGCCTTTTCCTTCGCCTGCGCGGCTTTCTCCTGCGGGATGCGCAGGACATAGTGCGCGCTGCGCAGTCCTCCAAAGGAGGAGCCGTCCACGCTGGCCTCCTGTATATAACCGCCCAGGCTTTGATACAGGTTTTCCAGCTGCTTGGCGGTGGCGTCGAAGTCCAGCGTTTCAATTTGATAGTACAGGTTTTCAATCAGTTTTTCCCCCTCGGAAGGCCGCGGCGCTGCCGCGCCGGTCAGGGCTGTTTCGCCGCTCTCATACGCCGCTGTCGGCGCGGCGGTTCCATTCGCCGCGGCGGACTCCATCGGCGCGGCATCGTACTCCTTCCCTTCTTCGGCCTGTGAGTACTGCAGCTGGCTCGGGCTTCCCGCGCTGCATGCGCCGAGTACGGCGCCGCACAGCAGGACCAGCGCGGCCAACAGCGCCGCTGCCCTTCGTTTGCTTTTCATGGTTTCTCCTCCTTATCCTGCAGCGGCGATCCCGCCGGTTTTTGCGGGTTTCTATCCATAACACAATGCCGGACGTGAAAATTTTTCATGGTTTCGGTTACAAATGATGACAAAGTGATAAAATATTTCCTGGGAAATCCCGCACGTGCTATACTGGAAGCAGCATCAGGACAGGGAGGAAGAAACATGAAGTGCCAAAACTGTGGTACGGAAAACCCGGAAGAAGCGCGCTTTTGCATGAATTGCAGCGTCCGGCTCCGTCCCTTGGTCTGTTTGAAGAAGGACCCGCTGCCGCCCGCTTTTCTGGACTGCGAACCGGTTCCGGCAGAAGAGGACTTTTATATGGAACCTGTTGACGATCTTTTGGAGGAACTGCCGGAGGAGGACGACACCTGCGAAGAACCGTTTGACGATGTTCTGGAGGAACGATCGGAGAACGACGACATGGATTTATCCAAGGCGTTTGCCGAGGACTTTCCAATGGAAAAAGAAACGCTCGAGGTCTCGACTTCTGATATAATGAAAAAGTTCGCCAAATATATGGCTGTTTTTACTCTCTTTCTTATCGTCGTTTTCGCCGGTTTTTGTCTGCTGATGCCGGGGAGCAACCTGATGCCTTATCCTCCCAGGGATGTACAGATTGACTGCGAAGATCATAGATACACATTTGTCGGGGCAGAGGAATACCTGCGCCTTGCTACCAATGCACCTTCCTCTACCCTGGATAACCTTCAATTTATCAGCTACTATCCAAACGTCGCTACATTTGAACGGGTAAACCGGGACGGCGAAATACAGGGAAAATTGACCGCTGTCAGCGAGGGGGAAACATACATCTGCCTGGATAACAGCAGCAAACGCAGCGAACTTGTCCTTGTCACGGTAATAGACGCGGAATCCGGGCGGCTGGCAGACATGATCGAGGAAGAAATCGCTGCGATTGGAAAAGTCACGTTGGACAAAGAGGATATGATACACGAACTTAAACGCCGCTACGACGCTTTATCGGATCAGGCTAAGGGGCGGGTCAAAAGCGCGGAAATACTAACAAAGGCGGAAGCCCAGCTCAAAAAGCTCCATCAGATGCAATCATTTTAAGATGTCAGCGCAACCGTGCCGCAGGTGAGTGCGGAAATCGTCAAAGCAGGATAAGGAGGAAGAAACATGAAATGCCGAAATTGCGGAACAGAAAATCCGGAGCAGGCAAACTATTGCAATGAATGCGGCGCCAAGTTGAAACCGGCGATCTCTTTGAAAAAAGACGAGCTGCCGCCGGCATTTATGGACCGTACCTATATAAGGGACAACGGACAGTCTGTATCCGCGCCTGTATCTACGCCTGAACCCGTGGCGGAACCCTCCGTGCCGCCAGCAACGCCGGAACCGTCCCCGCCCCCTGCAGATACACCCGTGTTTTCCCCTTCGTCCGCGCCAAACCATACATTTTCCGCGGACCTGCCGCACAATGCTTTCAGCAATCCGCCCACGGGCAGGAATCCCGCTGTTCCGGAGATCTTGTCGAGTCTGCGGCCCGCATGGGGAGATGAGGACGACGATCCGCAAGAACCCTGGTATGAAAACACTTGGGTCTGCATCGCCGCCTTGCTTCTGTTTTTTCCTCTTGGCGCTCTCTTGTTATGGAAATTTCACAAGGACTGGGGCCGGACTGTCAATACCGTTATCACTTGCAGCTTTGGCGCAGTCTTTTTGGCGATTGCGACCTCTTGGTTCCTTCTCTATATCGATTCTACCAAAATACGGCCGGAACAACTTCAAATCCTCTGTGAGCCCCATGCGTTGAATCTTGATGAATCAGAATATATCGATTTCAAAATTACTCCGTCAGACGCATTATATGACGATACTTATTTTCTCTCCACGGAAGACGACGTCCTTCTGGTGGAACAATTTATCGACGACGAGATACTTCGTGGAAAGATTACCGCCAAACACGCAGGAACAACCTATATATATCTGTATGATAACGGAAAAATCAGCAATGGCGTTGAAATTTCCGTTATAGACACTACTGAATATCAAATAAAGGCTGAACAATTTTCTAAAAAAATAAAAGACATTGGAACTGTCACCTTAGATAAAGCGCCCCAGATTAATAATCTTCTAAAAGAATACAACTCTCTTCCTGGCCACATAAAAGAACTTATTCAAAACGCAAATGTTTTGATGAAGGCCAATCGTACATTAGAAGGCCTGCAAAAAGAGGAAGCGGAGCGCCTTGACCAGATGGTGAAAGACGCAGAAGACACCATTGATGAAATCGGAGAAGTAACGCTGGAGAAACAGGATTTGATTGAAGAAACCCGGAAACAAGTCGATGCCATTCCCCTGGAAAAACGAAAAGCTGTGACCAATCATGAGAAACTGAAAGAAGCTGAATCTCTTATAAAGAAACTACAGCTCAAGCAGGACATACTGGAACAAAGCGAACCGGTCACTTCAGCATTTTACAATCAATACTTGCGTGACCCTGACACCTATCAAGGACGTTTCACCACTTTTCAAGGTAAAGTTTTTCAAATTTCCCAAAAAACAAAAAACGCCAACTTTTATCTGGTCCGTTTGTACGACGAGAGCGGAGAAACGGATATGGTTTTCTATTTTGCATATGCTTTGCAAAATCAGCCCCGTATTCTGGAAGGAGATATTGTTACCATCTATGGATACTATAACGGCGTAGTGCAGTATTTCACCAGTGAAACTACAACCGCGTCTGTACCACAGGTAAGCGTGAAAATCCTTGAAACAAGTTAACCCAATGTTTAAAACAGCTCCCTCGTTGGCGATTTGTAACCGCCAGCAGGGGAGCTGTTTTTATATTGTCCGCAATTTAAAAAACCGGATCTATCGCTGCTCTGATTCCCACAGCTCCGTAAAAGCTTCCGCCGGATGTTTGGAAACAATCATCTGGGATGGGATCCCCGGGAACGCGGGCGTTTCAAACACAAGCTTTCCTTCCACCAGCCAAACTCGGTATTCCGCCGTGCCATTTTCCGCGTCCACCGGGCCGACGGAAACGACATAGTCCGGTTGGTCCGCATCCACATTGCCGTCGAACGCCTCATACTCGTTGACCATTGTCATAAACCGCACCTGCAAGTCGGAATCCGTGGTGGAAAACACCTGCTCCGTCCGGCCACCGGTGTAGATTTCCAAATGGTTTTCGTCCACATGACGGCAGGCGGTACAGCAGACCACACATACCACCGGCAAAAGCAGCCAAATCCATCTTTTCATACGAAAGCCTCCTTTCATGATGCCGCATCAGCGTATGTTTCCCTCTTTATTATATCTGTATGGTAAATCCAAGTAAATCACTCCTTTTACACCATCTGTAATTTATCAAGCAAGCCCTATTTCATCGCCAAACAGCAATAACCCTGTATAAAAACCATGTACTTTGGGGGAGTAATTGTTTTTATCAAAAATAAAATCGCAGCCCTACGTTTCATCGATGTAAAAATTCCAGAAAAATATAGTATCCTTTTCCCGAGGTGAATTGCCATTGGAATATTTACGTAACAGAATCCGTGAATTACGGGAAGACCGCGACCTGACCCAGCAGCAGCTTGCGGACATCCTGCACGTTTGTCAGAGTACCTACTCCTCCTATGAGCTGGGCATTTACTCCATTCCCGTTCAGGCGGTGGTGACGCTGGCGTCGTTTTATCAGACCAGTACGGATGATCTGCTGGGCGTTTCCCCCGCGTCTTCCAGAAGAAGAACGTTATTTGAGCAATTACATAAGTAGCGCGTATCCGGCATCTTCCATATAATTGATTGGTAAATTTTAGTAAATTGTTTTTATGGGATTCATACCGCATCGGAAAAATGGTAAGGTATGAAGGACAAATCCCACAACAATACAAACAGACAGGAAGATGCTTTTATGAAACACAACCGTTCCCGCTTCAAAGCCTTTTTGAGCCTGATGCTTTCCCTGTCCCTGCTGCTGCCCGCGGCAACTGGCCCGCTGGCGATCAGCAGAATTGAACTGGATAAATGCACTGTTACCGACTACGAATTGATGTGCTTTTGTAAAATCCTTAACGTGGACGAAAACTGGCTGTACGGTACATTTTATAAAGAACTGTAAAAATCAAAGAAGCAGATACATTTCCTTTGTATCCGCTTCTCTGATTTTCTAGCATCTTTCCAAATGTGTTTTTATAAACATTCTGCCCCTGCAACGCTCTAAAAATTAATTAGAAAAACGAACCTGCTTTTACAACTTCTTGCTGAATTAAAACGCCATTATCATCCCATATGTTGAAATTACCCAATGCACCAGCCTTATTTGGTAATGACATATACATTGTTTCGGTATATTTATAATCTGTTTGCCAAGAAGTTGTGGTTGATTCCGCCTGAACCCCTATAATACTATCCCACAACTGGATATTATGACGAATATCCCAAGTAATGACAAAAGAAAGATCGACCGGAACAAGCTCTGTCGATGCCCACGCACTGTCTTTCGATTGGAAGTTATTTACTCCAACCCTGTCATAACAATACGCATGCCTGTCTGCAGCTGTTCTTGCATTTCCACGCTCATAGCCAGATATTTTTGATGGAGATGCTTGTACTATAATCACCTCTGGCTGTTTTACACCGGCAGCAAATGTTTGGATACTTAATCCAACGGAAAGAACTAGTGCCAACCCAAAAGATAATAACTTTTTCATTTTCTATTCTCCTTTCTAATTACACATTATATTTGATAATACTGCAGGGGCAGAATATAATTGCATTTTATAAGTCTTTAAAAAAGCATCCGTATAGCCTAAAGGATACGGACAGACTACAGGCGTTAAATATTCAAATTCCGGATTTTGAAAAACAGGATCATTAAAATCTGTTGAAATATATAGAGGTTGATTTATTTTCAAATTATAATACTTCTTGTAAGGCAATACTGTTTTCCCGTTTGCGATATAAAAAACCATATAGTCTATTTTCTCTGGATCATTAAAAATTCCTTCGTTGTAAAACTTTGACTCAAATACTGTTTTAGGATAGTTAACATATGAAATACATTTATTATCCTGTAAAAGTTGACTTTTAGAAACAATCGAACAATCAAACGGATTTTCCCCTTCATAAGATAAAATAGAACTGCTAAAATTAGCGCTGGTAACATCGAATATATCAGTGCTGACAGGCAGGCACCTTTCTGGACTGGAATACTCTCTTTTTTCCTTTTCAACATTCACCTGAAATCGATTGAAAAATATTGGCGTGATATATCCATTATGCTGTTCTAGCAGCATAATCACTATATCATTGACTTTATAATTTACATTTGAAATATCGATTTGAATGCAGCTTTCCATTTGAACATCTGACTTTTCCAATAATAATACCTTCGTATCACTTTCAGCGGTTGAATCTAAACAGAAAGGAACTGGATCAAAATTATTCAAAACAATTAATCTTATTTCTTTATCTTCGCTAAACTGATATGTCATTTTCAAATTTACACGAAGAAAGTCTTGTCCATCTAAGATCTGTGGTCTTTGAGGAATTCGTTCTATCATCATAGAGGAATATGATTTATAAGAATGTGATTCTGATCCGTCTTCATGTAATTTTTTAAATCGCATAGGTATTAATAATAAAAAGACGCCTGTTACTACAATAGCACAGCATAAACAAATTTTTTTCAAACGCTTCATTTAGGTTCCCTCTCTTTCTTAAACATTAAAAAGTTCTCTCTATTAACATAAACGATAAAAAAGAGTAAAAGGGGACAATTATTCTAAAAAAAGGTTAACTAATTTTTTTTAAATAGTTAGTTAATGTAAACAAATATAAAATTTTATATAATCATTTTGGATAAAACGCATAAATCTTCCACCCTTTTTGCTATATGCTTTCAAATTATTGGCTCTAGTATATAAAATTGGAAAACTTAAAAGGAGGCAAAGTTTATGAAACACAACCGTTCCCGCTTCAAAGCCTTTTTGAGCCTGATGCTTTCCCTGTCCCTTCTGCTGCCCGCGGCAACCGGCCCGCTGGCGATGGCGGAGACAGCGCCGGAGGAGGCCCCCGCGCAGGCCGTAAAGCTCGCGCTCATCCCGGATCAGATCACCGACGAATCCATCGCGTTCATTGCGGATTCGTACATCACCCCGGCGCAGGTTTTGCTGGACGAGCAGGACAAGCTGCCGGATACGCCGGACGGCAAACTGCTGGAGAAGCCCACGTCCCGGAACTGGAGCCCGCTGAAGAAGAACGACTACTGTCCGATTTCCTGCTACATCGACCTGGGCGCGTACTACTTCATCACGGACATCGGCCTGTTCGACAACAACGGCGTATGCGACGTGACGTTCCGCACAGGCGAACCGTTCCAGTGGGAGGACGCGTTCACCGTGACGACAAACATGTATCAGGCGTGGCGCGTGTTCCCGGTTGAGGCGGAAAGCACCCGCTACGTGCAGATCGAGGCCAATTCCTGCGACGGCGGCACGAACGAACTGGCGCTGTACGGCTACCGCGACGACTCCAAAGAGGTTTCGGACGACGGCTACGTCCCGGACGAAAAGCCCGTCACAACGGCGGACGCGGCCTGCGGCGTGAACGCCTTCATCGACGACCCGCTGGACATTTTGCAGACGCTCGGCAACGTGCGCGAGTATCACAACCTGACCTTTACCACCAAGGACGGCCTGAACTACTTCTCGCCCAGCGCCAACGGCTACTGGGATTTTGACGCGTACTACCGCGACCTGTATGAGCGCGGGGTGGAGGTCATCCCGTGTATTCAGGGCACGGCGGACTGGATTCTGGGCGACGGCGGCAAGTACGAGAGCAGCAACAATATCCCGATCCCCGCCGGGGCGGACGCGTCGGACCCGCTGTCCTACGAGGCGCACGCCTCCGTACTGTACCAGTTCGCGGCGCGCTACGGCGCGGAAAAAGTGGACGAAAGCACGCTGATTCTGGGCGAAAATCAGGAGCCGAAGACCGGCCTTGGCTACCTGCGCATCTATGAGGACTTCAACGAGCAGAACAAGGACTGGGAGGGCAAGGCCAGCTACATGACCCCCTACGAATACGCGGCGATGTGCTCCGCCGATTACGACGGGCACGAAAACGCACTGGGGGACACCTACGGTATTGTCAACGCGGATCCGGCGGCAAAGCTCGCCATGGGCGGGCTGGTCGGCAAGAGCGTGATCCCCTATCTGGAGGCCATGAAGTTCTGGTTTGAACACAACCGCGACGACGGCAGGTTCGTGCCGGACATCATCAACTTCCACAAATACGTGACGGAAAACTGCCCGGAGGAATCGGACTTCAAGCCGTATCTGGAAGAGCTGGCAGCCTGGCGCGACGAAAACCTGCCGGACAAGGAGCTGTGGTGCTCAGAATTCAACGTCGTCGCGTCGGACAAGGTGAAAGAAGGCGTCTGGAACCGCGAGAACGCGGAGTATCTGGAGGCGCGCGGCAGCCGTCTGACCCGCGCGTACCTGCTGGCGCTGTCCGCGGGCATCGACAAGCTGTCCATGTTCATGAGCCGCGACACGAGCTGGGGCGTCTACGCGGACGACGGCCTGGTGACGGAAAAGGGCGCGTGGACGAAAAAGCCCGCGTGGTACTACGTCTCCACCATGAAGGACGCGCTGGAAAACATGGTCTTTGACGAAGCGGTCTGCGAGGACGACGACCTTTATCTCTACAAATTCCGCGACGCGGACGATTCTTCCAAAGAGGTTTACGCGCTCTGGAGCCCGACCATCGACGGCTCCGCGATTGAGGGCTACACGCTCGACGTGGGCGGCGCGGAGAAGGCCACGCTGACGGAGCTGGAACCCGGCTTCTCCGACGGAATCAAGTGCCATCTGGAGATTACGGACGGCACGGTGACCGTCGACGTGAGCGAGCGCCCCATCTTCGTGACGGTCAGCGGCAGCGACGTGCTGCGCCCCGACCCCACGATGCAGAAAATCCCGGTTTCCCCGGAAATGATCTCCACCGACGACGCGTACATGCAGAGCTTCCAGAACCTGTTCGACCAGCAGGACGACGTGCCGCGCGGCCCGACCATGGCGCTGGACAAAAACGTGAACTTTGAAACCCCGTTCGGCAACCACCACCACGTCCCCTTCCCGCTCAGCGCGACCATCGACCTCGGGGAAGAATACGTGATTACCCACATCGGCTTTTACGACACCTACGGCACCGGCAAGATCGAGCTGCTGGAGGGCGAGCCGGGCGACTGGAACGAATCGACGGCGGTTTCCTACGGCTTAAATACTTACATGTGCTGGAAGGTTCTTGAAACCAACCTGCGCACGCGCTACCTCCAGATCAACAAATACGACAACGCGGAACTGACGCAGATCGGCCTGTTCGGCTACCGCGTATCCGAGCTGGACACCGAAACGCCCATCGACACCACGCCGCGGCTATTGTCCCTCAGCCCGGCAGACATTGTGCCGAACAAGGAGAAATACGCGGACGACGTGCAGAAGTTCTTTGACGAGCAGGACCTTGTGCCGGAATTCCCGGACGGCAAACTGCTGTCCGCGCCCGTCACGCGCCACCAGTCCTACTGGGGCAAAAGCGCCGACTTCCCGATGACCGGGATCGTTGATCTGGGCGGGGAATACGTCATCACGCACATCGCGTTCTACGACACGTTCGACGTGGGTCGGATCGATTTTACCGCCGGGGACGGCGAGACCTGGGACACGGATCACACGCTGACCGACCGGCTGGGTTATTATCAGCACTGGACGGTACTGGACGCAAACATGCGCGGCACGCATTTGAAGATCGATAAATTCGATAACGCTGTGCTGAATGAAATCGCGGTTTATGGTTACCGCGTAAAGTAAGATAAAAGGGGCGGTTTGAAACTCGCCCCTTTTGTTTTCCTTGCAGGAAATGGCACAAACGTATTTATCCACCTTTCCAAAAGGTGGCGGGATCAAAGGGCAGGGCCCTTTGCCGCTCCTCGCAAGGAGCGGAACTCTCTTCCTGAGAAGAGCGAGTGGGAACGAGTGATATTGCTGTTTATGAGGCAGGGAGCTGCCTATGGGGCTTTTCTTTGGTTTCCCGGCTTTCGCCGGGGGTTTTCATCGCTTTGAAAAGCGACAGCAAAAACTTTTTACTTTAAAAAAGTAAAACAAATTAGTAAAGAAATTTTTACATTGCAAAAACAATGATATTCTTTACTCTCAAAGGGCAAAACAAATTTTACATTGCGGAAGCAATGGGGTTCTTTGCTTTTTAAAAGCAAAAAGAAATTTTATTTCTTAAACAATATCTTTTAATACTTTTGTTTTGATAACATTTCATTATTATTTATCATCTGCGAATTAATTGCAGGTGCAATCTTTATCGCCTGTTCGCTTTTACAAAAGCGGGAGAAAACCGCTGGTTGCCCTCATGCCGGGCGGCACTTACTTTTCGTCTTGCCACAAAAGTAAGCAAAAGCACGCGAAGGGGGGCGTGAGAGCTGGGCTCCGGGTGGGTTCGACTCGCGCCCCCCTTCACCCCCGGTATCCTCATATACCTGAGTAGCTCAGGGAGGGCGGTGTGCTCTTCATTGACGGCGGAGCTTGGGCTGGGTTTGCTTTTTATGGTTTTCTGAGGATTGTCGGCTACCATTTATCATTATTACATTTCGGTATTTTCAGGTAGAACCTTTATACTTTTTATATCATCTGGCTTTATAAAACCCGCCATTATGCGGTAATACTTTTGCATCAGGGAGGCAGGGGAATACCATGTATGAAAGAATGCTGGACAAGCAGACGGTTCCGACCGTCGAGGAGATGACGGCCTATTGCGGCGAGGTGGGGCCGCTGTTCACGCTGCTCAACGAGTGGCTGGCCCAGACCTGCGATACTGTATCAAGCGTCGTATTTCCCTATGGCAACCGGTACGGTTGGGGCGTCGCGCACCGGAAAAAGAAAAAACTGTGCTGCAACGTCTTTGCGGAGAACAACGCGTTTACCGTGATGCTGCGCCTGTCGGACGCGCAGTTTGATTCCGTATACAGCCAGCTGCGGGACGACACGCGGGAATGCATCGACGCGAAGTATCCCTGCGGCGACGGCGGGTGGATTCACTACCGTGTGACCAGCCGGGAGCGGTTGAACGACATACAAACCCTATTGGCGGTCAAATGCGACTTCTGACCTGCGCCGCTGTTCCGATTGATTCCCGGCTCCATCCGCCGGAAGCCCCTGTTATTCTCATTGCCGGGGAAAAGGCGTGACGGCCTGGGCAAGATACCAATCCTGACAGCACCCGTCATTTTCACCCGCCCATGAAAAGGGCAGAAGAAGACAGGGTATATCATTTTAAAATGATCTTTTCATCTGCCTATGAACAAGGCAAAAGACAATCAGAAGGGACTCATATGAAACAAATCGAAGCAGAAAACCGAAGCGCCGCACTGATCGAGCGGCTTGTTGCGGTCTGGAGGGACTCGGTGAAAAACAGTCACCTATTTCTATCTGATTCAGAAATAAGCGAGATTCAAAAGGAGGTTCCGCAGGCGTTGGCGGAGATTCCGCATTTGATCGTCGCAGAGGACGCGGACGGCGCGCCGCTCGCGTTTATGGGGATTGCGGAACAAAAGCTGGAAATGCTGTTTCTCGCGCCCGACGCGCGCGGGCGCGGGCTGGGAAAGCAGCTGCTGTCATACGGCGTCAGGGAATTCGCGGTCAACGAGGTATGCGTAAACGAGCAAAACCCGCAGGCGGTGGGGTTTTACGAACACATGGGGTTCCATGTCGTCAAACGAACCGCGACGGATGAACAGGGCAGGCCCTACCCGCTGCTCTATATGAAATTACGGTAAAACACAGAATAACGGCTTGCCTCTTACCCAGGCAAGCCGTTATTCACGTTTTAGCACATCAATATAATCTTTCACCATTTCTATTTTTCGCTCTGATAGTCCGGTGACATCTACTGTTTCTTCAATGATTCCGAAGAATCTTGAGATAGGAACATTGAAGAAGCCTGACAACTTAATCAGATTTTGCGGTGAGATGTTCGTCCTCTGGTTTTCGTAATTTGCAATTGTCGGTTGTGGTATTCCTACCGCTTCGGCTAAGTCTTTTTGAGAAAATCGCCGCGCGGTTCTCAATTCATACAATATTGGGCCAAATGTTGGATAAGCCATGGACGTTCACCTCCTCCTACCATATAGTTTACAGAAATATCTAATTGAAGTGAGCATAATTTTATGCTTAGATTGAATTGTTTATTCAAATTCAGCGTTATTTCTATACAAATTTAGATTAATATATGCTTATATGAAATTGAAACGATTCAATATTAGCATTGCCAATACAGGAGGCCCGCCATGCTGAAGATACTCATGCAGATCGAAAACATCAGAGAAGAGATGGACCGGCTGACGGCCCTCATCCTGCATCAGGGCAAGCCCCTGCATGCCAGCAGGCACTACCCAAAGCTGCTGCGGCTCAGCCAGCGGCTGGACCTGTACTACAAGGAGCTTTCCCTGGTGAATCCGGAGCTGTACTTCCGCATTGTGGAAGCCAACACGACAAGGTGCGACATCGTCCGGCAGGTTACAGAGGAGAGGCGGCGCAAATAACCAATTCAGAACCGGCGTGCGGCCCGTGGGAAAAACGGGGCCGCGCGCTTTTTTTCGCCGCCGCATAAGCGGTCCGCCCGGGTGGCGGGTTCCTCCCACGCGCATATTCTGATAGCAGGGACGATCATGTCCTCATATAGGGAGGCTTTTGCCGTGAATATATATCGCAATGAGACAGTACAGCCAAACGGCTGCTGCTGCCCCTGCTATGTTCCCTGTCCCGTTCCCGGGCCGACCGGGCCTACTGGGCCAACAGGGCCGACCGGCCCCACTGGGCCCACCGGTTCGGGCGGGGGACCAACCGGGCCAACGGGTCCCACAGGCGCAACGGGTGTTACCGGCGCAACCGGACCAACGGGTCCCACCGGCACAACGGGCATTACCGGCGCGACTGGACCGACCGGGCCAACAGGCACAACAGGCGTTACCGGTGCAACGGGCGTTACCGGCGCGACCGGGCCAACGGGGCCCACAGGCGCAACGGGACCGACCGGGCCAGCCGCGGACGCCACCGCCTGCGCCTGCGTCGCGCAAATGCGGAACATTCTGCAACAGATTATCCAGCTTTATCCGACCGACAACGTAATCGTCGCAATGGAAAGCGGGAACAACGCCAGCGGAAGGCCGGGAAGCCTGCTGCCCGCTCCGGATACAAACCCCAATTCCGGTCTGTTCCAGCTGACCAACGCGCAGGGCGTCCCGCAGGAGGCCCTTTCCATCTGCCGGATCGCCTCCGTGCGGATCACCAGCGCCACGTACAACAACGCGATCACCTATCTTCCCGCGCCCGCGGCGGAGGGCTGCGGCGCGGACTGCGAAGCGGCGGTCCGCGCGTACCTGCCGGTGGGGACAACCGGCGTGGACATCAACGCCGGTGGCCAGACCGTCGGGCAGGGAACCGTATTGATCAGCGAATTCGGCGTCGTCGTTCTGGTCGGCCCGAATAACAGCGATCCCACGTTTGTTTCCACCTGCAAAGCGGAGGTCATTAACAAATAAGCGCAGCGTTCCTGCAAAACACAAAAAGACGGCGCGTTTTCCGGTTTTTCAACCGCGAAAACGCGCCGTCTTTTTATGGAGAAGCTGTCGTAATCCAATCAGTTTCGTCTCTATCCGCTTTTCGGGGGCGTGTTCAAACAGCCCTTCCCCGATACCGGACAGAGCCGGTCAAAACTTTATCCGATGGCGACTGCGCAATGCTTCACTGCGTTCTGCCCGGGCAATGTTGTGTACACGCCCGTGCTCTGGCCCGGTGCGCCGGTTGCATACACTCTGTAATAGTAATCGTTGCCCAGCTTTGCCACCAGCTGCGTCTTGAGCACGCTGCCGTCGCCCACTGTGAAGGACGGAGCCGCGCTGCCGCCGTTGACGACCGTCATCTTAAAGCAGTATGCGCTGCCTCTTTGCAAGGTGAAGTTCGCCGTTGTGTCGCTGCGCACATACGCCTGTACCGCCAGGCTCTGCGCCGCCGTCAGCACCGGGGAAGCAACGGCCACCGCCGTGCCCGCCGCGTCGTAGGATTTGGAGCGGCCCGCGCCGCCGCCCGCCGGCGTCTTCACAGATGTGGAAACCGGTTGCAGCAGGTTCTTTGCCTGCGCGCCGATATCGCACGCCTCTGCGACCTGCGCTTCCGTCGCGCCCGCATCGTTGTACACGGCCTGCATCAGCGCCAGCTGGCTGCGGAACGCCGCATAGCTGAACACCGTGTAGCCTTCCGGCTTAATAGCGTCCAATTCATCCAACAGCGCTTTCAGCGCCTCTTTGCCCGGCGCCCGCCGCAGGCTTTCCATCGCGCCCAGCAGCCGGGAGGCCATGTCGTCCACGGCCTTCTGGCTTGCGTCCGCGTTGTCCAGCAGGTCGTTCGCGTCGTCCAGCGCCGCCTCAAAGGTCTTCCACGCCTCATTCTGCATATAATCGTCCGCTTCATAGCGCTCCGCCTTGGATACCAGCGATTGCAGGACCGAGAAGTCCGCCCTGCGCTCCAGCGCCAGAATCGCTTCGTTCAGGTCACGATACGCCTTTTCCACGTCCGCCTTGAGCGGCTCTTCTTCATCGCAAACCGCCTGCGCCGCTTCCAGCCATTGGGCAAAGCCCGCCTGGCTTGCCACGGTGAAGTCGTTCAGGTCGATTTCCTCCGCCAGTTCCATCAGCATCTCCAGGGAGGTCTTGTCGCCCTTTTCAAAACTCAGATAGTGCATCGCGTCCAGCAGGTTCTTCCAGGCTTCGTCCACCTGATCCTGTGTGGCGTCCGCATCTTCATACACGCTCTGCGCGTCTTTCAGCGCCAACCGGAATTTTTTCTGCACGGCAGACACCAGCTGGTTGAGCTCTTCTTCGGTGACCTGCTCCGCCTTTTCCAGCAGCGCGCCCAGAATATCCTTTTTGACCATCTGGAACTTGAAGATCAGGGCCTTGTTCTGGTCCGGCATGGTAAAGGTGTACGTGCATCCGCTGGTAGTAAAGCCGACCGCTTCGCCGTTGAGCGTCGCGCCGGAGAAAGCGCCTCCAACCGGCGTAAAGAGCAGCGTAATCTTCTCGCCGTCTTTTACCTTCGCGCCGTAGATGCCGTTCGCGTCGAGGATTACTTCCGTGTCGCCCATCACTTCCAGGACCGCGTTCGCGCCGTACTGAACATTCAGCAGGTGCGTCTTCCCGGAGGGGGCCTTTTCCAGACCCGTCTGCGCCTTGCCCAGCGCCTCGGCTGCCGCGTTGACTTCCGCCTGGGTCGCGTCCGCCGCACCCAGCAGCGCTTTCGCGTCTGTCAGGGCGGTTTGCAGCGCCGCCCAGCTCTCCGCCGTGTAGTCCGTCTCAACATATCCGGCCGCTTCCACGCTGGCGATCAGGGCTTCCAGCGCCGTCTTATCCGCGCCTGCGGAATAGCTGCCGATCAGCTTCCATTCCACAATCGCCGGGGCTGCTTTTTTCACTTCGTTGTTGATAATCATACGGATTTTGCTGGTGACCACCGGTTTGAATGCATAGGTGTTAAATTTGTGATTGATAAACGTGTCGTAATTATGGGTCGGGGCGACCTCCACGAACGCGCCTTCATCGCCCGCGTTGGCGTCCCAGTATTCGATGGTCAGGCCGTCCGGCACCTTGCAGCCGCCGCCGTCGTCGTGCCACATGATCTCACAGCCGGAAAGGGTGACTTCCTTCTTGAATTCGTACATGACCCACGGATTGATGTGAACGGTGGCGCGGTCAAAGGACGACCAGCGGCTGCCGTAATCGGTCTCCGCGATTCCGTCGTTCATGTTGTTCACATTGTCCCTGCCGTTTCCGGTATAGGTATAGGAAGCGGACGGGGTGGCGCGCTGTTCCAGCGGAAGGTCCACATGCTCGGTCAGGTTCAGGAACGCCGCCGCCAGCGCCGCTTTCACGCTGTCGATCTCGCCCTGGGTCGCTTCCGCGTCGTCCAGGACCTTCTTTGCATCGGCCAACGCCGCGGCAAACTCGTCCCAGCCTTCCTCTTCGTAAAGCGTCTTGTCCCTGTCCTTATGCGCATTGTAGAGGGTCTCCAGCAGCGTCTTGCCTTCCGGCGTCTCATTCAGCAGGCTTTCCCTGACGGTTTTGGCAATGATGCCATAGCCTTCCACGTTCGGGTGGAGCTGATCGGGATACAGATGGCTCAGGCCCTGGGTTGCGGTGAACACGTCGATCACCGGACAGCCGGCTTCCGCCGCGGCCGCTTTTTGCAGGGGAATCACCCGCTCCGCAATCACCTTTGCCTGCCCGTCCGGATCCCGGTAGCAGGTCGAGCTGGTCGCAATGTATACCTTCGGGCTGGAAGGCAGGTTCATGTAGCTGTGAATCAGCTTGAGGGCGCTCGCCTTAAAGTTTGTTTCCAGCTTGCCCTCGTTGTCCGATCGGCCGTCGTTGGTGCCGAGCATGATAACGACGATGTCCGGCTCAAACGCCAGGCTGTCGGTATAGCGGGACTTGTTCATATAGGGGTTGCTGCCCTTTATCATCATGGTGGTGTTGTTGACGCCGAAGTTTCCAACCTCATAGCCGCTGCCCAGCATCTTTTGCAGCTGCGCGGGATAGCTTCCCGTAGAGGGGTCGGAAATCCGGTCGCCATAGGTGATGCTGTCGCCCACACAGGCGATCCTGATCGGGGGGCCGGCCACCTCGTCCCGCAGGACCACTGTAATCGTCACCGGTTTTTCCGGCATGCCGAAGCTGTAGCCGTTGTCGTTGTCGATTACGAGGATGTCTTCCTCAGAACCTTCCGCGCGGACCGAGATGTGATCGATCACTTTGCCCGCCTGGATATTGGTGACGGAAAATTGAATAATATCCTCAAAGGTTCCCTTCGCAGGGGCGTTGACGGTGGCGGCGCCGCCGGTCACAGAGGTGGTGATGGCGTTGATCGGGAGAGAGGAGCGGGAACCGATCAGCTTCCATTCATTGATACAGGGCGCTGTCTTGATGGTTTCGTTGTTGATTATCATGCGGATCCGGCTGGTGACCACCGGTTCAAACAGATAGGTGTTGAACTGGGCCGGCTTAAAGGTATCGTTCTCCGCGCCGATCCGGGCGACGTCGACAAATTTGTTCGCGCTGGCGTCCCAATACTGGAAGGTCACGCCGTCCGGGGGCTTGCTGCCGCCGTTGTCGTTGTACCACATGACTTCGCTGCCCGACAGGGTGACCGGGCTGGTAAAGTCGTACTGAACCCACGGGTTGATATCGACCGAACCGGACTTGTAGCTGGACCAGCGGGAACCGGTATTGCCGTCGTTCAGGTTGCTGGCGTAATAATTGCTGTGGACATAGGAGGCGCTTGCGGTAGCCAGCTGTTCCAGAGGCGTTTCCTCCAGGCTGCCCTCCTTGATGTAGACCTGCATTCCCTGATCGCCGCGGTTGCACCAGGCGTAATAGGGGATGAACTTCCAGGTAACCTCGCCTTCCAGCGTTTCACCCTTTGCAGAAAGGGTCATCATCGGCTGCAGGCCGTACTTGTCGGTCTTACCGGTCAGGTTCTCAATCCATTCCCCGGTGAATGTGCTCTCCCCGGGCAGGCCGGCCGCGGCCAGGGCAAAGTTGTTGTCAACCTTTTCCGCCGCGTAAATGAACGGACCGCGGCGAACCGATACCGTATTGGCCAGCGATGCGGCGCGCTCGTCCGGATAAATGCGGTCGGCTTCCATCGGGAAGTTGATCGCAATCTTATCGCCGTCGCTCCACTCGCGGTTGATAACCACATAGCCCGATGCGTTGGGCTCCGCCGAAACGGCCTCGCCGTTGACCGAGATGCTGTTCCCATAGATCGCCCAATCGGGCACGCGCAATCGCAGGGTAAAGGCTTTGGGGGCGTCCACGCCGACCGTCATGGTGGAGCTGCCCTCCCACGGCATGTCGGAATCCAGATTCAGGACGACGGCGTCCCCGCCGACGTCCAGCGTGGCTTCGCTGTCCACATAGAGGTTGAGGGTGATCTCATCCTTCTTCTGGGTGTACATATAGCCGCCCAGGGAAACCACCGTGCGCATCAGGTTGGGCGGGCAGCAGGCGGTGCCGTACCAGGAGTTGCGCGTCTTGCCGCCGTTGCTGCTCTGCGGGTTGTCGTAGAAGAACTTGTCCCCGTCAAAGTTGACGCAGGAAATAATGCTGTTGTAAAGGGTGCGTTCCACCATATCGGCGTATTTGCTCTCGCCGTACAGCAGGTTCATCCGCTGGTTCCACATCGCGTTGCCAATCTGCGCGCAGGTCTCGCAGTAGCCGGGCAGCGGCAGGCTGAAGGAGGTGCTGTTGAAGCCTTCCACAGAGGCGGAAGCTCCCACGCCGCCGGTGACGTACTGCTTGCCGTTGGCGACGTCGTTCCACAGCGCCTGGAGCGCTTCGTCGTACACGCCGTCGCCCTCATACAGGGCGTAGTCCGCCATGCCGGCATACATATACTGGGCGCGCACACAGTGGCCGCGCGCGACAAATTGTTCCACTACGGGCAAGTGGTCCTGGATTCTCGCGCTTCCGTTGTTGGAACAGACGCCGTGGCGGTTCGACGTATCGCCGCGCATATCCAGGAAGAATTTGCACAGGTCAACGTAGCTGTCCGCCTTCTTTTTGTAGTTCACGCCGTCCTTCTCGCCGATCTCGTTGCAGAGGTTGGCAAGCTTGACCAGCGCAAGCTCGATCTCCTGATGGCCGGGAGCGGCCCGCCAAAGGCCGGGGCCAAACAGGGTGGTCAGGTAGTCGGCGTTTTTGACCGCCATATCGAACAGGCGGGTGTCTCCGGTCGCGCGGTAATGCGCCACCGCCGCCTCATAGAAGTGGCCCATGCAGTAGAGCTCATGGTAGCTGAAATCCCAGAAATGTTCTTTGCCGGTGACGGTAAAGTAGGAGTCAAAGTAGCCGCTGTCCTCCTGAGCCGCCTGATAAACCGGAATCCATTCCTCCAGCTTTTCCTTGATCCTCTCCTGTCCGGCGATCGTCTCCGCGTCGCCCATCGGGTCGATCTGCAGGGCGTAGGCCATCGACTCGACCACCTTATGTACGTCGGAGTCGGTATAATACGCGCCCGACCACTGGCTGACGGCGGGCTCCAGCTCGCCGCGGTTGACCTGGCCGGCCTTTCGGATGCCGGGGATGCCGCCCGAGGATTTTTCCACGTTGGTGATGCCGTTGGGGATCACCTGGCAGATGAACGCCTTCTGGCGCGCGCGCCAGAACTCGTCCGTGATGTTCACCTGGTCAAAGGGAACCGCCGTGGCGTTATCGCCCGCGATGTACGCCTCGCGCACGACGACCGTGGCTTCCGCCTGTACGTTGCCGGGGTTGCTGTATTCTTTTGACGGCGCCAGGGTCCCCTTGAAGGTGTACCGGCCCGCCGTTTTGCCGTCGTACGTTTCACAATTCCATTCGCTGATCTGTGCGACCGATTCGGTGTTGGCGCTGATGCCGCAGTCGATCAAATCCTGTCTGGAAACCGTGCGCACTTTGAAGGCGCTGGAATCGAACGCCTGAGAGTAGGACCGGAGCCCGGTGCGCCCGTTGGGGAATCTGGTATCGGTAAACTGGTGCATCAGCTTGCCGTCCAGGAAGATCGAGATGGTATCCTCAAACAGAACCGCCTTCAGGTGGTAGTCTGTGTTGGCCTGGAATCCGCCCTCGATCTTATACGCGGCGGAGTAGTGCCAGGCGCCGTCGGCATAGCCGATGACCAGCACGTCCTTGCCCGCTGTGGAGTTGGTGCCCACGCCCGCGAAATATCCATGATACTTATCGGTTCCGGTATCCTCAATCTTCGTGGCGCGCAGCATAAAGCCGCAGTTGTTATAGGGATTGTCTGTCCCCATGGAAACGGTGGTCTCCACCACATAGTTGCGCCAGGCCTCGTCGCCTGCCGCGGCTTTCAAATTGGTGCTGGTGCCGAATTTCATCCGGTTGTCCTGGTAGGTGATCCCGCTGCCGAAGACGTCCCAGCTCTCCCGGCTCTTGTCCGGGTCGGAGAAATCGTCCTCAAACAGGACCTCCGAGGTCTCTCCCGCTGCGGAAGACGCCAGCAGAACGCTCGCCTTTCCCGGAAGCTTGGCCCGCGCCTCGTCTATGGTGGAGCCATAGGAGATGCGCACGTCGTCGAACGTTTCCGCGCTGATGACCCTGGGCGCGTCCTCGCCGCCGGCAGGCTCTTTTACAACGACCCTGGCCGCCGCCTTAAGGCTCTCCGGATTCAAATAGTCCGCGGAATCCGCCAGCGTGCCCTCAAATGTGTAGGTTCCGGCGGTATCCCCGTCATAACCGGCGCATTCCCACTTGCTGACCGCCGCTTTGCCCGGCGCAGCGACCGGCTCCGACGGGTCGGCCTCGATGCCGAAGAGCGCCTTTTCCTCGCTGCTCAGCGTCCGCACGAGGAAGTCGGAGACTTCAAAGGGGATCAGGTAGGCGCGCAGGCCCGCGGTGCCCTTTGTCAAGTCCTTTGCGACATCCTGGCTGAAGGTGTACTCGTAGCCCAAAGCGCCGTCCAGATAGGACTTGATGGAGTTTCCGGACACCATCACTTTGAGGTCGTGCTCCCTGCCAAACTGGTAGTCCATCGCTTTTTTGCCGATCTGGTTCCAGTCCGGCTTTGACCAGCCGAGCACCATGCCGACCGTTCCCTGGCGGCCGCCGATCCCCACATAGTAGCCCTTGTAGCTATCGCCGCCGCTCTGCTGAAATTCAGAGCTGTGGACGCTTACGCCGTAGTTCTGGGTAGTACTGTCGCTGTCGGAGCGAAGCCTGGCCTCGACTACATAGTCGGTCCAATCCGCGCTTCCCTCGGTCTCAACCGCAATTTTGATATTGCCGCTGTTGCCGACCTTCATTTTGCCGTCTTCAAAGGTGACTACATTGTCGCCGTACACCTTCCAATTGGCGGCGCTTGCGTCGGGGTCTGAAAAGTCATCCTTGAACAGAACGACGCTTTCCGTCCCGTCCTCGACGGTCCCCTCAAGGGTAACGTCTACCTCCTTGGGAAGCAGCTCCAACACGTCGTCGACCGGCGTACCATTGTCCACTTCCACGCGTTCCAGGTCGCCGACCGCAGTAATCTTGGGCGTTGAAGTCCAATCTACTGCCGGCGTTGCGGCCAGTGCGGTCACCGGGCTGCTCAACATCGCCGCGGATAGCAGGATGCTGAGCCATCGCTTGAAACTTGTGCTTTTGCGTTTCATCTGATTTTTTCCTCCTATTAGTAATATAAATTATGGCAATCCCCTGGTAAAATCCCTGGACTTCTTCATGGGATCACACTTAATTCTTACCACGCCCCACAACGGGAAGCAGCCTTCCAAACAGCGGTTGAATGGAAGGCTATACACCCAACCTAACAGTCAAAAATGGATCAGGGTCCCTCTGAACGAACAAAGCTGTAACAAGTACAGTTGAATAGATGTCATGTAAAGAAAAACAAAAGGAGCAGGAAAAAACCGTATGGTTTTGAGATGTACCAGGTGAAGGAGGAAAATGAATAGCCGGTATGAAACGCCCTGTGGATACAGGCGGAGGAAGCCATCTCTATTTTCTCCGCCCGTCGTTCCATCCAGGGGACCAAACGGCAAAACGCCATGGCCCCTCCGGGTGAATTTTGTTTTTTCTCCAAGTGGCTGCGATACTGCCACATCGGAAAGAACGCCGCATTAATATTCGATTGGTTCTATAACAAGTCATTTGTAAGCGAGGAATTTTCTCCGCAGCAAACTTGACAGGCGCATAACCCATTTCCTTAGAAGCAAACAATTTAAATTAAGTAATTGTAAATAATTATTGAAAAAACTAAAGTAATTGTAAATAATTATTGAAAAAACTATAATTATCTTCTGATTTATGTTGGATTGTTAAAATAATTATAGCAGGTAACTTTTAGAAAAGATACCCGATTTTTTATCCAGAGTTTCCGATTTTATAACATGCAGGACGTCCAATTAGAAAAAATGGAATTAACGAAGAAAATATGCGGTCCCTTTACGGGGAATAGCCTCCATGAAATCCGCCGGATACAGGCCTCCATGCTTTGTGGACCCATAAGTAATATTTCCGATTCAACCCTTTTTCCTCCGGCGGCTAAAGAGGGTTTCCGCACATTCCCTTTCTCATTTTCGCACCGGCGCGGCTCTTTTTCTGTAACCATATCTCCGAATCCACATATTTTGATAATAAGGACAGTTATATCGTTTGACAGGGAGGTTTTGCAATGAATATCTATCCGAATGAAAGTTTGCAGCAGAACTGCTGCTCACCCTGCTATGTTCCCTGCCCGATCCCCGGGCCGGAGGGCCCAATAGGCCCAACCGGGCCAACAGGACCAACCGGGCCAACGGGACCTTCCGGAGGGCCGACCGGCGCCACAGGCGCAGCCGGGGCCACAGGTCCTGCCGGACCCACCGGAGCGACAGGACTGACTGGTTCCACAGGTGCAACCGGGGCAACCGGAGCAACCGGAGCCACAGGCACAACGGGAGCGACGGGCACAGCGGAAACCATTACCATCCGCACCACCACCACTTCCGAGCCGGGAACGGCTGCCGCGGTCGTTGACGTCAGCGGCGGCCCGGACCATGTTCTTGATTTTAATATTCCGCGGGGCGATACCGGACCGGCAGGCGCTACGGGCGCAACCGGACCTGCCGGCGCGGCAGGTGCAACGGGCGCGACCGGAGCAACCGGGCCGACCGGCGACGCTGGGGCGACCGGGGCAATCGGACCAACCGGGCCGACGGGACCCACCGGTGAAACCGGCGCGGCGGGCGCAACCGGGGTAACGGGCGAGACCGGACCCACCGGTGAAACCGGCGCAGCGGGCGCAACAGGGGCAACAGGACCGACCGGCGCAACAGGCGAAACCGGCGCAACGGGAGCAACAGGTGAAACCGGCGCTACCGGAGAGACCGGGCCAACCGGCGAGGCGGCCACCATTCAAATCGGTTCTGTAATCACCGGCGAGCCCGGAACGGAAGCATCCGTGACGAACTCCGGCGACGATAACAACGCAATCTTTGATTTTGTCATTCCGCGCGGCGAGACCGGCCCCGGCGGCGGCGGTTCCCTCGACGTACTCGCAACCGTCGACACCTCCGCACAGCAGCCCCCGGCGGGCACGCCGCTGACTTTTAACGAAAACCCGCTGGTTTCCGGCGTGTCGATCACGCACAGCGCCGGTTCCCCCGACGTGGTGATCACACAGCCCGGCGTGTACCAGGCGACCTTCCAGGCGACCGCCACGCCGGCCCCCGGCGCCACCATTCCGGCGGAGGTCACGGTACGCCTGTATCAGGACGGCGTTCCCGTGCCGGGCGGAACGGCGACGCATACGTTTACCTCATCCACCGAGACCGCCACACTGTCGTTTAACATCCCGTTCCGGGCTGCGGCCGCGCCCTCCAACATTACGGCGGTCGTGGAGAACGACGGCGTCACCTTTGAGAACACGGCGATGACCGTGGTCCGGCTGGGAGACGCATAACCGCTTTTACAAACACGTATCCAATAAAAAAGCCGCTCCAGAAAATGGAGTGGCTTTTTTTGCGCGTTCGCGTTATACTGAAAAAGTCAATATGCCTTTTAAAGGGAGTGGTGAGGTGAAACGCTGCATTGCAGTTACTGGAATAGCCGTTTGATCCAAAAAATTTCAGGAGGTATTTCCATGGCTGTTCCAGAAAAAAGATACCCGCGCACCGGCGATCCGGCGACGGTCTATTTAAAACCGGTGATTACCAACCCCAATATCCTTGTGGGGGAGTACACCTTTTATAACGATTTTGTTTCCGACCCCACACAGTTTGAGAAAAACAACGTCCTGTACCACTATCCCGTCAACGGCGACCGTCTGGTGATCGGCAAGTTCTGCTCGATCGCCTGCGGCGCAAAGTTCCTGTTCACCAGCGCCAATCACGCGCAAAAGTCCCTGTCCACCTTCCCGTTCCCCATCTTTTTTGAGGAATGGGGGCTGGAGCAAAAGGACGTCGCGTCCGCGTGGGACAACAAGGGCGACATCGTGATCGGAAACGACGTGTGGATCGGGTACGAGGCCGTGATCCTGTCCGGCGTCCGGATCGGCGACGGCGCCATCATCGGGACGCGGGCCGTGGTCACAAAGGACGTGCCGCCGTATACCATCGTCGGCGGGATCCCGGCCAAGCCGATCCGGAAACGGTTTGACGAGGCGACGGTCCAGCGCCTGCGGCAGCTCAAATGGTGGGACTGGCCCTTTGAACAGATCCAGCGCTTTCTGCCCGCAATCATGAACGGGGAAGTGGAAAAGCTGGTTCCGTAATCCCGTATCAACCCTGCAAAAAGACGGAGCAGGCGCGCCAGAGTGCGTACCTGCTCCGCTTTTTCTGTTCCAGCGCCCGGCGGCCCGTTTCCGCATGGAAAAACGCGGGTCATTTCATCCGCACGGCGGTAACCGCAGCATTTTTATATTGGTAAATTTATACTGAATCTGTGGAAGAATGGCTCAATCTGTCACATTTGAATTGCAATCAGTATGCGGGAACGGTATAATAATTGAAACGCTGCCGGCGGATATCCGGCGGCACAACCCTTGTTCGGCGGCATCCGGTAAGGCGCGGAAGGGAACACAGAACTCCCGTCCCCCTGCTTTTCCCAAAAAGATGATAGGAATGATCGTACATTATGAAAAAGAAAATGCTACCCGTTCTCTTATTATTGGCAGTACTGCTGTTATCGGGTGTCTGGTCCCTGTTATCCGTACGCAATCTCCACAGCAGCGCCCGGGTCCTCAACCGCACCGGCATGGTGCGCGGGGCGTCCCAGCTGCTGGTCAAGGAGGAGCTGTACGGAGAGCCGAACGACGCTCTGATCGGCCGTCTGGACCGGATGATCGACGAGCTGACGGCCGGAGGCGGGGAAAACAGCCTTGATCCGGACTATCAAAGCGCGATGGGAACGCTGAACGAGAACTGGCAGTCGCTCAAAAATGAGATCCTGCATGTGCGGCAGGGCGGCGAACCGGAGACGCTCTACCGCTTGAGCGAAGCCTTCTTCCAGGACGCCGACCGGGCCGCCTCTCTGGCGGAGGCATACACAGAGAAGCAGGCGAACCAAAGCGCAATGCTGTTTTACGCGCTCTTCGGCCTGATCGCCGCCGGTACCTGTTTATTCGCCGCCCATACATACAGAGGCCACCGGAACCGCAGGCAGGCGGAGGCCGTCGCCGCGGACGGCCAGAGAGAAAAAGAAACGCTGGAAAAGATGTCCGCCGCGCTCCGCGCCCCTCTGGACGAACTGTCGGAACTGATGTATGTGGCGGATCTGGAAACCCACGACCTGCTGTTTTTCAATGAAGCGGGCCTGCGGAACTTTGCGCTGGATTCCTACAAGGGCAAAAAGTGCTATCAGGTGCTGAGAGGGCGGGACACGCCCTGCGAAACCTGCAAATCGCATGTATCTCCCGACGGCGACACCTATACGTGGGAGGATACCAATCCCGTCACAGGCCGCCACTATGTGCTGAAGGACCGGGAAATCCTGTGGGAAGGCCGGCCCGCGCGGCTTGAAATCGCCTTTGATATTACAGAAGCGGAAACAGAAAAGCAGAGCCTGCGGTATACCCTGAAAATGGAAGCCCTGATCATGGACTGCGTGCGCACGCTGTACCAGGGACACAGGCCGGCTGAAACGATCCCCAAAATTCTGGAGAGCCTGGGCCAATTCCTGGACGCGGAGCGGAGCTATATTTTCCTTGTCCACGACGGCCTTGCCTACAATGATTTTGAGTGGTGCAAGATGGGCATCACGCCGCAGCGGGACAATCTTCAGGCGCTGCCGCTTTCCTTCTTCGACAGCTGGATGCCCCGGTTCAACCGGCGGGAATGCGTCCTGATTCCGGATCTGGAACAGCTCAAGGAGTCTTCCCCGGAGGAATACGAGATTCTGCACAGCCAGAATATCCACAGCCTGGTGGCGGCCCCCATGGAATGCGACGGCGTCTTCTGCGGCTGCCTGGGCGTTGACAATCCGCCGCGGGAGCGGCTGACCTATATCAGCACCATGCTGCAGACCCTGTGCTATTTCCTGATGCTCTCCATTAAACGCGCCGAGGATGAAGAACAGCTCTCCCGCCTCAGCTTCCATGATACGCTCACCTCCTTCTATAACCGCAACCGCTTTATGAAGGATTCGGACGCGCTGCAAAACTCCCATATCCCGGTGGGCGTCGTCTATCTCGACGTCAACGGCCTCAAGGATATGAACGATAAACGGGGGCACGCCTACGGAGACAAGCTGCTGATGGAAGCGGCCCGGCGGCTTAAGGAGGTATTCTGTAACGCGGACCTTTACCGGATCGGCGGCGATGAATTCGTCGCTGTCTGCCGGCACATCGGGGAACAACGGTTTAACGGGCAGGTGCAGAAGCTGAAACAGCGGTTCCAGGAGGGCAGCGACTGCTGCGCGGCCATCGGCAGCCAGTGGTGCGCGGCGCTTCAGGACATGGATGAAACCACCTCGCAGGCCGACGCGCGCATGTATGAGGATAAAAAACGGTTTTACCGGAAAAATCCAACTTCCAAGCGTTACCGGCATCAAAGCGACGATCTGCTGGAGCTGTCCAACCCCAACATTCTGGAATCGGAGATTAACAAAAACCGGTTTGCCGTGTATATGCAGCCCAAGGTCTCCTCCGTTGACCGCACGGCCATGGGGGCCGAGGCGCTGATCCGCTATTATTCCGAAGCGGGCGTTCCGATCCTGCCCGGCAGCTTTCTTCCCCTGCTGGAGGAAGCGGAGACGATCAGCCAGATCGATTTTTTCGTATTTGAATCGGTCTGTTCCCGGATCAAACGGTGGCTGGATACGGGGAAAGAGGTCTATCCCGTCTCCATCAATTTTTCCCAACACTCGTTGGCCCAGCCCTCCTTTGTCAGGCAAATCTGTGCCATCTGTGAAAAATACGAGGTCGCGCCCAGGTTTTTGGAAGTAGAAATCACAGAGATGGTTCTGGAATCCGAAGAATACGACCTGCCCGCCCTGATCCATGAGCTGCGGCGGGCCGGGTTTATCGTCGCCCTGGCCGACTTCGCCACAAGCACCGACGGGGTCCGTTTCCTCAGCTCCGCGGAATTTGACGTTCTGAAGCTGAACAAGGCGATGATCGTAGACGTGCTGCAAAATGCGGGCGCCATCTCCTCCATTGTGGAGCTTTGCCATGAAAAAGGAATCCGGCTGGTCGCCGAGGGGATCGAAACGGAAGAGCAGATGTGCGAACTTTGTAAGTGCGGTGTGGAGCTGCTGCAGGGCTTCCTGTTCAGCAAGCCGATTTCCATGGAAGAATACGAGGAAAAGTATCTGTCCAAGCCGCTTTTAAATGAATCTTAACGCCAGAAAAGGGCCGCCCGCAATGCGGGCGGCCCTTTTTCATGGATACAATAAGACGCAGGCTGGACGTTGCGGCGCACCCGATAAAAGCAGTGGGACAGGGCGGCCCGCGCCGCAGCTTGTGTGCCTGGTTGTCCGCCGGCCTCCTGTTTTCCCTGCGCATCAACGGACGCATGACTGCGCCTGCTCTTCCTGATAGAGAAAGCAGCCTTTCACATGGTCGTTCACCATGCCCGTCGCCTGCATGAACGCGTAGACGATTGTCGACCCGACAAATTTAAATCCCCTCTTTTTCAGATCTCTGCTGATTTGATCCGAAAGCGGCGTCGTGGCCGGGATGTCCTCCATCGTTTCCCAATGATTCTGAATCAGCGTACCATCCACATATGCCCATATGAACGCATCAAAGCTCCCATATGTCTCCTGTATTTTCAGAAACGCTCTGGCATTCGTCACCGCGGCGTTCACTTTCAGGCGGTTCCGGATAATCCCTTTGTTTTCCAGCAGCGCCTGTATTTTTTCTTCCCCGTAACGCGCAACTTTGTCCGGATCAAATCCATCAAAGGCTTCCCGGAACGCCTCTCTTTTTTTGAGCACGGTGATCCAGTTCAGCCCGGCCTGCATCCCTTCCAAAATCAGCATTTCAAATAGCCTTTGGTCGTCGTGCACAGGCCGTCCCCACTCGTTGTCATGATACTCCACGTATATGGGGAGATCCCCCACCCAGTCGCACCTTGTTTTTTCACACATACTGCCACTCCTTTCCCATCCGTCATTTTTTATATCATACCATATCTGATTTGACATGCGCAGGTCAAGGATACCGAAAATTGACAGTGAAACGGCACTCGCAGCCGCTTCGGAGCTATGAAAACGGCCTCCGTGGAAATTCCACGGAGGCCGCCGTTTTTTATATCGCAGGTTTTCAAATCCGCAGAATCAGGAGGCGTCCGCCGCCTCTGACGCTTTCGCTTTTCTCATGCTCAGGCGATGGAGGACAACCAGCGCGCCCACCAGGACGATCACGCCGCTGCCGAGCGTCAGCCAGACGTTCGCGCCGCTTAATCCGGCCACCAGATAGCCGATAAAGCAGCAGCACGCCACGGTGATGCAATAGGGGAGCTGCGTGGACACATGCTGGATGTGGTTGCAGCCCGCGCCCGTAGAGGACAGGATCGTGGTATCCGAAATCGGGGAGCAGTGGTCGCCGAACACGCTGCCCGCCAGCGTTGCGGAGAGCGCCACCACCAGAAGCTCCGGCGCGATCGCCACGCAGGTGGGGACGACGATCGGGATCAGGATGCCAAAGGTGCCCCACGCGGTGCCCATGGAGAAGCTCAGGAACGCCGCCACGGCGAAGATAATCGCCGGCAGCAGGGACGCCGGCAGGGCGCTGCCCGCCACCATGTCCTTGACAAACTCGCCGGTCATGAGCAGGTCGCGGCACACGCCGCTGATGGTCCACGCCAGGGTCAGGATGATAAACGCCGGAACCATGGACTTCACGCCCATGGTGATGCCCGCCATAAAGTCGCGGAACTTCACCACACGGCGCGGGACAAACAGCAGGAACGCCACAACCAGCGCCGCAAAGCCGCCCAGCACCAGCGCTTCCGCCGCGACGCAGTTGCCGAACGCCGCGCCGATGGAATGATACGCCGGGTCGTCGCCCCAGAAACCGCCGTTATACAGCATCGCCAGGATGGAAAAGACGATCAGCGCAAAAATCGGGATCAGCATATCGAACACGCGGCCCTTTTCGTTGACGGGAATGGCGTCCGTCTCTTCCTTGTCGATCGCGCCCAGGTCGCCCGCCGCCGCGGTTTCCTCCGCGCGCTCCATCGGGCCGAAGTCCAGGTTGACAAAGCAGAGCAAGAAGACCATCAGGATGCTCAGGATTGCGTACAGGTTGTACGGGATCGTGGCGACAAACGCCGCGATGTCGCTTTCAAACTCCCCGGTGATCGCCAGGTTGGAGCCGACCGCCGCCGCCCAGCTGGAAATCGGGGCGATGATACAGACCGGCGCGGCTGTGGCGTCGATGATATACGCCAGCTTTGCCCGGGAAATCTGGTATTTGTCTGTGACCGGCTTCATAACCGTGCCGACCGTCAAACAGTTGAAATAGTCGTCGATGAAGATCAGGGAACCCAGAACGCCCGTCGCCACCATGGCGCTGCGCTTGGATTTGAGCTTGTTGCCGGCCCAGCGCCCGTACGCCTGGGAGCCGCCGGCCATATTGACCACCGCAACCAGCGCGCCCAGCAGGGCGAGAAACAGAATGATGTTGATGTCCACACGGTTCGCCATGAGCTTGAACGCATAATCGACGGTTCCCACCACCGGGTTTCCGCCGCTCATGCAGGCGTAGATCAGCGTTCCGGACAGGATGCCGATCATCAGCGAGGAAATGACCTCCTTGGTCATCAGGGCCAATGCGATTGCAATGATGGGCGGCACGATCGAAAGCCAGCCCGCGTAAATTGGGTCCATGGACTCTCCCCTTCCAATCTCAGGCCCGCGGCAGTCCGCGCGCCCTTTTTTCCTATTTTACCGGACTAAAGCGGGAAAAGTCAATAAATTTTGACAATTTTTTCATAATTTATTCATATTTTTGGGAAATGTTGCGAAAATAAATCAAAATTGAGCTTTTAAACCCTCCATTTTCTGCTGGAGGACCGCGCGCGTCTCCTCCTGGGTGTAAGCACCGCCGCTTTTCTCCAGGGAGGACAGCAGGTCCTTAAAGCAATAGGACAGAGATTTTTCGCACAGGAGGAACGCCGCGTACGCGTTGGGGTGGTGCTCCTGTATGAGACAGACCGCGCCGCCGCGGCAGACCACCGCCTCCAGCCCGACGGATACCCGCGGTATCTCCGGGCGGAGCATCAGGTGGACGCGCGAATCGCTCCACATCGTGCTGTAGCGGCGCAGCAGCTCGTGGCGGTCGCGGGCGGGCAGCGGCGCGCAGTCGAATTCCGGAATCTGCCAGATGCGGCCGGTATTGCAGAAATAGTCCAGGCCCTCCAGCGTGAAATAGTCGATCTGCACGCTGCGCCCGCCCCGTTCTCCGTTCTGCCCGCGGATATACTCCATGAGCTGGTCCACCACCGCGCCGGCGCCGGGCAGGTGCCAGTTGACGCTCCGTTCCAGCATGTCCCGCGAAAGGCAGGGGATCAGGCACGGTTCCGCGGAAATGCAGTACCGCGGCGGCTCCCTGTTCAGGGTCATCTGTTCGTCAAAGGGCAGGTTTTCCGCCAGCGTATGAATTTTCCCGCACAGCGGCTGCGATTTCTTTACAGCTTCCGCAAACAGCTTTTGAAAAAACGCGACCTGCTCTTTCTCCCGGTGGCAGAGCGCGTATTCTGCCCGGCTGGAAATCTGGATAGCGCAGCCCCCGGTAACCACCAGACAGGGCAGCAGGTTGTTATTGGAAAAATGGGCGTGCACGTTGTCATAATAGTAATACGGCACATAGGTGCAGCCGGAACCGGCCGCCTGCATGGCCGCGCGCAGGCAGCGCAGGTTGTACCGGTTGTCGCCGCTTTTTTCCGTCCCTTCCAGGCAGAGGATATGCCGGATCGTGCAATTCCCCTTTTCGAGCGCCAGCGCAGGCAGCGCCTGGAACAGGGACTCGTATTCCGGCTGCGCCATCAGCAGCACCTCGCCGTTATTCCGCTCCATCTCCGCCCGGACGGCGGCCTGCACCGCGTGGTTGATCTCCAGGCTGCCGTACAGCGCCCCCTTTGGACCCGGCCCTGGAAGCGCTTTGGAAACGGGCTGCTCCGCAGGCGCAACCCGGAAGGAGCTGAGGAATTCCGCCGTGCAGCTCCGGCGCAGGTATTCCTCCTCGCCCATATCGGCGATGTTGAAACAGGCCGTCAGCTCCGCCCGTTCCTCGGGACTGAGCCGCAGCCCTTCCGCGAGCTGGCGGAAGACCTCCATGGAGATTTTCCGGTCTCCGTTGACGTATTTGTAGAGCGCCGCGCGGTCGATGTTGCAGAGATTCGCCAGCGTATACATCTTGATCTGCTTTTTCTGAATGATCTCTTTTAATTTTTCCGACAGCATGGACATGGTGAACGCCTCCTTCCTCACCCTCATCTTAACATTCTTCCTTCTTATTTTAACAGCTTTTATTTCTTTTGGGCCGACGGGTGCATTTTTTTCGCAAACGTGCTATGATTTGGGGGTATCAGGCGCAAACTGTTCCCATACGATTCCCAAAGAAGGAGCGAATATATTGAGTACGAAAAAAAGAGTGATCTGGAATCTCCTGCTCGCCGTGCTGTTTGCCGGCTGGGTCTTTGTTACCAATCCGAACCTGAACCCGCTCTATCCGGACGGCGCGTTTATCTGGCTGGCGCTGTTCAGCTGCTATCTGGCGCTGAACTTCATCATCGGCCTCGGCGGCCTGCATATGGAGCAAAACGCGAACGGCGTGCCCGTGGTCCGCATCGGCCACGACGCGCGCGGGACCAAACGCACGCTCAAGGTGCTGGCGGTGCTGTGGGGCCTGTTTCTCCTGCTGAACCTGGCTTCCACGGTGATCGTCAACTACGGCGCGTACCGCGACCAGCTCGGCACGCCGGAGAAGGCGCAGTTTACCGACACGGTGCAGCCCATCTCACAGGACCAGCTTCCCATCGTGGACAAGGCGCTGGCGCGGGAGCTGGCGGACAAAAAGCTGGGTGAGAACCCGGGCCTGGGCAGCCAGGTCGTGCTGGGCGAACCGGTCATCCAGCAGGTGCAGGGCAAGCTGCTCTGGGCCGTGCCGCTGGAGCACTCCGGCTTTTTCAAGTGGCTGAACAATATGGATGGTTCCGCGGGTTACATCGTCGTGTCCGCGACGGACGTCAACGACGTCAAGCTGGTGGACGATTACAAGATCAAATACCAGGCGGGCGCGTACCTGCTGGACAATCTAGACCGCCATGTGCGCCTGGCGGGCGGCGGGCTGTTCCGCGGCGTCACGGATTACTCCTTTGAACTGGACGACAGCGGCCGCCCGTTCTGGGTGGTCACCACGTACAAAAACAACTGGCTGTTCGCGCTGCCGGAGGCCAACGGCATCATCACCGTGGACGCGCAGACCGGCGCGGCGTCCTCCTACGGCATGGACGAAATCCCGGAATGGGTGGACCGCGTGCAGCCGGAGAGCTTCATCACCACGCAGATCGCCAACCAGGGCGAGTACGTCCACGGCTTCCTCAACTTTTCCAATCAGGACAAATTCAAGCCCAGCGCGGGCCACATCATCGTCTACAACGACGGCGACTGCTACCTGTTCACCGGCCTGACGAGCGTCGGCTCCGACGAGTCCGCCATCGGCTTCATGATGGTCAACATGGTGACCAAGGAGACAAAGCTCTACCAGATGAGCGGCGCGACGGAATCCGCCGCGATGAGCTCCGCGCAGGGCAAGGTCCAGCAGTACGGCTATCAGGCGGCGTTCCCGATGATCATCAACCTGGACGGCCAGCCGACGTATTTCATGACGCTCAAGGACAACGCGGGCCTGATCAAGCAGTACGCGTTCGTCTCCGTCGCCACCTACACCAACGTCGGCACGGGCGAGTCCATCAGCGCGGCCCTGCGCAATTACCGCCAGACCCTGCGGGAGAACAACAGCGGCAAGGTGGACGCCAGCGTGGGGGACGAGTCCGCTGCCGGCACGGTGCTGCGCATTGCGGGCGAAGCGCTGGGGGATACCATCACCTACCGCGTCATCCTGGAGAACAAGCCGCATCTGATCTTCACCGTGCCATATGACATGAGCGCGGAGCTGTCCCTCACACAGCCCGGCGACCGCGTGAAGCTGCGGTATCTGCCGAGCGAAAACGGCATCTGCGCCGCCACGTCGTTCGACAATCTGGAGTTTACCCAAACGGGGACGGAGGAATAAGTAAAAATGCCGCCGGAATCCCTGTAAAACAGGACCGCAGCAGTATTTTCAGGACAAATCAAAATCCCATTGCAACCCCCGCAGCGTCCAACCGGATGATGCGGGGGTTTTGCGTTTGCCCCGCATCCTCTGAATCGGCAGCCCTCCTGACGCTTTAAAAGCCGGTTTTGCCGCGCGCCGCCGACCCGGCTCCGGATAAAAAAATAACAAAAACAGTAATTATTCCCAATGCGATCGAGGAAAAGTTTATGCGACCTTACAAAGTTCGACAAAAACGATAATACCTCTTGCTCTTGGTGGAAATCTCTGGTATACTGAATGCAATCGATAACCTAGTGGATTACTCGAGTATCCAATTCGAAACAACTTCATAATTTGGCAAACCTGTTGAAAAGCAGGGACGCAAAGCCACGGGTCTAAGCCGATGGAGGTATGACAGCCGGTTGCAGCTTTGGGGGGATTGTTTCGCCCTGGGGTTTTAACTGACGCTCTCAGACTGTCCATTCCCGGACCGGTCGAGGGTGTTTTTATTTTGCCCGGACCGGACGGCTTACTTTTACAGACAGGCATAGAAAGGAAGAAAAGAGATGAAACGAAACAATCTATCCAAAGTCGCGGCCTTTATCCTTACTTTCGCATTGGTCGCACAGGCAGCAGCCCTCCCGGCCTTCGCGGCAGAACAGCCCCTTTCCGTGGAAGCGGACAGCGCGTCCCTCGCTGAAGTCTACAACGCCCCGGAGGAGGAAGCCCCTCTCGTCATGGATTACGACACCACAGTGGGGAACGAAAACGTACAGAACGACATCGTGGACATGGACGCGGAACCGCTGGTGCAGGCGGAAGTCGCGCCCGCCGGCAGCGTGGGGAAATTCTCCGTACCGGCCGCCTATGCCGAATCCTATGACGCGGCCTTTGCCGTACAGGCCGCTTCTGTAACCACAAACGGCGGAAAATATGGATCCAGCGTGGTTACCAACGTCATCGACGGCAACGTCAACACCCATTGGGAGACCGGCAAAGCCAACAACGGCAGCTTTGTCAACAACCTGACCTTTACCTTTGCCGAGCCGGAAACGCTGGGCAGCGTGGTGTACTATCCGCGTGTGCAGGGAGCGACCAACAAGGGATTCCCGACCGCGTTTTCCATCTATGCCTCCCAGAGCGACGACGGGGAGGACTTCTCCCTGGTGTTCCAGGGAACGGCCAAAGTCGCCGGCGGCGGTACGCAGATCGCCTTCCCGGAAACTTCTTTTAAGCGCCTGCGCTTTGTATTTGACGCCTGCCAGGCCAACTGGGCCGCCTGCGGCGAGATGAAATTCTACCGCGCCGACCTCCTGCCCGCACAGGTGGACAAGCTGTTCGCCGACGGGACCTGGAGCGCGCTGGCGGACGGCCTGACGAACGAAGACGTCCAGTCGCTGGTGAACGGCATGGCGGAGCATCCTCTGCGCGATCTGTACGCAGACGCGCTGGACCTGGCCGCACTGCTGGCGGACGGCCAGACCGCGCCGGGCGTCACCGTATACGACGTACCCGCCCGCGGCCCCTACGGCGACGACATCGGCCGCGCCTCCACCTGGAACCAGATGTTCCCCTATCAGCCCACCGGCTATTACGTCGTTCCGGGCACCACGCTGGACGTCTATGTGGAACCCGGCTTCGCGGAGGGCCAGGCCGGCTCTCTCCCGCAGATTGTCTTCGGCCAGATTGCCAGAGACAAGAACGGCTGGGGCCGCCGCTTTAACCTGAAAGAAGGCCACAATGTGATTCAGGTGCCGGGCGTGGACAACATGAACCCGGGCGCGATCTACTTTGTCAACCAGAACTACGGCTACACCGGCATCGCTCCGGACATTCGTTTTGTGGACGCCTCCGGCGGAGACGGCGTGCGCCGCTTCCCGCTCTTCTATCAGGACGACTCCACCGCCAACACCGGTTATCTGCCGGACCGCCGCGACGAAGCCGCCTTCCTGGAGGAACTGGAAGCCTATATCCCGACTCTGTCCGCCACTGACGCAGAGGCCGCGGCAGGCGAGGGCAACTACAACATCTGCGAACTGGTTTCCACTAACGTGCTGGTTTCCACCAGCGCCACCGGCGCGCGCAACGGTTTGAAAAACACTTCCGTGGACAAGCGCACCGGGGAAACGATGAGCGGCCCGTCCGATTTGATGTTCCTGCATGAAAATCATTACAACAATATGATGACCTACGCCGGATATGAGCCGGAACGCCTGGGCGAAACCGCCGCTCCCAGCACGTCCGACCCGCTGTACCGCCAGTACCGCCCGATCGGCCGGTTCATGATCCGCGTATTCTGCCAGGGTCCCTTCGGCTGGGGCGACGCCGGCTATGTCGGCTTCAACGGCGGCTTCTCTGAAAACGACAAGCGCGCGGGCGACATGTTCTCCGCCGTGGCCTCCTGCAGCCAGATCACCGGCGCGGGCTGGGGCCTTGCGCATGAACTGGGCCATCTGCTGGAAGGCAGCCGCGTAGGCCGCGCAGAATACACCAATAACCTGTTCTCCCTGCAATTCCAGAACGAATTCCAGGTATCCAACCGCGTTTCCGCCCGGTTCCGCGAAGAAATTCTGAAATACAACAACAGCGATTATAAATTAGAGGAGCGCCCCGGCTACATTGGCGGCAACTTTGTGCTGCTCGCCATTCTGTACCAGCTGGAAGCCGCCTATGGCGACCACGGCAGCGCATTCTCCGCCGATTCGGTCTACGCCAAAACCCTGCGCTGGTCCCGCGACAACGGCGGACGCCTCGGCGGGCTGGAAAACGGCGACACCCTGTACATGAACCGCTTTGCGGTTGCCGCCTCCAACGCGCTGGGAATCGACCTGACCAACCACTTTGAGCATTACGGGATCGAGATCACCGACGCCGCACGCAAACAGCTGGATCCCGATTTGAAGCCGAACACAAAGAAGACTTGGCTGGCCACCAGCGCCGCCGATGCAAAAGACGTACAGACCCTGCCCGACGGATCCGTCCCCACTGTAAAACTTTCCCGTGAAAACGGGCTTGCCGTACTCCGCATGGATGTTCCGGAAGCCCCGGCCGGCGCGGTGCAGACCTACGAAATCCTGCGCGACGGCGAACTGGCAGGTTATGCGCTGGCAGGCAACGCCTCCAATATTCCGGTTTCCTTCCCGTCCAACCGCGTCACCTGGATCGATTCCGGCTCAAACGACGGTGCGGATCACAGTTATACCGTGCGCGCCTACGACGCCCGTCTCAACGAATCCGGAGACAGTGAACCCGCCGTATTCTCCGCCGACGCGCCTTACATTGTGATGGACGGCGTAAACGTCCTGATGATCCATCAGGAATTTGATCCCCTTTCCGTTGTCACAGCCCACTCGGTCGACGGGCAGGATCTGACCGATTCCATCCGCGTGATTGACAACAATCTGGACGTGGACGTCCGCGGCAACTACACGATTACCTATGCGGTAACCGACGAAGCGGGCAGAGAAACCACACTGGAAGTCCCGTTCGGCGTTATCAGCAACTATGTATATGCGTCCGATGTTTCCGAACAGAGCGCCAAAGTCGGCTACGGTACGCTCAACCATGACGCCAACATCCAAGGCGGCGTGATTACGCTGCTGGAGGACGGCAGACAGGTCACCTTTGCCAAAGGCCTGGGCGCGCATGCTTCTTCTGAAATCATCTACGACCTGACCGATACCGGGTTCTCCTGGTTCGAGTCTTACGTTGGCATCGACCAGTCCATGCGGAACAGCAGTCTTCCGCAAGCCAAGTTCCAGGTCTTTGTAGACGGCGAACTGCGCTACGACAGCGGCGCGATGAAATCCAACACCCCCATGAAGTATGTATCCGTCGATCTGACCGGCGCGAAACAGCTCCGCCTGGTCACCGACAGCATGGGTTCCAACAGCAACGACCATACGGTCTGGGGCGGCGCCCGCTTTACCACAGGCAATGCCGTTCCGGTCATCCATGCACAGGATCTTGTTTTTACCGATCCGGCGGACGTCGATCTGGATGAGATCCTCTCCTCTGTCACCGCAACCGATGCGGAAGACGGCGACATCACCAGCGCGCTCACCTATACCACAAACTTCAAGCCCGGCAAAACCGGTGTTTTTGAGATCACCTATTCTGTCACGGATTCTGAGGACAACACCACGGAAATCACCAGGAATCTTATCGTTGTCAACGATTATGCCTATGTCAGCGACCAGAACTGGAAGAGCGCCAAGGTCGGCTGGGGCAGCATCAAGCGCGACCGTTCCCTGAACGGCAACGCAATCAAGCTGGCTACCGAAAACGGCGTGCAGACCTTTGAAAAGGGCCTCGGCGTCCATGCCACCTCCGAGGTGGTCTATGACCTGACCGGCAAGGATTTCTACTACTTCACCTCTCAGGTGGGTGTGGACAACACCGCCGGAAGCAGCCTCTCTTCCGTCGTGTTCCGCGTATTTGTGGACGGCGAGCTGATGGCGGAAACGCCCGTCATGCGCAAGGGAATGCCCGCTGAAACGCTGGCGGTCTCTCTGGCCGGCGCTAAAACGCTGAAGCTGGTGGTCACCGACGGCGGAAACGGGAACGCGAACGACCACGCCAACTGGGCCGACGCCAAATTCTTCACCGCCGTAGCGGAAGCAGAAAAGGAATCCCTGTCCGAGGCTGTCGAGCGCGCCTATTCGCTGGATGAAAGCCGCTACACGGTCGAAAGCTGGGAGTCCCTGACGGACGCGCTGGAAGCGGCGGAGGACGTCCTCTCCCGTCTCACCGCTTCTCAGGAGGAAACCGACGAAGCTTTGGAAAACCTGCTCGACGCGATGGATGCGCTGGAAGTGTTCCTGGATACCGAAGCGCTGGAGGAAATCATCGAGCTGGCCCGCAGCGTGGCTTCCATTGAAAACGTGTCCTCCATCAATCCCAATCAGCAGCAGAGCTTTGTCGACAATGTGCTTGCCGCCGTTGCAGGCGCGGAAAAAGCGCTTGCCGACCCGGACGTCGACCAGGAAGAGATCGACCGGCAGTTTGCCGTCGTCCGCTATTTCCTCTGGGATATGAACCCCGATTTCACCCCCGGCTGGCAGCCCTATCCGTTCCAGTAATTTTAATGACACAAATGCCGTTCCGGTTCAACAGACCGGAACGGCATTTGTATTAATAGATCCATCATAAAAATCCGTCTTTTGCTGTTTAACAACAAGAATCGTAATTATTCCCAACAAATGTGAGGAAAGTTTATACGACCCTACAAAGTTCGATCAAAACGATAATACCTCTTGCTCTTAATGGAAATCTCTGGTATACTGAGTCCAATCGATAACCTAGTGGATTACTCGAGTATCCAATTCGAAACAACTTTATAATTTGGCAAACCTGTTGAAAAGCAGGGACGCAAAGCCACGGGTCTAAGCCGATGGAGGTATGACAGCCGGTTGCAGCTTTGGGGGGATTTTTCCGCCCCGGGTTTTTAACTGACGCTCTCAGACTGTCCATTCCCGGACCGGCCGAGGGTGTTTTTATTTTGCCCGGACCGGTCGGCAACTGATTTTAACAGACAGGCAGAGAAAGGAAGAAAAGAGATGAAACGTCATCATTTGTCCAAAGTTGCAGCCCTCATCCTCACCCTGGCGCTGACAGCGCAGGCGGCCAGCCCGGCCCTTGCCGCAGAACAGCCGTCCTCCGAAACAGCGGAGAGCAGCGATTCTCTGATGGTAAACCAGGAACCCGCGGAAGGGGAAGACGTCCTGCCCGAAGAGGGGGACGACCTCACCGGCGATATTATCCCTCCTGAAGAGGAGCTTCCCCCGGAACCGGCTCCCGTAAAAACCGGCGTGGGGCCGTTCCATGTGCCCGCCGCTTATCAGGAAGATTACGACGTGGCGTTCCGCGTCACCGGCGACCACGTGGTAAAAGCCGTCAGCAACGGCGGCCAATACGGCGGCAGCGCGCTCAAATACCTGTACGACGGCAACACAAAAACCCACTGGGAAACCGGCAAGGCCAACAACGACAATTTCCAGAACGCCGTTACCTTCACCTTTGACGCTCCGGTAGAGCTGGGCAGCGTGGTCTATTATCCCCGCACGCAGGGCGCGGCCAACAAGGGCTTCCCGACCGCGTTTTCCATTTACGCCTCCCAGAGCGAGAGCGGGGAGGACTTTACCCTGGTCTGCTCCGGCAACGCGGCGATCGCATCCGGCGGCACACAGATCAGCTTTGATCCCACCAGCTTCCTGCGCCTGCGCTTTGTCTTTGAAAAGGCCAACCAGAATTGGGCGGCTGGCGGCGAGCTGGCGTTCTACCGTCCCGACACCCTGGTTGCAGAGGTAGAAGACCTCTTTGCAGACGGCACCATGTCCGCGCTCAAGCCGCAGTATCAGGATCTGGCGCTGCTGCAGGAGATGCTGGAGACGGCCAAAAACAACCCGAATAAAGACCTGGAAAAACTCGTACAGTCCGCCATTGACATTCAGACCGGCGCGGTGGACTACGCGAAGGACGTCGTGACGCTGGAGCAGCGCGGCAACGGCGTCAACCACGCCCGCAACGTGCTGCAGATGAGCAGCTACGGCAGCAACTTCCTTCCGACCGGATACGCCGCCCGCCCCGGGGATGTCATCAAGTTCTATGTGGACGCCGATGAAAACGGCCCCATGCCGACTGTGGTCTTCACACAGCAGATCGGCCGGTTCGGCTGGTGGCAGCAGAGCTACGCTCTGAAAAACGGCGAGAACGTCATTACGGCGCCGAGGATTTTCAGCGACAAGTGGAGCACCAAAACGTATCCCGGCGGCGCGATTTACTTCAGCAATCCGTACACGTCCGAGCAGCAGGAGAAAGCGCCCCGCATCCGCATAGAGGGCGGCATCGACTATCCGCTGTTCCGCGATGGGGACAACGTGGACGCGTTCCTGGACGAGCTGCGCGCCTATAAAACGGCTGTGGAGGCCGACCGTGAGCACTCCGTGGACATCGTGGAGGTATACAGCGATCTCTTTATCCTCAACGGCAACCTGCAGGCCGCCGCGCCGTTCCTCAACGGCACCGGCGATCCCCAGCGCACCGTGGATCTTCACAACGCCCGGGTGGGCGAGATGCTCTCCTTTGCGGGCATCGACGAGAGCAGCTTTGAGAACTCCCGCAACGGCGCGCGGCTCAATATGCGCCTGATGCAGCCCTACGGCTCCGGCTACGCCGCCGGGGACCATGTGGGAATCCAGCAGGGCAGCGCCAACACGTTCTTCAAGGGCCAGCTGGTCGGCTGGGTCTATTCCCATGAAATCGGCCACCAGCTGGACATCAAGGGCGGAAAGGTTCCGGAAGTCACCAACAACATGTGGGCCAACCACATCGCCGTGGACGTCCAGAACGAAAATGACCGCGTGCAGTACGGCAACATCCTGCTCTATGTAGGACGCGACGATTATGAGGACAAAAAAGCCACGCCGCACGACCTGGGCATGTGGTGGCAGCTCCACCTCCTGAATGAAAACTACTGGCCGGACTATCAGAAGGCGTTCCGCGCGGGCGTCGCGAAGGATATGGGCCTGACCGACCGTCAGCGCATGGCGGTTGTCTCCTCCTACGTGCTGGGAATGGATCTGGTCGAGCACTTTGAGCGCTACGGATTCATCAAACGCAGCGAAGTTGTTGACAACGCGCTGGCCGCGCTGAACGTGCCCGCCGCGCCGGAGAATGTCAAGCCCTGGTACCTGTGGACCAAAGCGACCAAGGACCGCACCAGCGCCTTTACCGAGGAGTATACCCCTGAAGTCGTCTCTGTGGAGCGCAGCGGCGAAAACCTCCAGGTCACCCTGAAGATCGACGAATCCGCTTCTGACGCCCTGCTGGGCTTTGAAGTGATGGAAGACGGCAAGGTCATCGGCTTTACCAAAGGAAACACCCTGACCACCGCCTATTTTGCCAACGACAGCGCTGAGCACGTCTACACCGCCCGCGCGTACGACCTGCGCCTGAACCGGACCGAAAGCAGCGCGCCTTACGCGATCAATCTGGACGCCCCTGTATTCCAGATCACCGGAAGCACACTGACCGCGCTTTATGAAGCGTTTGATCCTCTGTCCGTCGTTTCCGCGCTGGACCGGGACGGCAACCGCCTCAACGATTCCATTCAGGTGGAATCCAACGATGTGGATACCTCCGCTAAGGGAACCTACTCCGTTACCTATTCCGTCACCGACGCGGCTGGCATCACCAGCCGTCTGACCGTTCCCGTGACGGTGGTCAGCCGTTTTGACTATGCCTCCGACGTACAGGAAACCAGCGCCACCGTTGGCTGGGGCCAGCTCCAGAAGGACAAGAACATTCAGGGCGGCACCATCAAGCTGCTGAAGGACGGCGCGCAGGTATCCTTCTCCAAGGGATTGGGCGCGCACGCTTCCTCTGAAATTGTCTATGACCTCACCGGTACCGGCTACACCTGGTTTGAATCCTTTGTCGGCATCGATCAGGCCATGAAGAATGCATCGTCCGCCAAGGCGAAATTCCAGGTCTATGTGGACGGCAGCCTGCGCTACGACAGCGGCGCGATGCTGGCAAACACCCCCATGAAGCACGTAGCCGTCGATCTGGCCGGGGCGGAGGAACTGCGCCTGGTCACCGACAGCATGGGCGCGACTTCCAGCGACCACACCGTGTGGGCGGATGCACGCTTCGCCAAGGGAAGCTCCGCTCCCGTCATCCATGTGCAGGACGTCGCGTTTTCCGATCCGGCGGACGTCGATCTGGACGCCATTGTCGCGGAAGCGACCGCCACGGATGTGGAGGACGGCGACCTGACAGACCGCCTGACCTATAACACCGACTATGTGCCCGGCAAAACCGGCGCGTTCACCGTTACCTACTCCGTCACCGATTCCGACGGCAACACCGCCGAGGCCGTGCAGAACCTGGTTGTGGTCAACAGCTTTGTCTATGTCAGCGACCAGAACTGGAAGAGCGCCAAGGTCGGCTGGGGCAGCATCAAGCGCGACCGTTCCCTGAACGGCAACGCGATCAAGCTGGCTACCGAAAACGGCGTGCAGACCTATGAAAAGGGCCTCGGTATCCATGCCACCTCCGAAGTGGTCTACGACCTGACCGGCAAGGATTTCTACTACTTCACCTCTCAGGTGGGCGTGGACAACACCGCCGGAAACAGCCTCTCTTCCGTCGTGTTCCGCGTATTTGTGGACGGCGAACTGATGGCGGAAACGCCCGTCATGCGCAAGGGAATGCCCGCTGAAACGCTGGCGGTCTCTCTGGCCGGCGCTAAAACACTGAAGCTGGTGGTCACCGACGGCGGAAACGGGAACGCAAACGACCACGCCAACTGGGCCGACGCGAAATTCCTGACCGCCGTAGCGGAAGCCGACAAGGAATCCCTGTCCGAGGCCGTCGAGCGCGCCTATGCGCTGGACGAAAGCCGCTACACGGTCGAAAGCTGGGAGGCTCTGACGGACGCGCTGGAAGCTGCGGAAGACGTCCTTTCCCGCCCCGACGCTTCACAGGAAGAAACCGATGAAACGCTGGAAAACCTGCTCGACGCGATGGATGCGCTGGAAGTGTTCCTGGATACCGAAGCGCTGGAGGAAATCATCGAGCTGGCCCGCAGCGTGGCTTCCATCGAGAACGTTTCCTCCATTAACCCCGATCACCAGCAGGCTTTTGTCGACAACCTGCTCTACGTGGTCGAACGGGCCGAAAAAGTGCTTGCCGATCCGGACGTTACCCAGGAAGAGATCGACCAGCAGTACGCGATCGTCCGCTATTGCCTCTGGGACATGAACCCCGATTTCACCCCCGGCTGGGAACCCTTCCCGTCCCGGTAACCCGGTCAGCGCAAGCTGATTGCAAACTACAGTAAGAGCCGCTGCTCCGGTCCAATGAACCGGAACGGCGGCTCTTCTTCTGTTGCAAAACAAACCATACAACGGGATGGGATAGCTCTTATTACCGGGCGGCATCATGGATTTATCATTCCGTATAATACAAGATGATTGTCAAATGACGCCTCATTGTTTGCCGCGTCATCTAAAAAAAGAATCCATGCAAACCCGTTTCTTCAATTTACTGTTCAGGCCATGAAAAAAGTAAATGCCGCCAGATGTTGACAACCGGCCGCCCCTGTCCGTACAATGAAAAGGCGTGGTCAGTCCGCTTTTCATCGCGGTACAGCCGCGGAAAGACAAAAGAAAGAAGTGGACGGGATGGAAATCAAAATCCGGGCATATACGGAAGCCGACGCCGCGGACGCGGTCAAAATCTGGAATCAGGTTGTGGAGGAGGGGACCTCCTTCCCGCAGACGGACCCACTGACGGAACAGGAGGGGCACGTGTTTTTCTCCGAACAGTCCTTCACGGGGCTCGCCTGTGATGCGGAGAGCGGGGCAATCGTGGGGCTGTACATCCTCCATCCGAACAACGTCGGGCGGTGCGGGCACATCTGCAACGCCAGCTACGCTGTCCGGGCCGACCTGCGCGGTCACCGGATTGGTGAAGCGCTCGTGCGCCACTGCCTGGAAAAGGGGAAGGCGCTGGGCTTCCGCGTCCTCCAATTCAACGCGGTGGTAAAAAGCAACGCCGCCGCGCTGCACCTGTACCGCAAGCTGGGGTTTACGCGTCTGGGAACCATTCCCGGCGGGTTTCTGATGAAGGACGGCCATTACGAGGACATCATCCTGCACTATATCGTGTTATAACGACAGGGCTGCGATAGGTTCGGGCAGGCCGCTTCCTCCGCAGCGCCTGACCGGCTGCAAAATGTTTTTTATCAAATGGCAAACGCCTGTATAGAAGCAAAAAGTAAAGGCTGATTCTCGCGGGAGAATCAGCCTGTTTTTGTATATCCTGCGCCAACGACGACGCATCTTTTTCCGCCTTTGAACCGCAGTAAAACGATGTTTGCCATAATGGTAAATAACTGGTGCGCCGTACATGCTTACATCCAGGGCAGAATGGGGGGCAGGATACAGAACGGATGCCCCGCGGGGTCAAGCATCACACGCCAACGATCGTCGAATTGCACTTCGGACAGGGTTGCGCCGCATGACAGGGCATGCTTCACACCTTCTTCCACATCTGCCACATGGAAGTCCAGATGCGCCATCTGCTGCTGTTCCTCTCGCGTGGCGGGCCAAACGGGAGGAACATAATCATCTGCCTGTTGAATGGTGATCCAGGTTGGAAGCCCCTTTTGCTCCAAATCGACTAAAACTGTATATTCTTCGCCTTTGAACCGCGTCCAGCCAAGCAGCTTTTCATAAAATGCAGACAGTTCATCCGCATGATCGGAATCCAGAACGGTATTCCACCCCACAAGGTTCAGCGCCATTATATGATACCTCCACTTTTTATCGCGCCTGAATCCCGCCTGACCGAGGGCGGTTTTTTTCAAAAAGAAACAAATAAAAGCACTTTTTTCAAGTTGTACCGACTTTTACCGCGCTGGTTTTTACGCCATCCCCTGCACGGCGGCGGCAAGGGCATCCACGTCCGTGCGCGGGACGCTGCCCCGCACGGAGCCGTTCAGCACGGCGACACAGGTACGCGCGCCGGAGGGATAGAACGTCAGCTCCTGCGCGGCGGAGCCGTCCTGCGCCTCCACTTTAACGGACAGGACCGGTTCCGTATCCGGCTGGCTGTCCGCGCTTTCCAAAACCGTTTCCGCGGCAAACTGGCGGTACAACGTCTGGAAGCGGTCGTAATCGACCGGCGCGCCGGACGCGTCCGTCACCGCGTATTGGTAATAGGGGGTGTCCTCCGTGGACTTTTCCTCATCCTTCGTGCGCGCCACATCCCAGCGGAAGGCCATGTCTCCTTCCAGCGTGACGCTGAGGCTTTTCACGTTTTCCACGCCGCCGGTCAGCAGCGCCTTGTCCTGCACGTCAAACGGTTTGAGGATACTGACCCACGGGGCTATCACGTCCTCCGCCACGCGGTAGACAATGTCCACGCCGTCCAGCATCAGGAAGCGGTCGCCCTCCCGGCCCGCGCCGGCCTTGAGCAGGTAGGTGTTGCCGTCGGAACAGTACAGCTCCACGGTGTTGACCGGGTTTTCCAGCCCGTATTCCCGGAGCTGCGCCGTATCGGGATGGAGGGCCGACACCTCGCTCGCGGTCAGCGTGGAGAGCAGATCGGTCAGGGCGGAAACCTCCGCTTCGTCGGTTTCCATCCGACCAGGTTCAGTCATCACATACCGGCCTTCCTGTCCCTGCTCCAGCGTGATGGGCTGCGTCAGGGCCTTGCCGCCCAGCACCAGCCTGCGGAAGGGGGCGGCGGTCCCGTCGCCCAGCGCGGTGAAGTCCAGAACCTGGCGGGATAGGAACGACCGCTTGTCGTCCAGATAGGTTTCCGGAAGTTTCACCACATAGACCTCTTCGGAATCGGTCCCGCGCAGGTAATAGGCGGCACTGTCCTCGACGGAGGTATTGCCGACCGTATAGCCGTAGACGCTGCCGTCCTGAAAGCGGACCGTCACTGTGGCGCGCGGCGTGGAGAGGCCGAATTCACCGGGATTGCTGACCGTGCCGATCTTCTTTGTCGCAAAGAGCTTCCAGCCGCCCTCCGCCGCCGTGTTGACGGCATAGGCGTCCTGCGGCAGACCCTCCAGTTCCGCGATGGTAAACGTGACGCTTTCCGCCCCGGAGGAAGATTCCTGCGAGGAAACGCCCGCCGCGCTGGTCTCCGGCTGTTTTTCCGCCGGAACGATGGTGAACAAACCGTTGGTATTGCTGACCTCAATGGAGGAAATATCCGTCTCCTCCCTGTTGAGCAGCGCGATATCCTCGGAGGGCTGCTCCAGCACGCCGGAGGAAATGACGTCCTCTTCGCTGCCGCCGGTCATCAGCAGGCCGGCCAATACGCCGCCCAGCACGATGATGCACGCGCCGAGGACGGCAAAATTACGGGTCGCCGGTTTCATTTACAATCGCCTCCTCCGGATATAGATCACCAGCCCGATCACCGCCACACAGAGTGGCAGCAGGATGGTAAAGACACCGAGCCCCAGCAGGGTGACGTTGAACAGGCTCATGGAGATGTCCAGTTCCGCCGTGCGCACCTGCGCGTTCTCCATGGAAACCGTCTCGCTTCCCGTCACGCCGGTCACGTACCGGGACAGGTCCGTAACGAAGGAACCGTTTCCATAGGTGTTGACGTTCAGGATGCCGTCGTCAAACATGAAGGTGCTGCCGACTGCCACCACATTGGCGGTATTCTGGCCCACCTGCTTCTGCGCCATGGCCGCGACGTTGTAGGAACCCATCTGCGGATTGTCGAAGCTCTCCTGCGTGCCGTCGAACAGGTAGGAGGTGCTGTTGCTGGCGGCAAGGGAATGCGTTGTGATCCCGTTGCGCTCGTCAAACAGGAGGTGGATGGGGCTGCTCTGCGGCATGACCACCAGATTGTAATTCTGCGTGTTGCTGTTCAATGTCACGTCTGAACCGATATTGACCAGAATATTGCCCGGGTCGGCGGGGATATAGCGGTTCGCGTCGCTCTCGACGACCTCCGTCGCCTGCTGCACGTCGAGTCCCCATTCCTTTAAAAAGGCCGTCAGGTTCGGCAGCGCGGCCTGGTTGGGGTGGAAGGTCACCAGCAGGGCGCGGTCAGAACCGCGGTTTTCGTCGTTCAGAAAAGATTCCAGCGTTTCGATCTCGTCCGGGGTGCAGTCCGTGGTGGGCGTACCCAGAACCAGAAGCTGCGCGTTCTCCGGAATTTCCCCGGTCAGGAGCTGGAAATCCTGCGTTTCAAAATTGTTCCCTTCCAACAGGGTGCGGTAGACGGAGAGGTCCACCGCCTCGCTGTGGCTGCTGTCAAAGACCGCGAGCGGCAGGGTGTCCGCGTTGACGGAGCTGACCGCGGAGGCCAGCGCATTGTCGACCTTGGAATACGTCGCCATACTGCCGTCCATGGAATACTGCGTGCTGAACAGGTCCCCGTAGTTGAGGACGCGGTGGCGCTTTTCCGTCTCCACCAGCACGCTTCCCGTCGTGATGTTTTCATCCTGGTACTGCGCCGCAAACGCCGGGTTTTTATCGAGCTCCAGATAGGCGACGGTAATGTTGGAATTGCGCTCCGCCATCTTATCGGCCAGAATGCTGACCTGCTGGTAGTTTGTATCGGACCGGGCGACGTCCTCGCCCGCCATGATTGTGATGGTGGTCGGGGTCTGCACGTTGTCGGCAACCTGCGCGGCGCTCTCGGAAAGGGTGTTCACCCTGCCCGTCGTCAGATCCAGATTCATGGAGGGGTAGCGATCGCCCAAAATGCTGACCACCACGTTCAGCAGGACGATCAATGCGATCAGGCCCGCGGTGAACGCGAAGGAAATCCCCCGGAATTTGCCCCTGCGGGAATCCTTCTTCGGCTTTTTGGGTTTCTCTTCGATTGCCGGTTCGGCGGGGGGCACCTGTTCCTCCGCGGCGGTTTCTTCCGTCGGGTTTTCCTGCTGCTCCTGTGCGGAATCTGCCGCCTCATTCTCCGTTACAGGCCCGCCCGTTGCAGCCGGGGTTTCTTCTTCTGGCTGGACGCCGTTTTTATTCTCGTGATCCATCTGCCTGCCTCCTTAGTTCCAGCGCCGGCTCTCCAGCTTGCGGGCCGTCAAAAACAGGAAGACCGCCGCAACGCTGAGGAAAAACACGATGCTTGCAAAGTTGAAGATGCCATTGGTGAACGGGGTATAGCGGCTGTTGAAGGACAGCCAGTCCAGAATTTTTGCAGCCGTTTCGTTGCCCGCCATGCCGGAGAACTGATCCACGATCACCAGCAGGATCGACACGCCGAACGTGCCGATGGCCGCGACAATCTGGCTCTGCGTCAGGGACGAGATAAAGATGCCGATGGCGAGCATCGCCGCGCCGTACAGGAACGAGCCAAACACCGTGCCGGCGATCAGCGCCCAGTTTGGGGCGGAAAAGAACGAGATGACCACCACCGGGACCAGACTTCCCAGCATGATGATCCCATATATGGCGGCGGACGCCAGAAACTTGCCCAGCACAATCGAACCAGTCCCAACGGGGGCGGTCAAAAGCGCCTGGTCGGTTTTGTTTTTCTGCTCTTCACTGAAGCTGCGCATGGTCAGGATGGGGAGGATCATCATGCTCCAAATGAACATGGAACTGTACACGCCCGCCGCGATGTAATAGGTGGAGCCGACGAGCATCACGGAATAATAGTAGAAGCCGTACAGGGCAAACAGCACCGCCGCACAGACATAGCCCACAGGGGAGGTGAAATAGGAACGCAGTTCCTTTTTGAAAATCGCCGTCATACCGCTTCCTCCTCCTTTTCCTCCGGTTCCGCTTCTTCGGATGTTTCCCCGCCGATCAATCGCAGGAAGACCTCCTCCAGCGTCAGGTCGCTGCTCTTCATGCCCAGGATGGGCCAATGATGCTGCGCGGCGGCGTCAAAGACCGGACGGCGCAGGTCGGTGTGCTCCGCGCCCTCCACCGAAAACTCATAGACGCCGGGTTCTTTTTCGCCCAGACTCGTGACGTGTTCCACGCCGGGGATCGCCTGCAGCGCCGTGTGGATGGCGGATTCCGCGCCTTCCATGCGGACCAGCAAACGGTTTTCCCGGGAAAGATCGTGCGCCAGGCTGTCCGGCGTGCCGTCCGCGACGATCGCGCCCTGGTTGACGACGATGATGCGGTCGCACACAGCCTGCACTTCCGGCAGGATATGGGAACTCAAAATAACGGTGTGCTTCTGGCCCAGGCTTTTAATCAGGTTGCGGATTTCAATGATCTGTTTGGGGTCGAGTCCAACGGTCGGTTCGTCGAGAATCAGAACCGGCGGGTTTCCCAGCATGGCCTGCGCGATGCCGACGCGCTGTTTATATCCTTTGGACAGGTTGGCGATCAGCCGGTTCAACATGTCGTCGATCTGAACCAGCGCGCAGATTTCCGCAATGTGTTCCTTTTTTGGCAGCTTGACTTTTTTCAGCTCATACATGAAGCTGAGGTATTCCCGCACGGTCATGTCGTTGTAGAGCGGGGGAATCTCCGGCAGGTAGCCGATGCGCTTTTTGGCCTCCATCGGGTTTTCCAGCGTATCGAAACCGCCCACGGTGACGCTGCCTTCCGTGGGGGAAAGGTAGCCGGTGATGATGTTCATGGTGGTGGACTTTCCCGCGCCGTTCGGACCGAGAAAACCCAATATGGTGCCTTCCTCCAGCGTAAAGCTGATATGGTTCAGCGCCAGATTTGTACCGTACCGCTTGGTGAGGTTTTTCACCTCGATCATATGCGTCCCTCCATTTTCTGGAATGTAAATACTGCAAAGATATCTAATTTTTATAGTGTAGCAAGTGAATGTGATGATTGCGTGAAAATCCCTTGAAAGCAGGCTGACAGGCTGAGCCTGCAGGCACGGCGCGGGCGGACGTTGGGTAAAATAAAATACCACGGATGTACGCGACGAAAAGAACAATCTCCCGTGTGGCATCTGCACCAATAATTTGCTAAAAATTTAAAGAGGAAAATTCAGCCAAAGTTCCGCCGTCAATGAAAACCACACCGCCCTCCCTGAGCAACTCAGGCATATGAGGATACCGGGGGTGAAGGGGGGCGCGAGTCGTACCCTCCCGGAGCCCAGCTCTCACGCCCCCCTTCGCGTGCTTTTGCTTACTTTTGTGGCAAGACGAAAAGTAAGTGCCGCCCGGCATGAGGGCAACCTGCGGTTTTCTCTTGCTTTTGCTAAAGCGAACAAGCGGTAAAGATTGCATTTGCAATCAATTTGCTTAATTTATGTGAAGCCCTATAAGGATATTCAGGATTTCGATATAATGTTGTTGATGCAACATTCTGTAAAACAAGGTTTTATTTGAGTAAATAAAAGTTTATAGAAACATTGCTTACGCAATGTAAAATTTGTTTTACTTTTTTAAAGTAAAAAGTCTTTGCTGTCGCTTTTCAAAGCGACGAACCCCCCCGGCGAAAGCCGGGAAACCAAAGAGAAGCCCCAGAGGCAGTGCCCTGCCTCATAAACAACTCTATCACTCGTTCCCACTCGCTCTTCTCAGAAAGAGAGTTTCGTTCTCTGCGGAGAACGACAAAGGGCGCCGCCCTTTGATCCCGCCACCTTTTGGAAAGGTGGATAAATACGTTTTAGCCTTTACCCGCAAGGCAAACAAAAAAGGGGCTGTTTTGCAACAGCCCCAAAATATTAAAATTTTAAGTTCTTTTAAAAAAGAACATCACCCCGCTGGGCTGATTGCATCAATCGCCCGCAGTTCCTCCGCTGTAAACGCGGTCTTTTTTACAATCCCAATATTCTCCAAAATCTGCGCCGGTTTGGACGCGCCGATCAACACGCTGGTCACTTCGCCGTCGCGCAGAACCCAGCTCAGCGCCATCTGTGCCAGCGTCTGGCCGCGGTTCTCTGCGATCTCGTTCAGCGCGGCAATCTGGCCCAATTTTTCCGGCGTCAGCTGGTCGGCGTGCAGGAAACGCCCGTCGCGCCTGATGCGGCTGTCCTCCGGAATGCCTTTCAGATATTTGTCCGTCAGAAGGCCCTGCGCCAGCGGGCTGAACGCAATGATCCCGCAGCCGTTCTGCGCCGCAAACGATTTCAAGCCGTCCGTTTCAATGTGCCGGTCAAAGATCGAATAGCGGCTCTGGTTGATGATAAACGGGCATTTCAGCTCCTTTAAAATTTCCATCGCCTTCCGTGTGGTCTCCCGGTTGTAATTGGAGATCCCCGCATACAGCGCCTTGCCGCTCTTAACGGCGGTATCCAGCGCCATCATGCTCTCCTCCAGCGGCGTATTGGGGTCCATGCGGTGATGGTAGAAGATGTCCACGTAGTCCAGGCCCAGCCGTTTCAAGCTCTGGTCCAGGCTGGCGAGCAGGTATTTCCGGCTGCCCCAGTCGCCATAGGGTCCGTCCCACATCGTGTACCCGGCCTTGGTGCTGATTACCAGCTCGTCGCGGTACCCGTGCAGCTCCTCCCGCACGATTTTTCCAAAGTTGACCTCCGCGCTGCCCGGCTCCGGGCCGTAGTTGTTCGCAAGGTCAAAATGCGTGATCCCGTTATCAAATGCGGTAAAGCACATGGCTTTCATGTTCGCATAGTTGTCGTTCGTGCCGAAATTGTGCCACAGGCCCAGGGACAGCATCGGCAGCTTTAATCCGCTCGCGCCGCAGCGGTTGTACGGGATTTGCCCGTATCGTTCTTTACTGGCTGTATAAGACATATTCATTCCTCCTGATTGTAAATGAAACAGGTTCGTTTTCATCGTTAAAATCATTTTACACCTTCAAGCACACTTGAAGTCAAGGGGAATTTTCACTCCGCCAACGGATTCATCAGGAATCCCGTAATCAGCTTGGGATAGAACCAGGTGGATTTCTGCGGCATCTTTTCGCCCGCGTCCGCGATCCGGCGGATTTCCTGTATGCGCGCGGGATTCAGAAAGAACGCACACTGGCTCTTCCCGTCGCGCACGGAGGAGAGCGCCTCCTGAAAATCGCGGGTATAGGTCAGGTTTTCCTGCCTGGCCAAATTGGCCGCGTCGATCCCGAGCATATCCTCCAGAATGACCTTGTGCAGCAGCGACACATTCAGGTTCCGCGTTGCTTCGCTCTGTTCCGGACAGAGGCGGTCCATCAGATTTTCGTCCTTCAAAATCAACAGCTGCCACTTGTCCCCGCCGGAATAATATGCAAACGCCTTCTTTGCCTGCCGGTGCAGCGCGTCCAGATTGGTTTCTATATTTTCCGGCGTGTCCATCTCATAGACGTGAAAATGCGTCCGGCAGCGCTCCAAAAGTGCGGCTTCGTCCAGATGGGGAAGACCGTGCAGCAGCCGGTGAATCGGCAGCACCGCCAACCCCGGTCCATTGATGTCCGCCAGTCCCATCATCAGATACTCCGCGCCGGGGTAGTCCTTTCCCTGTTCTTTACACCAGCGGCGGAATTCCAGCGCCGTCGCGTACCGGTGATGCCCGTCGGCGATATACAGCTTGCGATCCCGGAAGTCGTCGCAGAACGCTCGCAGCACCACCAGATCGTTGACCACCCACAGGCGGTGCGTTACGCCGTCCAGCGTGCAGGTATAGCGCGGCTTGCAGTCGGACAGACGGTCAATGCGTTCTTTTGTCTCGCGCCTGGGGTCCTCATACAGGCCGTAAACCGGGCTGATATTGCAAAACGTGGACTGCATCAGGCGCAGGCGGTCCTGTTTGGCTTCGTCAAGCGTTTCTTCATGCGGCAGAATCATCCCCTCCTGCGGCTCGGAGAGCTTGACCCGGCAGAACAGAATCTTGTTGCGCAGGATTTCCCCGCGCAGCCGGAACTCCTGTTCATAAAGAAACATAGCGGGCAGCAGGTCGCGCTTCAACACGGTTTCTTCCGTCCACTTCTGCAATCGCTCGGCGGCGGCCCGGTAAGGATCGTCCCCCTTGGGAACCTCCAGATGCATACAGTTGTACGGGTTCCGGGCGGCAAAGCGTTCCCGGTCGCCGGGAACGAGGACGTCGTACGGCGGGCAGAGCAGCGTCTCCATTTCTCCCGCCTTCGCGGTATAGCGCAGCGCGCGCAGGGGTGCGATTTCCGGCATAAGTACCGCCTTTCCGGCCTCATGGGGCCAACGAATTCAAGTGCTTTCATAGTACCCTATTTGCCTGTACAAAAGTTTCTAGAAAACAAAAAAGCGCACGCGGGAAGCCCCACATGCGCGGTTGTGCAATCTATGTATTTACGCGCCTTTCATGGCGTTCAGTTCCTGCCGTTGCATTTTGGTGATAGTCTCCAGCGTGCTGACACGCTCTTCCAAATCCCTGACTTTATCGACTTCGGGGAGCTTTTCCAAAATATCCCGATGGCCTTCCGCCAGCAGTTGAATCTGCTTTTCCACACGGGACTCGATGATGATATTCATCTGCTCAATCATTTCCGTTTTTAAACTTCCAATTTTTTGATCCTGACTTGTTAGTCTCTGTTCAATCTTTCGGTCTTGCTCTGTGAACCGCTCCTCAATTTTCCGATCCTGCTCCGCGAACCGCTCTTCCATTTTCCGGTCCTGCTCCGCGAATCGCTGTTCAATTTTCCGGTCTTGCTCTGCAAACCGCTGTTCCAGCTTTTGATCCATCAACTGCGCAATCGCAAGCAAATCATTTTGATCCAGCATGTCATTCCCCTCCCTCTGGATTCATTATAGCACAGCCCCTATGGCGGGACAAGGCGAAATACGGATTGCCCGTGTGAAAGATATTAACTCGCCTCCGGGATGGAATGCGCAATCCATTTGCCGCTGCGGAAGCGCCATGCAAACAGAGCGGCGCGGAATGTCCAATCGATAAACATGGCGATCCAAACGCCCATCACGCCCCAACCGCATACCAAAACCAGCACGTAACTCATGCCGATGCGGAACGCCCACATTGAAAAGATCGAGGTCAGCATCGTAAATTTGACGTCTGTCGCCGCGCGGAGCGTATTGGGAAGCGCGAAGGAAATTGGCCAGACCAGCATGGCCACGCTGTGCACAAGGATGAGCTGCTCCGCAATGGAAGCCGCCTCTGGAGACAGATTGTAAATACTGACGAGCGGTCCGGCAAGCAGGGAGAGAAGAACAGCCAGCACCGCCAGGATGAGATAGTTCAGCTTTATCAGGCTTTTTGTATATCTTTTGGCCTGTTCATATTCGCCTGCGCCGACGCATTGTCCGATCACCGTGACCATTCCCAGTCCAATCGCGGTGCCCGGCAGGTACTCAAAATTGACCAGGTTGCCTGCAACGGCAAAACCCGCGATGGACGCGGTTCCGAGTGTAGCCACAAGGCTTTGCACCAGGATTTTCCCCAGCTGGAACATGCTGTTTTCCATCCCGGCGGGAACACCGATTCGCAGAATGTTCCGAATCATGGAGGGATGAAAGCCCAGCTGCAGTTTCCGGTCGATATGAATCACATTGCTTTCATTCCGGACGATAACCAGCATGATGACCGCGGCGGTTGCCCGGGAAATCACCGTTGGGATTCCCACGCCTTCAACTCCCATATGCAGGCCGAACACACAGATGGCGTTGCCCGCGATATTGATGCCGTTCATGCAGAGGGAGGTTTTCATGGATACCTTGGAGTTGCCCATGGAGCGGTACAGCGCCGCACAGGAATTATAGATCGCAAGAAAGGGATACGACAGCGCAGACAGAAAAAAGTAAATTTCCGCGTTTTGCATGACGTCCGGCGCGATATTGCCAAAGATCAGGCGGAGCAGCGGTTTGCTTCCAATCAGCGCGATTGCCATAATGACAACGGAGAGCAAAAACGTGGACAATAGAAGTTGATTGGCGGCGACGCACGCCTGTTTGGATTCTTTCCGACCCAGACATTGAGAGCAGACCACCGCGCCGCCTGTCGCCAGCGCCGCGAGCAGCTGAATAATCAGCAGGCTGATGGAATCCACCAGCGAAACGCCGGAGACCGCCGCTTCTCCCACCGCCGCGACCATCACCACGTCCGCCATCCCGACCAGAACCGCCAGAATCTGCTCGACGATCAATGGAACCAGCAGCCGGGATAAATCTCTTCTTGAGAACATCACTTCACCCGCATTTCAAAATAGGCAGGTCCCTTTGTCGGAATCTGTCGTTGTTTTCCAGGAGACTATTATAGAACACGCGGCGGGTAAATGCAAATTTGGGATGCACGACGCCTCTTGTAAAAACACAGTATATCAAACACACATGGCGGCTTTCAGTAAAAGTCATCTAAAACTGAATTTGCACCCTTCACAAAAGGCGGTTTCCCCGGCAGGCTTTCATAAGATGCCTTTTGATATTCACAGGGTAGCTAAGATAAAACACAGTGGCGGGACAACCGGAATACGTTCCGGAACTTTATCCTGACAGGCAACGGTGGGAAAACGTGTTTCCGCCAAAATAAAAAACGACAGCCCGAAAAGCCGCCGTTTACTGTCTGTTTATTTTTGCACATGTTTTATCGAACCGGTATGTATTCCATTTGGGAGTCTTCGTCCGTTGATTCCAATTTGAAAATGACAGGGCGAAGGCCATCGTTGCAGCTGCAAATCGCGACGCCCGGTTTCCGGATCCAGTCGCCGTAATAGAACAGTTCCTGATCCGCGCCGTGCGAAAGGGCAAACACATACTGATAGATTGCTTTCCACGCCTCGTCGCAGAAACCATCCGGCTTGGCGTAATCGGCGTAAAATTCCTGGCCTTCCATCAGCATGGGGCAGGCGGTCAAACCCTCCGCGCCGTATTCATTCGCCAGTTCCTGATCCAGCGTCGTCTTCAATACGGTAATTTTCACTTTTTTCACTGCGTCCACACCCTTTCAAACTACCATGTATTTACGCATACCGGAAGTAAGAAATAAAATCCGGGATACGCTGATTATAATTACACAAACACATTAAGCCTCGCTGCAACCCCTCTATTTTGTAATAACATATTCATTTTATACAATCAGTTTACTGTTTACAATGGTTTGTAACGCTGAGAAGGAATCGTACAGCCCTTTTTCATTCGGCCTGACAACATATATGAGTCTATTTGTTCCAGTCCATACAGGACTATTCCAACGGACGCTTATTTTGAACCACTGGCAGTTGCATCTGTGATCCGCTTCAAAGACAGCGGCATACCCGATATGCCGTCGATTTCACGCGAAAAGAGGGGATTTCTGTTATAAATATTGCCGATTATACAAATCGTTAAAGTTTTCCTTCCGCTACAAGGCGCGCAGTCTTTAAAATCAGAACCTGTGTTTTGGCGTCCATGATTTCGTTGTTCATGACCATTTCGACGGCCTTGTCGAGTGGAATGCGCTCGACTTCCAGAAATTCGTCTTCATCAAAGTGCGTTTCCCCGAAGCCGGTCACACGGCAGGCGTACAGGTGAATAATCTCGTCACAATAACCGGGCGTGGGGTAGAGCTTTCCCAGGTTGAGGTATTGTTCTGCCGTCGTTCCGGTTTCCTCTTTCTGCTCGCGCTTGCCCGCCTCAAGCGGGTCTTCTCCGCGTTCCAGCTTTCCCGCGGGCGTTTCCAGCACGACCTGTCCATAGGGATACCGGTACTGGCGGACAAACAGCAGCTCATTCTGATCAGTCAGCGCCGCAACGCTTACGCCGCCCGGATGGGAAACAACCTCTCGTTTCGCCTTTGCGCCGTTTTCCAGCTCCACGTCATCTACAAACATGTCGATGATGCGGCCCTGATAAATCTCTGTGCGATCCAGCTTTTTTTCCGTCAGTTTCATAAAATCGGCCTTCCTCTCTCTACAATTCGTATAAAAAACAGCTATGTCATTTCGGTTTCTGAGCGCGTTCCGGTTAATCCGGCATAAAGAGATTTTTTGTTACGTTCAGAGGTTGAAAATCTGATGATTTTCTTAATGTAATAAAAAACATCCGGATTTTCCGGCTGTAAATTGACATATTCAGCATTCGGTTGAAAACTCTGTGGATAATACTAAAAGTTTACCTGTGGTCGCTGCGCAGCAAAACGGTTTTCCCGCTTTTTCAAGTTAAGGTTCAGATGATTGATTGCAAAGAGCGTTCGTTCTCTTACTCTATCTTTTCAATGGTAACCCCGGTTCCATTTGCGACAACCCCCATCATGTTGTTGGAGAATGTAATATAGTCAATATCAATGCCGATGATCGCATTGCTTCTTGTGCGGATCGCTTCTCCCGCCAGCTTTTTAATTGCGGCTTGTTTGGCCTTCTTCAGCTTATCCGCAAACATATTGGATTCTATCCCAAAAAAGTCGGAGAGAGAAGCGCCGAACTCGGAAAGAAAACCTGTGCCCAATACGACCTCGCCAAATATGACGCCATTATAGGAAACGATTTTATACCCGTCAAAAGAATATCCTGTTGTCATCATATTATCGATATAGAACTTTTCTGTTCTTTCTTCGAGGTCTTTTTTTATCTGCTGTTTTCTTTTTTCAAATTCTCTTTCTTCCCTGATTCTCCACAAATCTTTATTGTAAAGAGGGTTATGTACCTTATATTTTTCACTGACTGTCTTTGCCGATCTCCACAAATCCTCAGAAGAAAGCCCTTGAATCTCCTCATCTGTAAAAAGAACTTCCGTCAATCCGCCGCAATAATCGCAACAATCGTGAGGATCCTTTGCGGTAAAAAAATTGCCGCAGACTTTACAGCACAATATCATATGTATTCCCCTTATATACAAAATCACATCTACACAGGGTCAAAATTGAAAGAACAATTTCCCATGAAGCATCTCTGTCGACAATTTTCCAAAAGCTTAAAAGAAAAAAATTCAGCTAAAGCTCCGCCGGCAATGAAACGCACACAGCCCTCCCTGAGCTACTTACGCATATGAGGATACCGGGGGTGAAGGGGGGCGCGAGTCGAACCCACCCGGAGCCCAGCTCTCACGCCCCCCTTCGCGTGCTTTTGCTTACTTTTGTGGCAAGACGAAAAGTAAGTGCCGCCCGGCATGAGGGCAACCAGCGGTTTTTGCACGCTTTATTAAAAGCGTAATTAGGTTGTATGATTTCACATGCAATTGATTTTAAATACTTGATAAGAAATATAAATATAAGTTGCTTATGCAATGATAAGTAGAACTATAACAATGCAGTAGAATGAAAGTTTTAGAAGAAATGTTGTTTATGCAATAAAATTTCTTTAGCTTTCCAAAATCAAAGAACTTCATTGATTCTGCAATAAATATAAAAATTATTTTAGTAAAATTTGTTTTACTTTTTTAAAGTAAAAAGTTTTTGCTGTCGCTTTTCAAAGCGACGAAAATCCCCGGCGAAAGCCGGGGAACCAAAGAAAAGCCCCAGAGGCAGCTCCCTGCCTCGCAAAGGACTCTATCACTCGTTCCCACTCGCTCTTCTCAGGAAGAGAGTTCCGTTCTCTGCGGAGAACGGCAAAGGGCGCCGCCCTTTGATCTCGCCGCTTTTCAGAAAAGCGGAAAAACGCATTTTGGCCAGTACCTGTAAGGTAAAAAGCCCCGGGAGCTTGTCCCGTCCGTCCCACCACAATACTTCACCAAAGATTATTTTTTATATAAGCCTACTGGGAAAACCGCCGGAGGCGCGAAAGACGTTGCACGTCTGGGCCGTCCCGACCGGAGGTCTAGCTGTTTTCAGAAAAATCATATGCATAGTCGGGGTCCACCGCATACAATTCCTCATACAGCTTTGCGGCCCGGCTGCGGTAATAATCCATCACACGGCTGGACGCGTCTACCTGCGCCATGGTGCCGCCAACGGCGGCAGCTTCCTCTTCGATCTCCCGGAGCGCCGATTCCGTGCCGTCGCTCCAGGCCTTTTGTTCCGTTTTCAGCGTCTCGCAGCGGTCGGCGGACACTTTTTCCAGAAGTTTTTCGTAGGCGGAGGAAACCTCTTTTTTCCAGATTTCCGCGTACTTGTCGGAAACCTCGACCATATCGCGGTTGGAAATCGCGTTGTTGTTGTCTTTGATATAGGCCTTGTCGATGGGATTATTCCTGAATTTCGCATCAAATCCCTTGTCGTCCGTCTCCACAGGCAAAACCTGACCCGGGCTGCTCTCCGCCGGCTGAGAGGCGGGGGGAACAGAGGAAACCGGCGTTTCACTGGAGGATTCCCCGTCTACTGTGCCCTCGACGCTGCTCGAGGGCGCGCCGCTGGAGGAAACCGGCGGCGCGGAACTGTCCGGCGCCGGTTCCGGTTTCTGCTGATTGGTACAGCCCGCAAACAGGGACGCAGCGATACAAACTGCCAGTAAGGAAACCAAAAGCTGTTTTTTCATACGCAAGCCCCCTTTATTCTTCCGCAGGCGCGTCGGAACCGGCGGCCTCCTGTTCCATCTCTTCGGGCGTCAGCGCGCCGTCGTTGGCGTCGCCGTCGTCTTCGGGAAGTTCATCCGCCTCGTCTTCGTCCTCCTCATGCGCGGTGCGGGCCAGCGTCACGACGCGGCTGCCCCCGGTTAGGCGCATGACGCGCACACCTTTGCTGGGCCTTGCGCATTCGCGGATCGAATTGGCGCGGATGCGGATGATCACGCCGTCGCTTGCAATCAGGATAATATCGTCGTCCAGGTCGACCACCTTGATGGCGGCAACGTCCCCGTATTTTTCCACATGGTAGTTGGTCAATCCCTTGCCGCCGCGCGACTGGATGCGGTAGTCGTCGATGGAGGACAAGCGGCCGTAGCCGGTCTCGCTGACCGTCAGCACCAATCCGCCCTCGCGCAGGATGCTCATGCCGACGACGCAGTCGCCCTCTTTGAGCGTCAGCGCCTTCACGCCGCGCGCGGTGCGGCCCATGGCGCGCACATCTGTTTCACGGAAGCGGATCGCCATGCCCTTCTTTGTCGCAACCATCAGCTCGTCGCTGCCGTTGGTCATACGGACCCAGCAGAGCTCGTCGCCCTCGTCCAGGTCAATACCGATTACGCCGCCTTTGCGGGTGGTGTTATACGCATCAAGCGGCGTGCGCTTGATGATACCGTTGCGGGTGACCATGACCAGATAACTTTCCTCGTCGAACTGCGGCACGCGGATCATCGACGTGACGCGCTCGTCCGGCGAAATCGGCAGCAGGTTCGCGATGTTCATTCCCTTGCTGGTACGGGAGCCCTCCGGCACCTCGTAGCACTTCAAACGGTAGACGCGGCCCAGGTCGCTGAAGAACATGACATAGTCGTGGCTGTTGATGACAAACATCTCCGTCGCCACGTCCTCCTCCCGGCGGGTCATGCCGGACACGCCGCGCCCGCCGCGCCGCTGGGTGCGGTAGGTGTCGGTCTTCTGGCGCTTGACATACCCGAAGTTCGTCAGCGTGAGGACGCACTCCTCCTCGGGGATCAGGTCCTCGATGTCGACCTCGCCGCTGATGGCGGCAATCTCCGTGCGGCGCTCGTCGTTAAACTTCTTTTTGACCTCCAGCGCCTCTTCCTTGACAATCGCCAGCAGGCGGTCGCCGTTGCTCAGAATATCCTTCAAATCCGCGATCTTTGCCAGCAGGGCGTTCAGCTCGTCCTCCAGCTTCTGGCGGTCCAGACCGGTCAGCGCGCCCAGCTGCATCTGTACGATGGCCTGCGTCTGCACATCGTCCAGGCCGAAGCGCTCCGTCAGCCTCTGTCTGGCGTTGGAGCGGTCCTTGGACGACCGGATGATATTGATAACCTCGTCAATGTTATCGACGGCTATCTGCAAGCCCTCCAGGATATGCGCGCGGTCCTCCGCCTTTTTCAGCTCAAACTGCGTGCGGCGGGTAACGACGTCCACCTGGAAGTTGATGTACTCGTCTAGAATCTGCTTGAGCGTCAGGGTCTTCGGCTCGCCGTTGACGATCGCCAGCATGATTACGCCGAAGGTCGTCTGCATCTGTGTGAACGAATACAGCTTATTCAATACGATCTGCGGGGACGCGTCGCGCTTCACGGTAATTACAATGCGCATCCCCTCGCGGTCGGAATGGTCCTCGATATTGGAGATGCCGTCAAGACGCTTCTCCTTAATCAGCGTGGCGATGTTCTCAATCAGCCGCGCCTTGTTGACCTGATACGGCAGCTCCGTGACGATGATGTGGTACCGGCCGTTCTTTTCTTCTTCGATCTCCGCGCGGGCGCGCACGGTGATGCGGCCGCGGCCCGTCGCGTAGGCGGCGCGGATGCCCGCACGGCCCATGATGATCGCGCCGGTGGGGAAGTCCGGGCCTTTGATATGCTGCATCAGGTCGTCCAGCGTCGCGTCGGGGTTGTCGATCACACAGCACATGCCATCGATGACTTCGCCCATGTTGTGCGGCGGGATGTTCGTCGCCATGCCGACCGCGATGCCCGTGGAGCCGTTGACCAGCAGGTTTGGGAAATGGCTGGGCAGAACGGCGGGCTCTTTCAGGCGGTCGTCGTAGTTCGGCATGAAATCGACGGTATCCTTATCGATGTCCTGCAGCATTTCCACGGCAATATGGCTCATGCGGCTTTCCGTATAACGATAGGCCGCAGGGGGATCGCCGTCGATGGAACCGAAGTTTCCGTGTCCGTCCACCAGCATATAACGCATGGAGAAGTCCTGCGCCAGACGAACCAGCGCGTCGTACACGGACGCGTCGCCGTGCGGGTGGTAACGTCCCAGAACGGAACCGACGGTATCCGCGCATTTGCGGTACGCCTTGTCCGGGGATAAGTTGTTCTCATACATCGTATAGAGGATTCTTCTGTGTACCGGCTTCAGGCCGTCGCGCACGTCCGGCAGGGCGCGGGACACGATGACGGACATGGAGTAGTCCAGAAAGGATTTTTTCATTTCCTTTTCCAGGTCCACATTAATAATCCGGTTATTTTCCTGCATTTCTTCCATTTAGAAACCAACCCTTTCCTGCGGGGAACAATCCTCCGCTTTGATGGATGCTTTTACCGTACGAATTTTTCCTATAAGCTTTTTTCCAGCAGCCGGTGCAGCGCCTCGCATTCTTCACCGGACAGCGCGCGTTTGGGGACATACCGGGACTCCCACGGCCCCAACCGCAGCAAAAAGAGATTTTTATCCTCATACGCGCCGTACAGCAGCGTATAAGGGAGCGCGGCCTCATACCGGTCGGACCGGATTTCCGCGCGATCCTCATAGAACAGCAGCGTCTGCGCGGTCATGCGTTCCTGTGCGCGGTCAAAAAACGACTGCGCCCTGCTCCGCACAAACAACGGCTGGATCGAATCGTGATAAAACCCTACGGCAAGCCCCGCCAGCACCAGCAGGGAACACAGCAGGGTGTTGTACGGGTCCCCCAACCCGAAAAAAAGGCAAAGGACGAACCCGGTAATGACCATCAGGAACCCAACGGCACGCAGCGCGAGCCGTTCTCCGGGACTGGCCGCCGCCTCGACCGCGGCGAGCTGATAGTCGGCGTAATCCTGCCGTGTGGGCAGAAAGCTGACTGTCAATTGTGTGTTTTGCTCCAACCGAATCCCTCCTTTACCGTTTTGATGCGACACGGCGATACTTCGACGCAAAAGTATTCTGCATATGCGCGGACACGGCCTCCCGCCGCTCCTCCGGGATGTTTTTCTTTGCCAGAATCAGCAGGTTGCGGTCCCATCCGCCCGCGCAGACGATATAATCCCTGTTTTCATAACAGGCGCAATAGTCGGTCCAATAGGCACGGAGCTGTTCCATCTGCGTTTCCGCCGCGACGCTGTCGCGGTAAACGGAAATAGAGGCCGGCTCCGCCAGCACATGCGTTTCCCGAAAAACGGCGGCTTCATGCGCCTTTTTACGCTTTGGCTGTGTAAAGAAAAAATAAACCGCCAACAGAAGCGCCGCGCCCGCAAAAACAAAAGGAATCCACGCGGTCGCATACTGGTTCAGGTACACGGGGACGGAAGACAACGCCAGCGCCGCCGCCGACAGACAGATTGCCGCACGGACGCCTCTTCGATTGATGACCGCGCGCATCGAGTCGGCAAAGACCGCCGCCTGCGCGTATTCTTCTTCCGTCAGGGTTTGCTGGACAACGGCGATCGGTTCGCCTTCATAGAAGGTCGGCAAGAAGCAGGACTCCTTTCTTTTTTGTAAAAGGTTCATCAAAACATGTTTTCACCTTGCAGGTAACGGATAAAACGTATTTATCCACCTTTCCAAAAGGTGGCGGTTTCCAAAGGCAGGGCCTTTGGCCGCTCCTCGCAAGGAGCGGGACTCTCTTCCTGAGAAGAGCGAGTGGGAACGAGTGATAGAGATGTTTATGAGGCAGGGAGCTGCCTCTGGGGCTTTTCTTTGGTTCCACGGCTTTCGCCGGGGGTTTTCGTCGCTTTGAAAAGCGACAGCAAAGACTTTTTACTTTAAGAAAGTAAAACAAATCTTAGCATCGCGGAAGCAATAAGATTCTTTGCTTTCAAAAAGCAAAAGAAAATTTTTATCACAAAACAATGGAGTTTCTTTTCATTGCATAAACAACATTTCTTTTAAAACTTTTATTTTACTACACTACATAGTCTTACTTATCGTTGCGTAAGCAATTTATATTTATATTCCTTATCAAACATCTAAAACAAATTGCATGTGCAATCATACAACCTATTACGCTTTTGATAAAGCGGGAGAAAACCGCTGGTTGCCCTCATGCCGGGCGGCACTTACTTTTCGTCTTGCCACAAAAGTAAGCAAAAGCACGCGAAGGGGGGCGTGAGAGCTGGGCTCCGGATGGGTACGACTCGCGCCCCCCTTCACCCCCGGTATCCCCCATATACCTGAGTTGCTCAGGGAGGGCGGAGTGGTTTTCATTGCCGGCGAAGCTTTAGCTAAATTTTCTTCTTTGAATTTTTAGCAAATTATCGGTGCAGTTGCCACACGAGAAGTTATTCTCTTCGTCTCTCTACTGAACAGACAGGATTCTCTTTTATGCCATACGGCGGACTGTTCCGGCCTGTATAATCGCTTCAATTTCCGGAAGAATGTCAGGTTCCACACAGCGCATGGGGAGGATGACCATATCGTCACCTTTAAAATAGACGACGAGGTTCTGCCGGATCACCGCGCTGCGGCAGGAACCGTCGAGCGGGATATTCCATTTGCGGTCGCCGCGGCCCATCACGATTTCATCGGGATAGACCTCCATGCTGACCTCTTTGCCGTCGGCATTGCGCCGGGCGTCCTGCCTGATACGGATGCCCGGCAGGAAAATCATGATGAAGATAAACGCCGCGCAGACCGTGGCAAAAAACAAATTATCCGGCTGGCGATACAGGAAGAAGGAAACCAGAAAAAACAACAGCAGCGCGGAAAAGATACAAAGCTCCACCGCCGTGCGGCGCTTCCGCTTTTGATCGTACTGCGTCTCCTTCATGCAGGCGTAGATTTCTTCCTCGCGGAGTATGTACGAAAACTTGAAGCCGGTCACTGTGTCTTTGTATTCCCGGCTGTCGCCGTCCGCCACCAGTTCGGCCTCGCTTCCGTCCCACTCCACAGATTCTTCCCGCTCCTCTTCCGGATCCGCCGGGTAACCTTCGGATGAGGGGGACGGGTCCCCCTGCCGTTCCGGAGGCTGCCCGGTCTCCCCGTTTTCTTTCTCAAATGGTTTCATTTGGCTGCTTCGCTCCTTTAATCCTGTAAAAGGTATTTCCACTATCGTTATACGTCGAGATTCTGCACATATTTGGCGTTCTTTTCAATGAATGCGCGGCGCGGCTCGACCTTATCGCCCATCAGGACGGTGAACGCCTCGTCCGCGGCGGCGGCGTCCTCCACCTCCACGCGCAGCATGGTGCGGGTATCCGGGTTCATGGTCGTCTCCCAAAGCTGTTCGGAGTCCATTTCACCGAGGCCCTTGTATCGCTGGATTTCGTAACCGCTGACCATTTCCGCCATCAGCTGGTCGCGCTCCCGGTCGGAGAACGCGTAAAAATGCTTTTTCCCCTTGCTGACGCGGAAGAGCGGCGGCTGCGCCAGATAGATATGTCCTTCCTCGACCAAAGGCTTCATGAAGCGGAAAAAGAACGTCAGCAGCAGGGTGCGGATATGGGAGCCGTCGACGTCGGCATCCGCCATGATGATAATCTTGCCATAGCGCAGCCTGGACAGATCGAATTCGTCTCCGATTCCGCAGCCCAGCGCCGTCACGACCGGCATCAGTTTTTCATTGCCATACACTTTGTCCAGACGCGCCTTTTCCACGTTGAGCATCTTGCCCCAAAGCGGCAGGATCGCCTGATATTTGCGGTCGCGTCCGCCTTTTGCGGACCCGCCTGCGGAATCGCCCTCGACGATGTAGATTTCCGTCTCGTCCGGGTTGCGGCTCTGGCAGTCCGCCAGCTTGCCGGGCAGAGAAGCCGTTTCCAATTCGGATTTACGGCGCACCAGTTCACGGGCCTTGCGGGCCGCCTCCCTTGCACGGGAAGCCGCCAGCGCCTTGTCAAAGATCGCGCGCGCCGTCGCCGGATTTTCCTCCAGATACGTCGCCAGCTTATCGCCCATCAGCTGGCTGACCATGGTTCCGATCTCCGTATTGCCCAATCGCGCCTTGGTCTGTCCTTCAAACTGAGCTTCCTTCATCTTGACGCTGACGATCGCCGTCAAGCCCTCGCGGACGTCGTCGCCGGACAGGTTTTTATCGTTTTCCTTGATGATGTTGTACTTGCGCGCATATTCGTTCATCACACGCGTCAGCGAACGCTTAAAACCGTCTTCATGCGTGCCGCCGTCGGTCGTGTGGATGTTGTTCGCAAAGCTTAAAAGCAGTTCATTATAGGAATCATTGTACTGCATCGCGACTTCCGCCGTCGCGCTGTCGTCCGGCGCCACACAGGAGAAATGGATCACGTCCTCATGGATCGATTCCTTCTCCTTGTTGATGAACTCCACAAAGCTGGAGATACCGCCGGCATATTGGAAATCATCGATCACCAGGCGCTCCGGGTCGCGTTCGTCGCTCAATTCAATCCGCACGCCCGCGTTCAGGAACGCCTGCTCGCGCAGACGCTTTTGCAGCGTCTCGTATTCGTATACCGTGCTCTCTTTAAAAATTTCCGAATCCGCCTGAAACGTGACGTGCGTGCCGGTGCGGTCCGGATCGCAGTCGCCGATCACATGCAAATCCTCCACGGACTTGCCGCGCTCAAACCGCTGGTGATAGATTTTCCCCTCATGGAATACCTCGACCTCCAGCCATTCGGACAACGCGTTGACAACGGACGCGCCCACGCCGTGCAGGCCGCCCGCCACTTTGTATCCGCCGCCGCCGAATTTGCCGCCGGCGTGCAGGATCGTAAAGACCACCGTCACCGCCGGAAGGCCCGTCTTCTGCTGGATGCCAACCGGGATGCCGCGTCCATTGTCCGTTACGCGGATGACGTTGCCGGGCAGAATTTTCACTTCAATTTTATCGCAGTAACCCGCAAGCGCCTCGTCAATGGCGTTGTCCACGATCTCATACACCAGATGGTGCAGGCCGCGCGGTCCCGTGGAACCGATATACATGCCGGGACGCTTCCGGACTGCTTCCAGGCCCTCCAGAACCTGTATCTGGTTTTCATCATACGCCTGGGTCGTTTGGGTCATTTCGTTTATTTCCATGTTTGTGATCTCTCCCACTCAAATGTTACTCCATCCATCGGCAAAAACAGGTGGTTTTCGCCGTCCTGCCATTCGCTAAAGCGGTCTCCGGGTTCCGCCGTTCCGTGGCGGCGGGGGCCTTCGCACCGGCACATTCTGCTGTGGCGCCTGTTTCCTTATAGGCGCGCGCTCCGGATTCACCGGACGCCGCCGGAGCTCCGACGGCTGTCTCTTCGGCGCCGGAGGCCGCAGCTGCACAAAGAACGGGCTGGCCAGAAAGAAAAGCAAAAACGGCAGCACAATCCAGAGCAGCGCGAGAAAATCAAATTCCCTTACGAACGCCACCAGCACCAGAAACAGCACCGCGCTGACGCCCGCCGCAACGAACGCCAGGATATACAGCAGCCGGTTCAGCACCACGTTGGAGCAGGTCCCGCACCTGCCGCAGCGAAACTCTCCATGCGTTTTTACCGCCCACGCGCGGAACCAATTCAATCTTCTTCCGCAGCACGGGCATTTCGGCAACCCGAACTTCACCATAATTTCCTTCTCCCTTTACACGTTTGCGATCTCATCCATGTAGCCGGTACGCTTCAGCAGCGTCGCCGAAGAGATCTGCGAAATATAAACGGTTTCTTTCCCATGTTTATCACAGCACAGCACAAAGGATTTCGGCAGTTCCATGCTCACATTGAACACCTTGCCGCTCTTTTGCACGTCCGCCAGATAGTTGCGCGTTGTTTTGGAAATCGTGGACGTCTCCATATTGAAGATGCCGACGATCTCGTCAACCCGGACCACCGTATCCTGTCCCAGGTGTAGATACATAAACTTCCCCTTTCCGCACTTCAAACCGCGCGCCCACTTCCAGACGCGCAATGGTTTCGGGCTCGCAGCAGGTAATAAACACCTGCCTGCCGTCCAGCCGGTTCAACAGATAATTCTGCCGCCCGGCGTCCAGCTCGCTCATCACGTCGTCCAGCAGGACGACGGGCGGTTCCCCGCCCAGCTTTTCCAGCGTGCCGGCTTCCGCCAGCTTTAACGCCAGCACCAGCGACCGCTGCTGCCCCTGCGACCCGAAGGACCGGGCGGAAACGCCGTTAAGCGTCACTTCCAGATCGTCCCGGTGCGGGCCGACGGTGGTATGCCCGCACTGGATGTCTTCCCGGCGGGCGGCGCGCAGCGCCTCACTGAGATTTTCGGCGCTTTTGCGGTATTGTATACCAAATATTTCCTGATTCTCCGAAATGCCCGCGTAAATTTCCGCCGCGGACGGTTCAATTTTCTCTATGTACGCCGCGCGCTCCTTTGTAACGGCTTCCCCATACCGCGCCAGCCGGTCGTCCCAGATTTCCAGGGTATCCAGCAGTTCGGCATGGCGGGGAATATCCTTTAAAAGCGCATTGCGCTGATTCAGCGTGTGATTATAATGCGAAAGCAGGGACGCATACGCGGGCTTGATCTGGCACATCGCCGCGTCGATAAACGTGCGCCGCAGCGCCGGGCCGCCTTTAATCAGGGACAGATGTTCCGGAGAAAACAGCACCGCGCGGAAGGTTCCCACCAGCTGTGCGGGGGATTTTTTCGGCACGCCGTTCAGCACGGCGCTCCGTTTCCCATTTACAACGGATACTTCCGCCTCCTGCTCGCGTCCTTCGCTGTAAAACCGCAGAATCAACGACGCTTTTTCCTGTTCAAAGCCGACCAGCTCCGCGTCTTTTGCGCCGCGGAAGGACCGGCCGCCGGTAAACAGCCACATCGATTCCAACAGGTTTGTTTTCCCCTGCGCGTTTTTTCCGTAGATCACATTCATCCCATCACAGGGTTCGATCGATCCCGCACACAGGTTGCGGAACCCGTCAAACGCCAGACTGCATATCTTCAGAACCACACACCTCGTAACATACATCGTTATAGACGGCGCGGTCGCCCGGCCGCATCTTTTTGCCGCGCATCTCACACGGCTCGCCGTTGACCTGCACGTCGCCGGCCTGGATCACCCATTTGGCGCGCCCGCCGGTATCCACGGCGCCGCCAAGCTTCAACAACGCGTCCAAACGGATGAATTCGGTATCAATTTGGATTTTTTCTGTCTTCATTGTTTCCTCTGACCTCCGGGACCTGCGGTCGGCACGGGACCTGCAGTCGGCACGGGACTTGCAGTCGGCGCGGGACCTGCGGTCGGCACGGCCCGCCCTTTCGTGCTGCCGAAATCGTACCCGCGCTGTGGCGGGACGGACGGGACAAGCTCCCGGGGTTTTCTTTCTTTATCGGTATTTCTCACCTTGCAGGTAAGGACTTCAATGCGTTTTTCCGCTTTTCTGAAAAGCGGCGGTTTCCAAAGGCAGCGCCTTTGGTCGTTCTCCGCAGAGAACGGAATTCTCTTCCTGAGAAGAGCGAGTGAGAACGAGTAATATTGTTGTTTATGAGACAGGAAGCTGCCTCTGGGGCTTTTCTTTGGCTCCCCGGCTTTTGCCGGGGGGATTCGTCGCTTTGAAAAGCGACAGCAAAGACTTTTTACTTTAAAAAAGTAAAACAAATTTTATTAAACAATTTTCATGTCGCGGAAGCAATAAGGTTCTTTACTTTCAAAAAGCAAAAAGAAATTCTCTATATCACCAAAACAATGGGAGACTTTACTTTTAGAAAGTTAAAAGAACTTTGTTGCACAGACAACATTCCTTTAAAAACTTCTATTTCACTTCAATAAATATCTTATTCTTAGACTGTTGCATCAACAATATATTGAAATTCTTAAAGATTCTTATAGAACTTTATATAAATCAAGTAGATTGATTGCATGAGCAATCTTTATCACTTATTCGCTTTTGCAAAAGCGGGAGAAAACCGCAGGTTTGCCCTCATGCCGGGCGGCACCTCCGGTGGGGACGCTCGCTTGAGGCTAAAGCCTCGCTCGATGCTTCAAACGACCATCGCCGGAGGCGCGTCAGACACTGCGTGTCCGGTCTTGCCGCGAAAGTAGGCAAAGGCACGCGAAGGGGGGCGTGAGAGATGAGCTCCGGGTGGGTACGACTCGCGCCCCCCTTCACCCCCGGTATCCTCACATGCCTAAGTAGCTCAGGGAGGGCAAAGTGGTTTTCATTGACGGTGGAACTTGGCTGAATTTTCCTTTTTAAAATTTTAGCAAATTGTCGGCTAAAATTATACACGGGAGATTGTTCTTTCCGTCGCGGACATCCGTGGAATTGTACTTGAATCAACGTCCGCTCGCGCCGTGCCTACAGGCTCAGCCTGTCAGCCTTGTTCAGCCGACTTCGCTTTTGAGGCGGACGGGGAGGACGAGGAACAGGAAGGAATTGCCCTCACGGGGGAGGACTTTCATCGGGCTGAGCGGCCCATTCAGCTGGACGCGGACTTCGTCGCCGTCGGCGTTGCGCAGCGCGTCGAGCAGATATCGGTTATTAAACCCGATTTCCACATTCGGACCGGTGATTTCCGCTTCCAACTGATCGTTGGCGCGTCCCATCGCGGTGGAACAGGAAATCTTGATTTCATTATCCTGGAACACACAGCGCACCGGGCTTTTTAACCGATCTGTAATCAGCAGGGAAACGCGCTCCACGCTGTCCATCAGACCGCGCGTTTTTACCAGCACCTCCGTGCCGCTTACCGCCGGAATCGCAGCTTTATAATCCAAAAACTCGCCTTCCAGTAACCTGGATATTACAGTATAACATCCAATCTTGAACAGAATATGGCGACGGCCCACCAAAATCGAAAGTGTTTCCTCGTCGCTGTCGCCCAACAGCTTATTGACTTCACTCAACGTCTTGCCCGGCACCACAAAGCTGGTCGGCTCGGCGCACTGGACCGGTTCCTCGCGGATCGCCAGCCGATACCCGTCTACAGAGACCAGACGCAGCGCCGTCCCATCCAGTTCAAACAACGTCCCGGTATGAATCGGTTTCGCATCCGTATCCGCAACGGCAAAGATAGTCTGCCGGATCATGCTTTTCAACAGGTTGTGCGGCAGGTCGATGCTGGTCTCGCTGGTGATCGACGGAATTTCCGGATATTCCTCCGCCGGAATGCCAACGATGGAGAACTCGCTTGCCCCGCAGGTAATCGCCGTGATGTGCTTTTCGTCGGAGGCGATACAAACCTGTTCCGCAGGCAATCGGCGCACAATATCGCCGAACAAACGTGCGCTCAAAATCAGACTGCCCGGCTGTTCAACCGCCGCTTCGATGACCGTTGTCATGCCGAGCTCCAGATCGTAGCCGCATAAAGTAACGCTGTTTCCTTCCGCGCGAAGCAGGATGCCTTCCAGCGCGGGAATGGACGATTTTGTGGAGACCGCGCGCTGCACGTTGGAGACGGCCTCCGTCAATTGTTGTTTGTTGCAGATAATTTTCATTGTTTCACCCTTTTTTCTTCGCGCGGACGGGATTTGCCTGCCGATATGGTTATACAAATAGTAGATATACCGTGCGTATAGGTACCAGCTGCATAAATATACAGAGGGATCGAAACCCGTTCTGTCCAGCAAATTGCAGTCCGCTTTTGTTTTCCACATGGCTTGCGGGGTTTCCACGATGTCTGTTGGTTTATTTTAATATAGCATTGCTATGGAATAGCTATTGATTTAGTTTTAGCAGTAGGGGGCGCGGAAATGTTGATAACCGGACAATCTCCAGTCAGAATGCGGAAAAATGCCCTGATTTTTTCCAAATTGTAATGTGGACGAACTGTGAAAGGATTTCGGCGTTCAACCGAAAATCAACAGAGTGTTGAAAACTCTGTGGGGAAAGTTGAAAACCGGTGAAAAGATTTTTATGTACAAAAAGGCGCGCTTTCATGGTTGTAGAATAAAAAGATACACGAAAGCAGACGGTTTTACTGTTTTATTTTGGGAGGTGTTTTGAATTTGCAGGGGTTTTAAAAACTCTTGCAAAACATGTTTTCACCTTGCAGGTAAGGAACTTTAATATGTTTTTCCGCTTTTCTGAAAAGCGGCGATTGTCGTTTAGAACCCCGAGCGAGGCTTTAGCCTCAAGCGAGCGTTCCGACCGGAGGTCCTCTTCCTAAGAAGAGCGAGTGGGAACGAGTGATATTGTTGTTAATGAGGCAGGGAGCTGCCTCCGGGGCTTTTCTTTGCTTCCACGGCTTTCGCCGGGGATTTTCGTCGCTTTGAAAAGCGACAGCAAAGACTTTTTACGTTAAGAAAGTAAAACAAATTTCAGTAAAGCAATTTTTGCATTGTTGACGCAATAAGATTCTGTGCTTTTAAAAGTGAAAGGAAAGTTTCATTGCCAAGCAATGGAATTCTTTCTTTGGGAAAGCAAAAGAATTTTTGTTGTGTAAGCAACATTTCTATAAATTTTTATTTGCTTAAATAAAACCTTGTCTTGCAGAATGTTGCATCAACAACATTATATCAAAATTCTAAATATCCTTACATAGGGCTTCACACAAATCAAACAAACTGATTGCACATGCAATAATATGTTTTGCTCGCTTTTGCAAAAGCGGGAGAAAACCGCAGGTTGCCCTCATGCCGGGCGGCACCTCCGGTGGGGACGCTCGCTTGAGGCTAAAGCCTCGCTCGATGCTTCAAACGACCATCGCCGGAGGCGCGTCAGACACTGTGTGTCCGGTCTTGCCACGAAAGTAGGCAAAGGCACGCGAAGGGGGGCGTGAGAGCTGGGCTCCGGGTGGATACGACTCGCGCCCCCCTTCACCCCCGGTATCCCCATGAGGATTCTTTGCTCCGGGAGGGAAATGTGGTTTTCATTGCCGGCGGAGCTTTGGCTGAATTTTCTTCTTTAAATTTTTTTAGCAAATTATCGGTGCAGATGCCACACGGGAGATTGTTCTTTCCGTCGCGGACATCCGTGGAGTTTTATTTTGCCCAACGTCCGCCCGCGCCGTCCCGACCGGAGGTCAGCGGTCACGGATATTTTTGACGATGTCTTCGATTGTCGCTTTAATTTTGGGATCGCGGGCCATGCTCTTTTCGACCTGCTGGATGGCGTAGACCACAGTGGAATGGTCGCGCCCGCCGAACTCCTCGCCGATGGCGGTCATTGGCATCTGGGTAATCTCGCGGACGATGTACATCGCCACCTGGCGCGCGTTGGAAATATTCGCGGACCGCTTGCTGGACCGGATGTCCTCCGGCGTGGACCCAAAGGTGCGCGCAACCTCTTCGATAATCTTCTCAACCGTCACCGGGACAGGCTGGTCGTTGTTGATGATGTCGCTCACCGCCATCTGTGCCGTTGTCAGGCTCGGCGCGTCGCCGTTGAGCAGATAATACGCCTTCAGCTTCTTGACGGTCCCCTCCAGCTGGCGGATGTTGTTCTTCAGCCGGTTGGCGATGTATTCCACAACCGTGTTCGGCACGTCGATGCCCAACAGCTCCGCCTTGCGCTTGATGATTGCAATGCGCGTTTCAAAGTCCGGCGGCTGGATGTCCGCTGTCAATCCCCACTCAAAACGGGTCAGCAGGCGCTCTTCCAACGTGGCGATGTCCTTCGGCGGCCGGTCGGACGTCAGGACGATCTGCTTTTTCGCCTCATATAAGGTATTAAAGGTATGGAAAAATTCCTCCTGCGTGGATTCCTTGCCCGCGATAAACTGAATGTCGTCGACCAGAAACACGTCGGCCTTGCGGTACCGCTGGTGGAATTCCGCCGTGGTGCCGTGCCGGATCGCTTCGATTAGCTCGTTGGTAAACTCGTCGCCCTTGATATAAATGATGTTCATTTCCGGATGCGTCCGGGCAATCTCGTTGCAGATCGCGTACAATAAGTGCGTTTTGCCCAACCCGGAGTTCCCGTAGATGAACAGCGGGTTGTACAGCGTGGCGGGCTTGGTCGCCACCGCCATCGACGCCGCGTGCGCGAATTTATTGGACGGGCCGACGATGTAGGTGTCAAAGGTATATTCGTAATCGTCGTTCTTGTCGGATGTATCCTCCTGTTTTTCAGAGGAAGCGACCTCGTCCGGCACGCAGATCTGTACCTGGATACCCGTGCCGAAAATCTCGGAAAACGCGTCGTTGAGCAAAGTGGTATAGCACCGGTTCAGCGTCTGCCGGTGAAATTCGTTGGGCGCCTGCAGAAGCGCCACACCCTTTGCAAAATCCAGATTGACTGGTTCAATGCGGCTGATCCAGGTTGTGTAGGCGACTTCCGTGATATGGCTTTTGCAGTAATCGCATATCAGGCTCCATGCCTCGGTAAAAGATTCCATTTGTTGAACCTCCGTGTTGTGTAATCGTCCCGGCCCGCTGGTGCAGGCCTGTAAAACCGCGCCGGACGGCGTCTCAGCGCCCCGCCTGATACGGGACCGCCCGGCGTTCCGCCGTTTTTTCACAGGGGTGCCATCAGACAGTATATATCTTATAGTATCACATTTTTAATTTCATTACAACTTTTCCACGGGTTTTCCACAGAGATTTCCCACACGCTGTGGAATGTAAAAAAATTTTTTCCGCGATTTTCCTTACACTTGTACACGATATTGTGGTATGATAAAAACATATCCCTAAAAGCTGGGGAAACCGCGGCGTTTCGCGGATTTTTGCAGCCTGAAAAATACAAAGAAAAGGTTGACAGGCCGCCGGTACATCATATATAATGCTAAATTGCAAGGTTTGTACCCTGAAAGGAGGGTTTTTTCATGCTGAGAACGTATCAGCCTAAGAAGCTCCACAGAAAAAAGGAGCACGGCTTCCGCAAAAGAATGTCCACCAGCAATGGCCGTAAAGTCTTGGCCCGCCGCAGAGCAAAGGGCAGAGCGCGCCTGAGCTACTAAGACAAAAGGCCACCGGAGAGTGGCCTTTCTTTTTACAACCAATCAAACGGCAGGGGAACCGCCCCGCCGGCACGGCGCCCGCTTTAGAAGGTGAGGAACGGAATTGTTTATCGCGATCAAGGAAAACCGGGATTTCCGGCGCATATATACGAAAGGGAAATCGTATGTTTCCCCGATCGTCGTCACATACGTCCTGAAAAACCGCAGCCGCAACCTGCGCGCGGGAATCACCACGAGTAAAAAGACGGGCAATGCTGTCCTGCGCAACCGCTCCCGGCGGATCATGCGGGAAGCGTTCCGCCAGGCGTCCCCCCAGATTAAAGAAGGTTATGATTTTATTCTGGTGGCCAGGGGCCGAACGCCGTTTGTCAAAAGTACCGATATTTACCGCGTATTGATGCGGCAACTGAAGGACGCGGGTGTTTTGAAGTGAAACGCCTGCTTATTTTGCTTATCCGGTTTTATCAGCAGGCGATTTCCCCGTACAAGAAACCCTGCTGCAAGTATTATCCAACCTGTTCCAACTACGCCCTGGAGGCCGTGGCGCGTTTTGGCGCGTTTAAGGGCTTCTTTTTGGCGGCGTACCGTATCCTGCGGTGCAATCCCTTCAGCCGCGGCGGGTATGACCCCGTCCCGGAACGGAAGAACAAGCGGAAGGCAAAGGAAGGCTAAACGCAGTCCTGCGCGTTCCGGTCGTTGAAAGCGTGAAATGAAAGGTTTAAAGGATCTGTTTTCATAAGCGCTTTTCATGCAGTCTGAATGAAAGTTCCGGATACCATAGAGAAAAACCGGGCGTCTCGGCCCGGATCACAGTCAGGAGCATTGGTTACATGACGAGTATTTTTAACTGGTTCGGCGGGATCCTCGGATATCTGCTCTGGTTCTTTTACACCCTGATCCACAATTACGGGATCGCGATTCTTCTGTTCACCATTGTGACAAAGATTATCCTGTTCCCGTTCTCAATCAAGCAGCAGAAGTCCATGGCGGCCAACAGCAAGATGGCGGCTAAGCAAAAAGAGATTCAAAAGCGCTACGCAAACGACAAAGCAAAAATGCAGGAAGAGATGCAGAAGCTGTACGACCAGGAGGGGGTCAGCCCCGCCAGCGGCTGCCTGCCGATGCTTCTTCCGTTCCCGATCATGATCGGTATTTATTACACGGTGCTGTACCCGCTGCAGAATGCGCTGCACATCGGCATCGACTCCATCAATAAGGCGACGACGCTGCTCTCCCAAATCCCGGGCGTTGGCACGACGTTTAATTCCATGTATGGACAGATGGAGATTATCAAACACTTCGATCAGCTCCGCCCCCACCTCACCATGTTTAGCGGCGATGAGCTGGACAGAATCGCTTCCTTGAGCTCAGGTTTCAATTTCCTTGGATTGAACCTGCTGGATACCCCGCAGAGCAGCGGATTTTTCTCCTTTATGTGGCTGATTCCCGTGCTTTGCCTGGCCACGTCCTTGATTTCCCAGGTGGCGATGACAAAGATGCAGCCGGGCATGGACCAGCAGCAGGGCTGCATGAAGATAACGCTTTACATCATGCCCCTTTTCAGCGCATGGATCGCGTATACCCTGCCGGGCGCCGTCGGCTTCTATTGGATTATCCAGACGGTGGTCAGCTTTATCCAGACGCTGGTCCTGCGCAAGTTCTACAGCCCCGCGCTCATTGGCGCAAAGGCGGAGGCGCAGCGGATCGCGCTGCGTGAACAGGAGGAGGCCCGTATTCCGCGTTTGTCCGTGCCGATGAAGATTGCGTCCGGCGCACCGGCCAAACAGCAGGCAAACAAAAAAGAAAAAGCATTGCCTCAGCAGAGCCAGGGACAAAAGCCCAAGGGAAAGAACAAGCAAAACAGCGACGATTATCGCGGAAGCAAAAAATAAGGACGCCGCACGGCAGGAAAACCATGCGGTGAAACGCCGGGAGGGGTTTTAACGTGATTAAAGAAGTAATCGGCACGGGCGCGACAGTGGAAGAAGCCTTTGAGACCGCATGCAGGGAATTGGGCGTCGAGTCCCACGAAGCAGAGTTCGAGATTCTGGAAATGCCGGTCCGCAAGACATTCGGTTTATTCGGCGGTAATCCTGCAAAAGTGCGCGCGTTTATCAAGAGCAGTCCAGCGGACGCGGCGGCGGCGTATTTGAAAAGGATTTTGGAAAACATGGGCCTGACCTCCGTTGCATTTGATATTCAGGAGGAGGAAAGCGGCGCGATGATCTCCCTGACGGGGGATGACATCGGCTTTATCATCGGCCACCGCGGCGAGACGCTTGACGCGCTGCAGTATCTGGCGGGCCTGGTCGCCAACCACATCGACAACACCTATTATCGGATTACATTGGATATCGGTAATTACCGCGAGAAACGCAAGGACACCCTGGAAGTGCTGGGCCGAAAGATGGCGGCAAAAGCTGTTAAGATCGGCCGCAACTGTTCCCTGGAGCCGATGAACCCGTATGAGCGCCGCATCATTCATACCGCTGTGCAGCAGGTAGAGGGCGCAAAGAGCTGGAGCGAGGGAGAGGATCTCAACCGCCACGTGGTAATCGGTCCCGAAGGCGGCGAAAAGCCGCTGCCGCGCAGACCCTACAACAATACCCGCGGACCCCGCAAGCCCTATGGGGACAAGCCGTATGGAGATAAGCCGCGCGGCGGCTTCCATAAGAACGGCGGCGGTTATAACAACCGCGGCCCGCGCCCGCAGCAGAGCGGCCCCAGACCGCCGCGCCCGAACAACAGCGCGCCGCAGACGCCTAAGCGCGAAACAAGCGGCCCGCTCTATGGACGCATCGACGTCAAAAAAGAGGACAACTAACTGAACAAAGCAACCGGCGCTGCCGGAAGGGGGACGGTTCGTGGGAATCGTCCTCTTTTTATTGCGGCGGGGGTTGTGAATTCAGGCCGGTTGTGGATGGCTTTACAGTTTTTAAATTTATCGTTTTTATCTGCATCATCTTGCGTTGAACTGACAGAAGCCTGTGGGATGAAATCGCCGCGCCTTCGGTTCGCTTGATGTGCGGCAACGGTCAGGTTCCATGCGAGCCTGTGGATTGAAACAGGAAATCCATGCACTACAATCCTTTTGCCTGCAGTCAAAGCCCACAGGGGGTGCGATGGATAGAATTCACGCTTCCAGCGACGCGCCGCAGCTGGTGAAATAAAGTCAGTGCCAACAAAAGCACTGTGGATTGAAATGATGGTGGAACGTTACACCATGATGCGCTGCCTGTCAGTGCCCGCAGGGGCACTGTGGATTGAAATTACCAAGGCCAACGTCAAGTGTCAGTATCCATAGAGATACTGTGGGTTAAAAGCAGGAATCTGAATGGTCCGGATGAACCAGAGGAACAAAAATGAAATGGGATTGAAATAAAGAAAAGGTTGTGCAGAATGTGCTGTGTAGTCAGGCTCAGAAAGGCCTGTGGGTTGAAATCCGCAATCATAATTTTTCTTTCCCTCGTACACGGCCAGTACCCGCGGGGCACTGTGGGTTGAAATGGATCGTTCGGACGGCGTAAAAGTCATCGTTGCAAGACCGGTGTGCCGGAAATCGCGGTACATTTGATGTACTGCCGAAGTGAAAAATGAGTCAGTAGCCTTAAAGGTGCTGTGGAATGCAATTTGATTGGTGATAGTGTAAAGGATATGATCGTAAGACCGGCGTCCTTTTGGATGTCGTGAATAACGTGTTTGATCTGCCATTTCGGCAACAAAGTTGAGGTCAGCGTTATTTTAACGCTGTGTGTAAAGGAGAACAGCATGGCAAAGACAATCGCGGCAATTTCCACGCCGCAGGCGGCGGGCGGCATCGGAGTTGTCCGCATTTCCGGACCGGAGGCCCGCGCGGTTGCGGGTCGTGTATTTCGTTCCGCGCATGGGAAGTCGTTGGATGAGCTAAAGGGATATACCGCGCTCTATGGGCGCGTGTTTGACAGGGAAGGGGACATCGACGAAGCGATTGCCCTGAATTTCAGAGCGCCCGCGAGTTTTACCGGGGAGGACGTGGTGGAGCTTTCCTGCCACGGCGGCCTGTATGTGATGCGCCGCGTGCTCAAAGCGGTGTTTGCCGCGGGCGCATCCCCGGCGGGGCCGGGCGAATTTACGCGCAGGGCGTTTCTGAACGGAAAGATTGGATTGACAGAGGCCGAATCCGTGATGCAGATTATCTCCGCGCAGGGGGTAGAGGCGGGTAAGGTTGCTCTGGCGGGACATGACGGCGCGCTGGAAAAGCGCATCCACGCCATCCGGGAAACTCTGCTGTCCGCCGCCGCGCATCTGGAGGCGTGGGCCGATTATCCGGACGACGACATTCCGCAGGTGGACGAAGCCGAATTGGAGCAAACGCTGGCCCAGACAAAAATTGATCTGGAAAAGCTGCTTGCGCAGTTCGACGCGGGAAAAGCAATCCGCGAGGGCGTCAATACCGTGATCGCGGGTCGTCCCAATGTTGGAAAATCCACGTTGATGAACCTGCTCTCCGGCTGTGAACGCTCCATAGTGACGGAGTACGCCGGAACCACACGCGATATTGTGGAGGAGACCGTCCTGCTGGGCGGGGTGCCGCTGCATCTGGCGGATACGGCGGGCATCCGGTCGACCTCCGATCCGGTGGAACAGATCGGCGTCGACCGCGCGAAAGAACGCGTCCAGACGGCCCAGCTTGTTCTGGCGGTATTTGATTCCTCACAGGAGCTCAACGAGGAGGACATCGCCCTGATTGAGACGGTCAAAGACGCGCCCGCCGTCGCGGTGATTAATAAAAGCGACCTGGAAAGCCGGATCGACCTGCCCTATATCGAAAAGGCCTTTCGGCAGGTGGTGTACATTTCGGCTTTGTCCGGCGATGGTTTGGAAGCCCTGAAAGAAGCGGTTGCTTCGATTTTGAAAACAAATGAGCTGGACCCCTCCGGGGGAATTCTCTTTACGGAACGTCAGCGCGACGCGGCCCGGCGCGCGCTTGACTGCGTACAGGAAGCCGCCGACGCACAGCGCGCCGGTATGACGCTCGACGCTGTCACCGTTTCCGTGGAGGCGGCGATTTCCACACTGCTGGAACTCACCGGCGAACGCGCCACAGAGGCCGTTGTCGATCAGGTCTTTGCCCATTTCTGTGTGGGGAAATAGTCGTTTTTCTTAGGTTTTATAAGATAGCGTATTTGCTTGTTTGATATTATCTCAGCCAATAGGATATTGAAATTTCAAAGAGAAAACAGAAAACGAAAGCGTTGCCGACAATTTGCTGGAGTCTTAGATTTGCTATAGTCTCAGAGTAGAAAGACTAGTCAAAGCGCTGTCACTAATAAAAATCACGCCACTCCCCTGAGATTTTCAAGTATATGAGGAACACCGGGAGTAATGGGGGCGGACGTTGAGTAAAATACCATGAAATGCCCACAGAGAAAAGAATAATCTTCCATGAAGCATCTTTGTTGACAATTTGCCGAAATCTTAAAAGAAAAAAATTCAGCCAAAGCTCTGCCGGCAATGAAAAGCACGTCGCTCTCCCTGAGCAGCTCAGGTATATGAGGATACCGGGGGTGAAGGGGGGCGCGAGTCGTACCCTCCCGGAGCCCAGCTCTCACGCCCCCCTTCGCGTGCTTTTGCTTACTTTTGTGGCAAGACGAAAAGTAAGTGCCGCCCGGCATGAGGGCAAACCAGCGGGTTCCTCTCGCTTTATCAAAAGCGCAAGTAGGTTATATGATTACACATGCAATTGGTTTTAGATGTTTAAAGAAATATAAATACAAGTTGCTTATACAACAATATACAGGACTATTTAATGCAGTAAAATAAAATTTTTAAAAGAAATGTTGTTTATGCAATAAAATTTCTTTAGATTTTCAAAAGCAAAGTCTCCCATTGTTTTGGTAGTATAGAAAATTTCCTTTTTCTTTTTGAAAGTAAAGAACCTTATTGCTTCCGCAATATGAAAATTGTTTAATAAAATTTGTTTTACTTTTTTAAAGTAAAAAGTCTTTGCTGTCGCTTTTCAAAGCGACGAAAACCCCCGGCTTTTGCCGGGGAACCAAAGAAAAGCCCCAGAGGCAGCTCCCTGTCTCATAAAAAACCATATCACTCGTTCCCACTCGCTCTTCTCAGAAAGAGAGTTCCGTTCTCTGCGGAGAACGGCAAAGGACCCTGCCCTTTGATCCCGCCGCTTTTCAGAAAAGCGGAAAAACACGTTTTAGCCCTTACTTGCAAGGTAAAAAACACCATTGCCGGAGATGCAAAAGACATTAACGTCCATACCGTTCCGGGCCGCAGTCCTTTAACACTCGATCATTTCATCCAATGAAGAAAAAGAAGCCTTTATGGCGAAATTTGTAATAAAACAAAGGGGGAACCCCATTTTGACCTATCAAGCGGGAAATTACGATGTCGCCGTGATCGGTGCGGGGCACGCGGGCATCGAAGCGGCGCTGGCCTCTGCGCGGCTCGGCTGTAAGACCGTCGTCTTTACCATCAATCTGGATGCCGTGGGCAATTGTCCGTGTAACCCGTCCATCGGCGGAACGGCAAAAGGCCATCTCGTCCGTGAAATCGATGCGCTCGGCGGGGAGATGGGCAGGACAGCCGATGCAACGTTTATCCAGAGCCGGATGCTCAACCGCGGGAAAGGTCCAGCGGTGCATTCCCTGCGCGCGCAGATCGACCGGCGTGCCTACAGCGCCGTGATGAAACACAAGCTGGAATTACAGGAAAACCTGCAATTGAAGCAGGCGGAGGTAGTGTCTCTGTCCCGCGATGGGGAAAAGTGGCTCCTGACCACCCGGATGGGCGCGCAGTACCGCGTCAGGGCAGTAATCATCGCGACTGGAACCTTTCTCGGCGGGCGCATCTATGTCGGGGAAGTCGCCTACGACAGTGGGCCGGACGGCATGTTCCCGGCGGCGTTTCTGGGGGAGTCCCTGCAAAAGCTGGGATTGCGCCTGCGCCGCTTTAAAACGGGAACCCCCGCGCGCGTGCTGCGGTCCAGTATCGATTACACCGAGCTGGAAGTACAGGAGGGGGACGAACCCGTGGTTCCGTTTTCCTACGATACCCTTCATCCCGGGAAAAATAAAGCGGTTTGCCACGTCTCCTGGACAAACGAACGGACCAAAGAAATCATTTTGGAGAACATCCATCGGTCTCCGCTCTATGGCGGGAAAATAGAGGGCGTCGGCCCGCGCTATTGTCCCAGTCTGGAGGACAAAATCGTCCGGTTTGCGGACAAAAAGCGACACCAGCTTTTTATCGAGCCGTGCGGACTCGACACCGAAGAAATGTATTTGCAGGGGATGAGCTCGTCCCTGCCGGAGGAAGTGCAACTTCAATTCTACCGCTCGATCAAAGGGCTGGAGCATGTGGAAATCATGCGCTGCGCCTACGCGATTGAATACGACTGCGTGGACCCGCTCCAGATGGACGCCACGCTGGAATTCATGGATTGTCCCGGGCTCTACGGCGCGGGGCAGTTTAACGGCAGTTCCGGCTATGAGGAGGCCGCCGCACAGGGTTTGGTCGCGGGAATCAACGCCGCGTTGAAAATCCAGGGAAAGGAACCGCTGATCCTCGACCGCGCCGGTTCCTATATCGGCACGCTGATCGACGACCTGATTACCAAAGGCGTGACGGACCCCTACCGCATGATGACTTCCCGGTCGGAGTACCGGCTGGTCCTGCGGCAGGACAACGCGGACGAACGCCTCACGCCGACCGGGCGCGCCCTGGGCCTGATCGGAGACGAACGCTGGGAACGGTACTGCCTGAAGCAGGAGCGCATTCAAAAAGAGCGCGCCCGCGCGGGAAAAGTGGTTTTGCCGCCCTCAGAGGTGCTGAACGACATCCTTGTTTCACGTGGAACAGCGCCGGTTACGACCGGCGTCAAGCTGGCGGACCTGCTGCGCCGCCCGGAATTGAATTACGAGGTTTTGACGCCTGTGGATATTACGCGTCCGGAGCTGCCAGCGGATATTTTTGAAAACGTGGAGATTGAAATCAAATACGAGGGTTACATCAAACGCCAGAAGGCGGATATCGCGGAAATGCGGCGTCTGGAAGGCAAAAAACTGCCGCGCCACGTGGATTACCACACTATAGTCGGCCTGCGCACGGAAGCGCAGGAAAAGCTGGAAAAAGTCAAGCCGGCAAACATCGGGCAGGCGTCGCGCATCAGCGGCGTCAGTCCGGCGGACGTGTCCGTTCTGCTGATCTGGCTGGCAAAAGGGGAGGCAACATGAGCGAGGATATCAGAAGTTATTTGCGGGAAATCGCCCAGATCGATCAGATCGAGGTGACGGAGGAACAGGCCGAACAGTTTCAGACCTATCTGGAGCTGCTGGTGGAGTGGAACCAGAAGATGAACCTGACGGCGATTACAGAGCCGAAGGAGGTGGCTGTCAAGCATTTTCTGGACAGTATTCTTTTGCTGCCGTATATCGATGCGTACAAAGAGCCCGTTTCGCTGATTGATGTGGGAACGGGCGCGGGATTCCCCGGCGTGCCGCTGAAAATCATGCGTCCATCGTTGAAATTGACGCTGTTGGACAGTCTCAACAAGCGCCTGACCTTTTTAAAAGAGGTCACGGATCGGCTGGGGCAGGATGTGAAGATCATCCACGCGCGGGCGGAAGAAGGCGGGCGGCAGAAGCCCCTGCGCACGCAGTTTGCGTTTGCCACGGCCCGTGCGGTTGCGCCGATGAACCTGCTGTGCGAATACTGCTTGCCGTTTTTGAAGATGGGCGGGACGTTTCTCGCGATGAAGGGCCCCGGCGCGGAGGAAGAGGTGCAGGCGGCAAAGCATGCCATCGGCGTACTGGGCTGCGAACTGGATGGGATAGACGCCTTTGCATTGCCCGGCGGCGACGCGCGCCGTGTCGTTCGCATCACCCGCGTCAAGCCTCTGGACCCGGCATATCCGCGTCATGGTTCAAAAATCGCAAAAAAGCCGCTTTGAGAGCGGCCGGGTTTTCCACCAAAAACAGGACGGTTGTGGAAAACCTGCGCGCGTCGATTGAAAGGAAGGATCGTTTGAAGGCTTTACTGATAAACGCTAGCTCCAAAAAGAACGGCAATACAGCGCGTTTGGTCGGGCTGGTTGCAGACGCGTTTCAGGAGAAAGGCATGCAGGTGGAGACGCTTTGTCTGGGAGAGCAGTCGTATTCCTTTTGTAAGGGCTGCCGCAGCTGCTATCAGACGGCGGAATGCGTGCAGCAGGACGACGTCCAGAAGGTACTGGGAAAAATGGCGGACGCGGACGTTATTCTGATTGCTTCTCCGGATTATTGGGGCGACGTCACCGGCCATTTAAAGGTGTTTATGGATCGCTGTACGCCGTACAGCAAGGCGCATCAGCCGTATGCGGCGCTGCCGGGCGGAAAACGCGGCATTTCCATTGCATTGAGCGCGGGGGAGGACCCGCGCGAGTGCAAGGCGATTCTTATGAAGATAGAAAACCTGTTCCGAACGCTGGGGATCAAACCCGCCGCGAGCTTTTATACCTGTGGGATCCTGACGGAACAGGATCTGGAGCGCGATGAGGGAAAGCTGGCGGAAGCGGCCTTCTTTGCGTCGGAAATCGCAAAAGCGCTGGTTCCCTGATCGGTTTTCCACAAGAAACCCGCAAACGGTGGAAAACTCGCAAAATAAATGATTTTTCGCGTACAGATTGTTACAAAAAATCACGCCTCCCATATGGTATTCTATAAGCACAGAAGGACAAGCCCCACGGGGCCTTGACCATAAACGTGCGAGGAGAATCTCAGATGGGAGGTTTTTTGATGGGGATCCTGCAGGACAAGCGGCGCGTCATTGAGGTGCCGTTGGAAGAAATCATTCCAAACCCGGCGCAGCCGCGGCGGACGTTCCCGGAAAAGGAATTGCTGGAGCTCAGCCGCAGCATCAAGCAGAACGGGTTGTTACAGCCGCTGAGCGTACGGCGGACAAAAGACGGATACGAACTGATCGCGGGGGAACGCCGTCTGCGCGCCTGCCGGATGGCGGGGCTGGACAGCGTGTCGTGTATCGTTAATTCGTGCAGCGATAAACAAAGCGCGGTGCTGGCGATGACGGAAAACCTGCAGCGGCAGGATTTGCAGATATTTGAAGAGGCGGAGGGCATCCGCCGCCTGATTGAGGAGTGGGGCGTGACCCAGGAGGAAGCGGCGCTTCGATTGGGGAAGAGCCAGTCCACCCTGGCGAACAAGCTCCGGCTGCTGCGCCTGACGCAGGAAGAACGCAAAAAGATCAGCGAAGCGGGGCTGACGGAACGTCATGCGCGCGCGCTGCTGCGGATTGAGGACAGCGACCTGCGCGGGAAAGCGCTGCAGTCGATCATCGAGCATCATTTTAACGTACAGCAGACCGACGAGTATATCGAAAAGCTTTTATCCGACAAGGAGGAAAAGCCGAAGAGCAAACGACGCGTCATTGTCAAGGATATTCGCATCTTTATGAATACGATCAACCATGCGGTCAAGACCATGCAGATGTCGGGAATCCAGGCAAAAACCATCCGCAATGAAACCGACGAATACATAGAATGCGTCGTCCGTATCCCCAAGACGGCTTCCAGCCAGGTCGGCGCGGGCGAAAGCGTGCACAGACAAAGCACCCCGGAAGTCCGGACCTGCGGTCAGCACGGCGCGGGCGAAAGCATATACAAGCAAAGTACCCCGGAAGGCCGCGACGGAAAGGAGCTGCTCCCGGAAATCGCCTTGACGGCAACCGCCTGAAAAACTTTTTATGCTTATATATCCTCAATTGGATTGTAGATAGATGCAGCATGGGCGAGGCTGGATAAAAAACGCCCCTGAAACAGCGTACAAGACTACTCCCATTTCCCTTATATTTTCCCTGTGAAGAAAACCGGCGCAGGGCGGCTAAATGTCGCCTTGCGCCGGTTTTCTGTTGTTTTGCTGAAAAACAATCATTTTTAACGATTATAACAACCCTTCAAAGAATGCATCAAAAGAGCTGACTCCATAAATTTGCTTGAGTGCCAGCAAAACACTGATTTTGACACTATATTTGCCTTGTTCCATTTTAGCTAATATGTCCTCAGTCATGGGAAGTTCCAGCAGCTCTACCCGGGCGGAAGCCTCGCGTTGAGATAAACCGGCTTTTCTCCTTAGTGCTTTGAGATTAGGACCAATGGAAATATCTTGTTTCAATCCGTTCGACATAATACCCTCCCAAAATAAATAACTGGATAAATATATCCATCTTGATTTTATCTTAGTTTTTCTGATATAATTGGATAAATACATCCAGTTTGAAAATAAATGCAGACAAAACAGGGAGATAGTGAAAATGAACGAGAAAGAAGAACAGATTGGTAAGATTAAAGAACTTATGGAGGGAGCGCCTCCCAAGATGCAAAATGCGATCATACGTATCATTAGTAATTACGAATTTTTAAAAAAGATTTGTCAACATTCAGGACTAACGGAGAATGAAATGCAAAAATATAAGGAAGAAGCCCTCTTAAAAGAAGACTATATGATGTTTGCCATGCTGTGCTTTTCACAAATGTTAGAACAAGAAGAATAAAAAACGAATCATCCAATCTTGAGATAAAAGCTTTCTCTCATGCGACGATTCAACCGCCGGGCCGAATGTGAACCATCGGTGGGGATTCGCCTCTGGTGGAAACCATTCTCCCTATTGTTAATCTATTAAAGTTACAGGCTGTTTTCATTCCAAGGGGAGTATGGAGCACTGTCCGAAATGCAAACACCTGATCTATTGCGATTGACCATCGGATCGATCACAAATTACTTTGCGCCCTTAAGGCCAGGATCGCTCAAAAGCGGTTTAGCCCTTAGCGCTTTTTATTAGTATGAAAAAATGGAGCGGAACGGCAGAAAAGTCTGCAAAATGAAAGAGAGCGATCCCTTGATAAGAGAGCCAATCAACGCAAAGTTTCACGTGAAACAGCAGTTTTTAAACGATAAACCTTTCCCTTGCCGCTTGTCCGTGCTATAATAGGAAGCACAAGGAAGATGGCGCGGCCATCTTTTATCCTTTTTGAAAGTCCGGGACGGCTTTATTTCGTCCTGAGAGAAAAAAGGCAGGGAAACGGAGGCCGGTTCATGGGAAAAATACTCGCGATTGCAAACCAGAAGGGCGGCGTTGGGAAGACGACCACCGCGGTCAACCTTGCGTCCGCGCTCGGCGCGAAGGGGCAGAAGACGCTGCTGGTGGACGTGGACCCGCAGGGGAACTCCTCCAGCGGGGTGGGCGTCGACCGCCGCAGGCTGAAAAGTACCATGTATGAGGTCCTGATCGGCGAGGTGCAGGCGAAGGACGCGCGCATTCATACAGAGTTTGCCAACCTGGACCTGCTGCCCTCCAGCATGGACCTGGCCGGGGCGGAGCTGGAGCTGATCGAGATGGAGCACCGCGAATCCATCCTGAAAAGCGCGCTGGTGCCGCTCCGCGCGGAATACGATTACATCGTCATCGACTGTCCGCCGTCTCTGGGAATCATTACGACAAACGCGCTCTGTGTGGCGGATGCGCTGCTGGTGCCGATCCAGTGCGAATATTACGCGCTGGAAGGGTTGTCCCAGTTGATGAACTCTGTGCGGCGCGTGAAACGGCAGTATAACGAACAGCTGGACATCGAAGGCGTGCTCTTGACAATGTATGACGGGCGGTTGAACCTGACGCAGCAGGTGGTGGAAGAGGTCAAAAAGTACTTCCCGCGCAAAGTCTTTGCGACAGTGATTCCGCGCACGGTCCGCCTGAGCGAAGCGCCGAGTTTCGGCAAGCCGATCGGCTATTTTGACCGCAGTAACAAAGGCGCCCTTGCTTACGACGCCCTCGCCGACGAAATCCTTCTCCATAACCGCTGACCTCCGGTCGGGACGGCGCGGGCGGACGTTGAGTGAAACAAAATCCCACGGATGTCCGCGACAGAAAGGACAAGCTCCCGGCTCTGCAGTCAGTCTGCCGTACAGTGTATAAAAATCATAATCTGCGCAATAGAGGGATAAAAAGAATAAACATCCATATGGCATCCTAGCCGACAACGATATTTAAACCTAAAAGAAAAAGTAAAGACCAAAGTTTCGCCGGCAATGAAAAGCACGTAGCTCTCCCTGAGCAACTCAGGTATACGGGGGATACCGGGGGTGAAGGGGGGCGCGAGTCGAACCCACCCGGAGCCCAGCTCTCACGCCCCCCTTCGCGTGCTTTTGCTTACTTTTGTGGCAAGACGGACACGCAGTGTCTGACGCGCCTCCGGCGATGGTCGTTTGAAGCATCGAGCGAGGCTTTAGCCTCAAGCGAGCGTCCCCACCGGAGGTGCCGCCCGGCATGAGGGCAAACCAGCGGGTTTCTCTCGCTTTTTAAAAAGCAAAGAAAGCGTAAAATATGCGCATATATATTATGTCTGTTTTAAGAAAAACTCTTATTGAAGATAAAATCTTAACGATATGCCCATACTGAAAAAGTACCATTATAAAAATAAATATAAAAGTTTCCATTGCTTTCCCAAAGCAAAATCCCCCTTAGGAGGTGAAACACATTGGCAATGAAAAAGAAAGGCGGTCTGGGCAAAGGCCTGGACGCCATCTTCGCAGAAAACGATATGGAGGACGCCAACGCGACCGTCAAGCTGAAAATCAGCGAGATCGAGCCGAACCGTGCGCAGCCCCGTAAAGAGTTCAACGACGAAGCGCTGGCGGAGCTGGCGGATTCCATCGCACAGCACGGCGTGTTGCAGCCGCTTCTGGTCCGCCCGCTGTTGGGCGGCGGATACCAGATCGTCGCCGGGGAACGCCGCTGGCGGGCGGCGCGCATGGCCGGCGTTTCCGAGGTTCCCGTGCTGGTGCGGGAAATGAGCGACAGCGAAGTCATGGAACTGGCGCTGATCGAAAACCTTCAAAGGGAAGACCTGACTCCGCTGGAAGAGGCGCAGGGCTATCAGGCGCTGATCGAATCCTACAGCTTTACGCAGGAGGAAGTCTCCAAAACGGTGGGGAAATCCCGCCCCGCCGTGGCGAACGCGCTGCGCCTGCTGCATCTGCCGGAGGACCTGCAAGCGTTGGTCAACGCCGGGAAACTCTCTGCCGGCCACGCGCGCACGCTGCTGAGCTTCCAGGACCCGGAGGAAATGCAGAAGGCCGCAGCGCTCGTGGTGGAGCAGGGCATCTCTGTGCGGGAGCTGGAAAAGCTGGCGAACCAGTTAAACGGGAAAGAGCCCGCGCCGCGTCCGCGTAAAGCGAATCGCATCCACTATTTTGACGAGGTGGAATTGGCGCTCCATGAACACCTGGGACGCAAAGTACACGTCAGCGGAAGCAAAAAACGCGGCGTCCTGCAAATTGAGTTTTACGGCGAGCAGGATCTGGCGGACTTGATGAAGCTTTTCCAGGAGGAAGACACATAAAAAACTGTTTCACATGAAACATTGATAAAAGGAGTTAACGAACATGCTGGATATTAAATTGATTCGGACAGAGCCGGACCTGGTCAAGGCGGCGATTAAAAAGCGCGAGATGGACCTCGACGCGGTGGTGGACGATATTCTCAAGATCGACGTGGAGCGCCGCGAGGTCACCGGCAAGGTAGAAGCGAAGAAAGCGGAGCAGAACGCCGCGACCAAACAGATTCCTGTGATGAAAAAAGAGGGCAAGGACGTCTCCTCGCTGATGGCGCAGATGAAGGCGCTTTCCGCGGAGATCAAGGAGTTTGACGCAGAGCTGGGCAAGCTCGAGGACCGTCAGAAGGAACTGATGCTGTCCCTGCCAAACCTGCCGGACGAGGACGTCGCCGCGGGCGGCAAGGAGCAGAACGTCCCGGTCCGCTATTTCAAGGAAAAACCCGTCTTTGACTTTGAAATGAAGAACCATGTGGATCTCTGCGAAAGCCTTGGTATGATCGACTATCAGCGCGGCGCGAAGATCGCAGGAAACGGCGCGTGGCTATACCGTGGCTGGGGTGCGCGCATGGAGTGGGCGCTGCTGAACTTCTTTGTCAACGAGCATTTGGGAGACGGCTACGAGCTGATCCTCCCGCCGCACATGCTCAACTACGAATGCGGCTATGTCGCGGGCCAGTTCCCGAAGTTCGGGGACGAGGTCTACTGGATTCAGAATCCCACCAGCGCGGACCGCAAATTCATGCTGCCCACGGCGGAGACAGCGCTGGTCAACGTGCACCGCGACGAAATCCTCACAGAGGAGGAGCTGCCGCGCAAATATATTGCTTACACGCCCTGCTACCGCCGCGAGGCCGGTTCTTATCGCGCGGAGGAGCGCGGCATGATCCGCGGCCACCAGTTCAATAAGGTGGAAATGGTCCAGTACACCACGCCGGAGGGTTCCGACGCGGCGTTTGAGGAGATGGTCGGCAAGGCGGAACGTCTCGTTCAGGAGCTGGGGCTGCACTACCGCCTGAGCAAGCTCGCCGCGGGCGACTGCTCGTTCTCCATGGCGCGGACATACGACATCGAGGTCTGGATTCCCAGCATGGGCATTTACAAGGAGGTTTCCTCCGCGTCCAACGCGCGCGACTACCAGGCGCGCAGAGGCAACGTGAAATACCGCGGCGCGGACAAGAAGCTGCACTTTGCGCACACGCTGAACGCGTCCGGTCTGGCGACCAGCCGCATCATGCCCGCCATTGTGGAACAGTACCAGAACGCCGACGGTTCCGTAACCGTGCCGGAGGTTCTGCGTCCCTACATGGGTGTCGACGTCATTAAATAAAAAGAGCGATGATAGAAGAAGCAACTTCCCCCGGCGGCAGCGCCGGGGGATTCTTTCAGGAGGGTTTCATGATAACGACCGAAGAATATGTCCGCACCGAAACGGTGGCCAGCTATGAGGTGGGCGCGCAGGGCGTTTTAAAGCTCAGCGTCCTGCTGCGGATGGCGCAGGAGACCAGTGAACAGCATTTGGGTGCGCTGGGCCTCGGCTACGAAAAACTGAAGGCGGACGGACTTGTCTTTTTAATTACAAACAATCTGGTCAGAATCAGGCGCATGCCGCGCCACAACGACGTGCTGACCATTAAGACGCATCCGCGCGGCACGGCGGGCGTGCAGTTTTACCGCGACTTTGTGTTCTATATCGGCGAAGAGGAGGTCATCCGCATCATGCAGACCTCCGTATCCGCCGACCCGGAATCGCACAAAATCCTGCGCCCCAAGGTGTTTTTGGGCTATAACATCTTTGCGGATGAAAAGATGGAAAAGGAAAGCCGCGTCGAGCGCGTCACGCCGCCGGAGGGACTGCCGCTTTTGGGCGAGCGCCCGATCCGGTATTCCGACCTTGATTTTAACCACCACCTGAACAACGCGATCTATGGGGATATTCTGCTGGATTACCTGCCCGAGGGGATTCGTACGCGCGGGATTTCTGAAATCCAGGTCAGCTATGTCAATGAAAGTGTGCTGGGGGAAACCCTCCGCATTTTCGGCGGCGAAACAGGGGCGGGGGAATATATCCTTTACGGGGAAAATGCGCGCGGCCTTGGTTTTTCCACCCGGCTGCTTTTCGGGTAATGGTGTGATCGCCAGGAGAAGGGGAGAGGTTGCCAGCTAGGAAAGGCGTTCAGATCAAAATTATCAGCAGAACAAAACAGGCACAAGCAGAGACTGCTCTTTCCGCCCGCAGTGGACAGCGAAAAGAAAAAGCGGACACAACTGCGTCCGCTTGAAATGCGATCAATGTATAAGGAGTCACGGTTGGCCGCGCTGGGAAATGTCCGGTTGGCCCCGGGAAACACGTTTTGAAAGCGAATGGCCGGCGCGTATGATGATCAACGCCCTGGCATGCCTGACGAACGGTTGCGGCAACCAGACTGAAAGAATGAAAAGGCCAGCGCTCCCATAAGGTTGCATATGCAAAAAAGCCCTCCGGTTTGAACAGGTCCAGTAAAAACGGACAGTGACAAAGTACCCCCTGATGTAGGAAAATAGACTACATCAGGGGGTATTGTCATGGAGAAACGGAATTATACACAAGT
>NZ_JADPEG010000039.1 GCF_015667585.1 Clostridium sp. D33t1_170424_F3 | reverse complement strand
GCTGGCGCGCCGCCTCCTTTTTATCCTTCCGCCAGATTGATAATTGGTACGCCTTTTCTTATACAATAGTCCACTGTGTATTTTGTCCCTCCGGTCACAGTGGTCAAATAGCATATACAGACATCGCTTTGATCTACCATGAAGCGATTTCGTTTGTGCATGCATCCATTATGATAATTCTTCGATACGTAAATACAAGCGTCCGCATGTTTTTCTATATATTCATATAATACAATATCTTCTTCCTTCCATCCCTTTGCCTGATCCTGACAGGGATAACAAAGAACCAGCATAATCTTTGGATTCCGCTTTTTACATTCTAAAACGGTTAATGCAGCCAATGTGTCAAACCCGCGTGCGCCCCCTGCAGAGAAAAGCCGCACCCCTTCATCAATCTGTTTTTGGACTTCTGTACAAAGCCGCGCTTTTATTTTCGGAACCATTTCCACCGGTATATCTCTATGACCGGTAAAACAACAAGATATAGACATTTTATAAATCACCTCACGGCCTATTTTAAGGGAAATACCCTTAAAAGTCAATAAGGGTATTTCCCTTATTACATACTAATTTTGAGGTGATATAAAATGTATAAAAGAATACGTGAGTTAAGAGTAGACAAAGATTTAGGTCAAAAAGAATTAGCCGACTATTTACAGGTACACCAAACAACATATTCGGATTATGAATTAGGAAATGTAAACATTCCAAACGCCGCCTTAGTCAAGCTGGCTGAATATTATGGTACAAGTACCGATTACCTTTTGGAGTTGACGGATGATCCTCGTCCTTATAAACGCAGTAAAAATTTTGGCCAAACGAAAAAATAAGTAATAGTAAAAATGACACAAACAAAACAAGCTGTTGCTAATCGAATCAAAGAGTTATGTGCAGAGAGAAACATCAGTGTAAACGCGATTGCCAACATTTCCGGTATTCCACCAATGTCCGTATATAGCATGTTGAATACCAAAAGCAAGAATCCAGGGATTGTCAATATAAAAAAGCTTTGCGATGGATTTGAAATTACCTTAGGCGAGTTTTTCAGCACACCTGAGTTTGACGCATTGGAACAGGAAATAAAGTAACTGTTAAGTGGGGAAAACTGTGCTGCATTTTTAAGCCAGACGGAAAAACTTATTGCACAAACAACTGTGAAGAACCATAGAAGGAGGCGGCGCTTGTGCGCCGCC
>NZ_JADPEG010000038.1 GCF_015667585.1 Clostridium sp. D33t1_170424_F3 | reverse complement strand
AGTTGACCGACCGCGACTTTATTCTACCAGAAGGTTTTTTCACTATTTAATCTTTTTTACTCTCCCCGGCTTAGCCGCGGGTTGTCCTTTCGCTAAAGCTGATTAATACAGGCGGTCTATCTCCGGTCAACGGAAACAGGCCGCCTTTTACGTAAACAATCAGATCCTTCTGTTTTTTATGCCCCTGTACACAGGTCGTTCAGGGTACCGAAGGTGTACCCTTCTGCTTCCCATTTGCCTAAAAGTTCATCCAGTATCTCTGCATTGGTTTTGGAGGTGCTGTGCAGCAGCACAATTGCCCCCGGATGAATCCGCGGCAGCAACTTGCTGTAAGCTTCTTCCTTGGTCGGTTGTTTATCCACATACCAATCGACATAGGCAAGGCTCCAGAAGATGGTTTTGTAACCCAGCTCCTGCGCCTGTTTCAAATTGCTTTCGCTGTATTTTCCCTGCGGAGGCCGGTAAAACTTTTGCATTTCCTGGCCGGTTGTCTCTTTATAAAGCTGCTCCAGATCGTTGATTTCCTTTTTAAAGGACTCCATATCAGAGATTTTGGACATATCCGGATGATGATATGTGTGGTTGCCAACAATATGGCCTTCCGCCACCATGCGTTTGATCAGGTCCGGACTGGTTTCTATGTAGTTGCCCACTACAAAAAAAGTCGCTTTGACATTGTGCTTTTTCAATGCGTCCAGGATCGCAGGCGTATAGCCGTTTTCATATCCCGCATCGAAGGTCAGATAGAGCACTTTTTCAGACGGGTCCCCCGCATAATATGCATTGTACTGCTTTAGAAAATCGGCGGAGGCATTGCCAACCGGCGTTTTTCCCTCTTCCTGAAAGCTCAATCCCCAGTTGGTGTTGGCAGACGCGGACGCCGCCACACTCGCTGGTAAAAGCTTACGCAACGCCAACGGAACCGCCAGAAGGAGTAACAGGCACAGGATTGCTGCAATAATCTGTTTCTTTTTAATTACGATAATCATAAATTCTCACCGTCACTTTTCTCAGTCGTCATCATAAAATATGCATTGCTATCCCTGTATATGCTACTCCGCTTCATAAAAAGAACCGCACCCTCAGCTTTTGCCAAGGGTGCGGTCCTTTTCTTCAGGCCGTTATCCGATTCGCTCAGGAATTCAGCCGATGGTTACCGTACAATGTCTTCGCGCCGCATTGCCCGGCAGAGTCGTATACACGCCCGTGCTCTCGCCCGGCTTGCCGGTCGCCCACACTCTGTAGTAGTAATCGTTGC
>NZ_JADPEG010000037.1 GCF_015667585.1 Clostridium sp. D33t1_170424_F3 | reverse complement strand
GGAGTAACTTTGAAAGTGCGGCCCGGCAGCGTGCATGCTCTGATGGGAGAGAACGGCGCGGGAAAATCGACCTTGATGAAATGTTTGTTCGGCATATACCATGAAGATGGCGGAGAAATCATCTTCGATGGAAAGAAACGCACCATAAACACATCCAAGGAAGCTTTGGATCTGGGAATCTCGATGATCCACCAGGAACTGCACCCGATCCGATTCCGCCCGGTCATGGAAAACATCTGGCTGGGACGGTTCCCGATGCGCGGCATCGCGGTAAACAAAAAGGCGATGGTCAAGCAGACAAAGGAACTGTTTAAAGAAGTAGACCTGGACATCGATCCGGAGGTAATGGCGGGGACGCTGTCTGCATCCAACCTGCAGTTGGTGGAGATTGCGAAGGCCGTCAGCTATAACTCGAAGATAATCATCATGGATGAGCCGACGTCGTCCCTGACGGACAACGAGACGGAGCACCTGTTTAAAATTATACGGCAGCTGCAGTCGAAGGGCTGCGCGATCATCTACATCTCCCACAAGATGGAAGAGATTTTGAAGATCTCGGACGAAGTCACGATCATGAGAGACGGCCAGTATGTAGGCACATGGCCGGCGAAGGAACTGACGACGGACCTGATCATCAACCGCATGGTAGGACGAGACATGACGAACCGGTTCCCGCCGAAGACATACACGCCGGGAACGGAAGTGGTGCTGAAGGTGGACGATATCTGTTCGCCGCTGCCGAAGTCGTTCCAGCATGTGTCGTTTGACCTGCACAAGGGAGAGATTCTGGGCATCGGCGGTCTGGTAGGCGCACAGCGTACCGAGATGGTCGAGGCTTTGTTCGGTCTGCGCGAGATCGCGTCCGGCAAGGTGGAGAAGGACGGCAAACCGTTCCACATCAAGTCGGTGCGCGACGCAAAGGCGCATGGACTTGCCCTGCTGACGGAAGAACGCCGTGCAAGCGGCGTGTTCGGCATCCTGTCGATCGAGGACAACACGGTCATCGCGGCGCAGAAGGACTTTGCGAGGAATGGCGTGCTGCAGGAAGGCAAGCGCTACAAGGCGGCAAAGGAATCGAACGAAAGCATGCGCACGAAGACGCCGAGCATGGAAGAGCTGATGCAGAACCTGTCCGGCGGCAACCAGCAGAAGGTGCTGATCGCCCGCTGGCTGCTGACGCATCCGGACATCCTGATTCTGGACGAACCGACGCGCGGAATTGACGTCGGTGCGAAATACGAAATCTACACCATCATGCACGACCTGATCAAAGAGGGCAAATCGATCATCATGATCTCCTC
>NZ_JADPEG010000036.1 GCF_015667585.1 Clostridium sp. D33t1_170424_F3 | reverse complement strand
CTTGACCATATTTCTTGGTTCGACCCTTTTTCATCAAATTCGTTCTATTCTTAAATCTTTATTCAGTTTTCAGTGTATGACTGAGTTTAAAGGCCCATCCAATCGGATGGGCCTTTTTTTATTTGTTTTAGATATTATTAGTTGAATATGTAGTGCAAATTATAATTATTATTGAGAATATCGTATATATTTAAATGTGAATAATGTTGACAGACATAAGGGATAAGCGTAGAATTATAGTAAATTAAGAATTACTTTAAACAAATTTGCAGAAAGAAGATGATTCCAATGGTCTTTTTTTTAAGATTAAAAATCAAAATTTATAAATTTAATGGATAATGGAGAGATAAAAATGAATAAAAATATTATAAAAATAGTATCAATTGCGACAATAATGACGCTTTGTTTAAATGTATTGCTATGCTTTCCTGTAAGTGCAAAAACTCGCGAAGAAAATAAAACAGAATTATATTCTACAAGATTAGGCATTACTAAATCTGTCTCAAAAAGATTTAAAAGGACAACTTTGATTGAAAATAGAACGGTTGAAATTGAGTATGTCATTTCTGGAATGTATGTCTATGATCCAAATTCAGGAAAAATTTTAAGTACATATGGTGATTCTTTAGATGAAGTGACTTTAGTTAAGGACCCCGGTGGCGCAAATACTTCCTGGGATATTGAAATCAGTGATATTTCAGTAGATTCCAGTATTACTTCCAATGGTGCAAAGGCTACTTTTACAGCGAGGTTTCATGTGAATTTAATAAGGTATGAAGGGAATGTGCCGATAACTACTTATAATTTAGGCTATATTCAAAATTCTGTAACAGGAACTGGGAACTAATGAAGATAGAAAAACATTAAAAAGCGATATTAAGGAGGTAAATCATGAAAAAAATAGTAAGTTTATTTTTAACTTTAATTTTAATATTATCGCTGAGTAATATAGCTTTAGCCACGAAATCAAAAACAGATGATTCAAAAATTGCGCAAGCAGATTTTGCGGACGTTATTTCTCCGTATTATGAAGATTTGGAAAGTGTCCGGATTATCAATAATGCAGGTGTAAATATTACACAAAAGTACTATCAGGATACATGGCAGTACTATAAAAATGGTAGTTTTGATCTGATAGAGGAGTATTGTAAAGAAAATGTTAGAAAGATGTCTCGTATAGTAATTTGTGAAAAATCGGTAAGTACACGAGCTAGTGCCACAAAGTCAATTAGTGAAGTATTTACTGAGTACCCATCGGACGATATATTAGGGCATAGAATAACAGTTAATTACACGATTGCGGGAACTTATGTGTATGACAGGAACACTGGAAAGATATTAAGTGCATATAATGCATCGCTTAAAAACATTATTTATGCCGATGCAGGAGTTGGTTGGAAATTTTCTCCTGCAAATATATCGACAAATGCGAGTAAATCATCAGATGGTTATACAGCGCGTTTCACATGCAGTTTTCATTTATTCGGTAATTTCTCTGGAAAAGATGTTACTATTAATGGCGCAGATTTCGGAATACTAGGTGATACGGTAGAGGTAACACCCGGTTCTGATTAAAATGTACGGTAAAGGGAGTGGCCCATGTGTTATCTTGTAATACATTTACTAAAAGAAATCTTATGATTCAATCAATTGTTTTGGTTCTTTTGGAAATTTCCTTAGGTTTTCGTTATTATGCAGTCTCAAGAACCAGCTCTACGAATATTGTGGAAGCAGCAAAAAGCTGGAAAGACGTTTATGATGGATCAGGGATAGCTATTTTAGGAATCTGTATAGTATTGGTACTCTATTTGGGGATTTGTTTGGGTACCGATCGTCTAACGTTGGGCCACTATGGATTAAATGTAGCAATTTGGCAGACAATTTTTCTCGTTTCGACGTACTTGCTCCAGTTACCTTTACAATTGAAGAATAACGAATGGATCGTAATTTTCGTGGATGTCTTTCCTGTTATCATGTGGGTGTCAATTTTCGTGGCCGGTCTATGTGGATTTATTCAAACAATCAGGAGCAGGTCATTTGGCGCTCAGGTTATCAATACAGGCGATTCAAAGATGCGGACAAAAAAGAACTATATATACTTTGGATTGGCGGCTTTATTAGCAGTGCTTATGGAAGGTTCCTGTCGTGTTTTGTATTTCTTCGCAAATCAGGAAATAGTCCGCCAAAATATGTCACAGGTTTTTTGGGCATCAACTGCAGGGAATGTGATGGATGGTGTGTTTCTCAATGTCTCCGAATGGTTGCTTGCTTGCCTTGCGGTTCTTCTTGTGTATAGGAGAATGAAGTTATCCACATATTTGCTGGGAAACATAATGTATTTTGTAATTTTGTTTGTTGTTCTACCTGTGACCCAATGCATGCTCAACAGAATGTTTGTTAATAATGTGATCTTTTCCATTTGGTTATCTCTGATCGCTGGAGTAAAAGTTATACTTGTAGGCTTGGCTGTTTTCGGTATCGCCAGCCTGATGCTTAAAAGGCGTTCCAATCAGTTAGTGTAAAAAGGAAGTATGTGTTTCTATCCATATCGAGCGATAAAGTCCCAGCGGGGTGAATCCGCTGGGACTTTATGCTTTAATTTTAAAAAACTTAACTATGAATAAAGGGGAGTCGAAATTCTCGTTTACAGCTTTGATTTTCTGATGTGCATAAAATATAGGGTGAATCTTATGAAATAGTCATTGATAGTACAGAACAGAAAAAGACAAGGAAGGATTTGTGCAGTGTAAGCGCTTTGGCATACTAATGAGACTTTTTAGGTTGTTCAAATAGCAAAAGATTTGTTTAAATAAAAAGCAAATGGTTGCTAAAAATAATCAGGATAATTTGTTGATATATAAATTTAAAAATTGTCAGTCTAACGTATAATGAATGTGCATCATAAAGTAGGGAGGATGGGGGAAATCGAAAGAAATATGAATGAGCCGCTTATTAGTATTGTAATTCCCATATATAATGTTCGGGAATATGTAGCAAGGTGCTTGGACAGCGTCTTGAAGCAAACGTATCAAAATTTTGAGGTAATCTGTATAGACGATGGTTCAACAGATGGTTCTGGCAAATTGTGCGATGAATATGCTGTATTGGATCAAAGAGTTTCCGTACATCATATAAAAAATTCCGGAGTCAGCAGTGCCAGGAATTTAGGTCTTTCATTGGTTCAAGGGGAGTTTTTTGCTTTTGTTGATTCAGATGATTATATAGAAGCAAACTACCTCGAGGTTTTATATACCAATCTCAAAAACCATGATTGTGAAGTATCCAGCTGCCTTTTTGTTTTGAACGATGTATCTGGTGAGCCATTGAACCAGGTGGACGATTCACAGTCGGAAATAATGCTTTTTACGGGAAACAAGGAATGTATTCATAATTTTATCTGTTCTGGTATTTCCATGGAGGGCATGGTATGGAATAAACTATATCGTACAGAAAAGTTTAGGAATATACAGTTTGATAAAAATATCAAAGTAAATGAAGACTGCTTATATACCTTTGATGTCATGTCAAATTGCGATAAAGCATGTTTAACGGATAAAAGGCTTTATCATTGGTGCTACCGAGCGGAGAGTGCCTGCCGGACGAGAAATGTAAAATTTGACTTTGCAAATGCGGATATCTTTGAAAGGCTGCTTAATAAAACTTTGAATATAAATGATGAAGAAGTAACGCTGCAATTAAAGGAAAATTACGTTTATGCGGTTATGAAAATCATGCTTTATACAAGAGGCGCACGATATGATAAGAATGTTGTTGATGTCATCAATAGAGTGAAACAGTATTCTCGCGATCTGAAGAAGAGCAGTGTCTATCGTTCAAAATCATTGAAAACGAGAGTGGCGTTTCTTGTCAAAAATATGATTATAACAAACAAGGTTTTTTATCAAGCATATTGTAATCTTCTGAAGGAATAACAGCAGCAACTGGATCATGGTTTTTTCATTAAAAAGCTATTGTGTTTACTTTTATCCAGATTAAGGCCCATCCGTTTGGATGGGCCTTTTTGTTTTAATCAGCTTTAGCAAAAGGACAACCCCCGGCTAAGCCGGGGAGAGTAAAAAAGATTAAATAGTGAAAAAACCTTCTGGTAGAATAAAGTCGCGGTCGGTCAACT
>NZ_JADPEG010000035.1:1922-4422 GCF_015667585.1 Clostridium sp. D33t1_170424_F3 | reverse complement strand
ATTTCGCTACCTTAGGACCGTTATAGTTACGGCCGCCGTTTACTGGGGCTTCAATTCAATGCTTGCACATCTCCTCTTAACCTTCCAGCACCGGGCAGGTGTCAGCCCCTATACGTCATCTTTCGATTTGGCAGAGACCTGTGTTTTTGCTAAACAGTCGCCTGGGCCTATTCACTGCGGCCACGTCTCCGTGGCGTCCCTTATCCCTAAGTTACGGGACCAATTTGCCGAGTTCCTTAACTACCCTTCTCCCGTTGGCCTTAGAATTCTCTTCCCATCTACCTGTGTCGGTTTGCGGTACGGGCGCCTCAGATATACCATGAGCTTTTCTCGCCCCCGGTCCAGCATGCTTCCCTACTCTAATTTCGGTCCCTTACGCCCGGGGCTACCATCGCCCGGGTCATGCCTTTCCAGGGTGTCACTCATCTTAAATCTTTTGGCGGCTACGGAATATCCACCGTATGTGCATCGACTACGCCTTTCGGCCTCGCCTTAGCTCCCGGCTTACTTGGAGCGGACGAACCTTCCTCCAAAAACCTTAGATATTCGGCCAATATGATTCTCACACATTTCGCGCTACTCATTCCGGCATTCTCACTTGAACGAAGTCCACCACCGCTTCCGCTATGACTTCACCCCTCGTTCAACGCTCTCCTACCATTCCTTACGGAATCCCAAGCTTCGGTATACTGTTTAGCCCCGTTAAATTTTCGGCGCAGAGTCACTCGACCAGTGAGCTATTACGCACTCTTTTAATGAGTGGCTGCTTCTAAGCCAACATCCTGGTTGTCTGTGCAACTCCACATCCTTTTCCACTTAACAGTATTTGGGGACCTTAGCTGTGGGTCTGGGCTGTTTCCCTTTCGACAATGAAACTTATCTCACACTGTCTGACTCCCGTACATCAATTATCTGGCATTCTGAGTTTGATAGGTTTTGGTAACCTCTCGGCCCCTAGACCATTCAGTGCTTTACCTCCAGTAATCTAATACGAGGCTAGCCCTAAAGCTATTTCGGAGAGAACCAGCTATCTCCGGGTTCGATTGGAATTTCTCCGCTACCCACACCTCATCCGCTACCATTTCAACGGGAGTCGGTTCGGTCCTCCATGGAGTTTTACCTCCACTTCAACCTGGACATGGGTAGGTCACCCGGTTTCGGGTCGTGTACAACCGACTTCATTCGCCCTTTTCAGACTCGCTCTCGCTGCGGCTCCGGACCTGAAGTCCTTAACCTTGCCGGTTACACACACTCGCCGGACCATTCTACAAAAGGTACCCGATCACCCATTGACGGGCTCTCGGTGCTTGTAAGCACAAGGTTTCAGGTTCTTTTTCACTCCCCTTCCGGGGTCCTTTTCACCTTTCCTTCACAGTACTATACACTATCGGTCACTGAGTAGTATTTAGGCTTGGAGGGTGGTCCCCCCGTATTCCCACCGGGTTTCACGTGTCCGGCGGTACTCTGGATACAGCTAGCTGCTTTGATCTTTCGCATACGTGACTTTCACACTGTCCTGTTGGCTTTCCCACACCATTCTGCTAGATCGCTGCATACATGTTGCTGTCCTAACCCCAGAGGTATTGCTACCTCTGGTTTGGCCTCTTCCGCGTTCGCTCGCCACTACTAGCGGAATCTCGGTTGATTTCTCTTCCTCGCCCTACTTAGATGTTTCAGTTCAGGCGGTTCCCCACGTACACCTATGAATTCAGTGTACGTTGACTGGACATGACTCCAGCCGGATTGCTCCATTCGGAAATCCACGGATATAGTGCCCACTTACGGCTCCCCGTGGCTTATCGCAGTTAGTCGCGTCCTTCATCGGCTCTCAGTGCCAAGGCATTCCCCTTGCGCTCTTTGTAGCTTGACCATGTGTTTTTTCTTGGTTCTTTGAAATTGTAGATTTTACAAAAAATTGAAACTTTACAAAGTTCTTTTTCTCGTTCTATCTGCTTCTTTATTCAGTTTTCAATGTACGCGGACGTAGTCCGTTTCGCTCGCTTCGGTTTCCTCAGAAACCTCGCTCGGGCTCGTCGCCAAGCCTTTTGCTAAACGATCTATTCCATTTTTCACTTCCTGCCAGTTTCCTGGCTGGCCGTGCGTCCAGACTTAGTCTGGTGGTGGGCTTAAGTGGACTCGAACCACCGACCTCACGCTTATCAGGCGTGCGCTCTAACCGGCTGAGCTATAAGCCCATATTCTCCGGCTTGAGGCTATCCGGTTATTCTCTGCCACAATAGCCGTTTTTGCCTTTGTATTTTGGAACGTCTTTCCCTTGCTCTCTTTATCGGGAGCTTGTTCTTTCTGTCCCGCCTTACTCAGGCGCTTTTCACATCCCCGCTTTAGGGCGGGCCGTGTGTGCAGGTTCAACCTGCTGGTGGAGATAAACGGGATCGAACCGTTGACCTCCTGCTTGCAAAGCAGGCGCTCTCCCAGCTGAGCTATACCCCCAAGTATTTGGTTGTTCACTCAGGTGTTCTAACCTTCGTTTATTCCCTCT
>NZ_JADPEG010000035.1:0-1803 GCF_015667585.1 Clostridium sp. D33t1_170424_F3 | reverse complement strand
CTAAAGGGCCTTCAAAATTAAACAACGTTTAGAAAATCCGTTCCGTAATGCCTGACCTTGGATGTTAAACCAGCTTGTTTCATCTGGTTAAGTCTCCATAGAAAGGAGGTGATCCAGCCGCACCTTCCGATACGGCTACCTTGTTACGACTTCACCCCAGTCGCCAATCCTACCTTCGGCAGCGTCCCCCTTGCGGTTAGACTACTGACTTCGGGTATTACCGGCTCCCATGGTGTGACGGGCGGTGTGTACAAGGCCCGGGAACGTATTCACCGCGGCATGCTGATCCGCGATTACTAGCAATTCCAACTTCATGTAGGCGGGTTGCAGCCTACAATCCGAACTGAGACCGTTTTTAGAGTTTTGCTCCACTTCGCAGTATTGCTTCTCTCTGTTAACGACCATTGTAGTACGTGTGTAGCCCAGGTCATAAGGGGCATGATGATTTGACGTCGTCCCCACCTTCCTCCGTTTTGTCAACGGCAGTCCTATTAGAGTGCTCTTGCGTAGCAACTAATAGCAAGGGTTGCGCTCGTTGCGGGACTTAACCCAACATCTCACGACACGAGCTGACGACAACCATGCACCACCTGTCTCTACTTTCCCCGAAGGGCACCTAACATATCTCTATCTCGTTAGTAGGATGTCAAGACCTGGTAAGGTTCTTCGCGTTGCTTCGAATTAAACCACATACTCCACTGCTTGTGCGGGCCCCCGTCAATTCCTTTGAGTTTCAACCTTGCGGCCGTACTCCCCAGGTGGATTACTTATTGTGTTAACTCCGGCACGGATGGGGTCAGACCACCCACACCTAGTAATCATCGTTTACGGCATGGACTACCAGGGTATCTAATCCTGTTTGCTACCCATGCTTTCGTGCCTCAGCGTCAGTTAAGGCCCAGCAGGCCGCCTTCGCCACTGGTGTTCCTCCCGATCTCTACGCATTTCACCGCTACACCGGGAATTCCGCCTGCCTCTACCTCACTCAAGACCCACAGTTTCAATAGCAGTTCCGGGGTTAAGCCCCGGGATTTCACTACTGACTTGCAGATCCGCCTACGCACCCTTTACACCCAGTAAATCCGGACAACGCTTGCTCCCTACGTATTACCGCGGCTGCTGGCACGTAGTTAGCCGGAGCTTCCTCCTATGGTACCGTCATTATCTTCCCATAGGACAGAAGTTTACAATCCGAAGACCTTCTTCCTTCACGCGGCGTTGCTGCATCAGGGTTTCCCCCATTGTGCAATATCCCCCACTGCTGCCTCCCGTAGGAGTCTGGGCCGTGTCTCAGTCCCAATGTGGCCGTTCAACCTCTCAGTCCGGCTACCGATCGTCGCCTTGGTGGGCCTTTACCTCACCAACTAGCTAATCGGACGCGAGTCCATCTTTCAGCGGATTGCTCCTTTGATCACTATACCATGCGGTACTATGATGTCATGCGGTATTAGCGTTCTTTTCAGAACGTTATCCCCCTCTGAAAGGCAGGTTACTCACGCGTTACTCACCCGTCCGCCACTAAGTCAGAAGAGCAAGCTCTTCTGACTCCGTTCGACTTGCATGTGTTAGGCACGCCGCCAGCGTTCGTCCTGAGCCAGGATCAAACTCTCTAAAATATTGTATTTAATCGCTCCCGAAGAAGCGTTTAAATCATACTTCAGAGTCTTTTGAAAAGCTCTAAATACGATACACTAACGTGTATTTTTGTCGGTTTATGGTTCCGACAAACCTTCGTCCGAAAGTACTTCCCGCTCTTTCAAGCGGGCTTTTCTCTCAAAGTCATTACGGGTTCTTCTTTTCTTT
>NZ_JADPEG010000034.1 GCF_015667585.1 Clostridium sp. D33t1_170424_F3 | reverse complement strand
GCCAGAGTTCCGGCGTGTACACCACTCTGCCCGGACAGAACCCTGTGAAGCATTGTGCGGTCACCATTGGCTGAAAATATACCGGAGGATTGAAAAAATCACTGCAGTGATCTGACCGGGGATTTACAACCCGGCCGCTGTACCGGTACTAATGTAAAAACAAGTCCTTCCTTCTTCTTCAGATATTTTATTACAAAGAAAAACACCTCGGCGTTTGCCAAGGTGTTTTTCTCTTTTTTATTGGAAGCAGAGAGCAAATTGGCGAATTTTTTACATTTTGTGGAACACTTTTGGAACACTTTGTATTTTATAATTAATTCGCATAGATTAAATATGCACGAAGATTTATCCAATTTTTTGAAGGAGGAGAAGAAAATGGAAGCAAAAAGGAACCGGCCGTTTCGATCTGCACTTGCTCTCTTAATGGCCGCCGCGATGGCCGCCAGCACATGTCTGCCGGCTTTTGCGGCAAGCACGCCGAAGGCTGCCGAAGCGTATGTCCCCACAGGGGAACACACGGAATGGTACAAAGGGATTGAAATCCCGGGCGTCAACCGGGAACCCTCCCACGCGCAGTTTATTCCCTACGAAGACCGCTCGCTCGCTCTGGAAAATGAGGCGTCCGCGCTGGACGAAGACGCGCAGATCTCCGCCTATTACCAGCTGCTGAGCGGCAAAGACTGGGACTTCGCCTTGGTGAAAACACCGGAGGAAGCGGACCAGAAGGACGCAGCTTACCTGGCAGAAACGCTGGACGAGCAGGCGGCACAAGATTTTACGCCGGAGTTCGTACCGCAGGCATGGCAGACCTACAAGGATGAGGACGGCAATTTTAAATATTTTGACGAGCCGATGTACACCAACAGCATCTATCCCTGGGGATCCATCGTGCTGGAGAACGGCTCCTGGCAGAAAATTAATTACCGTGACCCGCAGGCGCCAACCCAATACAATCCGGTAGGCTTTTACCGCACTGCATTCACCACACCTGAAGATTGGGACGGCAGGGAAATCTTTGTTTCGTTCCAGAGCGTGTGCTCCGCTTATTACCTCTATGTCAACGGGCAGTATGTGGGCTATACGACGGACAGCTACACCGCGCACGATTTTAACATCACTCCGTATTTAAATGCGCCGGGGGAAGAAAACACCATCGCGCTGAAAGTATATCGCTGGTCCATTGGCAGTTATCTGGAAAACCAGGACTACATCAATATGAGCGGCATCTTCCGCGACGTCTACCTCTATTCAAAAGACGACGTTGAAATCCGCGACTTCTTCGTCCGCACCGCGCTGGACGACCGCGCGGATAAAAACAGCGACGCCACACTGGAACTGGACGTCGACGTGCGCGGCCTGCACAATGCGGAAGCCGGCGATTACAGCGTCGAGGCGACGCTGCTCAATATGGACGACACGGAGATCGAAAGCACAACGCTCGGTCCGGTACATATCGAGGCGACGGAAGCCAGCACGGAGCAGACGCCGGAGGCCTTCCTGGAAAAAGTAGCGGGCACTGGTAAGACTGTCACAGGTTCCATGCGGGTGGACAATCCGGACAAGTGGTTTCCGGACACGCCGAACCTTTACAAGCTGCTGATCGAACTGAAGGACGACGAGGGCAATGTCATTGAGACGGCTGTGCAGCGCGTCGGCTTCCGTGAAATCTATAAGGTGAACATCAACGAGGACGGACAGGAACAAATGCAGATCACCGGCGAAAAGGCCGTCTTCCGCGGCACCAACCGGCACGACACCAATATTGAAACAGGCCGTGCTGTCACGCGGGACGACATTCTCCAAGACTTGATGATGATGAAGCAGTATAACGTCAATTCCGTCCGAACCTCTCACTATCCGAACGACAAGCTGCTCTACGAGCTGGCGGACGAGATGGGGCTGTTTATCTGCTGCGAGGCAAACATTGAGTCTCACTACGGCGGTTACACCAATGAATATCAGGACAACACCCAGGTCATCCCCTCCGGCAGCAAAAAATGGGTTGCAACGGTCGTGGACCGCACGGACAATATGCTGGAACTCTACAAGAACCACCCCTCCATTGTTATGTGGTCTCTGGGCAACGAAGCGACCTATACAAAGCACGACTACAATGAGAACTATTGCTTCTGGGTCAGTTCCCAGCGCGTACTGGATCGCGACCCCAGCCGCCTGAGAATGTATGAGCGCGAATCCGACAACTACTACCACCGCTACCAGAAGGATGAGGGCGCCGATCCCATGGATATGGAGCAGCGCCGCAAGAACATTGTGGACGTTCACAGCACGCAGTATCCCACGCAGAGCGCGGTGGAAAGCTATGCGAACAATCCGGATTACAAAATGCCCTACATGCAGCAGGAATACGCGCACGCCATGGGACAGGCGCTGGGCGGCTTCAAAGAATTCTGGGATCTGGTGCGCGAGTACCCGAACCTCCAGGGCGGCTTTATCTGGGACTGGGTTGACCAGTCGGTCACCACGCCGCTCCCGGAAAACCAGACCACGTATACCATTCAGGACGTCAACACCGGGACTGAAGCGTCCCTCAGCGCCGGAACATCGTGGGTGGACGGACGCAACGACACTCAGGCCATTCAGGGCGGCTACCTGACGGTAAATCGCGGCAGCAATTTGAAGGCGAAGGGCGACGCCCTCACGATGGAGGTCTGGATCAAGACCGACCGCATCCCCTCTGGCAGGGACGAAGGCTTTATCTCCACCGGCGACAACGGCCTGGGCCTGAAAGTCAACAGCAGAGGCGGCACGCCCTATTTTGAACTATTTGTGGACGGCTGGGCAACCGGAACCGCAACAACAGCTGGGCTGCCGGAAGACTTTGCGGATGGCAGCTGGCACCAGTTAGCCGGCGTATGTGCGGCGGACAAGAGCCTGCATTTCTACTGGGACGGCAAGGAGCTGGAGAACACCGGTGCAAAATTCACCACCGCTTCCGCCCCGTTTGACAGCGCCAACACCGCACTGACGGTCGGCCTGGACTCCGCTTCCTCAGACCGTGTTTTCAGCGGCGCAATCGACAGCGTCCGCATTTATCAAAAAGCATTGACTGTGGAAGAGCTGCAATCGGATAGCCGCACGAATGACGACGCAGACGTCGTCTACTGGCTCGACTTTGCAGGCGAAGAGGTAGAAACCCACGAAACCAATTACGACTGGCTGGAGGATAAGCTGGGCAACTCCTATTGGGGCTATGGCGGCGACTGGATCGACCGCTATTCCAATGCGGACGCATTCTGCGCAAACGGCCTTATCTACGCGGATCGCTCGCCCAGCGCAAAAGTTGTGGAAGTCCGCAAGGTGCACCAGCAGGTCAACTTCTATAGCGAGGGGAACCCTGTCGACGGTAAAATCCGTGTTGTCAACGAGTTTGAAAACACCGATCTGGACCAGTACGACATTGTCTGGAAGCTGACAGAAGATACAGAAACAATCGGCGAGGAACAGATCATCGAGCTCTCCCTAGCGCCGACCTCGGAAACCACCGTCCAGCTCGAGCTGCCGGAATTCACCCCCAAGGCCGGCTCGGACTACATCCTGGAATTCAGCGTGCGCTACCGCGAGGATACCACCTGGGCCAAAGCTGGCGATGAATTGGCCTTTGAGCAGATCCCGCTCTCCTATGAGACGGGCGCGATGGCGGGTATAGACCTCTCCGCCATGCAGGAATTTGACCAGGTTACAGAAAACGAAACAGAACTGCATCTGGAAGGCGTCACCACCGCCGGCCAGAAATTCTCCATTGCACTCAATAAGGAGACCGGCGTCATCACCAACTATTCCCTGGATGGAACCACTGTCCTGGAAAAGGGCCCGGTTCCCAGTTATTGGAGAGCGCAGATCTATAACGACATCACCAATTCCTTCCCGACCGAGCTCCGCAATGCGGAGGACACCATGCAGAATATAGAAGTTACGGTGCGGAAGAACGAAAATAACAAGTGTATTTCCGTTTCCATATCCGAAGACCTGCTGGTGGACGCTTCCAACTACGTCACTTACGATATTTACAGCAACGGCGAAATCGTTGTCAGCAACCAGCTGCTGCCGCACAGCAATTTTGCCCCGGGCGACAACAACCAGCCCGCACTGCCGAAGGTCGGCATGCGCATGCAGGTTGCAAAGGGCTTTGAAAGCCTGGAATACTACGGCCGCGGCCCTGAGGAAAACTACTGCGACCGCAGCACCGGCTACAAGCTCGGCGTGTACAACAGCACCGTTGACGAGCAGTTTGAGTACAAGTGCATGAAACCGCAGGAAAACGGCAACCACACCGACGTGCGCTGGACCTCCCTGACGGATGAAACCGGCACGGGCCTGATGGTCACGGCGGACGGAACCATGGAGACCTCTGCACAGCACTACACCGCGGAGGAACTCAACCCGGCGCTGGACAGCCATCCTTACAACTCCGGCAGCGCCTTCCGCCATCCTTACCAGGTGACTATGCGCGAGGATACCATCTGGTGCATCGACTATAAGCAGCGCGGCGTAAGCAACACCGCCTTCTTTGGACATGTGCCGTTGGATCCGTATCGCCTGGACACCGACAAAACGTACACCCACGCGTTCCGCATCTCCCCTGTGACGGGCAGCACAGATAAAATGGCTGGCAGCAAGGTTGCCGTACAGCCCAGCACTGTCGCTTACCCGATCACTGACATCCAGGTCAACGGCGTTTCTCTCCCGGGCTTCGATCCCATGAATACGGAATACACCATGGAGATTAACGCAAACGCCGGCACGCCGAAGGTTACGGCGACCACCGCGATGTCCAGCATCCCGGTGGAAATTTCTGTCGAAGGCGACACTGCTACTGTAAAGGCTGCGCTTTCCGGAGAAACAAAGACCTATACCATTCACTTTACTCTGGTGGACGCTGTCTATGTGAGTGATTTCGACCAGAGCAGCTGGGTCCGCACCGGCGGCGGAAACCTGACTGCGGATCATACCGTATTCAACAAAGCGCTTTCCCTGAACTACAACGGCAAAACCACATCGTATGAAAAAGGCCTCTCCATGCAGCATCCGGACGCTACCTATGAGTCCCGCAGGGTGATGCAGGTGGAAATCCCGATCGAGGGAATGGGATACGAACGTTTCAAAGCGGTAGCCGGTGTGGATACGGTTACGCCCAACTGGGCAGCTTTGCAGATCGACGTTGTCACAACAGACGGCAGTACGGTATCCATTCTCCCCCGCACCGGCTGGATGACAGGCACCTCCGCGGCAATCGGCATTGATAAGGAACTGCCCGGCAACGCCAAAACGCTGGTTCTCATTGCGGAAATGGATAACAGCAGCGTAGTTGTAGACTTCGCAGACGCCAGATTCGTGAACAGCGTCAAACCCAGCCCGAAAACCCTGGAAGTCAACTACAGCGGCAAGCAGGCATCCCTGTATGTAAACGATGAAGAGCAGAAACTGGCGAACCTGACCGGCAGCTACAAAGCGGAACTCACTCCGGACAGCAAAACCACCCTGACCTTCCTCCCGGCGGTGGAAGGCAGAACGTTCGCGGGCGTCTCCGTCAACGGCGAGGCACAGAAGGACTTCACCGCGGATTCCTACACCATGACCATCGACGGACTCCCGGCGGCAGCCAAATACGACGTGGCGTTCACCGTAGTCAACAAGCAGATTCTCCGCACCGTGCTGACAGCGGCGGAAGCGCTGAACGGCGGCGAAGAATACTCGGCGGCGGTCCCCACCGTACAGAAGAAGTTTGACGCCGCTCTGAAGAACGCACAGGAGATTGAAAAGCAGCTCGACGCCTCCCAGAAGGACATCGACGGCGCCTGGAAGGACCTGCTGCAGGTCATCCAGTTCCTGAGCTTT
>NZ_JADPEG010000033.1 GCF_015667585.1 Clostridium sp. D33t1_170424_F3 | reverse complement strand
ATGACGGCCTGGTTCCGGCAGACAAGCCGGAAGAACCGGCGAAACCTGACAACAAGCCATCCAATAAGCCCTCCGGCAGCAAGAAGCCGGCTGGCAATACCTCCGGCGACGGTACGGCGGTTGTAACGGCGAACCCGGTGGTCAGCGCGGCACAGAACGTAATGGGCCACAAGTCCGTGCGTTCCGACACGACGATGAACTTCACCCTGAAGAGAGGCAGCGCCTATTGCTTCAAGATGACGGTCGTCAACGGAAGCAGCGCGGTCCCGAGCTTTACCGTGGGCAACGGCAATGTGCTGAAGACCCAGTTTGTGGCAAAGATCGGCAGCGACTATTATTACAGAGTCTGGGCCGTCGGCGCACCGGGCCAGAGCACCGGCGTGTATACGACTATGTCCAATGAGGAGCCGCAAAAGCATTGTGTTATCACAATTGCTTAAAATGGTCTTCGCTGTAAGCACAGGTGCCTGTAAAGCGGCGCAGAATAGGATGAAATTGGGATTGAGCGACGTAAAATAAGCACTACTAAAAGTGCCTTTCGCGCAAGATAAGAGTGTAGGAACCATAACATCCCCCTTCGTTATCAATATTGTATACTGTATAACCATAGGGGGATGTATTGCGTTATGAATTTTTGATCGCTGTTTACGTCTGCCTGTTTTGCTGGCTGAATTACGACCTGTTTACAGCATATGGACAGGAAGTTGACAGCATAAAGTTAAGAACAGGATGTAAAAAGGCAGATGCATCTTTCGCTTTAAATTTGAAGGGGATGGCGTGCATTTTCGGTTATACAAAATCGGGAGGTGATATAAATATACATTTGCCGAAGAATGTTGGAAGCGATTTACTTGGGTGAGGAAAGGAAAGAAAAATGAAAAGGAAAATGATAGCGGCTCTGCTGTCGTTTGTTTTAGTGACAACCAGCGTCAGCGGTTTGGCCGCTGCGGAAAATTCGTTTGGGGCAGGAGAAGCTGTCTCTCCGGCAAAAATGCATGTACAAGAGGACTATACATACACACAGAATTTTGAAAACGTCGACAGCACGGAGCAGCGGCTCCGTACAAACATCGATTTTAATTGGAAATTTTATATGGGAGATGCAGCGGGAGCCGCGGATCCGGCGTTTGACGATTCTGCATGGCGTTTACTGAATCTGCCGCACGACTGGTCAATTGAGGGCGAATACAGTGAATCCAATCCTATGGGGCCGGAATGTGGTTATCTTCCGGCTGGTATCGGGTGGTACCGGAAAACATTGGAGATTCCGCCGGAATGGCGCGACGGACGACAGCTCAGTATTGAATTCGACGGCGTATACCGGAACAGTGAAGTGTATGTTGACGGAATCAAGCTGGGTGAGCGTCCCTATGGCTGGGTGTCCTTCGCGTATGATCTTACCGAGCAAATCAGGGATAAAGAGAGCGTGGAAATTGCAGTCCGTGTTGACAACAGTTTACAGCCTGCGGCCCGCTGGTATACGGGATCCGGCATTTATGGACACGTCTGGTTGCTTTCCACCGCTCCCGTACATATCAGCCGCTATGGTACTTATGTCACAACACCGAAAATAGCAGAAACTGAGGCCGACGTTCAAATTGAAAACACCATCATAAATGAGTCGGAATCGACGGCGGATGTTGCTGTAAAAACAGTTGTTTATGAAAAGGACGGCGATACGCCTGTTGCGTCACAGGAGAGCCGGTCGCAGATGGTAGAGCCTGGAAAAGAGGCCGTTGTAGTAAATACGGTCAAAGTTGCCGATCCTCTTTTGTGGGATACGGAAAATCCAAATCTTTACTATGTTAAGACGGAGATTCTGCAGGACGGCGCTGTAGTGGACGATTCTATCACAACGTTTGGAATCCGAAGTATCGAAGTGCGCAGCGATACCGGATTTTGGCTAAATGGAAAGAACGTTAAACTAAAGGGCGTGGCAGACCACCGTGTTGTAGGCGCTTTAGGTGCTGCACCTTCCAAAAACATTGTGAAATATCGAATCCAAATGCTCAAAGATATGGGCGTCAACGCAATTCGAACCTCTCATAACCCGCAAACGCCGGAGTTTTATGAGCTTTGCGACGAAATGGGTATGATGGTGATGGATGAGATATTTGATGGGTGGAGCAAAAAGGCAGAGCACGATTATGGCCGGTATCACTTTGCGCAGTGGTGGAGAACAGATGTCAGGGAATGGGTTATGCGCGACCGAAACGCCCCCTCTGTGATTATGTGGAGCATTGGAAATGAGACAGGAAGCAAAGATTCCAACGGAATCAGCGCGTTGATTAAAACAATGGATACCACCCGTCCAACCACCGGCGGCGGCGTTACCACAGGAGTTGACGTCGTTGGGATTAACGGGCCCAGCGAAGTGGTTGGGTATCAGCAGCCAAATACGCAAAAACCATTTGTGGCCACAGAAGCGCCGCACACGATGTCGGTTCGGGGTATGTATGAAACACAGACCTGGTACCGCGATGGATACAGTAATAAAGTTTTTGCAATGGACAATTTGACGGACAAAGAAATTTTTCAGTATGACTGGATTGCCAACCCTGCGCATAAAAGGGGCTTTCAGTCTTCCTATGACAATGCCTATGTGCGCGACAGCGCCCGCACAAATTGGACGTTAACAAGGGATCAGGATTGGAGAATGGGCGAATTCCGCTGGAGCGGATTTGACTACATCGGCGAAGCCGGATATGTCAGCGGCGGTTGGCCCTACAGAATTTTTTCCGGTGGCGCGGCGGATTCCGCCATGTTCCCCAAGGACCTGTATTATCTGTATCAGAGTATGTGGACGGAGGAACCCATGGTCCATATCCTTCCTTCCTGGACGCATCCTGTCATGGAAAAAGATACAGAGATTCCTGTATGGGTCTATTCCAACTGTGATGAAGTGGAACTGATTGTCAATGGGCAATCTATGGGAAGAAAGAACAAGCAGTCGAATTGGGAAAATATTCAGTTTGACTGGCTGGTTCCGTGGAAGGAAGGCACTGTTACAGCGGTAGGTTATAACAACGGAGAGGAAGTTTCCAGAGAAACGCTCCGCACGGCGGGCGTACCGGCTAAAATCTCACTGAAAAGCACAACCGATGGGAATCTTCCAGTGGACCCCACTTTTATTGAACAGATTACCGTGTCTACAACAGATGAACAGGGAAATTTCTACCCGTATGGGGAAAATCGCGCGTATTATTACGTTGATGGTCCTTCTTATATCAGGGCGGTTGACAATGGCAGTCCCGTCGATGTGGAACGCCACACACAGAACAACCGCAATGCGTTTATGGGGTTGAACAAGGTTTATCTGCAGCCAACACAGGATACGGGTGACATTCTGTTTATCGCAGGCTCTATTTTGGGAGAGAAGCGTCAGATCATCTCCGACCATGTAAGTATTGATGTGGAACAGCTTGCATTAAGAGGAAATCCTGCGCGTAAGGACATTGCTGTTTATTACACCACCGATGGGACGGAACCTGATCTGTCTGCACAGAAGTACGAAGGGACGTTTTCTGTTGAACTGGGAACCACTGTAAAGGCTGCGGTTTATGCGGATGGCAAACGGATTCTCTTAATGGAAGAAACATTTGCTGAAGATCAGGGGCTGTATTGGAAAACTGAGAGTGCGGTGGAACCTGATATAGAAGGGTCCTATGCAGCAGGGGATGCTGTTTTGACCGGGCCTTCAATAAAACTCAATACGGCTGGCAGCGGGTTCCACGATTCCTATGTGGATTTTGCCAACAATGCGGGTACCATTGAATGGGATTCTGTTGAAGCGGCACAGGCAGGTGATTACTATTTAAGCATAAGATATAACAATGGCGCACCGCTGACCAAGACGAAGAAGCTGCAGATTATCGTGAATGGTACGGTACAGGGAACGCAGAATTTCCCCAAAAATGGCGAATGGATGGTAAACTGGTCCAACGTTACGATTCCGATTCAGTTGGAAAAAGGGACCAATACCATTCAATTGGTTGGCAAGGCCGGTGAAGGCGCCAATATTGACGAAATAGTAGTTTTGCCTGCCGATCAATGGCGCCTGCCACAGGAAGCAACGCTCGGAGGTTCCGCGAGTATAAAAGATGACGGCAGTGCGGCGATCGGAAGTCAATATGTCGATATGGGGAACAACAAGGGAAATGCAGCCTGGACGGTGCGCGCGCCCAAATCCGGTTCTTATCCGTGCTATCTCTTCTATTCATCGAATAAACCTGAAACTCCGCAGAAAAATATTGAAATCTATGTCAATGGAGTTTTGGCAAATACGTTCCCCATTGTGACAACGGGCAGTTGGAACGGTATCTGGCAGTTGGCTGTAGTCCCGGTCAAATTGCAGGCGGGCGATAATACAGTGAAAATCATGACGCCCTCTGGAGGCGCCTGTATCAACGCACTGCGTATTTATCCGTGCAAGGAAAGCGCCGCAACAGAGTGGAAGGTGATCAACAGTTCCTGTGTATCCGGATCGCGGCTGGGTGTGCTGAAAGGTGTCCCTGCCGGGGTCAGCACGGACATTGTGGAAGATACGGCGGTTTGGGGACTGGAAGAGGCTCCGAATGGTGCGTATTATCTGAAACAACGGGAAAGCGGCACATATTTGGCATATGTTGATGGAGCGTTACAGCTGCTCGACAACGATGTAGATGGAAATGCGCAGTGGAAAGTGAATGGAGACCGTGAACTTTTTGATTATATACAACATGTAAATACCAATCAAAAGCTTGCAATCATGGAAAACGGTGAATTGGGCGTCTTTGATGCATCCTATGGAGTCGACGATGACTTTTTCACCAATCGGGCGTATTGGGCGATCCATAATATGGTGGATGACACGGTAAAAGCGCCGAAAGAAGTGGCTGAGGGAATTTCCGGTATTGAGAATCCGGAGGCCGGTGCAACGGCGCTGCATCTTCCCATGGTGGACGATGGATTCAGCGTCCGGATACTTTCTTCCTCAGATACAGGAATAGTGGCATTGGATGGAAGCATTCATGCACCGCTCCAAAACACAATGGTAACGTTGGTGCTGCAGGTGCGAAGGGCTGCGGATGGATCGACAGCGCGCACAGCAGAATTTGAGGTGATGATACCTGGTAGAGACGATTTGAAAGAGTCCGCTCTGGTTGTCCAATACGGCAACAAAGCCACATTGGAAGTTACAGGTAAAACAGACGTGCTGATCGACGGCAACGGCATCTACGGCGCAAAAGTCATGGCGGGCGAGGAACTCACCCTGACGTTCACCCCGGTGAACGGCCCGTTTGCAAGCGCACAGCTGAACGGAGAGGACATCCCGTTTGAGGCGGATGGCTGCACCTACACCTTCACCATGCCGAACGACAAGACTGTCCTGCGCTTCACCTTCACCAGCGTGAACAAGGACGTTCTGGAAACCCTGCTGGAAAAGGCGAACGAAGTCACCGACGAACAGCTCGACAAACTGGTTGAATCCGTCCGCACGAAGTTCCTTGCGGCACGTGACAACGCAAAGAGTGTTTATGAAAACGATAAGGCGACCCAGGACGAAGTGAATGAAGCCTGGAAAGAACTGCTCGACGCGATGCATTACCTCTCCTTTGAGGAAGGCACCAAGGACGAGCTGAAATACTGGCTCGACTATGCAGACAATCTCAACCTGGACAACTTCACCCCGAAGAGCCAGGAAGGCTACGCAGAAGCACTCGCTTATGCAGAGGAAATTTACAACGACGAGGGCGAAACGCTGAAAGCAGTCGTTGAAAAGGCGGCCAAGGACCTGTACAATGCCATCCTGCGCCTGACGTTCAAGGCGAATACCGAAACACTGGCAGCGTTTGTGGAGCAGGCACAGGAGATTGCCACAAGGATCGACCAGTATATGGACGGCGCTGAGAAGGATGCCTTTGAGAAAATCCTCCCGCAGGCAGAAGCCCTTCTGGAAGACGCAAACGCAGCCCAGAAGCAGGTCGACGAACTGGCGGAGGCTCTGTACAAGGCGATCCAGAACATGCGGATGATCCCTGACAGAGAAGCGCTGAAAGACCTGATCGATACCTATGAAGCGCTCAATCCGGCGGACTATACAGAAGCAAGCTACGCAATCCT
>NZ_JADPEG010000032.1 GCF_015667585.1 Clostridium sp. D33t1_170424_F3 | reverse complement strand
GCGTAGTCGAGCCAGTATTTCAGCTCGTCCTTGGTGCCTTCCTCGAAGGAGAGGTAATGCATCGCGTCGAGCAGTTCTTTCCAGGCTTCGTTCACTTCGTTCTGGGTCGCCTTATCGCTTTCATAAACAGTCTTTGCATTGTCGCGCGCCGCGATAAACTTCTTGCGGACGGATTCAACCAGCTTGTCGAGCTGCTCGTCGGTGACTTCGTTCGCCTTCTCCAGCAGGGTTTCCAGAACGTCCTTGTTCACGCTGGTGAAGGTGAAGCGCAGAACCGTCTTGTCGTTCGGCATGGTATAGGTGTAGGTAAAGCCGTCGGCTTCAAACGGGATATCCTCGCCGTTCAGCTTTGCGCTCGCAAACGGGCCGTTTGCCGGGGTGAAGGTAAAGGTCAGCTTCGTGCCCGGAACCACCTTCGCGCCGTAGATGCCGTTGCCGTCGATCAGCACGTCCGCCTCGCCGGCGATTTCCACATCCGCCTGGCTCGGGTTCCACTGCACGTTCAGCAGCTGCGGGTCCTTCGGCACATCCGGCTTCTGGTTTCTGGCAAAGTCCGCCGTCAGAATAACATTGTTGGCGGGCATGGGGAAGTTCAGTTCAGAAGAAACGCGCTGTTCGGGGGTAAGCGTCAGGCCAACGGTGCTCCAACCGGTAAAATGATAGCCTTCGGGAGCGTCATTTGCGGTAACCGTTACCTTATCGCCTTCCTTGAGGCCGGTGCTCACGCCGGATACAGACGCGTTCCGAGTCAGGACCACATAGGTTTCTTCTTCCTCCACAGGCGGTACATAGCTGCTGTCATATACCTCAAACTCATAGATGCTGGCGCCCCAAACATCCCAGAGTTCCGTAGCCTGCATTTTGATATACCGGCCGGAAACATTGGACAGGTCAAATTCCTGCGCATCGTTACTGCCTCCGCTCGCATCGGTTGTTGTGTACGCGGCGACTTTATTAAATGTATCGCCGTTATCGGATACCTGAATTTCATAGGCTTTGGGTGCGTGCTCCCAGGAAATGCGGAGATAACCCAAATCCTGCACATCGCCCAGATCCACCTGGAACCAGGGCTGAGAGGACTGGTTGACGGAGCCGGTTGCCCAGCGGGTCGTCATTATGCCATCTACGGCGCCTGCGGCTCGATGTTCGTCACTCTCGGAGTGGGAAGCTGTAGCGGGTTTGCCCACGGCCAGATGGTCGACGGGGTCAACTTTGCGCAGGCTGTCGGTTTTCAGGGCCAGATTCAGGAGGCGGGCCGCGGCTGCTTCCAGAGTTGCGCGGTCCAAAATACCGTTGTTTACGGCGGTAACCAATGCATTGGAATCGCCGCTGGGCATTTTGACGTCACCGCTGGCCAGTGCTTCCCGGACGATGTTGGAGTCATTGCCCCAGTCGGTCATAAACACGCCGTCATATCCCCACTCGCCGCGGGCAATGCCGTTCATCATGGGTTCCAATTCTGCCGCCTTGGTGCCGTTGACGAAGTTGTAGGAGGTCATGATGGACCAGGGATCCGCCTCTTTAATCACAATTTCAAACGCTTTCAAATAGATCTCGCGCATGGCGCGGGAAGAAACAATGCTGTTGGAGGCCAGACGGTTGAACTCGGTGGAGTTTACCGCAAAATGCTTCACAGCCGTCGCTACGCCCACGGACTGAATCCCGCGGGTCACCGCAGCGCCGAGCTTACCCGTGAGATAGGGATCTTCGGCATAGTACTCAAAGTTACGGCCGCCCAGAGGATTGCGCTGAATGTTGATGCTGGGGCCCAGGATGCAGTTGATATCGTAGACCTTGATGTCCTTGCCGAAGGCCAGGCCATAGTCTTCGCACAGCTCTTCGTTCCAGGAGCTGGCCATGACGTTGGTCGCGGGCCAGGCAATGGGATCGGTGGTGCCGCTCAGACGCACGCCTGTGGGGCCGTCCGCCGTCTGCACGCCGGGAATCCCCAGCGAGGGGATATTGCCGATGGAACCGGTATTGGTGTTCGGCGCTACATTTCCGTGGCCGCTTCCCAGGGAAGCCAGCTCATTCACCGTAAGCTGCGAAACAAACTGGCCCATCAGCTCGGGATTTTCCGCCACGTCTTCAAACGTGATCTTTTCGGCGGCAGCGGTAAGGAGATTGCGGGCAGCTGTATACGCTTTGGCTGCCGGCGTCTCCACCTTTTCAAATGTGATGTAATCAATATTGGGGAACGCAGCAATCTGCGACTCAAGCGTGAGCGTTGCCATACCGCTGGGTAAAACTACCGTCAAGGGGTCCAAATCCACAAAGTTATAATAGGTGTTGCCCGCAGTGGACGTTCTTTTGAAGGAAATATCATCGGCAAATGCCTGGGTGATATTGTTGATCAGGAAGATCGCCGTGCTGCTCAGCGAAGTTTCGCCGACCGCCGCATAGTGGACCACCATGTGGTAGATTCCCGTTTCTTCCACATTCAGCTTGTAGTTGGCGCGGGAACCGGCGCGCATGTTGGACAAGCAGCTGCCGGGCTGGCCCTGTCCGTCATCCTGGAAGTCTTCATAACGGACGCCGGCGGAGGCGTCCACATAGTCCTCGCCTTCCACTTTCCCGATGCCGCTGGCAGGGATGTCGTTGACGACATCTGCGTCGTTGTCGCGCTCCAGGGTGAAGCTGTCCCACAGAATATCCGAGTCAGCTTTTCCGGTAAGCGTGAAGGTAATATCGCCGGTGGGGAATCCGACCTGGATCGCGGCGGTTTCCAAACCGTCGCCGCTTTCAAGTATAATCGAATCGTCAATGTTGACCTGGCTGCTGCCAGTACCCACAAATATCGAAAGCACGTCGTTGAGCCTGACCGCTTCGCCGCGGTTGTTGTAGGTCAGTTTGAACTGGTATTTGCCGCCCTTTGTCAGTTGCAGCACGTACGACACGGATTCGCCCTGCGGAATGTTTAAGGCGCCGTCCGTCTCGGTGACACCCGCTCCGGCGGACTTGTAGTTTTCCGCTTCCGCTTTGTTAACCGCATCGTCCTTGATGCTGATCTGACCGGGAACCTCGATGACCTCCAGTTTTTCATGGGTGCCATCGGCAAGAAGACGCTCGTTCAGCATGGTTTCCACCTGGGTCAGGTCTTCGTCGATGACACGCAGGTTTGGCTGGTTATAGGTATAAGCCTTATGTGCGCCGGCGTCGCGGATGGAGTTGCCCACAAAGATATTGTAGTCTCCCGCTTCCAACAGCCATGCGTTTTTATGTCCCGTCACGCCGGTATCGTCATAGCTGGCCATATCGGCAATGGGGAAAGTCAGGGTCAGCTCCTGGCTCTCGCCGGGCGCGAGCAATGCGGTCTTGCCGAAGGCGGCCAGAACCTTTCCGGGTTTGCCCAGAAGCGCGCTGCCGGTTCCCATCTGGGGGGCGCTGTAATAGACCTGCACCACTTCCTTACCGGAATAGAAGTCCCCGGTGTTGGTGACCGTGGCGGATACCTCAATATGGGTGCCTGCCTGTTTGGCGGTCACATCGGAAATGGCAAGATCCGCATAGGACAGGCCATAGCCGAAGGGATAGCGGACCGTTTCATAATCGGGATCAAAGGTTTCAAAGTAGCGGTATCCCGTGAAAATATCTTCAGTATATTTCTGGGTGGTGCTGCCGCTGAAGCCATCGGCGGGATATGCATCAAAGCTCTTGGCCACAGTTTCGGTCAGCTTGCCCGAGGGAGTGACTCTGCCGGAGAGAATATCACCGACGTAATTTCCGCCCTCCTGTCCGCCGTAACCCATGAAGAGCAGGGCCTCAACGCCCAGGTTTTCTACAAACTCCATGTCCGCCACGACGCCATTGTTGTATACCACCGTGACCTGATCAAAGTATTGGGTGACCTGCTGCAGCATTTTGGTTTCCGCGTCGGTCAGAAGCCAGCCGCCCTTGTTGTTCTGCATGTCGTTATTTTCGCCCACGATACGGCCAATGACCACAACGGCCTTATTGTTGCGCTCGCTGGCGTCTTTGACCATTTCGTCGGTCAGGGGCATTTCGGGGAAGAAGCGGTCGCTGGTATAAATGACCTCCTCCTTCTTATTTGCAGGGTCGTTGCACCAGGTCTCATAGACCTCTGCCAGGGTTTCATCCACATTGACGCCTACATTGCGCATGCCGTCCAGCACGTTGATCTCATAGGCCGGGTCCATGTAGGCCGCGCCCAAACCGCCGCGAATGGTGTCAACCTGCATACGCCCAAACACCGCCACCTGGTCGTCTTCCGTCAGCGGCAGGGTCTTGTTCTCATTTTTCAGCAGAATGACGCCCTCGTCGCCAATCTGGCGGGCCAACTCAATGCGCTCCTCCAGCAGCTCGAACCGATCGCTGGCGTCCCGGCCGGTGGGGAGGCTCACGGTAAAGGGATCCAGCGTGCTGCTTGTCCCGCCGTTTGTCAGCGTCAGCACATAGCGATCCTCTACCCAGGATACATTGGCGACCGTATCGCCCAGCGTAATCTTTTTCTGGGCAATCTCTGTTGCCGCCGCGGCAATGGCGGCCTCATCCGCATAATCGGCGGAAGGAACCAGCACTCTGCCTCCCACCTGCTTCTTTGCAATGCGCAGATACTGGCTCTCGTCGGCGGGATGAACCGTCACGACGCACTTAGCCTGAATATCTGTGCCGCTGACCGCACCAATGACTTCAAAAGTGCCGGCCTGGCTGTAATTTTGGGCAGGAACGGGGTTCCATGTTACCTTTAAGTCGGACCGTTTCCCATCGGAATAGGTTGCGGCTACCTTTTCGGGCAATACGGGGGCTGTTCCCACAATGGTTTCCGCGGTTGCGTCATCCAACGAGGTAATGATGTTGCCGGCATCTCTGGCTTCGATCTCATAAATCGAGTAGGGGTAACCACTGCCGGGCTTATCCATGGTCAACTTCAGATACCGGCAGGTCTGATTGATGACAAGGGGCGTTTCTTCCGGTTTGGAACCGGGGGTCTCATGAATCACAGGGGTGTAGGTCTCGCCATCTTGGGAAACCAGGATGGAATAATCGCTGGCGTATGCGGCCTCCCAGGTGATGATCAGGGAACCGATCGCTGTTGGCTCGCCAAAATCAAACTTAATCCATTCATTTCCCCTGGACGTTGCGGCCCACCGGGTCTTCTTATCGCCGTCGATCAGATATTTGGCAGGGCCGGTCGGCTCCCCGTTGGCAATGTGGTCTGCATCTTCTGAACTGCATGTGATGGTTGCTTTCTCCAGCGGGTTGGCCGTATTGACCCCAACAGAATAACTGCTGGCAGCCGCCTGCTCTGACGCGCTCGCGGGAATCGCACCCGCGCTGAACGACATGAGCGATGCTGCCAGAATCAACGCGATGATCCGTTTCATTCGTTTCATAATCCTTATCCTTTCTCCTCCTGAAAAACTTTTAGGCTGTATAAGGAAGTGAGAAATGCCGGCTTACCTTCCGCCGGAGGGCGTCATGCTGCGCTTTTATTTACTATACCAGCTTAAAAAACTCCGACTCCTACATTTCAAATTCCCTATACAGGGCAAACCATTCCGGACAGGCTCCAATCCCATCCATCCTGTTTTGCTCGTCTCAAATTTATGCGGACCCGTTTTCATCCCCTTTCTTTAAGAGAATCTCGTTTCAGTTAACTCATTTATTGAGTTTAGACTTTAACACAATTTAAACAGATCGCGTTAATAATGTCAATATAATTTCTACGTTTTCTTAATGTTTTTTATTATTATTTGTTAAATATTTTTAAAACAGAACTATATGCAACTTTACCCGCTTCAGCAAAGTAATTGCTGTTTTATCAGAGATTTTTATGAAACCATTTTGATGCTGGGGGATAAGATGCGCTTCGTGTTTTGGGGGAATTTCAGATCAAATTTTTGTTTAAAATCTCTTCCTTTCTCTTTTCCTTAAAAATACGGCATAATGGATTTTTTTAATACGTGAAGGGGCTGTATCAAAACGTACGTTTTGACACAGCCCCTTCTTCGTCATGTTTTCCCTATTTAAATTATTTTTCTGGGCAGCACCCTTCTAAGCGCTCGGAATAAAATCGAAAACCGCTAAGAGAATCGTCAATCACTTAGAGCACCAATTTTATCCAACTGTTACCACACAATGCCGCTGTGCCGCTTCATTTGGGACCTCCGGTCGGGACGCGCTTACAGCGAAGACCATTTTACTCAATTGTGATAACACAATGCTTTTGCGGCTCCTCATTGGACATAGTCGTATACACGCCGGTACTCTGGCCCGGTGTACCGACTGCCCAGACTCTGTAATAGCAGTCGCTGCCAATCTTCGCCACAAACTGGGTCTTCAATACACTGCCGTTGCCCACGGTGAAGTTCGGGGCCGTATTGCTTCCGTTGACAACCGTCATCTTGAAGCAGTAGGCACTGCCTCTCTTCAAAGTGAAGTTTGCTGTGGTGTCGGAACAGATGGACTTCTGGCCCATCACGTTCTGTGCCGCGTTGATAACCGGGCTGGTCACGGCGACTGCCGTTCCCGTACCGGAAACGTTGCCAGACGGCTTCTTGTTGCCGGAACCGCCGCTGTTGGACGGCTTGTTGCTGGGTTTGTTGTCGGGTTTCGCCGGCTCTTCCGGCTTGTCTGCCGGAACCAGACCCGCGCGGGCCTTCTCCACCGTTGCACAAACCGCTGTGATTTCCTCCGGGGTTGCCGCGTCGTTGTGGTAGACGTCCAGCGCGTTGTTCAGCGCCGCGCGCAGGATCGCATAGCTTGCTTCTGTATAGTCCGCCGGATTGAGCGCTTCGGACTCATCGATCAGGGCTTTCAGCACTTCCTTGTCCGGAATCATACGCAGGTTCATGATTGCCTTGTACAGAGCGTCCGCCATCTCGTCTACCTGCTTCTGGGTCGCGTTCGCGTCTTCCAGAAGGGCTTCCGCCTG
>NZ_JADPEG010000031.1 GCF_015667585.1 Clostridium sp. D33t1_170424_F3 | reverse complement strand
TGAAGAGAGGCAGCGCCTACTGCTTCAAGATGACGGTTGTCAACGGCAGCAATGCGGCCCCGAACTTCACTGTGGGCAACGGCAATGTGCTCAAGACGCAGTTTGTGGCGAAAATCGGCAACGACTGCTATTACAGAGTCTGGGCCGTCGGCACATCGGGCCAAAGCACCGGCGTATACACAACCATGGCAGGTGAAAAAGCCCAGCAGCATTGTGTGGTAACCGTCGGTTAAGAGCCCACAAAGGGGTCTGCGAAGAAAACCGTAATTACGGTTTTCCCTGTATTTACAAAATTGCTATGATTGAAAGAGGAGGCCGCTTGTGATGAGCGGCCTCCTCCGCATCTTCTATATGCAAATGCAAGCGGCAAAAGTGCGAACCGGAAGCACACATAAAAAGTCTGGGGAATTCGCACTTGAAAAGGCAGATGATAGTTCTTCTATGGGTTGCATCGATAGCAAAGTTAGGGTATGATAAAAATGGAAATTGGCAAATATGTAGGTTTTCTATGAAAGTTGTACCAAACGCAAATGCGTTGTTTGGCAGCTTTTGCTGTCAGTGCCCGCAGGGGCACTGGGGATTGAAATCGATATATGGATACATGTACCGCACGAGGGCGGCGTCAGTGCCCGCAGGGGCACTGGGGATTGAAATCTGCATTTTTAAGCAAGATTATCGCAGCTTGTAAAGGTCAGTGCCCGCAGGGGCACTGGGGATTGAAATTTTATCTGCGGGCAGTACGGCAATGCGGAACCACTTGTCAGTGCCCGCAGGGGCACTGGGGATTGAAATTCCTGAAGCCTGCGCTTGGTCTGAACCCACTACGTCAGTGCCCGCAGGGGCACTGGGGATTGAAATTCCCGGTTCTGCACGACGGTGTTTTCCAGCCGTTCCGTCAGTGCCCGCAGGGGCACTGGGGATTGAAATGGTTTATGATCGGAGATGTCAAAAATCAAATAAAGTCAGTGCCCGCAGGGGCACTGGGGATTGAAATGTATAGAGAAAATTAATTGGCTTATTAATCATGGGTCAGTGCCCGCAGGGGCACTGGGGATTGAAATTGCGTATACAACGATGACGAGCAGGAAGGTAGCTGTCAGTGCCCGCAGGGGCACTGGGGATTGAAATATTCTTGTTGCCGTTGACCTGAGCGCTCTCATCTGTCAGTGCCCGCAGGGGCACTGGGGATTGAAATGATACCGGAAAGGATACTCCGAGGATGGTGACAGCGTCAGTGCCCGCAGGGGCACTGGGGATTGAAATACTTTGGGGATCACGTTGCAATCATTGGCGGTAATGTCAGTGCCCGCAGGGGCACTGGGGATTGAAATCTTGAAACCCCGGATTTGGGATTTCCGGCATGGCGTCAGTGACCGCAAAGGCATTGTGGATAAAAATGACCAATGGGCTGCCAACTTTGAAGAGCGCGCCGCGTCGCTGCCCTTACGGGCGCTGAGGATTACAACCGGCTTCCAATGTGTTTTTGGGAGCCGGTTTGTGTTTTCCATGCAAATTTGTAAGAAACTTTTGAAAAGGTTGGAAAAGCTTTTGCGTTTGCGTTGGAAATGTAGTATGATTTTGTAGAAAAACGCGCAATTTTGGATATGGCGTCCTCAGCGTTGGGAAGGGAAGAAAGGGAATGGAAGAAAACGAATCCAGTGAATGGTACGGATTTATAGAGATTATGCGTGTGATCGGCGCGCTGGGCGTGGTGGTGATTCACGTCTATTTCAGTGTGATCGGCAATTTTCCGGAGATCCGGCCGCCGGCAAAGCAGGCGTTTAATACGGTGTTTATGTTAATGAACTTTGCCGTGCCGCTGTTTATCATGATTTCCGGCGCGCTGTTTTTAAACAGCGGCAAGACCTATACCTATAAGACCATCTGGAAAAACATCCGCCGGATTCTGCTCTGTCTGGTGCTGTTCGGCCTGCTGTATTCCCTGATGCAGCAGGTGTTTGAAACAAGATCGTTGAACGGCGCGATGCTGCTGACTGGCGTTGTGGATATTTTTACGGGGAATCTCTGGGACCACATGTGGTACCTGTATATGATTATCGGGCTTTACCTGTTGGTCCCCGTGATGAAGCCATTTTTTGAGCGGGCAGGCAACCGTGAGGCCTCTGTAGCCCTGCTGTTGCTCTTTGCGTTTAATTCGTTTCTGCCCTGGGTGCAGGAGACGTTCCAGCTTAAAAGCGGATTTTTCCTTCCTGTCAAGGGACCGTACCTGTTTTACTTTCTGGCGGGCGGCCTGTGCTTTCGTCTGCGCGGAACGTATGGCGGGAAAATGCGCGCGCTGGCGTGCGCGGCGGCGGGATTGGGTGCGGTGATGCTGGTGGCGCGTTCCTTTGCGGCGGAACAATTTACGGCGGGCGATTACAGTGCCATGCCAATCTGCCTGTATACGGTGGGGGTGTATTTACTGCTGCAGGAGAGCTTGCTGAACCGCACCCCTTCCGAACGGACCGTCAAGCTGGCGGAAACTACCTGGGGCGTCTATCTGATTCATCCGGTGTTCATTCATCTGCTGTTTAAGGCGCTTCGGTGGAATCCCTTTGATTTTGCGCCGCTGTTCAGCGTGCCGATGGTGATTCTGGCGGTGTTCCTGCTGAGCGTGGGAACCGTTGCTCTGGCAAGAAAGATTCCCCTGATCGAAGAATATGTTTTGTGAAAAACCCCCGCTTTCAAAGCGGGGGTTTTTCGATTCAAGCATGCAACCGGTAAATTTTTTCTGGAATTCATATTAACGCTAAAAATTTGTACAATCTTGTTCTCTTTTTATAAATACAAACCAAATCCAGGTCGCTATGATAAATATGAGATCAAATGAAAAGAGAGGGGAGGGCAGAGAGCTGTTCGTCTGGAGAGGGTTTGTATCATTAGGAGTTGAATAGGAGGAATTACATTGAAAAGGCAGCTATTAGCCGGGTTGCTCAGCGCCGCAGTTCTGCTGTCCGGCGTTCCCACAGCTTTTGCCGCCGGGACGGCGGCAAAAGCCGCAGAGGAACCGGCAAAATCCATCGACTTTACCCATGTGAAAATTACGGACGACTTCTGGGGCGCCCGCCAAAAGCAATTTATCTGTAAAGTTATTCCGACCGGCATTGCCAACGTGGAAAAGGGCGGCGGCGGAATCCCCAACATCATCAACGCGGCCAAGATGCATCGCGGTGAAGAGCACGGTTCCTTCCAGGGCGCGTTCTACGTCGATTCCGACGTGCATAAGGTGCTGGAATCCATGTGTTACGCCCTGCAGATCGACCCCATGGGGGATCAGGAGATCATCGACGGGCAGCAGTATATCCGCGACAAGCTGGATGAGTGGATTCCCTACTATGTGGACGCACAGGAGGAAAACGGTTATTTTGACACCTACTTTATTTTGGGCGCAAGCGGAAACACGCCGAAGTGGTGGGATTTCAACCTGCATGAGCTGTACTGCGCGGGCCATTTTTATGAGGCTGCGATCGCGCATTACCGCGCTACAAACGGGCAGGACACCCGTCTGTTCGACATGGCGATTAAAAATGCGGACTATGTAAACTCCCTGTTTGGCGAGGGCAAATGGAAGCAGGTGCCCGGCCACCAGGAGATTGAGCTGGCGCTGATCAAGCTGGCCAACCTCTGCGAGGAGATCGGCGGCGACTATGCGGCGAAGGCGCCGGAATACGTCAAGCTGGCGGAATTTTTCCTGGATACGCGCGGCGATTTTGAGGACCGCCACGGAACGAACCACAATGCGTCTTACGATCAGGACCACATGCCGGTCAAGGATCAGAAAGAGGCCACCGGCCATGCGGTGCGCGCGGCGTACATGTATACCGCGATGGCGGACGTCAACCTGCTGGAGCAGGACGGCCGTTACGACGAGGCGCTGCTGGCCCTGTGGAACGATATTGAAAACAAAAAGACCTATGTGACGGGCGGCGTGGGCTCCAACCCGGCGAACGAGGGCTACGGCGCGGCGTACGACCTGCCCAACGATACGGCCTACTGCGAAACCTGCGCCAACATCGCCAATGTGATGTTCAACCAGCGTATGAACCTGCTGTACGGCGAGAGCAAATATGCCGACATCGTGGAACGCGGCCTGTACAACAGCATCATCAGCTGCGTAGACTTTGACGGCGAGACCTTCTTCTACGGCAACCCGATGAGCAGCGGAGGCAATAAGCACCGTTCCCAGTGGTTCGGCACCGCCTGCTGCCCGCCGAACCTGATGCGCACGGTTGAGGCTCTGGGCGGTTATATTTACACCCAGCAGGGCGATACCATCACACAGAATCTGTACATCGGCAACGAGGCCAATCTCCAGACGTCGGGCGGCGCGGTGCTTTTGCGTACGGAGACGGAAATGCCCTGGCAGGGAGAAACGGCGATCACCGTAGAGGTTGACGAGCCGACGGCCTTTACCTACCGTCTGCGCGTCCCGGAATGGGCGACGGACGGCAATACAATATCCCTGAACGGGGAATCCATTTCCGCGGAGCCGGACGAAGAGGGGTATATTACCCTGAGCCGGACCTGGACGGATGGGGACAGCATCGATCTGAACTTCCCGATGGAGACAAAGCGCGCCTACAGCGACCCACGGGTCAAAGCGAACGAGGGCGCGGTCGCCGTCAAACGCGGCCCGATCGTCTACGCGGCGGAGGCGGTGGACAACGAATACCCGATTTCCAAGTATATCCTGCTGACCGACGCGACGTTCTCCACCAAGTGGGTGGAAAACCTGGAGGATGAAAAGTTTAACCGGGAGATCGAATATCCAGAATATGTGGAGGCGAATCTCTCCGAGGACTTTGCAGACGCCGAAGCCGCCAAGGCCAGATGGACCAAGGTGGGAGAGGCGGACAAGATCGACATTTCCGGGGGAAAGGTTTCCGTTCAGAAAAGCACAAATAATAAACTGACCGCCGGCGACGAGGCCTGGAGCGATCTGGTTATGGAAATGCAGGTTACGCTGGGTGCGGATGGTACGGAAAGCGGCAACGCCGGTATGCTGATCCGCTCCACAAAGGAAGGCTCCGGCGCGGACAACTACCACGGCTACTATTTCGGCATCAGCCTGGAGGGCGCCGAGTACGGCAAGGCCGACGGCAGCTGGACCAGATTGGGCAAAAAGACGCACGATATTCAACTGGGCGTTCCCTATACGCTGAAGGTAATTGCCTACCAGAACAAATTCCTGTTCTTTGTCAATGGGGAAAAGGTTGGTTCCTTTGACGACCTGGAGCACCAGACGGGCAAAATTGGCCTGCGCGGTTACAACCGCGCCTACGAGGTGGACAATATTGTGATTCGTCCGCTGACTGATGAGGAAATTGCCCTGACAGAAATGCCCAGCGAGGACCACTACGGTGTAAAGCCCGCCATGCAGGTGGTCGCCCATACCAAAGCGAAAATCAAAGATGAAGAAATCAATGCAGATTTGGTCATGACGCCCTACTATGCGTGGGACAACCGTGAAAGCGGCGCGATGGCGATTTATCTGCCGGAAGAATTCAAAGAGGTTCCGCTGGAAAGCTATGCGAAGGCCTCTGCGTCGTATGTGTATCAGTATGATTCGATCGACGCGCTGAACGACGGGACGGACGCCAGATGGACCTCCTGGTCGGGACCGCTCAACCCGTGGGTACAGTACGACTTTGAGGAGCCGATTACCCTGTGGGGCTGCGACATCAAATGGTACGACGACAACGGCGGCGTGAAGGTTCCGGATGGGCTGGAGATCGTTTACTGGAACGGCACGGAATTTGTTCCGGTTACACAGACAGAAGAATACAAAAGTTTTATCAAAAACCAGTATAACAGATACGGCTTTACCCCCATTGTGACGGATAAAATCCGGTTGAACATCAAGAACGACGTGAAAAAGGTTGCTTCCGGCATTATGGAGTGGAAACTCCAAGGGCAGCTGGGAGCCATTGATTTCAATAAAGTTTCGCTTTCCTCCGTGCAGTATGGCCACAAACCGTATGCAACCGAGTACAATACGTTAAATGAAGCGGACTTTACGCCGGTTACCGCAAACAAATTCCGTGTGCTGATGGAAGGCCAAAAGTCTGTCGGCATGAAAGAGTTCCGCCTGCAGAAAGCGGACGGTACATATGCGGAGCAGGATGCAATGGTATCCGCTTCCTATACCTGTGAAGAGTGGTCCACGCTGAAGGCTGTCAACGATGGAAAAGGCTGGGATACCTCGGCGGAGGTCGGTACGGGCTCCACCTGGTCCACGTATCCGGAAGCGGGAATCCAGTGGGTGGAATACGCCTTTAACGAACCCATTACCGTAAAACAGGCGGAAATCTGCTGGTACCGTGCATGGGACGACGGCGTTATAGCGCCGGACAGCTGGAAAATCCAGTATGAGAAGGACGGAGAGTGGGTCGACGTCGACCACGCGGTCTTTGATTTGGACTTTGACAAGGCTGTAATGGAATATACTGTGGAAATGCCGAAATCATCTTCGGCTCCGGTGGTCACAGCGGTGGCCGACGCGTCTTACGCGGCGGTAACGATCCAGCAGGCGGCGTCCTTCCCCGGCAGCGCGCAGATCACCGTGGGTGTGCCCGGTTATCCGGACAGTGAAAAAACCTATACCATCCATTTCGTGGAGCAGGCGGAACAGCTTCCGCAGCTGCTGAACGTGCAGTGGAACCCGAGCCAGGCGGATGTGGAGATCGCCGGCGAGGCGGACGTGCTGATCGACGGCAACGGCATCTACGGCGCGAAGGTGGTTCCGGGCACGAAGCTGACCTTTACTTTCACCCCGGCAAACGGCCCGTTTGCGAGCGCAAAGCTGAACGGCGAGGACATCCCGTTTGAAGCCGACGGCTTTACCTACACCTGTACCATGCCGAACGACAAGACGGTCCTGCGCTTCACCTTCACCAGCGTGAACAAGGATGTTCTGGAAACCCTGCTGGAGAAGGCGAACGAAGTGACCGACGAGCAGCTTGACAAACTGGTTGAATCCGTCCGCACGAAGTTCATCGCGGCGCGCGACAACGCGCAGAAGGTCTTTGAAAGCGATAAGGCCACTCAGGCCGAAGTGAACGAAGCCTGGAAGGAACTGCTCGACGCGATGCATTACCTCTCCTTCGAGGAAGGCACCAAGGACGAGCTGAAATACTGGCTCGACTACGC
>NZ_JADPEG010000030.1 GCF_015667585.1 Clostridium sp. D33t1_170424_F3 | reverse complement strand
AGGATTGCGTAGCTTGCTTCTGTATAGTCCGCCGGATTGAGCGCTTCATAGGTATCGATCAGGTCTTTCAGCGCTTCCCTGTCAGGGATCATCCGCATGTTCTGGATTGCTTTATACAGCGCCTCCGCTAGTTCGTCCACCTGCTTCTGGGTCGCGTTCGCGTCTTCCAGAAGGGCTTCCGCCTGCGGGAGAATCTCATTGAACTTGTCTTTTTCCGGGCCGTCCAGATACTTGTCAATTTCAATCTCCTGTGCCTGCTTCACAAAGGCTTCCAGCGTTTCCGTGTTTGCCTTGAACTCCAGGCGCAGGATAGCGTCATACAGATCCTTGGTTGCCTTTTCAACGACCGCCTTCAGCGTCTCGCCCTCGTCGTTGTAAACTTCCTGCGCATAGGCCAGCGCTTCCGCGTAGCCTTCCTGGCTCTTCGGGGTGAAGTTGTCCAGGTTGAGATTGTCTGTATAGTCGAGCCAGTATTTCAGCTCGTCCTTCGTGCCTTCCTCGAAGGAGAGGTAATGCATCGCGTCGAGCAGTTCCTTCCAGGCCTCGTTCACTTCAGCCTGAGTGGATTTATCGCTTTCAAAGACCTTCTGGGCGTTGTCGCGTGCCGCGAGGAACTTCTTGCGGACGGATGCGACCAGCTTGTCAAGCTGCTCGTCGGTCACTTCGTTCGCCTTCTCCAGCAGGGTTTTCAGCACATCCTTGTTCACGGTGGTGAAGGTGAAGCGCAGGACAGTGTTTTCGTCCGGCATGGTGAAGGTATAGGTGCAGCCGTCCGCCCCAAACGGGATGTCCTCGCCGTTGAGCTGCGCGGTGGCAAACGGGCCGTTTGCCGGGGTGAACGTCAGGGTGAGTTCCTCGCCCGCCATGACCTTCGCACCGTAGATGCCGTTGCCGTCGAGAATCACTTCCGATTCGCCTGTAACCTCCAGCGCCGCGTTTCCGCCGTACTGGACGTTCAGAACGTGCGCCTTCAGCGGCTCGGTACCCTTCGGCTCCAGAACGACCGCGATTGCGACCGGCTGTGCAGGCATGGTGAAAGTGTATGATTCGCCCGCCTTGACTGTCTGGGTGGGAACGGCGGTTCCGTCCTCGGCTGTGACGGTGATGGACTTGAACTGTTTGCCTTCCTCGATGCCGGAGATGGCAACTGTGACCGTTTCGCCCGCCGCGGCCTCTGTTTTGTCCGTCGTTACTATTGCCATACCGCCTTCAACATCTTTGCTGACCGCGTAAAGCGCGGGAACTTCTTCCGTTTTCAGGAACTTCGTGTCTGCCCAGTCGGCGTTATCATTGCCGTTGGCTCCGTCGCTGCCAAGCGTTGCAACCAGTTTGATGCGTTTAACACCGGTAATATCCAGATCAATGGCCTTTGCCGGCGTTTTTGCGCCCATGTTCCCGCTGTCATAGACAAGCTTGCCGTCCAGCCAGACCTGGAAATTGACGCTTGCGTTTGTCGTATTGTACTTCTGGTAATCGATGCCGACGTCGCTCATGAACCGGGTATATCCCATTCCGTCGATGTCATAAATAAGTTCGGAATACGAATTCGTTGCCAGTCCCTTGTCGTAGTAGACTCTGCCGCCGTTTTTATAGAGGCTGATTTTCGTCGGATCGGAACCGTCGTAGCTCAATACGCGGTCGCGGCCCACCGTTCCCCAACCGGTCGGTGTGGAATCGTCCGCCCAATCCAGGTCGGAAAGATAGATATGACTGCCGGTTGTAATAAATACGGTTTTTTCCGCAAAGATTGTTTCGTCCTCTTTGCTGGCGGCGCGCAGCCGCACGATGCCGGGCTTTGTACCGGCCGGAACCGTCAAAAGACCGTCTTCCAAAGTCACGCCCTCCGGCGCGTCTGACAAGCTCCAATTTGCGCCGACGTTCTCCTGAACCGTGTCGTTGCTCATTGTCACGGACAGGCGATACGATCCGCTGGCGCCCTGCCCATTCACCAGAACCACGCTGCCGGGGCCCTGCACTTCCACGCTCTTTACGTCGACGTCCTCTTCGTAATAGACCGTGGTGTCCATACAGGTCGCGTCGCCGCCGTTGTTATTGCCGGCGTGCGCCTTCAGCGCAAACTGGATCTGGTCGCCCTCCTGAACCGCGACGGTGGCGTTCATTTTGATCGATCCGGTTGCGCTGCCCAGCTGCTGCCAGTCGGCGTTTTCCGGCCAGATCCGTTCGCCGTTCTTCATGACATAAGTTTTCACCAGCCCGGCTTCGTTCTGATACTTTTTCAATTCCATTGCGATGTTGAGCGTGCCGTCCTTCGGCGCAACATAGGTGCGGATCGCATCGTTTTGTTTGCCCGGATGGATGTATCTCGGGCCGGATCGGCAATACCTCTCATAGGTATTGATATCCTCGTACACGTAATCGCCGTTTTTAACAAAGAGTTCCGCTCCCTGAATCGTGGCGATTGCGTTGTTGGAAAGTTTCATCGCCTGATAATACCAGCCGTTGGCGCCGTTGTGGCCGGGAACATAGGCTTCCAGTGCATTGGAGCGGTAAATTTTATTCAGCTCACCATTGACATGGACCACGTATTCCGTGCTTGCCTTTCCATTTGCCGAGGTGACGGAGATCCGGATGGCGTTCTCCTCGCCCAGGTCGGACAGCACAACGGGCTGCAGATCGGACAGGCCCTGCCCTTCCTCCGGCTTTTGCAGCTCCACGCCGTTGACGGTCACGGAGGCAGCGGCGTCAAACGGAAGCGCTCGGACGGTCAAGTCCGTCTCAAAGCCCTGCAGATCTATCGTGTATTCCCTGGTATCGCTGGCGAAAACCAGGGGTTTTCCTTCGATGGAGAGGCCTTTCAGATTGTACTCCCGCACCGAGTCGATACCCAGGTCGCGGTAAATTTCAAACTCGGAAAGGGTTGCGTTGGAAAACTGTTCTCTGTCCGCATGTTCTTCTATTTCCGTGAACCGGACTTTTACATAGCGGACGTTTTCGGCGGTGAAATAATCCAGCACGCCGTTGGCCTGTGAGGTCTTTGCGTTTTCCGCGCGCTTCGTCCAGTTTTGCTTGTCGGCGGAGGTGTAAATTTCGTACTTGTAAATGATACTGTCGTGCTCCAGACCAACTCTGGCGTTGCGCACGCTGTACTCCGCGCCTAGGTCAACCGTCCATTCCTGCGGGTTGGCATCTTCCCCTACGCCGACTTCCTCGCCGCGCCAGATGGTCGATTCGCTGCCGTCGACGGCCAGATCCGGCGTGGTCCCATCGACGCTGCTGCTGGCTTCCGCATGTTTTCCACGGGCCAGGTTCTGGTACAGGTCGCTTTCGTCGTCGGGCGTCATGCCTTCATAGACATAGGGCGACAGCCATGCGTATGCTTTGTCATAGCTGGTATCCATATGCTGCGCGACCGCTTTCAGCTCCAGCTTATGCCCGTTGGAAACGTTGATGTCATAAGACGCCGTCTGGCCCGCCTGCAAAGGCTTGCTGGCAAATTTCAGTACGCCGTCCAGATAGATATAAAAGATTGCTTCCGTACTGCTGGCGGCGGAATCGAGAACGCCCACGGAGCCGCTCAATCTTCTGCGGGTCCCCTCAAGGTCGTAGACAAGACGGGTATTGTTCTGCTGAGAGATACTCTGCCCGTATTTCTTGCCGCCAATGGTCAGGGAGCCGATCTGGTAATAGCTTTGGGCTTCCTCGTTCTGCTGTTCCAGGTCCTTCAGGTACGCAGAGGCAGAGTCGCCGCCGCCCGTGTACTCGATTTCTGTGAAGGGCGCCGCTTTTTCCGTCATCGGCTGGGATGCAATGGTGATTTCCGCCGGTTCCAAGCCCTCCGCCTCCACACGGATGCGGATTTCTCCCGGCTCCGTACCGGCCTGAATGTATGCGCCGGTAATACCCGCTTCCGCTTTGACCGGGTTTGCGCCGATCCGCTTGTCCCCATCGCCGACGATGGATGCATCGCCCGAAAGGATGCTGAATGTCAGCTCGTTGGTCGCGGTGTTGCAGACGACGCCGTTTTCATCGAGAACGGACGCGTATACCATGATGGCGTCGGAGCCGTCCGCGGTGAGCCCGATCTGCCTGTCGTCGGCTTCCAGCTGCAGCTTCTTTGGTGCGCCGGACGGACGGACGGTCTGTGAAACAATCTCGTTCCCCGCCGCGTCGTACCCTTTGGCGACCAGATAAGAGCCCGCCGTATACGGCACGCCGATAAACTCAAACGGCGCGTGCGGCAGCATATCTGTGTTATTCGCCGTCATCGGCGTCTTTTCCTGGGACCAGAGCTCCTCGCCGTCCTTCATGACGGCCAGCTTGACCGTATCCGCATTGCTGTATACAAAGATATAGCGGGCGTCGTCTGTGCCGATCACCTTTTTGGCTTCCACGCTCTTATCGATCACAGGAGCATGTTCCGTCCAATAACTGGCCACAAACAGAAGGGGGCCGTTATCAATATGCTGTGCGGTGAGCGCAGGGTCCGGCTCCGCGGAACGCTGGCTCGCCATCGCGTAATAGGAGAACTTGGGAATGCGGTAGAGGTCCCACAGGCCGCACGCGGAGATGCTGGGATCGTAGGAGCGGTTGTGGTCGATGCCGATCCAGCTGGTGGACCCGATAAAGCCCGGGTCCTCATGCGCCCGTTCCGCCATGGACAGGAACGCACGCCCAGAGCCGACCGCGCCGCCGCTGTTGGAATCCGCCGCATCCTTCGGCTCGTAATACTGGGTTCCCGGATGGTTGCCGACCAGACGCTTGATCGCCTGCATAAACATGGCGCCTTCGCCACCGGGATAGAAGGTGTCCGGCCCTCTTGCGGCGCGCCGGTTGTGGAAGCTCTGCGGCGAGTACTGCTCGCGGTAGCTGTCCCCATATTCCCGCTGGAAACCCACCGCCTTGTCGGAACGGTTGGCCTCTTTGTACATAATATCGCTGATGGTGTCCTTTGCGCTGGAAGAAAGGCTCATCAGGGTGTTTTCCGTGGCAACCTTCGCGGAGGGGTGCTCCTCCTTGGCGGTCTGCGCCATCTGCTGGGTGAAGGTTCCCGTGACGTTTGTCTCGTTCAGCACCGTCTCATACGCCAGGATGCAGGGGCGGTTGCGGTCGCGACGGACCATCTGGCGAATATCGTTAAATACCCGGTTTTTAAACGTGTCGTTGTTTGTAAAGTTCTGCCAGCCGGGCGTGGGCTCAATGACCAGAATGCCCAGCTCGTCGCAAGCGTCCAGAAAATCAGCGGACTGCGGATAATGCCCGGTGCGCACGACGTTGATGCCGCCCTCTTTAAATTTGATCGCGTCGCGCCGCTGCAGTGCAGAGGAGCCGGCAAAGCCGAGATAGACAAATTCCTGGTGGCGGTTGACGCCGATCAGGTCGTCCTGCACTTCTCCGTTAATTTTTAAGCCGTACGATTTGTGCATTTCAATTTTCCGGATACCGATGCGCGTCTCCACCTGGTCGACCTCGGCCCCGTTTACCAAAACCGTGGAACGCAGCGTATGCAGATACGGCGTTTTGAGGTTCCAAAGCTTTGGGTTTTCCACCATGATTTCCTGCGAGGCGGTGTGGTCCGCTCCAGCGTCTACGGAAATCCCTTCGGTCACGGCGCTGCCGACGACGGTTCCCTCCGCGTCGATCACTTCATTTTTGACGGCAATTTCCACCGCTTCCGCTTCTTCGTTGCGCACGTGCGTCTGCACGTCGACGGTCGCCGATGCTTCGCTGACTTCCGGATAATCGACCAGAATACCGCCGCCGGCTGCGATGTCCTCGTAGTTTGCATTTGTGATATGTACCTCCGGAGATACTTCCAGCCATGCGTCCCGGTAAATGCCGCCGAAGTAAGTAAAGTCCAGATTCTGAGATGGTTTTCCGGGCGGGACGTTCGGATTATTTTCATTGGTTGCGTGAACGGTGATCACGTTGTCCGTACCGTCCAGTTTCACAGCGTCTGTAATATCGACAATAAAGGGGAGAAATCCGCCGTACATGGTATTGCTGCCCGTCTTTGACGCCAGCTTGGTCGTCATATGCACCCCGTTGACCCATACGTCGGATACGCCCATGATCCCCTCGAATTCAATATAAAGCTTTTTTCCCGCGTACTCCTGGGAAAGAGGAAAATGTTTGACATACATAGCGTCGCCCTGATAGGTATTTCCCGCGCCGCTGTTGATATAGGGTTCCAGGCGAACCGTATGCGGAAGGGAAACGTTTTCCCAGGTTTTCAGGATATCCATGTCAAAGTCGGGCTGGATGGCGTCTTCAAAATAGTTTCGGGAAAACTTCCAGCCCTGGTTAAAATTAAGCTTTTCCCTCCCCGGGTTTTGAATACTCTGTATCTGATGGGAAACATCAGACATTTGCCTGACTTCTGCGGCATAAGCGATCGTTGAAGTAAAAGCGACCGCGGCTGCCAATACAAGCGAAAGTATTCTTCTGCCTTTCTTTGCTTTCTTCATGCTTTTGCTCCTTTTCAACTTTTCCTCATTTCAACTCTTCTCCAACCAACCGGCATATGACGGACCTTGTCCCATCGTATCCACATTGTTCGTCTTTCCATACAAATCGTTTCTGTCCGCGATTTTCCAGGCACGATCAAAAACACCTCCTTTCAGCACCTGAAAATCAAATTTGTTTTTTAAGCTGAGATATCCTATTTCTTCTTTTCTGTGGAAAAACTTCTAGCTCATATGCCAATTAATTTAGTTCATTGTAAAATGCGTCTTTGAATTATAGCAATACAAAAAGAAAAATGCATAAATATTTATCAATCATTTATACATTCTGTTATAACATATTAATGAGTAAAATATACTTCTATTCCATGTGATTAGCATGGCGTTTTTATATTGACAAAATCCCCCGTCCAGTGTTTGGACATGACCAGCAAAAGGGAAGATTGACGAACTATCCTCTGATGTGGAAAAATGCGGACAGCCCCAGCTTGTGCGATTCGCACAAGCTGGGGCTGTCCAGTGATCCGGTCGGGAGAATTTTGAAATGGATTGGTTTCGACGCATGCGTCAATACCGCAAAAGCACTTTTACGGGAAGGCCGGTTGTGATCTTATACAATCGCCGTACATACGGGGCCGGCGCTCCCGAATTTTCTCGTTTTTCTAAAATAAGCTTACAGGTCCAGTGCGGTAAACATCTTTTCCAGCAGCCGCATGAAGATGTCCTGTTCGATGTCCGTCAGGCCGCGCAGGTATTCCGCATTGTAGTCCTTCAGCGTCTGGACAATTTGGGGATACACCTCCATCGCCTTTTCCGTGGGATAGAGCTGGTTGACCCGCCGGTCCTCCGGACTGACCCTGCGCGTAATATACCCGGCCTTCAGGAGCTGCTGTATCGCCTTGGCCACGGTGCTTTTGTCAATGTACGTACTCTCCGCGACCTGCTCCTGCGAACAGCCCGGGTTTTCACAGATACAGAGGATATACATAAACTGCCCGCAGGTGATCCCCAGTTCCCTGAGGCGCTTGCCGCAATAGCTCTGCGACTGCCAGTAAATCACCGAAAATATCATAATAAACTTGCCGTAGTCCCTTGCCATTGATTTCATTCTTCCCCGCCTCCAATTGTTTCATATGCCACATTTATTTTATATCCGATCAGTCTTCCTGTCAACGAATTTTTTACAAATTGCCCAGAAATCTTCATCCAAATTCTACAGAAAACATGCGGATATTGCAAAGAAATTCTTGACACTTCCTGAAAAGCCCTTTATACTATATTTATTGGTGTTGCAACTATTTTTCGGCTCTATTTTATAAAATAGAGTCTATTTTCTTACCTATATAGTTGTATATGCCACTATTACTTTTATGAGGAGTCTGGTAAAATGAAGCGAAGAAGCAAAAAAGGGGGTGCGGCTGTATGGGCGAATATGTGCTGGAAATGAACAACATAACAAAAGTATTCCCTGGTGTAAAAGCGCTGGATGGAGTAACTTTGAAAGTGCGGCCCGGCAGCGTGCATGCTCTGATGGGAGAGAACGGCGCGGGAAAATCGACCTTGAT
>NZ_JADPEG010000002.1 GCF_015667585.1 Clostridium sp. D33t1_170424_F3 | reverse complement strand
TGAAGTATGCTTGGGAGGTGTACTGAAATCCCTGGTCGCTGTGGAGACGCAACTCCGCAGCGACTTTCTTTTTCTCATGCTTCAAGGCAATACGAATCGTATCCAGCACCAGATTTACCGTCTGCTGCGTCCCGGTCTTGTAAGCCACAATGCTGTTGTCGTAAAGGTCGCGAATCATGGACAGATACAACACACCTTGCTTTGTATGGATGTAAGAGATGTCCGTTACCCATTTGCTGTTCGGCCTGTCTGCATGAAAGTCTCTGTTCAGCAGGTTTTCGTACTTATGTACCTGCTGCCCCATTTGCGTCCACTTTCTCCTGCGTCGGATTTCAGACAGTAAATCATACTTTTTCATGACCCTCAGCACCGTTTTGGGGTTGCGGTAGATGTTTTGGCTCCTAAGCCACAACCATATCCGGCGGTAGCCATAGGTACGCAGGCTGCACTCCCGCTGGGCAGCGATGATGTCCGCCAGTTCGGCGTCTCTGTCCGGCTTGCCAAGCCGCCGGATAAAATTGTAGTATCCGCTTCTGGACACTTCAAAGAACCGACACATCCTGCACACGGGATATTCTGTCCGATGCCGATAGATGACATGGTACTTTATGCTTGCCTTCACCTCCTCCCAGCGGATTGCAGAAAATCCCGCAGCAATTTGTTTTCCATCTGCAGCCGTTGGATCTCATATGCCTGCTCTGCTGCTATATCTCTGGGCTGGGCGTCCTTGCGTGGTCTGCCTTTGGGACGCGGTACAATCCCCGCCGCCAGTGCGCGCCGCTTCCTTCGCTGCCGCGCAAGTAGTTTTTTTACCACATATTTGTCCTTGAATCCGTAATTCTCCGCCACTTCACGCTGTGTTTTTCCTGCTGATATCATTGCCTCTATCTCCGGCAGCAGCTTTTGAACTTGTGTATAATTGCGTTTCTCCATGACAATACCCCCTGATGTAGTCTATTTTCCTACATCAGGGGGTACTTTGTCACTGTCCGTTTTTACTGGACCTGTTCATTTTTCTTCTCCGCACAGCCTCTTTTTTGTAAAAAGGGGTTGACATTTCAGCAAAACGACTGTATTATTGTATTAAGTTATTAGTACAAACAATAACGGAGGTGAAACAATGGGATGGGATTTAAAATCAGACAGGCCGATATACGCGCAGCTGATCGAGCAAATTGAGCTGATGATTGTCTCGGGGATGTATCCGCCCGGGTCAAAGCTGCCCTCCGTACGAGACCTTGCCTCCGATGCATCGGTAAATCCAAATACCATGCAGCGCGCCCTCTCTCAGTTGGAAACGGATGGACTGCTGTTTGCACAGCGGACCAGCGGAAGATTCGTGACGGAGGATGTGAGTAAGATTATGGAGACAAAGCGGAACCTTGCGGTGGAGCAGGTCAATGAATTTTTGGAGAAAATGAGCCGATTGGGGTATGACCGAAAGCAGACGGTGGACTTATTGCAATCGACAGAGGAGGAATCGTAATGGACAATATTTTAGAGTGCCGGAACCTGGTGAAGCTGTTTCCCAACTGCATGGCGCTCAACGGGGTGGACTTGGAGATCCCCAAGGGGCGCATCATCGGCCTTCTGGGGCCGAACGGCAGCGGTAAAAGCACCCTGATGAAGCTGGCGAACGGCCTGCTGACCCCCACGCAGGGCGAAATTCTGATCAACGGGAAAGCGCCCGGTGTGGAGTCCAAAAAGGTGGTTTCGTATCTGCCGGAACGCACCTATCTCACAGAATGGATGACGGTACAGGATATGACGGACCTGTTCGCCGATTTTTACGCGGACTTTAACAAGGAAAAGGCGTTCGGCATGTTCAAGCGTCTGGCCATCAATCCAAAGCTTCGCATCAAGACCATGAGCAAGGGCACCAAGGAAAAGGTGCAACTGATTCTGGTCATGAGCCGGGAAGCGGAGCTGTACCTGCTCGACGAGCCCATCGGCGGCGTGGACCCGGCGGCACGCGATTTTATCCTGGACACCATTATCGGCAACTACAACGAAAACGCAACCGTGCTGATTTCCACGCATCTCATCTCCGATGTGGAGAAGGTCCTGGACGACGTCATATTCATCAGCCAGGGCGGCATTGTGCTGACGGCTTCGGTGGACGATATCCGTGAGAAGCAGGATAAGAGTGTGGATGCGCTGTTCCGGGAGGTGTTCAAATGTTAGGAAAACTCATTAAGCATGAATTCAAGGCGACGGCGCGCATCTATCTGCCCTTTTTTATCATGCTGTTTCTGTTTACCGTTGTGAACCGCGTCTTTATGCAAATGAATTCCGGACTGGAATATTCACCGCAGAGAATGGTTCCGCAGACCATCCTGATGCTTTTGTATGTGCTTGCAGTCGTCATCGTCCTGGTGCTGACGCTGGGCGTCACCGTGCAGCGCTTTTATAAAAATCTGATGACGGACGAAGGCTATCTGATGTTCACGCTGCCCGTCACACAGGACCAATTGATTCTCAGCAAGCTGATTGTGGCGTTTATATGGAATATCTTCAGCACAGCGATCGCCATGCTTTCCTTCTTGGGATTGTTTATGGACGGAGGAACCCTTCAGATCTTCATGAAAGCAGTGGGAAAACTCTGGCAGACAGCCGCGGAAAACCAGGTCAACCTCACCTGGCTGGTCATTCTGGCGGGCATCACCTTTGTATTCGGCCTTATCAGCGGTATCATGCAGCTTTACGCTTCCATTGTGATTGGCTGCACCAGTTCCCGGCATAAAATTCTGCTGGGACTCGGCGTGTACCTGGGCTTCAATGTTGTATCGCAGATCGTAGGTTCCCTTGCGCTTCCCTTTACCAGCGACTGGCTGGTCACGATTTCCGGACAAAAAGGGGGGCCGACTCCGGTGCAGTACGCGGAGTTTTTCCAGGGAATGCTGTTGTTTGGCATTGTAATTTCAATTGTGTTCTCAGTTGCGTTCTATATCGTCACCCGCATGATGCTGAAACGAAAACTGAATCTGGAGTAAAGAAACAGAGAGTCGGTTCCGTCGACAGTCATAGATTGACCGTGTAAGAGAAACTCCCCCGCCGAAAGCGGGGGAGTTTTCCAGTTGTTCAGCTGTTTTTGCGCATTCTGCCAATGATCGTCCTGTTTCCTGCTGTATGGCACGATCAAATATTTTTCCAAAGCGGATGTTCCCGGTTCTGGTTATAAAACTGCCGCAGCGTCTGAAACAGACTGGCGGTGCGGCCCTTGCTGACCGTGCAGGAAACCGTATTCCCGTCGGAATCCAAAAGAGACATCCTTCCCTGGGAAGAGACGTCGTAATCGACGCATTTCCAGGCGTCGTCTGCTTTGTAGTGCAGCGAAATGCGGACATTTGTCACCGAATCACCCTCCGCGGGTTGGCTGGAAGCGCCGCCGGTCAACAGTTCCATCCAGTCGATCCTGCGGTTTACCGGAAAGTCCTCCAACAGGTTTATAGCCGCCTGGATTTGGTCTGTGTCGCGCGTAAAGATGCTGCCGCAATCAGAGGTGACAGTGGAGGTGAAGGTGACGACGTCGCAGGAAATGCCGACGGCCAGCACCTCGTTGCCGCTGGTCATATTTGCCGGCCGCAGTGGGCGGGAGTACCAAAGATAGGCCGCAGTCAAAAGGACGATTGCGGCAGCGCATAGGATGAAAGCTTTTTTGATGCGGCTGAGTCCGCCGGAAGCCGTGTCTGCCAGCGCAAATCGTTTCATAAAAAGCACCTCTTTGAGACAACTAGTTCTGTTTAAGCATATCGCGAAGATGGTCGCCTGTCAACGGATTTGGCGCTGTGTGAGGAAATTTTACCCAGTTTCTGTGTGTGCTACCGGGCGGCGGCGTTTAGGTCGAAGGGAAAGGGCGGGATTTCCTTGCATATTTTTGCAAAATCGATTATACTGAAATTGCGCACAGGGGACGGCACCCATCACAAAAAACGGCAGGCGCAGGTTTCCAGACTGTTGCAGAGGGGATGAAGATCCATGGCAGGAAGCATTCTTGTGACGGACGGGCTGGGAAACACGTATGAAGCGACCTATCTGCGGCGGGCGAAACAGCTCGTCAAAAAGGGCAGGGCACGCTTCGTCGGTCCCAATCGGATCTGTCTGGCGTGTCCGCCAAAACGATTGGAGGAACCAACCATGGCGGAATATAAAGCAGGTACACAGGATATTTTGGAACGAATCGACCGTATTTTAAACGATACAGCTTATCTTAAAGACGCTCTGATGACGATTGAGAAGATCCCGCAGCAGGGATCAGAGGGAGAGGCCGCTCGGCTGAAGGCCGAGGCCGTCGCACATATCGTCAATGACCGGGAGGAAACCAACCGGCAGGCGCTGCGTCTTCTGAAGCTTTTGGCTGGCGGAACAGAGCCGGAAGAAGCGGAGACGGCGGATGGGGAAGACGAGGATGCGGAATACGAATACGTCGATGTAAAGTAAATTGGGCACATGCGGGGGCGCGTCCGAAAGGACGCGCCCTTTTTTCGTCAAACTGCGGAAAATCGTGCCAGTGTTGAAAATCCGCATAAATTCCCTTGTCAGAAACGGTCCGAAATGTTATAATATAGCCAAATTGTGCGGTTTGTTTCTCTTCTGTTAAAAAATTGTCAAATCGCACGGAAGAAAACTAGCAGCAGGGGCATGGCCCCAGGAGGAAATGAGAGTATGGAAATAACGGTATGTATTGGCAGCTCGTGTCACCTGAAAGGTTCCCGCGATGTAATCAGCATTCTGCAAAGGCTGGTTTCCATGAACCATTTGGAGGATCAGATTGACCTGAAAGGTTCCTTCTGCATGGGCGAATGCACCAACAATGGCGTCTGCGTCTGCGTGGATGGGGAGCGCTTTAAAGTGACCCCTCTGGAGACGGAGGCATTCTTTAACGGAGAGGTCATGAAGCGCCTGCAAAAATAATCTTTACCCGGCAAATAACAGGGAATCTCCCGAAACTAGGATAGGTGATGACAAATGAGTATTATCGGCTTACAAAAAGCAAACTGCAAAAACTGCTATAAATGCGTCAAAGTCTGCCCGGTCAAATCCATCAAGGTGGAGAACGAACAGGCAAAGATCATTGACCGCGACTGCATCCTGTGCGGCACCTGCCTGGAGCAGTGCCCGCAGAACGCGAAGACCGTTGCCAGCGACGTGGAGCTGGTCAAAAAGATGCTGAAGAGCGGGGACCGCGTGATCCTTTCCGCGGCGCCCTCCTATTTTGGCTGCTTTGATTTTGAAGACGCCAAGCAGTTCGCCGGCGCGATGAAGGCGCTGGGCTTCTACGGCGTTTCGGAGACCTCCGAGGGCGCGGCGTACGTCACGGCGGAGTACCACCGCCTGATGAAGGAAAACCAGATGAAGAACATCATCTCCACCTGCTGCCCGTCCGTCAACCGCCTGGTCGAGCTGTACTATCCCACGCTGGTGGACCAGATGGCGCCTGTGATTTCCCCGATGGTCGCCCACGCGCGCCTGCTCAAGCAGAGCTACGGGCCGAACACGCGCATCGTGTTTGCCGGCCCGTGCATCGCCAAGAAGGACGAAGCGGCGGACATCCGCCACAACAACGAGGTGGACGCGGTTCTGACCTTTGAGGAATTGCAGGATTGGATGAAAGAAGAGCGTGTGACCTTCGCCGATGCGGAGCCGTCCTCCTTCCTCAACGCCAGCTCCAAAATCCTGCGCATGTACCCGATTGCGGACGGCATCCTGGCGTCTCTGTCTGCAATGGAGGATACCGGCGACTGGAAAATGCTGAGCGTGTCCGGTTCCGGCGCATGCATCGACCTCTGCCGTGCGATGGAGCGCGGGGAGCTGGATCACTGCTTTATTGAAATCAACATGTGCCGCGACGGCTGCATCAACGGCCCCGGCTCCGGCACAGATACCGTTTCCCGCTTTGCTTCCCGCGTGCGGATTCAGGATTACGCCTACGCCGATGCGGATACATATCCCAATATGCCGGAACAGATCCCGATGACCATGCAGTTTGTGGACCGTTCCAGCAAGGACGATATTCCGGACGAGGATACGATCCATGCAATCCTGGCGAAGATCGGCAAGGTGACGCTGGACGACGAGCTGAACTGCGGCTCCTGCGGCTATCCCACCTGCCGCGACAAGGCGATTGCCGTCTACCAGGGCAAGGCGGAACTGCACATGTGCATGCCGTACATGAAGGAGCGCGCCGAATCCCTGAGCAACTGCGTGCTGACGGAGACCCCGAATATCACCATCATCGTGGACAGCGATATGAACATCATCGAGTTTAATACGGCGGCGGAGCGCGCGTTCCGCATCTCCCGCCACGAGGCGCTGCAGAAGTGCCTGTATGAGCTGATCGACACCTCCGACTTCCAGTTTGTGTTCGACAGCAAGCAGTCCATCAGCGATAAGAAGATTACCTATAAAGAGTACGGCATTATTGTGGAAGAAACCATCGTCTACATTGCGAAGGAGAACGTCGCAATGGCGATTTTCCGCGACATTACCAAGGAAGAAACCAACATTGAGAATCAGTATAAGCTGCGCGCGGAAACCATGGAAATGGCGCAGAAGGTCATCGACAAGCAGATGATTGCGGCGCAGCAGATCGCAAGCCTGCTGGGCGAGACCACGGCGGAAACAAAGACCACGCTGACAAAGCTGAAAAACATGATCGTATTTGACGAAAACGACAATTGAGAGCGCGAAGATTCTGCAAACGTCCGATGCGTAATCTTCTCTGAAAAGGAATGATTCAATGAAAATGCATGTGGATGCCGCATACCGGAGCCTCAACAAATACGGCGAAGAGCTTTGCGGCGATAAAGTTAAAATAGTCCGCACCCCCGATTCCACCATCGCGGTGCTGGCGGACGGCCTGGGCAGCGGCGTAAAGGCCAATATTCTTTCCACGCTGACCAGCACCATCGTGTCCACCATGATGAAGGAGGGCTCCACCATCGCGGAGGTGGTGGAAACCATCGCCAAAACGCTGCCCGTCTGCAACGTGCGCAAGCTGGCGTACTCCACGTTCAGCGTGTTACAGATTTTTGACAGCGGCGAAGCCCACCTGGTGGAATTCGACAATCCGCCCTGTATCTTTGTGCGCAACGGCAAGGTCATTGACCTGGAGCGCCAAAGCGAACTCAAGGAGTACGGCGGCAAGCATGTGACGGAGTGCCAGTTCTCCGTGCGCCCGGGCGACGTGCTCGCCCTAGTGAGCGACGGCGTCATCTATGCCGGCGTGGGCCAGGCGCTCAACTTCGGCTGGAACTGGGATAACGTTTCCTCCTGGCTGGCGAAGACCACCTTGAAGGAGAATTCCGCGCCGCGTCTTGCGGTGTCGCTCTCCGAGGCGGTCCGCGAGCTGTACCTCGACAGACCGGGCGACGACTCCACGGATTTGATCCTCCGCATCTCGCCCAAGCGCGTGGTAAATATCCTCTCCGGCCCGCCGGTCAATAAAGAGGATGACAACCGCATGGTGCATGACTATATCACCTCGTACGGCAAAAAGGTCGTCTGCGGCGGCACCAGCGCCAACATCGTTGCGCGCGTGCTCAACCGCAAGATCGAGACCTCCATCAACTACGTCGACCCGACCATCCCGCCCACCGGAAAGATTGAGGGCGTCGACCTGGTGACGGAGGGCGTGCTCACCTTGAGCCGCACGGTGGACATACTTCGTGATTATCTTAACAAAGAAGCGGACTCTTTCTATTTCCGCAAATTAGATGAGGAAAACGGCGCATCCATGATTGCCAAAATGCTTTTGGAGGAATGTACGGACCTGCGCGTGTTCATTGGCCGCGCCATTAACCCGGCGCACCAGAACCCCGGCCTGCCTTCCGACCTGAGCATCAAGATGAAGCTGATCGACGAACTCTGTGTTTTGGTAGAGAAAATGGGGAAAAACGTCGAGAAACTTTATTACTAATCACGAAATTGCGGGAATCCCCTTGCCATGAGGCGCGGAATGATTTAAGATGGTGAGGAAGATTGTTAAATAATATGCAAAGTGTGGAGAACGGCGTTTTGCCGCGAATGCGCCAGCGGTAAAACGGCTAGTCAGGTGCAATTTCAAAAAGCGAGGATAAGACATGCAATACGATAATGACGCAAAACAATTAAAATTTGAAGTGCTGAAAAAGGTGGCAAATTATACGTTTGAGGGGACCTTGGAAAAGCACATCGATGAAATACCGTATGACATCATCCCCGGGCCGGTACCGACCTTCCGCTGCTGCATCTACCGGGAGCGTGAGATCATCCGCGAGCGCATCACCTCCGCGCGCGGCGTCAACCTGCCGGAGCAGGCGGATACGGGCATTGTGGGCGTTTTGCCCGCGGCCTGCGAGGGCTGCCCCATCAGCCGCTTTACAGTGACGGACAACTGCCAGAAGTGCCTGGCGAAAAAGTGCCAGGCGGCGTGCCCGTTCGGCGCGATTTCCATCACCGGTAAGGGCGCGTACATTGACCCGGCAAAATGTAAGGAGTGCGGACGCTGTGCGGCGGCCTGTCCGTACAACGCCATTTCCGACACCATGCGCCCGTGTATCCGCGCGTGTCCCGTCAATGCGATCAGTAAGGACGCGTACAACCGCGCGTCCATCGACTATACCCGCTGCATCAGCTGCGGCGCGTGCGTGGTGGGCTGCCCGTTCGGCGCGATCACGGACCGTTCCAATATTGTCAATGTAATTAACGACATCAAGGGCGGCGAGACGGTTATTGCGACCTTTGCGCCCGCGATTGAAGGACATTTTGGCAATGCGAACGTGGGCCAGCTCAAGGCGGCAATCAAAAAATTGGGCTTTGCCGAAGTGTACGAGGTATCCCTCGGCGCGGACGCCACCGCATGGCATGAGGCCCAGGAGCTGAAGGAAGCGCTGGAGAACAAGCAGAAGATGACCACCTCCTGCTGCCCGGCGTTTGTGGAAATGATTGAAAAGCATTTCCCGAAGCTGATCCCGAACATCTCCACCACCGGCTCCCCGATGACGCTGGTTTCCCGTTATATCCGGGCCAATAAGCCGGGCAGCAAGGTTGTGTTTATCGGCCCGTGCATCGCGAAGAAGCTGGAGGCCAAGAAGGTGGCGGATACCGCCGACTATGTAATCACGTTTGAAGAGCTTGCGGCGCTCTTCTCCGCGAAGCAGATCAATGTGCTGGATGAGGCGGAGAACGAGCAGGACGGCAGCCGTCCCGGCAAGAACTTTGCGCAGAGCGGCGGCGTTGCGGCTTCTGTCGCGCAGGTGCTGGACGACGAAAACTTTGAGCTGCCGTTCAGCTGTGTCAAGTGCAACGGCGCGGCGGAATGTAAGAAGGCGCTGATGATTCTGAACGCCGGGCGTCTGCCGGAGGATATCGTGGAAGGTATGGCGTGTGAGGGCGGCTGTGTGGCCGGTCCCGCCGGCGTTGAAACCGTGCAGAAGGTGCTTAAAAACCGCACCAAGCTGCTGGCAACGGCGGACAAACGCGGTATCAAGGAGAACATCGAGACGCTGCACGACTTCTCCAACATCAATATGCATGTGCCGCACAATGTTGGATAATTGAAAAGATTCCAGAACATTTGCCGGATAATTCCGGTTGCTTGAGGGGAAATTGATAGAGGGGTTCTTTGCGGAAGAACCCTGTTGGAATGGGGGCGTGTTGTACGCCCCTGTTCTTTTATATCATGGAACCAAAAACCGAAAGGGGGACTGCGTTTTGGATGCGGTCACTGCGGTGCAATTATCGAAAACCTATGGAACCGTGGAAGCGGTTAAACATTTGAATTTACAGATTCCGCAGGGCGGCGTGTTTGGCCTGCTGGGGACGGACGGCGCGGGAAAAACCACGGTTGTCCGGCTGCTCTCCGGCCTGACAAAACCCAGCAGTGGGACCTGCAGCATTCTGGGGGTGTCCCCGGCGGAAAATCCCGTCGGCGTGCACCAGCGCTGCGGCGTGATGGTCGACAGTGCGAAGCCGTACGCACATATGACCGGGGAACAGAACCTGGTCTTTTTTGCGGAAGCCGCGGGCCTGCGGGAGAAGGACGCTTCCCGTCGCGCTTCGGAGCTGATGAAGGAGCTGGAGCTCTGGGACGCGCGCGATCTGCCGGTCCACCGGTATTCCACGGGGATGCTGCAAAAATTGTCTTTGGCCAGGGCGCTGGTGCACTATCCCAGCGTCCTGCTGCTGGACGAACCGACCAGCGGACTGGATTACGAGAGCGCCAAGGCCGTCAACGCGCTGGTTTCCCGCTATGCGGAGCGGTCGGACACCACGGTGCTTCTCTGTACGCGCCAGCTCTACTACGCCCAGCATGTCTGCACGGATTTCGGAATCCTGCGGGAAGGGGAACTGATTGCCTCCGGGGATTTTCAGACGCTGTGCGAAACGGCGGGATGCCGTGTCCATGCGGAATTTCGCCTGAAAGACGGGGATACGCTGGAACAGTTCAAGCTGGACGAGACCACTGCGTCCTCCCTGCGGCAGCGCGGCAGCTGGTGGCGCATGGAGCTCCGGGATGAGGATGAAATGCCCGGATTGCTGCGCGGGATGATCGAACAGGGTCATGAAGTATTGGAAGCGCGCCTGGTGCAGCCGACGCTGGAGGAAGTCTATCAAGTCTATGCGGGACGCAGCCAAAAGGAGGAGAAGCAGAATGACGCCGTCTGAACATGCGCTGGTCAAAAAAGACCTGATTGAAATCTGGAATTCTAAAATGGCGCGCGCCACGCTGATTGCGGTACCGGTGCTGCTGGTGATCGTACTGCCGTCGCTTTTCCTCGCAATGGTCCGTTTGGTGCCCATGGAACAGGCGGAAGGCGTTGGGAAGATGCTGACCCTCCTGCCGGAAAGCGCGGCTGGCTATAATCTGCAGCAGGGAATCTACCATATTCTGACCAATTTGCTGTTCCCGCTGTTTTATCTGATCATCCCGCTGACGGCGTCCGCCGTCTCCGCCTCCTGTATTTTTGTTGGAGAGAAGGAGCGCAGCACCATTGAAACCCTGCTGCTGACCCCGCTGCGGGTGCGGCAGATTTTCCGCGCCAAGCTGAGCTGCTGCATGTTTCTTTCCTTTTTATGCTCCGCCATATCGTTTGCGGTGCTGACGATTGTCGTTTCTGTCGGGGATATCATGCTGGGCTTGCCCTTCTTTGTCAACTGGGAATGGCTGGCTATCATCCTGCTGCTGGCGCCAGGCCTGGCGGTTTTCGGTGTGCTGTTTATGGTGTTCAGCTTCAACCGGAGCAGCAACCGGCTGGAGTCGTTTCAAATGGTGGCGTACGCGGCACTTCCGCTGATCCTGCTGTATATCGGGCAGTTCGCGGGCTTTTTCCGCGTCGACGCGCTGGGGCTGACGGGCTTTTCCATCGCGTTCTGGCTGTTGGACCTGGTCCTCTGGTTCATCGACCGAAAGACTTTTCTGCCGGAAAAGTTTCTGTATCAGCCGCCGGAGGGATAAAATCCCGGGGCGCCTTTGCTTGTTTTGCAATTCAATTTGTATTATAATGAATCTATCAGGGAATGAGCGGATTCAAATGAGGTGATAGGATGGCGGCAGATTTGCATTGCCATACAAAAATGTCCGATGGGTCCGTGAGCATTGAGGAATTGGTCCTGCTGGCAAGACAGAAAGGCATTTCCACGATTGCGGTGACGGATCACGATACCTTTTCCGGCGCGGTGCGCGCCAAAATATACGGCGAGCGGCACGGGGTGGAGGTGCTTCCCGGTGCGGAGTTCTCCTGTACCGATCCCGCAACGGGACGTAAAGCGCATATCCTGTGCTACGGCTGCACCTATATGAACCGGTTGGAGGGCCTCTGCAGGAAAATCGGAGAAAACCGGCGCAGGTCGGTGCAGATGTCTTTGCAGAAGGTGATGCGCATTTATCCCATCACACAGGAGATGGTGGTTCATCGCGCCCACGGCAGTACCAATTTATTTAAACAACACATCATGCATGCGTTGATCGACGCGGGATATGCGGACAGTTTTTATGGAACCGTTTATCAAAAGCTGTTCCGGCCGCGCACCGGCCTGGCATACTGCAAAACGGAGTATCCGGACGTACACGACGTCATCCGGCAGATCCATGCGGCGGGCGGACTGGCCGTACTGGCGCATCCGCCTGTATACGACAGCTTCGATTTGCTGGAGCAGCTCGCGCAGGACCGCGAGATTGAAGGCGTGGAGGTCTGGCATACGCGCCATACAGAGGAAGATGAAGCGCGGGTCCGGCAAATCGCGGAGCAATACGGTTTGCTGAAAACCGGGGGAACAGATTTTCACGGGATGTACAGCAAGCTTCCATACCCGATCGGCTCGTGCACAACGCCGGAAGAATCGCTTGAACAGTTGAAAGCGCGCATCCGGCGCAATATATTGTAAAATATTTTCAGGCAAAATTTTTCTGGGAGTTGACAGAATGCAATATACATACAAAACGCGAGGCGTTTGTTCCTCGGAAATTCATCTGGAGCTGGACGGGGATATGATCAAGTCCGTCCAGTTTGTCGGGGGCTGCAATGGGAACCTCAAGGGGATTGCGTCGCTGATTGCGGGAATGAAAGCGGACGACGTTATCGAACGCTGTAAAGGAATTCAGTGCGGGTTCAAGCCGACCTCTTGTCCGGATCAGCTTGCACGTGCGCTGACAGAGGCTAAGGCGCGGCAGGAATAACGGAAGGCTTGTCCGGACGATGGGAAAAGGAAAAGGGGCTGCGCTTGATGCAGCCCCTTTTCGTTGCGGAGATTAGCAGCAACCGTTGCCACAGCCACAGCCGTTGTCACAGCCGCAATTGTTGCCACAGCCACAGCCGCCTTCGTTACCGCAGCCACAGACCAGAAGGATGATGATGAGGATGATGATCCAAGAACAACCGCCGCCGCAGCCACCTAAGAAATTGTTACACATAATTGTTTGCCTCCTTTTTTGATTTACAATATAGTATATTGCGAGGGGGCAAAAGGTGTTACAACGAATTTTTTAAAAGCGCTTTGCAGCGGGTCCGGCGCGGTAGGGATATATTGAACCGTTCATTTGTATATAGATAGGAAATGCGAAAACAATTTCTGAGCGAACGCCGTTCGCTTAAACAGAATGGAGGAATGGGCCTATGGCACCGATACATCAGGAAAGCGGACGGAAATCCGTCCCGGCGCATGTGCGCGTGGTAGTGGACGTCCACTGCCCTGTATGCGGCGCATCGTTTGACGATATTGTCCGCGGCGGCCATGCGGGCTGCGCCGAATGCTACCACACCTTCTATGAGCGGCTGGCCCCGATGATCCAGCGCATCCATGGGGAAGCTGTCCACTGCGGCAAAGTCCCGGGGGCGAACCTGCCCCAGCCCCGGCAGGGCAGCCAGCTGATGGTGAAGCGCCGCGCACTGCGCGAGGCGATCAATACCCAGAATTTTGAGTATGCCGCCGCGCTGCGCGATCAGATCAAGGCGCTGGAAGGAGGGGAAGACGCCGATGAATAAATGGTACGAGCAGGGTGGGGAGCAGGGAGACGTCGTGATCAGCACGCGTATCCGCCTGGCGCGCAGCCTGCCGGGCTATCCCTATCCGCAGCGGATGAACGCCGCGGGCCGCCGCCAGATTGAACAGATGATTTTTGAAGCGGCCACCGATGAGAACACGGCGGTCGGCCACCAGTTTGCCTATCAGAGCATGGAGGAAATCGCCCGTATGGAGGGGCTTTCCTTCGCAGAACGCCGCATGGTACGCCCGGATTTCCCGGCGAGCCGGCAGGGCGGCCTGTTGTTTACGCAGGATGAGGCGGTTTCTCTGGTGGTGAACGACGAGGACCATCTGCGCATTCAGGTGTTCCATGCGGGCCTGGACCTGGAAAACGCCTATGCGGAGGCCGACCGGATGGATACCATTCTCGATAAGGCGCTGCATTTTGCCTTTGACACAAAATTTGGCTATCTGACGCAGGACCCGCAGAATTTAGGGACGGGAATGCGGGCTTCCCTGCTGCTGCACCTGCCGGCGCTGCACGAGAACGGCTCCCTGGGCCGGATCGCGGCGGGTCTCGCCAAGCTGGGCCTGTCCCTGGAGGAAGAACCGTTTGATACGGAGCAGGAGAGCGAGGGGACCGCGCGGTACCTGCTTTCCAACCGGCTGACGCTGGGGCTTTCTGAGGAGGACGCCCTGCGGAACCTGAAGAGCATTGCCCAGCAGCTTCTGGTGCAGGAGCGTACGGCCCGCCTGACATTGGCGGAAAAGCTGGAGGTACAGGACGCGGTCAGCCGCGCGCTGGGCGTTTTGCAGAACGCGAGAATGATCAGCAATCAGGAAATGGCAAGTCTGCTGTACAGTGTGCGTTTTGGTGTGGCGACGGGTCTGCTCTCCGGCGTGGCCTATGAAAAGCTGGACGCCCTGTTGATGGAGCTGCAGCCCGCTACCCTGACGCTGGCGTGCGGCAGGAGGCTCACGCAGTCGCAGCGGGAAAGCCTGCGTGCGGAGATCATCCACCGCGTCCTCGCTTGAGGTTCGTCGGAGGGAAACTTGCATTTGTGCGGCCCGCGCTATATAATGGAGAAAAATTGAGGATCAGCTGATTTCAGCGGCTCCCCAGGGAAGAAGGGAACGCAATGCCAAACCAAAAAGAAAACCAAACGGAACTGGCTGCCGCGCTGTTTCATACCATCGGCGGGGCGGTCCCGCACCCGTATGAGCTGGAGGGCAGGGCCAGGCAGCTCACACAGGAGCTTGGGGACCAGACGCACGTACTTTTGAAAGTAGTGGAGTTATGCAGTCCGCCCGTAACGCCGCCGCAGCTCTATTTATCGACCAAGGCGTACAGCTGGCTGGGCGGCAGATACAGCGGCCAGGCCGCAAAATGCGCGGCGGCTTATCTGGCAACGGATGGATGGACGGACCTGCCCCGCAAGACGGTGGGGGAAGATGGAATCCCGGTCAACGGGGCGGCGGCGAGCCGCGCGTCCATTGTGGCGGATCTCGCGGCAGCGGAACAGGCGCTGGGAAAATCGGAAGCCTCCGTTTCGCACTATCTGGAAGCATACCGGCTGGAGCCGTACCGCGCCATGTTTGCCATTAAGGCGGCGGACAGCATGGTGTCGCTTGGACGCAGGGAAGAAGCGCTGACCTTTTTGCGCGGGCAGCGGCAGAACCGTTACTATACCCCGGTAAAATACAAGGACGCGCAGGGGAATATGGCCCGGAACGATACATTCCGGGAATTGCTCAACGCGCATATCCTCAAGCTGGAAGCGGCTGTATCATAAAAATCTTTGTAAAAGCCGAGGTTTGCAAAAAACGAAAAGCAGCTCTGAAACCATAGGAAAATGCCCGCGAAATCCAATGAATACGGATTTCGCGGGCATTCTTATGTTATATGATGGAAAGAGAATTATTGTACATAGCCGATTTTTTTCATGACCTTGCGCAGGGTGCGGATCGAAATCGCCAGCGCTTTTTCCGCGCTGTCACGGTAACATTGCTGCAGGTAATCCTTGTTTTTGATGTAATCCGCGTACCGCTCCTGGATGGGGCGCAGGTGTTCAACCACGGCCTCGCCAACAGCGGTTTTGAAATCGCCGTAGCCCTTGCCTGCGAATTCCTGTTCAATCTGCTCAAAGGTGCGGCCGGTGATGGAGGAATAAATGCCCATCAGGTTGTTTACGCCGTCCTTGCCCTCCGCGTAGTGGACGCTTGCCTCGCTGTCTGTGACAGCCCGCTTGAATTTGCGCAGAATATCCTCCGGCTGATCCAGCAGCGCGACATAACTGTTGGCGTTTTCGTCGGATTTGCTCATCTTGCGGGACGGATCCTGCAGGGACATCACACGCGCGCCATTTTTCGGAATGTACGGGTCCGGCACTACAAAGGTGGGACTGTACAGGCCGTTGAAGCGTTCCGCGATGTTGCGGGTCAGCTCCAAATGCTGCTTCTGGTCCGCCCCGACGGGAACCAGATCCGCCTGGTACAGCAGAATGTCCGCCGCCATCAGGGCCGGATAAGTGAACAGGCCCGCGTTGATGTTGTCCGCGTGCTTGGCGGATTTATCCTTAAACTGCGTCATGCGGGACAGCTCGCCGAACTGCGTGTAGCAATTTAAAATCCAGGCCAGCTCCGCGTGTGTGTGAACATGGCTCTGCATAAAGAAAATACTTTTGTCCAGGTCTACGCCGCAGGCCAGCAGCAGGGCGTAGGCCTCCAGGATGTTGTGGCGGAATTTGGCGGGTTCCTGCCGCACGGTAATGGTGTGCAGATCCGCAAGGGCGAAAATGCAGTTGAACTCATCCTGCATCGCCGTCCAGTTTTTCAGCGCGCCCAGATAGTTGCCCAGGGTAATGGTGCCGCTTGGCTGTATCGCGCTGAATATGACCTTTTTACGTTCGGTACTTTGTTCCATGGAGCCCTCCTTACAGCACGTCCTTGGCGAGCTGGCCAAGAATCTCGATGCCCTTGACGAGCTGTTCGTCCGTCGGGGTGGAATAGTTGATGCGGAAGCTTTGGCAGGGCGCGCTTTCGTCGGTCAGGAACGCGTTGCCTGGCACGACGCAGACCTTGCGCAGCACCGCCTGCTTGCAGAACGTGGGCATATCCACACCGTCCGGCAGGGTGCACCACATGAAAAGGCCGCCTTCGAACGGGTTGTATGTAATCTTGTTGGGGACCAGGCATTCGTCCATCTTGCGGAGGGCGAGCGCGGATTTTGCACGGTACAGTTCGCGCAGGTGTTCCAGATGCGCCTCAAAATCGTATTTGGTGATGAATTCATCGCAGATAATCTGGCTCCACATGGAGGTGTGCACGTCCGCGCCCTGTTTGCAGACGATCATCTTCTGCAGCAGGTCTTTCGGCGCGATCGCATAGCCCACGCGCATGCCGGGAGAGATCACCTTGCTGAAGGTGCCCGCGTAGACGACGATGCCGTCCTCGTCCATGGATTTGATTGTTGGAATATAGTCGCCCTTGATGCGCAGGTCGCCGTACGGGTTATCCTCCAGAATCAGGACGTTATATTGCTTCGCTAGCGCGTAAAGCTGTTTGCGCTTCTCCAGGCTCATGGTGATGCCGGAGGGATTTTGGAAATTCGGAATGGTATAGATGTATTTGGCGTTCTTTTCTTCTTTGAGCGCCTGCTCCAGAGCGTCCATATTCATGCCGTCGGCGTCCATCGGGACGCCGCGCAGGCGGGCGTTATAGGAACGGAACGTATTCAGCGAGCCGATAAAGCTCGGCGCTTCGCACAGGACGACGTCGCCCTCGTTGCACAGGGATTTTGTAAACAGGTCCATGACCTGCTGTGCGCCGGAGGTAATGAGGATGTCGTCAAAATCGCGGCCCACATTGTGCTTTTCCTTCATATAGGCGGAGACATGCTGGCGCAGCGGCACGTAGCCCTCCGTCAGGCCGTACTGCAGCGCATCAATCGGATGCTCCAGCAGAATGCGGGCGGAAATTTCAGAAATTTCTTTGGCCGGGAACGCCTCCGGCGCCGGATTGCCGGCGGAAAGGGAGACCACGGTGGGGTCGGCGGCATACTTGAAGATTTCGCGGATCGCAGACGGCTTGAGCGTCTGCACGCGATCGGAAAAACGATAGTCCATAACACAGGATCCTTTCACAATTTCATATATTGCTAAGTTTATCATAATTTCCCTTTTCCGTAAAGGCTGGGATGTGGAGAAGGGAGGCTTCCAAGTACAAATACGAGCTTCAAAAAAATGTTGTTCACCAGACTGCGTGAATATTTTTCTCCAAAAACAGGTTGTCTTTTCTCTTATAAACGCTTATGATTTTCTTAACATAATACAAAAGGAGGAATATTGGATGAAGAGTGGCGCTTTAAGTCAATTTTTACATCATAAAAAGCTTCCATATGCAATGATCTTTATTCTGCTTTTGCTGTGTGTCCTGCTCTTCCTGTGGTGCACCCGCCCGCTTTCACCGGATGATTTACTGGAAAAGAGAAAGATCCAAAAAATCACCATTTCGCGGATTGTCTCCGTGCCCGGCGCGGATGGCGGTTCCCAGACGGAGACAATTTCCACGAGCGATCCGGCGGAGGTGGAACGGATCCTCGCGCTGTTGCGGGAATTCCCTGTCAACCGGCGGATAAAATTGTTTGGTTCCAACTCATCAACAACCGTGACGACCTATTTCTGGCTTTCCATTTATTATGAAGAGGAGAGCGGCACACCGGGGATTCTGGTATACGATGTTTCTTCCGATGGGAATATGCGGATTCGCCCCTGGAGGGAGCCGGAAATCCCCTGCGGCGTGGGCTGGTTTGGGAACCGGGGAATCCTGCGTTTTTATCAGACGCTTTCCGACTGGTTTGCAGCTGGGGAGGGTTCCGCCGTTTGGCAGGAGGTATAGTGATTATAAATAATATTTATATAGAATTGTTGTGATTTGTCGATTTCGGACAATAAACAAAAAGAATTATTGTATAGAAATATGATTGATTTTATTTCTTTATAGTCTATAATATTAGTAGATTGTACAATCTAAATATTAAAATTGTAAAATAAGGAGGTTGTTTAGTATGAAAAAACTTGTGAGCATTTTATTGGTAATGGTAGTTGTCTTGTCTATGGGGGTAACAGGTTTTGCTGCTCCTGTATCTGATGTGGTAGAGACAGAAAAAGAAATTGTGTATCAAGATGAAGACTATACCGTTGTTGCTACGCCTATTATGACAAAAGAAGAAGCAGATGCGTATTTCCAGCATTTAATTGAAACAAGAGGCGTGGATGCCGTTTCTCTTCCAGACCAAAGCGATGAATTTAGTATTTCTCCACGCGCTACTAAAACTTATAGCGCATCGGAAAAATTTAGCTTTTCAGGTTTGAATGAATCAGTAAAACTAGTTTTTTCCGCAACGACCAGTAATACTACTTCGACAGATATTGGCAAATTAGTAAGTGCCAGAGTTAATGCGAACAGTACCTCTGGAACAAAAAACACAATTACTTACCAATATTATGATAAAAAACTATTGGATGGTGGCAGAACCTATGCTTTAAATTTTTCTTTTGATATTGAACAGGAAACAGCCTCTGTAACTGGCGGAACAAATATTTATTATGATAGTGGAGCTGCCATTTTTGAAATTTACAGTACTGGTGGTAGTTATGTCTACTAACTATCTGAAGGTAGGCAAGGTGATTTTATGACTCCCAATATACTTGACCAGATTATCCGCGTTGAAATTGTCATTGCGCTGGGACTGGTCATATCGATCTTAATAAAATATATTGGCAAAAAATAATTTGAAACAGCCGTGTGTCTATAATTTTATGGATGCACGGCTGTTTCTCTGTGAAGCCACGTACTGCTCTCCGACGGGAAAGCGCAGAATATTACACTACGTTGTGACAAAACATTCCATATACTTATTGTATAATGTTCGCAATGACCCCGAAAAATGTACAAGCAGTATGGCGGGAGACCCTGACAAAAGGAGAGCGGTAACCATGATAAGAGAAAAAGCGGCGGCACAGGTCCCGGAGGGCGCGGGGGGACAGCCGCCGGTCTCCGCGCCCAACCGGCGGGCGGAACTGGAAAACTGGATGGCGGTCCTGCTGCCGACGGCCAAAGCCGTGGGACGGCAGCTGATCTTTTTTGCAATCGGCCTGCTCAGCGCGCGCGGCGTCGTATTCGGAAAATACGCGCCTTTTGGCGTGGCGGCGGTGGCGGCGGCGCCGTACCACAGCATGTGGAGCACCGTGCTGGGCTGTGCGATCGGGTATCTGCTTCCCTCTTCCGTGGGGATTCCCATTCACTATTTGGCGGCCATCCTTGCCGCAGCCGCGATCCGCTGGACCATGAACGATCTGGTCCGGATCCGTCAGCATCCGGTTTTTGCACCGCTGACGGCCTTTTTGCCGACCTTCTGTACCGGCATGGCGCTGGCGATGGTCAACGGCTCCACCTCAATGGCAACCGCAATGTATTTAGCGGAATCCCTGCTGGCGGGCGGTGCGGCCTATTTTATGTCGCATGCCGCTTCGGCGCTCGGTTCCCGCCGCGGGATTTCGGGGCTGAGCGGGCAGGAGGTCGCCTGCGCACTGCTCTCGATGGGCGTGCTGCTGCTGGCGCTTTCTGATTTGACGCTGGGCGGGATTTCCGCAGGACATATCATTGCGGTGGTGGGGATTCTGTTTGCCGCCAAATACGGCGGCGTAGCGGGCGGCGGCATCTCCGGCATCGCGGTGGGGACGCTGTTCAGCCTTTCCACCTCCGGACTGAATTACCTTTCCGGCGCGTATGCGCTGGGCGGCCTGATGGCGGGCGTGTTCTCGCCGGTGGGGCGGCTGGCCTCCGCGGTCGCCTTTGTCATTGCCAACGGCGTCGCTTCCCTGCAGGTGGGCAACCAGGCGGCGGTGGTCAACGGGCTGTATGAGGTTATGGCGGCATCCATTCTCTTTATGGTTTTACCCAAGGATGCGGGGAACCGTCTGGTGGGCATGCTTTCCAGCGGGGACGACCGTCCCAGGACGGACGGCCTGCGCCGCTCCGTCATTATGAAGCTCGACTATGCGGCCAAAGCGCTCAGTGGCGTTTCCGAATCCGTGGAGGAGGTCAGCCGCAAGCTCTGCGCCACCTGTGCGCCGGACATTAACGGCGTGTACAAGCGTGCCATCGACGAAACCTGTATGGGCTGCGGCCTGAAGGTGTACTGCTGGGAGCGCAATTACAGCGACAGCATGAACGCTTTTAACGACCTGACTTTGAAACTGCGCAAACGCAGCCGGATCGACCGCACCGACTTCTGCCCGCAGTTCGCCACGCATTGCAGCCGTCTGGGAGAAATCGTGGACAGCGTAAATAAAAATTACGCGGAATTCAGTATGCGGGAGGCTGTGGAGGGCCGTCTGGCGCAGGTGCGCAGCATGGTGGCAACGCAGTTTACCACCACCAGCCGCATGCTGGAGGATATGGCGGGCGAGATGGAGTTATTTGAACGGTTTGACTTTGCCGCGGCCCAGCGGGTGGCGGAGGTTTTGCGCACGGCGGGCGTCACGCCGATCGAAGTGAGCTGCCGGGTGGATCAGTTCAACCGCATGTCCATTGAGGTCGAAGCCATGCAGGTGGAGCGGCTGCGGATGAACCGCGGCGCTCTGATGAAGGAAATTTCCCGCGCGTGCGGAAAATTGTTTGAGACGCCCTGCATCAGCACGGCGCAGGGAAAGTGCCGCATGCAGATGAGCGAGCGGCCCATATACCGGGTACAGACCGGCTGCGCCCAGCATGTCTGCGGCAACGGCCAGCTCTGCGGAGACAGCTATTCGCTGTTCAACGACGGCTGCGGACGGCAGGTGGCGATCATCAGCGACGGTATGGGTTCGGGCGGCAGAGCCGCGGTGGACGGCGCAATGGCGAGCGGCATCCTCTCCCAGTTGATTAAAGCGGGCATCGGCTTTGATACCTCGCTGAAAATCGTCAATTCCGCACTGGTGGTCAAAAGTGGGGACGAGTCCCTGGCGACGGTGGACATGGCGGTTCTCGATCTGTTCAGCGGCAGTCTGGAGGTGCGCAAAGCGGGCGCGCCGATTACCATTCTGCGCAGGAACGGGCAGGCCAAGCGCGTGGACGCGCCCTCTCTGCCGGTTGGCATCCTCAACGAAACCCGGTTTGCCAAGGCCAATGAAAGTCTGGAAGAGGGCGACCTGCTCGTCATGATGAGCGACGGCGCGCTCGCAGCGGGCGACGAGTGGATCTGCGCAGCGGTCGAGCAGTGGCAGGGACAGGATGCGCAGGATTTGGCGGATGAGCTGGTGGAAAGCGCGGTTGCCAGAAGGTCCGACGGCCATGACGACGACATCACGGTTGTGGTGATGCGGATGACGGTTCCCAAACAGATTCCCAAAAAGGAAGAGAATGAGGAACCGGAAGAGGTTGCATAAAAGAGTATACTATTTGTATAATACAAGAGAGTTTGCCTCCTGGTAAAATGAATAGATGAAGAGAACCCCCGGATGCGGCAGTCCGGGGGTTTTCTTCGCGTGGAGCGGTCTTTGACAGTTGACAATATATGGTTTGTCTTGACAGTGTAAATATTCGGCTTTAGAGTATAAACAAAAACTGCTTTTGGAATGAGGGGGAAGAAATGAAAAACTATCAAAGACAGCATCCCTGTTTTGCGCTTTGCGGCCTGAACTGCGGCCTGTGTCCCATCCACCATATGAAGAACGGGTGTCCCGGATGCGGCGGCGGGGAGGGGCACCAGAAATGTGCCATTGTCACTTGCAGCCTACAGCATGGCGGCGTGGAATTCTGCTTTCAATGCGAGCAATACCCCTGCGAAAAATACCGGAGCTTTGCAGAATATGACAGCTTTTTAACACATCAAACACAGAAACAGGACTTTGAACGGGTGAGGGAAACCGGTTTGGATGCGTACTTGGATGAGCTGCATGAAAAAACGCAGATATTGGAACGTCTGCTGGCCCAGTACAACGACGGAAGGCGCAAGAGCTTTTTCTGCCTGGCGGTCAATCTTCTGCCGCTGCGGGATGTGCGGGCCGTCATGGAACAAATCCAGGAGCAGGAGACGGATGCGATGGAGATAAAGGAAGGATCCGCCCTTGCGGTCTGTTTGTTTCAGGCTATGGCCGCGGAACGCGGCGTGCTCTTAAAATTAAAGAAAAAACCAAAAGAGAAAAGATAAAATCCTCATGCTTTTTATCCTGATTATCATAAGAAAAGCTGGATTTCCCCGGTTTCTGAGCGCTTTTCGATTCACCTGGCAGAAACGGATTTTTTGTTACATTTAAAAGTGAAACATCTGACAATTTTTTAATGTAATAAAAAAGTGTCAGACTTACGATACAGGTCAATCGTCTAAATGGTAAAGTGGAATGAGAGTAGGGATGACATGGAACTGCGTGAAGAACTGGTGGCGTTCATCACAGAAAACCAGGAAAAGTTTTACCGCCTGGCGTTCAGCTATGTGCACAGCAAGGACGGCGCGCTGGATGCAATCCAGAATGCGATCGTCCGGGCGCTTCAGCACTATCAGGATCTGCGGAACGAGGCGTATCTGAAAACCTGGTTTTATCGGATTCTGGTGAACGAATGCTGTACCTATCTGCGCAAAAGCGGGCGGGAACGTCTGTATGAACCGGAAGTGCTGCAATGGAAACAGGACAGGCAGCAGGAGCAAACGGATCCGGAATGGGAATCGGATTTGGAAGTTTATGAACGGGTGATTGAATTGCCGGAAGGAAAGCGGACGGTCGTGCTGCTGCGGTTTTACGAGGGACTCTCTCTGCAGGAGATTTCCAAGGTGACCAATTTGTCGCTCAGTACAGTCAAATACCGGCTTTACGCCGCCCTGAAACAACTGAAGAGAAGTCTGACGGAGGTATCACAATGAATCTGGAACAGAAGGTGCTTCATTCCCAAAGGGTCTATAGCGGGATCGAAATTCCAATGGAGCTGGGCATGGTAGTAGCGGGCGCGATCCGAAGCGTGCCAAAGAATGTCACGGCGCTGCCGGTGAAAACCAAGAAAACGCAATGGCGCAAAGCTGTTGCAGCTGTCGCCGTGGTGCTGCTCTGCTTTACCGCGGGATTGAATGCCAGCGAGGCGTTTGCGGAGGCGGTCAGTAAGGTTCCGGTTTTGGGCGATCTTTCCCGGGTGCTCACTTTCCGGGAATATCGCTGGAAGGACAATGACAAATCCATGCACATCGCCGTACCGCAAATTCAGACGGAGGAGGGGGAGTCCTCCGCACTGGTGGGGGACGTCAACGCGGAAATCGAACGGATTGTAGAGGCGTATGAAGAGGAAGCTGAGCAGCACATCGCAGAGTATAAAGAGGCGTTTCTCGCGACGGGAGGCACAGAAGAGGAATTTGCAGAGAAAAATATCAAGGTAAACGTAGATTATTCGGTCAGATATGAGTCGCAGGACTGTCTTTCCCTGGTTTTATCCGCAGATGAAGACTGGTCCGGGGCCTATGGCGTACAGTATTACTACAATCTGGATCTGAAAGAGGGGCGGAAGCTGACGCTGCGCGACCTGTTGGGCGACGACTATGTTCAGATTGCAAATGCCGAGATTAAGAGGCAGATGCAGGCGCGTTTGACGGCAGACCCGGAGTTAACGTATTTTGACGGCAGCAACGGCATGCAGGGATTTACCACGGTGGATGAATACACAAATTTTTATATCAGTCAAAAGGGCAACCCTGTGGTGGTGTTTGAAAAGTATGCGATCGCCCCCGGCGCGTTCGGCGCACAGGAATTTGAAATACCGGTACAACCATAAAAGAGTTCCATCAAAAAAGATTACCGTGTTTGATACGCGGTAATCTTTTTTCTTTTGGAACAGGACAGGAAGTGTCTGCATATACTGCATTGTTCTGGTATAGAGGGGAATTCATTTGATAAGAGGGAGGGCGAACGATGATGACGAACCGGGAGAACCGACCGTATGGCCTGACAGCGGAGCAGGTCCGCATCCGGCAGACGCTGCACGGGAAAAACGATTGGGACCGCGTACATAAAAACGGGGTGCTTTACCGGATCTGGCGCAGGCTCCGGACGCCCGGCCCCCTGCTTTTGCTCCTGACATCATGCGTGTTGCTGCTGTTGGAGCAGTTGACTGGAGCGGCGGTCCTGTTTGCTGCTTCTGTTTTATATGTTTGTACCGTGCCGCTTCTGGAATGGGGAGCGTCGCGCACCGCGGCCCTGTGGGAAAGCGCGCATGCACCGGCAGTCCCTGTGATCCGGGAAGGGAAGGAACAGCGCGTGATGCAGACGGATCTGGTGCCCGGGGATCTGATCCTTCTCTGCGAGGGCATGACTGTACCCGCAGACGGCATCCTGCTGCGCGCGGACGGGCTTTCTGTGGACGAATCCAGCCTGCCCTGGGAAAACACAGACGTGAAAAAAGCCGTTTCGTCTGATGAAACATCCGGGGACTGCTGCTATGCGGGCAGCCAGATCCTGAAGGGACGCGGTCTGCTGCGTGTGGAACAGACCGGCGTGGAAACGGTGTATGCGCAAAGCCTGCATCTGCCGGCTCCCACCGCCATGCAGAAGAGAGACGGCGCGGTCTTGCGTTTCTGTCTGGGGATTGCCGCTGTTTCGTTCCTGCTGGCCTTTGCGCTGGCGTTCTGGAAGCTGGCAGGGACGGAAACCCGTTTGCTCAGCGCGGCAGCATACGGACTGACCGCTGCGCTCGCCGCTTTGCCGGTGGAACTGCCTCTGGTGCATACGGCGATTTTTTTCCTCCACGCGGAGCGTCTGCGGCAGAATCAAATGCCTGTGAGGAACCTGGCGGCGGTGGAAAAGCTGGGGGAAGTTACAGCGCTTTGCGTCGACCAGACCGGCTGCCCTTTTGCAGACCGCACGGCGGTGCGCGCGTTGTGGGCGTTGGACGGCGACACACAGAATCTGTATGAACTGTTAAAGGAAGAGGGCGAAGCGGCTCTGTCCTGTGTTTTCCCGAATGGCTGTAAGCTTTCCGGGCAGGTCAAACAATTGAACGGCCGTGATACGGTGGTATTTTCAGGGACGGCGGCAGAGCTGCTGCCGTATTGCTCTTTGACGGATACGGAACAGGAGGCGGTCCGGCAGCGGGAAACAGAGCTGAAAAAGCGCGGTTTGCAGGTTGCCGCTTATGCCGCTGCGGATGGGAAAGATGCTGTCGGACAGTTCCCGCTGCACCTGATCGGGCTCATTGCATATGCATCGATGCAGGGCTATTCGGAGCAGGAATTTACGGCGTGCAGGCTGGCGGGGCTCCATACGATCCGCCTGCAGGAGGCGTCAGGCTCCGGAGAACCGGAGCACGGCGCATTCTATTGCGCCAGCTTCTGCGAAAAGCGGAAAGTGGTTGAAGCGCTGAAAGCGGGCGGAGAAAGCCCCGCCGCGGTGGGATACAGTGCCGCCGCGTTAAAAAACGCCGATCTGCGGGTGGCGGTCGCCGGGCAGGGAAGCGGAGATTTGTGGAATGGAACGGACATTGTGCTGCTGGGCGGAAAGCTTTCCGCATTTGCGGACGCCGTGCAGGAGGGCAGGCGTGCCTGCCGGGCTGTCCGACAGGCGGATGGATTGCTGGGAGCGATCCATCTCCCGCTGGTTCTTTCGGCGGTCCTGTTTCCTTTGTTCGGTGCGTTCCTGCTGCCGCTTCTGTATGTGGTGCTGCTGGCGTTTATCGCCGGTGCGGCGTGTCTGCTGGCCTCTGTGTCCCGAACACAGCGGCCGAGTAAAAAAGGCTGGGTCCTGCGGGGCGTTTCACTCTGGCTGGCCTGCTTCGGTTCTTTCCTTGCGGTGCTTTGGCAGAATCCGGGCAGCCTTTTGCCGGCGCTCAGCACCTGGTTTGCAGCGCTGCTCTTTGCGATTCTGTTCCTTTCGCTGTCCGGGGGAGCGGCTGGAACGGGCGTGTGGGTGACGGTTCTGGCAACGGTTCTTGCGCTGGCGTTCTTCCTCTGCACGCCGCTCTGCCAGGTGTTTTGGCTGGCGCCGTTGTATGACAGCCAGCTGCTTTTGGCCCTGCTTGCCGCAGGGGTTGCGGTATTCTGGCAGGATTGGGCGGGAGGAACAAAAAACGGCGGGAAGTGGAGCTGAAGCTCCGCTTTCCCGCCGTTTTGTTATGCTGCGTCAGTCGCCCAACTGGTATCCGGCTTCGCTCACCACATTGGAAATTCCGGAAAGGTCGATCTTCGACTCATCGTAGGTAACTTCCGCCGCTTTGTTTGCAAAACTCACCTTGGCTTTTTTTACACCGTCGGCCGCCAGGAGCGCACGCTCCAGATTTGCCGCGCAGTGCTCGCAATGCATGCCTAAAATGGACAATGTGACGTCTTTTTTTGTTTTACCAAACATAAAAACCCTTCCTTTCAATCACGCATGGGCGCTGGAGTCTCTTTATTTACAGAAATGCCATAGCCAACGCGGAACCGGCAATGAGCAGCGCGCAAAAAGCTGCCAGGATTCGGATCATCCATTTGCGTAGGTCCGCACGGGCCATGCGCTTTTTCTTTGTCTGCATGTAAACTCCTCCAGCCTATTTTAATGGAATTTGTTTGATTTTTCAATAGGTGCGCTCTGGATTCCTATTATAGTACCTTTATGCCCGGGAATTGTTACAATATTCTTAATTCTTATGTTTGCAGGCTGCTGTGGAAGTTGACAGAAACCCACCTGTGCAATACAATAGAAATTATTCGCAAAAGAAGATGCAAGATTTTTACGTTCTAAGTTGTATTGTCTTTGAAGCGTGAGAATATAAGGAAGAATGAAAAAGCTCTTTGATGGCTTAGGAGTGAAAAAATGAGCAACAGAAATGTTCCCCCGCGCGGCTCCCGCGACATTTACAGCAGCAGCAAACGCCCCCGCTCCAATCAGGGGGAGATCGACCGCTACAATTATGTGGATCGGGATATTTACAGCAGCAGCAACAAACGCGCCGCTGTGCAGAGCGCGCAGAAACGGAAAAAAAGCCGGCGCGGAAAAAAGAAGCGCGGCGGCGCCAGAATTCTGACGGCGTTCGTCTGTGTCCTGCTGGTGATGGTGCTGGGCGCCGCCGCCTATGCCGGCGTGATGATGAGCCGCCTGAGCCGCCCTGAAATCGATACCTCCCAGTATGAGGAGCAGCCGGAGGCCGCGCCCTCCTGGGACGTCATCTCCAAGAACGGCGTGACGAATATCCTGCTGATCGGCGCGGACAACGGGGACGACGGCAACAGCCACCGTTCCGACACCACGATGCTGGTATCCATCGACAATGAGACGAAGAAAATTCGTCTGGTGTCCTTTTTACGCGACCTCTATCTGGAAATCCCGACAGTCGGCAAGACGAAACTGAACGCCGCTTATGCCCACGGCGGCCCGGCGCTGACGATGCAGACGATTGAAAACAATTTCCGCGTCAACATTGATAAATATGTGTCGGTCGATTTTGACAATTTTGAGGCGATCATCGATAAGATGGGCGGCATTGACATCGATATGTCGGACAAGGTGGCCAAAGAAGAAAACAAAAACATGGGCAGCAACCTGCACGAGGGCGTCAACCATCTGGATGGACGCCTTGCCCTCTACTACGCGCGGATCCGCGCGACGGACAGCGACTTTGGGCGCACCGGACGGCAGCGCCAGGTGGTTGAGGCAATGATAACCCGCATGAGGGAGCTGAACCCTGTGGAGTTCAGCAAGCTGATCTACGACTATCTGCCCTATGTGGAAACCAATCTGAGCGATGGCGACCTGCTTGCGCTGGCGGCTTTGGCGCCCGCCGCGATGGGGTTTGAGATGGAAACCATGGCAGTGCCGAATCCCGATACCTATGAAGACCAGACCATCAAGGGCAGCGGTATGGTGTTGGTGCCGGATCTGCCGGAAAACTGCGCGCTGCTGCGCGAGTTCCTGTATGGGAAAGACGGTATGCCGGATTCCAACGAATAAAACAAAGACAGGCTCCCGGTGCACATGATCGCGCCGGGAGCCTGTTTGGTTCTGGTATGCTATGCTCTTTTATGGAACAGCTTAAACAGGAAAAATCCGGAACACACCGTCAGGATGCAGCCGGTGCCGATGATCGGCAATTGCAGGCGCGCGACGTCCGCATGGACATAGAACCAGCCGCCGTCGTTGTATATGGGAGAGGTGCTCAAAAAGATTCCCAACCCGTTGGAGCCGCAGATCATGCTGAGGCCCAGCAGGAGTACCAGCAGCCAGCAAACCAATTGGATATTGCGGTTTCGTTTTTCCCGTTCCACCTCCACCAGGCGGAAGGAATCCTGCACAGCCCGTACCGCCTGCGCCTGTGGAATTACCGGCGCCATGCTGTGTTCCCCCTGCATCAGCTCCAGAACGCTGACATTCAGTATTTCCGCCAGCGGCTCCAGCAGTTTTATATCGGGAAAACCGGCGCCCCGCTCCCACTTGGAAACGGCTTTGTCGGTCACACCCAGCTTTTGTGCAAGCTCCGCCTGTGTCCAGTGCTTCTCCTTGCGCAATTCAGCCACGAATGCGCCAAATTTTTGATTGTCCATAAGCTCCTCCGTTTGCTGCGATTTTATGTGTGACAGGTGGTTTTCTGTATCCAGCATACCAGCTTTTAGCGTAAATGCCAACCGACAGAAAGTAGAGTTGAGGAACCGGCGGGAGAAATCCCCGCTTTTTGGCTTTGCTGAACCATGTAAAAGGTTTAGATGCATAAATTTGGAAAGGGCAGAGGATTTGCAAAGGCAGAAGACGCATCCGGAGGCATAAAAAATAGCTATGTCATTCCGGTTTCTGAGGGATGTTCCGGTTAACCCGGCAGAAAGGGATTTTTTGTTACATTCAGAGGTGGAAAATTCAACAATTTTCTTGATGTAATAAAAAATAGCATTTAATTTTTGGGTGTCATAAAGCCTTGAACTGTGAAATCTCTTGCAAATACTGACTTTTCAGAGATTAAGGCACTCAAAATAACATTGAAGAATTCATATATTGGGTGCTATGATAGATGGTATACAAATCGACAAAGTAGAATTTGACGGAGGAGTTGCGTTGTGAAAGTTACTATAGAAGAGCTACAGGCATATTTGTTTGACCATTATAGAAATGATGGAATCGACCAAAGCTTGTTTATGAAGCTGGTAGAAGAAATCGGTGAGGTGGCCGAGGTTCTGAACAAAAAGGCTGGAAGAAAATCAACTGGTAAGGAAGATTTGCAGGCGCAACTGGGGAATGAATTGGCCGACGTGATACATTATGCTGTAGCGATTGCTGCATTAAATGGGATTGATATGAATGACAATATCATTAACAAGGATAAAATGGCTTCAATAAAGTATAACCATAAAATAAATTTAGAGCAGTTTATCTTGAATAAGAGAAATGATAAAACGAACCAGTAAATTTCTATTTGCGTAAGGGTTTGAGATATTTCCAACAAGCAAAAATCTCGCTTATTGTTGCAGACAGAAACGGGTGATTTTTACGGAATCAATTTAGGTTTTTGTTTGCAGTGCTTATGGAATCTTAAATGCGCAACATAATAACATTGAACAAGGTAGTCCTCAACTGCCTTTGTGGGTGTGGTAACACGGCCCTGTGCTCATGTGTATCGTCTTATTTGTGGTGCTAAAATGGCAGCTCACGAACAAAATCAACTTATGCGGCAATATGAAAAGATACAAGCAGGAACGGGGAAACCCTTGCAAGAGTTATAAGGCGATTTTCGTTTATCAGGGTCTATACAAAATCGTTTAAACAATGCAAAAAAACAACGCCGGAACGCTGCAAAAGCAGCAGCTGCGGCGTTGTTTTTGTGTCAAATTTAAATTGCGGAAAACAAACGGAGAAAGCCGGAAGTTACAGCCATTGGATAAACGCCGTCTTGTCGTTCCGGTTAAACCCGGCCCTTTCATAAAAGCGCAGGGTGCTTTCCTCCCTGGAACCGGTCAGCAGCATGAGTTTGTAACAGCCGGCCTGCCGCGCCAGTGCTTCTGCGCGCCGCAGGCACAGGGAAGCCAGTCCCCGCCCGCGGTATTCTCCGTGTGTGACGACGTTTTCAATCAACGCGTACGGACGCTGCCCGCGCGTCAGGTTGGGGATCACCACCAGCGTGCAGGAGGAGACGATTCGTCCGTCCAGCCGGACGATCAATATATGATAGGAAGGGTCGGCGCAGATTTGCTCCCACAGCGGGGCGGCCTGCGCATCCGTTCCGGATGGAGCGGAGTCGTGCAGGTGCGTATACAGGTGCAATAAATCGTACAGGTCGCCCGGTCCGGCCTCCTGTACACAGAACGTCTCTTCCATATTACGCCGTCGGGTTCTGCTCGCGCCGCGCTTCCAGCAGGTTCCACACCTCATCCATCGAGAGCGCAAACATTTTGGATTCCGGTGTAACCGGCTGGAAATAGAAGTCCACAACCGGTTTGGTGTATTCCTGTTCCAGTTCCGCCCATGCGGCGGCGGGCAGCAGGCAGAAGGCGAGCGTGTCGCCGCCCAGCGTCTCCATAAACCAGCGCAGCTGGTACTTCGGCGCCAGAATACCGCTCAGCGCGATGAGGGTGGTGTCCCGGTCGGCGTGGGAATCCGCGTAGGGAACCGTCACCTGTTTGTCTCCCATGGTGATGACCATATCAAAGCCGCGCTCCAGGCTGGAATCGCGCACCTGTGCGGAGACGGCGTCCCCGTCTTCCAGGTAGCCGTCTGCATACTGTACGATGGCGTCGTCATAATCGCGCCAGTCCACCCAGAACAGAGAACCGGAATCCTCCCACAGCGCGTCCAGCGTCTGGTCGCAGGGGTTTTTTAAATAAGCTTTCAGCTTTTCCAAGTTGTAGATGCCTCCTTTTTGTGCCGGGAAACGGGTTCCGTCCCCTTAGATATCACGCTGGAAATCTCTGCTATCAGTCTACTGGGTATAGCGGTGTCTGTCAAACCTTTTTTGCGTATTTTTCCGCTCTTTTTATTCGAATATGTACGGGAAACGATTGGTTTTGCATGGTACTTCGTGCTTCCTGACCAATTTATTGGAAGTTTGCGGGCGTATCTCTGTCTCTTTAAAATGGCTGGATACTCTTTATTACAAAGGCAAAATATGCTATGATAGTCGTATCAAAATCTGTCCGCCGCGCAAGGGGCGGCACAGGGAAACGGGGGAGACAATGTCTGACGTCATCAGAGTATTTGTAGAAAAGAAACCCGGCTTCGACGTGGAAGCGCAGCACATGAAGGCTGATCTGGTGGAAAATCTGGGAATGCCGGTCGAAGATTTAAAATTACTGAACCGGTACGACATTTCCGGACTGAGCAAAATGGAATTTGAGGCCGCGCGCGGCACCATCTTCTCGGAGCCGAATGTGGATACCATTTATGATGAGGAATATCCGCTGCCCAAGGGATATTCCGTTTTTGCGATGGAGTACCTGCCCGGCCAGTACGACCAGCGCGCGGATTCCGCCGCGCAGTGCGTGCAGCTGCTTACACAGGGCGAGCGCCCGCAGGTGCTGACCGCCCGTGTAATCGCCCTCAAGGGCAGCCTGGATGCGGACAAGCTGGGCCGGATTCAGAATTATCTGGTCAATCCGGTGGAAAGCCGCCTGGCTTCCCTGGAGAAGCCGGAGTCGCTGGACATGCAGGCGGATGTGCCGCCGGACGTGGCGCGCGTTGAGGGCTTCATCGCCTGGGACAACGAGGAAATGAAAAACTATTACAACAGCATGGGCTTTGCGATGACGCTGGAGGACCTGGTATTCTGCCGCGACTATTTCCGCGATCAGGAAAACCGCGACCCGAGCGTCACGGAACTGCGTGTGATCGATACATACTGGAGCGACCACTGCCGTCATACCACCTTCTCCACACGCCTGGAGAACATTACCATTGCGCAGGGCGCGCTCAGCTCCGCGATTGAAGACGCGCTCAAGGCCTACTATGAAGCCCGCGACGAGGTGTACGGCGAGACGGACCGCCCGGTTTCCCTGATGGATATGGCGGTCATCGGGATGAAGCTGCTGCGCAAGCGCGGCCAGATTCCGGACCTCGACGTCAGCGACGAGATCAACGCCTGCTCCATCGAGGTGCCTGTGACCATCGACGGCAAAGAGGAAACCTGGCTGGTGCAGTTTAAAAACGAGACGCATAACCATCCGACGGAGATTGAGCCGTTCGGCGGCGCGGCCACGTGCCTGGGCGGCGCGATCCGCGACCCGCTTTCCGGCAGGGCGTACGTCTATCAGGCGATGCGCGTGACCGGTTCCGGCAATCCGTGCCTCCCGTTTGAGGAGACGCTGCACGGCAAGCTGCCCACCCGCAAAATTACCACGGGCGCGGCCTCCGGCTACAGCTCTTACGGCAACCAGATCGGCCTGGCGACCGGGCAGGTCACCGAACTGTACGACCCCGGCTATGTGGCGAAGCGCATGGAGATCGGCGCGGTCATCGGCGCTTCCCCGAAGAGCAACGTGGTGCGCGAGGAGCCGAAGGCGGGCGACATCATCGTCCTGCTGGGCGGCAGCACCGGACGCGACGGCATCGGCGGCGCAACCGGTTCCAGCAAGGCTCACACGGAGCAGTCTGTGGAGGTCTGCGGCGCGGAGGTTCAGAAGGGCAACCCGCCCACGGAGCGCAAAATTCAGCGCCTGTTCCGCGACCCGAAGGTTTCCCGGCTGATCAAGCGCTGCAACGACTTCGGCGCGGGCGGCGTGTGCGTCGCCATCGGCGAGCTGGCGGACGGTCTGGAAATTGATTTGAATAAAGTCCCCAAAAAATATGAAGGACTGGACGGCACAGAGCTGGCAATCTCCGAATCCCAGGAGCGCATGGCGGTTGTGCTGGCCCCCGGCGATGTGGACGCGTTCCGCGCCGCCGCCGCAGAGGAAAACCTCAACGCGCAGGTGGTTGCCGTTGTGACCGAGTCTCCCCGTCTCAGGATGGAGTGGCGCGGCGACGTGATCGTCGACATTGCGCGTTCCTTCCTGAATACAAACGGCGTGACCCAGCGCACGGATGTGGAGATCACCGCGCCCAACCCGGATCAAAACTACCGCAAGCTGGTGCCGGACTGCCTGAAGGATAAGCCGCTGGCGCAGGCGTTTGGCGACAACCTTGCCCGTCTGGAGGTCTGCTGCCAGAAGGGCCTGGCGGAGCGCTTTGACGCAAGCATCGGCGCGGCGACCGTGCTGATGCCGTTCGCGGGCAAATACCAGCTCACCCCCGAAGAGGCCATGGTGGCCAAGCTGCCGGTGGGCAGCCGGGAAACGGACGACGCGACCGTGATGAGCTACGGTTACATCCCGGGGATCGCGCGGTTCTCCCCGTTCCACGGCGCGGCCTATGCCGTGGTCGAGAGCCTTTCCAAGCTCTGTGTGGTGGGGGCGGACCCGCTGAAATGCCGTCTGACCTTCCAGGAATATTTTGAACGTCTCCGCAACGATCCCAAGCGCTGGGGCAAACCGGCTGCGGCGCTGCTGGGCGCGCTCTCCGCGCAGCTGGGCATGGGCCTGCCGTCCATCGGCGGCAAGGACAGTATGTCCGGCACGTTTGAGCAGATGGACGTGCCGCCCACGCTGGTCAGTTTTGCGGTCGGCATGACAAAGGCAAGCAAAACCAAATCCGCCGCGTTCCAAAAGGCGGGTTCCCGCGTGGTGCTGGTGCCTCTGCCGGAGGATGCGAAAACCATGCTGCCCAACTGGGAGCGCCTGAAGCGGTACTATACGGTGCTCGGTGAAAAGATCGCCGACGGCAGTATCCTTTCCGCGTCCGTCGTCAAAGAGGGCGGCGCGGCGGCCGCCGTTGCAAAGATGTGCTTTGGCAACGGGATCGGTTTTGACTTTGATATTGAGGACGAGGGCGTTTTATTTGCGCCGCTGTCTGGTTCCATTGTCGCGGAGCTGGCGGACGATGTGCCGATCCGTGACAGCGCCGCGATCCTGCTGGGCGAGACGACCGCCAACCCGGAGGTCATTATTGGCGGAGAACGTCTGCCGCTGAATCAACTGGTCAGCCGTTGGACGGGCACGCTGGAAAAAATCTTCCCGAACGGCGCGCCCGCGGTCGCCGTGACGGAGGAAGTGCCGCTCTGTACGGAGCGCAACACAAAAGCGCCGGCGATCAAGGCAGCCAGGCCGCGCGTGTTCATCCCGGTTTTCCCCGGGACCAACTGCGAGTACGATTCTGCCCGTGCGTTTGAGCGCGCCGGCGCGGAGGCGGAGGTCCTGGTGGTGCGCAACCTCCACTCCTCCGACATTGAGTACACGATCGACCGCATGGAGAAGGCCATCCGCAATGCGCAGATTATCATGCTGCCCGGCGGGTTCTCCGGCGGCGACGAGCCGGACGGCTCCGGCAAGTTCATCGCCACCACGTTCCGCAACCCGAAGATTGCGGACGCGGTCGCGGAGCTGCTGCAGAAGCGCGACGGGTTGATGCTGGGCATCTGCAACGGCTTCCAGGCGCTGATTAAACTGGGCCTGGTGCCGTACGGCGAGATCACGGAGCCGGGCGAGGACGCGCCGACCCTGACGTTCAACACGCTGGGCCGCCACGTATCCCGCATGGTCTACACGCGTGTAACCTCGGTCAAGTCCCCGTGGTTCTCCGGTGTAAACGCGGGCGACGTCTTTACCGTGCCGGTTTCCCACGGCGAGGGCCGCTTTGTGGCCAGCGACGCGGATGTGGCCAGGCTGATCGCGAACGGGCAGGTCGCCACACAGTATGTGGATCTGGAGGGAGATCCCAGCGGCGACATCGCCTGGAACCCGAACGGCTCCGTCTGTGCGATCGAGGGAATCACCAGCCCGGACGGCCGTATTCTCGGCAAGATGGGTCACTCCGAGCGCAGGGGCGAAAATATTTGCCTGAATGTGCCGGGAGAAAAAGATCAGCGTATTTTTGAATCCGGTGTGGCATACTTTAAATAAGGAACCCACTGCCGTATAAAAATCCAGACGCGCCGCCACGCAGGAATGTGCCGCGGCGCGTCCGATTTGAGAGAGAATAGAAAGTTTGGGAGCGTAAAGTAAGAATATGAGCGACTTTTTCAGACGCACCTGGGCGGAAATCGACCTGGATGCCATTGCGCACAATTTCAGAGAGATCAAAAAGCAGCTGAAGCCGGAAACAAAGGTCTGCTGCGTCATCAAGGCGGACGCCTATGGCCACGGCGCGGAGCTTTTGGCGCGCGAATATGAGGAGCTGGGCGCGGACTGGTTCGCCGTCTCCAATCTGGAGGAGGCGATCCAGCTGCGCAATGCGCAGATCGGTCTGCCGATCCTGGTGCTGGGCTATACGCCGCCGGAAATGGCGAAGGAACTGAGCAATATGGATGTGGCGCAGGCCATTTTATCCAGAGAGTACGGGGAGCGCCTCGCCGCCTGCGCACAGGAGGCCGGTGTGACGGTTCGCGCCCACATCAAGGTGGATACCGGCATGAGCCGCATCGGCTTTATGTTCCAGGACCCGTCGCGTGATGCGGGAGCGGTGGAGGAAATTGCCAACGTCTGCGGGCTGGAGGGACTGGAAGCCGAGGGCATCTTTTCCCACTTTGCCGTTGCGGACGAGGGGAACGACGGCTGCGGCTACACGCTGATGCAGCTGGATCTTTTCCGCAAGCTGGTGGACCAGCTCGCCCTGCGCGGCGTCACCTTCCCGCTCAAGCACTGTTCCAATTCCGCCGCCGTGCTGGACTATCCGGACGCGCAGCTGGATATGGTGCGCCCCGGCATCATCCTTTACGGCCTGAACCCCTCGGGACAGGTGAAGAACAAGATCGATTTGCGCCCGGCGATGCAGTTGAAGTCAATCATTTCCATGATTAAAACGGTGGAGCCGCAGACCAGCGTCAGCTATGGACGCCGCTATACGACTAAGAAGCAGACGGTGGTGGCGACCGTGCCGGTCGGCTATGCGGACGGCTATTCCCGCCATCTGTATACCCGCGCCAGCGTACTGATTCGCGGCAAAAAGGCCAAGATCATCGGCCGGGTATGTATGGACCAGCTGATGGTCAACGTTACCGCAATCAAGGACGCGAAAGAAGGCGATGTTGTGACCCTCTTTGGGCGCGACGGCGACGCGGTGATCTCCGTGGATGAATTGGCGGCGTACAATCACACCATCAGTTACGAGCTGGTTTGCCTGCTCAGCAAGCGCGTACCGCGCGTCTATTACCGCAACGGAGAGGCGGTTGCGGAGCTGGATTATCTCTGTTCCAACAATCAATAAGTTTAGGGCGGCCTGTTGGGCCGCCCTTTTTTGCAGAAAAAAGGAGGTATATGGTATGGAAATCCACATCCGGCCCGCCAGGCCCAGCGATCATGAGGCGCTCACCAAAATTTCCTTTGCATCCAAGCGGCATTGGAACGATCCGGAATCGTACTATCGCGTCTGGAAGGAAGAGCTGACGATCACACCCCGCTATATTTTGGAAAACCGCGTCTATGTAGCGGAAGCAGCCGGAAAGCCGGTAGGCTACTTTTCCATTGTGGAGGTAAAGAAGGATTTCCATGCGGGAAAGGTTTTGGTACGCAAGGGGTTTTGGCTGGAGCATCTTTTCCTGCTGCCTGCCTATATGCGGAAGGGGATCGGAACCAGGCTGATGCATTTTGCGGAAACGTATTGCCGGAAGGAGGGGATTCCCAGTCTGTACATTTTCAGCGATCCGCATGCCAACGGATTTTACGATCAAATGGGCGCAGCGTATCTGCGCGAATCCCCTTCCAGTATTGAGGGACGCACCGTTTCCGTGTACGAATACCGGATTGCGCAGTAAAAACAGCGGTTAACTGTGCGTTCAATCGCACCTGCGGCGTCAAATAACGACAGAACAGGAGAAATATATGAATCTGACAGTAGAGCTTGTGAAGGGAAAAAGCAGAAGGAAAGTAAGGGAAATCTATACAGCGTCGTTTTTAAAAGAAGACCGAATGCCCTTTTGGCTGATGCTTGCGCTGGCAAAGACGAAAAACACGGACTTTTTGACCTTTTATGATGGGGATACCCTGTGCGGCTTTGTTTACATGGCCGCGGTGAAAGACCTGGCGTTCGTCATGTTTTTTGCAGTGGATGAAACTCTCCGGTCGAAGGGATATGGCGGTAAAATTCTGAAGGAAGTGCAGTCTATTTATCCCGATCATAAAATCATCATGTCAATCGAGAGATGCGACGAACCTGCGGAAGATTTGGAACAGCGGTTGAGACGTAAAAGATTTTATCTGCGCAACGGATATGCGGAAACCGGCTGTTTTTTGGAAATGAACCATAAGGCACAGGAAATATTGATAAAGAACGGAACGTTTCAAACGGAGGAGTTTCTCTCATTTTTCTTAAAATACAGCAATGGCACTGTAAGGCCAAAAATATGGAAGCGGTAAAGCGATCAAAAGAAGAAAATATGAAATGTCAGGGGATAAACGCAGGAGCCGCCGGCCGGTGAGTGGAGAACGGTTGGAAATGGTGCGCGCTTGTTTTTCATGAAGGATACATACGTGCAAAGCGCGGTGATGGAAGCGTTGTGCAGACGCCAGGCCTGAAAGTAACCGGCTTGTATAGGGATAAAAAACGATATACCGGTTCTAAATGCACAGATCCTTAGTTTGGCGTGTGGATTTTAAAAGATATTTCTTGACAAACAGGTTCAAAAGGCGTAATATCTAGTAAATTAGTAAATTACTAATTTACTAGATAGGAGATGGTAATATGAAAATTCCAACAACATTGAAGCATAAACCGGTCATCGTGTCGGAAAATTACAGCAACATCGACGGCCGCAGCGCTTATGAAACGGATGCGCAGGGACTTTCCCTCGGCCTGGCCCAGTGGAACGACCGCGGAAGGGTGGATATTTCCGCCAAGGTGTGGCGCTATACCGGCGAGAAGTGGTCCCGTCAGTCGGAAGAGCTGCCGATCCACCGGGTGCTGGACCTGGCAATATTGATCTGCCGTTCCAAGCAGTATTTCAATGAGACGGCGTACCGCTATGACAAGATGTACGAGAAGGAAAACCCGAATATTGACCGCATCGGCCTGCAGGGAGATGCGATGACGATTTCCGTTTGTACAGACAACGAGAAGATCGATGAGGACATCAAGCTGTTTGCCGAGGCTTTCAGCCGGGATGACGAGCTGCTCTCCGAGCGGCTGCATCTGCTGGCAAATCTGCTGCGCGAAATGGGGTACGGACATGGAAAAAGAGAATAAGAAAGCGGCAATCAAAGCGTATAAAGAGCGCAGAGCCGTCGGCGGCGTTTACAGTATCACAAATACGCAGACCGGAGAAAAGCACCTCTTTTCCACCCCGGACCTGCGCGGGGCGGAGAACCGTTTCAAGCTCACCGCCCAGACGGGAAGCTGCTGTGTGCTCTCGCTGCAAAAAGAATGGAACGCCTATGGGGCGGGAGCGTTTTGTTTTGAGGTGATGGAATCCCTGGAGCAGGGGGAACTGCAGGAATCCCGGGAGTTTCGTGAAGACGTCAAGGCGCTGCTGGAGCTCTGGCAGACGGAGAAGCTGCAAAATCAAAGTTAAAAGGCCAAAAGCAATCCATATGGCAATAAAACGCCCTGCCGATACCACAATGTTGGGTTTCGGCAGGGCGTTTTTAGTTGTGGTTATTTAATCATTGGTATATCCAACCAAATCTCCGGAGTAGGTAGCTCTGTAACTTAAACTGTATGGTTCAACATAATCAAGGTATACATACCCTTGAAATGTTACTACTTCACTTCCTATAACTAATTTAGTGATAAATATTACGTGGTAACAGCTAACTTACAAATCTCGTCATCTGTTTGGGTGGTATCCGTGGTGAAAGAAAAATTTTGCGTAACCGTAGAACCGTCTATCTTTAAAATTTCAGCCTTTATCGTAAAAGGTTCGACTTCTTGCATTCCATTATCCTGCAATTCGTGAAAATAACGGATAAGGAGATGCGATGGCCGGTTGGGCGATACGGATAGCTTGACCGGCTCAGTCAGCAGCTTTGTAATGGTGGTTTCTCCATCCAGATATGCGCCCGGTTCACTATATTCCGGGAATACCAAATCCTCGTACTGCTTACAACGTTCATTGTCCCAAAGAAGGGCGGAAAATTCAGGATATTTCATGGTAACACGTTCAACCAGATAGGGCTGATGCAACAGATTCCGGGATGCAGGGAGAGATAGAATAACCTGTTCCACCTGCTCGTCCCTGCATTGAAATTGTAAGGATCGAATGGTAATACCATCTAAATAACTGCCGCCGCCATAGACCGGATCGCCAATGGAACAAGTCAGCAGAGAAGCTGATTCCTCCTCTTGCGAAGTTTGAGAAGTATGATCGGAATTGGTCTCCAAGAAAGGAAGTTCCCGAAGCTCTTCCTGTGTTGCGGTGCAAGCACACATCCATGTTGCAAAAATAAGGAATACTGCTAAAAGTTTCACTTTTTGCCGATTAAAAAACTTCATATTGCTATCACCTCAATTACAATGCGGAGATAGAACGATTATCATGTGAAATTCTCTTTCTGCATGGGAATCACCTTCTCGTAAAAATAGACTTTCTTCTATTTGAATATACTTTATACCAATTAAAAAGTCAACCTATATTAGAATATTTTTTTGGAAAAATCAGGTTTTTTATTGCATTAGGAAAATCGCTTAGATTTTCCACCTCTGAACGTAACAAACAGTCCCATTCTGACGGGTTATCCGGGAAGCAGATAAAGACTGGGAAAACCCAGCAATTTTTTTATAAAAAGAGCTGGAAGGTTACTCGAATCTTCCAGCTTTTGTTTGTAAGTATTATTTTTTTCGGTTTTGCATCCGTTCCCGCAGCGCCTGCTGTACATGTGCCAGCGATTCGCTGTGGCGGATGGATTGCATTGTTGGGAAAGCGTTGATCAGACGGCGGTGCAAAAGTTTGCTTTCCTGCTCCAGCGCCTTCTGCCGGCTGCGCAAGGCTTCCAGTCGTGCTTTTGTCTCCTCTTCCAGGCGGGCCTTGGTTTCCAGTACCGTGCGGCGCTTTTCATCCAGGACAGATTCGCCTTTTTCCCGTATTTCATCCAAGATCGTTTGCAGCTCTGCCAGTTTGCCGTTGAGCTGAAGGATGGCGCGCACCGTAACGGCGGTATCGGATAAAAAATAAATGCCCAGTGCAATAGAGAGCGCCAACGACCAGTCGGCGGGGATTTGCGCGAGCAGGCGCAAAATGGACGGGTGTATCCGGTGTGTGACAATAACGCCCATCACGCCGAACAGCAGTGCGTTCCCCAGGCAGACGCGCCCCCGCAGGTTGAAGCGGCGGTGGGAGTAATCCCACCACTTGGTGTGGAACAGCTTTTCCAAAAGAAAACCAGTCAGGTATTCCAGGACGCTGGTCACCGCGACGGACGCCAGGTATAAAACCGCTGTGTTCCCCGCGAATGGCGCCAGCAGCTTTACCACCAGCAGTGCGCCCACCCCGTAAATGGGGCAGAAGGGGCCGTTCAGAAATCCGCGGTTGATAAATGTTCCGGCAAGGACGGAACAATAAATACTTTCACATATCCAGCCGATGAAGCTGTAGATGGTGAACAGGAGGAACAGCTCGGATAAATTGTGCAAAAAAACGCCTCCATATACAAATTTATACACATTATCATAGCTGTATTGGCTTTCTTTGTCAACAAAGCTGCCGGAGCAGCGTCAGTACATAGTAAAGGAGCGCGGCGCTTACGGCAGGTGTGAGAATCCACCCGACAATGTCCACCTCTACGCGGGCAACTTTTAAAAGCCGGCTGATGCTCAGGGACGCGTTGAAGATTTCGCTGAGGAACAGGATGAAGATATACGCTTTGACGCCAAACAGCGGCAGCGCCGTCGCAATCAGAATCACCCGCATGATGGAATCCATAAAATTGTATTTAAAAGAGTACATTTGCTGGTCCAGCCCCTTGAGCATACCGTCCACCACGCTGTCCAGGTACATCAGGGGAATGATGGGCGCCATAATGCGCAGGAACATACCCGCTTCCCGGCTGTTGTAAAAGGCGGTCCCCAGATCTTCCGCGTAGACGATCAACAGGGTTGTGACCAAAAAGGAGAACAGCAGGGTGAACCGAAAGGTGCGCGACGCGGATTCCTCGATGGATTTGTGCTTTCCCTGCGCATTCGCTTCCGCCAGCTCCGGGATCAGCATGGAGGACATGGAGGACAGGAACGAGGAAGGGAAAAACAGGATGGGCATCACCATGCCCTGGATAATGCCGTATTGAGATAAAGCGGAAGAGCTGTCCGCGCCGAAGCGCTTGAGCCCGCGCGGCACCAGCAGGTTTTCCGTGCTGCTCAGAAAACTGCGGATAAATGAGCCGCTGAGGACCGGCATGGCGATGTGCGCAATCTGCCGGTATCCGGCGGACCGGCTGCAATCCGCTGTGGGGCGCTTGCGCGTCATGAGGCGGTATACGAAGAACACCACGGCGCAGGAGGCGACCTCTCCCACAGTGGAAGCCAGCATCAGCGCGCTGAACGGCGTGAAGACAAAAAAGAATGCAACGGTTGCGCCGATGGTTGTAAACTGTTCCAAAAGCTCTGCCAGAGCTGGCACCACGCTGTTGCGGACAGCGAGAAAATAGCCTTTGAGGCAGGCGCAGATCGCCATGAAGGGCAGGCCGGGAGCCAGCAGACGCAGCGGCAGACCGCTTTCAATATTCAGAAACTGCTGTGCAAAGAAATCAGAGCCGATCCAGAGCACGGCTGCCGCCAAAAAACTGACGGACAGAGAAAAGATCAGGCATTTGCGGATGCAGGGCCGCGTGCCGCGGCCTTCCGCCACCATGCGGGTGACCGTCAGTCCGGCCCCGCTGGTGCAGGTGGCGATTGCAAGGGAAAAGATCGAAAAGATCAGCTGGTACAGGCCCATGCCCTCCGTGCCGATTTTTCCGATGATATATACGCGGAACCAGATATTGCAGAACCGCAAAAGGAGCGTGCCCCCCGTCAGGATCGCCGTGTTTGCCAGAAATTCGCCCCGCTTCTTCACTGCATCGCCTCCTTTGCCTGTACATACCATATATATTGGTTTATAATAAAATTTATCATCAAAATTTTGGAGGGCGTTATGGACTGGACAGAAGTGACCGTTTCCGTAGATGCAAAAGAAGTGGACCGCGCGGGGGACATTGCGCAGATGGTGGTGCCGTACGGCATCTATATTGAGGACTATTCCCATTTGGAGGAAGAGGCCTGGGAAATCGCGCACATCGACTTGATCGACGAAGACCTGTTGAAAAAGGACCGCACCAAAGCGCTGGTGCATGTTTACATCAGCCCGGAGGCAAACCCGGCGGAGGCAATCGCTTTCCTGAGTGAGCGATATCATGCGGAAGGCATAGCACATACCATCTCCACCACCGCCTGCGTGGAGGAGGACTGGATCAACAACTGGAAAAAGTACTTTAAGCCGATCCCGGTGGGAGAAAAGCTGCTGATCCGTCCCAACTGGGAAAATGCGTTTGACGCGCAGGGCCGCACCGTGCTGCATCTGGAGCCCGGCCTCGCCTTCGGCACAGGGACGCATGAGACGACGCGTTTGTGCATGGAACTGCTGGAACAGGTGGTCCAGCCCGGAAGCACCGTGCTGGATGTGGGCTGCGGGAGCGGCATCCTCTCCATCGCATCGCTGCTGCTGGGCGCGCAGAGCGCCGTCGGCGTTGATATCGACGAACTGGCGGTCAAGACGGCGGTGCAAAACGCAGAGCTCAACGGCGTTCAGGAAAGATTCACCGGCATCTGCGGCAACCTGACGGACAAGGTCAGCGGGACTTACGACGTGGTGGTGGCCAATATTGTGGCGGATATTATCATCACGTTGACGGAGGATGTGCAGCAGTTTTTGGCGCCGGGCGCCGTTTACCTGATGAGCGGCATCATCGATACGCGCGAACAGGACGTTCTGCGCGCACTGGCGGGTAAATTTGAAATATTTGACCGCCGTGAGGAAAAGGGATGGATCGCGCTCGCGGCAAGGCCGGTTAATCCGCAACCGAAATAGGCAAAAAATTCCCCCGAAGGCACTCGGATTTTGTCAGGTCTTTCATTGACAATTGCCCCTTCTGAGTCGTAAACTTTAATTTGTTGAAAAATTATGAACGAGATATGAGGGGGACTTGAACAATGTCGTACGACTTTTTCCTGGATTTGGGAATCATTGTGATTGCGGCGAAGCTGTTTGGAATTTTATTTCGGAAAATTCACATCCCGCAGGTGGTGGGAGAGATCGTCGCGGGCCTGATCATCGGCCCGAATGTATTGGGAATTGTGGATTCCAGCGAGTTTTTGGTCAAGATGGCGGAGATTGGCGTCATCATGCTGATGTTTGTGGCCGGACTGGAAACCGATTTGAAAGAATTGAAAAGCACCGGCGGCCCCGCTTTCCTGATCGCCTGCATGGGCGTTCTGGTGCCGCTGGGCGGCGGATACCTGCTGTACTCCCTGTTTAACGGCTTTGCGCCGGCGATGTCGGAAGGCTTCTTTAAGGCGGTGTTCATCGGTGTGATCCTGACCGCGACGTCCGTCAGCATCACGGTGCAGACCCTGCGCGAGATGGGACGGCTGAAGGGCAAAGTGGGAACGACCATCCTGAGCGCCGCGATCATCGACGACGTGATCGGGATTATCCTTTTAACCTTTGTTGTCGGTATGAAGGACCCGAGCGTCAACCCGAGCAGCGTGCTGATCAATACCGGCCTGTTCTTTGTCTTTGCGGCGGTGATCGGTGTGGTCTGCTATTACTTCTTCAAATGGCTGGATAAGCGGTATCCGCGCCAGAGAAGATTGCCGATCTACGGCTTTGCTCTCTGCCTGATCCTGGCCTATGTCGCGGAGCGTTTCTTCGGCATCGCGGACATCACCGGCGCGTATCTGGCGGGCATTATCCTCTGCAATGTGCGCTCTTCGGAATATATTGTCGAGAAGGTGGACGTCAACGCCTACATGCTGTTCGGCCCGATCTTCTTTGCCAGTATCGGCCTGAAGACGGAGATTAAGGGCATGACCCCCACGCTGCTGGTATTCTCCCTGGCGCTGGTGGTTGTGGCGCTGGCGACCAAGATTGTCGGCTGCGGTCTGGCGGCCAAGGTTACAAAATTCAACTGGAATGAATCTCTGAAGATCGGCGTGGGCATGATGACGCGCGGCGAGGTTGCGCTGATCGTTGGCCAGAAGGGTTTGGCTGTTGGTTTGCTGGAGCCGGTTCTCTTCAGCGCCATCATCATTCTGATTATTGTTTCCTCCATTATCACACCGATTATCCTGAAGGTCCTGTACCGGAAGGACCCGCCGGCAGAGGTGGAAACAAAGGCGGTTCCGACCCCGGTAGCCGCAGCGCAGGCGTAAACCACTATATTTAGATATAAAGAAATCCCCGCACAGTCTTGCAGATTTTGCAAAGCTGTGCGGGGATTCTTCTATATTGAAACGCGAGCCTGTTGGATAAGCGCATCCAACAGCGTGTAAATCCAGTCATCCAGGTTGGAAAAGAGGAATCCCAGGCGACGCGATAGGGCCGTATCGATGGAATAGGGGCCGGTTCCATTGTAGGGAGCGAGCAATCCATTTGGATCGAGAACCGCCCGCGAACCGGTCTGCCTTTCTACATATTGCAGGATTTCCCGAATCGAAATAGTCCCAACGCTCGCCCCGTTGAGCGAGCCGGTGTAGTCCTGCACGGCGGCCCAGGCGAGAAAGCGCCCCGCCTCCTGCGCGTGGACAAACGCCATCTGCGCGTCCAGGTTGTCAACATACACAGGAATTCCTTTGATGGTATTTTCCACGTAAAAATACAGCCTCCGGGTGTAGTCGTCCTCCCCGATGACAAAGGGAAACCGGACGGCGACGGCGGGAACCGACGGGTATATCTGGCGCAAAGCTGCTTCTGCCTGCTGCTTACATGCGGCATAGGAATCGTCCCCTCTGGCACACCATTTGAGAGGAATTTGCAGGGGATCAAAGTCCGCCTCTGTGGTATGAAGCGTCAGCGGTTGGTAGACCACAGTGGAAGAAGTCATAACATACCGGGATGGATGATACGAGTCCAACAGCGCGCGCACATCGTTGGAGGTATAGGCCAGGCTGTCGCAGACGACATCGAAGGACTTTCCTGAAAGGGCCTCGCAGATACAGTCTGCGTCCGTCCGTTCCAGTACGATGCGTTCCACGGTACCGCCGAAGGGGTCCGGTGTCTGTCCCCGGTTTGCAATGGCAACGGAGTGCCCCTGCGCGAGCAGCGCGGAGACCATATGCTTGCCGAAAAAGCGTGTGCCGCCTAAAACCAGAATGCGCTTCATGGAAAGACCTCCCTGTTTTTATTCCTGCTCCAGATAGTTGCCGAGGAAGGAAAAGCGCGGAAGCTCGTCGCTCAACGCGGCAATCAGGTCGAGCGTGTGCGGTTCCAGCACATTGCCGGTAAAGTCGAGGTAAAAATCGTATTCAAAGGTTTTGCCCGCGATGGGACGGCTCTCGATCTTCGTCAGGTTCAGCCCCGCGGCGGCAAAACGCGCCAGAACGCCGTGCAGCGTGCCGGTGCGGTGCGGCAGGGAGAAGCACAGGCTGATCTTGTTCGCGCCCTGTGGGATGAACATCCGGCGGCTGATGGCAATGAAACGCGTGCAGTTGTTGCTGCTGTTCTGAATGTCCTTTGCCAGAATATGCAGGCCGTATTCCTGCGCGGCGGGCTCGGAACAGATCGCCGCCGTACCGGGCTGCCGCTCCTGCGCAACCTTTTGGGCCCCCGCTGCCGTGGCGGAACAGGGGATCGTCTGCAAATGATGTCTTGCAATAAAATTGGAGCACTGTGCGATCGGCTGCGGATGGGAGTAAGCGATACGAACGTCCTCTATTTGGACTCCTTCCGGCGCCGCCAGGCAGTTGTGGATGTGCAGCGTTTCCGCCGCTACAATATAAAAGCGGTATTTTAAGATCAGGTCATACACTTCACTGACGGAGCCCGCAGAGGAATTTTCTACGGGCAGCACGCCGAGATCGGCCTCCCCGCCGGCGACGGCGGCAAAGATCGCCGCAAAGTTGTCAAAGAAAAGCGGTTCGGCCTGCGGATACATCCCTTTGACGGCCTCGTGGGAAAACGAGCCGTTGACGCCCAGGCAGGCGATGCGGTCGGTCTTCACCGGAACGGGCTCCGCGTTCTTCACCAGTTCGCGCAGTTCTCTGCCGCTGCCCAGCAGGTTGTGCTGGAGCGCACGGCTCATATCCATCAGAGTGGCGTAGAGCATGCGGGCTTCTCCGGCGTAACGGTCTGCCCGCTGTGCCATGGAGTCGAGAATTTCCTGCTCGCGCACGGAATTGAGTACGGGAAGGTTTTGTTCCCGTTTGATTTCCGCCACCTGCTTGGCACAGTCCATGCGCTTGAGGAACAACGGAAGCAGCTGACTGTCGATTGCGTCAATTTCTCTGCGAACCTCTTCCAACGTCATGCGCGCCAGCCCCCTTCCGCATTGCCGCCCGTCAGGATGCCGTCAAAGTTCATCAGCGCGACAGCCGCCGCGGCTTCCACCACGGGGACGGCGCGCGGCACAATGCAGGGATCGTGCCGTCCGTGGACGGATAACACCTGCTCCTGTTTGGTCTGCAAATTGACGCTTTGCTGGTTCTGGCTGATGGAAGCCGTCGGCTTGATTCCCACGCGGAAAACCATCGGCATGCCGGTGGTGATGCCGCCCAGAATACCGCCTGCGTGATTGGTGCGGGTGCGGACCGCGCCCGTTTCGTCATAGTAGAACGGATCATTGTTTTCGCTGCCACGCAATGCGCAGGAGCCAAAGCCGTCGCCGAATTCCACCCCCTTGACGGCAGGGATGCCGAACAGGATGGAGGAGAGCACCGGCTCGATGCCGCCGAACAACGGTCCGCCGATGCCTGCGGGCGCGCCCGTAATCGCGCATTCCACAACGCCGCCGACGCTGTCCTGCGCCATGCGCGCCTCTTCGATCAGCGCGCGCATCTCTTCCTTTTTCTCCACGTCGATGACCGGGAAGTACGCGGCGGAGAGCTCCTCCAGCAGCTGGTCCGGAATCTGTGCCGGGTCAAACGGGATGTCGAAAATATTGGCGACGGACGCCACATGCCCGCCGATGCGGATGCCGCGCCGCGCCAGAATCTGGCGGCAGACGGCGCCGGCAAATACGAGAGGCGCGGTCAGACGGCCGGAGAAATGGCCGCCGCCGCGGATGTCGTTGCAGCCATGGTAAAGGAGATAAGCCGGGTAATCGGAATGGCCGGGACGCGGGACGTCCAGCAGATTGCCGTAGTCCTGCGAACGCGTATTGGTATTTTCAATCACGGCGCAGAGCGGTGCGCCCGTCGTGGTGTGGTTCAGCAGGCCGCTGACCACCCGCGGGAAATCGCTCTCTTTGCGCGGCGTGGCGGATTTATCCTGTCCGGGTGCGCGGCGCCGCATCTGCTCCAGAACGGCGTCCATGTCGATCGGTTCGCCGGCGGGCAGGCCGTCGATCACAACGCCGATGGCAATGCCGTGGCTCTCTCCAAAGATCGAAATTTTGACTTTTTCACCCCATGCTGATGACATCTGCTTTTCCTCCCAGTCTGTTGTAATCCGCAAAAAAGGCGGGATAACTCTTGTTGATGCTCTCCGCGTCGGTGATGGTGACCGGCCCGTCCGCTTTCAGAGCGGCAATGGACAGGGCCATCACAATGCGGTGGTCGTTATAGCCTTCGACTGTACCGCCGTGCAGGCGCTCCACGCCGTCGATCAGCAGGCCGTCGTCCGTTTCCCACACCTGTGCGCCCAGACGGTTCAGGCCGTCCGCCATCGCGGCGAGGCGGTCGCTCTCTTTGATGCGCAGCCGTGCCGCGTGGTAGATGCGGGTGCGGCCCTTGGCGAGCGCGGCTGTGGCTGCCAGAATGGGGACAAGATCGGGAATCTGCGCGGCGTCAATGTCCATTCCGTATAATTCATTTTGTTCTATACATAAAGTTTCGCCTTTCCAGGCAGATTTTGCTCCAAAAGCGGTAAAAAGCGCTTCTGCGGCGCGGTCGCCCTGCGTAGAATCCCGTTTCAATCCGTCGATCGAAAGGGAACCGCCCAGCGCGCCGGCGGCCAGAAAGAACGCCGCCTGCGACCAATCCCCCTCTACCCGGAAGTCCCGCGCACAATAGCGTTGTCCGCCGGGGACGCGCCAGCCGTTTTCAACCGGCTCTACAGTAACGCCAAATGCTTGCATGGCCTCCAGCGTCATATCCACATAGCCTGCGCTTTCCAGCGGTGAGGAAAGCTGGATGACGCTGTTTCCCTCCAAAAGAGGGCAGGCGAGCAGCAAACCCGTGATAAACTGGGAACTGATATTTCCAGGCAGTATAAAATATCCAGATTTTAACGTTCCGTTAATTGAAAGCGGCAGCCCGCCTTCGGTTCGGCAGGAAACGCCGTGTTCCGGCAGCAAATCCAGATAAATGCCGATGGGCCGTTCGGGAAGGCGGCCATGTCCGGTGAACGTTGCCTGCATCCCCTGGGCGGCGCAGATGGGAACCAAAAAGCGCAGAGATGAACCGCTTTCTCCGCAATCAATCTCCGCGCTTTTTTGCGGCGCCTTTCCGGCGTTCACCCGGTAGACGGATCCGTCAGCCGTAATTTCCGCCCCCAGCGCGCGGGCCGCCTCCGCCGTCACGCGGATGTCGTTGGATTCCGCGATGGGGGAAAGCAGGCTTTCGCCGTTTGCCAATGCGGCGCACAGGATGGCCCGGTGTGCCGCGCTTTTGGAACAGGGGACGGCCACGGTCCCATTTAAAGCGGAAGGCGTAATGACAACGTTATGCATGGCAGCCCTCCGCCAGAGTGGCGAGCTCCGTGCGCGACACCGTATGCACAAAGCTTTCTCCGATTTTTTTCAGTAACACAAGGCCGATGGAGGAGCCGCTGCTCTTTTTATCCGACGCCGTCGCAGCGACGATTTGTTCCAGCGGCAGATCACTGGAGGTGGGCAGCCCGTACTTTTGCAGTACAGCAATGATCTGTTCCGCTGTCCCCTGTTCCGTCAACCCGGCGTTTTCTCCCAACCGCGCCATCATCACCATGCCGATGCCGACCGCTTCCCCGTGGGACAGGCCCTCGTAATGGTGCAGCTTTTCCAGCGCGTGGCCGAAGGTATGCCCAAAATTGAGCAGCGCGCGCTCGCCGGTGTCGAACTCGTCGCGCTCCACCACATCCCGTTTGATGTCCACACAATGATAGATGATTTCCTCCATACTGGCGCGGAGGTCCTCCGCCTGCGCGATGCGGTCGAACAGCGCCCGGCTCCTGATGCAGCCGTATTTGATCACCTCGCCCATGCCGTCCGCAAAGTAATGCGCGGGCAGAGTGGAGAGCGTGTCCGGGTCGATCAGCACAAAGGAAGGCTGATGGAACGCGCCCACCAGATTTTTACCCTGCGGCAGGTCCACGCCGGTCTTGCCGCCCACGGAGGAATCCACCTGGGACAGCAGGGTGGTGGGGACCTGTACAAACGGGATACCGCGCAGGTAAGAGGCGGCGGCAAAGCCCGCCATATCGCCCGTAACGCCGCCACCCAGCGCGACGATGAAGTCGCTGCGGGTGACGTGGGCTTCCGCCATGTGGGAGTACATGTCCTCAATGGTGTGCAGCCGCTTGGAGGCTTCCCCTGCGGGGAACGCGCAGCTGGTGACAGAGAAGCCCGCGCCGCGCAGGGAGGCGGAGACGCGTTCCAGATAAAGCGGCGCGACGTGGGTATCTGTTACGACAACCGCCTTCGCGCCGGGGTGAAAAAGAGAAGCGCAGCGCGCGCCGGTCTGGTCCAGCGCGCCGCGTTCAATCCATATTTGATAGCTTTTTGAGGTGTTTACGGTCAGTTCCATTTATTCGCCAAGCCTTTCTTTGATTTCCCGGCCCTGCCGCAGCAGGCCGCGCAGGGTGTCCGCGTCGCGCTGCCGGACCGCGCTGCTGATGCGGGTGATATTCTCGATCAGGATGTCCAGTTCGGTGGTCAGGGCGTCCGCGTTGTCGAGGAACAGCTCCGTCCAAAGCGTCTCGTTGATGCGCGCCACGCGGGAGACGTCGCGGTAGCTGCCGGCGGAAAAGCCGTTGTGCTCCGGGCAGCGCGGGCTCATCACATAGGCGCAGGCCAGCACATGGGGCAGCTGCGACGTATAGGCAATCATCGCGTCGTGGTGTTCCGGCGTGCTGACCACCGTGCCGCCGAAGCCCAGCTCAATCGCGATGGCCTTGAGCGTGTCCACCGCGCGCAGGGGCGCCCCGCAGGGAACGATGATGTAGCTGGCCCCGTCAAAGAGGTCTGCGTCGCTGGCGGCAAAACCGTTCTGTTCCTTGCCCGCCATGGGGTGCCCGCCGACAAAGGTAAAGCCGAACTGCGCCGCCAGCTTCGGCAGGTGCGCGCAGATTTCCGTTTTGATGCCGCAGGTGTCCGTCACAATGCAGGAGGGGGGGATTTTTGCGCCGTGTTCCCGGATAAAGTCGATGTCCGCCTGCGGATACAGGCAGAGAAAAAGCATATCCGCGTTTTGCAGCTCCTCGTCTCCGGCGGCCCGGTCGATCGCGCCGCATGCCAGAGCGGTGCGCAGGACCTCCGGATCGCGGTCCGTGCCGGTGACGGTGCATTCGCTGTATTTTTGGAAGGCTTTGGCCAGCGATCCGCCGATCAGACCAAGCCCGACGATCATAATATTCTGTTTCATTTAGACGCCTCTTTCCGCAAAGCCCCACACAGGAAAACGCTTTGCCGCTGTAATCCAATATAGTATAGCAAATGCGGGAGGGGTCCGTCAATTCCGGGGAAGGCGGGGGTTCCCCTTATTGCGCCCATGGTTTATAGAAAATCCCGAAATATCCACGCGCAACAAAAAATGGACTGTTATGGCTTTCCTATTGTTCTGCGCAGAGATTTCCTCGAAATCAGCTGTTTTTTATTACATTAAGAAAATCGTTTAGATTTTCCACCTCTGGAAGTAACAAAAAATCTATTTCTGCCAGGTGAACCGGAACGCACTCAGAAACCGAAATGACACAGCTGTTTTTTATTCCGCGCGCTCCAGACGGGACAGCGCTTCCTTGCTGCGGAGGATATGCGCGGCGATGCGGTCGAACTGGTCGGGGGTGAGGGACTGCGCGCCGTCGGAAAGCGCCTTGGCCGGGTTGTTGTGTACCTCGATGATCAGGCCGTCCGCGCCCGCGGCAACCGCCGCCATGGCAAGCGGCTCCACCAGCCAGGAGATGCCGCCCGCGTGGCTCGGATCGACCACGACCGGCAGGTGGGAAAGCTTTTTGAGAATCGGGATGGCGGAAATGTCCAGCGTGTTGCGGGTGTAGGTTTCATAGGTGCGGATGCCGCGCTCGCACAGGATGACCTGGTCGTTGCCGCCCGCCATGATGTACTCGGCGCTCATCAGCAGCTCCTCAACGGTGCTGGACAGGCCGCGCTTCAACAGGATGGGTTTGTTGATCTTGCCCAGCGCCTTGAGCAGTTCAAAGTTCTGCATGTTGCGCGCGCCCACCTGGATGATGTCCACGCCCTCTTCCTCGAACAGCGGGATATGCGCGATGCTCATGATCTCGGTCACGATGGGCAAACCGGTTTTCTCCTTCGCCTTTTTGAGCAGCTCCAGGCCCTCTGCCTTCAGACCCTGGAAGGCGTAGGGAGAGGTTCTTGGCTTGAACGCGCCGCCGCGCAGGAAGGTTGCGCCCGACGCTTTGACACGCTCCGCTACCTCGCAGATCTGTTCCTCGCACTCTACGGAGCACGGGCCCGCCATCAGAGTCAGGCTGCCGTCCCCGATCTTCTGCCCGCCGGGCAGGGTGATTACGGTATTATCCGGATGGAATTTCCGGTTCGCTTTTTTATACGGTTCCTGCACACGCTTCACGCTTTCTACAAAATCCTGTGCGGCGATATAGTCGATGTCGATCGAGGTGGTATCGCCGATCAATCCCAATACGGTACTCTGCGTTCCCACCCAGGTATTGACCTTGACGTTATAGTCGTTCATCAGGCTTTCGGTAAAGCTTTTCACCTGGGGCTCCGTGCACTGCGGTTTTAATACGATAATCATGTTGATTCCCTCCGAATTTTAATTTATGTATGCAAAAAAGCGGAGCTGCGATGCAGCTCCGCTTAAAAACAGCCAGGTTACAATATGGGTATGCTTCGGCTATTTCCTTCTACGGGAGTCGTCACAGCGAATAAAATTGCATGCACAAAAATCCCACGCCCAAAAAAAGCGGGGATAGCCAAAGCTTGTAAATCGTGTTGTGTTTACAATTGTACGCATGATGAAACTCCTTATCAGGAAAAATCTTATTCGTATCATAATACGGGAGAAGGGGTTTGTCAAGAAAAGTTTTTTAAAAAATTGCAGAAGTTTTCCGCAAGGCTGCCGCCTATCCCTTCCGAACGCGGTCCAAAATCTGTGCCGCGACCTTCTCCACGGGATAGCCGCCTTCTACAATCAAATCCGCCGCCATGCAGTAGGCGGGCATGCGTCTGCGGTACAGGTCGGCGATAAATTGTTTCCGGTCCGGCCGCTGTAAAAGGGGACGGAAGGCGTCGTTTTTCAGCCGTTCCTGCAGGATGGAGAGCGGCGTATCCAGCAGGACGATGGAACCGTTTTTGCGGAAAATCCGGACGTTTTCCGCGCGCAGAAGGGTGCCGCCGCCCGCGGCGATCACCAGGCCCGTCCGGTTGGAAAGCGCTTTCGCGGCTTCCGTTTCCATGCGGCGGAACACTTCCTCACCCTGCTCGGCAAAGATGGCGCTAACGGTTTTGCCCTGCTGTTCCGCGATATAGTCGTCCAGATCGATAAACTGCATTTTAGCGAGCGGCGCCAGACGGCGGCCCACCGTCGTTTTACCGCTGCCCATAAATCCGCAAAGAATGATGTTCTTCTGTTTCATCGGAAAATCCGCTCCATTTCTGCAACCGCATCGCGGCAGAGCGCATCGGTATCCGCCGCGCGGAACTGCGCGCCGTGCCAGATTTCCTGCGCGGCGGCGGCCTGTCCCACTAGCATCGCCATACCGCCCACGGCCTTTGCGCCGTTTGCTTTGGCCCGTTTTAAGAGCAGCGTTTCGTCCGGATTGTAGACCGCGTCGAATACGGCGGCGCACCGTGCGATCACGGCGGCGGAAACCGGACAAGCGTCTGCGCGCGGGTACATGCCCGCGGGCGTACCGTTGACCAGGAGGTCGAAATCGCCGGAAAGAGCGTCCAGTTCCGCGGCGGCAATGCGGCCGTGCCTGCCTTCTTTGCGGAGCGCCTCCTCCAATTCCCCGCAGAGCGCCTGCGCGGCGGGAAAGCTGGAGGGACGTGCGGCGATGGTAATATCCGGCGTTTCCGCCGCGGCGAGCGCTTCAAAGGCCATCGCGCGGGAAACGCCGCCCGCGCCGAGGATGGCGATTCTGCCCGTCAGCGGAACGTCTGCGCCCGCCAGCGCGCGCGTAAAGCCCGCGCCGTCCGTCGTGTAGCCTATCAGGCGGCCGTTTTCATTTTTAACGGTGTTGACGGAATGAAAAAAGGCGGCTTTTTCATCCAGTGCGTCCAGATGAGGAATAATCGCCTGCTTATGGGGAATTGTGATGTTGAACCCGTCCAGTTCCCGCAGGCGGGGGGGAGAGGCTTCCAGTTCCTCGGGCGGAATATCCATCACAGCGTAGGATGCGGTCTGATGATGCAGTGCAAACAGGCGGCTGTGAATAAAAGGGGACATGGTATGAGCAATCGGATGGCCGATAACAGCAAATTGCTCAATTTCTGAATTCCGTTCGATTCTGTTCATGATGTGCTCCTTTGAGAAAATTTATAAAAATCATGGAATCGTATTGACAAAGCCGTGGATTGCTAATAATATGTTGTTAAGTCAATGGGGCGCCGGTAAAATTTGCCGGACAGCCTGGGGCAATTGTATCACACTTCGCGCTGCTTTGTCCACTTTCGACACCGAAAGAACGGCGGCGCTTTTGCATGTATGCCCACTCACAAATCAGAAGGAGGAAAAGACATGGTTCTGGAAAAGGTAAAAGCGATTCTGAGCGAGCAGTTCGATGTAGAGGAGGATTCCATTACTCCCGAAACTACCATCGCTGACGATCTGGGCGCTGATTCCTTGGACGTTGTCGATTTGCTGATGTCTATCGAAGACGAGTTTGAAATCGAAATTCCCGATGAAGAAATTGACAACATTAAGACGGTCGGGGAGCTCGTCAAGTACATCGAGGGGAATGTATAACCCGCAATACCGGTTTGTAATGAAATCCGCTGTGTGTTACACGGCGGATTTTTTACTTGAAAAGGGCAGGGCTTTCCTATATAATGAAATGTACCAATAAAAGCCCGGCGTTCCGATCAGACGAACGATTCCGGCAAAAGGGGGATCCACATGCGCATGTACATTCTTTCGGCGGCTGCGCCCGGCGCTGTGGACGCGGTGTTCTTGCTGCTGCAAAGCCTTTTGGGAATCGCCGTCATTATGGGATTGATCGGGCTGGTCCTTTGGGCAGTCGGCAGATTTGCCGGAAAGAAAGGGCAGGAGCATCCGCGGGAAGACGGGGATGAAAAACACGATAAACAGGCGTAACGGCCTGTGACAGAGGAGTAGACAGTATGGCGGATCAAAAGAAGATGGTGGAGGCAATCACTCCCATGGAGGAGGATTTTGCCAAATGGTACACCGATATTGTGAAAAAGGCGGAGCTGATGGATTACACCAGCGTGCGCGGCTGCATGGTCATCGAACCGTACGGCTTTGCCATCTGGGAGAATATCCGGGACAACCTGGACCGGCGCTTTAAAGAGCTGGGGCATGAGAATGTCTCCATGCCGATGTTTATCCCGGAAAGCCTTTTGCAGAAGGAAAAGGACCACGTGGAAGGCTTTGCGCCGGAGGTGGCCTGGGTGACCATGGGCGGCAGCGAGCAGCTTGAGGAGCGCCTCTGTGTGCGTCCTACCTCCGAGACGCTGTTCTGCGACCACTATGCCAAGGTGATCCACTCCTGGCGCGACCTGCCCAAGCTGTACAACCAGTGGTGCAGCGTGGTGCGCTGGGAAAAGACGACCCGTCCGTTCCTGCGCAGCGTGGAGTTCCACTGGCAGGAAGGCCACACCATGCACGAGACCGCCGAGGAGGCGATGCAGGAGACCGAGCAGATGCTCAAGGTCTACGCCGACTTCTGCGAGAGCGATCTGGCGATCCCTGTCATCAAGGGCCGCAAAACCGACAAGGAGAAGTTCGCGGGCGCTGAGGCGACCTATACCATCGAGGCGATGATGCACGACGGCAAGGCGCTGCAGAGCGGCACCAGCCACTACTTCGGCGACGGTTTTGCCCGTGCGTTCGACGTGACCTTTACCGGGCGCGACAACATGCTCCAGCATCCGCACCAGACCTCCTGGGGCATGAGCACCCGCATCATCGGCGGCATCATCATGACGCACGGCGACAACAACGGCCTGGTTCTCCCGCCGGCTGTGGCGCCGATCCAGGTCATGATTATCCCGATCGCCCAGCACAAGGAGGGCGTTCTGGATAAAGCAGGAGAACTGCTGGCACGCCTGAAGAAGAGCTTCCGCGTCAAGATGGATGATTCCGAACAGTCGCCCGGCTGGAAATTCGCACAGTACGAGATGAAGGGCGTTCCGCTGCGTCTGGAGATCGGCCCGAAGGATATTGAAAAGGGCCAGTGTGTCCTGGTGCGCCGCACGGACCGTGAAAAGGTTTTTGTGCCGTTGGAACATCTGGAGGAGGCCATCGCGGAGCAGCTGGAAATTGTGCGCAAGGGCATGTACGAGGCGGCGCTCGCCCGCCGGGAGTCCATGACCTACACGGCGGAAACGCTGGACGAGTTGAAGGAAATCGCGGAGAACAAGCCTGGCTTCATCAAGGCCATGTGGTGCGGCAGCCAGGATTGTGAGGAAAAGCTCAAGGATATTGCGGGCGTATCCTCCCGCTGTATGCCATTCGAGCAGGAGCACATCGCGGATACCTGCGTCTGCTGCGGCAAGCCGGCGAAGGAAATGGTTTACTGGGGCAAGTCTTATTGATCAGCCGCTGAACGGCGGCGCGGCGGGGAGTGGGAAGGAAGCTCCCCTGAAAGGGATGTATGAAGATGCGCAAGACCATTCCGCCGGAGGGAACAAAGTATTCCTCCAAAATTGACCGCTCTTTTTATGTTGTCATGGCGGTCACCGCCGTGATAGGCGTCGGCTGTCTGGCATATTACCTGTTTATACAGCACCTGCTGTTGGTGGGCCTGATCGGCACCTGGGCGTTGATCGCGCTGCTGCTGATCTTTCTGCCGCAGTACAGGGCAACCTATTATATCATCGGTGAAGACCGGCTGTTTATCAAAAACGGCTTCTTTGAAAAGGTAAATATCCTGTACCGCCAGTTGCTGGAGGTCTCGCAGGAGAAGGAAGAGAAGCTGAACGGGTATTCCAAGGTTGCCTTGAGCAAAGACCGCGTCTATATCCGCTACCGGGTCAAGAAGAAACAGTATCTGCTGGAGATCTCCCCGGAAGACAAGGAAGGCTTTTTAAAGGAGCTGGAGGCCAAACGTATTGCGGTGCCCAGCCGTAAGGCGGAGTCCGGCGCGATGACGGCGGCGGAGTCCTGATCGAGAATAGGGCCGTCTGAACATGTATGTTTTGCATCAATAAACGAGAATAATCCCCCCTGCCAGCGGCGGGGGGAATTATTGAATGCGGCTGATTGCTTTGAATTCAGCCGATTACTCCCTTCTCATGTATTTGAAACGGAAAGGTTGTGTTGGAATTGAAACGGAACGCTTTATGGCTGGCAATCTTGTTCGGCGCCCTCGCGGCGGCCGGGATGACGCTGAACCGGATGAAAAAGCCGCCCCAAGTCCGTCAGGGGGACGCGCACGTCGCGATCATCGGCGGCGCGGACGGGCCCACCGCTATTTTTGTGGCGGGAAAATCCGTCCCGTGTATCTGGCGCGTGTTTTGGGTGCGGACCTGCCTGGCGGTCTCCCGTTTTCAGCAGTGGCGCGTCCGGCGCTGGCGGTCCCGCCAAAAGAGGCGGTAAAACGCCCGAACCGCGCATTTTGCCTTACTTTTCTGCCCCTGTTGCCGCTCTTTTTCTCTTTTCACGGGAGGACTGTCAGATTATCTAAAAAAACACCAGGAATTTCTTGCAAAAAAGAGAAAATAAGTCTTGCACTGTACCTGCATCTATGGTATTATAATTGAGCGTGACTGCGACAGATATGCGTTGAAGCGGGAGGTTGCGGCTGAAAGATGCCGGTTTTTCCGTGGAGTATGTCCGATTTTAAACCGGGCGACAGATATTTTGAGTAACGAGAGGATTGGGTTGCACTGCCTTTCTGCGCTCAGACGTTTTTTGCCTTCACCCGGATGCATCTTGCAAAAGATGGTCCGGTTTTTCAATGCCGGTTGGAGAAACACCCGGTTCCGTGTTAGGTTTTAAAAAACGCCGCCCGCCAACTACAATAAGGAGGCGATTCAAGTGGCAGTCAAGGAAAAAATCAGGATCAGAATCAAGGGGTACGATCATCAGCTGGTCGACCAGAGCGCTGAAAAAATTGTACAGACAGCAAAGCGCACGGGCGCAAGGGTTTCCGGCCCGGTGCCGCTGCCGACGGAGAAGCAGATCATCACGATTCTGCGCGCCGTTCACAAGTACAAGGACAGCCGTGAGCAGTTTGAAATGAGAACCCACAAGAGATTGATCGACATCCTCAGACCCTCCAACAAAACCGTTGAGGCTTTGATGGGTCTGGAGCTCCCCGCAGGCGTTGAAATTGAGATCAAACTCTGATTTTAACCAACCAGCGGCCGAGGTCAAGTTGGCGAAAGCCAACCAATAACCTGTACAGGAGGTAAAATAATGCAAAAAGGTATCATCGGCAAGAAGATCGGCATGACGCAGATCTTCGACGAAAACGGGAAAGTGGTCCCGGTAACCGTCATCGAGGCAGGCCCCTGCGTCGTCGCACAGAAAAAGACTGTTGAGAACGACGGCTACGCAGCGGTTCAGCTGGGTTACGGCGATCTGAAGGCCCACAAGGTGAACAAGCCCATGAAGGGCCATTTCGCCAAGGGCGACGTCGCTCCCAAAAGAGTCCTCCGCGAGTTCCGCTTTGAAAGCACCGATTCCTACAATGTAGGCGACCTGGTGAAGGCAGACGTCTTTGCCAACGGCGACAAGGTCGATGTCAGCGGCACCAGCAAAGGTAAGGGCTACGCCGGCGCGATCAAGCGCTGGAATCTGCACAGGCTCAAAGAAACCCATGGTTCCGGCCCTGTGGCCCGCCATGCAGGCTCCAACGGCGCCTGTTCCGATCCGTCCAGAGTGTTCAAGGGCAAGCATCTGCCGGGCCACCTGGGTGCGGAGAAAGTCACCGTCCAGAATCTGACTGTCGTCAAGGTGGACGTCGAAAACAACCTCATCGCCGTCAAAGGCGCGATCCCGGGTCCCAACGGCGGTACCGTCGTGATCCGCGACAGCGTGAAGGCGTAAGGGAAGGAGGAATTGGTATGCCTACAGTAGCAGTACTCAACACGGCCGGCAAAGAAGTCGAAAAGATGGACCTGGCCGAGGCTGTATTTGGAATTGAGCCCAATGTGAGCGTCATGCACGACGTAGTGAAAAACTACCTCGCCAACCAGCGCCAGGGCACACAGTCCGCGCTGACCCGCGCAGAAGTTTCCGGCGGCGGCAAAAAGCCGTGGAGACAGAAGGGCACCGGACACGCAAGACAGGGTTCCACCCGCGCGCCCCATTGGACGCACGGAGGTATCTCGTTTGCCCCGAAGCCGCGCAGCTACCGTTATACTTTAAATAAAAAGGTAAGACGCCTTGCAATGAAGTCCGCGCTGTCCAGCAAGGTTGCCGGCAACGACATGATCGTTCTGGACCAGCTGGCGATGGACGAATACAAGACAAAGACCATTGCAAACATGCTCAAGGCGATTGGCTCCGAGAAGAAGACGCTGATCGTTCTGCCCGAGCTGAACGGCAAGGTCGTCGCTTCCGCCGCGAACATCCCCGGTGTGAAGACCGCAATGGTAAACACCCTGAACGTTTACGACATCCTCAACGCCGACAAGTTTGTCGTTGTGAAGGACGCCGTCGCTCAGATTGAGGAGGTGTATGCATAATGGCAGCACAGGATATCGTTATCCGCCCCATTATTACAGAAAAAAGCATGACCGGCATCGGCATGAAAAAGTACACCTTTGAGGTTGCCAAAAGCGCCACAAAGATCGACATCAAAAGAGCGGTTGAAGAACTGTTCGGCGTGAAGGTCAGCAAGGTCAACACTCTGCATGTGAGAGGCCACCTCCGCCGCCAGGGCAGAACCGAGGGCTACACCCCGTCCTGGAAGAAGGCCGTCGTCACCCTGACAGAGGACAGCAAGACCATCGAATTCTTTGAAGGTATGATGTAATCTCCGGGCCGCGCGAGCGGCTTCCCGGGCCTTCGGCAACGTATGGGGCGTCGGCAGCGTCCCGCAAAGCCATCATGAGGAGTGTGAAACCGAAATGCCGATTATCAATTATAAACCGACAACCAATGCCCGAAGGGACATGTCCACCACGGACTACACTGGCCTTTCGAAAGTTGCACCGGAAAAGAGTCTCCTGGATTCCAAGAAGAACCACTCCGGCCGCAACAGCTACGGCAGAATCACCGTCCGCCACCGCGGCGGCGCAAACCGCAAGAAGTACCGCATCATCGACTTCAAGCGCCAGAAGGCGGATATGCCGGCCACCGTGCTCACCCTGGAGTACGATCCGAACCGCTCCGCGTTCATCGCGCTGGTTCAGTATGAAGACGGCGAAAAGAGATATATTATCGCACCGCACGGCCTGAAGGTCGGCGACGTGATCGTTTCCGGCACCGGCGCCGATATTAAGCCCGGCAACGCGCTTCCGCTTGCCAACATCCCGACCGGTACCTTCATCCACAACGTCGAGCTGTATCCCGGCAAGGGCGCGCAGCTTGCACGCGCAGCGGGCAACATGGCCCAGCTGATGGCGAAGGAAAACGGCATGGCGCTGCTGAGGCTGCCTTCCGGCGAGCTCCGCAACGTGCCGGCAAACTGCATGGCCACCATCGGCCAGGTCAGCAACATCGATCATGAGAACGTCAAGATCGGTAAAGCGGGCCGCAAGCGCCACATGGGCTGGAGACCGACGGTCCGCGGTTCTGTTATGAACCCGAACGACCACCCGCACGGCGGTGGTGAAGGTAAATCTCCGATCGGCCATCCGGGCCCGATGACCCCCTGGGGCAAACCGGCGCTCGGCTATAAGACGCGCGCCCATCATAACCGTTCCGATAAGTTTATCGTGAGACGCAGAAACGGCAAATAAGGCGTACGGAAAGGAGCTTGTGAATTATGAGCAGAAGCATTAAAAAGGGTCCTTATGTACAGCCTGTGCTGCTGAAAAGGATTCAGGAAATGAATGCGGCCGGCGAAAAGAAGATCGTGAAGACCTGGAGCAGAGCTTCCGTGATCTTCCCGGATTTCGTAGGCCACACCTTTGCGGTCCATGACGGCCGCAAGCATGTTCCGGTGTATGTCACCGAGGATATGGTCGGTCACAAACTCGGTGAGTTTGCACCCACCAGAACCTATAAGGGCCACGCCGGTTCCAAAACCACATCGCCGGGTAGATAACGGCCGAAAGGAGTATATACATGGAAGCAGAAGCAAGGGCTTATCTGAAATACGCCCGCATTTCTCCCCGTAAGGTATCCATCGTGCTGGATCTGATCCGCAATAAGCCGGTGGACGTTGCAATGGCTATCCTCAAGAATACCCCAAAGGCCGCTTGCGAATACCTTGAAAAGTTGCTGAAGTCGGCTATGGCAAACGCTGAGAATAACCATAACATGGATGTTTCCAGACTGTACGTGGCAGAGTGCTTCGTATGTCCGGGCCCGATCCTCAAGCGCATCCGCCCGAGAGCACAGGGACGCGCGTTCCGTATCGAGAAGAGAACTTCGCACGTGACCCTCGTGCTCAAGGAAAAAGAATAAGCAGAAGAGGAGGTAAACTATGGGCCAGAAAGTAAATCCACATGGCTTTCGTGTGGGCGTAATTAAAGATTGGGATTCCCGCTGGTTCGCGAAGGACAACGTTTTCGGCGATACGCTCGTTGAGGACTACAACCTGCGCAGAACGCTGAAGAAACAGCTTGCAGCAGCAGGCGTTCCGAAGATTGAAATCGAGCGTGACGCCTCCAAGGTGCGCGTTCATATCCATTGTGCAAAACCCGGCATGGTCATCGGCAGAGGCGGCTCCGAAATTGAAAAACTTCGTGTGCAGTGCGAGAAGATGCTCAAAAAGCCGGTTACGATCAATATTGTTGAAGTGAAGTCCCCGGACCTCAACGCGCAGCTGATCGCAGAGAACATCGCACAGCAGCTGGAGAAGAGAACTTCTTTCCGCCGCGCGATGAAGCAGTGCATCGGCCGTGCCATGAAGCTCGGCGCGAAGGGTATTAAAACCCAGGTATCCGGCCGTTTGGGCGGCGCTGAAATCGCCAGAACGGAACAGTACCACGACGGAACGATTCCGCTGCAGACCATCCGCGCGGACATCGACTACGGTTTTGCAGAAGCCGCCACAACCTATGGACGCATCGGCGTCAAGGTTTGGCTGTACAAGGGCGAGGTTCTTAACGACAACCGCAAGCCCCGCAGGGAAGGAGGCAGTAAATAATGCTGTTGCCTAAACGTGTAAAATACCGCAGAGTGCACCGCGGTCGTCTGACCGGTAAAGCATATCGCGGCAATAAGGTGACTTACGGTGATTTCGGCCTCCAGGCGATGGAGCCGGCATGGATCACTTCCAACCAGATTGAAGCAGCTCGTGTCGCCATGACACGTTACTGCAAGAGATTCGGCCAGGTCTGGATCAAGATTTTCCCGGATAAGCCGATCACAGAGAAGCCGGCTGAAACCCGCATGGGTTCCGGTAAAGGCTCCCCGGAGTACTGGGTTGCCGTTGTCAAGCCGGGCAGAGTCATGTTCGAGATTGGCGGCGTTCCGGAGGAAACCGCCAGAGAAGCATTGCGTCTTGCGTCCAACAAGCTGCCGATTAAGTGCAAGTTTGTTAAAAAGGAAGAAACGGGTGGTGAGCAGTAATGAAGGCCTCAGAAGTCAGAGATTTAACAACCGCGGAATTGGAAAGTAAGCTGAAAGACCTCAAGGCCGAGCTTTTCAACCTGCGTTTCCAGCTTGCCATTAATCAGCTCGATAACCCGATGCGTATTTCCGCTGTTAAGAAAGATATCGCGCGTGTAAAGACCGTTATTCGCGAGAATGAACTCAAGGACAGCGCGAAGGCGTAACGGAAGGGAGGATTAATCAGTGAGCGATAGAAATATGAGAAAAACGGCGGTCGGTAAAGTTGTCAGCAACAAAATGGATAAGACGATTGTCATTGCCATTGAGGACAGCGTCAAGCATCCGCTGTATAAGAAAATTATCAAACGTACCGTTAAGCTGAAGGCACATGATGAGAACAATGAATGCACAATCGGTGACCGCGTGCGTGTGATGGAGACCCGTCCGCTCAGTAAAGAAAAAAGATGGCGTCTCGTCGAGATTATAGAGAAGGCCAAATAAGCTTTTTGGCTTAAGCGAAGGAGGAACGCACTGTGATACAACAGCAGACCTACCTGAAAGTAGCCGATAACACCGGCGCGAAGGAGCTTATGTGCATCCGCGTTCTCGGCGGTACCGGCAGAAGGTATGCAAATATTGGCGACGTGGTCGTGGCTTCTGTAAAGAAAGCGGCGCCCGGCGGCCAGGTGAAAAAAGGCGACGTGGTCAAGGCGGTTATCGTCCGCACCGCGTTCGGCGTACGCCGTGACGACGGTACTTACATCCGTTTTGATGAAAATGCCGCCGTTATTATCAAGGAAGACAAAAACCCGAAGGGCACGCGTATCTTTGGACCCGTGGCGAGAGAGCTGCGCGATAAGGATTATCTGAAGATTCTGAGCCTTGCCCCGGAAGTACTTTGATGGAGGTGTTCCCAAATGAATAACAAAGTTCATGTTAAAACTGGTGACACCGTCGTCATCATTACAGGTAAAGATCGCGGCAAAAAGGGCAAGATCCTGGCCGTCAGCCCCAAAGAGGGCAAGGTCATCGTCGAGGGCCTCAACATGATCAGCAAGCATGTGAAGGCCCGCAAAATGGGCGACCAGGCAGGCATCGTTAAGGCTGAAAGCGCAATCTATGCCTGCAAGGTCCAGATTGTCTGCCCCCGCTGCGGCAAACCCACGCGTGTCGGCCACAAAATGTATGAGGACGGCACCAAGGAACGCATTTGCGTAAAATGCGGCGAAGCGCTGTAAGGGAGGATAAGACATGGCCAGACTTAAGGAAACTTATAGAAAAGACGTCGCTCCGGCACTGATGAAAAAGTTCTCCTACAAAAGCGTGATGCAGATCCCGAAGATCGAGAAAGTTGTCATCAACGTAGGAGCCGGCGAGGCGAAAGACAACGCCAAAGTAATTGACGCCATCGTGACCGATCTCTCCGCCATCACCGGCCAGAAGCCGATGATCTGTAAGGCAAAGAAATCCGTCGCAAACTTCAAGCTCCGTGAGGGCATGAATATCGGCGTAAAAGTAACCCTCAGAGGCGACAGAATGTACGAGTTCATTGACAGACTCTTCAACGTCGCCCTGCCCCGCGTAAGAGACTTCAGAGGCATCAACGCCAACTCTTTTGATGGCCGCGGCAACTACAACATGGGCATCAAAGAACAGTTGATCTTCCCGGAGATCGACTACGATAAGATCGATAAAGTCCGCGGAATGGACATCTGTTTCGTGACCACCGCAAACACCGACGAGGAATCCAGAGAGCTTTTGTCCCTCATGGGTGCCCCGTTTGCGAAATAAGGAGGGATTATTGTGGCCAAGACTTCTATGAAAATCAAGCAGAGCAGACCGGCGAAGTATTCTTCCCGCGCGTACAACAGATGCAAAATCTGTGGCAGGCCGCATGCCTATCTTCGCAAGTTCGGAATTTGCCGCATATGCTTCCGGGAACTGGCCTACAAGGGCGAGATTCCGGGTGTGAAAAAGGCCAGCTGGTAAAAGCTTAGCAAAGGAGGTAACGGTATGCAAATTACAGATACGATTGCTGATTTGCTCACCCGTATTCGCAATGCGGTTTCCGCAAAGCATGATTCCGTTGACATTCCCGCTTCCAACATGAAGAAAGCCATTGTCCAGATTCTGGTCGATGAGGGATATGTAAAGAATTTTACGGTTGTAGAGGACGGCAAACAGGGCATCATCAAGGTGAACCTAAAATATGGCGAGGGCAAGACGCCTGTTATCAAGGGTCTGCGCCGGGTTTCCAAACCGGGCCTTCGCATCTATTCCAGCGCTGAGGAGCTGCCCCGGGTCATGAAGGGCCTGGGCGTCGCCATCATCTCCACTTCCAAGGGCATCATGACCGACCGTCAGGCCCGTAAGGAAAATGTAGGCGGCGAAGTCCTCGCATTTATTTGGTAATTAAGGGGGTGCAGAAATGTCTCGAATTGGAAGAAAACCCATAAATATTCCCGCTGGCGTCAATATCAGCATTGACGGCAACGTCATCACAGTGAAGGGCCCGAAGGCGACCCTGACCCAGGCGTTCCATCCGAATATGAGCGTCGCGGTTGAGGGAAGCGAAATCCTCGTGACCCGTCCGAACGACGAAAAGCAAAACCGTTCTCTGCACGGCCTGACCCGTACGCTCATCGCCAACATGGTGGTCGGCGTAACGGACGGCTTTAAGAAAGAGCTCGACGTCAACGGCGTTGGCTACCGTGTGCAGAAGCAGGGCAAAAATCTGGTTATGAACCTGGGCTATTCCCATCAGGTTATCGTACCGGAGATCGACGGCATCACGATTGAATGCCCGTCCGCTAACAAAATTGTGATCCTTGGCTCGGACAAACAGAAGGTTGGACAGTTTGCCGCGGAAGTCCGCGAGAAACGCCCGCCGGAGCCGTACAAGGGCAAGGGTATCCGCTATGCTGGCGAATTTGTCCGTCATAAGGAAGGCAAGGCCGGTAAGGGCGCTAAGAAGTAAGGAGTGAATGACAAATGGTGAATAAGGCTGATACAAACAAAGCCAGATTGAACCGCCACAAGAGAGTGCGCGGCAAGATTTCCGGCACCGCTGAGTGCCCGCGCCTGAATGTATTTCGCTCTACCACAAACATCTACGCCCAGATCATCGACGATGTAAAAGGAGTTACCCTTGTGGCAGCTTCTTCCCTGGACAAAGAGTTCAATGGTAACGGCGGAAACAAGGAAGCCGCAAAAAAGGTTGGCGAGCTTATTGCCAAACGCGCCGCAGAAAAGGGCATTTCCAAGGTCGTATTTGACCGCGGCGGCTATATTTTCCACGGCCGCGTCAAAGAGCTGGCCGAAGGCGCCCGTGAGGGCGGCCTCAAGTTCTAAGAAGGAGGAATACTTTTGGCTAGATTTGACGCACCCAGACAGCAGTCTCAGGATGAGATGAAAGAACATGTTGTTGCAATCAACCGTGTCAGCAAGACTGTAAAGGGCGGCCGTATCTTCAAGTTCGCTGCGCTGGTCGTGGTGGGAGACGGCAAGGGCACGGTCGGTTTCGGCATTGGCAAAGCGGGTGAAGTTCCCGAAGCGATCCGCAAGGGCATCGAAGACGCGAAGAAGAACCTCATCAAGGTTGCGCTGCGCGGCTCCACCATCCCGCACGAAATCATCGGCGAATATGGCGCAGGCAAGGTTCTGATGAAGCCCGCCGCACCCGGTACCGGCGTTATCGCAGGCGGCCCGGTTCGTGCGGTCGTCGAAGCTGTTGGTATCAGAGATATCCGTACAAAGGCTCTCCGTTCCAACAATCCGTGCAATGTAGTCCGTGCAACGCTGGCCGGTATGGCACAGCTGCGCACCGCCGAAGAAGTTGCCGCCATCCGCGGTAAGTCGGTGCAGGATATTCTTTAAGGAGGGGGGAGCAAGATGGCACAGCTCAAAATCAAGCTGGTGAAAAGTCTCATCGGCAGTAAAAAGGACCAGATTGCAACCGCCCAGGCGCTTGGTCTGCGCAAAATCGGCGACGTTACCGTACAGCCGGACAACGATCAGACCAAAGGCAAGGTGGCCAAGATTATCCACCTCATCGAGGTAGTGAACGCGTAAGCAAGGAGGTGCGAGTAAAATGAATTTGCATGATCTAACCGCTACGCCGGGCGCCAAAAAGGCATCCAAGCGTATCGGAAGAGGACACGGCTCCGGCCAGGGCAAGACCGCAGGCAAAGGCCATAAAGGCCAGAAGGCCAGAGCGGGCCACGGCATGCGTCCCGGCTTTGAAGGCGGCCAGATGCCGCTGCAGAGACGTGTTCCGAAAAGAGGATTTAACAATATTTTTGCTAAAACCATCGTGGCAGTCAACGTAGGTACGCTGGAGAAGTTTGAAAACGGCGCGGTCGTTGACACACAGGCATTGATCGACGCGGGCATTGTGAAGCAGTGCTGCGACGGCATCAAGATTCTCAGCAACGGCAAACTGACGAAAAAGTTAACCGTGAAGGTCTCTGCCTATTCTGAAGCTGCAAAGCAGAAGATAGAAGCCGCCGGCGGGAAGGCAGAGGTGATCTGAATTGTTCAAGACAATCAAGAATGCCTGGAACGTCCCGGATCTTCGTAAAAAAATTCTGTTTACCCTGTTTATCATTGTAATCTTCCGTTTTGGCGCGACCATCCCGGTTCCGTTCCTGGATGTCAACGCGCTGAAAGGGTTGATGGGCACAGTGGGCGAGTCCGGCAATGCGCTGGGCTACCTGGATATGCTCTCGGGCGGTGCGTTCGCAAACGCGACCATGTTTGCAATGGGCGTCACCCCGTACATCAACAGTTCCATCATCATGCAGCTTTTGACGGTTGCCATCCCTCCGCTGGAGAGAATGGCGAAGGAGGGTGAGGAAGGACGTAAGAGAATTGCGACCATCACCCGCTATGTCACCGTCATCCTGGGCCTGGTTCAGGGTACCGCTTACTATTTCTATCTGCGCAACAGCACATATCAAGGCGCTCCGATCGCCCTGTATACAAGCGGCTGGGAGCAGGTATTCGCAGCGATCGTGATCATCCTGGCATTCACCGCCGGTACGGCGATGATGATGTGGATGGGCGAGCAGGTCAACCAGAAGGGTATCGGCAACGGTATCTCCATTCTGTTGTTCTCTGGTATCGTGGCAAGACTGCCGCATACCATCCGCCAGCTCGGCCAGTATATCAGCGCTGCCATCGAGGACCCGACCAACTACGGCAAGTTCTATTTCCTTGTCCCGCTGTTTGTCGTGATTTTCCTCCTCGTTATCTGGGTTATTGTCTTTATGAACGATTCTGAGCGCCGTATCCCGGTCCAGTACGCCAAGCGCGTGGTAGGACGCAAGATGTACGGCGGCCAGAGCAGCCATATCCCGATCAAGGTTGCAATGTCCGGCGTTATGCCGATCATCTTCGCAAGCTCGATCCTTTCCATCCCGAGCACCATCCAGCTCTTCATGGGCGGCAATGCGGCGACCGGTTTCTGGAAGTCCTTCTTTGACGCCTTCTCTTCGACCGGCTGGCTGTACTCGGTTCTGTATTTCCTTCTGATTATCATGTTCGCTTACTTCTATGTAACGATCCAGTATAATCCGATTGAGATGGCCAATAATCTTCGTCAGAACAACGGTACGATTCCGGGCATCCGTCCCGGCAAGTCCACTTCTGATTTCATCGCAAAGATCCTTTCGAAGATCACGTTGATTGGCGCGCTGTTCCTCGCTCTGATTGCTCTGCTGCCGATTATTTTCGGCGCGGTTACCGGCATGCACAACCTGACCCTGGGCGGTACCTCCGTCATCATTCTGGTTGGCGTTGCGCTGGAGACCATGAAGCAGATGGAATCTCAGTTGATGATGCGCCATTATAAGGGCTTCCTTGACTGATAAGGAGGAAATCATATGAATCTGATTCTTCTCGGCGCTCCCGGCGCCGGTAAAGGCACACAGGCTGAAGTGATCTGTGAGCATTTGAACATTCCCGCGATTTCCACGGGTAACATTATCCGTGAAGCGCTGAAGAGCGGCACTGAGATGGGCCTGAAGGCAAAGTCCTTCATGGATGCAGGCAAGCTCGTGCCCGACGAGGTCGTGATCGGCATCATCCAGGAGCGTTTGGCGAAGGATGACTGCAAGAACGGCTTCGTACTGGACGGTTTCCCGCGTACCATTCCCCAGGCCGAGGCTCTGGACAAAATGGGCATCGTCATCGACAAAGTCATCGATATTGAAGTTGCCGATGAAAAGATCGTGGAGCGTATGTCCGGACGCCGTGTCTGCGAGAGCTGCGGTGCCAGCTACCACCTGCTTTACAAGAAGCCGGAGGAAGAAGGCAAATGCGGCAAATGCGGCGGCACCCTCGTTCAGCGCAAGGATGACCATCCGGATACAGTGAAAGAACGCCTCAATGTCTACCACGAGCAGACAGAGCCCCTGAAGGACTACTACGAAAAGCAGGGTAAGCTCTGCATCGTGGAAGGCCAGGAGGAAGTGGCGGATACCACCAAGCTGACGCTTGCTGCGTTAGAGGCGTAATCATGATCGTGCTGAAAACCAGCCGCGAACTCGCAATCATGCGGGAAGCGTGCAGGATCTCTGCAAAGGCACTGAAGCTGGCCGGCGAGGCGGTCGAACCCGGGGTTTCCACCTGGGAGATCGACCGTGTCGTCCGCCGTGCAATCGAGGAAGAGGGCGCTAAGCCAAACTTCCTCGGGTACGGCGGGTTTCCGGGCAGTGCATGTATATCTGTAAACGACGTGGTGATCCACGGCATACCCCGTAAGGACATCATCCTCAAACAGGGCGACATTGTCAGCATTGACACAGGCGCCTTTTATGAGGGATTCAACGGCGACAACGCGTGGACGTTCCCCTGTGGGGGCGTCAGCGAAGAAGCCCGGCGCCTTATGGACGCGACACGCGAAAGCCTCTTCGAGGGCATCAAGGCCGCACAGGCCGGCGCCCGCATCGGAGATATTGGCAGTACGGTGCAGCGGTATGTCGAGGCTCGCGGTTACTCGGTGGTACGGGATTTTGTCGGCCACGGAGTGGGCGCGAAACTGCATGAAGACCCCAGCGTTCCCAATTACGGCACGCCCGGCAGAGGCGTGCGCCTGTTACCAGGCATGACCATTGCGATTGAACCAATGATCAACGCCGGTGTAAAGGAAGTCAAGACGTTGCAGGACGGTTGGACGACCGTCACCGTCGATGGAAAACTTTCCGCGCACTTTGAGCACACCATCGCCATCACCCCGGATGGACCGGTGATTATGACCATGCCGGAATAAAAGGGGGATACCATGGATTTTCAAAAAGGACTCGTTGTCCGCGCTCTTGCGGGGCGCGACAAAGGCGGCTTTTTCACCGTGCTGGAGGCTGACGCCGATATGGCCGTGATCTGTGACGGCAGGCGGCGCAGACTGGAGCATCCCAAGCGGAAAAAGCTGAAACACCTTTTGGCAACCAAAACGGTGCTGAACGAGGGTTCATTGCAAACCAACCGTGAAATTCGAGGCGCTCTCCGGTCATTTGAAACGGAGGGCCGTTTTCCACAAGAGGAGGGTACGATATGTCGAAACAGGACGTAATTGAAACTGAGGGTATTGTAACCGAGGCGCTTCCTAACGCAATGTTTAAGGTAGAGCTTCAAAACCACCATGAGGTGTTGGCGCATATCTCCGGTAAGCTCCGGATGAACTTCATCCGCATTCTGCCGGGCGACAAGGTGACGATCGAGCTTTCGCCTTACGATCTGACCCGCGGCCGCATCACATGGCGTTCTAAATAAAGCGCGGGCTTTTTCAGCCGGCGCAGTTGTAAACGAGACGACTTCACTAAGGGAGGGCGCACAAATGAAAGTCAGACCTTCTGTAAAGAAAATTTGCGAGAAGTGCAAGATCATCAAGCGCAAGGGTAAAGTCATGGTTATCTGTGAAAACCCGAAGCATAAGCAGCGCCAGGGTTAAAAGCTTCCGCTTTTATCAAGGCCCGCCGGTTTTGGCGGGGACCGCGAAGCCAGCACGGTTTGTATCAGGATTGATATGAATTTGTACGGCCGCGTTTCGCTTTTGGGGGACTCCCCCTATAAACTGAATGATTAATTTGGAGGTGCAACCAGTATGGCGCGTATAGCAGGTATTGATCTGCCCAGAGATAAGCGCATCGAAATTGCTCTTACCTATATTTTTGGTATCGGCCGCAAGACCGCCACGGATATCTGCAAAGAGACGGGCGTAAACCCGGACATCCGTGTGAGAGACCTCACCGAAGACGATGCATCCAAGCTGAGAGAATATATTGATAAGAACTGCCGCGTAGAAGGCGATCTTCGCCGCGACGTTGCGTTCGATATCAAGAGACTGATTGAAATCGGTTGCTATCGCGGAATCCGTCACCGCAAGGGCTTGCCGGTAAGAGGCCAGCGTTCCAAGACCAATGCGCGTACCCGCAAAGGTCCGAGAAAGACCATGGCCAACAAGAAGAAATAAGCAGGGAGGGATTTAAAAGATGGCAGCACAGAAGGGCGCTAAAAAAGGAACCACCGTTCGCAGACGCCGTGAACGCAAGAATATTGACCGTGGAGCTGCTCATATCCAGTCCACCTTTAATAACACAATCGTGACCATCACCGACACCCAGGGCAACGCGATCTCCTGGGCGAGCTCCGGTGAGCTGGGCTTCAGAGGCTCCAGAAAGTCCACCCCGTTTGCCGCGCAGACCGCTGCGGAGACCGCTGCGAAAGCTGCGATGGAGCACGGTATGAAGACAGTAGAGGTTTTTGTTAAGGGACCGGGCGCCGGCCGTGAGGCGGCGATCCGCGCGCTGCAGGGCGCGGGGCTCGAAGTCAGCATGATTAAAGACGTTACCCCGATCCCCCACAATGGATGCCGTCCTCCGAAGAGAAGACGCGTCTAATCAAAAACCGATTACAGGAGGTGCAACCATATTATGGCAAGATATACTGATGCTGTGTGCAAGCTCTGCCGCCGCGAGGGCCAGAAGCTGTTCCTGAAGGGCGCGCGCTGCTACACAGATAAATGCGCGATCACGCGCAGAGCATATGCGCCTGGCCAGCACGGCCAGGGCCGCAAAAAGACGTCCGAATACGGCCTGCAGCTGCGTGCGAAGCAGATGACCAGACGCTACTACGGCGTTCTGGAAGGCCAGTTCCACGATTACTACGAGATGGCGACCAAGAGAGAGGGCAAGACCGGCGACGAGCTGCTCACCATCCTGGAAAGCCGCCTCGATAACATCATCTACCGCCTCGGCTGGGCGTCTTCCAGAGCGGAAGCCCGCCAGCTCGTGGTGCACGGCCACTTCAACGTGGACGGCAGAAGAGTGGACATTCCGTCCTACCTCGTAAAGCCGGGCCAGGTCATTGCGATCCGCGAAAAGAGCCGTCAGAGCGCCAAGATCAAGGCTGTGCTGGAACAGAACCGCCTTGTCCCGAAGTGGCTTGATGTAAACGGCGAAACCCTGGAAGCCAAGATTTTAGCGCTGCCGACTCGTGAGGAGATCGACCTCGACGTCGATGAGACCCTCATCGTTGAGTTGTACTCCAAGTAATGCCGTTGCCTAACAGCATCATTAACAGGATGGCAGACAGAATCATCCGCTTTATGTCAAGGAGGGTCGCTAATGATCGAGATTGAGAAGCCAAGAATTGAAACAGAAGTCCTGAGTAACGACGGAACTTACGGTAAATTTGTAGTGGAACCGCTCGAGCGCGGCTTCGGCACAACGTTGGGCAACAGCCTGCGCCGTGTGCTGTTGTCTTCCCTACCGGGCGTTGCAGTCACCTCTATTAAAATAGACGGTGTGCTGCATGAGTTTTCCACCGTTCCCGGCGTCAAGGAAGATGTCACCGAGATCGTGCTGAACATCAAAGGATTGACCGCGAAGCTTCATTGTGACGGCCCGAAAACAGTGGAAATCTGTGCAGAGGGTCCGTGCGAGGTCACGGCCGACTCTATCAAGTGCGACAGCGAGGTTGAGATCCTGAACCCGGAAATGCACATTGCAACCCTGGGAGAGGGCGCGAAGCTGTATATGGAACTGACCTTGGACAAGGGCCGCGGATACGTCCCCGCCGAGCGGAACAAGCAGAATATGCCCGCAGGCGTGATCGGCGAACTTCCGGTTGATTCTATTTACACTCCTGTTTATAAAGTGAACTTCAACGTGGAACCGACCCGCGTGGGCCAGCGCATCGATTTTGATAAGCTGACGCTCGAGGTTTGGACCAATGGCGTGATCAGTGCGCAGGAAGCGGTCTCTTTGGCCGCCAGAGTCCTGACCGAGCACCTAAACCTCTTTGTCAACCTGTCCGACAAGGGCAGCAGCACGGAGATTATGGTGGAGAAGGACGACAAGGGCAAGGAAAAGGTGCTGGAGATGACCATCGAAGAGCTGGATCTCTCTGTGCGTTCCTTTAACTGCCTCAAGCGTGCTGGAATCAATACGGTTGAGGACCTCATCAACAAGTCTGAGGAAGACATGATGAAGGTGCGCAATCTGGGACGCAAGTCCCTGGAAGAGGTCGTGTGGAAACTGGCCTCTCTCGGCTTTAATCTGCGCAAGGAAGACGAATGAGCCTTGCAGCCAAAGGTAAAGGAGTGATATTCGATGCCCGGAACCAGAAAACTCGGAAGAGCAACCAGCCATAGAACTGCTATGCTGCGCGCGATGGTTACGTTCCTGCTTGAAAACGGCAAGATCGAGACAACCGTCACCCGCGCGAAGGAAGTCCGCTCCCTGGCAGAGAAGATGATTACAATTGCAAAGACAAACGATCTGCACAGCAAGCGCCTTGTTATGGGCTTCGTTACGAAGGAAGCGGTAACAAACAAGCTGTTTACAGAGATTGCCCCGAAGTATGCGGACCGCAACGGCGGCTATACCCGCATCACGAAGCTTGGACCGCGCCGCGGCGACGCTGCGGAAATGGCGATTATTGAGCTGATCTAATCGGGATTGCATAGTGAAGCCCTGCACGGTTTGTGCAGGGCTTTTTTATGTTGCCAAAAAGTTATTACAAAGCGTTTTCAATTTGATGACGAACAAGACAGATATTACCAGTGCAAATTACACAAGTGTAACCGCCTGAAACCTTGCATAATTTGACGTGCTACGGTATAATAGGATTTACCAAAACAGATAAAACCTATGAAACATTTTAGACAAGGAGAGGAAAGTATGAGAAGAGCAAAAAAACTGCTGTCGTTGGCGCTGTCCGCTTTATTGACAGTTACGGCGTTCACCAGCACGGTTGCTTATGCTGCAAAGATAGACGATGCTTATGATGTGGAAAGAATTGATAGCAAATACACGGTGGTCAGTATTGATGACGATGGAGAGTACTATCATTCCAAATCATCCATTTCAATTCCGAACAAAATTGGAAGCAGAACAATTACTCGAATCGGCAAAGGTGATGGCAGCGTTTTAGAAAACGGTGGTAGCGGTAAGAATATTTACTTGCCTGATAGCATCGATCTTGTTGCAGATGGAGCCTTTGAAGGCACGGATATTAAAAGAATTTCCATGGAGGAGGGCGTTAAGGAGATCGGAGAACGCGCCTTTGCAGATGCGGACGAAATGACATCTGTAACTTTTGCAAACAGTATAACGAAAATTGGTTTGGAAGCGTTCAGCGGCTGTTCTTCCCTGCGTTCCGTTACACTGCCCTCAAGTTTAACAAAAATTTTAGACAACACTTTTGAGGGATGCAGTGACTTGCGTTCTGTTACCATCGGCAGTGCGGTGACCAGCATTGGAGACAGCGCTTTTGCAGGTTGTGACGAGCTGGACGAAATTACAATTCCGCCGAATGTTACCCGCATCGGATATGACGCCTTTGAGGACTTTATCACGATTAAGGGCTATGCCGGTTCCGCCGCAGAGAAATATGCTAAAGAGTACGACATTGACTTTGTCAATCTCGGCAATTCCTACAGCGCGGCGGTTCGTTTGAGCGTCAGCTCTCTGAGCGTTGCAGTCGGCGCGACAAACAGCTTTACGGTTACCAACCCGACGAACGGAAGCTACAGCGTATCTTCCAATTCCAGCGCGGTCAGCGTAACCCAGAGCGGCTCCACCGTTACAGTTCGGGGCGTTTCCGCGGGTTCCGCTACATTGACAGTTACTTCTTCCGGTTTGGCTGCTGCGACGATGACCGTTACAGTCGGCAGCGGTGGGGGTACTACCAATTCCGGCGTGCTCTCTCTGGATACCAGCTCCTATTCCTTTAATGTGGGTAATGTGTATTATCCGCTCGCCAGAGTAAATTCTTCTACAACGCCAACCTGTACCAGCAGCAACCCGAATGTGGTGGCGGTGAAGTTCCAGGCGGACCGTTCCAACCGTTCCGATCTGAAGGGGAGTTACACCAACGCATACCTGTATCAGATTCAGGGCAAATCCGCTGGAACAGCTACGATTACAATTACGAGCGGCGCTTATGTCGCTTCTTTCCCGGTGACGGTTTCGACTTCCCCGAATGGTTCGGCGTTCTGCAATCCGAGTGTGAACTTTGGTGTTTACAAGGGAAGCTACTATGACGTCCAGATGACGGTGACCGGCACCAATAACGCGCCGAGCTTTACGGTCGGCAACGGCAAGGTTTTCAAGACCCAGTATTTGGGCAAGAATGGCAATGTGTATTCCTATCGGGTGTGGGCAATCGGAAACAAGGGTGAAAAGACAGGACTTTACACTCAAATGCCCGGTGATTCCAAAGTCGTCCTCCATTGTGAAGGGCAGATTGCCTACGGCTGATCATTATTTGGATAAAAAAGAAGGCGGGTCGATTGGCCCGCCTTCTTTTTGTCTTTTCTTATCGCGCAGGTGTCGGATTGTGTATTCTTTTGGAATTCCAGCTTTTATGAGTTGTATCGGCAGAGCCTTTCCGCTATAATGAAGATACTATAGAACTAAATTGAGGTGATTGCTGTGATTTTGAAGAATGCACAAATTATGGACGATACATTTACGTTGGTGGATGCCTGCCTGTCAGTGGAGGGAGACCGCATTGCGGATATTGCGCCCGACCTGAGCGGGGAGGAAGAGCTGGACCTGAGCGGGTGCTGTGTGGTACCGGGCTTTGTCGACATCCACATCCACGCCTGTGTTGGGGCGGACACCTGCGATGCTTCCACGGCGGGCCTTGCCAAGATGGCGGGGCATTTGGTCACGAAGGGCGTCACATCCTTCTGCCCGACGACGATGACAGTTTCCCATGAGGAGATTGCCGAGGCGCTGGCGACGGTCAAGGCTTGTATGGACGACCGCCCGTTTGGCGCGGCGATAGCCGGTGTGAACATGGAAGGCCCTTTCATTTCCATTAATAAGAAGGGCGCGCAAAAGGGCGAGCATGTCCGTAACCCAGATTGGAATGAGTTTAAAACGCTCTATGATGGCTGCGGCGGTATTATCAAGCTGGTCGATATTGCGCCGGAGTGCGAGGGAGCGGACGACTTTATTAAGAAGGCCAGCAAGCTCTGTACGGTTTCCATTGCGCATACGGACGCCGACTACGAGCAGGCAAAGCATGCGTTCAATCTGGGCATCACTCATGCGACGCATCTGTATAACGCCATGAGCGGCATGACGCACCGCAATCCCGGTGTGGTCGGTGCGGTGTTTGACGACGAGCGTGTGCATGCGGAGATCATCTGCGACGGCTTCCATATCAATCCCGCTGTGCTGCGCATCACGTTCCGCCAGTTGGGAGAGGACCGTTCCATTATCGTCAGCGATTCCATGCGTGCGGCCGGGGAGCCGGACGGTATCTCGGAGCTGGGCGGTCAGACGGTCTATGTCAAGGATGGACAGGCCCGGCTGAAGGACGGCACAATTGCCGGTTCGACAACAAATATTCATCAGGAAGTCTGTAACCTGGTCAATTTCGGTGTACCGTTTAAGCAGGTAATCAAAAGCGCGACCATCAATCCGGCGCGCGCGATCCATGAGGATGGCGAGATCGGCAGTATCAAGGTGGGGAAACGCGCCGACCTGGTGGTGTTGGATAAAGATTTGAAGATTCAAATGGTCATTGCCCGTGGTAAAATTGCGGTTGACCTGCGGTCGGCAAAGGCTTGAGATTAAAACGCGTTTATCCACCTTTCTAAAAGGTGGCGGGATCAAAGGGCAGGGCCCTTTGTCGTTCTCCGCAGAGAACGGACGTACAACGTCTTTCATGCCTCCGGCGATTGTTGTTTAGAACATCGCCGGAGGCGCGTCAGACACTGCGTGTCCGTCTTGCCACAAAAGTAAGCAAAAGGACGTGCAACGTCTGACGCGCCTTCGGCGGTAAACAGTGGCAGTTTTCCGCTAGTCTATTTCCTGTGCGTGTCAATTGGTTTTTTAGGGGGCGCGAGAGTGGGCTCCGGGGTACTTCGACTCACGCCCCCCTACTCCTCATATGCCTGAGTGGCTCAGGGAGGGCGGCGTGCTTTTCATTGCCGGCGGAGCTTAAATATTGTTTTATAAATAAAAAATCCTGCTAAGCTTTAGCAGGATTTTTTTATTTAAGTTATTCTATTCAGATATATATTCCGCCACATCGCAAAGTTCACAATCCAGAATTTTACACAACTTGTTAAGCGTATCTGTTGTAACGTTTTGATTTGCTCGAAGCCGCCGAATTGTCCGGCTTTCTACATTGTATTCTTCCCTCAATACGTACGTCGATATGCCTTTTGCCTTCATTGTGTCCCAGAGTTTATTAAAAACAATCATATATCTTCCCTCATATCACTTTTTGCTTGCATACTTGTATTATGAGGTATATAATCATCATATATAAGAGGGATAAAATCCCCATATCATGAATGGAATACACAAGTGAAAGGGAGAAAAAACATGCGGTGTGAAAATTATTTTTGTGTTTATTGGGAGGATGAGAGTTGTACAGTGGAGAACATTTATTTGGACATCCTAGGCTGTTGTCAAACCTGCATTTATGTGGACATACCGGAAGATCTACTGGAGGAACAAAGGCAAAAGTATCTGGATAAATTTGAGCGTGAATAAAAACCAGCCTGCGGTACATTTCTTTACCGCAGGCTGGTTTTATTATTTTATATTGAATGAAATCAGATCACACGGACCTTCACAATATCCGCAGATTCTTCCATTTTGGCGGCGTTGCCGTTGAGATCGCCGGTAACGTCGAGAATCGTATAGGCGTAATCCTTGCGGGACTTGCTCTGCATATTTTCGATGTTGATGCCAAACTCCGCAAGCTTGCCGGCCAACTGACCGATGGTGTTCGGAACATTGCGATGGATGATGCATACGCGGGTGAACGCCGGATCACGCGGCATGGAGACGTTCGGCAGGTTCACAGAATGGGTGATGTTGCCGTTCTCCAGGTAATCCTTCAGCTCGTCGGCCGCCATGCGTGCGCAGTTGTCTTCGCTCTCCGGGGTGGAAGCGCCGAGGTGCGGGATGGCAATGACGCCTTCCGCGCCAAGCATCTCGTCGGTCGGGAAGTCGGTGACATAGGCGGAAACCTTGCCGTCCGCCAGTGCCTTCAGGATGTCGGCGGAGTTCACCAGATCGCCGCGGGCAAAATTCAGGATGCGGACGTTATCCTGCATCTTGGCGATGCTCTCTGCGTTGATCATCTCCTTGGTGTCCGGGGTGAGCGGCACATGCATGGTGATGTAATCGCAGTTCGCATATATTTCATCCAGTGTCTGGGCGTGCTTGGTGGAACGGGAGAGGCCCCATGCCGCGTCGACGCTCAGATACGGGTCATAGCCGTAAACTTCCATGCCCAGGCTCTTCGCCGCGTTAGCAACCAGGATGCCGATTGCGCCGAGGCCGATGACGCCGAGCTTCTTGCCGCTGATTTCCGGACCGACAAACGCGCTCTTGCCTTTTTCGACCATCTTGGTCACATCCGCGCCGTTGCCCTTGAGGGTCTTGGCCCACTCGATGCCGGAGATAACCTTCCGGGAGGAGAGCAGCAGGCCCGCAATCACCAGTTCTTTTACGGCGTTCGCGTTTGCACCGGGCGTATTAAATACGCAGATGCCCGCCTCGCTGCATTTGTCCAGCGGGATATTGTTGACGCCCGCGCCCGCTCTGGCGATCGCCAGCAGGCTCTGCGGCAGCTCCATGTCGTGCATGGAAGCGGAGCGGACCAGAACGGCTTCCGGATTCTCCACGTCTTCGCCGACGTTGTAATTTGCGCCGAAGCGCTTGGTGCCCACGGGGGAAATTTTATTCAAACATTTAACGTTAAACATTGTAATCACCTGTACCATTCAAATTTAATGGGTTCCCATCTTCCTATAATATGCAGCCCTGTTACGCGTTCTCTTCTTCAAACTTCTTCATGAAGGCAACCAGTTTCTCCACGCCTTCCATCGGCATTGCATTGTAGATGGAAGCGCGCATGCCGCCGACGGAACGGTGGCCCTTCAGGTTGACGAAGTCGTTTGCAGCGGCTTCTTTCACGAACTTGGCGTTCAGCTCCTCGCTGTCGGTGACGAACGGGACGTTCATCAGGGAACGGTCCTTCGCGACGACGGTGCCGCGGAACATCTTGGAACTGTCCAGATAATCGTAAAGGATACCGGCCTTTTTCTCGTTGTATTTTTTCATCTCATCCAGGCCGCCCATGGTGTTCTTGATCCAGTCGAGCACCAGCATGCACATGTAGATGCTGTAGCACGGCGGGGTGTTGAACATGGAACCGTTGTCCACGTGCGTCTGATAGTTGAACATGGTGGGCGTGATGTCCATCGCATTGCCGACGAGGTCCTCGCGGATGATGACGACCGTCAGGCCGGCGGGGCCCATATTCTTCTGTGCGCCCGCATACAGAATGCCAAACTTGCTCACGTCAATCGGCTCGCTCAGGATGCAGGAGGAGATGTCCGCCACCAGCGGCACATCGCCGGTTTCCGGCAGTTTGGTGAACTTGGTGCCGTAGATGGTATTGTTCAGGCAGATGTGGAAGTAGTCCGCATCCTTGGTGAAGGTGGAAGAATCCAGCTCCGGGATATAGTTGAAGGTCTGGTCCTTGGAGGAAGCCACGATATTGGCCGTGCCGTAGCGGGCCGCTTCCTTATACGCTTTGGTGGCCCACTGGCCGGTGATGACGAAATCCGCCTTGTTGCTTTTGGTCATCAGGTTCATCGGCACCATCGCAAATTGAGAGGATGCACCGCCCTGCAAGAACAAAACCTTGTAATTGTCGGGGATATTCATCACTTCGCGAAGCAGACTTTCAGCAGAATTGATAATGCCCTCGTAGACCTTGGAGCGGTGGGACATTTCCATCACAGATTGGCCGCTGCCCTGGTAGTCCAGCATTTCGTCCGCAGCGCGGCGAAGAACAGCTTCGGGCAGCATCGAGGGGCCCGCGGAAAAGTTGTAAACGCGTTTCATATGTAGTGCAACCTCCTATAAATTACTGCTTCTGTGAGCAGACTATAATGTTATTAATTATACCGCTTTAGTAAACTAAAATCAATGGAAGCGCTCGATAAAAATATTTAAAAAACGGCGGGATTTTCCAAGCTTTTTTGTATGGAAAACCGGCGAATCCCGTTCGGAGTTTCGTCATATTATCAGGAAAGCGGACAAAATGAAACACATTGTACAAAATGGAAAGATTTTTAGAAATAAGTTGGTTTATGTTGTTGCACTTTCCTCTATTTTCATGTACAATGAATATAATTTTGGGAATCCCAAAAGAATATGATTTTACAGATTTATCAAAAGCGCGCAGGGCCGCAGCTGTGCGGCCGGGTGAGCTCATAGTAACCGATACAGGGGGTGAAAATCAATGGCACAGCAGATGATCGACGCCGTGCGCGAGGCCGAGCAAAAAGCGGAACAGGCGGAGCGCGACGCCGCGCGAAGGGCGGAGGAAATCCTGAAGCAGGCCCGGAGCGATGCGGAAAAGACCGTGGCAGAGATCGCTGCCGACGCGCAAAAGGAAGCGCAGGCGGCGCTCAACGCGGCTCAGAAGCAGAGCGAGGCGGAGACAATAAAGGTCCAGCAGAGCACCAAAGAGGAAATTTCAGCTTTGCAGGCCGGCGCGCGCAAAAAAGAAAAAGAAGCGGCTGCACGGATTTTAAAGGAGCTGGTGGGTTAGCCGGTTCCCGTGCAAAGCAAAGGAGGTATGGCACTTATGGCGGTATTGCAGATGCAGCGCATCAGCATATACGGTCTCAAGAAACATCGCAAACATATTCTGGAATTTATCCAGCGGCGCGGCGTTGTGGAAATCAACGATGTTTTACAGGAGGACAGCGTATTCCAGCAGGCAGATATGTCCGCGCAGAAAACGCAGTTTGAAAAAAACATCGTGGCGTCCGGACAGGCGCTGGAGGTTCTGAACCGGTATGCGTCGGAAAAGAAATCCCTGTTTGCCTCTCTGGAGGGGCGCAAGGAAATCGACGCGGCGGAGTACGACGCGTTTGCGGAGGAGAGCGAAAAGGTCCTGCACATCGTTTTGCGGATCAACGAGCTTTCCAAAGACATCGCGGACGCCCGCGGCAGCATCCAGAAGCTGGAAACGCAGATCGAAGCGCTCACCCCCTGGGTGGCGTTGGACGTGCCCATGCGGTTCAAGGGGACGAAGGCGACGGCGGCTTTTATCGGCACGCTGGCCGGGGACCTGAACCAGGCGGCGCTGGAGGAGCGGCTCGCGGAGCTGCTTCCGCAGACGCCCGTCCAGGTGGACGTGATCAGTTCCTCCCGCGAACAGACCTGCGTTTTCCTGCTGTGCCGGAAGCCCGACGCGGCAAACGTGGAAGACGCCCTGCGCACGCTGGGCTTTGCAAGGCCTGCCGCGCCCTCCAAAACGCCGCCCGCAGAGCGCGTCAAAACGCTGGAGGGCCGCGTAGCCGAGCAGCAAAAGATCATGCAGGCCGCGGAGGACGAGATCAAGGGCTATGCCGACCGGCGGGAGTCCATGAAATTCATGGTGGATTACCTGACGATGCGGCAGGAGAAGTACGAGGTCATCGGCCGCCTGATGCAGTCCCGGCGCACATTCGTGCTGACCGGTTATATCCCGGCGCGCGACGCGGACAGGCTCTCCAAGGAGCTGGAAGAAAAATTCGACGCGGCGGTGGAACTGAGCATACCCTCGGAGGACGAGGACGTCCCGGTCCTGCTGCAGAACAACAAGTTTGCGGAACCCGTGGAGGGCGTTCTGGAATCGTTCAGCCTTCCCGGAAAACATGAGATCGACCCCACGTCCATTATGGCAATTTTCTATTATTTTCTATTCGGCATGATGCTCTCGGACGCAGCCTATGGACTGCTGATGGTCATCGGCTGCGGTCTGGCATTGTGGAAATTTAAGAACATGGAGAACGGGATGCGCAAGTCGCTGCGGATGTTCTTTTTCTGCGGCGTTTCCACCACCATCTGGGGCTTTCTGTTCGGCGGCTTCTTTGGGGACGCCACAGCGGTGATTTCCCGCACGTTTTTCGGAAAAGAGATCGTCCTTGGGCCGCTCTGGTTTGAGCCGATCAAGGAGCCCATGCGCATGCTGATGTTCTCGCTGCTGGTCGGCGTAATTCATCTGTTTGTCGGACTGGCAATGCAGTTTATCCAGCTCTGGAAGCAGAAAAAGTACAAGGATGCGCTTTACGACGTCATCTTCTGGTATATGCTTCTGACGGGTGCGATTGTGTTTATGCTGTCCAGCCAGATGTTTGTGGACATCGCACAGCTTGGTTTTATCCTGCCTCCCCTTGCGGGGAATATAGCCGCCGCGGTGGCGGGCATCGGCGCGGTCGGCATCGTCTTTACGGCGGGACGTGAATCCCGCAACCCGGCGAAGCGGCTGCTCAAGGGCTTGTACGGCCTGTACAACGTGACGGGCTATCTGAGCGACATCCTCTCCTATTCCCGCCTGCTGGCGCTCGGCCTGGCCACCGGCGTAATCGCCACGGTGATCAACCAGATGGGCAGTATGGGCGGCGGCGGAGTCGGCGGCGCAATCCTGTTCATCATCGTCTTTATTCTGGGCCATGTGCTGAATATCGGCATCAACCTGCTGGGCGCGTATGTGCATACGAACCGTCTGCAGTTTGTGGAATTCTTCGGCAAATTTTACGAGGGCGGCGGACGCAAATTTTCGCCCTTCGGCATTCATACAAAATATTACAAAATCAGGGAGGAAAAATAATCATGGAAAATTTCGGTGTTGTTCTGGCTTTGCTGGGTGCGGTTTTGGCGGCGCTTATGGCCGGCGCAGGTTCTGCGGTCGGCGTGGGACGCGCGGGCGAGGCGGCCGCGGGCGTTGTGACGGAGGACCCGTCCAAGTTCGGTAAAGTTTTGATTTTGCAGCTGCTGCCCGGTACGCAGGGCATCTACGGCCTGCTGATCGCATTTATCACATTGTCTCAGATCGGTATCCTCGGCGGAAACGTGCAAATGTCCCTGGCAAAGGGCTTCCTGTATCTGCTGGCCTGTCTGCCGATGGCAATCGTCGGCTACTGGTCCGCTCTCAAACAGAGCCGTGCGGCGGTCGCCTGCATCGGCCTGGTATCCAAGCGCCCGGACCAGCTGGGCAAAGCGATTATCTTCCCGGCCATGGTTGAAACCTATGCGATTCTCGCGCTTCTCGTTTCCATTCTGGCAATCACAGGCATCGGCGGCCTGCCGGTATAAGAACCAGCGCCCCGATTGGGAAAAATGAATTGGAAAAGGAGCGCTGCTCATGACTGGACTCGAAAAGATCATCAAACAAATTGAGGACGATGCCGCGGCGTCCGCTGCGGCTGTGCTGGAAGACGCGGAAAATCAGGCGTTTCAAATTCGGCAGGACGCAAAGGTTCAAGGCGCGGTGCAGGGGGAAGAGACCATTAACCGCGCGAAGGACGAGGCAAAGGCGATGCGGGAGCGCGCCGTGTCCGCCGCTGCTCTGCAAAAGAGAAAAAGCGTCCTTGCGGCGAAGCAGCAGATCATCGGCGAGACGATGGAGCGCGCGCTGCAGGCCGCGGTAGAGCTGCCGCCGGAGGAATACTTCTCCAATATTTTAAAAATGGTAAAAAAATACGCCCTGCCTCAGGACGGGGAGATTTTATTCAACCAAAAGGACTTGCAGCGCCTGCCGAAGGATTTTGCCTCCCGGCTGGAAAAGGCGGTCCCCGCCGGCGCAAAGCTGACGCTCTCCGGGGAGACGCGGAACATCGACGGCGGTTTTGTATTGACCTACGGCGGGATCGAACAGAACTGCTCGTTCTCGGCGCTGTTCGACGCCGCGAAGGAAGGTTTGCAGGACGAAATTCACGCGCTGCTCTTCCCGGGAGGGCACTGATATGGCGGAAAAGCAGTATACCTATGCGGTGGCGCGCATCCGCTCCAAGGAGATGTCCCTGCTGAACGGGATGTTTCTGGAACAGCTTCTTGCGGCGCGCACCTATGAAGAGTGCCTTCAGCTTCTGGCGGACAAGGGCTGGGGCGACGGAAGCGCGCAGAGCGCGGAGCAGATTCTCACGGGCGAACAGGAGAAAACCTGGGCGCTGATGGAAGAACTGGTGGACGATCTCTCCGTGTTCGACGTATTCCTCTATCAAAATGATTATCATAATCTGAAAGCGGCGATCAAACTGGTCTTTACCAACACGGAAATGCCGGAGGCCTTTTTTACCCACGGCGCCGTGGAATGGGAAACGATATTGAAAGCCATTCAAGAGCAGGACTACACCCTTTTGCCGGAGGCCATGCGCGCCCCGGCGAAGGAAGCGTTCGACCTGCTGCTGCATACGCGCGACGGACAGCTTTGCGATGTGATTATTGACAAAGCGGCGCTCGACGCGATCCATGCGGCGGGGAAAGCCGCCGACAACGCGGTAATCAAAGAATATGCGGAATTGACAGTGGCCGCGGCGGACATCAAGGTTGCGGTGCGCGCGCAGAAAACCGGCAAATCGCTGGACTTTGTCCGGCGCGCATTGGCGGACTGCGATACGCTGGATACCGCGAAGCTGGCGCAGGCTGCGGTGGAGGGGCAGGAAGCCATCTACAGCTATCTGTCCGCAACGCCGTACGCCGACGCGGTGCAGGAGCTGAAGGAATCGCCCTCCGCCTTTGAGCGCTGGTGCGATAACCTGATTATCCGGCGCATCCGCCCGCAGCAGTACAATCCGTTTACCCTCGCGCCTCTGGCGGCCTATGTGCTGGCCAGGGAGAACGAGATCAAAACGGTGCGGGTGATTCTCTCCGGCAAGCTCAACCAGCTGCGGATGGAATCCATCCGGGAGCGATTGCGGGAAATGTATGTGAACTAGGGGGAGAGCCATGTATAAAATTGCAGTGATGGGGGACCGGGACAGCATTTACGGCTTCGCGGCTCTGGGGCTTGACACCTATCCGGTGGCGGACCCGGTGGAGGCGGCGCGCCGGCTGCGGTCCTTCGCGGAGCAGGACTATGCGGTGGTGTATATCACCGAGGCGCTGGCGGCTTCCCTGGAAACCGAGATCGACCGGTACCGCGAGCAGATGCTTCCCGCAATCATTCTGATTCCGGGCGTGTCCGGCAACACGGGCATGGGCGTCCGCGCGGTGAAGAAAAGCGTCGAGCAGGCGGTCGGCTCCGATATTATCTTCAATCAATAAGTTCCTGCCGGGGAAGCCCGGCGGGTTTCGTCAGCACTCTGGGGCGCAGTCCCACAGAAAGGAAAGATCAGAACAATGAGCAAAGGAACCATTAAAAAGGTTGCCGGACCGCTGGTCATCGCCGAGGGCATGCGCGACGCGAACATGTTCGACGTGGTGCGCGTCAGCGAACAGCGGCTCATCGGTGAAATCATTGAGATACACGGCGACCAGGCTTCCGTCCAGGTTTACGAGGAGACCTCCGGGCTTGGCCCGGGCGAACCGGTGGAATCCACCGGCGCGCCGCTCTCCGTGGAGCTCGGTCCGGGCCTGATCGGCAGCATCTTCGATGGAATCCAGCGCCCGCTGGAGGAGATCATGAAGGCGACCGGCAACAGCCTGAAGCGCGGCGTGGAAATTCCCGCGCTGGATCATAAAAAGAAATGGCATTTTAAACCGCTGAAAAAGGCGGGCGACAAGGTGACGGGCGGCGACATCATCGGCACCGTGCAGGAGACGGAGATCGTCCTGCACAAAATTATGGTGCCGAACGGCCTGATGGGCAAGCTGCGCTCCATCAAGGAGGGCGACTACGCCATTGACGAGACCGTCGCAGTGGTGGATACCCCGAACGGCTTGAGCCAGAATATTGCATTGATGCAGAAATGGCCGGTCCGCGTGGGCCGTCCATATCAGCAGAAGCTCTCCCCGGATATGCCGTTGGTGACGGGCCAGCGCGTCATTGATACGCTGTTCCCGATTGCAAAAGGCGGCGTGGCGGCAGTCCCCGGCCCGTTTGGCAGCGGAAAGACCGTTGTGCAGCACCAGCTGGCAAAATGGGCGGAGGCGGACATCGTTGTCTATATCGGCTGCGGCGAGCGCGGCAACGAAATGACGGACGTTTTGAACGAGTTCCCGGAGCTGAAGGATCCGAAGACGGGTTTCTCTCTGATGGAACGCACCGTGCTGATTGCCAACACCTCCGATATGCCCGTTGCGGCGCGTGAGGCGTCCATCTATACCGGCATCACCATCGCGGAATATTTCCGCGATATGGGCTATTCCGTCGCGCTGATGGCGGACTCCACCTCCCGCTGGGCGGAAGCGCTGCGTGAGATGTCCGGACGTCTGGAGGAAATGCCCGGTGAAGAAGGATACCCGGCGTATCTGGGCAGCCGTTTGGCGCAGTTCTACGAGCGCGCGGGCCGCGTCGTGACCGTCGGCAGCGAAAACCGGGAGGGGGCGCTCTCCGTAATCGGCGCGGTTTCCCCTCCGGGCGGCGATATTTCCGAGCCGGTCTCGCAGGCGACGCTGCGTATCGTCAAAGTCTTCTGGAGCCTGGACTCCGATCTGGCGTATAAACGCCATTTCCCGGCGGTCAACTGGCTGACCAGCTATTCCCTCTATGTGGATACCATGCGGAACTGGTTTAACGATAAAGTGAATCCAGACTGGATGAACCTGCGCGGCCGTTTGATGCGCCTGCTGCAGGAGGAAGCCGAGCTGAACGAAATTGTACAGCTGGTCGGTATGGACGCGCTTTCCGCGCCGGACCGCCTCAAGCTGGAGGCTTCCCGTTCCATCCGCGAAGACTTCCTGCATCAGGATGCTTTCCATGAGACGGACACCTATACGCCTCTTCCCAAGCAGTTCACAATGATGCAGCTGGTGCTGGATTATTATGACCAGGCGGTGGAAGCGCTGGACAAGGGCGTTTCTGTGGACGATCTGGTCAAGCTGCCCGTGCGTGAGCGCATCGGCCGCTTCAAATATATTGAAGAAAAAGAGATGCAGAGCGAATACCAGGCAATTTTGAAAGCGCTTTCCAAACAGATTGAAGAGCTTTCGCAAAAGGAGGACTTCTAAATGCCAAAGGAATACCGGACGATACAGGAGGTTGCGGGTCCTCTGATGCTGGTGCGCGGCGTGGAAGGCGTCACGTACAACGAACTGGGCGAAATTGAGCTGTTCAGCGGGGAAAAGCGCCGCTGCAAGGTCCTGGAGATCGACGGCGGCAACGCGCTGATGCAGCTCTTTGAAAGCTCCACCGGCATCAACCTGAGCAACAGCAAGGTGCGATTTCTGGGCCGCAGCATGGAATTGGGCGTTTCCGAAGACATGCTCAGCCGCGTGTTCGACGGCCTGGGCCGTCCGATCGACGGCGGCCCGGAGATTCTGCCGGACAAGCGCATGGACATCAACGGCCTGCCGATGAATCCGGCGGCGCGCAACTATCCGCAGGAGTTTATTCAGACAGGGATCTCCGCCATCGACGGCCTGAACACGCTGGTGCGCGGGCAGAAGCTGCCGATTTTCTCCGCCAGCGGTTTGCCGCACGCCAATCTGGCGGCGCAGATTGCGCGTCAGGCAAAGGTGCGCGGGACAAGCGAGCCGTTTGCGGTTGTGTTTGCCGCCATGGGTATTACGTTTGAAGAGTCAAACTTCTTTATTCAAAGCTTTAAAGAGACAGGCGCGATCGACCGTACTGTCATGTTTGTCAACCTGGCGAACGACCCGGCGGTTGAGCGTATCGCGACGCCGCGTATGGCGCTGACCGCCGCGGAGTATCTCGCGTTTGAGAAGAATATGCACGTGCTGGTTATCCTGACGGACATCACCAACTATGCCGACGCATTGCGTGAAGTCTCCGCTGCGCGCAAGGAAGTACCGGGCCGCCGCGGCTATCCGGGCTACATGTATACGGACCTTGCGTCGCTCTATGAGCGCGCCGGACGGCAGAAGGGCAAGAACGGCAGTATCACAATGATCCCGATCCTGACCATGCCCGAAGACGATAAGACCCACCCGATCCCCGATCTGACGGGCTATATCACGGAAGGGCAGATTATCCTGAGCCGTGAACTGTTCCGCAAGGGCGTCACGCCGCCGATCGACGTACTGCCGTCCCTGTCCCGTCTGAAGGACAAGGGTATCGGCGAGGGAAAAACCCGCGCCGACCATGCGAATACGATGAACCAGCTTTTTGCGGCATATGCACGCGGCAAGGAGGCCAAGGAGCTCATGACCATTCTGGGCGAAGCGGCTTTGACGGATATTGACAAACTGTATGCCAAGTTTGCGGACGCCTTTGAACAGGAGTATGTCTCCCAGGGGTACGACGCAAACCGCGATATCGAAGAGACGCTGGCCATCGGCTGGAAGCTGTTGTCCATCCTGCCCCGCAGCGAGCTGAAGCGTATCAAGGACGTCTTCCTTGATCAGTATTACGAGGCAAACTGAGTTTGCATGCACGGCCCGCCCTGAACCACCGTGAAAGTCAAAAGCGGTACCGGGCGGGACGGAAAGACAAAGCTCCCGGGCAAAGGGAGTTTGCATGCACGACCCGCCCTGAACCATGGTGAAAGCCAAAAGCGGTACCGGGCGGGACAGAAAGACAAAGCTCCCGGGCAGGGAGAGTTTGCATTCAGAGCTTTTTTAAAACCTGGGAGTGCCCCATCAAGTAACCAATTGCATCGTCAGGGGGGATGAAGACTTTGGCTGCTACCCATGTAAACCCGACGCGTATGGAATTGACGCGTCTTAAAAAGAAACTGATTACGGCCGTACGGGGCCATAAACTGCTTAAGGACAAGCGCGACGAGCTAATGCGCCAGTTCCTCGACCTGGTACGGGAAAACAAAGCTCTGCGTGAGAAAGTGGAGGCCGGCATTGCCGCCGCCAACCAGAATTTTGTGCTGGCACGCGCCGGCATGCAGGATCAGGTTCTCGACGTGGCGCTGATGACGCCCAAGCAGGAAGTATCTCTGGAGTGCGGAAACCGCAATGTCATGAGTGTGGAAATCCCGGTGTTTACCTATCAGACGCGGACGTCGGATGCAAACGACATCTATTCTTACGGCTTCGCCTTTACGTCCAGCGATCTGGACGCGGCGGTAAAGTCCCTTGCGGACCTGCTGCCGGAGATGCTGCGGCTGGCGGAGTGTGAAAAGTCCTGTCAGTTGATGGCCGCGGAGATTGAGAAGACGCGCCGCCGTGTCAACGCGCTGGAGCACGTGATGATTCCGCAGATGCAGGCGAATATCAAGTATATTACCATGAAGCTGGATGAAAACGAGCGCAGTACGCAGATTCGTCTGATGAAGGTCAAGGATATGATGCTGGAGGAAGCGCACCATTACAGCGAGCATATATCGGAACCGGCGTAAAAATTTCTGAATTAAGCAGCAAACCGCACGGAATTATTCCGTGCGGTTTTTACTTTAGTATAATATAATAAGAATAATACAAATTGTATATAGAAAGTCAGGGTCATAATTAAAAATGGCTGTCATGACGCAGATATTCTCAAGTATTGAAGAAGAGTAAATCATTCAGCAAACCGCCGGTTTTGTAGGCAAAGGCGGATGGCCTCCAATTGCATAAGACGTCAGTTATACCGATCCCCATAAAATGCTTTTGCCAGCTTTGTACAGGTTGTGACAAATTCTGTTTTACCGGCGGTGTAGGCGTCGCGGTCGTGCTCGTACTGCATCCATAAATGCAGTTTTAGCGTTTCATAAGCTTTGGCGGTATCCGGGCGATCATTCAGGTAATCCCGGAAATACAGCTCGTCGTGATCGCCCTTGTACCGCAGATGCAGGTGGAAAACCTTCTCCGCAAAGCCGTTGGGTGTGTATCCCCTATTAAAAGATGCGCGCGTATTTTCCGCGTGCATCGAAAGATAACCGGCTTCTCTTAGAATGGGAGACAGACGCTCCATTTTACAGTCGTTTGTTATTTCAATAAGGATGTCAATAATCGGCTTTGCCCGGATGCCGTGGACAGCGGTGCTCCCAATGTGGCTGATGCGGATAACGGTTTCCTTGGGCAAAAGCGTTTGCAGACGCTGCGCTTCTGCATCATACCAGTCACGCCAGATTGCCTGATGTTCTGTCAGGAAGATGGGAAACAACTCCCAAAGCTCCCGCAGGGACATTTTGGAAAGGTCTTTTTTCATATGCTGCTCCTCCGCCGGCGTTTGTACGTAAATTGGCGAATAAAATCGGGCGGATGAACCGATTAAAGTTTTCCGTCCTTTCTCTTTTGCAGTTTTGTGTATTCCAACACGGCTTGACGTCTTCGTTCATTCAGAGAAAATATGTCGCTGCTGAATTGTTCAAAGGTGCAGTGCTTTGTCAGGTAAATATTTTCCAGCGGTTTGTCCGCATTCGCATGGCGGCCGATCAGATAATCCGCAGAGATATTATAGTAATAGGCAAGCTTGATAAAATGCCGGAGCGGCAGCGCGGCGCTTCCGGTTTCGTATCGGGAATATTGCTGCTGTGATACCCCCAGAACCTGTGCGATCGTACGCTGCGTCAGGTCGTTGTCTTCTCTTAGTTCCTTTAACAGTTCGCGTGTTGTCTTCATATAAAATACATTTGTGAATAATGCGCTTTTATGCTTTCAAAAATCGTGTTGCAGCACGGGGCTCAATTGATTAATTGCGGAAGCCATAATTCATCCTGCATCTGGATAAAACCGTATTTTTCATAGAGAGGCTTCCCCATAGCAGTCGCTTCCAGAGAGATCAGGCCGGCGTTCCGCGTCTTTGCTTCCTCGACCAGCAAGTGCAGCGTATTCCAGGCGATACCTTTGCGCCGGAAGGATGGATGCGTGTACATATTCATAATATACGCTTTCAGGCCCGTCGGATTGTGATACGTTGGCATTACACGGTAAAAGCTGACGCCGCCCGCGCCTGCGACCGTTTCCCCGTGAAAAACCAGATAAGCGAGATGGCTTCCATCGGAGAGGCTGGACAAGTAGTAGTCACGGGAAGTTTGTTCGACCAATGAGAGGTCTTCTGTCTCTGAAAGCTGGTTTGCCGCTCTTAAAACCTGTATGCGCACTTTGGTCAGCAGCTCTACATCTGCCAGAGTGCCCCTTTGATATGTAAATTCCATACTGTTTTGCTCCTCAGCGCTCTTTCATTTGCCCACTCCGGTACGCTTTTAACAGCTCCGTCAGTTCTTCAATCTGCCGGGCGATACTTTTGCCGTTGTCGGTATCGTTTACGGTCAGACGGCGCGGCATGATTTCCACAATCTGCATGGAAGGCGCGTTTTTAGAAAGGTTCTGTTTTGCCAGTTCATATGGCTTGTGCTGGGCCAGCGCCAGATGATGCGAGTTGAAAATCAATGTGTAACCGCCGATGCCGGTCTGCTTCTGATACGCTTTGGAGATGCCGCCGTCGATGATAAATAACAGGCCGCCCGCCTTGATCGGACTTTCTCCCTGGCGGATTTTGACCGGAACATGCCCGTTGACAATATGGGAACGGGCTGGGTCCAGGCCGAATTCCCGCAGGATATTTTCGCAGGTGGACCGGTTTTCGATCAGGCTGTAATAGGGATTGCGTTTCTCAATATGGGTTTCCGGTTCCAGAATGAAGTAGCGCTCAAAAGCGGCAAGCTTGCTTTTGCCAAACAGCGGCGATTTCGGCCCGCACCAAAGGTACCATAGAAAGTCGCTGGCGTTTTGCTGCTCGGCAGAACCGGATACAGCGAAGTAGGCGCGATGCACCTGATCGTCAATGTAATCCAGCAGCTCTCTGCCGCAGTGGGAAGCATCTCCAAACGGGATGCAGTCAAAAGCGCCGTCTTCTGTCATCGGAATGCAGCCGTGATACAACAAATTGGAGTTGACGCATTTGTACATGCTGCCGTGGGCGTACAGATATTTGATGTGCTTGGCCAGCCGTTCACTGTGAGCAAACGAAACGGCGAGCGTGTGGATCAAATCTTCCTCCGCCTGCGTCAGCTCCAGCGGATGTTCCGGAGAAACCGTGGGGAAGAGACGGTCCGTCAGTTCGTAGGTTTGTCCCTGAATCAAGATGGTTCCTTTACGAAAATCGATTTTATCCAGAAGGACGCGGTCTTCCATTTGATATTCGGGATGGCGGGCGATGAGCTGTCCTTCCAGCTTAAACTGGATGATGGCAATCGCCTTGTGCATTTTGGCTGCCAGCGGAATGTCCACCGGGTCGTATGTATTTTCATCCAGGATGTGCGGGGTGAAGATGGTGCAGGGATCGTCCTGATAGACCTCCGCGGCAAACATGGAGAGCGCGCGCAGATTGATGCCGTAGCCGTCCTCCAGCAGGTCAAAATTGTTATAGCTGATGCCCAGACGCACCACGTTGGCGACCAGCGCCAGGTTGCCGGTTGCCGCGCCCATCCAGGAGATGTCATGGTTGCCCCACTGAATGTCCACATCATGATAGCCCATCAGCTCGTCCATCACGATGTCCGCGTGCGGACCGCGGTCGAAGATGTCGCCGATGATGTGCAGCATGTCAATGCTGCATTGCCGGATCAGGCGGCTGATAGCGATGATGAAGGGTTCCGCCATATCAGTGCGAATAATGGAATGAATGATCTCCCCGTAATACTGCTCCTTGGTTTCCTCCGTATCGGCGTGCAGCAGCTCGTCGATGATATAAGCGAACTGTTCCGGCATTTTCTTGCGCACCTTGGAGCGCGTATATTTGGAAGAAACAGTCTTACAGACCTGCACCAGCCGGTAAATGGTGATGCGGCACCACTCGTGGTAGGCGTCCGTTCCCTTTTCTTTAGCGCCCAGAACGGGTTCCGGCTTATAAATCAGGTCCGCCAGCTCTTCCCGGTCCGAAAGTCCCACCGATTTTTGAAAGAGCCATTCGATTTTGTCGCGTATGATGCCGGAGGCGCTGTTCAGCAGATAGCCGAAGGCTTCGTATTCCCCGTGCAGGTCGCTGAAAAAATACTCCGTGCCCTTGGGCAGGTATCGGATGGCGTTCAAATTGATGATTTCCGACGCGGCAGCGTCGGCGTTCGGGTATTCCCTTGCCAGCAGGCGCAGATAGTGCGGGTCCACCATGTGCGGCACACCTCTTTTCCATTTTTCTTCATGCTAACACAGGCATTCTGAAAAAGCAAGAAAATGCGTGCGGCGCGTCAGGGGAGACATGCGTCAGAGGCCTTTGCAAAGGGATGGAAATCCTTTTTTCCGGAGGGGAGCGCCGGCTCCTGGAACTCCGTCATGTTTTCCCAATAGCGGTTCGGCATATGCGTCATGCGGCATTTCGGGTTGTAGCGGCCCTCGATTCCGATGGTGTCGTAAAAGCGCTTCCACAGTCTGCGGAACTGTGCCTCTGTGCCGTCCGCTTCTTCCAGCGAAAACCGTTCCAATGGAAAAATCTCTGTTTTGCCCGGCTGATGAACCAACGCCATTTGATGTGTTTTGTCGTAAATCAGAAAGGTTTCCGCGTTGTACCGGCTGCAAAAATGGTCCCTCATCAATGGCAGCACCCAGTTTTTCGGCGTTATGATGGAGGCAAGCGTCCCGTTTTGCTCGGAAAAGCGGACGAAACCGCACAGCATATGCGCTTCATGCGTCGCAAACTGTACCGCTTTGCGCAGGGAGTGGACTGTTTCGTCCGCCAGCCAGTTGACGACTGCCGCGCCGTGCCGGTATCCCATGCGGATAAAACGGTAGAGCAAAAGTTCTTTTTGCGGCAGGCAGGTCAAAAAGCCCAACTGGACCAGTTCACAGGCTTCCTCAGAAATTTTGTTTACCAAAGATGCAAAGACGCGCTCCGCATGCGCCGGATCGGTTTCGATCTGTTTCTCCGGGTACAGGGAGCACTGCGGTTCCTCACATGGGTAGATCAGCGTTGGAACCTCACGCTTGGTGTAGCTTTCAAAGACGCAGCAGAGAAAGCCCTCAAAACTGCCGTCATAGCAATAGGAAAGGTTGGTTCTGGTGTTCATTGGCTATTCCTCATTGTATCAGTTTACCGGAAAATCCCTCCGCGGGATGTCCCTTATTGCTGGATGTGCCAGAGAAAAAAGAAAGCTGTTCCGGCACATCCTCCGCAAGCTTTTGTTTTTCCTCTGAGATGAGGGCGCGGAGCACAGACTCCGGCGTAAATTTAAGTCCTTCGCGCATTTTTCCGGAGCAGGTGATAAAATACTGTGCGCGTTTGAGCACCACGCCGATTTTTTTCAATCCTGCAAAGTCAAGGGAGCCGCTCTGCCGTGCTTTCCGGATGCGCCGCGCGCTGCGCACGCCGATACCCGGGACGCGCAAAAGCAGTTCCAGCGGCGCTTGGTTGACTTCCACAGGGAATTGCTCCATATGGTTCAGCGCCCAACCGCATTTGGGGTCCACCAGCGGATGGAAGCTCTGGTGCTCCTCGTCGAGCAGTTCGTCTGCGGTGAAGCCGTAAAAGCGCAGCAGCCAGTCCGCCTGATACAGGCGGTGTTCCCGCAAAAGCGGCGGCTTGGTCCCCATCGGCGGGAGCAGCGCGTTTTCCGATACCGGCATATACGCCGAATAAAAAACCCGTTTCAGCTGATACTTTTTGTACAGTCCCTCCGTCAGACGCAGGATTTTCCAGTCGGTGTCGGGCGTTGCGCCAATGATCATCTGGGTGCTCTGGCCTGCGGGCGCGAATTTCGGCGCGTGGCGGTATTGAATCAGATCGTGCCGGTTTTCCTGGATTTTTCCAGAGATCAGGCCCATCGGCTTGAGGATCGACGTTTTGGATTTGTCGGGCGCCAGCAGCTTCAGGCTGGTTTCAGACGGCAGCTCAATGTTGACGCTCATGCGGTCCGCCAGCATCCCCAATTGGCTCAACAGTTTTTCATCCGCGCCGGGGATGGCTTTGACGTGGATATAACCGCGGAAGCGGTACTCTTCCCGCAGCAGCTTCAGCGTCTGAATCAACAGCTCACAGGTATAGTCCGGATTTTTCAGAACGCCGGAGCTGAGGAAAAGCCCCTCTATATAATTACGCCGGTAAAAGCCGATGGTCAGGTCCGCCAGCTCGCGCGGGGTGAACGCGGCGCGGGGCGTATCGTGGGACCGGCGGTTGACGCAGTATTTGCAGTTGTAAATACAGGAATTCGTCATCAGCACTTTGAGCAGGGAAATGCACCGCCCATCGGATGCAAAGCTGTGGCAGATACCCGCTTTGACGGCGCTGCCCAGGCTGCCGGCTTCCCCGCCGCGGTCCACGCCGCTGGAGGTGCAGGCGACGTCGTATTTTGCCGCGTCGGTGAGGATCGTCAGTTTTTCCAATGTAGTCATAAGAACCTCCAAATGGAGAATGTAAAACATTTGTTCGATAACATTAGTATAAACGTCATGCAAATGGAAGTCAAGAGGAAATTGCATCCAAACAGGGTTTATGTTATTATATCGGTTAGGTTCACCATTGTTTTTCAAACCATACACGGCAAAAAGGAGCTGGCAAAAATGAGTGAAAAGGGCGAGCGGGCAAAGAAGCTGTTTGAGCAGGGTTACAATTGTGCGCAGGCGGTTGTCGGCGCGTATGCGGACGAGCTGGAGCTCGATTTTGATACAGCCATGAAACTGGTATCCGGATTTGGCGGCGGGATGGGGCGCATGCGCGAGGTCTGCGGCGCGGTGTCCGGGATGGTGTTTGTAGCAAGTATGAAAAAAGGTTACAGTAACCCGAAGGCAGTGCAGGAAAAGAGAGAGCTGTATGCGGAGATTCAAAAGCTTGCGCAGAAATACCGGGAAGAAAACGGATCCATCGTCTGCCGCGAGCTGCTGACGGGTGTGAGCGATGCGGGAACAGATCCGAATCCCAGCGCCCGTACAGGGGAATACTATAAAAAACGCCCCTGCGGTGAGCTGGTCAAATGTGCTGCGGAGATTTTGGAGGAGCTGTAAATGAAAACCATTACTTTGTATCGGACAGAATGTTTCCATGCGGAAGACAGCGCATTGCTGGGCGTGGATTACTCTTTGGTGCCGTGGGATGAAGAGGACATTTGCTGCCGGGGAGAGGACGACGGCGGCAAAGATTACGTACTGCCGGAAGGATATGAGCTGAGCGCGCAGGACGGCGTGCCGATTCTCCTGAACCCGGAAGGAGCGCGCTGCGGGCTGCAAAATCATAACGATTGCCCGCTTTTAGTTGACGAAAAGAAAAAGCTTGCGATTCTGCTCGAACGGGATAAAAAAATCCTGCGTCAAAGGGAGCGGGCCAAGCTGACGCGTGCGGAGCTTGCCGAACGCCTGGAGGTATCGCAGGCGGAGTTGTATCAATGGGAGCACTGCGAGGCGGAACCGAGCGTTCGAGTACTGAAGCGGATCGCGGATGTATTGGAATGTGAAATTTTAGAGCTGATATAAATATTCCTCCGGTGCGGTGGAGCAGGAGAAAAAACAAAAGGCTGCGGGAATGTCTTCCCGCAGCCTTTCCGCGTTTATTGCGGAGAATCTATATTGTTGTCCGGTTTCCGTGTCCGGGCATTCTAATGCGGTAAAGATTTAAACAAAAACTATTAATATATTGAATATAAATAGTGAAATATGTTGACTGTTTTAGTTAAAAATACTATAATAAAATTGGGCTAAAAAATTCAGGAAAGAATATGGGAAAATGTTTAGGAGGGAACAAAATGAAAAAGAGGTTTTCGCGTTCGTTGGTCAGCATGGTGTTGTGTTTCGCAATGGTGGTGGGGATTTGCTTTGTCCCGGCTTCAGCGTCGGCGCGAATTGTATCTGATTCGGCGAGAGTTTGGGTGAACGGTACAGAAATTATGGTGAACAATCGCGACAACGGCCCGGGTACATTTTCCAGGGAATTAGTTGTGATAGGCTACGATCCCGATGCTCAGTATTCAGGAACAAAAGTATATGGACCGGGAGTAGGAAGCGGAGAGACCTATAAACCTGGAACTTATAATGCATTCCCAATGAATATACCTACAACCGACCAGCCGATGGATCTGCGCATAGATTTTTTGGATTCCAATTGGGAAACCAAACAAAGTATTACGGTTCGTTATGATGTTACGAATGATGCTTTGACGGTATTAGAACCAACTAGCCGTACTATCACGGTGGATCAGGTAAATATATCTTTTTATAATTTCAGTTATTATGACGAGATTTTTTATGGCGAGATGCTTGTGGACGCCACAAATAATCCTGCATATGAGCCATATTATATTGTGGCAGAATTCAGCCCTAATTTAGATTCCGTTGGCAGCATGCTTCGTCCGGGAGGCCCGGTCGCGACGTTTTCACTGTCTGGGAGGGTTGGGAATGTAACCAATATTACTTATAGGATTACTTTATATGATCACAATTATCAAAATGCTATACAAGTTTATGCGACATACGATGTGACGCGAAATGATTTTATCCATCCGTTCATGTAATTACCTGTCGGAAGCTGTCAAATGTGCAATGACCCAAAAAGGCGGAAGGACTGCAAATCCTTCCGCTTTTTCAAGTTTTTTTAATAAATTCCGTACGGCATACGGGGCAGGTAATCTGTATTTTTCCCTTGCCCCTCGGCACACGCAGGGTGTTTTTGCATTTCGGGCAGTGATAATATTTGTGCGTCCGGGCGTCCTTTGCGCGTTGCGTCAGGCCTTGAAACCAGGCTTTCACCGGCGTCCAGACCTGCATAAACTGCAGATTTTCCTGGTACCGCTTGCTTCTGTTGCGGGAGAGAATGCGGAATAAGCAGAGAATCAGCACGGCCAGCGCAAGCAGCCGCAGTATCCACGCGCCGGTGAGCGACGCCAAAAGAATAAGAAACAGATAGAAAACCATCAGCGCGATTCCAAGCTGATCCGTACCGTACCGGTCCATCATAAACCGTCTTAGCCAATCCATCGTTTGGTAAAACATTCCTTTCTGCGGAGTACCGCTTTAATAAGCCTACCCTTTTTTTCTGGAAAATACAAGAAAGAATTTGTAAACAATCGTTCATTTGCTTTATTGTATTAAGTGGGTAAAATATTACTTATATGAAGGAGAGATGTCAGACAAAAATTATGCAATTTGTATCAAAAAGGTGTTGCTTTCTTCCAAAAGAGATTGTATAATATAGTTCAAGTCTGTGGTGTAAAATTAGATATTATACCGAACCGGCGCAGAACAAAGGAAAAGGTTGGTAAAATTTTGTGTGTTTTACACGCGAATTTTCATAATGAGGATTTGTTGGAAAGGAGAAAGATGCCTATGCAGTTGGCGCGCCCCTAAACCCTTGGCTGCTTCCATGCCAATCAGAATCTTTGGCAAAAGGTTTGAAAATTTAGGTGAATTTGAGAAGGAGGACCCATGAAGAGAGAAGGAAAAAAACAAGTCAAACGCACCGCGTCAATGGTATTGGCCCTGACAATGGTGCTCAGTTCTTTTAGTGGACTGGCCACGGTGGCTTCCGCCGCTTCCGGCGTACCGGTCAATCCGGAATTCCAGGGACAGGAGTGGTACGATCAGCTCCGGACCTACGAGGTAAACCGCGAGCCCGCGCACGCACAGTTTATTCCTTATGAAAGCAAAGAAAAAGCTTTGCTGAATGAGGCGTCCGCTCTGGATGAGGATGCGAGCGAATCCGCGTACTACCAGAAGCTGACCGGCACCGAGTGGGATTTTGCGCTGGTAACAACCCCGCTGGAGGCGAAGACGAAAGATGAAAGCTGGCTGGCGGAGACGCTGAGCGACGATGTAAAGGGCGATTTCCAGAAGGAATATGTGCCGCAGAGCTGGCAGACCTATCGCAATGAGGACGGTTCCTTTAAGTATGACTCACCGATTTATACGAACCAGTCCTATCCCTGGCAGAACTTTGAAGCAAGAAACGACAACGCGAACGGCTATGCGGCAACCGTGTACAATCCGGTTGGCTACTACCGTACGACGTTTGAGACTCCGGAGAACTTTGACGGCCGCAACACCTTCATCACCTTTGAAGGCGTTGAGTCTGCATACTATGTGTATGTCAACGGCCAGAAAGTCGGCTATTCGGAGGATAGCTACACCGCGCACGATTTCAACATCACGCCGTACCTGCATACGGACGGCACGCCGAATACTCTGGCGGTCAAGGTGTACCGCTGGTCCGACGGAAGCTTCCTGGAGAATCAGGACTTCATCCGTATGAGCGGCATCTTCCGCGACGTCTACCTGTATTCCAAGGACGATGTGGAATTGCGCGACTACTTTGTACATACTACCCTGAAAGATAAAGAAAACCCGAAGGAATCCGATGCAACACTGGCTTTGGATGTGGATGTCAGAAGCCTGAGCAAGGATGTTTCCGGTGATTACACCGTATCCGCAACCCTGTTGGATATGGACGATCAGAAGATCAACACCATGGATATCGCGGTGGCGGGCGTAACAGCGGCCCCGGCGGAATTCGAGGATATGATTCAGACCACCGGCACCCGCGCGACCGGCAGCATGGATATTGCAAACCCGGACAAATGGTTTGCCGATACGCCGAACCTGTACAAGCTCCTCATCGAGCTGAAGGATGCGGACGGCAACGTCATTGAGACGGTTGTCCAGCGTGTTGGTTTCCGCGAAGTGGATAAGGTGATTATTAACTCCAGCAACCAGCAGCAGATGCAGATCAACGGCGAAAAGATCGTCTTCCGCGGCACCAACCGCCACGAGACCGACCTGATGAAGGGCCGTGCGATCGGTAAGGACGAGATCGTTGAAGAGCTGGTCATGATGAAGCAGTTCAACGTCAATGCGATCCGTACCTCCCATTATCCGGAAAATAAGCTTACTTATGAGCTGGCGGACGAGATGGGACTCTACATTTGCAGCGAAGCTAACGTCGAGTCCCACAGCGACTTGGCGTCAGCAAACCCGGTTTTCAACGACATGGTTATGGAAAGAACCCAGACCATGGTGGAGCGCCTGAAAAACCATCCGTCCATCGTAATCTGGTCACTGGGTAATGAAGCGACCTATGCAGATCCGCCCCACACAATGGACGAGAACTACTGTTTCTATAATTCCTCCCAGTGGATTTTGGACCGTGACCCCAGCCGCATCCGCAAGTATGAGCGCGACAACAGGGGCAACGGCATTAACACCACTGACCCGACCGATCTGGATTACAGAAAACAGTGCCTGGTTGATATCTACAGCGTACAGTATTGGGGCCAGGGAAGCGCTGTAAGCTATGCGAACAATAAAAGTAATAAATCCCCGTTCATTTGGTCTGAATATGCGCACGCCATGGGCAACGCGGTAGGCGGCCTGAAGGAATACTGGGATGAAGTTCGCTCCAAGCCCAACGTACAGGGCGGTTTCATTTGGGATTGGATCGACCAGTCCATTGCAACCCCGTATCCGGAAAACACCTATTCTTATGACGTCATTGACGTTAAGACCAAAACAAAAGCTTCCGTAAGCGGTTCTCTGGTAGAAGGCAGAAACGGCACAAAGGCTCTGAATGGTTCCATGTCTCTGCCGGTTGACGACAAGTTCAAGGCAAAGAGCGACGCCATTACGCTGGAAGCATGGATTAAGCCCAATAAGGCCGGCGCTGGCGACGGCGCGATCCTCTGCAAGGGCGACTCCAATGGATATAACCTGAAATACAACGGCACAGGCGGCAACACAAAGATTGAATTCTTTGTACAGGGCTGGAGTGGTGCGACGCTGATGGTGGATGTCCCGGCAGATTATGCGGATGGAAACTTCCATCACCTGGTTGGCACGTATGACGGCGATACCTATAAGCTGTATTGGGATGGCAAAGAAATCGGTACGGCAAGCTATCATCGCAACGGTCCGTTCGATAACAATGATGTTCCGCTTGGCGTAGGCTATGACAGTGACTACGACAACCGGTATTTCGACGGCGTGATCGACGGCGTGGCGGTTTACAACTATGCGCTCAGCGCGGACGAAATTGCAGCTTCCTATGAGGGAGATACAATTGCCAAGGACGATGACAGTATCGTTTACGCAATGGACTTTGATTCGGAAGAGTTCATCGAGAACACCACCGATTATCCGACTGAGGGCTACTTCTACGGTTACGGCGGCGACTGGATCGACGCGAAAACCAACGACAACTGGTTCTGCGGCAACGGTCTTGTCTATGCGGACAGAACCCCCAGCCCGAAGCTTTATGAAGTCAAGAAAGTCCATCAGGAAGTCAACTTCTATGACGACGGTGAAGTCGAGAACGGTAAAGTCCGCGTAGTCAACGAATTTACCAACACGGACCTGAGCCAGTACGATATCACCTGGGAACTGAAGGAAGACGACACGGTAATCAACAGCGGCACACTGGATTTGGATACAGCGGCGGTGACGGAAGAAACCATCACGCTGGATCTGGGCATAGACGCTAATTCTGTGAAAGAGAATTCTGATTATCTGCTGGACTTCAGCGTCAAGTTGAAGGAAGCGACCGAATGGGCGGATGCCGGCTATGAGATTGCACACGAGCAGTTCCAGTTGGATTATACCCCGGCCGTCGCGGCAGAGACGCTTGACACCAGCAAGATGAATCCGTTTGAGTCCATCACCGGGCTGGAAGACGATGCAACTGAAATCGTCGTCTCCGGTACGACGGATGAAAACAAACCCTACAGCATTACCATCGATAAGGAAACCGGCGAGATTTCCAACTATACCGTAAACGATATGGTTCTGATGGAAAAGGGCCCGGTCCTGAACCTCTACAGAGCACAGATCGATAACGACGGCGGCCTGGGCAACAGCCTGAAGGATATGGGAACTACCATGACGAATATCACGGTTGATGTTTCCTCTCCGGAGCTTGCAGCGGCAGAGCGCAAGACGCTTCCGATTTCCGTTACCGGAAACCTGAGAATCAATGCGAGCAACCGTATCGACTATGTGATCTACAGCAACGGTGAAATTGTTGTGACAAACAACCTGCTTCCGAATAACACGCTGGTTGATCTGCCAAGAGTCGGCGTGAAGATGGAAGTCAACGCGGACCTGCAGAACATGGAATACTATGGCCGCGGCCCGGTGGAAAACTACGCGGACAGAAATACCGGTTCCTATGTAGGCGTATACAATACCGATGAAAACGGCAAAAATCTGACGGTGGACGGGCAGGAATTCAAGTACCTCCATCCGCAGGAATATGCAAACAGAACCGGCGTACGCTGGACCTCCCTGACAAACGACGACGGCGACGGCCTGATGATTGCAGCGGACGGTACCATGGACAGCGGCGCGACCCGCTATCAGCCGGAAGCGATGGGCATCGGCAATCGTGCCTCCGGTGCGAATGCAAAGGGCAGACATATTTTCCAAATTGAAAAGAGCGATAATATCGTTCTGACGGTTGACGAGATGCAGCGCGGCTTGGGTAATAACAGTTGTGGTGGTACCACGGCACTGCCGCAGTATCGTCTTGACAGCAGCGCAAATCACACGCACACCTTCCGTATTGTCCCGGTCAGTGCGGATACGGATAAGATGGCAGAGAGTAAACTGACCTATGACGTCGACTTTGACGTACTTAAGTCTATTAAAGTAAACGGAAAAGTACTGAATGGTTTTGACGGCGTTAAGAATTCTTACAACTACACCTTTGCAAAGGGTGATATTATTGGCGTGCCGTATGTGGAGGCCGAGATGGTTTCCGCGGATGCCGGTACGATTGAAGTGCAGCAGGCAGAGACTGTTCCGGGTACTGCTAAGATTAAAGCGACTAACAAAGCCGGTGTTACCAGAGTTTACACCATTAACTTTGCGGAAGCTGAATATTTCTACGCCAGCGATATGGAATGGCTTGTCGACCAGTGCGGTTATGAAACCAACCAGAGAGACCTTTCCAACAGCAAAGGCGCGATCAGCCTGAAGGTTGACGGCACAGAGACGGAGTTTGCAAAAGGCATCGGTTCCCATGCGACTTCTACTATCAAGCTCAGTGTTGATGGCAAGGGCTTTAACCGCTTCCAGGCATGGGTTGGCGTTGACAAAGCGCAGCGCGGCAATGGCAATTCAAGTATTGAGTTCAAGGTCTGGTTTGATGATGACAGAAACAACCCGGTCTTCGCGAGCGGCAGAATGGTTTCTTCTACCAATGCAAAGTTCGTTAATGTGGAAGTACCGGCTGATGCTAAGACCATGACTTTGTATGTCGATGAACTGGGAAGCAATGGCAACGACCATGCCGACTGGGCGGATGCGAAATTCATCGGCGGAACAACCGATGAGAAGGTTATCGGCAGCATCACAGCGCCTGAGAAGGTTTCTGTCCCGGTTGGCACGACCTTTGAAGCACTGACAGCGAAGCTTCCGAGCATTGTAAAAACCACACTCACCAACGGCGATCTGGCATACCTGCCTGTCACCTGGGAGCAGGGCGGCTACAACGGCGACGTTGCGGCGACCTACACCCTGACCGGTAAGCTGCAGGTTCCGGATGGCGTAACCAACAATGCGGGCGACGCATCCATCGAAGTTGTTGTCGAGGGCAGCGCTCCGGAGAGCTCCGTCAGCCTGGATAAGACAGCGGCAACCTTGGCGGTTGGCGAAACCGTCACTCTGACCGCAACCATCACCGGCGACGATGAGGATGCGATCGCATCCTGGACGAGTGACAAGGAAGCTGTCGCCACCGTAGTGGACGGCGTTGTCTCCGCAGTTGGGGCAGGCGAAGCAAATATTACAGTTACCACTGAGAAGGGCCTCACCGCTTCCTGTAAGATCACGGTAACCGATGAGACGGAGCCCACGACATCCTCCCTGTCCGTGAAGTACAGCGGCAAGTATGTGAACCTTCTGGTCAACGGCGAGCCGCAGAAGTTTGCAGATATCGTCGGCATGTTTAAGAAGAATGTGGATTCCGGCACAGAGCTGGAGCTCACGTTTGTCCCGGCAATCGAAGGCAGAACCATCCAGTCCGTCATGATCAATGGCGTACCGGTGGAAGATTTCGCAGGCGCGGAAGAATTTGTCTATGACTTTGTCATGGGCAGAATGGATACCACGCTGAACTTCACGTTTGCAGTGACAGACAGAACGGTCCTCGATACCCTCATCAAGTATGCGGACGGACTGGTCGAGGACGGCACGGTCGATAAGGCCATTGAAAAGGTCCAGAAGCTGTTTAACGAGCGTTTGGCAACCGCAAAAGAAGTCCAGGAAGACCTCAGCGCGGACCAGATGACCATTGACAACGCCTGGATTGACCTGATGGACGTCATCCATGTGATCAACTTTGTCCCGGGCGACAAAACCAACCTGGACGATTTGATTGCAAATGCGGACCTGATTAACAAAGACAACTTTACGCCGGAAAGCCTGAAGGCCTTTGAGAAGGCCCTGGCAGAGGCGAAGGAAGTCAGCAAAGATCCGGATTCCCTGCAGAATGACATTGAAAAGGCGTACGATAAGCTGCACGAGGCGCTGATGGCGCTGGTCGACGTCGCAGACAAGGATACGCTGGATCAGATGATCGCGAGAGCGAAGGAAATCCTTGACAATATCGACGCTTACATGAATACCCAGGCGGAAAAAGATGCTCTGAAGGCAGCTTACGACGCGGCGGTTGTGGTACAGGCAGATGAAAATGCCCAGCAGTCCCTCGTGGATGAGCAGGCTAATATTCTGCTCGACCTGGCCAGCAAGATGATGCTGACGCCGGACAAGAGCGCTCTGGAAAGCCTTACAAAGGAATTGAGCGAGCTCGACCTCAGCAAGTACACCGTTGCTTCCGCCAATAAGGTGAAAGACTTCCTGTCCCGTTCAGCGGCCATTCTGGCTGACCCGGATGTAACACAGGAAAAGATTGACGAGATGTACAAAGAAGGACAGCTTGTCAAGAGCCAGCTGAAGACTCCGGGCACTTCCGGCGGTTCCTCCTCCGGCAGCAAGCAGCCGTCCGGCGGCAAAACCACCGGCGAAGGCACGGCGGTTGTCGGTACCGTGACCGCGGCGCAGGCAGTGGCAAAGGTTGTATCCGACACCACCGTCAACTTCACTGTGAAGAGGGGCAGCGCGTACTGCTTCAAGATGACCGTTGTCAACGGCAACAACCTCGTTCCGAGCTTTACGGTCGGTAACGGCAGCGTCCTCAAGACGCAGTATGTCGCCAAGATTGGCAACGACTACTACTATCGCGTATGGGCAGTCGGCGCACCGGGCGCCAGCACGGGCGTATATACCGCTCTGCCGGGTGCTGCGGCAGTGAAGCACTGCACCGTAACGGTAGGATAAACAAACACAATACCCGCAGTCGCGGAAAATTTGGGAACTCCCGGGCCGTAAGGCTCGGGAGTTCCTTCATTGTTGCCAGAAACAGGATGGGTATAATTTGCAAAAAGTCAAAGATAATGCCTGTACCAAATTATGAAAAATGCAAAAAAACCTATAATAGGGTAGATTTATTATATATTAGGTTGGTTTGTCATAGTATTTGAATAAAATAACGGTTGTTTTTGTGTGGAACGATCCAACCAATCTGGAGGAGGGCCGGATTTGAAAGTCATTTTTGCTTTGCTGACCGCGGTGCTTGTTATTTTGACCAGCATGGTCGGCTGGCTGTATTTTTCCCAGTCGGATGCAGAAAAAAGCGTTTCCAAACAGGAGCAGCCGCTCCGGCATATCCAGCTGGTTACGCAGAACTCCAATGAACATTTCTGGTCCATGTTTAAGGACGGTGCTCTGGAGGCGGGCGAGGAACTCAATCTGTATGTGGAGTTTGTGGACGTGCCCACTAAAAATCCCGATACCATCGCGGAGACGGCGGAGCAGGCGATCTACGCATCGGTAGATGGGCTGGCGCTGCAGGCAGCAGACACCGAGCGGACGGCGTTGGTTTTGGAGGAGGCCTCGAAGGCCGGCATACCGGTGATTACCTACGAAAATGACATCTTTCCTATATCGGATGTTCCAACCGTCGGATCCAACGGATATGACGCGGGCTATTCGCTGGGGCAGATGGCGGCGGAAGCCTGCCAGGGAAAAGCGACCGTGGCGGTCCTGTTGGAATCCTCGACGGCCGGTGCAAAGACAACCTATAAGAATTTAAAATTACAGGGCATTATGGATGCGCTGTCCGGATACCAGAAAATTTCCGTTAAAGAGACGTATTCGATCAGTGCGGACAGCTTTGAAGTAGAAAAACTGTCCAACAGCATTCTGACAGAGCGGCCGGAAATCGATCTGATCCTCTGCGCGGGAGAAACCAGCACGCCGGGCGTTGCACAGGTATTGGTGGACGCCAACCGCGTTGGGGAAATTCGTGTGGTCGGTTATGGAGCCATGCCCCAAACGCTGGATTACATTGAACGCGGCGTCATCTATGGGACGGTCTGTCCGGATGCCTTTGAAATTGGAAGCAGCACGGTGCGCCAACTGAAAAACCTGCTGGAAGGGGAGCAGATCAGCAATTCACTCAATACCGGTATGTATACGGTAACAGCGGAGAACCTGGGGGAATTCCGGGAGAAAACCACACGTCAGCTCTCCTGAAAGGAGGCGCCGCTTTGAAAAAAAAGATCAACTTTCAATATCGCACCAAGCTGATGGCGTTCCTCCTGCTGGCGGTTGGGATTGCCATGATGGCGGGACTGTATACGTATCTTTCCGCGCAGGTGTTAATGCGGGACAGCGTGGAAATGCTGGAAAAAAACTATCAGCTGACAAACGCCTATAAAGAGATCAATCTGATGCAGCAGGAGTTTGAGACATATTTTTTTACCAGCAGCTCCGACAGCCTGGTTTCGTTTTATAATCATTCCGCCGCAGTCAGCAGCAATACGGACAAGCTGAAAAAAACGGCCTCTTACACGGAACGCGGTATCCGGATCAAAAACGTTGCGAATATGATGGCCCATTATGTGCAGCAGGCGGACGACGCCATCCGCGCCAAGCGTGGGCGCATGGTGGGCAGCTATACGCAGGGCTATGCCGACACAGTTAAAGAGAACCGCTATATTACCCAATACATCGAAAAAATGATGAGCGCCGACCTGATCAGCAGTTCGGAGAATTATGCAGCGATCAGCCGCAATGTGCAGACGATCACGTTATTTAACAATGTGCTAATCGCCGGTATCTCAGTTTTTATGTTGTTTGCCATTGTCCTGTTCAGCGCGCAGATGACGAAACCGCTCAGCCGGCTGGCAACCTATGCGGAGGAAATTTCCAATGGGAACTTTGACGTGCAGATTCCACAGAACAATACGAGTAAGGAAATCCATGTGCTGTACCGGGCCTTCCGCCTGATGGCGGCCAACATCAAAGAGCACGTAGATCAGATCCAGCAGAAGCGCCGGATTGAAAAGGCGCTGCACGAGCAGAAGATGAACAACCTGAAAATGAAAAATGCCCTGCGGGAATCGGAGCTTCTCGCGCTGCAGTCCCAGGTCAACCCCCATTTCATTTTCAACACCATTAATATCGGTGCGAAGCTGGCGATGCTGCACGGCGACGAGGTAACCTGCGCCTACTTTGAAAACGCCGCGGATATTTTTCGCTATAATTTAAAGGGTTTAGATACCAATACGACGCTGCAACAGGAATTTGAAAACGTCAGCGCCTATATGAGCCTGCTGCAAACCCGGTTCGGCGACGCAATTTGCTTTAAAAGTGAGATTCAGGAAAGCCCGGAGCTGCTGCACTTTGTGCTTCCCAGGATGACGCTGCAGCCGCTGGTAGAAAATGCGTATATTCACGGGATCAGCGAAAAAGAATCCGGCGGAGTGATCCGCCTGCTGGCCTGGGAAGAGGCGGAGCAGATCTGCATCGCTATCTGCGATAACGGAAAGGGAATGAGTGAGGGGAAGATTGAGCAGCTTTTGCAGGCGCAGCCTGGAAGTCCGGCGCAGCCGGGCCGCGCACCCAGGGGGCATGTTTCCGGAATTGGCGTGGATAATGTCTTAAAGCGGCTGCGACTGTATTTTGGCCGCGACGATGTGATGGAAATCGTTTGCGAACAGGGAGAGACGCGCTTTACTTTAAGGCTGCCGAAGAGCAGGGAGGGGGATGAAGAATGATTCGCGTGCTGATTGTGGATGACGAACCAATTGCGATTGATTCCATGGAATATATGATCCGCAAAAATATGGACGACGTCGAAGTGGTGGGGAAGTCCCGTTCCGGCCGGGACGCAATTGAAAAAGCGTACAACACCCGCCCGGACGTCGTGCTGATGGATATCAATATGCCAGGGATCAACGGGTTGGAGGCGATGCGGCAGATCAAGGAAGCCAACCCGGTTATCCGCTTTATCATCGTGACGGCGTTTGATTATTTTGACTATGCGGTGGAGGCTGTCGCCTTGGACGCGGAGGAATATCTGCTCAAGCCGGTGCGCGAAGCCAAGCTGGTGGAAACCCTTCGCAAGGTAACCGGACAGGTGGAGCAGCAGCGGGAAAAGCTGCGCAAAGAGCTGGAAATCAAGGAAAAATTTGAGATGATTGTCCCGATTATGGAGACCGGCTTCATCAATGCGCTTTGCATGTTTGAAGACAATGCGGAGGAGCTGAAAAATTTCAGCCGCCTGCTGGGAAACGAATCCACCGGCGGTTATGTAATGATCATTGCGTTTGACGATAAGGACAGCGGGGGCGGCAACAATCGCATCGGCGCCGGCGTCAAAGGGCAGGCGCTTTACAATCGGTACCGCGAAGCGTTGAAATCAATGAGCCGGTGTATGGTTGGTCCCATCATGCTCAACCGTCTGGTGGTCTATGTTTGCAGCGATTTTCCGGAGCCTTCCTTTGAACAGCGTCTTGCGGCCCTGAAGCTGGCGGAAAATCTGTACGACCGGGTGGGAAGTTTGCATCCGGAGATATCCATTGGCATCGGGCGCAACTACGGCCGCCTGGACGAGGCAAAGAAGAGCTACCGGGAGGCTTTGCAGGCGCTGGGTATGGCGGACAGCCGTTCGGAGGTCACCAACATCCTGCATTTTGACGATGCGGTGGAGGGGATGGAAGACAGCGACGCGTTGTATGAGGACCAGATGGTTCGTCTGGTATTCGCAAAGGCGGCGGAAGGGGATTCCGCAGGAGCGGTTCTGGCATTTGAGCGCATGTTTTCCGGATTGTGTAAAAGTGAACCGCAGGACTTTGACATGATAAAAAATAAAACGATCGCCCTGGTTGTGGAATTTGGGAAGCGTTGGGGGAACGTAATCGGCAATTCCTGCAACACGTTGTCCGCGCTGCTGCAGGCGGAGCACATGGATGTACTTCACGAGCTCTGCCGCCGCTTTATCCGGGATGCGGTGGAACGCATCGATTCCGGCAAACAGCGAAAAATCAGCGCAATTATCGAGCAGGCGGACCGCTATATGGAGGAACACTTTGACCAGGATATCGCCCTGGAAAGCGTAGCCCGTGCAGTCAACCTGAGCCCGTACTATTTCAGCCGGTTTTACAAGGATGAGACGGGAACAAATTTTATCGACCGGCTGACGGCGATCCGGATGGAGAAAGCCAAGCAATATCTGGCGCGCGCCGAATACACCGTCAAGGATGTAGCGCGCATGGTAGGCTATGCAGACCCGAATTATTTTTCCAAGCTGTTTAAGAAAATTACGAATATGACGGCGACGGAATACAAAGAATCCTGTGGGAGGTGAGGGCATGAAGAAGCAAAAGCATTTGTTCCGCCGCTGCGCGCTGCTTGTGCTGGCGGTGCTGCAATGCACGATGGCGCTGGCCGCGTGCAGCGGCGATACGTCGCCGCCGGAGCCGGAACAGGAAAAGCGCTTACTGGTGGGCTTTTCCATGGCGACGCTCAAAGAGGACCGCTGGCTGCGCGACCGGGATATCTTTTCCGCAAAGGCCAAGCAGGAAAATATCGACGTTATCATTGCCAACGCAAACAACAGCACAGAACGGCAGTATGAGCAGGTGGCGGATATGGTGGAGCGGGGAATCGATGTGCTGGTAATCGCGCCGCACGACAGCGACAATTCCGCGCAGTGCGTCACGCTGGCCAAGCGGGAGGGAATCCCCGTAATCTCTTATGACCGCCTGGTCAAGAACGCCAATGTGGACGTTTATGTCTCCTTTGACAATTACAAGGTTGGAGAGCTGCAAGGGGAAGCGATTCTGGAGGAAGTGCCGGAAGGCGGTTACGTTTTGCTGAACGGGTCCGAGGACGACAGCAACAGCCAGATGTACCATCAGGGCTGTATGGACCGTCTGCAAGAGGGAATTGACAGCGGAAGGATTCAAATTGAGGCGGAGACCTGGGTGGAGGACTGGCGCAGAGAAACGGCCTTTGACTTTATGTCCAACGTCCTGAAGGAAAAGGGCGACAGCGTCAGCGCCGTGATTGCGGCAAACGATTCTCTGGCATGGGCGGCGATCGACGCTTTATCCGAAGCGCGGCTGACGGACAAGGTAAAGGTGGTAGGCCACGACGCGGATCTGGCAGCCTGCCAGCGCATTGTGGTGGGAACGCAGTTGATGACCGTTTATAAACCGATTTCCAACCTGGTGGACCGGACAATCGAAGCCTGTCAGACGCTTGCCGCGGGAAAAAGGATCGATTGTGACAAGACCATCGACGACGGTACCTATCAGGTTCCTTATCTCATGTGCGACGTCATCAGCGTAACAAAAGAGAATATAGACGACACGGTGATCAAGGATGGCTTCCATTTAAAGGAAGATGTCTACCGGCGGGAAGAATGAGGAAAAGGCTCTGGATTTTTTTACCCAGGGCCTTTCTTTTTTTGTTGCAAAATAATACAGATGAAAAATAAAAATGGTGTATATGTTAAAAAAGACCTGAAAAAGTGCAAGAAAATTTATTGATTCTCATTCAATTCCATTGTATGATGAATACAACAAGGAGTGTTCAAATCTCCTATGAGAAAGGTGGGAACGAAGAGGTCATAGAAAGGGAGAAGAAGGCAAAGATGGCATTTCCCGGCGTATTGCAGCCGGAAATGCAGACAAGAAAGGGGTTTGTATGAGAAAGAAAAGATTACTCAGCCTGCTGTTGACTGTAGCGATGGTTTTCTCCATGATGGTCCTGCCGGCGACGGCGGCTCAGGGAGCGACCTTAGCGCAGATCGGCGACATGACGGCGTTGGCGGAGGACGGCAACGTGCTGACCTTCAGCTGCGACAAACAGGAAGTGACGGTTGAGCTTTGCACAGACCGCACCGCGCGCATTCAGCTTTCTCTGGATGGCGCGAACGGGTACCGGCCGGAGGATCCGCAGTACTATATGGTACAGAAGAACATCTGGGATCCGGTGGACCGCACCGTGACGGAGGAAGACGGAACCATAAAAATCCGTACCGACGCCATGGAAATCCGTGTGCAGAAAAGCCCGCTCCGCATCGGCATGTACGATCTGGAAGGCAACCTGCTCAGCAAGGACGCGGACGACCAGGGAATCTATTGGGATGATTCCGGCGTGCGCGGCGTCAAGCGTGTGGAAGGCGCCAAAAATGCCGGCGGCATCTTTGGGTTTGGGTCCGGCGACCACGGCCGCCGTTCCAACCTGAACCGCTACGGCAGCGATTTCACGGAATTCAGCATGAGCCACGGCCGGCTGATCGCACCGTTCTTCATGAGTACGGTCGGCTACGGCGTGTTCCTCAACACCATTGAGAAGGAAACCAAGTTCTTTAAACAGGGCGGCGGTTTCCAGACGAAGGGCTATCTGGATTATTTCTTTATGTATGGCCCGGACTTCAAGACCATTCTGAACGAGTATGCGGAGATCACCGGCCGCATGGAACTGTATGGCAAATGGGCGCACGGTTTTATGCTCTCCAAGTACGGCAATGACAACGCGACGCAGAAGGAGTTCCTGGAGTGGCTCCATCGCCTGCGTGACGAAGGATATCCGACCGACTGCTATGTGTTCGACTACGGCTGGCGCGGCGACGTTGCGGATAACGGCAACCCGCAGCATGGCGCCGGCGAAAAGTGGGGCAAGCAGATGTGGAGCAACGATACCAATAAGTTCCCGGATATCGACGCCATGTTCAAAGAAGCGGACGAGCTGGGATTCCACGTCGGCCTGCACAACAACGCGGGCACGCCGGAAGCTTCCGGCGGCAAGGAGCTCTACAAGCCGGAGTATGAGGAACCATGGGTCCAGTCCTATATGGACAGCGTAATCACCACCGGTTACGGCGACTGGTTCTGGCCGGACGAGTTCGACGTTCTGGGTTCCAACACCGCTCCGACGTTCTCCTCCAAGGGCGCCTATGAGGCATGGCAGGCATATACGGACGAATCCCGCCCGATGTTTGTGACCAGAGGCAGCTATGCGGGCCAGCACTTTGCAACCGCATGGTCAGGCGATATCAACAATACCAGCGCGGAGCTGGATAACCAGATCGGTTTCAGCATCGACGCGGGCCTGGTCGGCTACTGGACGTCCTCTAACGACCTGGGCGGCTTTATGAAGCGTCCGAGCAACGAACTGTACACCCGCTGGGTTTCCGAGTTCGGCGCGTGGAGCGGTATGATGCGTACGCACGGCCACGACGGCCGCGAGCCCTGGACCTTTGACCAGACCGCGCAGGACACGCTCAAGCAGAACCTGCAGGTTCGTTATGCGCTGTACCCGTACACCTATTCCCTGGCATGGCAGGGTTACAGCCAGGGCGTGCCGATGATGCGCGCCATGCTGCTGGAAGATGGCAGCCAATACAATCCGGCTGCCTGGGACATCAACAAGCAGTACTACTACGGCGATTGGTTCCTGGTCGCGCCGGCCTCCGCCACGACGGACACCACCGTCAAGGTATGGCTGCCCCCGGAAACCACCTGGTACAATTATTATACCGGCGAACGCTATGAAGGCGGCCCTATTGGCAAGAACATCACCGTGGCGGCGGCGCTGGAAGAAATCCCGGTATTTGTCAAGTCCGGCGCAATCGTCCCGATGGGTCCGGACGTCAACTATGCGGATGAAAAACCGCTTGACCCGCTCACCCTCGACATCTATCCGAAGGGAAAGACCTCCTTTACCCTGTACGAAGACGACGGGCAGAGCAGAAAGTACATCACAGAGAATGCGTACAGCACCACAACTTTTGAAAGCATTCAGGATGGAACCGATATCTCCTTCAAGATTCATGAGAGAGTGGACAACAACCCGGCGGTCTACACCCCGGACGCGCGTTCCTACAATCTCAAGTTCAACCACATCGCAGAAATCAGCGGCGTGACCATCAACGGCACGGCGATTGAAGCTGCGGATTCCCTGGAAGCATACAATGCCGCGGAGCAGGCTTACTGGCTGGATACGGACGCCAACACCGTCTATGTCCGCACCCCGGATACCGGCAAGGCGATCGACGTAGTCTTTGCGTCCGGCGGTATCGTGGAGCCGGAGCTGGGCGACGAGAACGAAGGAAACCCGCCGACCAGAATTACGGACGGCAGCGTCATTGAACTGGAAGAAACGGAAATGCTGCCTGCGAGCGGCGGTGAAGTAAAGCCGGACAATGAGTGGAAGGGCTACACCGGCAGCGGCTTTGCCAAGGGCTTCAAGGCGGTTGGCGACGCAGTGCAGTTCGACGTCAATGTTGAGACCGCCGGAACCTATGATCTGGTGCTGCGTGTCAACAACGGCAAGAAGAACGCGCCGCAGTACGACAGCACGCCGCGCACCGGCGGCCTGTATATCCAGAACCAGAAGGCGGCGGACCTCGCCTTTGCAGTGACCGATAAGTGGGGCGAAACGGTGGACGGCGTCAAGCAGGGCGTTTGGGTGGATTACACCTACCGCGTGAAGCTCGAGTCGGGCGTCACCACCATGAAGATTCGCGCCGAGGGCAGCAACCCCGGCAACTACAATCTGGATTCCCTGACGTTCCGCTATGTAGACACCTCTGTTAACGCGTTCAGCAAGATCGAAGCGGAAACCGCATCGCATCTGGAAGGCGGCGCCGCGGTTGCTGCGGATACCGCAGCCTCAGGCGGAAGCAAGCTCGCCGTGACAGAGAACGGCGCGTGGGCGCAGTTTGACGAAGTGCGCGGCAGCCAGAAGAGCGGACTTGCGCTGCGCGTCAAGAGCACCACAGGCGGCAGCATTGTCGTCTATGAGAATGGCGTGGGCGACAAGATCCTTGCCACGCTGGAAATTCCGGCAGATGGCAAGTGGACCACACTGACGTCTGTATCGAAGGATACAGATGCGATGACCAGCAACATTTATCTGTCCTTTGTCGCGAAGGAAGGCGCGGAACGCTTTGATTGCGATGTGGACTGGTTCCACTTTACGACCGATAAAGCGACCATCGATGCGTACAGCCAGATCGAGGCGGAGACCGCAAACGAGCGCCACGGCATCGATACCACCACAAAGACCATCAGCGGACAGCGCTATACCCTGCTGAACCATATTGAGGACGGCGACTGGGCAAAATTCAGCGACGTCAACTTTGGAGAAGGCGGCGTAGTGAGCTTTGAAACCCAGGTGGCGGCCGGCCTGCAGGGCGGTATGCTGGAAGTCCGTCTCGACTCTGTGAACGGCGTCAAGGCGGCGGAAGTTGAAATTGCACCGACCGGCAACTGGGATACTCTGAAGGTATATTCCGGCGACTGCATGGAGATCACCGGGATTCACGATGTCTATCTCAAGTTTGTCAACACCTTTACCACCAGCTCCATCTGCGATATGGACTGGATCAAGTTTATTTCCAACCGCAAGGTTATCGACGCTTTCAGCCAGATTGAAGCGGAAACCGCAGATGAACGGCAGGGCATCGACACCACATCCAAGACGGTTGATGGAAAGAAAATTACCCTGTTAAACCACATTGAGAACGGCGACTGGGCGAAGTTTAACAACGTCGACTTTGGAGACGGAGACGCGGCGAGCGTGGAAGTCCGCGTCGCGGCCGGCCTGCAGGGCGGCACGATGGAAGTTCGTCTCGATGCTGTGGACGGCGAGAAGATCGCAGAGGTGCAGATTGCGAATACCGGTGACTGGAATACGCTCAAGACGTATACCGGCGCGTGCGGTACCGTTGTCGGCACGCACGACGTCTATCTCAAGTTCGTTAATACAGAGACTGCCAGCTCTATCTGTGACATGGATTGGTTCCGCTTTAAGAGCGGCCGTTCCTCTGTTTCCACAGGAGTAACCGGCGGCAGCGCGACAGTAACCGTTACGCCGGAGAGCGTAAAAGTGGGCGATACCGCGACCGTGCGCATTTCCAATATCGAGATGGGCAAGAAGTTTCAGTCCATTTCCGCGGTCAATGCGGAGGGCGGCGCCGTTGCGCTGACCGAAGTGGTAGCAGGTAAGGAATACACCTTTGTCGTGCCGGACAGTACGCGTGTAGATGTTACCGTAACGCTGGAAGAGGGCGAGAACGACATTGAGTCCGGCAGCGTCTTTGAACTGGAAAACGCCAGAGGCGATACCAGCAGCAACAACGGCGACGGCAGCGGAAAAGTCCGTGTGGATACCGAATGGAAGGGTTACACCGGCAGCGGCTATGTAGCGGGCTGGAAAGCGGTAGGCCACTTTGTTGAGTTTGACGTCAATGTCAAGCAGGCCGGCATGTATGACTTGGTGCTCCGTGCGGCCTGCGGCAAAAAGAACGGCGCACAGTTTGACAATACGCCGCGCACGGGTGCACTGTATGTGGACGGCGTCAAGGTGAAAGATTTTGCATTGGAAATCCACCAGACCTGGGGCGAATGGTTCGATGAAGTTCTGTCCGGCGTTGTCCTGACGGAAGGCAAGCATACCATTAAGATCCGTTCCGAAGGTTCTGCAAACTCCGGCAACTTTAATCTGGACTCCCTGCGGTTTGACCGCGTTTCCGGTTTGGAGAAGCAGGTTCTGACCGTGCAGTATGGAACAAACGCAAAGCTGTCTGTAGAGGGCGCGTACGAAGCGCTCATCGAGAGAGACGGCATGCTCGGCGCAACGGTCTATGCGGGCGATAAGCTTACCCTGACCTTCACCCCGGCGAACGGCCCGTTTGCAAGCGCGCAGCTGAACGGCGAGGATATCCCGTTTGAGGCGGACGGCTGCACCTACACCTTCACCATGCCGAACGACAAAGCGTCCCTGCGCTTTGTGTTCACCAGCGTGAACAAGGACATTCTGGAAACCCTGCTGGAGAAGGCAAACGAAGTGACCGACGAGCAGCTTGACAAACTGGTTGAATCCGTCCGTGCAAAGTTCATCGCGGCGCGCGACAACGCACAGAAGGTCTTTGAAAGCGACAAAGCCACCCAGGACGAAGTGAACGAAGCCTGGAAGGAACTGCTCGACGCGATGCATTACCTCTCCTTTGAGGAAGGCACGAAGGACGAGCTGAAATACTGGCTTGACTACGCGGCGGAGCTCGACCTGGATAACTTTACTCCGAAGAGCCAGGAAGGCTACGCGGAAGCGCTCGCCTATGCAGAGGAAATCTACAACGACGAGGGCGAGACGCTGAAGGCGGAAGTCGAGAAGGCGGCAAAGAACCTGCACGAAGCGATTCTGCGCCTGGAGTTCAAGGCAAACACGGAAACACTGGAAGCCTTCGTGAAGCAGGCACAGGAGATTGAAATTGACAAGTATCTGGACGGCCCGGAAAAAGACAAGTTTAATGAGATCCTCCCGCAGGCGGAAGCCCTTCTGGAAGACGCGAACGCGACCCAGAATCAGGTGGACGAGATGGCGGACGCCCTGTACGAGGCAATGATGAACCTGCGTATGATTCCGGACAAGGAAGCGCTGAAAGCCCTGATCGACGAGTCTGAAGCGCTCAACCCGGAGGATTACACCGCGGCAAGCTATGCGATCCTGCGCGCGGCGCTGAACAACGCGCTAAACGTCTACGAAGACGAGAGCGCCACGCAGGAGGAAATCACAGCGGTTTGCGCAACGGTGGAGAAGGCCCGCGCGGGCCTGGTTCCGGCGGACAAGCCGGAGGAGCCTGCGAAACCCGACAACAAACCCAGCAACAAGCCGTCCAACAGCGGCAGTTCCGGCAGCAAGAAGCCGGCTGGCAACGTTTCCGGCACGGGAACGGCAGTCGCCGTGACCAACCCGGTCATCAGCGCGGCACAGAACGTGATGGGCCAGAAGTCCGTGCGTTCCGATACCACAGCAAACTTCACCTTAAAGAGAGGCAGCGCCTACTGCTTTAAGATGACGGTTGTCAACGGCAGCAATACGGCCCCGAGCTTCACCGTGGGCAACGGCAATGTGCTCAAGACCCAGTTTGTGGCGAAGATCGGCAACGACTGCTATTACAGAGTCTGGGCGGTCGGCACACCCGGCGACAGCACGGGCGTGTATACCACCATGGCGGGTGAAAAAGCCCAGCAGCATTGTGTGGTAACGGTTGGCTAAAGCCAGATAATAGTTGCCTGAAAGGATCACCGAAGGTGTGTTTTGACCGGAAGTCCACCGCAGGTGTGCTGGACCCTTTAAGTCTGTGAAAGACGATGATAACGCACATTCGTGTTCCGACCGGAGGTTCGTGAAAGAGCAGCCGGCCCTGTGAAAAACAGGGCCGGCTGCTTGTTTTTTTACCTTATAATTCCAAAGCAGATACAAGTAAATATGTTGTAAAATTATTAATAGTATAAATATATTATGTATATTTTATGGAGAATTCTATTGACAATCTCTTCCAGTTGTAGTTTAATAAGGTTATAGGTTCAACGGATTAATAACTATAGTGAGGTTTTCATTAGGAAGGAGAGATGGTATTACATTCAATGTAACAAAAGGGTTGCTTATGGAGCTATTTCCATAATAATACAACTGGTAAGAAGGAGGGAGGGGCAAAATACAGAATCGGGCAAATGACTGGAATAAGGAGTTTATGAAACGAACGGGGGTTTAAAAATGAGTTTGAGAAGAAAAGGCGCAGCCAAGAAAATTCTGGCGGTCGCTCTGACCATGAGCATGGTCTTTGGGACCATGCCTGCAGCGACGATTGCCAGTGCGAAGTATTCACCGGGCAATCCGGAACTGGCGCGTCAGGCGGCCAGCGAAGGTATGGTACTGCTGCAGAATAAGAACGACGGCCTGCCGATTCCGCAGGGCGGTTCGGTGGCGCTGTTCGGGCAGGGACAGATTGATTACGTGAAGGGCGGCTGGGGTTCCGGCGACACAAGCGTGGATTATCTGGTCAATATTCTGCAGGGAATGCAGAATAAAGAAAAAGAAGGCAAGATTATCCTGAACAAAACGTTGGTTGACGCTTATACAGCAAACAAAGAGTTGACGCTTACCGCCGATATGGCCAACACAGCAGCAGCCGAGTCTGATACGGCGGTTGTAGTCATCAGCCGCAATTCGGGTGAAGGCTCTGACAGAACCGCTGGAAAGGGAGATTATCTCTTAAGTGATACCGAATCCAAAATGCTGGACTTGGTCTGCGCGGCAGGCTTTGAGCATGTTGCTGTGGTTCTGAACATTGGCGGTATTATCGATACCAAGTGGATCACAGAGCGTCCTGAGATCGACTCCGTTCTGATCGGCTGGCAGGCCGGTATGGAAGGTGGCAACGCCATCGCGGACGTACTTTGCGGAGACGTCAACCCCTCTGGCAAACTGACGGATACCTGGGCTAAAAATTACGAGGATTATCCGTCTTCCAATAACTTCAGTAATAACGCATATGTCAACTATGAAGAGGATGTCTTTGTAGGATACCGTTATTTTGAAACCTTTGATAAAGAGTATGAGAAGGTCAACTATCCGTTTGGTTACGGCCTTTCCTATACTACATTTGATATGACCGATGTAAAGGTCACGTACGATGAAGAAAATATCAATGTGGAAGCAACGATCACCAATACCGGTGATGTGGCAGGTAAAGAAGTGGCGCAGGTCTATTTCAGCGCGCCGCAGATGGGTACCGGAACCGCTGTTTTGGGTAAGCCCGCGAAAGAGCTGGCGGCTTATGCAAAAACAGGGCTTTTGGAGCCGGACACTTCCGAGACTCTGAAAATGTCTTTTGCAATCGAAGATATGTCCAGTTATGACGATACCGGTATCACCGGCCATAAATCTGCTTATGTGATGGAAGCCGGCGACTACGACGTTTACGTGGGCAATTCCATTAAGGAAGCCGGCGAAAAGGGCGTGCGCGGCACCTATACGGTAGAGGAAACGTATGTAACAGAGCAGCTCTCTGAGCAGGCGGCTCCGAAGCGGCTTCCGAAACGTCTTTTGGCGGACGGCAGCTATGAGGATATGCGCAGCGAGGTCGTCAAAAAGATTTCCGCCACAGCGCCGACAAAGGTGGAGGCGGAAGACTATGAATCCGCACATACCAGTGTCCGTGTGGAATCTTTCAGCGGTGGTTCCTGTGTTGCTTATATGGACAGCGCGGAAGATCATCGTTGGGTTTCCTATAGCCTTAACGTTGAGGAAGCCGGCGTATATTCCGTTCAGCTTCGTATGGCAAACGGTTATGCAGATATCAAAGATATGGTTACGGTAGAAGTAGAAGGCCGCAATCAGGGCATTGTCATCGATATGCCGCAAACCGGTGATGGCAGTGGGAAGACCGAATGGTACAACTTTATTGATCTGGAACCGTTTGAGATAAAGCTTCCCAAAGGCGCCTGTACGTTAAAGCTGACCTGTAAGGGAACAAAGTTTGGTAATTTCGATAATATGACCTTCAATATGGTGAAACCGGAAGAAGGCTTTGCAATCTCCGCAACCGAAGTTTCCCGTGTAGAGGCAGAGCAGTTCTTTGGCGCGGCGGGCAACGTCCGAATTGAAAACTGTGTGCCCAACCATCCGCTGGGTTATGTGCCGCAGCCGGGTGACGAAGAAATCAGTACATTGGCCTACATGAACTATGAAGGCAACTGGGTAACGTATTACCTCAATGTGGAAGAAGAAGGCGAATACGACGTTTCCTTCAGCATGTCCAACGGCCGCGTTGAGATTCCGGATATGATGCGTGTTTACGTGGACGGCAAGCTGCAGCAGGGCGTCAATTTTAGTCTTCCGCAGACCGGCGACGGCGACGGCAAGAGCGAGTGGTATAATTTTGAGACCTTTGGACCGATCCAGGTGAATCTGCCAAAGGGGCTCTGTGAATTCAAACTTGTTTCCACCGGATTGTTCGGCAATGTCGATTATATGGATTTCTCCAAAGCAGAAGCTGAGGAGCCCGCTGCGGCAGCCTTCCGTGCTTCCTCTGCGGCACGCGGTACGGCTGCGGGCAGCCGTGCGGTTTCTTCCGCAAAAGCGGCTGATGAGGAACCGACGGATAAAATTATGCTGATCGACGTCTATCATGGGACGGCGACTATGGACGATTTTATCGCGCAGCTCTCCAACGAAGACCTGGCGTATTTGTCCCAGGGGCATCCCGGCGTTGCGACAGGTATCATCGGCGGACTGGACGAGTATGGCATTCCGGCGGCGCAGACCACCGACGGACCGGCCGGCATTCGTTCCGGTACAGCCACCGCATGGCCGTGCTCTACGAACCTGGCCAGCGCGTGGGATGTTGAGCTAGCACAGAAGGTTGGTAAAGGCGTGGCAACGGAAGCGTTGGAAAAGAAGCTGGATATCTGGCTTGCACCCGGCATGAACATCCACCGCAATCCGCTGTGCGGCCGTAACTTCGAGTATTACTCCGAAGATCCGCTGCTCACCGGTAAAACGGCGGCCGCTATCACCGAAGGTGTGCAGGGCGAAGGCGTTTCCATTACGCTCAAGCACTTTGTAGCAAATAACAAGGAAAACAACCGAAACGGAAGCGACAGCAGGATGTCCGAGCGCGCCCTGCGTGAAATCTATATGAAGGGCTTTGAAATCGCGGTAAAGGAAGCGGACCCGTGGTGCATCATGTCCTCCTACAACTATGTAAACGGAACGGAAGTTTCCGAAAACTACGATATCCTGACCAATATTCTCCGCGGCGAGTGGGGATTCAAGGGTATGGTCATGTCCGACTGGGGCAATGACAGCACCCATTGGAAAGAGGTCAAAGCGGGCGACGACGTCAAGATGCCGAATGGAAGCTCCGACAGCATCCTGACCGCTCTGGAAAACGGCGATCTGACCCGTGCGGAGCTGGAACGCAATATTGCCCGTACGCTGGAAATGATCATGAAGACCCCTGTTATGGATCGTGAAATCGTCAATCCGCCCACGCCGACCTATGTGCCCATCAGCGCAACGGAAGAGACGACCGTTAAAGCAATCGATTACTTCAAAGCCCTCGGTATTGGCGAAGAAGCCTGCGAGGACGAAGGCGGCGGTACCAATCCGACCCATACGGACAAGGGCAACTGGATGAAGTACTACTTTGATATTGAGGCTCCCGGCACCTATGATTTCTATACCAGAGTGGCGGTCAGCACCGATGGCGGATTTGACCTCCGTCTGGACGGCAAGAGCATCGGCGGCGTTTCCAGTATGGCTCCTACCGGCGGCTGGCAGAACTGGACCACCTTGGAGCCGTTTGAAATCACGCTTCCCGCCGGACGCCACGAGCTGCAGTTCTATTGCACGGTTACCGGCTTTAATGTCAACTGGTTTAAATTCGTACCCAAAGTGCTGGAGGATGTTTCCTACACAGTCAACTATGCCGGCAGAGATGCTTCCCTGTTGGTGAACGGCGAAGAGCAGAAGTTTGCGGATAACATCAGCCGCTACGACGGTATTGCAAAGCACGGTGAAACCGTAGCGCTCAGCTTTATTCCGCGCGTGGACGGCAGGGAATTCAGCAAAATCCTGCTGAACGGCGAACCCGTTGCAGTAAAGGACCCGATGCGCTTTGACTATGAGTACACAGCGGATTACCAAAACAATACATTGAATTTCTCTTACACCCTGCTGAACAAATCTACCCTGCGCACCGTACTTGCCATCGCGGAGGAATGCCTCACGACCGACGAGTATAAGGAAGCGGTTCCGGCGGTGCAGAAGGCCCTGACCAGCGCCATCGCGGCGGCGGCGGCCCTGCTGGATAATCCGGAAGCGACACAGGCGGAGCTGAATGACGCAAGCTTCAAGATGATTGATGCCATCCAGATGCTCAGCTTCAAGGCCGGAGATAAGACCTATTTGACCTATCTGATCGGTATTTCCGAAGACATTGATACGGAAGGCTCCCTGCCTGGCGATATCGAGGCATTTGAGAATGCCCTGGAAGCGGCAAAACTCGTTGTTGCGGACGAAAACGCTCTTGTAGAAGAAGTAGAAGACGCGGCAACCACGCTTTACGACGCCATGATCGCTCTGTTGAATAAGGTGGATAAGACCTACCTGAACTCCGTGGTGGTCGAGGCAATGGCCATTGCGGAAGAAATTGAAGCGGGCGCGTTCCTGCCGGATAATCAGGAGGCGTTCCAGGCGGCGCTGACAGAGGCGAAAAAAGTCATGGACGATGATGAAGCGACCCAGAGCAAGGTCAACGCAGCAGCGAAGAAACTGGCGGACGCAATGGCGCAGCTGCGCAGAGTGCCCAACAAAACGGCTCTGGAAACCCTGATTGCGGACGTAGAGAATATGGACCTCAGCAAATATGAGGCTTCCGGCGTCAATGCGCTCCTGAGCGAAATCAAAGCGATTAAGAACTTCCTGAATACAGATCTCGACGCAGAAGACCAGCCCGAAATCGACGCGAAGGCAGCAAAGATTAACGACCTGCTTGATGCGTTGGTTGAAAAGGGCAAGGACAACAACAGCCATGGCAGCTCCGGCGGCAGTTCCGGAAATAAGGGCGGTTCCTCCGGTAAGGTTTCCGGCGATGGAACAGCTGTAGTTGCACCGACGGCCCCGATCGTAACGAATGGAACGACTGTGGCAAAGGCCGCTTCCGTCGTTTCCGACACCACTCTCCCGTTCTCCGTTAAGAGAGGCGCGGCGTACTGCTTCAAGATGACGGTTGTCAATGGAAGCGATACAATGCCGAGCTTCACTGTCGGCAACGGCAATGCATTCAAGACCCAGTTTGTCGCCAAGATCGGCAATGCGTATTATTTCCGCATCTGGGCAGTGGGCAAGCCCGGTGAATCCACAGGCGTCTACACGCAGATGCCGAACGAAGCGCCGCAGAAGCATTGTGTTGTCACCGTCGCTTGATAACGGATAGAATCCGGTGAGAAAACAGCGATAGAAAAGTTGATTAAAAGCCATGCAGGGCGTCCGGTTCCATTGGTATGGGGCCGGACGCCTCTTTTTCAGCAGCCATTTTCCCCTTTACCAGTCCCGGTTCAATGGGATTCGGATTGAATTTCCATCAAAAGTATGGTATGATAAAGCCAGTTAAAGGATGGTGGAGAGGATGGAAGTAGGTCAGCGAATTAAGGCGCTGCGGACCTCCCGCGGCCTGACGCAGGAAGAACTGGGACGGCTGCTGGGCGTAAAGAAGGCGGCGGTTCAAAAGTATGAAAACGGCAGTGTGGAGAACCTGAAACGGGCCACGATTGCGAAGCTGGCGGAGGTTTTTGAGGTGACGCCCTCCTATCTGATGGGATGGGAAGAAAAAACGGAAGGGCTGGCGCCGCAGATTGACGGCGTATACCTGAACCTTGCCAAAACGGCGCAGGACTTGGAGCTGGACCCGGAGGACGTGGAACTGATCATGCAGACCGTTGCGCAATTAAAAAAACGGGGCAGCCGGAGTAAGGGCTGAAACAATAAAAAAAGCAGTTTGGAAAAATCATGAAAAGATTTTTTCAAACTGCTTTTTATTTTGCCGTTTAAGTGAGTGGATAAACATGTAATTATGCAAAATAAAATACTTCCATTATATAGCAATAGTATAAAAAAGAATTAATAACATGGATAATTTATATATACTATGTTGGTAAATTATATTTAAATATATAATAAGCGGAGCTGAAAGGGAGATAATCGATCTCCCTTTTAGATATAAAATGGGGAGGAAGGAGGTTCAATTGCATAAAATCTCGGAAGAATGAAGGACAGTTAAGAGTTGAAAAGGAGTGATTTTATGAAAACACGGCTGGGCAAAAAGCTCGCCGCAGCGGTATTGGCGTGTACCATGCTGTTCTCGGCAGGGCCGATTGGCGCGGTCGCGCAGGCACAAGCGTTTGAACCGGTGGATACGTTCTTCACGGTCGACAAGGAAACCAACGGTTCGTTCAACGGTGTATATGGTTTGGATGGCTATACGCTGCCCGCCTACGACGGTACGGGTACCAGCAACCGGACGCCGCGGGACAATTATCCCGACTATGTGGAAGGGGTTACCTATTCTTACTTTGCGCGCCATGGCACATGGCTGAAGAGCGGCGCGCCGGACGTATCCAAGATCGCGGTAGAAGGCGAAGAGAAACGTCTGGGTTACATTTTTGACGATGAAAAGATAGTTATGCATGTGGACGTCAACGACGAGGAAATGCATACTATTACAATTTATGCGGCGGAGGGCCAGGACCGCGAGCAGAGCTATCAGATTTTTGAGGCTGGCACGGACCGCGCACTTTCCGATAAAGTAACCATTTCGAACTTTATCAATGGCCAGTATGCTTCCGCGGAATTCTGCGGGGATGTCGACGTGGTTATTTTGAATGAGAATATTAAAGAACTGGTCACAAACGTCGTGATCAGCGGCGTCTTCTTTGACACACTGGCCTATGACGATGTGCCGGTGCGCAAAGTTACCGTCAGCGCGCCAAATGGACAGACTTCGTTTGACGAGTCGGACTTCCCAATCCAGATGAGTGCTTCCGTTGCGCCGTCCTATGCGGCCAACAAAGAGGTTTCCTGGTCTGTGGAGGCCATGCAGGCCGAAAACGAAGGAAAAGCTGCAATTGACGAGACCGGCCTGCTGAGTGTCGAAGCGCCGGGCAATTACAACGTGATTGCGACAGCGAAGGACGGCACCGAAATCAGCGGCAGCTGCGTGCTCAGCGTGGTTGAGGGCGAAGCTTCCGAATGGACGGTCGACGAGACAACGATGGGTGACTGGACCGGCACTTACGGCGGGGACGGATATGTGCTGAACGCTTGGAATACCGGTTCCGTCGACGTGGAGAAGCTGCCCTATTATGTGGACGGCATTACTTACGGCGTGGAAGACCGCAATGGCAACTACACCGCGAAAACCGGCACGGCGGCAACACTGCCGTATGGCCTCGTTAATCCAGACGACGAAACGGGCGCCCGCAAAATTTCCTACCGTTTTGACGACAAGTGCCTGACGGTGCGCATCCGTGTAAATGATACGGATACGCATACCCTCACGTTCTACGCACTGGCAGAAAATGAAAACGGCAGAGCGGTCAGCTACCAGCTTTTCCAGCCGGGAACGGATATTCCGATATCCAAAAAGACGGAAATCGGCACCATCTCCAAGGGCAAATATGTGACCATTCCGTTCAGCGGCTCTGTTGACGTCAAAGTCAATAATGAAAATTACAGCCCGGTTAAAACGAACGCGGTGGTCAACGGTATCTTCTTTGACAGCGACTACGGCGAAGTGGTCCCGGTTAAACGGTTGGTTATTGCGCCGGAGGACGGCGAAACCATCCGCCAGGAGCTAGGCTCCGTGCAAATGAAGGCGACCGTCTATCCGATCATTGCGACGGACAAGTCCATCATCTGGTCTGTGCAGTCCGATGATCCGGATGTGGCGACTATTGACGCGGACGGCTTGCTGACGATTTTAAAGAGCGGCTCATTTAAGGTGGTGGCAACCGCGAACGGCGGCGAAAACATTACGGCGGAAGTCGGTTTTACCAGCCTGGGAGACGTCGCGGTTCCGGAAAAGACGGAAATTGTAAAGCTGGGCGATACATTCGCCATGATTCAGAACGACCTGGTCCGCGTTGTATATGATGAGTTGACCGGCCGCTATTCAGTTTATGAGCAGGAAAGCGGCTTGCCGTATGTGCTCAACGCCTATACACAGGTCAATGACGACAAGAGCACCAACGGGTATGTATTCCGTATGGAAGACGTAACGGAGAACGGCTTTGCGGGCAAAACCATGCGTATGATCGGTGAAAAAGACGGCGTAAACAGCATCGTGCTGGATATCACGCTGGAAGACGGTAGCGGCGATATCATCCTGACCGCCGGTATGGTCAACAACACCAGCGCGGGCGTCAAGCTGATGCAGATGTACCCGATCATTGCCAATTATGCCGGCAGCGGTGGTATTTTTGTTGGCCCCGACCCGGCCGAAGACCATACGATTCTGACCGGCGAAGGCAACTGGACTGTGCCGCGCGTTGTGAACGGCGCGACGGCAACCTCCAAGAACAATACCATGCTCTCCTACCGGAACGACCCGGAGAAGGAAAGCTTCCTCATCGGCGGCCTGACCACCTATGAGTTCCAGAACACCATCGACACCGCGTACAACGCGGGCCTGTCCCTGGAAAACAACGGCAGAAAGAGCGTGGATGCGAAAATCCGCATTTTTGACAATACGGGCAAGCTGGTCGACGCCGGACAGCTCTATATGGGCGACAAGGCGCTGATCAACTTTACAGAAAAGAACCCCTACGATTCCCTGGACGCCTATGCGACCAAGCAGGCGGATGCGATGGAGGTCGATCTGATCGACTTTGACCCGTATTACTATGAGTGCCTCTGGTATGTCAACTGGCTGACCCCGGGTTCCAATAACGCGGACTTCGCGGTACAGGAGGTCAAGGATCTCGTGGACCGCGGCATGGCAAATTATGCGATCCCGAACCTGCGCGTGGAGCCGGATACCTATGTGAACCCGAACGAGCAGCTCTGGTGGGACGATGCGCACTGGAAGCAGTTTGGCCATATGACGGATTCCTATCCGACCATTAAAGACTGGAACAAGGCGATGAACAATGCCGGCGGCGAGGGCGGCCTTTATATGCAGGCTTCCTATCGTTCCGACGACTACTGCGAGCAGTATCCGGAGCACATGCTTAACAACGATGCGTTGGAAGGGCCCGACTACACCGATCCGGATTTCATTGCCCATATGGCGGATGTGTACGCCAACATCAAGGACGCGGGCATTCGCTCTCTGTTCTTTGATTATGCGGGACAGTACCATGGCAAGAGCGGCGGCTATCTGCTGGATAAGACCGGCGGCTTTGAGGACCCGTATGCGACGACGGTATCCGCATACCGCAATATTTTTGCGCTGCCGAAGAAGTATGTCGGACCCGATATGCGCGTGTCCGAAAACTCCTGGGAGCACAGCGGCTCCGACTTGGCGATCGGCCTGATCGATATTCAGCGCACCATCGGCGATACCAACCAGTTCTCCCCGGAAATCGCCCGCACGGCGATGTACCAGTGGTACCGCCACAGAAAAACCAAGCTCCTCTATTCCGACGTTAAGGTCTTTGAGGACAACGATCTCGACCTGCGCCGCGCGCAGATCACCGGCACCGCGTTCCTGTTTGGAAAAATGACCATCGGTGAGAGCGTTACCCGTATGGATGATCAGAAAATCAAGGATATCGGCCGCTCTGTTCCATTCCCGATTGACGGCATTTCCGCCCGCCCGGTCGGACTGTTCGAATGCGGCACAAACATTCCGGAGTACTTTGATTACAAATTTGATTCCGAATATGACGACCATATCCTGATGTTCTGGAACCAAAGCAGCCAGACCAAGACCATGCAGGCGGATCTGGGCAAAGATACCGCGTTCGGCGGCGTCGGTCTTGACCCGGAAAAAGAATACGAGGTTTGGGACTTCTGGAACTGGGATTACATCGGCAAATATCAGGGCAGCGAGATCCTGAGCCAGCGCGTCAGAAAGAACGAAATGCGTACTATGGCCGTCCGCGAAGTCCGTGACGACCCGTACCTGCTTTCCACCAACCGACATGTCCTGCAGGGCGCGTTTGACGCGAAGAACATTGCATACGATGCGGCCAGCAAGACCATGACCGGTACGTTTGAGGTAGTCGGCAACGATACCTACAAGGCGATCATCCCGCTGGACGGCCACGAGCTGATTGCAAAGGATCTGAAGGTCGACAATGAAAATGTAACGGCGAGCTTTGTACACAGCGCGTTTGGCAATTATGTGGAATTGATCATGGACGCTGCGGAAAACCAGACGGTCAACTGGACGCTGACCTTTGAGGAAGGCTCTGTAGAGCCCGATACCGAGGCGCCGGCAGACGTAACAGGTCTGAAGGCTTCTGCGGATTACGACGGCCTGGTCTCTTTGACCTGGCAGCCGTCCACGGACGACAGCGGCTTTGTGCGCTACAACGTTTACGGTTCCGACAAGGCGGACTTTGTACCGTCCGAAGATACTCTGATTGTCACTATAAATGAAACCTCCTTTGTGGACGAAATCGTCCGTGACGGAAACTATTACTTCGCAGTCGCAGCGACGGATGCGTCCGGCAATGTCGGCGGCGCGGCATGCGTCCGCACCCAGTCCGTACCGGAGGCGATCCCGATCAGCAAAATGACTGCTACAGCGGGAGATGCAAACTCCACCAGTGAAGCGGCCTCCAAGGTTTTGGATAACGATCCAAGCACCATGTGGCATACCAACTGGAGCGGCGTTTCCAGAGATAAGCAGTGGATCGATATTAAGTTCAATGCACCGACCGTCGTCAACACCTACCGGTATCTGCCGAGATCCGGCGCGGGCAATGGTACCATTAAGCAGTTTGAACTGCTTGCCAGCAAGGACAATGGCGCGACCTATGAAAAGATTGCTTCCGGCGAGTGGAAGGCAGAGGACGGCTGGAAGGAAGTCCATTTCCCGGCTACAACCGTAACCAACCTCAAGCTGATGTCCATCACCTCCGTCGGCAACTATTCTTCCGCGGCGGAAATCCGCGCATATAATACGCCGGATATGACAGAAATCGTCATGCGTGATGCAGCGCTTACCCTGGATGTAGATGACAGCTATACGCTTCTGGCGGATATCTATCCGACGAATTTGAGCGAAACGGCACTTACATGGATCTCCTCTGCTCCGGATGTGGCGGCAGTGGACGAAAATGGCGTGGTCACCGCGCTGAAGGAAGGCATAGCAGTTGTTACAGCGAGCGTTCCGGGTACGGAATTCCAGGCAAGCTGTGAAGTAACGGTCGGCACGCCGATTCCGGAAGAGCATACCATCACGGTCCGTTACACAAAGAACGCGAGCCTGTCCATCGACGGCGAGGTGCAGAAGCTGGCAAATCTGCTTGGCAAGTATGAAACAAAGGTACTGGCTGGGACAACGCTTACGCTGGACTTTACACCGTTTGTAGAGGGCAGAAGCTTCGCAGGTGTTACCGTCAATGGCGAGGCAGTGGAATTTGACACAGACGCTTATACGTATACCATCGATATGCCGAACAAGGCGGTTGAAGTAGACCTCAGCTTTGAAGCAGTCGATAAGAGCATTTTGGGTGCAACGATCTCTTATGCGGAATCCTGTGCGGAAGAAGCGGCGCAGGCCGTTCCGGTGGTAAAAGCAAAGTATGAGAAGGCGCTCAAACAAGCCGAAGAAGTTTATGAACAAAAGACCGCCACCCAGAAGGAAATCAATGATGCGTGGGGCGAGCTGCTTGATGCACTGCATCTCCTCAGTTTCCAGCCGGGCGACAAGACCGCGCTGCAGGGTCTGATCGACATTGCCAAGGCGGTTGATCCGGAACTGTACACGGAAGCCAGTATGGAAAAAATTGCGGCGGCAGTTGTAATGGCGGAAGAGGTCATTGCAGATGAAAACGCAATGGACGATTCTATCCAGGAGGCTTACGACGCGCTGATGAAAGCCCTGGATGAACGGCAGATGAAGGCGGATCTGAGCGAGCTGGAGAAGATGATCCAGCAGGCAAAGGACATTATTGCAAACAGAGACAGCTACATCGACAGCGGCTTTAACAAGCTGCAGGAAGCGCTGGATGCGGCGGAAGAAATGACCGCAGAGAATACGCAGAAGGAAGTCGATGCGGCGGTCAAGACGTTGACAGAGGCAGTTGCAAACATGCGTCTGAAGGCGGATAAATCGAAGCTGGCAGAGCTGATTGCGGAGATGGAAAAGGTCGATACCTCCCGCTACACGGCAAGCAGCGTCCGCGTGTTCCTGGATGCCCTCAAGGATGCAAAGAATGCGTTGGCAAATGAGAAGCTCAGTGAAGACGATCAGCCATTTGTGAACGAGAAGTGCAACCGTTTGCAGGCCGCGAACGCGCAGTTGGAGCGCAAGGGCAGCGGCGGAAGCAGCGGTTCTTCCTCCGGCAATAAGAACACCTCCAATTCCGGAAAGACCTCCGGAGAAGGCACGCTGGTTGCCGTTACTACTCCGGGCGTCGTTGCAGGCGGCACGACAGTTGCACAGGCGGCGTCGGTTATTTCCGATACAACGCTGCCGTTTATCCTCAAGAGAGGAAGTGCGTATTGCTTCAAGATGACCGTTGTCAACGGCAACAACCTTGTTCCGAACTTCACGGTCGGCAACAGCGGCGTTTTGAAGACACAGTTTGTCGCGAAGATTGGCAACGATTATTATTACAGAGTGTGGGCAGTCGGCGCACCTGGCACAAGCACCGGCGTCTATACCCAACTGCCCAACAATGTACCGCAAAAGCATTGTATTGTCACAATTGCCTAAAATGGACTTTGCTGGAAGCGGAGACCCCGGATCAGGTGGCACAGAACCGCTGTGTGGTTACCGTGGGCTGATCTGAAACAGCACTAAAAAGTGAACCAACTGAGAGTCCCCCGGCCATTTGGCCGGGGGACTCCGTTATTTTAGAGAGGAGGGAAGGAAGAGAGTGGTCGTGCAGGTCTTGTTAAGTGGTCGTTTGCAGTAACTGCCATCTGTAAATTCTGGCAGTCATTTGCTGGGCTTGTCGAATTTCTTTTTTAAAGCAAGCAGCGCTTTCTTTTCAATCCGGGAAACATAGGAACGTGAAATTTTTAATTTTGACGCTACCTCGCGCTGGGTCAGCGGAAGGTCGCCGTTGAGTCCGTAGCGAAGCTCGATGATGGTTTGTTCGCGGGGCGAAAGAGTTTCCAATATGTACCGTTTCAGCTGTTCAGATTTGATTTTCCAATCCAGGTTGTCAACGATGTTGTCCTCCGTTGCCATAACGTCCATCAGCGTCAAAGCGTTGCCGTCCTTATCGGTGTCAATCGGTTCGTTCATAGAAACATCCTGCGCGCTCTTTTTGGAGGCACGGAAAAACATCAGCACTTCGTTTTCAATGCAACGCGCGGCGTAACTGGAAAGACGGATTCCCTTGGAGTTGTCAAACGTGTTGACTGCTTTGATCAGGCCGATGGTACCGATGGAAATCAGGTCGTCCTGATCGTTTGTGTTTGAGTAGTATTTTTTAATGATATGTGCAACCAGCCGCAAATTGTGCTCAATCAGTTCGTTGCGGGCTGTCTGATCCCCGTTTTGCAGGCGTTCCAGACAGTCTTTCTCTTCTTCTGCGGTGAGCGGTCTTGGGAAAGAACCGGCTCCGGTGACATGCAGAACCCAAAAAATCAGTCCGGAGAGCGCACAGGAGAGCAGAGCCGTCAGCATAGAATCGCCCCTATCCAATTTGTATTAAGGAGGCATTATATCAACAATCAGTATATAACCGGCTTGTAAATAGGCTAAATAGCCGTGTGTTGTGATGCCGCCTTTTGTCATACCTCTATTCTATGGACAGAATGCTTGTTTGTTGCCAGTCCGTTTGGGGAAATAATGAGTCCGCAAAACAGCGTCCCTGTTGGTCATTCTTCCAAAATTTTTCTGTGTGGTAAAAATCAACAGTTTTTTCGCCGGAGAAAGAAGAAAATCTGGGAACAGGGGATGATGCTAATTGATCCGCCGCAATTAAATCTTTTTTGTGGTTGCGTATACTATAGACGTTATCTGAATTTGAGAAAAGAGAAGGAGTGGCAGAAATTGGCGATTCGGTTGGTGGCTCTGGATATGGACGGCACGATACTTCTGGACGATCATCTGACGGTTACCCCGGCGGTACGGCAGGCAATCTGTGCAGCGGCGAAAAAGGGGGTACAGGTGGTTCCCGCTACGGGGCGGGTGTTTTCCATGCTGCCGGACGTGTTTCTGCGGATGGACGAAGTCCGTTATGTGATCAATTCCAACGGTGCGTCGGTGCGCGATATGCGGGAAGATAAAGTGATTTATCAAAAGTGTATCCCGGTTGAAACTGCTGCAAACATTTTAGATATGCTGGAGCCCTACGGCTTGTTGATACAGTTCTATTGCGAGGGAAACATTTATACGGAAAAACGTCTGATGAAGCATGTGGATGAACTGCCCTTTTCAAAAGCGTTCATTACAGAAATTCGAAAGACACAACATGAGGTGGACAGCCTGCGCACATTCATACAGGAGCATCCGGACGGCATTGAAAAATGCAACCTGGCGCACGTGCCGTCTCCACTGCGTGAAGAGCTCTGGAAGACATTTGACGCCATTCCGGAGCTTGCCGTTGTCTCATCCGCGGGCAGCAATTTGGAGTTAAACCACAGGGATGCAAGTAAAGGTGACGCGCTGCGCCACCTTTGTGAGCAGCTGCGCATCGCTCCGGAGGAGGTGATGGCGGTGGGCGACAGCGGCAACGATATTGAAATGCTGCGGTTCGCCGGATGTTCTGTCGCCATGGGGAACAGTACGCCGGATGCAATGGAAGCCGCCAGATACCGGACCACTTCCAATCAGGACGACGGCGTGGCGTTGGCGATTCAAAAGTATATTTTGGAGGGCTAAAAAAGAGGTTGATTATACAAAGATACACAGGCGGACAGCCCCAAATGATATGAAAAAGCCCGTACAATCCAAATGAAAAATGGATTGTACGGGCTTTTTGTAAGACAGTTAAGAGAACTTGTTCTCTTAACTGTCACATGAATGAACGTAAAATCTGCGCTTGTATGGAAATTGCTGGGAGATGCTGCATATATCAGGAGTTTGTATACTCAATGTATTCATCGTAGGTGCCCATGCGGTCGATGACGCCGTCTTCAGTGATTTCAATGATGCGGTTTGCGATGGTTTGAATAAATTGATGGTCATGCGAAGCAAACAGTACAATCCCCTTAAAATCGATCAGGCCGTTGTTGACCGCCGTAATGGATTCCAGATCCAGGTGGTTGGTGGGCTGATCCAGCACCAATGCGTTGGAACCGAACATCATCATACGGGAGAGCATACAGCGCACCTTCTCGCCGCCGGACAGCACATTGACAGGCTTTTGCACGTCGTCACCGGAAAAGAGCATTTTGCCGAGGAAGCTGCGCAGATAGGTTTCCGTGGTATCCTGCGCGTATTGCTCCAGCCATTTGATAATGCTGAGATCGCAGCCGTTGAAATAGGCGGAGTTGTCCTGCGGGAAGTAGGATTGCGTTGTGGATACGCCCCATTTAAAATAACCTTCGTCGGGCTCCAGCTCCTCCATCAGGATTTTAAACAGCGTGGTCAGGGCAATATCGCTCTTAGCCAGGAATGCAATTTTATCGCCTTTATTGACGCGGAAACGCACGTTGTTTAATACCTTTACGCCATCCACGGTTTTGGAAAGGCCTTCGACCTCCAGAATTTCTTTGCCGGGCTCGCGGTCCATTACAAAACCCACATAGGGATAGCGGCGGCTGGAAGCCGGCATTTCCTCCACGGTAATTTTGTCCAACAGCTTTTTGCGGGAAGTTGCCTGCTTGGACTTACTTTTGTTGGCGGAGAAGCGCTGAATAAAGGCCTGCAGTTCCTTGATTTTTTCCTCCGCCTTTTTGTTCTGATCGCGCATGACGCGCTGCATCAACTGGCTGGACTCATACCAGAAATCGTAGTTGCCTACATAGAGCTTAATTTTATTGTAGTCAATGTCCACGATATGGGTACACACGTTATTCAGGAAATGCCGGTCATGGGAAACGACGATCACGGTTCCGATGTAGTCCGCAAGAAAATCCTCCAGCCAGGAAATGGATTTCACATCCAGGTCGTTCGTCGGCTCGTCCAGCAGAATAATATCGGGCTGCCCGAACAGAGCCTGCGCCAGCAAAACTTTGACCTTTTCGCTGCCGGTGAGAGAATCCATTTGCGAATACAGGGTCATATTGTCTACGCCGAGGCCCTGTAAAAGTTTCCCGGCTTCCGTTTCTGCTTCCCAGCCGTTCAGCTCCGCGAACTCCGCTTCCAGTTCCGCCGCGAGGTCGCCGTCCGCGTCGGAGAAATCCTCTTTTTCATACAGGGCGTCCTTTTGTTTGAGAACCTCATATAAGCGCGGATTGCCCATCAGGATGGTTTCAAATGCGGTATATGCGTCGTAGGCATGGTGGTCCTGTTTCAGGACGGACATGCGCAACTTTGGGTCAATGACAACATCACCCTTGCTGGGCTCCAGCTCCCCGGAGAGAATTTTTAAAAAAGTAGATTTTCCCGCGCCGTTGGCGCCGATGACGCCATAGCAGTTGCCTGCCGTAAACAGCAGGTTGACGTGGGAAAACAGCGGCTGGCCGCTGAAGCTCAGGCCAAGATCGGAAACGGTAATCATGTGTTTTTCTCCTTTATCTGTCCGTTTGGTAGTTTTGTTATTTATTATACTATTTGTATATAAAGGGCTGCGGAAAAGCGAACTTTCCTGCAAACGCCTTTTATTTTACCATAAAGCGCGCGTTTAAAATATAGCGAAAAAGATGAAGGAACGGAATCTCTCTTGTTATTTTTGAGGAAAACTGCTACAATTAAAAAGATACAATCACAATGACACAGGAGGTGTCTTATGAAAATTCAGGAATCAGGCGAGAATTACCTGGAAACCATTTTAATTTTAAAGAATCGGAACGGATTTGTGCGCTCTGTGGATATAGCCAACGAGCTTAATTTTACAAAGGCGAGCGTCAGCCGCGCCATGAGTATTCTCCGCAAGGCGGAGTTGATCGTCATGGAGAAAAACGGAAATATTGTTTTAACGGAGGCGGGGGTGAAAAAGGCCGGCGCCGTATACGAGCGCCATACAACGCTTTCCCGGTTTTTGCAGCTTGCGCTGGATGTCTGTGCGGAAACCGCCGCACAGGACGCCTGCCGGATGGAGCATATCCTCAGTGAGGAGACGTTCGACAAGATCAAGGAATATGTGCAGGCGCGTCAAAGCGATTGCGAATAGAGGTGCGGAAAATGCGTTTTATTACGGCGGAATGTCCCCACTGCGGCAAGGTGCTGCAGCTGCCGGACGATGCGGAGCAGGTTGTCTGCATGTACTGTGCAAAGCCGATTGATGTATCTTCGGTTTTAAAAGGACGGGACGGATCGGAGCAGGATGAAGAGCTGTTTGTCTATTGGATGGGAGAGGCCAAGCGTTTGATGGACGGCGATCTAATTGCGTTCCGCGCGGATATGCGGCAGTTTACGGCGGAAAAATATCCGCCGGCCTTCGAATCTTACACGGTCCGGCTTGCGCCGGTCATCAACACGTACTGTAAGGCGGCGGAAAACGGTCCCATGGACCGCGCGGCGGCGGAGTTCAGCGAATTTTTAATGGGTAAATATTTGGAGCACTTTCAAAAAGAGGGCGTAAAAAAGAACGACTCCAAATTTTTTGACTACCGCTATACGGTCGTTGCGTTCCTGATTCCAGGGATGCTGGAGAGCAGGCACAAGGCGGCGGACGTTCTGGCGGATCACTTTTTGGAGCGCTGGAACAAGGAGTATCCCAAGAACCCGCTGGGGAAAGCGGACTTTGCCGGCATCAGCCGCGGCTTTAAAAAGAAGCTGTGCTTCATTACCACGGCGGTCTGCGAATCCCTTGGCAAGGGAGACGATTGTGCGGAACTGAACGCGTTCCGCGCATTCCGCGACCATTGGCTGCTGGCGCAGCCGGAAGGGGAACGGAAAATCCGAGAATATTATCTGTTTGCGCCCATGATTGTAGAGCGAATTGAGAGGGACCCGGAAAGAGAAGCGATTTACCGCTGCATCTGGCGGGAGGATCTGGAGCCCTGTCTCAAAGCTCTGGAGGCGAACCGAATGGAAGATTGTGCGCAACGCTACGAAGCGATGGTTGGACGGCTGGAACAGCGTTTTCTGCCGTGCTGAATCGAAAGGAGTGCATCTGAAAATGGATACAGGCAGATTGGAACGGCAGCTGCGATTTTTGGTGGAGGTCGACAAGATGAAAAGCGTTTACCGGCGCACGATTCTGATCGATAAAACCCGCCGGGAATCGGATGCGGAGCACTCCTGGCATTTTGCCCTGATGGCGATGCTGCTGTTGGAATATGCGCCGGAAAACGTCAGCTGTGAACATGTGATGCGTATGGCATTGGTGCATGATCTGGTGGAGGTCTATGCAGGCGATACCTTTGCTTATGATGAACAGGGGTATCTGGATAAGGAACAGCGCGAACGGGAAGCGGCGGACCGGTTGTTTGCTCTGTTGCCGGCAGATCAGGCGGCGGAGCTCCGCGCACTGTGGGAGGAATTTGACCGGGCGGAGACGCCGGACGCGCAGTTTGCCGCGGCAATCGACCGGCTCCAGCCCTTCCTCAACAACTATTTGACGCAGGGGCATACCTGGGCATTGGGCGATGTAAAGAGCGAGCAGGTTTATAAACGAATGGACATGATCCGCATTGGTATGCCGGAAGTATGGCCGTTTGTGGACCGGATGATTCAGGAGAGTATTGAAAAAGGCTATTTGCAGGAATAAGAGTGGAAGTAACGAATGGGCTGCCAGCTTTTTACGCTGGCAGCCCACTTTTGCAATATGATAAGTTTACCTAATAGTTGTTTTAATAGCGCGCTTTAAAAAGTTCTGTTCCGGCTCCGTTGCGCTGCGCGCCTTTCTCCTCGGGAGCTGGCAGAAGATCGACAATAACAAGTTCCGGAGGATTGAAGACGCGCGGTCGGTGATTCCGGCAGAGCCCGCGGCTGACGATCAACGTCGTACCGCCCAACTGATAGCGCCCACCCGCATAGGCGGGAAAAATGCCTTGGTGCGGAGCGAACAGACCGTTCAGGATACCGGGAATGCGGACCTGACCGCCGTGCGCGTGACCGGCCAGGATCAGGTCGAAACCGCTGTCCTGATAATACGAAATCAGCTCCGGGTGGTGCGACAGCAGTACGGTGTAGACGCCGTCCCCCACAGCCGCCTGGCAGGCTTGAAATTGCTTTTTCCAACCGGCGGAGATGCGGTCCTTGCGAAGGCTGAAGCCGCTTGGGTCGTCAACGCCGCAGATGCGGAGCGGCTGTTGATTTAACATTACGGTTTCCGCTGTGCCCTCCAAAACGGTGACGCCGCAGGAGCGAAACATCTCTTTGATTTTTTCCACTTCACCGGTGCGGAACTCGTGGTTTCCCGTTACATAATAACAGGGATAGCGGTTCCCAATCGCCGCAAGGAGCAACTTGGTGTTGTCGTGCGGCAGTTTATCGTCCGCAATATCCCCGGCAAATAAAACGATGTCTGGATTCTGTTCCTGAATGGCATGGATCAGCGTTTCCTGCTTGCTGCCGTACCGGCTGCTGTGCAGGTCTGTCAAAACAGCCAAACGTACGGCGGCGGAAACCTTTTCCGTTTTAATGGGATAGGGCCTGACGGTCAGGCCCTGCCAAAAGGCGGCGATAAAAAATGCGGGTACCGCGAGAGCAAGAACAATTTCAATCAGAACACCCATATACTTTCCTTTTTGGCTTGATAGTCGTTCGGTTTGTACTGGTGGGACGCGTGGAAGAAACGGCTTGCATTACTTCCGCGCCTTAGCAGGCTGCAGCTGGAAAAACTGCTCGTACCACAGGATGAAGGAATAGACGGACCAGATGCGCTGCATATTGGCGGCTTTGCCTGCTTTGTGGTCGTTGAGAAGCTCCATAATGGATTCCTGGTCAAAAAACATCGCAGCTACGGGGCCCTCAAATTTTTCCCGCACCATGTTGTAGTATTTGTCCATGCGCAGCCAGTCGTTCAGCGGGACAGGAAAGCCCAGCTTCTTTTTGTTGGCGGTGCGCTCCGGCAGCTGTTTAATCGCCGCGCCGCGCAGCGCAACCTTGGTGACGTCTCCGTGCACGCGATAGCGGGAGGGAATCTGCATCGCCAGTTCCAGCATCTTTTTATCCAGAAACGGCACGCGCAGCTCCAGAGAGTTTGCCATGCTCATGCGGTCGGCCTTTTGCAGGATGTCAAACAGCATCCAGGTATGGATGTCCACGTATTGCAGCTGGCTCGGTTCGTCCAGGTCTTTGACCTTGTCAAAATACGGCTTTGCATAGTCAACCGGATTCTTCTGGTGATAGTCTTTTTTCAAATAGCGGTTGACGTCGCCGTAGGTAAAGACAAAATTGCTGCGCATAAAGCGCTGGTAGGGTTCCATGCCGCCGCGCACAATAAAATTTTTGCCCTTAAAGCCCGGTAATTTTTTGGCAGCGGAAGCGGCGGCGCGGCGCAGACCCGCGGGAACCTTCCGATACGATTCAAAGTGCATGCCGGCTAAATACATCGGATAGCCGCCGAACAGTTCATCCGCGCCTTCTCCGGAGAGCACCACTTTCACGTATCTGCGGGCATTCTGCGCCAGGAAATACAGCGGTACTTCGGAAGGATTTGGCAGAGGCTCGTCCATGTAATACTGGATTTCCTTGTTGGCCTCAAAGAATTCGTCCGCGCTGACCTTGTTGCTGATGTTCTGTACGCCGACGGTTTTGGAAAAATCCTGCGCATAGGGCAGTTCGCTGTATTTTTCCTCTTCATAGCCGACGGAAAAGGTCTTGACGTCCTTCGTCACTTTGGAGACTTCTTTTACCACGTAGCTGGAATCTACGCCGCTGGAAAGGAAGCAGCCGACCTCCACGTCGCTGATCTGGTGCGCTTCCACGCTCCTGGTGAATTCCTCCGTGATGCGCTGTTCCCATTCCTCCAATGTTTTGGATTCGTCGATCCGGTAGTGGATGTCGTAATATTTTTGAATGGTCATTTTACCGTTCTGGTATTCAAAATAGTGCCCGCCCAAAAGCTTATAAACATTGCGGAACATGGTTTCTTCGTCCGGGATATAGGAATAACACATATATTCCGGCAGGCGTTCTTCGTTCAGCTCCGGTTTGAAGGCGGGGTGCTCCAAAAAGCTCTTGACTTCGGAACCAAACAAAAAATCGCCGTCTTTGCGATAGTAGTAAAACGGTTTAATGCCGAAGATGTCGCGCGCGCCGAACAGCTTTTTTGCCTTGCTGTCCCAGATGACGAACGCATACATACCACGCAGCTTCTGCAAAAAGGCTGCACCATATTGCTCGTACCCGTGCAACAGGACTTCAGAATCCGTGGCGGTCTTAAAGATATGGCCCTTTTCAACCAGGTCTTTGCGCAGCTCCTGAAAATTGTAAATTTCTCCGTTGAAGACCAGCGCCATCGTGCCGTCCTCGTTGAGAATGGGCTGGGAGCCGCCGGACAGGTCGATGATGCTCAAACGGCGGAAGCCGAGTGCGACGTCGTCGTCCACGTAATAGTCATCCTGATCCGGTCCGCGGTGCCGGATGCGGTCCGCCATTGCGCGAATGACTGCATTGCGGTCCCCGCCGTATCCGTTTGTAAAAAATCCTACAAAGCCACACATGGGCAGTCCCTCCTTATCGTTGGGCAGTTTATTCTCTTGTAATTAAAGTATTGTATGTGGGGCGAAGCGGTTTATCACAGCGCAGGATGCCGGCGCGCGCCAGAACGTCCAGCGTATCCAATACGCCCGGGCCGACGGGAGAATCCCGCTTGATGAGCGAAAGCTCCGTACAGCCCAAAATGACGCATTCCGCGCCCTGTTTTTGTACCGCGCTGGCGGCCGCGTGGAACTTGTCCAGCTCAACGGGGCGGCCCGCTTTAAAGTCGTCGTAAATCAATTGCATTACGCGCTGCTGGTTGGTTTCGTCCGGCAGAACGCATTCGATTCCCTGTTCCGCAAGCGCGTTTTGAAACAGACCGGCGCGCACGGTGCCGGTGGTCGCCAGAATGCCGGCGGTCTTTACGCCGTTTTCCCTGAGATGCAGCGCGGTTTCCCGCAAGGCGTGCAGAAATGGGATCTGCACCGCCGCGGAAAATTCCTTATATAGCGCGTGGGAGGTGATGCAGGGAATGGCAATACAGCAGGCCCCCAGCGCTTCCAGCTTTTGCGCCGCTTCAACGATGGGCACAAGGGGAGAGGGCTTGGCATGATCCAGGATATAGGCCGTCCGGTCCGGAATGGACGGCCGGTTAAACACAATCGCGTCCAGATGCTCCTGGTCGGTTCGCGCGTCCGTCATCTCTACGATACGGCGCAGAAAATAGGCGGTTGCCATTGGGCCAAGTCCGCCGATCACACCCAGTGTCTTCATTCGTGCAGCCCCTTATTGCCAAAATATTTCTTATACTTTTTGCGGTAGTTCATCTGATTCAGGAAGAAGGAAAGCGCATGTTTCGGGCTCCAATCCGGTTGATACTGCATGGACTGACAGTATTTTCCGTCTTTGATAAGGTTGCGCGCCTTTTCCTTCAATGACGCATCTTTGACATATTGAAAAATAACATCTTTTGGGATGATGCTCCAAAGCACCTCGTTGGTGACGACGGTAAGCTCCATATTCTTCTGTTCGATCACGTCGTCCACCAGCCATTTGGCGAGGTTGTATCCGGCGGCGGTCACATAGAAGCTGCTGCGGCCCTGCCGCAGGTTCATCTCAAACAGCTTGTACTGCTTGTCGCGTGGGTCGTATTTCATATCAAAATTGGCGAAGCCAATGTACCCGATGCCTTCCAGAAAACGCTTCATGCGTTCCGCCAGCTCCCGGTCGCAGGTGCTGATGATCGCGGCATAGCTGCCGATGCCTTCCGGGGAGTGTTCCTCCAGCAGGGCGTGTCCCAACGCGATCAGCTTGACCTTTTTATCGCGTCCGCTGTAGCAGTTCATTACGCGCATATTGCTGTCGTCACCGGGGATGTATTCCTGCAGGATCAGGTGATCCTTATAGGAGGAACTGTAGATGGCGTTCAGAATATCGGTGAATTCCTGTTGATTGTAGGCGACAAACACCTTCTTTTTATACGGGAAGTGGCAGTTCCAATAGGCCACGGAGTTGCTGGGTTTGATGATGACCGGGAAGTCGAAGGGAAGCTGAATTTCCTTGTAATTTTCATAGCTGCAGGCCGCGGTTTTGGGAAACGCGAAGCCGTGTTCCTCACAGACCTGATAAAAGCTTTCCTTGATGCTCAATCGCATCAGCAGCGCTTCGTCGATGCATTCAAAGCGGTAATAGGGGCGCAGCTTGTCCTGATTGCGCACCAGCAGCTTGATGTAATTATCGCCGCAGGGGACCAGCAGAAGCGTCCGGCCCGGATAGCGGCCCGCAAACGCAATCAGGGTCTTGCAGAAAACGGCGTCGTCCTCCAAATCGGGTTCCACACACTCTACAGTGACAATTTTGCTGTTGGAGGTTGCATTCAAACGGCCCTTTCCCACAGCAACGCTCCTGATGCCGTAGGCTTCGTGAAACGAACGCGCCATGCCGTAGACGTTTACATCGCTGCCAAGCAGTACCGGCAGAAAATCGGGTTGACTCATCCAAATTTCCTCTTTTCTTTATCGGGCGCACGGACTGCATGCAGCCCGCACGGTTCTCTTTTCAGTATGGGCCGGCCGGACTCCTGCCATACCGGAAATCCGGCCGCTGTATTTGATTATTATACTATCTTTACCAGGGAATGACAATAAAAGATTCCCGGATTGCGGGCATGGAACCATGTCAAATAAAAAGGGCGGCGGGGAAATTCCCAGCCGCCCGGTTGACGCTTTTAAGAGAGAGGACCCTGCAGGTATTCTATAAATTCCTCCAGGCACATGCCCAAACGATTGATTTCCTCCGCGTTTTCCTTGCCGACATACCGGTAGTGCCACGGCTCAAAGATGATGCCGGTGACGTCCTGTTTGCCGTCCGGATAGCGCTGGATAAAGCCGAACTGCGCGGCGTTCTTTTTCAGCCATTTGCCCTCCGGCGTATCGGCGAAGTCGCTGTCCAGCGTTTGGTGGTCAACGGCGCAGATATCCGCCGCAAGCCCCAGATTGTGTTCGCTGGTGCCTGGTACGGCCACGGTGGTTTTTGCCGCATCGTAGGCTTCCTCATAGGAGTAGCCCTGATTTTCATATTTAGCCATTTCCTCGTCAAACAGCTCGGTTTGCCTTTCAACGGTCCGGTAACCGGAACAGACCATCAGGTCCAGGCCAGAGCTGTTGCCGGCTTCCAGCAGGGCAGTAAGGGCCTCGAACGCGCGCGCGTCAAATTCCTTTCCGTTGGGCAATGATCTGGTTTCAATGGAGTGATCTTTTGGAAGTGGATTTTCTTCATTAACCAGCTGTAAACGCCAGTCGTCCAAACGGGGATCGGGCGTCTGCGGGCTTGCACCGCCGGAAGGGGACTGCTGCATGTATTCGGATACCGATTCTGTGGGGGGCGTATCCGGGTTGCCCCGGGACTGGGCCGCGCCGTCCGCCAGATTGTTGTATAGGGCAGTTGTGCCGAATCCGATCAATACCAGCGCGGCGATTGCTCCCAGAACAATTTTAATCCGGCGTCTGCGCAGGGCGATGACTCTATACGTCTTTGGCATGTCTTTCCTCCTGTATTTTCATTCCTGTTCTATAGATAATACAGTTTAACCTATGAATTCCTTGCATACTGTCCCTTATTATACGCAGTTTTCGAACAAAAGACAACAAACAGACGGATGCATTTTGAAATCGTTCGACAAAAAAGAGGGACACAACCGGTTGTGTCCCTCTTTTTGTAAGATTTATTATTTTACATATCCATGCTTTTGCCGCCATTCCTCCGCCGTGCCGTTGTAGAAGAAATCGTTGGTTTCGCCGCTTTTCCAACCGGCGGAAGAGGCGATCTTACTGACCGCGAAGCAAAGCACCAGTGAAACGAACATTGCCAGGCATGCGTAAAGCGGGCCGTCCGGTGTGGTGAATCCGGAGATGGCGACCGGCACGAACGCCGTCAGGAAGCCGCCGATCATACCGGACCAAGCGCCGGCACGGTTGATCCCCTTCCAGTACAGCGCGATTGCATACGGGGCGAGGAACGAGCCGGAGATGATGCCCCAGGAATATGACATCATTTCCAGGATCGGCGTTGGATAATTTGCCACGATGTAAGAACCTACTACAAATACCAGGCACAGGATACGGGTGAGCATCGCAACGTTGGAATCGCTCATTTTCGGCTTCCATTTACCCTTGATGAGGTCCATGGAGACGGTGGAGCATGCGGTCAGCGTGATGCTGGAAAGTGTGGAGACAGACGCTGAAATTAAGAGTACCAGTACGATGCCGATCAGAATATTCGGGAGTCCCGCCATGTTCAGCATGTTGGGAATGATATAGTCCTTGCCGCCCGCAGGCATGGTGTCTCCAAAGAACAGGTGCGAGAAGGAACCGATGAAATAGCCGCCGCCCGCGACCAGAAGCGCGAAAAGGGTAGAAATGATCGTGCCGCGCTTGACTTCCCTCGCGTCGCGAATGCCGTAATATTTGTGGATCATCTGCGGCAGACCCCAGGTGCCGAAGCTGGTCATCACGATGGTTGCAATCAGGGAGATGATGCTCTGCGTACTCATGGGCGTCATGCCGCTCTGGCTCATGTAGGCGGTCATGCGCTGGAAGCCCTCGGAAAGCCCCCCGACCTGCGGGCAGATGACGACCATTGCCAGCAGCGCCGTCACACCGAACATCATCACAATGCCTTGTACAAAATCGGCCTTAAGAGTAGCCATGTAGCCGCCCAGAACCAGCACCACCGCGGAGGCGACCGCAATCATGATCATGCAGACGCGCTCGTCGATGTTCAGGAGAATGGAACAGACGCTGGTCAGACCCTTGTAGACAGAAGCGGAATAGGGAAGCAGGAAGATAAAAATGACCACGCTGGAAAATATTTTCATGCCGCCGCTCTGGTACCGCATCTCAAAGAGCTGGGGCATAGATTTGATTTTCAGCCTGCGCGTAACCTCGCGGGTGCGCCCGGCCAAAACCATCCAGGCGAGCAGAGAGCCAAAAATGGCGTTGCCGATACCGACCAGCGTGGCGTACAGGCCGAAGTTCCAGCCGGAGCCGCCGGAGTATCCGATGAACATAACCGCGGAAAAATACGCGGTGCCGTAGGAGAGGGCGGAAATCCACGCGCCCGCGTTGCGTCCGCCCACGGTGAAGTTCGCCATGCCGCCGTTGCTGTTTTTGGAGTTGATCACGCCGATTGCCAGCATGAAGATGGCGTAAATAGCGATGACAATCCAAATGGTTGTTTCTTTACTCATGTTACCAGCCCCCAATGTGCTTTTTTAGTTTAAACCATCGATGAATCAACTTACTAAATCGTATGTTATTTTATCAAAAAACGGAGGGAATAGCAAGAGGTTTTATGCAGAAAATATAATTTTTTGTAATAAATGAGCGTTTTGCTTATTATATACAATTTTAGAATGAAACCACCTGCACCGCAACTGCGGTGCAGGTGGTTTTTGGTGCTATATTGCCGTATTTGAATGCACAGCGTCATTCACAGGCATGAAGTATCTTATACACCTCCGGTCGAAATACGCTTACAGCGAGGACCATTTTACGCAATTGTGATAACACAATGCTTTTGCGGATGATGCGCAGCGTCTTTCGCAGACATAAAGTGTCCAGCACACCTATAGTGCTGTTCAGTGAAAGCTTCTTTTCAAACAGGGCCCTTTTAGACTCTGTTCATACAGGGGCGATCCTCTCAATTGGCCGGTATCCTGTTCAGCCAACTGTTACCACACAATGCTGCTGTTCTTTCTCTCCAGACATTGTAGTGTACACGCCGGTGCTCTGGCCGGGTGTGCCGACCGCCCAGATTCTGTAATAGCAGTCGTTGCCAATCTTCGCCACAAACTGCGTCTTGAGCACATTGCCGTCGCCCACGGTGAAGTTCGGGGCCGCACTGCTTCCGTTGACAACCGTCATCTTGAAGCAGTAGGCGCTGCCTCTCTTCAAGGTGAAGTTTGCTGTGGTATCGGAACAGACGGACTTCTGGCCCATCACGTTCTGTGCCGCGCTGACCACCGGATTGGTCACGGCGACTGCCGTTCCCGCGCCGGAAACGTTGCCAACCGGCTTCTTGCTGCCGGAACTGCCGCTGTTGGACGGCTTGTTGCTGGGTTTCGCCGGCTCTTCCGGCTTGTCTGCCGGAACCAGGCCCGCGCGGGCCTTCTCCACCGTTGCGCAGACTGCCGTGATTTCCTCCTGCGTGGCGTTCTCGTCTTCGTAGACGTTTAGTGCGGTATTCAGCGCCGCGCGCAGGATCGCATAGCTTGCCGCGGTGTAATCCTCCGGGTTGAGCGCTTCAGACTCGTCGATCAGGGCTTTCAGCGCTTCCTTGTCCGGAATCATACGCAGGTTCATCATTGCCTCGTACAGGGCGTCCGCCATCTCGTCCACCTGCTTCTGGGTCGCGTTCGCGTCTTCCAGAAGGGCTTCCGCCTGCGGGAGAATCTCATTGAACTTGTCTTTCTCCGGGCCGTCCAGATACTTGTCGATTTCAATCTCCTGTGCCTGCTTCACAAAGGCTTCCAACGTTTCCGTGTTTGCCTTGAACTCCAGGCGCAGGATCGCTTCGTGCAGGTTCTTTGCCGCCTTCTCGACTTCCGCCTTCAGTGTCTCGCCCTCGTCGTCATAGACTTCCTGTGCATAGGCGAGCGCTTCCGTGTAGCCCTCCTGGCTCTTCGGAGTAAAGTTGTCCAGGTCAAGCTGCGCCGCGTAGTCGAGCCAGTATTCTAGCTTGTCTTTGGTGCCTTCCTCAAAGGAGAGGTAATGCATCGCGTTGAGCAATTCTTTCCAGGCTTCGTTCACTTCGTCCTGGGTCGCCTTATCGCTTTCATAAACAGTCTTTGCATTGTCGCGCGCCGAAATAAACTTCTTGCGCACGGATTCGACGAGTTTGTTGAGCTGCTCGTCGGTCACTTCGTTCGCCTTTTCCAGCAGGGATTCCAGAACGTCCTTGTTCACGCTGGTGAAAGTGAAGCGCAGAACGGTCTTGTCGTTCGGCATGATATAGGTGTAGGTAAAGCCGTCGGCCTCAAACGGGATATCGGCACCGTTCAGCTTTGCGCTCGCAAACGGGCTGTTCGCCGGGGTGAAGGTGAAGGTCAGCTTCGTACCCGGAACCACTGTCGCGCCGTAGATGCCGTTGCCGTCGAGAATCACGTCTGCTTCGCCGGTAATTTCCACATCTGCCTGGCTCGGGTTCCACTGCACGTTCAGCAGCTGCGGATCTGTAACAACAGCTTCCTCAAATACAAAGGAATGCAGCGCAACCGCGCCCTCAACCAGCTGAAGGGAAATGTCTTTTACGCCGTTGAATAATTCGGGCGAAATATCCACGGTAAAGTCTCTGTCGTTGGCGGCGCCCCAGCCGCCGGTTTGCAGAATTCGGACGTCCGCATAGTCGTTCTCGCCGGTTCCATAACGGAAGCGCAGGACGGCTTCTTTTTCCTTTTCCGAGTCGCTGCGTCCATTGGCGGCGCGGACCGTCAGTTTCATCGCGCCGGAGCCGCCGAAGTCGAGGCCCTTGTAGATGAGCGTTTCTCCCTTGTCAAAGCCGCCGACGACCTGATCCGGTTCCGCACGTTCCAGCTTCACACTGCCGTCGACTTCGTCGTAATTCCGGGCATAGGTGATTGTGTATGCGGATTTGCTCTTCCCGGTCAATACCAGACTGTCCAGCGCGCCCTGCAGTTTCTTTGCCGCAGCGGCGATCGCGTCGTTATCGTCCATATCGGCCTGGGACGCTTCTTCGTAGGCTACAGTGAACATCTGCCACGACGCCTCTGTGTACAGCAGGGGACGGTTTTCCACCGCTGCCAGCTTCTCCCGCGCTTCGTTCATTGCGTTCACATAATCGGGATTTACAACGGGTTCGCTGGTGTATCCGGTAAAGAGCAGTGCTTCGAGGTCAAAGCTGGTACCCGGATCGAATCCGATCACCAGATTCTGCGCGCCTTTGATGCCCTTTGCTTTGAAAGTCTGCTTAAAGAAGGTCTCCGAAGAGAGCTCGTAGGATTCGCCTTCCCCGGCTTTGAAGATAAAGGGAATGGTTGTTTCTTCGCCCGCATCTTCATAGCGCAGGTAGCCGCTGACATCCTTGCCGTTCAGGGAACGTCCTTGTATTGTCACGTCTTTGGAACCATATGCGCCGAATTCCACATGGTTGAACCGGATTTCCACCCGGTCTGTGATGGCGCTGACATAGTTCTGCATGATGACGTGGCTTCCGCCGTCGATGTCGGTGATGGTGATGTCGCCCGCCGCGGATTCCGGCTCCAGCTTTTCATATGCGCTGACGTATTGCGTGGAGCCTTCACCAAACCAGAAGGAGTTGAACGCGATGCCGCCGTTCTGTGAGACCAGAACAACGTCGTTCAGGCCGGAGATGCGCGGAATATCAAAGGTCTGGGATTTGTACTGGCTCCACGAACCGGTGTTCTTGAAATGCAGGGTAGCGATCAGCGGGCCGGTGGAGGAGCCGGTACGCAGCTCCAGTACGGCGTCGTAGCTGTTGGCGTTCGCGCCGTTCAGGGTGATGGTGGAACAGCCGTTGAGGCCGAATTCCACTTTTTCATAGCGCAGCCAGTTGCCCTTGTTGATGTTGCCGAGCGCGGTTGCCTTTTCGCCGTCTTCCGTCGTGCCGGATTCTGACTTGAAGCTGCCGTTGCCCTCGGTATAGGATTCCGCCTCAATTGTAGAGTAGGCGTTGGTGTTGGTGAGCTCTTTAAAGGTATCGGTCAGGTATTCCTGTGTCAGTACGGCCTTTGGCTGGAATGTTTCAGACGCCATATATTGGAGGATACTGGCATACAGCTGCTTCGCCTCCGGATAGGCGTCCATCTGATTCAGCAGGTCGAAGGTGCAGACGACAAGCTTGCCCTTGCCGACGTTTGCCTCAAACAGGCTGCCCAATTTGCGGCTCCACTCCATGTGGTCGATGTTCCATGCCAGAGGTTCCAGATCTGCCGGCGCGTTGTCCAGTACGACCGCGCGGGAACCCTTCATCAGATTGAACCACTGGTAGTCGCTGAAAAAGTCCGTTGGGAAATTGGCAAAAATGGGGTGTTCATTCTGCACGTACATGCCCATTGTGTGTGCGTTCCGGTCGGAGCGGTGGAACATCTTGCTCCAGTAATCGGTGGTCCAGCGGACCGCGACGCTGTCTGGGATAATCTTTTCAGAAGGTTCCGGCAGATAGAGGACCTTGCCGCCGTTTTCCAGTGCGTTCAGGGTCGCTTCGTCCAGATTGGAGGAAACGATCACACCGGCGGGAACGGCGGTATCGATCTGCTGCGGATACACCCAGACGTCATAGCTGTTGCTGCCGATGGAATCCACGGATACCTCCACCGTCAGTTTGGAGGCGTCCGTAATATCAGACAGGGAGGCGGAGAAGGTTCCCAGATTGGTGACGCTTCCCTGCGGGACGTCCATTGCGTCAAAAGACCCCTCTGCGAGGACCGCGTCGCCGTTTTTCAGCTTCCACTGTCCCACTTTGCCCTGGAGCGACGCCGGGCTGTAGTTGACAACGGAGATCATGCCGCTGAGTTCCTGGTCGTTGCGGTAAACCAGCTTGGGTAGCTGCGCCAGTACGACAACGGAGTCATTGAAGCTCTTGTACTGCTCGGTGGTGAATCCGCCAGGTTTGTCCTCCATGAAGTTGTCCAGAATGCCCACATGCGCCGTGCCCTGGCCGGGGAAGTCCTGGATGCTGAGCAGCTGGTAGCCGCCGAGGCCGGGGGTACGGAGCGCGGTTTCCATATCTGCGCGGTAGCCGATGGCGGAGACGCGCGCGGAAACTTTGGAGAAGATTTCATTCATATGGAGCAGGCCTTTGCGTTCCATCAGGTCGCGGTAGTATTGCAGGTTGCGCGCCTCAAAGACGCCGGGCTCGTACTTCGGAATTTCTTCGTCAAAGAGCGGAAGCACCTGGTACTGGCCCGCTTCGTGGTTCATCAGCGGCTTATCGACGATGCTGATGGCGTTTGTATAGGTGAAATTGCTGTTCGGCTGCATGGATTCCAAAGCGCCCCCGGAGGCGGCGTCCACCCAGGAGAAGGAAATGCGGGTGTGGTACGGATCGGAGTTGGCCTTGGTTTTGCAGGTTGTCCAGTAATCGTCCCCTGTGTTGAGGGACGGCGCCCAGTAGTTGTTGTTGCTGCCTTCCGCGTACAGGCGGGTATCGTCCACGCTGCGGCAGAGCTCACGGAGCGCATTGGCGCCGTCACGGTTGCTGCCGGTGGTGTTCAGCTCGTTGCCCCAGGCAAACATGACGAACGATGGATGATTCGCCAGGTATTCCAGGATGCGGACGGCTTCTTCGCTGTAATACTCGTTGAACGGTGTTCCGCCAAAGCCGTACAGCTCGGGCTGCATGTAGATGCCGAGCTCGTCCGCTGCTTCAAACGCCGCTTCGGGCGGCGTCCAGGAATGGAAACGGAAGAAGTTGATGCCCAAATCCTGCGCCTTGGTGAAGAAATCAATCCATTCCGCCTTGGTCATGTACGGATACCCGGTGAGCGGGAACACGGCGGAGTTGCCCTCGCCGCGCATGAAGGTGGTGAGGCCGTTGATGGTGAATTTGGTGCCGGAGGTTTTAAACTCACGCATGCCAAAGTTTTCCGCTGAGGAATCGGCTGCACCGTTGGCCGCCAGGTCTACGGTCAGGCGGTACATGGAGGGATCAAATTCCGACCAGAGACGGACGTTTTCACCCATTGCATAGGTGATGGTGATTTCCATCTCTGCTTCGCTGTCCTCCAGAGAGAACGCCTGAACCATCTGCGGAACGATGTGCGGCGCTCCGTCGTGATTGTAGCTCTGCGCGTTTAAAGTTAAACTGCCGCTGACCGCCGCGCCGGTGTCGTTTGCGACGACGGCTTTAACCGTGGCGGTGTGGTCCTGAATATTCGGATAAACCCGGACGTCCTTGAGGAAGACCGGATCAGCGGCTTTCAGCTCGATCTTGCCCAAAATGCCGTTCCAGTTGGTTACGGTTTCTTCCGTCAGCATATGGCAGCCGGTGCCGACCGGATAATCGGTGTTGCGCACCTGAACGGTCAGTGTGTTTTCCTGTCCGGGGACCAGGCCGGTCAATGTATACTCCTGTGCGACGCCCAGCGTATTGTTGGCGTTGCAGTCGGTCTGTTCCTGTCCGTTGACCCAGACGCGGGTGTTCTTTGTGCGCTCCATCAGGAAGGTTACATGTTTGCCCTCCCAATTCTGCGGGATAAAGACCTGCTTCTGATAGACCGCGTCGCCGGTGTAGGTGTACTTGCAGCTGAGGCGGTTGGTGTTGACCGACGTATTCAAATTGCCCTTCCTGTTTTCATCCAGCGTGCCGGGGAGCACACAGGTGTCGGACAACGCGCCGTCGTCAGCGGAATAGGCGCCCAGCTTCAGCTCCCAGACGCCCGCGAGGGATTTCAGGCTGGTCACGATGCGGTCTTTGAAGGTCTCCATCGCCTGTACCAGCGTTTCGTATGCCAGATGAACGGTTTCCTTGTCCGCCTCGCTGTTGTTCAAAACGGCTTCTGTCTCGTGCAGCACGGACTGGAAATCCCGCTTTGCCTGTTCGGAGGCCTCGCCGTCCGCTTCGCCGGCGGGCGTGCCGTCGTTAAGTGTGTTCGCCTGCTCTGCGAGAGCGGCAAGCTGCTCTTTGGTGTATGTAATGCGCGCGTGATGGAATGCGTCCAGTGCGGTGCGCAGCGCGTCCGCCGCCGTCTGGATCCCTTCCGGATCGGATTCCGGCAGGGAGACCGCTTTCAGCTTGGCGTCTTCAATGGCCCGATTTAATGCATCCGCGGCGTCCTGCGGGTACTGGTTCGGCTGGCTGCCGGTTTCCGTTCCCGCGAGAAAGCGTTCCGTCTCGTCAATGCTGTTCCAGAGCGGTGTGTAAGGGCTGGAGGACGCGTAAATGTTCAGCTCTGCACAGGACATCATGGAAGCGCTGACGGCTTGCAGTTTTACATAACGGCCGCTTACCGGCGTCTGCAAAACGGCCTCCTTTTCCGTCATGTCGGCAATCCAGTCGCCTTCTGCCGCTTTTGTATAGGTCTGTCCGTCGTTACTGACGGAAATTTCATACTTTTTGACATAGCCGTTCTGGTTGCCGTCCTGTCTTGGCAGATAAGTCAGCCTGGAGATTTCCACAATACGTCCCAGGTCTACGGCAATCCAGTGCGGGGATGGCGGCGTAGCGCTCCATTGGGTGTGCCATATGGACGCGGCGTTGCCGTCGACCGCCATAGAGGCGTAACAGGTGTCGCTGGTTTCCTCCTGGCTGGAAGCGGTGGCCTCCATCAGGAATTGGGGTACCCTGACCGATTGATCTTCCCGGACCGCTGCCTGTGAAAGCGACACCGGGATACTGCTGACCAGCAGGGCGGCGGCGCATACGAACGCCGTGAGTTTTTCTCTAAATCGATTTCTTTTCAAATTTTCCCCTCCATAACACGTAAGCGCAGACGGTCTGATTCCGTCTGCAGTTCGGATCAATCCCTTGCTTCATTGTATTGGGATGATGTACTGCGGTTTTCTCAACTTCCGGTTTATCCTTGTAGACGCGCGCATTTTTCACTTCCTTTCCGGGACAGATTTGTTCAATTAAATAATGCAGATTAGAAAATCTATCGTTTACTGTGTGAACAGTATCCTTTTTATTAAAACATGTATAAAAATTTTTGTCAATTTACATCATTAAAAAATGCATTTTAGAATTTTTAGTGAATATTGAGGGTCATGCGATGGCTTTGCGTTCGATATTCTGATGGAAGAACGGTGAAGATGGAAAAAATAAAAGGCCTGCCGCGGAACGTTTCCCATTCCGCGGCAGGCTCTTTCGGCCCATTATTCAGCTTTGATTTTTCTGCCTTCCAGATAAAAGCGTTTATCCCAGGCGTGTCCCATTGAAAACGTCTTGCGCGGGAGCGCGCCGTCCAGTACGACGGTTTTAAACAGCTCTTCCTTCGGCATGGCCTCCAGCAGGAAGCCGACATTGCCGGGTTTGGCGGAGAGCTCCTCGACCACTTCATTCCCATGAATGTAGTCGACCCGGCCGCCGTTTTCTGCGATATAAGCATCCAGGAACGATTGCAGTGTGCCGACCGGCAGGTTGGAGACAGCCGCGTTAAAGCGAAGTTCCTTCTTTTGGCCGTTGTTGCAGACCATAACGCGCTGGCCGCCTGCGGAGCCGCACTGTGCTTCCAGCGCTGCCAGAAGCTTTTCCTCGTCCACGTCGAAGACGACGCGGTGGATCGGCTCGAATTCCAGGGAAGCGTCGTGCAGGTTGACCACTTCCACCAATGCGTAACGGGCCGGATGCGCGCGGTATTCTTCTTCCGGCAGGGTCTTTTTCAGGTTTTCGTAGCAGGTTTTTGCCGTCGCCAGGGAGTGGTTCCCGTCGCCCACTGCAAACAGCAGGGGAGATTTCCCTTGCAGGCCGTAGCGCCGGTTGAACGATTCCGGGTCGGCCAGTTCGCCCAGCGCGCCGAGGATGCGCATGGATTCGGCGTCGTCGCACTGGTATCCGGCGATGGAACCGCTGTCCTGCATCAAATCAAACCGGTAGACCTCTTCCAAATCGCCCACGCGGTCCGCAATGGGCTCAATTACAGTCTTTGCGGGGTCGTCGATCAGCAGCATGATATGCGGGCATTCCAGGGAGGCGTCCTCACGCACCTTGACGCGGGGCGGGATGCGCTCCAATACGGTGCCCTCCGTCGCGCGGATCAGGGATTCAGAGCCCTTGGTGAAGTCGTACTGCTCCAGATCGACCACGCCCATCAGTCCGCGGCGTAGCTTCCCATCGCGCAGGGTGCGTTCCACATACAGGAATTGATCTGTTACGCGGAACAGATCGGAAGCCAGATAGCGGTCCATCGCGTCGTTGACGTCCGCGATCCGCTGTTCCACGCCATCTTCCTCCAGATAGAGTTCCGGCACGATCATACGCAGGGTGGAAGGCGCTTCGCCGACAAACTGCTCCACCTCCTGCCAGTAATCCGGCTGCGAGGTATACTGGTCGCATGCGACCACGCTCCACTTGGTCAAATCCGCGTTTGCGGGCAAAAGGGTCTCTGCGGGATAAAAACCCAAACCGTTCATATCATTTCTCCCTACTTTTGGATTGCCTGCGCACGACGGCCAGGCTGCGGCACAAAGAAGAAGGCCATCCATATGGATGGTCTTCCCGGAATTTGTATCTATTGTATCGCGTTGCAGGCAAAAATTCAAGGCTGTTTCGACAGTTTCTGCGGGCTTTAAATTGAGAATCAGTTGCATTTTTAAGAACAGGATGCTATGATGGAGGAAATGAAACACAGGGGAGGACTTATCATGCAGACGCCCACCGTATTTCTTTACAACCTGGATACCCCGAAGGGGAGCCAAATCAAACGCATGTGCCTGCTGATGAAAATCCGCGTCCGTTCGGTCAAACCGGAGGAATACGCCGAACCGCTGGCGGTATTGTCCGGGCAGATGGAACCGACGGGCCGCACACCGGAGAACGCCGTCTTTACCGACGAAATGCTTTTGCTGGTCCATTTTACCAACGGTTTGCTGGATGCTTTTTTGCAGGGCTTCCGCCGGCATAAAATTACGCCGGTGGCGCTGAAAGCGATTTATACGCCCCATAATGCAGCGTGGAATTCCATTCAGCTTCGGGAAGAGCTGCTGAAGGAACGGGAAGCGATGACGCAGGGCGGACAGGCGCACGGGCCGGAAACCCCATGAAAATTCTGCTCTCGCCAGCGAAAAAAATGAACGCCGACGTGGACTTTTTAGAGCCGCGCCGGCTGCCCGCGTTGTTGGAGCGGACGGAACAGTTAATGCGGTATTTGCAGAATCTTCCGTATGAGGAGCTGAAAAAACTGCTCGGCTGCAACGATGCGATTGCACGGTTGAATTTTGACCGCTACCGGAAGATGCAGCTGCGCCGGAATCTGACGCCCGCGCTTTTAAGCTATGAAGGAATCCAATATCAATATATGGCGCCGCATCTTTTCACCGAACCGCAGTATGCGTATCTGGAAGCGCGCGTGCGGATCCTCTCTGGTTTTTATGGTGTGTTGCGGCCGTTTGACGGCGTCGTTCCCTACCGGCTGGAGATGCAGGCGAAGATGAAAACGTCTTTCTGCAAAAATCTGTACGATTTTTGGGGCGGCAGCCTGTTTGACCAGTTGGAGGAATCGAACGGGACGATTGTAAATCTGGCCTCCCAGGAGTATGCAAAGGCGGTGCTTCCGTATGTTCCGCAGGCGGTGCGGGTGGTAACGCCTGTCTTTGGCGAGCTCTGCGAGGGCAAGATCAAGGAAAAAGGCGTTTATGTCAAAATGGCGCGTGGGGAGATGGTCCGTTATATGGCAGAGCATGCGATAACCTGTCCGGAGAACATCCGGCCGTTCCGCAGGCTGGGGTATCGATATTGCGCGGAACGGTCAAACGATTCCGTCTTCGTATTTCTCCGTTAGCGCGCTGTCCGCAGCGGCGGAAACGACGACGTCCTGTGCAGGCTGCAAGGCGTCGACGGCGCGGCGCAATTCCTCCAGTTTGCTGTAAATTTCATTCTGATTTTGAATCAACGCATTTAAATTGTGGTTGATTAATCCCAATTCCTTACATATCTTTTTGTGATGTCTCATGGTCGTATTCGCCTCGCTCTTTTTTCTACAGTATACACGTATTTTTCTAAATAAGCAACCACACGCATGTGAGAAAAGTTGGCTGAACGCTCCCCGGAGGACAGAATAGTATGAAGGGACGGGGGTGAATATCATGAACAATCGGCAGTTATTGACACAGCTCAATACCGTGCGAAATGCGGTTCTGACCTATCAGCGGATGCAAAACACCTCCTTTCAGGTGGAAAATCTGCTGCGCCAGGCGGGGTGGGCAGCCGGTTATATGCAGGATATTCGTGCGCTGCGCAGCGCCGTGCGGCAAATCCAATGCACCATGGCGCATGTGCGCCGGGGCAGACGATAAAAAACGGCAGGCCCGGATCTTTACAAAAGTCCGGGCCTGCCGTTTTTTATAGAATTATAGATTGTAAGGGTTTAAATTAATGTGCATCGCAGGCGCATTCCTCACATGCCGGGACTTCTCCGACAAAGGGCGTGGGGTCGATGCCCTGGCGCTTGTAATAGTCAGATACCGCCGCTTTAATGGCCTGCTCGGCGAGAACGGAACAGTGCACCTTGACCGGCGGCAGTCCGTCGAGCGCCTCCATTACAGCCTTGTTGGTAAGCTTGAGCGCGTCCGCAATCTTCTTGCCCTTAATCAGCTCCGTTGCCATGGAGCTGGTGGCGATGGCCGCGCCGCAGCCAAAGGTCTTGAATTTTACGTCCGTGATGGTGTCGCCGTCGACCTTAATGTACATGCGCATGATGTCGCCGCAGCGGGAGTTGCCGACTTCGCCGACGCCGCTGGGGTCTTCCATCTCACCGACATTGCGCGGATTTGCAAAATGATCCATTACTTTTTCACTGTATGCCATAAACGATCAGCCTCTTTTCTTTGACATTGTTTTTCTGTTCATATTTATCAATCAGTTATACTTTTTTCCGTGGATGATTTCATCCCAGAGCGGGGACATGGCGCGCAGCCGCTCCACAATGCCGGGTAGAACTTCCAGGATGTAGTCGACGTCCTCTTCCGTGTTCTGGTCGCTGAAGGAGAGGCGCAGGGAGCCGTGCGCGATCTCGTGCGGCAGACCGATGGAAAGCAGCACATGGCTGGGGTCCAGCGAACCCGAGGTGCAGGCGGAGCCGGAGGAACCGCAGATGCCGTTCAGGTCCAGCAGCAGCAAAAGGGATTCGCCTTCAATGCCCTCAAAACAGAAGTTAACGTTTCCCGGCAGCCGTTTGACTTGGTCGCCGTTCAGGCGGGAGCGCTCAATCTGCAAAATACCGTCAACCAGCCTGTCCCGCATGGCGGTCAGACGCTTGGCGCGTTCCTCCATGGTGGCGCAGGCTTCTTTCAACGCGGTGCTCAGGCCGACAATACCGGCCACGTTTTCGGTGCCGGCACGGCGTCCGCGCTCCTGCGCGCCGCCGTCGATTAAATTGGGGAGCGGTATCCCTTTGCGGACATAAAGCGCGCCCACGCCTTTGGGGCCATGGAACTTGTGCGCGGAGAGGGAGAGCAGGTCGATGCCCTGCGCTTTTACATCGATCGGCACGTTGCCGACCGCCTGTACCGCGTCGGTGTGGAACAACACGCCGTGCTGTTTGCAGATAGCCCCGATCTCCGGAATCGGCTGGATGGTGCCGATCTCATTGTTGGCGTACATAATGGTGACAAGAGCCGTATCCTCCCGGATCGCGGCTTCCAGTTCCTCCGGACGGACCAGACCGTCTTCGTGAACATCCAGGTATGTGACGGAAAAACCCTCTTTTTCCAGAGAAGCGCAGGTATGCAGCACAGCGTGGTGTTCAAATTTAGAGGTAATAATATGCTTTTTGCCTTTCTTTGCCTGTAAGTGCGCCGCGCCTTTGATGGCCCAGTTGTCGGCTTCGCTGCCGCCGGAGGTAAAGAAAATCTCAGCCGGTTCCGCGCCAAGGCAGGCGGCAACTTCTCCGCGCGCCAGCTCCAGCGGGCGTTTGGCGTCCCGGCCTACGGAATACAGGCTGGACGGATTGCCGTAAATTGATGTAAAATACGGTTTCATCGCCTCAAAAACAGCGGGAGAAACCGGCGTTGTCGCGGCGTTATCAGCATAAACAAAATGTGCCATGTTCACAATCACCTTTTCTTTCCTTATATCAGTGCGCCGGGTTCCCGATCGGGCCGGCAAATTTTTTTACAAAATGGACTGGCAAATCCTGACTGATTTACTATGATTATAATATACACCTTTTTAGTATAGTATGCAATAGGGTTTGAAAAATTTTATAGCTGTCCGGACCTGGCACGTTCCGCCGCCGCCACCGCCAGGCGGTCGCAGCGTTCGTTTTCCGGATGGCCGTTGTGCCCCCGCACCCAACGGATGGTGATTTTGTGCTGTTCCAGCAGGTTCAACAGCGTCTCCCACAGGTCTGCGTTCAGAGCGGGAGATTTGTCCGACTTGCGCCAGCCGTTGCGCCGCCAGCCTTTGGCCCAACCCTTTTCTATGGCGTTGCAGACGTATTGGGAATCGCTGTACAGCGTTACTTCGCACGGTTCTTTCAGGCATTGCAGGGCGGCAATGACCGCACTGAGTTCCATGCGGTTGTTGGTGGTGTCCGCGTCGCCGCCGCTGATCTCCTTTTCCACGCCGTTATACCGCAGGACCGCACCCCAGCCGCCCGGCCCTGGATTGCCCTGGCAGGCGCCGTCCGTAAAAATTTCCACATGTTTCATCGTATCCATCCTTTTCCTATATATGTATTGGATTTATATGTATTGAATTGTTTTTTCTGTGCAATCAAGTTATTCAATCATACCCGACCAGCAGAGGCTTTTCTTTAAGGCTGAAACGCCATATCACATCCAAAAGCTGGTATGATTCAATGTTCTCTCAGCCGTCGGAAGCTCTGCTTCCGGTCACGGCGTGAGGTTATTATACCAAGAAGAGGCGCAGCCTCCATCACAACGGTACAATGTTCTCTCAGCCGTCGGAAGCTCTGCTTCCGCTAACGGCGTGAGGTTATTATAGCATAGAAAGATATTGCGTGCGCGCAGGGCCGCAATTTTTTTCAGATGGCGGTACGATTGGTTTAACAAGCACAGAAGGGGCCATAATATGAATAAAAGTGCGGCCTGCTTTTTAGGAAACTTGACAGCTATACAATATCAAGGTACAATAAAAGCAATCATAACCGGTGGGAAACGGCGCTGTTTTTTGGAAAAGGACGGGCCGGACCCGCGGTCGGGAATGTATCTGCCGCAGAAACCGTACAGACGGTGTGCGGCGTCCTGTTGAAAAAGGTTTCACAAGGGTTTTCAGTATGTGCGACAGGATGGAATTACCCCGGACGGGGAATTCCTTTTTAACTGAATATTATTAATGCGCGCGGTTCCGGCAGCGTTTCCGGAGCGGCTTTGCGCGGATTAAAAATATAAATATTTTACTTTGGAGCGTCATGCCCGCCAGGCACCGTTTGCAGGCGGACATTTTATCGGCGTATCCAAAAATAATGGAGGTCATATCTTGACGGAAAGAAATCAGAATCAAACGGATACAGTGCACCTGCAGGAGGCAGCTGCAGAAACAGGGGTGCATCCGGCGCTGTATGGAAAAGTAACGTTGCCAGCCAGACTGGAAGAAACGCCGGAGAAGAAGCCGGAACAGCCCCGCCGCCGTCCTGCGAAGCGGGCGGCGCAGCCTAAAAAACCGCAGCAGGCGGAACCGGCCGCGGAACAGGCGGCCAAGCCGGCGCGCGGCAAAAAACGCGGACAGCCACCGGTGAAGAAGCCGTCCATTAAAGCGTATTTTCTGGGCGGACTCAACGAGATTGGAAAGAACTTCACCTTGTATGAGTGCGAAGGCGATATGCTGATCGTGGACTGCGGCATGGCGTTCCCGGACGAGGATATGCTGGGTGTGGACCTGGTTCTGCCGGACTTTACCTTTGTGGAGCGCAACGCGGATAAAATCCGCGGCATTGTGCTGACGCACGGACATGAGGACCACATCGGCGCGCTGCCGTACCTGCTCAAGCGCGTCAACCTGCCGATCTACGGCACCATGCTGACGCTGGGCCTGGTGGAAGGGAAGCTCAAGGAGCACGGACTTTCCGGTAAGGTCAAAATGAACGTGGTTAAACCGGGACAGACCGTTAAGCTCGGCTGCATGAACGTGGAGTTTATCCATGTAAACCATTCCATTCCGGACGCGGTCGGTTTTGCGATCCACTCTCCGGCAGGCACCGTTGTGTACACCGGCGACTTTAAGATCGACTGCACGCCCGCCTGGGGCGAAATGATCGACCTGGGCCGCTTTGCGGAGTTGGGCAACGAGGGCGTTCTGGCCCTGCTGGCGGACTCCACCAACGCCGAACGGCCCGGCTACACCAAGACGGAGCAGATGGTGGACAATACCTTTGAAAACCTGTTCAAGCGCGCGGAGAAAAAGCGCATCATTATTGCGACGTTCGCGTCCAATATCAGCCGCGTGCAGCAGATCATCAACTGTGCGGTCCGTTATGGCCGCAAGGTGGCGCTTTCCGGGCGCAGCATGCTGAACGTGATGGGCATCGCCGTGGAGATGGGGTATTTGCAGGTGCCGGACGGCGTGCTGATTGACATCGACCTGCTCAACCGTTACCCCAAGGAGAAGGTGGTGCTGATCACCACCGGCAGCCAGGGCGAGCCGATGAGCGCCCTGACGCGCATGGCGTTTGCGGACCACCGCAAGGTGGAGGTCGGCCCCGGCGACTTCATCATTATCTCTGCAAGGCCGATTCCCGGCAATGAAAAAACCGTCGGCGCTGTGGTCGACGAGCTTCTGAAACGCGGCTGCGAGGTCATTTATGAATCGATGTACGAAGTGCACGTTTCGGGCCACGCCTGCCAGGAGGAGCTTAAAATCATTCAGGGGATTACCAAACCCAAGTATTTTATCCCGGTCCACGGCGAGCAGAAGCACCTGCGCAAGAACGCGGGGCTTGCCGCATCGATGGGGATGGACAGCTCCCGGATTTACATCGGCGACATCGGCGATGTGGTGGAGCTGAACCAGGATTATATGAAGAAACTCACCAGCGTCCCGGCGGGCCGCATTTTGGTGGACGGCCTCGGCGTGGGCGACGTGGGCAGCATTGTGCTGCGGGACCGCAAGCATCTGGCGGAGGACGGCCTCATTGTCGTGGTGTGCACCATCGACGCGTCAGGCAATGTGGTTTCCGGCCCGGACGTCGTCTCCCGCGGATTTGTCTATGTGCGTGAGGCGGAGCCGCTGATCGACGAGGCGAAGAAACGTGTGGTTGCTGCTCTGGAGAGCTGCTCGGAACACCACATCCATGAGTGGGGCGCTTTAAAGACGCGCATCAAGGACGAGTTGTCGCGCTTCCTGTACGAACGTACGCGCAGAAGCCCGATGATCCTGCCGATCATCATGGAAATATAAAACGACGTGCTGGCTGCGGCGGAAACGCCGCGGCCATTCGTCATGCGTGCCGGCCAGTTTCGGATTTAAGGAGTAAAAACGGTGAAAAAAAAGATATGGGTTGCATCGCCGGTCTGTCTGGTCATTGCGGCGGTTATGCTGGTAATGGCGGGGGTGAGTTGGTTTACCCACAATCCGGCGGTGTTTGTCACAGAGCTCGTTCTGGCAATCGCGGCCGTGATCATGGTCGCGGTTTCTATTTTCCGGTTTCAATCGCATATCCTGTATTCGGTACGGGCTGTGCGGCGCGTCCTGTCCGGGCAGGAATACCAGGCGCTGCAGCGTTTGACCATGCCGGTCGCCATCATCGGGGAGGCCGGGGATATTGTCTGGGCCAACCCCGCGTTTCTGGAGAGCGTCGGCGGAACGAGGGACTGCCGCGGGGAAAACATCCTGCGCTATCTCTATCCCCATACGCTGGAGCAGGTGATGCAGGCGAAGGGGACGGACGTCGGCGTTGGAAACCGCCGCTTTACCGCCTATGCCTCGCAGACGGCGGGGGGCAGCATCCTGTACCTCGTGGACGATACATATTATAAGGCCGTCAACAAAGAATTTGCGGAAAAGCGGCCGGTTGTGGCCATCGCGCATTTTGATAACCGGGAGGAGCTGGCGCGGGATCTCAACGGAGGCGAAGACGCGCGGCTTGCGTCCGATGTGGAGAGTACACTGGCGGAATGGGCGCAGAGTATGAACGGCTTTTTGCGCCGTCTCAGCGGCGGCCGCTTTTTGATCCTGACGGATGAGGCGCATATCCGGCAGGCGATGGAAAAGCGCTTTGAAATCCTGGACATGGTCCGCGGGATCAAAACGGTGGAACGCCGCAGCCCGACGGTTTCCATCGGTGTGGGCCGCGGCGCGGGGAACCTGCAGGAATCCGAGCTGTGGGCGCGCAAGGCGCTGGAAATGGCGCTGGGCCGTGGCGGCGACCAGGTGGCGGTCAAACAGAAAAACGATACCTATGAGTTCTTCGGCGGCTTGAGCAAGGGCGTGGAAAAGCGCGACAAAGTGCGCACCCGCGTCATTGCCGCCACACTTTCCGATCATATCAAGGATTCCGACAATGTGATGATCATGGGCCACCGGTTCTCCGATCTTGATGCGGTTGGTTCGGCGGTCGGCATCTGGAGCGCGGTGACCAAGGCGCTGCAAAAGCCGGCGTACGTGGTAACCAACCGGCAGCAGAGCCTGGCCGGGCAGCTGATTACCCATGTTGAAGCGGCGGCGCCGGGCAAAACAGTTTTTCTCGCGCCGGCGGAGGCGCTGGAGCAGATGACGTCCCGCACCCTGCTGATCGTGGTGGACACGCATTCCCCGGACTTTGTGGAGAGCAAGGACTTGCTGAACCGGGCGGCGCGCGTGGTGGTAATCGACCACCACCGCATGATGGTCAAGCACATTGAGAATGCAATCGTCTTTTACCATGAACCGTACGCCAGCTCCACGTCGGAGATGGTGGCGGAACTGGTGCAGTATGTCGGCGACCATACGCTGACACAGGCGGAGGCCGAAGCGCTGTTGGCCGGCATCATGCTGGATACCAAGAGCTTTGTGCTCAAGACCGGCGTGCGCACCTTTGAAGCGGCCGCATACCTGCGCCGCCGCGGCGCGGATACGGTGGAGGTCAAGCGCATGTTTGCCGATACCATCGACAGCTACAAAGCGAAATACGCCATTGTTTCCGCGGCGGAAATCATGGAATGCTGCGCCATCGCCCACACGGACCACGAGTTCCCGGACATCCGGGTAACCTCGTCCCAGGCGGCGGATGAGCTGCTTTCCATCCAGGGCGTCAAGGCGTCCTTCGTAATCTTCCCCACGGGGAATGTGATGAATATCTCGGCGCGTTCGCTGGGGGATATCAACGTACAGATCGTGATGGAGGAGCTGGGCGGCGGCGGCCATTTGAATATGGCGGCGGCGCAGATTCCGGATATCACGGTGGAACAGGCCAAAACACAGCTGCTGGCGGCGATCAAAAAGAAAGTGCAGCTGGCGGCGAATCAAAAATAGGAGGGAATTTATCATGAAAGTCATCTTATTGCAGGATGTAAAGGGAAGCGGGAAAAAGGGCGAGCTGGTCAATGTGTCCGACGGATACGCGCGCAATTTCCTGTTTCCGCGCAACCTGGCCAAGGAGGCCAACGCACAGGCGATGAACGAGCTGAAAAACGCCGAATCCGCCAAAGCGCATAAGATTGAGACGGAAAAGAAAATGGCGACAGAGGCCGCGGCCAAGCTGGAAGGCAAGAGCGTCAAGCTGACTGCCAAGGGCGGCACGGGCGGGCGCCTGTTCGGCTCCATTACCTCCAAGGAAATTGCGGAGGCGATCCGAAAAACCTACCACATCGACGTGGATAAGCGCAAGATCGAAGTGGACGGAGATATCAAGGCGTTCGGCACCTACCAGTGCGTGGTGAAGCTCTATACCGGCATCAGCGCCAAGGTTTTCGCAGTGGTATCGGAATCGCAGGAAAAGTAAAAGTAAAGGAAAACGGGAGGGATGCACATGGACAATTTAACGGCGGGTTACAGCGCCCTGAATTTGCCCTTCAGCCCGGAGGCGGAGCAGTCCGTTCTGGGCGCGATCCTGCTGGATTCCTCCTGTCTGGACCGGGTGGCGGAGATCCTGCCCCGCCCGGACTATTTTTATCAGACCAATAACAGCCTGATCTATGCCGCCATGCTGGACATGTTCACAGTGGGCCGGCAAGTGGACTTTGTCACGCTGCTCGAAAAACTCAAGGAATACCGGGAGTTTGACGAGACCAGCGGCAAGACGTATCTGTTGCAGCTCGCGCAGATTGTTCCCTCGATCAGCAATGTGGAGTCGTACGCCCGCATTGTGCGGGATAAATACGACATCCGCACGCTGATTATTACGGCGCGGGAGATTATGGAGGAGGCGTCCGACGGCGGGGTCGACGCCGAAAAACTCCTCGATTCCGCAGAGCAGCGGATTTTTGACATCCGCCGCGGGAAGAATATGCAGGGGTTGCAGCGCATCGACGAGATCATCATCCAGACGCTGGACCGGCTGGACCTGCTCAATTCGCCGGATAGCGATTTATTTAAGGGCGTACCCACCGGCATCCGGGAGCTGGACGACACCATCACCGGGCTGAACCGCTCCGACCTGATTTTGCTGGCGGCGCGTCCCGGTATGGGTAAAACAAGCTTTGCGTTGAACATCGCGCGGCACGCGGCGGTCAAGGCGGAGAAGAAAATTGCGTTTTTTTCCCTGGAAATGACGAAGGAACAGCTTTCCTCCCGTTTGATCTCCACAGAAGCCATGGTAGGCGGCACGAAGCTGCGCACCGGCAAGCTCAGCGAAGACGAGTGGGTGCGCATCATCGAGGCGGGGGATATCCTCTCCAAGACGAAGATGTATTTTGACGACAGCTCCGGCATCACCGTGCCGGAAATGAAGGCAAAGCTGCGCCGTCTCAAGGATGTGGACCTGGTGGTCATCGACTATCTGCAGCTGATGTCAGGTTCCAACAACCGCAAAGGGGATGGCAACCGCGTGCAGGAAATTTCAGAGATCACCCGGAACCTGAAGATCATGGCGAAGGAGCTGAACGTGCCGGTATTGACGCTTTCACAGCTGTCCCGTGCCAGCGAGCAGCGCACCACGCACCGGCCGATGCTCTCCGACCTGCGAGATTCCGGTTCCATCGAGCAGGACGCGGATATTGTTCTGTTCCTGTACCGCGAGGATTACTACGCGAGCGCGGACGCGCCGGGAGAATCCGACGACCGTAACAGCGGCGAATGCATCGTGGCAAAAAACCGCCACGGCGAGACAAAGACCGTGCCGCTGCATTGGCAGGGCGAGTTTATGCGCTTCACCGCACAGGAGGTTTTGCGCAGTGAGTGAGGAAATCGCAATCATAAAAGAGCTGGTTCAAGGGGTAATCGCCGAGTTTGGTATGCTCCCGCCGGGCGGCAGGGTCGTTGTGGGCCTGTCGGGCGGGGCGGACTCAATGGCGCTTACCCATTTTCTCGTTTATCAGGAGAAGGCGGAGGTGCTTGCCGCGCACGTCAACCACGGGCTGCGCGGGGCGGAATCGGATGCGGACGAGGCGTTTGTCCGCAAATGGTGCGCGGAAAACCGGATTCCGCTCCGGGTTCTGCATGCCGACGTCAAACGCCTGGCGGAGGAGCGGAAGCAGGGTCTGGAGGAATGCGGACGGGAGGTACGCTACGCCTTTTTTCAGGAGCTGGCCCGGTCAGAGGACGCCAGAATTGCTACGGCGCATACCCTTTCCGACAGCGCGGAGACCGTTTTGCTCAACTTGGCCAAAGGTACGGGTGTGCGCGGGCTGTGCGGCATTCCACCGGTGCGCGGCAATATCATTCGCCCGCTGATCCGTGTCGTGCGCGAACAGGTGGAAGTGTATTGCCGGTTTTACGGGCTGCCGTATGTAACGGACAGTTCCAACCTGGAGCGGGATTTTGCACGCAACCGGGTGCGGCTGGACGTCGTGCCGGTTTTGAAGCGGATCAATCCCGCGTTTGAAAAAGAAATTGCGGGCATGACAGTGCGGCTGGCGCGGGACGAGGCGTTTTTGCAGGAACAGGCGGAGCAGGCGGTTCAGCGTGCGGAGACGCCTCATGGATACAATCTCGCTGTTTTAAAGGCATTGGCACGGCCGGTTCTGGTGCGTGCGGCGGCGGTTGTGATCCGGCGCGCCGGGGATGCGCGGCTGGAAAGCAGGCATCTGGAAGCTGTTGCGAATGTGATCGCCGCAGGAAAGGGCGCCGTCAGCGTTGCGGGAGGAATACAAATCGCCGCGCAGGGCAATACTCTTTTTGTCGCACCGGAGCGCACGGAGCCGTGGAGCGTGCCGGTTTTGTTCCCGGTCACGCAGACGCCGGACGGGCGCAGCATTTGTTTAAAAAAAATTAACAAGAATGCCGTTCAAACAGAGAATAAATTTCATAATTTGTTATTTCATAATTGCATCAACTGTGATACAATATGGACTAATCCAGTCTTTCGGACCCGGCGTGCGGGCGATGTCTTTCGTCCGGCGGGCCGCGGCGTGTCCAAATCGCTGAAAAAGCTGTTTAATGAGGCAAAGCTGGAACCCCTGCTGCGAGACAAAGTCATTTTGCTGGAAAGCGGTGGGGAGATTCTTTGGATAGAGGGCTTCGGCCCGGCGGAAAGCGCCCGGGTTTTGCCCGGAACACAGCAGGCGGTTGCAATCAGAGTGGAACCTGCCGGGAGCGGCGCAAGGGCGGACGGCTCCCAGGACGAATGGGAAAGGGATGGGTACACCAATGGTGAACGATATTCAGGAAGTGCTGTTCAGCGAATCGTATCTGGCGGAAACGGTCCAGCGGATCGGTAAGCAGATCAGCGAGGATTACAAGGATAAAAACCTGTTGATGATCAGCGTATTGAAGGGCTCCGTGGTCTTTATGGCGGACCTCATGCGCGCGATCACGATTCCGTGCCGGGTGGATTTTATGTCCGTATCCAGTTACGGTTCCGGGGTCAAAACCTCCGGCGTGGTCAAGATTGTCAAGGATTTGGATATTCCGCTCGCGGGTTACGACCTGCTGGTGGTGGAAGATATTCTGGACAGCGGCATGACGCTCAGCTACATACTGGAGCTTCTGCAGTCCCGCGGACCCAGAAGCATCAGGCTCTGCACGCTGTTTGACAAGCCGGAGCGCCGCACCGTCGACATAAGCGCGGATTATGTGGGTACCAATGTCCCGGACGCCTTTATCGTGGGCTATGGGCTTGATTATGATGAAAAATACCGCAATCTTCCCTTTGTGGGCATTTTAAAGCCGGAGGTATACGGCGGCTGACGGAACCTCTGTAAAGGAGTGAATGTAGATTTTGGAAAATAAGGACACCATGAAACGCATGCTGATCTACCTGGGTATCCCTATCGCGCTCTTTCTGGTGATCGCCCTGCTGTTCAGCAACCGGCCTTCGGAAAAAGCCTACGTCTATTCGGACATCGTGAATTACTTTCAGGATGAACAGGTGACGGAGTTTTCCATCAACATGGGCACGGGTGAAATGCGCCTGCAGCTCAACGATGAAAAGAAGAGCATTATCAACTATACGGCGCCGAACTCGCAGTACCTGCTGCTGGAGATTCAGCCCTATGTGGACGAGTACAACGCCAAACGCGACGGTGAAGAGCGCATGAAGCGCGACATCCAGCGCGCGCCGGAAACCTCCTGGCTGGTGAGCATGCTGCCGATGCTGGTGGTGCTGGCCCTGGGCGTGTTCCTCTGGTGGTTTATGATGAAGCGCCTGAACTCCACCATGGGCGACGCCGGCAAGCAGATGAACTTTGGCAAGGCGAAGATCAAGCAGATGGCGGATGAAAAGCGCAAGACCACGTTTGCCGATGTGGCGGGCGCGGATGAGGAAAAAGAGGAGCTGCGCGAAATTGTGGAGTTTCTCAAAAATCCGAAGAAATACAACGAGCTGGGTGCGCGCATCCCGAAGGGCGTGCTGCTGGTGGGCCCTCCGGGCACCGGTAAAACGCTGCTGGCGCGCGCGGTCGCGGGCGAGGCGGGCGTGCCGTTTTTCTCGATTTCCGGCTCGGACTTTGTAGAGATGTTCGTCGGCGTCGGCGCGTCCCGCGTCCGCGATCTGTTTGAACAGGCAAAAAAGAATTCCCCCTGCATTATCTTCATCGATGAGATCGACGCGGTCGGCCGCCAGCGCGGCGCCGGACTGGGCGGCGGGCACGATGAACGCGAACAGACTTTGAACCAGCTGTTGGTGGAAATGGACGGCTTTGGCGCGAACGAAGGCGTGATTATGATCGCGGCGACCAACCGCCCCGACGTCCTCGACCCGGCGCTGATGCGTCCCGGCCGGTTTGACCGCCAGGTGGTTGTCAGCTATCCGGATATCAAGGGCCGCGAAGAAATCCTGAAGGTTCACGCGCGCGGCAAGCCGCTGGCGCCCGACGTGGTGTTGCGGACCATTGCGAAGACCACCGCCGGTTTTACCGGCGCGGATCTGGAAAACCTGCTGAACGAGGCCGCGTTGCTGGCGGCCAGAAAGAACCTCAAGGCCATCACCATGGCGGAGATCGAAGAGGCCACCATCAAGGTTGTGGTGGGCACGGAGAAGAAGAGCCATGTGATGACGGAGCGGGAGAAGACCCTGACGGCGTATCACGAGGCGGGCCATGCGGTGGCGACCTTCTACTGTCCGACGCAGGACCCGGTGCATCAGATTTCCATTATCCCGCGCGGCATGGCGGGCGGCTATACCATGCATCTGCCCACGGAGGACCGCTCCTATCAGTCCCGCAAGGAGATGAAGGAGGACTTGGTAGTCCTTTTGGGCGGCCGTGTGGCGGAGGCTCTGACGCTGGACGATATTTCGACCGGCGCTTCCAACGACATTGAGCGTGCGACCAAAACGGCGCGTTCCATGGTGACAAAATACGGTATGAGCGAAAAGCTGGGCCCGGTACAGTACGGCGCGGACGACAGCGAGCCGTTCCTGGGCAGGGATATGGGCCATGTCCGCAACTATTCCGAGGAGACTGCTTCCGCGATCGATCGGGAGATCAAGAGTCTGCTGGTGGATGCGTACCATCGGACGGAAACTATTCTCACCGAGCACATGGACCAGCTGCATGAGGTGGCGAAGTTCCTGTACCAGAATGAGAAGATGGGCGGAGAAGATTTTGCCGCTGTTATGAATGGGACGTATCAATATCCGGAAGAGAAGAAAGAACCCGTCACAATCGGGTAAAATAGAAAGAGGGGAATGTACAAACATTCCCCTTCTTTTTGCGGATGGGATTCGCACGTATGTTTTGTGGAACAGGAGCATCCGCGGAGAATGGACAGGAACAATAAAACTTGGGGAGCGATCGATTCAATGGCAAAAAAACCGGTTTACGGCAATGAAAGCATATCATCCCTGAAAGGGGCGGACCGTGTCCGCCGCCGCCCGGCCGTCATCTTCGGTTCGGATGGTATCGAGGGGTGCGAACATTCGATATTTGAGATTTTATCCAATTCCATCGACGAGGCGCGCGAGGGCTACGGCAGCGAAATCACCATCACCCGCTACGCGGACGATTCGGTAGAGGTCTGCGACCACGGGCGCGGCTGTCCTGTGGATTACAACCAGAAGGAACAGCGCTACAACTGGGAGCTGGCCTTCTGCGAGCTGTATGCGGGCGGCAAATACAATAATGCGGCGGCGGAGAGTTATGAGTATTCGCTGGGCCTCAACGGCCTGGGCCTGTGCGCCACACAGTATGCTTCCGAGTATATGGATGTAGAGGTGTGCCGGGACGGGTTCCGGTTTAATCTGCATTTTGAGCACGGCGAGAACGTCGGCGGCCTCAAAAAGGAGCCGTACAACGGCAAAAGCGGCACCAAAATCCGCTGGAAACCGGACATCCAGGTGTTTACGGACATCCGTGTGCCGGCGGAATACTATCTGGATATTATTAAGCGGCAGGCGATCGTCAACGACGGGATCAGGTTTCTGTTTCGCAACCAGGCAGGCGGCAAATTTGAAACGACGGAGTTTCTCTACCAGCAGGGCATTGTGGACCATGTCAAGGAGATTGCGGGGGAAGACGCGCTTACTTCCGTGCAGTTCTGGCAGGCGGAGCGCAAGGTGCGCGACCGTGCCGACAAAGCGGAATACCGCACCAAAATCAATGTGGCGCTGGCTTTCTCCAACCGCAGCAAGCAGATTGAGTATTACCACAATTCCAGCTGGCTGGAACACGGCGGTGCGCCGGACAAGGCCGCGCGCAACGCTTTTGTATACCAGATTGATTCATACTTAAAACAGACCGGCAAATACAATAAGAACGAGAGCAAGATCACCTTTGCGGATGTGGAAGAATGCCTCATCCTGATTATCTCCTCCTTTTCCAACCAGACCTCCTATGAGAACCAGACGAAAAAAGCCATCACCAACAAAGGCATTCAGGAGGCCATGACGGAGATGCTCCGCCATCAGCTGGAGATTTATTTTATTGAGAATCCGCTGGAGGCGGACAAGATTGCCGCGCAGGTACTGATTAACAAGCGCAGCCGTGAGGACGCGGAGAAGACGCGCCTGAATATTAAAAAGAAGCTCAACAGCAACATGGACATCACCAGCCGCGTGGCGAAGTTTGTGGACTGCCGCACCCGCGACGTCAACGAGCGTGAAATCTTTATCGTGGAGGGAGATTCCGCGTTGGGCGCCTGTAAGCAGGCCCGTGACCCGAACTTTCAGGCGATCATGCCGATCCGCGGCAAAATCCTGAATTGTCTCAAGGCAGATTACGATAAAATCTTCAAAAGTGAAATTATTACAGACCTGCTCAAAGTGCTGGGCTGCGGCGTGGAAGTCAAGGCGAAGGCAAACAAAGAGCTATCCACTTTTGACCTTTCCCAGCTGCGTTGGAATAAGGTTATTCTTTGCACTGATGCGGACGTGGACGGCTTCCAGATCCGTACGCTGCTTTTAACCATGCTGTACCGTTTGACGCCCACCCTGATCAACGTGGGCAAGGTGTTTATCGCGGAATCGCCGCTGTTTGAGATCACGACCAAGACGGAAACCTTCTTTGCCTACACGGAGAAGGAGAAGGACGACGTGCTCAATAAGCTGGCTGGGAAAAAGTTTACGATCCAGCGCTCCAAGGGATTGGGCGAAAACGAACCGGACATGATGAACCTGACCACGATGAATCCGGAGACGCGCCGTCTGATTAAAGTCATGCCGGAGGACGCGGCGCGCACGGCACAGATTTTTGACCTGCTCCTGGGGGACAATCTTTCCGGGCGCAAGGATTATATTGCGGAAAACGGGCATTTGTATCTGGATGCCGCGGACGTCAGCTAAGGAGGTGGGAATATGCCGAGAAAACGCAAGGAACAGGCCGCGCCGCGCGCCAAAGCAAGCGGCGTTATTGAGGGCGCGGGCGAGATTGTAGAGCAGCAGATCACGGAGACGCTGGAGCAGAACTATATGCCCTATGCGATGAGCGTCATTCTATCGCGCGCCATCCCGGAAATCGACGGCTTCAAGCCCGCCCACCGCAAGCTGTTGTATACCATGTATAAGATGGGGCTTCTGGGGCCCACCCGTACCAAGTCCGCCAATATCGTGGGGCAGACGATGAAGCTGAACCCGCACGGCGACGCGGCGATTTACGACACAATGGTGCGGTTGAGCCGCGGCTACGAGGCTCTTTTGCACCCGTTTGTGGATTCCAAGGGAAACTTTGGTAAATTCTATTCGCGCGATATGGCGTGGGCGGCGTCCCGTTATACGGAAGCGCGGCTGGATGACATCTGCAAGGAGCTTTTCAGCGATATTGACAAGGATACCGTCGACTTCGTGGACAACTACGACAACACCCTGAAGGAACCGACGCTTCTGCCGGCGACCTTCCCGACGGTGCTCGTCAACGCCAATACGGGCATTGCCGTCGGCATGGCGAGTTCTATCTGCCCGTTTAATCTGGCGGAAATCTGCCAGACGACAATTGCGCTGATGCGGGACCCGGAGCACGATATCACATCCACCCTGCAGGCGCCGGATTTTCCCGGCGGCGGGCAGCTCATTTACGACGCCAAACAGATGAATGAAATATACCGCACCGGGCGGGGAAGCTTCCGCGTCCGGTCCCGGTATTCCTACGACAAGGCTGCCAACTGCATCGACGTGACGCAGATTCCGCCCACCACCACCGTGGAAGCGATTGTGGAAAAGGTTGTGGACCTGGTCAAGCAGGGGAAGGTAAAAGAGGTAGCGGATATTCGCGATGAAACCGGACTGGACGGCATGAAGATCACCATTGACCTCAAGCGCGGTGTGGAGCCGGACCGTCTGATGCAGCGGTTGTTTAAGCTTACGACACTGGAGGACAGCTTCTCCTGCAACTTTAACGTGCTGATCGGCGGTATGCCGCGCGTGCTGGGCGTAGGATCGCTGCTGCAGGAATGGGTGGCGTTCCGCATCGAGTGTATCCGCCGCCGCACGTATTACGACCTCAGCAAAAAGCGGGACAAGCTGCACCTGCTCAAGGGGCTGCAGGCAATCCTGCTGGACATCGACAAGGCGGTTTCCATCGTCCGCAATACGGAAGAGGAATCCGAGGTCGTACCGAACCTGATGATCGGCTTCGGCATCGATGAGATTCAGGCGGAGTATGTAGCGGAGATCAAGCTGCGCCATTTAAACCGGGAGTATATCCTCAAAAGGACGGAAGAGACGGACCAGCTGGAAAAGGACATCGCGGCGCTGCAGGCGATCCTGGACAGCAAATCCAAAGTGAAAAGCATCATCATTGCGGAGCTGCAGGCAGTCGCCAAGCAGTACGGGCAGCCGCGCCGCACGATGCTGATCTATTCCGACGAGCTGGAGGAGTACGCCGAGGAGGAGAGCGTGCCGGATTATCCGGTGCATCTGTTCTTTACCAAAGAGGGTTACTTTAAAAAGATCACCCCGCAGTCCCTGCGCATGAGCGGGGAGCAGAAGCTCAAGGAAGGGGACAGTGTGGCGCAGCAGATCGAGAGCAGCAACGCGGCGGAGCTGTTGTTCTTTACCGACCGCGCACAGGTGTACAAGGCGAAGGCCTCCGATTTTGGAGATACCAAAGCCAGCGTGCTGGGCGAATATATCCCGGCGAAGCTGGGGATGGACGAGGGGGAAAACGCCCTTTATATGGCCGTCACAAAGGATCACAGCGGCTATATGCTGTTCTGCTTTGAGAACGGCAAGGCGGCGAAGGTGGAGCTGCAGGCATATGCCACAAAGACCAACCGCCGTAAACTGCTGGGCGCATACAGCGACAAAGCGCCGATTGCCGCTATCCTGCAGCTGCGGGAGGACGGCGAGGTCCTGTTTACCAACGCGCAGGGCCGGATGCTGCTGGTGCATACCGGTGCGATCCAACCCAAGACGACGCGCAATACACAGGGCGTCGCTGTAATGACTCTGCGCAAGGGCGGGCGTCTGATGCAGGTTGTTCCGTATGCGGAAGGGATGCTGATGAAACCGGATCGCTACCGTAAAAACATCCCGGCAATCGGTGCTCTGCCAACGGCGGAGGAAACGGCGGGGGAGCAGACCACTTTATCTTAATCATAAAAGACAAAAAGCAGGCGCCGGCAGCCAATAGCTGCCGGCGCCTGTTGTGGTTTTCGAAACGGCAAACGCATGCATTCCGAAACACCAACTATAGCATGACCGGATTCGCGGGATGTTATTCATATTTATGATAAAAACAGTAAATTTTTATTTATGCGGTTCAGAAACGCGTTGGGAAGCACAGCACATAGAAAATAAAATTTAAAATGGAATGGCTGCGCCCTGTGAGGGACCGGCAAACGACTAAGTTTTACCGTCAGAGGCCGGTCTATGTTACTCCCATAATCTGCAATAATTTTATTCAATTCAGGTGCTTTTCTGGATTTTTTAAATCATATGTGGTACAATACAGCCGAATAAAGATTGAAAAGGAAGGTCCACCATGAACCATTTTATTCTGGAAGTCTGTGTCGACAGCATTGCTTCCGCGGAAGCGGCAATGCGCGGAGGCGCGGACCGTCTTGAGCTGTGTACCGGTCTTGTCGTCGGAGGCCTTACGCCAAGTCTCTCTTTTTTGCACCAAGTAAAAGAGCGCACGGACATGCGCACCCATGTGCTGGTGCGCCCGCGTTTCGGCGATTTTTGCTATACTGACGACGAATTTGCTGTAATGCTTGAGGAAATCTCCGCACTGGCGCAGGCGGGCGCAGACGCTATTGTCACAGGTTTTCTGCTTCCGGATGGAAACCTGGATCTTGTAAAAATGGAAAAGGTCCGGGCGCTTTGTAAAAGCTGCTGTGTTACGCTCCATCGTGCCTTCGACGTCTGCGCCGATCCCCGCCGCGCTTTGGAAGAAGCGAAATCCCTGGGAATCGATACCATTCTGACCTCTGGGCAGCAAAACAGCGCGGTGGAAGGCGCGGCACTTTTGCAGGAGCTGGTAAAACAGGCTGGTCCGGTTGAAATTCTGGTGGGCGGCGGTGTTAAACCGGAAAACCTGCGTGAGCTGGCGCTGAAGACCGGAGCGAGAAGTTTTCATCTCTCCGCTAAAAAGGAGAAAGACAGCGCCATGCGGTACCGGAAAGCCGGCGTAAGCATGGGGCTGCCTGCGATGAGTGAATATACAATTTTTGAAACGGACGAAACGGAGATTGCCGCCGCCCGACAGATCCTGGAACAGCTATAAAGCGTTTCCCTTCGTGTTCTTTAAAATATCTGCGACCAGATCAGAATTGTTTGTTACTGCCGCCAACAGGACGCGATAGACGTTTTCCGGGGCGCGATGAAAATTCCGTTTGACCATTCGTGCCTGGTACAGATCCGGCACGTACAGCATAAAGCTCATCAGCTCCATATCTCCGCCGGAAACATGGCAGATTACGTTGTAGCCGTTGTCCGTGCGGCGAATCTCCACTTTGTTTTCACGTTCCCTCTTAGCGGCCGCCAAAAGATTAACAGCGGCAGAGACCGCGTGTTCCCGTACGGAGATCGGCACGGCGGCATCCAGCTGCTTGGCGATCATGCGCGCTTGCGGCGTAGCGGTCAACAGCTCCGGATTCTGTGGCTCCTCCGTAAGATTCCCGTTTGCCAACAGCTCCGCAATCGCGTCTGTAATCTCAAAATAATTGGCAAGTCCGTTATCCTGCATAATACGAAGGATCTCTTCCCGGGACAACGGAGCGTCGACGCTGGAAAGCAGATAACAGATCAAAATCCGAATTTGATTTTTTGTACGCAGTCCTCCCGGCTCAACGCCGCCGGTAAAAGCATCATAATCCACGGGACCCTCTCCATTTCTTAAAATACAAGCAATTTACCGAAACACCGGTAAAACAGGCACCTTATAAAAAAGCCAAAGCAAAGATAACGCCAAACACGGCGATTTCGCTTTGACCAGCACTTCTTTTATTTAGTTTATCATAAGGCCTGCTGCTGTGCAAGGAGAGAAATGACGATTATTTTTTGATTCCGACGACGCCTTTGCTGTAGGCCAAAATCTGTTCTCGCTCTTTGGGGGATGCAGCACGAAAAATCCCAACCAACATACGTTCATTGGGAGATAGGTCATAGATATATTTAATATGATCAAAACTGTCGGGACGGTTCACATCGCGCAATTCTCCGGATTCCTTTTCGTCTGCCAATAGCTCCAGCAGGGAAACATTATAAACTTTTGCCAGAGTTTTCAAAACAGCAATGGAAGGCGTCGTTTTTCCTGTCTCATAATACGTATAGGTAGAACGAGAGCAATTCAGAATTTTGGCGATTTCCAACTGTTTAAAACCGTTATTTTCTCGGAGTGCGCGCAGTTTTTCGCACAGCTTTTTATCTGTCAACATTGATTCCCATCTTTCATGTGATTTGGGTAGTATATGCTATATTATAATATAATAAAGATATTTTCGGATAAATGCGTCAATATTATTCACTGCAGTACGGTCAACATTGTCGATAGTATTTACAGAAAGCCTGCGTATCTCCCAGGGAAAGCAAATATTTTTAGAAAAGCCCTTGACGTTACCGGCAAAATTTTATATAATAATCTAGCTGTCAGAATTCATTTGTATGAAATGCTCAGAATGATTGATATTGGGCCAGTTCCATACAAATTTTTTAACATTAAATTTGAATATGCTACTGTGGCTCAGTTGGTAGAGCAGCGCATTCGTAATGCGCAGGTCGTCGGTTCGAGTCCGACCAGTAGCTCCAGGAGTAGAAAGCGAAAAGATGTTTGGCGTGAAAGCCAGTGTTTTGAGCTTTATAAGGCCCTCAACTCAAAAGAGTTGGGGGCCTTAGTTTGTAAATCGCGGCAAAGCCATTCCGGACGGATGTTGAACAGACGTCTAAATAGAAAGCAGGGATTTCCTTTGCTTTCCTCCAAGAGCAAGATGCTCTGCAATCTTGCGGTGTGTTTTCTCCTTTCCCTGTATCGAAATGGTTTCCGGTTCGATCGTCTGTATATTGGTTTATTTTGTTTACGCATGACGACGCCCCCTGATGTAGTTCTATTTTCCTACATCGGGGGGCGTTTTGTCTGCTATCTGCTTTTACTGGTTTGGTTTATAGCTTCCAATATTAATGGATACTTTACTTTTTTCAATTTTAAGAGGGCTGTTAAGCGGGAACAGGGAGCCTGGTCCTTTTATGGGAAGAACAAATGCTGACAGAGAGTAACTGCCGTTTTATTTTTTAAATACACCAATTCCCAGTAAACCAGGGCCGGTGTGAACGCCGAGCGCAGGGCTGATCTGTCCTTCCACCACAATTTTTCCTTTGGGGATGCGCGTCTTTAAGTCCGCCTTGATGAGATTGGCTTCATCCTGTGCGGCCCCGTGCATGATCGCCAGTTCCACCTCGCCGTCTCCGGCGGCGTTCTGTGCCAGCGTTTCAATTTTACGGATGGACTGCCCGCGGCCCAGCGCCTTTGCGACCGTATAATAGATGCCCTCTGTGTTGCAGGAGATTACCGGCTTCAGATTCAGGGCAGTCCCCAGCGCCGCCGCAACCAGGCCGATGCGCCCGCCCTTTTGCAGATATTCCAGGGTTTTCACACAGAAGAAGATGCGGCAGTTGCCCACCTGCTTTGGGAGGGTGTCGATTAACTCTTCCCAGCCCATACCGCTTTCCAGATATTGCGCCGCGCGCAGGGCGAAGAAACCGCTGCCGATGGAGATATTTTTCGTATCCATGACATAGCAGTCCAGTCCTTCGTAATCCTCGCAGAGGATTTTCATCACGTTGTATGTGCCGCTCAGTCCACTGGAAATGCATACGACGAAGACCTTTTCATAGCCGTCCGCTTTGATCCGGTCCAGGATCGCGTTGATATGGTCGCCGCCTGGGAGGGACGTTTTGGGAATCTCGACCGGCAGCATGGCGTAGACCGTGTTGGCCGTGATGTCGACGCCGTCCAGGTATTCGCGCTCCTTGTAGAGAATTTTTAATGGAATCTGGTAGATATGATATTTTTCTGCCAGCGCTGCGGGAATATCTCCGCCGGAATCCGTTAAAACCGCCACTTTATCTTTGTTCATTTTGCAGCCTTCCCATCTTAAATGATTCTATCTTATATGTAATAAAAAACATGGTATTACCTGATATTCGTAACAAGATTATAACGGCATTTTGTACAAAAGTCAAGCAGAGGCAGAGCCCGGCGTCAAACTGCGCCGGGCTGCCCTGCCGCGCCTGCGTCAGGCGTGCGTATGGGGCGGAAAATAGGATTTTGCGTAGATATCGCGGATCTCGCTGATGAGCGGGTAGCGCGGGTTCGCCGTGGTGCACTGGTCCTCGTGCGCGCGTTCGGAAAGTGCCTGCAGGTTGTCGAAAAAGACCTTTTCCTCCACACCGCAGGCCTGGATGCTGGTGGGGCAGTCCAGTTCCTTCTCCAGGCGATAGATTGCCTCAATCAGGTTGTGCACGCTCTCTTCCGTCGTTTTACCGCGGCAGCCGATAAACTCCGCGATCTTGGCATACTTCTGATCCGCAATGAACTTTTCATATTTGGGGAACGCCGGGAATTTGGTGGGCTTTTGTGCATTATAGGCGATCACATGGGGCAGGATGACGGCATTGGCACGCCCGTGCGGGATGTGGTATTCGCCGCCCAGCTTATGCGCCATCGAGTGGTTCAGCCCCAGAAACGCATTGGTGAACGCCATGCCCGCGATGCAGGAGGCGTTGTGCATTTTCTCTCGCGCTTCCGGGTCTGCGCCGCCGTTGCGGTAGGCGCGCGGCAGGTAGTCGAATACCATGCCGATGGCCTGCAGCGCGAGCCCATCCGTGTAGTCGCTTGCCATGATAGAAACATATGCTTCAATTGCGTGCGTCAGCACATCCAGACCGGTGTCTCGCGTGGCGGTCTTGGGAAGGTCGCGGACAAACTGCGGGTCGATGATTGCAACGTCGGGGCGCACCGCGTAGTCCGCCAGCGGATATTTGATATTGCCGTTCTGCCGGTCCGTGATGACGGCGAAGGAAGTCACCTCGCTGCCGGTGCCGGAAGTGGTGGGGATCGCCACCAGCTTCGCCTTTTCGCCCAGACGCGGGAATTTGTAGGCGCGCTTGCGGATGTCGAGAAATTTCAGCCGCAGGCCGTCGAACGAGGTTTCCGGATGCTCGTAAAACAGCCACATGCCTTTGGCGGCGTCCATTGCGGAGCCGCCGCCCAGCGCAATAATAACATCCGGCTCAAAGATGCGCATCGCTTCCACGCCGCGGCGGATGGTGGACACGTCCGGGTCCGGCTCCACATCGGCGTAGATTTCGGAATGGCAGTAAACCGCCCGCTTGCGCAGGTAATACAATACCTTATCCACATATCCCAGCTTGACCATGGTGGCGTCCGTCACAATAAACGCGCGCTCAATGTCCGGCATTTTCTCCAGATACTGCACGGAGCCTTCCTCAAAGTAAATCTGCGGCGGGATTTTGAACCACTGCATATTGACCCTTCTCTGCGCAATGCGCTTTTTGTTAATCAGGTTGACGGAGGAGACATTGGAGGTGGTGGAGTTGTGCCCATAGGAGCCGCAGCCCAGTGTCAAAGAGGGCGTATTGGTATTGTAAATGTCCCCGATCGCGCCCTGGGAGGAAGGGGAATTGGAGATAACGCGCCCCACCTTCATCTCTTTGCCGTAGGCCTTGATCAATTCTTCATCGGTGGAGTGGATGACGGCGGAATGGCCCAGACCGCCCAGCTCCAGCATTTTTTTCGCCATGGCGAAGCCCTCGCGGCTGTCCTTGACGACAAAGTAGGCCAGAACGGGGGAGAGTTTTTCGCGTGAGAGCGGATAATCCGGTCCCACATCCTGCAGGCGCGCGATCAGGATTTTCGTTCCCTCCGGCACATGGACGCCGCTCTGCTCCGCAATCCAGCGGGCAGGTTTTCCCACGATGTCGGGATTGACAGCCTGCGTCTGCGGATTGATGACATAGTTGGATACCTTCTCAATCTCCGCCTCATTGAGGAAATAGCAGTTGTTATCTGCCATGATGCGCTCAAAATCGTGCGCAATGACCTCGTCCACAATGACCGCCTGTTCCGAGGCGCAGATCATACCGTTGTCAAACGTTTTGGAGAGCATCAGATCCGTGCAGGCGCGCTCCAAACGGGCGGTCTTTTCAATATAGCACGGCACGTTGCCGGGGCCGACGCCCAGCGCCGGTTTGCCGGTGCTGTAGGCGGCCTTGACCATGCCGCTGCCGCCGGTTGCCAAAACCAGAGAAACGCCGGGGTGGTTCATCAACGCGTTGGTGGCCGCAATGGACGGTGCGGTGATCCACTGGATGCAGTCCTTCGGTGCGCCGGCTTTAACCGCCGCGTTGTACATCACGCGCGCCGCCTCAGAGGAGGACGCCTGCGCGCCGGGGTGGAAGCCAAAGATAATCGGATTGCGCGTTTTCATGCAAATCATCGACTTGAACATGGTGGTGGACGTCGGGTTGGTCACGGGTGTAACGCCGGCGACCACGCCCACCGGTTCCGCAACCTCCACATAGTCCTCCAGCTCGTTTTCATCGACGATACCGACGGTTTTCTGGTTTTTGATGGAATGCCAGATGTACTCCGTCGCAAACATGTTCTTGATAATTTTGTCTTCCACGACGCCGCGGCCCGTCTCTTCAAAGGCGAGCTTTGCCAGGCGCACATGCTCTTCCAGGCCGGCCAGCGCCATGGCGTGCACAATGTTGTCCACCTGCTCCTGTTCCAGCTCCATGAATTGTTCCAGCGCGGTGTTGGCTTTTTTTACCAGACGATCGACCATTTCATTGACGTCTTCCTGCGGCTCCATCGCACGCTCCCGCGCAACGGCCTCGATGGCCACATCGGTCTGTGCTTTTACCGGATCTGCCCGTTTTACGACGGGAACTCTATGTGTATTCTCTTCAGACATGCTGTTTCCTCCCGTTCTGCTTTTGATATGCGTTATTATGTCCTGCAGAGGAAACAAATATGCCGTTTTACGGAATTGCCGGACGGTTCGTATGGGAAATGAGAATGATCTCCTGGCAGGGCATTTTCTCAAAGCCGTCACTTGTCAAAGAGGGGACATACTGCACAAAGCAGGTTCTGTGATGCGTATATTTGTATATTTTGTTATGAATTATACAAATAGGATATGAAGCCGAATTTATTTGAACAGCGCAATATAAAAACGGTGCAGTTTTTACTGCACCGTTTTTTTAATACCTTATTTTTTTGCGGTTTCCGTGGGGGGAGAATTGGTAATCCGGTAACAGAGCGTCATCAGGCTGTCGTTCAGATGGACGTTTTCCACAATGGTGTCCGGATATTTCATGGTGATGTCGTAGTGGCTGAAGTTCCAGAAATTGCGGATACCCAGCCCGTACAGCCGGTCGCTCAGTGTACCAACAGCGGCGCGCGGCACGCAAAGCACCGCCATCGTCGGCTTTTCCGCCAGGCAGAACTGGTCCATCACATCCGTGCTGCGCACCACGAGCCCGTTGATGGTTTCCCCCATTTTATCCGGAGAGTTATCAAAGATTCCCGCCAGAATAAACCCTTCCGTTTCAAAGGAGAGGTGGGAAGCGATTGCCCTTCCCAGATTGCCCGCACCGACCAGAATGGCCTTATAGGAATGGGAAAGTCCCAGAATGTTGCCGATTTCCGTACAGAGCTGGTCTACCATGTAACCGTAACCCTGTTGGCCGAATCCGCCGAAGCAGTTGAGGTCCTGCCGGATTTGGGAAGCCGTCAGGCCGAGCTTGGCGGAGAGCTCGGTAGAGGAGATGCGTGTAACGCCCTTTTCATTCAGCAGCTTTAGAAAGCGGTAATACCGCGGGAGCCGCCGGATGACGGACATCGATATATTATCCCGTTTTGGCATGGTTGCAATGTCCTTTCAAAGATAGGCGGCAAAAGAAACGCTCTGTTCCCGCCTGCAATTTCGGCGTTTAAAAGTCAGGCTGGTTTACAGCATGACAGCGAGGCGCTTGTCAATTTCCTTCAGGAAGGTTTCCGTGTCGACAACGGTTTTGCCGGGAAGAGTGGAAAGGCTGGCCAGGTCTCCTGTCATAACGCCTTCTTCGATGGTCTGGATAGAGGCTTTCTCCAGCTTGTCGGCGAACGCTTCCAGTTCCGCGTTGCCGTCCAGCTCACCGCGTTTCCGCAGCGCGCCGGTCCACGCGAACAGCGTCGCCATGGAGTTGGTGGAGGTCTTTTCGCCCTTCAGATGCTTATAATAGTGGCGCTGAACGGTGCCATGCGCCGCTTCGTATTCGTATACGCCGTCCGGGGAGACCAGCACGCTGGTCATCATTGCCAGGCTGCCGAACGCGGTGGCGACCATGTCGCTCATCACGTCGCCGTCGTAGTTCTTGCAGGCCCAGATGTACCCGCCCTCGGAGCGGACCACGCGCGCGACCGCGTCGTCGATCAGGGTGTAGAAGTACTCAATGCCTGCCGCGTCGAATTTCTCTTTGTACTCCGCGTCAAAAATCTCCTGGAAAATGTCCTTAAAGCGGTGGTCGTACTGCTTGGAGATGGTATCCTTTGTGGCAAACCAGATGTCCTGTTTGGTGTCCAGTGCAAAGTTGAAGCAGGAGCGGGCGAAGCTGCCGATGCTCTTATCCAGATTGTGTACGCCCTGGATGATGCCGGACGTCTGGAAATCATGGATTGTGGAACGGCTCTCGTTGCCGTCCTTGTTCGTTACAACCAGCTCTGCTTTCGCACCTGCGGGAACCTGCATTTCCACATTGCGGTATACGTCGCCGTAGGCGTGACGCGCAATGGTGATCGGCTTTTTCCAGCTGGGGATAAAGGGCGTGATCCCCTTGACCAGGATCGGTGTGCGGAAGACTGTACCGTCCAGAATGGCGCGGATCGTGCCGTTCGGGGATTTCCACATTTCTTTCAGATTGTATTCCTCTACGCGCGCGGCGTTCGGGGTGATGGTGGCGCATTTGACGGCAACGCCGTATTTTTTGGTGGCCTCTGCGCTGTCAAAGGTAACCTGGTCGTTTGTCTCATCGCGATGCTTGAGACCCAGATCGTAATATTCCGTTTTCAGGTCGATATAGGGGTTGAGCAGGATGTCCTTAATCATCTTCCAGATGATGCGGGTCATTTCGTCGCCGTCCATTTCGACCAGCGGGGTTGTCATTTGAATTTTATCAGCCATGGGGTATCCCTCCCGAGCGATTTATTTTATTTGGATTGTTCCCTTGTATAGTTCAGCAGGCCGCCTGCGAGCACCATTTCGCGCTGACGGTCGGAGAGGACTGCTTCCGCCTCGAATTCCGTTCCCCTGGTCAGGTTTTTGACCATGATTTTGGTATTGCCCGCGATGGCGGAGCGAATGTCCGGCAGCTGGAGTTCGTCCATTTGATCCACCGTGTCGTAATCGGCCTCATTTTTAAAGACCAGCGGGATGATGCCGGCGTTTGCCAGATTGGCGCAGTGGATGCGCGCAAAGCTCTTGGCGATAACGGCCTTCACACCGAGGTACAGCGGGACCAGAGCCGCGTGCTCACGGGAGGAGCCCTGCCCGTAGTTGGCGCCGCCGATCACGATACCCTGTCCGTATTCCTTGCAGCGCGCCGGGAATTCCTTGTCGCACACGGCGAAGCAGAAATTGCTCAGGTACGGAATATTGGAGCGGTACGGCAGAATTTTTGCGCCGGCCGGCATGATGTGGTCGGTGGTGATATTGTCGCCGACCTTCAGCAGGGCCTTTGCGGTGATGGTGTCCTCCAGCGCTTCCGTAGTGGGGAATTCCTTGATGTTCGGGCCGCGCAGGACTTCCACCTGATCCATCTCGCTCTCCGGGGCGGGGGCGACCACCATGTTGTCGTTGATCAGGAACTTCTCCGGCAGTGTGACCGGCGCCTCTTCGCCGAGGGTCTGCGGGTTGGTCAATACGCCGGTAATAGCGGAAGCCGCCGCGGTTTCCGGACTGACCAGATAGACCTGTCCGTCCGCCGTGCCGGAACGTCCCTCAAAGTTGCGGTTGAAGGTGCGCAGGGAAATGCCGTTGGAGTTCGGGGACTGGCCCATGCCGATGCACGGACCGCAAGCGCATTCCAGGATGCGCGCGCCCGCGCCGATCAAATCGGCAAGCGCGCCATTCTGCGCCAGCATATTGTAAACCTGCTTGGAGCCCGGCGCAATGGACAGGCTCACATCGGGGTGTACAGTCTTGCCCTTGAGGACGGCCGCCACGCGCATCAAGTCCAGATAGGAGGAGTTGGTGCAGGAGCCGATGCAGACCTGATCGACCTTGATCGCGCCCAGCTCGTCCACGGATTTTACATTGTCCGGGCTGTGCGGGCAGGCGGCCATCGGGACCAGCTCGGAGAGGTTGATGGCAATTTCTTCGTCGTAAACAGCGTCCGGATCGGAGGCCAGCGCCACCCAGTCCGCCTCGCGTCCCTGCGCCTTCATAAAGTCGAAGGTGATTTCATCGGAGGGGAAAATGGAGGTGGTCGCGCCCAGCTCCGCGCCCATGTTGGTGATGGTCGCGCGCTCCGGAACGGTCAGGCTTTTGACGCCCTCGCCCGCGTATTCCACGATTTTGCCCACGCCGCCCTTGACGGAGAGGATCTGCAAAACCTTCAGAATGACGTCCTTGGCGGAAACCCACGGGGAAAGCTTGCCGGTCAGGTTGACGCGCAGCATTTTCGGCATGGTGATGTAGTACGCGCCGCCGCCCATTGCGACCGCCACATCCAGTCCGCCTGCGCCCATCGCGAGCATGCCGAGCCCGCCGCCGGTGGGCGTGTGGCTGTCGGAGCCGATCAGCGTTTTGCCCGGAATGCCGAAGCGCTCCAAATGCACCTGATGGCAGATGCCGTTGCCGGGGCGGGAGAACCAAATGCCGTGTTTTTTGGCGACGCTCTGAATAAAGCGGTGATCATCCGCGTTCTCAAAGCCTGTCTGCAATGTGTTGTGGTCGATGTATGCGACGCTGCGTTCCGTTTTGACGCGCGGCACGCCCATCGCTTCAAATTCCAGGTAGGCCATTGTGCCGGTGGCGTCCTGGGTCAGGGTCTGGTCAATTTTCAAGCCGATATCGCTGCCAACGGTCATTTCGCCGCTGACAAGATGGTTTTTGATGATCTTTTGCGCTAAAGTCAATCCCATACTGATCGTTCCTCCATTCATTCTTGTCCGATCTCCGATCCTTATCGTTCCAATCAGATTTTTATTATTCCTATTATCGGTCAATTTGCTCAGATTGTCAATATATTCACAGGAATTGTAAGCGCGGATTATGCAGGAAAAACAGACGTTTGCTGCACACTTGATGGACATTGTAAATGATGGTATAATAACCTCACGCCGTTAACGGAAGCAGAGCTTCCGACGGCTGGGAGAACATTGTTCCGTTATGTTGGAGGCTACGCCTCTTAATGGAATAATAACCTCACGGCGTAAACAAAATCAGAGATTTTGACGCCTGAGAGAACATTGTTCCATTGTGACGGAGGCTGCGTCTCTTTAATCGTATCATACATACAAATTAGGATAACTTGCGCCTGTACGGCAATTTTTGTGCAGGAACCGCGTATGAACAGCGGTTTCCCCGGCACACTAATGCGGTAGGAGGTGGCAAATTTGGACAAAATGTATTCTGCCATGCGTGCCGCGCGGTATTCTATCGTTCCGCCGGCAAGCAATAATGATAGCAATGACAGCGGAGAAAATAAAGAGCAAAACGACGCGCGCGAAGAAGAGCGGCGGCAAACGGAGCAGATTGTAGACACCGGTTCGGTGATCACGGGCGACGGGCGCCACATGATCCACTGCCTGACCATCATCGGGCAAATCGAAGGACATAACGTTTTGCCGTCACAGAACAAGACCACAAAATATGAGCATGTGATCCCGCAGCTGGTGGCAATTGAGGAAGAACCGCGCATCGACGGCCTTCTGATCATCCTGAACACGGTGGGCGGCGATGTGGAGGCGGGCCTCGCCCTCGCGGAGCTGGTGGCCGGAATGAAAAAGCCCACGGTTTCCCTGGTGCTGGGCGGCGGGCATTCCATCGGCGTGCCGCTCGCGGTCGCAGCCAAGCATTCATTCATCGCGTCAAGCGCGACCATGACCATTCATCCGGTGCGGATGAACGGCCTGATGCTCGGCGTGCCGCAGACGCTGGAGTATTTTCAGCGCATGCAGGAGCGGATCACGCAGTTTGTCACGGACAATTCCCACATCACGCCGCAGCGGTTTTACGACCTTGCGATGAACACGGAGGAGCTGGTGATGGACGTTGGCACCGTGCTGGACGGCCCGGACGCCGTGCGGGAAGGGCTGATCGATTCGCTGGGCAGCCTGTCCGATGCGATCGACTGTCTGTATAAGATGATCGACAAGGACAAGAAGGCGGCAAAAAAGCCCGCCAAATCGACAAAGAAAACCGGCAAGAAAGCGTAAAATAAAGCTTTGCGGCGGAAGAAAACAGTTGATAAGCGCGGTTCGCCGCGCTTTTACATAATTTGCGGATTTTAAAAATTTATACAAGCGTTTACCGCTTGAAATCAGGTGATAAAGTGGCTGGAAAGTACGAAAAACAAACGCAAAGCCCCAAAAAGAAGGCCCCTCCCAAACGGGCGGCGGCCGATCCGAAGGCCCGCCGCCAGGCGGAAAAGCAGCGCGCTGCCAACCGGCGCGCGCAGGAACCAAAGCTCACCAAGGAGGAGCGGGAAGCGAAACGCGCGGAGGAAGCAAAGCAGCGCAACCAGATTGTTGCAATTCTGCTGTTTGCTTTGTCTATCTTCATGGCGTGCCTGGTGCTGATTGAAGGCGACCATGTCTGGTTCTGGCTGCACAGCGTTTTGATGGGCCTGTTTGGCACCTGTTCCATCCTGTGGCCGGTCCTGCTGCTGTACATATCGGTCGTTACGGCCTTTGAACGAAAGAGCAGCCGGATGCGGGGCCGGGTTGGCCTGATGGTGGGCATCATCGTGCTGGTGTGCGCCGCCTTTTACATCTTTGCGGAGCATTCCGCCGAGGGTGTGTCCTATTTTCAGGAGCTGGGAAAGTTGTACGGCGAGGGCATTTCCCGCAGCGGCGCAGGGCTGGTCAGCGGGCTGATCGGCATTCCCCTGGTGGCTGCGCTTGGGAGCGTCGGCGCGCGGATCGTGATCGTTCTGCTTCTGTTTGTGGCGGTGATGATTCTGACCGGCACCAGCCTGGTACAGCTGTTCCGTGCGGTGACCAAGCCGGCGGAGGCGGTCGCCAGCAACATCGGCGAGGCGCGGGAACGCTGGCAGATGGAGCGGAACCGGCAGGATCCCATCGACATCGCGCTGGATGCGGAGGACGAAAACAGGCTGCCCGCGCATCCGGTGAAGTCGGCCAAGCCGGTTAAAAATGAGAAGCTGGAAAAGCTGGAGAAGGTGTTCAGCACGCCGGATCCGGTGCTCAATAAAGAGAAGCCGAAACCGAACCCGGCGGAAACCGCAGAAGCGCTCAGTAAACCGATCGGTTTGCAGCCGACGGAATCGGCGGTGGAGCCGGTCAAGGACCCCTCCGGTTCCACGGAAGCCGCTGCCGCGTTTATCCGCAAAATGACGGAGAAAAAGCCACCGGAACCAGCCAAGCCCGCCCCGGAAATTCAACTTACCATGCTGGACGAGCCGCCGATGGACGGGGACTATCATTTCCCGCCTGCTTCCATGCTGGAGGTTTCCAAAGCGGTGGACGAGTCAGAAATTGCAAATGAATTGCAGACAAACGGAAAGCGTCTGGTTGAAGCGCTCAAGAGCTTCGGCGTGCAGACAAAAATTCTGGATATATCCCGCGGCCCGGCGGTCACCCGCTATGAATTACAGCCCGCGTCGGGCGTCAAAATCAGTAAGATCACCAATCTGGCGGACGATATTGCGATGAACCTCGCGGCTTCCGGCGTGCGTATCGAGGCGCCGATTCCCGGTAAGGCCGCCGTGGGCATCGAGGTGCCGAACCAGAAGGTCAGCGTGGTGCGCATGCGCGAACTGATCGAATCCAATGCGTTTGCCACCAGCAAAAGCCGCCTGACCGTCGTGCTGGGCCGCGACATTGCGGGCGCAATCGCCACGGCGGATCTGGCAAAGATGCCCCATCTGCTGATTGCCGGTTCCACCGGTTCCGGTAAATCGGTCTGCATCAACTCATTGATTGTCAGTTTATTGTATAAATCCACGCCGGACGAGGTCCGCTTTTTGATGATCGACCCAAAGGTTGTGGAGCTGGGTATTTACAACGGCATCCCGCAATTGCTGGTCCCGGTGGTGACCGATCCGCGCAAAGCGGCGGGCGCGCTGAGCTGGGCCGTGACGGAGATGCTCAAGCGCTATAAAATTTTTGCGGAAAACAATGTGCGCGATCTGGCGGCGTATAATCGTCTTGCTTCCTCCTGCGGCTACCAGACGGAGGACGGGCAGCCGATGCAGCATATGCCGCAGATCGTCATTATCATCGACGAGCTGGCGGACCTGATGATGGCCGCGCCAAACGAGGTGGAGGATTCCATCTGCCGTCTGGCACAGATGGCGCGCGCTGCCGGTATGCATCTGGTCATTGCGACGCAGCGTCCGTCCGTGGACGTCATTACGGGTATTATCAAGGCCAACATTCCCAGCCGTATCGCGTTTGCGGTTTCGTCCCAGGTGGATTCCCGCACGATTCTCGATATGGGCGGCGCTGAAAAGCTGCTGGGGCGCGGCGATATGCTGTTCTCCCCGGTGGGTTCGCCCAAACCGATCCGGATTCAGGGCTGCTTTGTCAGCGACAGCGAGATTGAAAGCGTCGTCAGTTTTGTAAAGAAATCACAGGAGCCGGGTTACGACCAGGGCATTGTGGAGGAAATCGAAAAGAACGCCGTGGCGGAAAAGAGCAGCAGCGGCGCGGACACGGACACTTCCGATACGGATCCGATGATGCAGGAGGCGATCAAATGCGTGGTGGAGGCCGGCCAGGCGTCCACGTCCCTTTTGCAGCGCCGTCTCCGCCTGGGCTATGCACGCGCGGGCAGGTTGATCGATGAGATGGAGCAGATGGGGATTGTCGGTCCGCACGAAGGCAGCAAGCCGCGCCAGGTGCTGATTACCTACCAGCAGTGGCTGGAGATGAGCATGCGTGTCAACGATGAACAAAACAGCCAGCAGGGCTGATGTTTAAAGAACCGGGGTCTGTATCACAATATGGTTTGCGCGAAATTCCGGCTGGATCAGAGGGATTCTCCTCCGCCAAAGGCGGGGGAGAATCGTCAATTCAGCCAATCTTTGTGGGGGTTCAGCGAATCGTGATACAACCCCCTATTTTGTTAACAGGGGAATAGATATGGCTTTTTTACCGATCACAAAAGAAGAGATGGAGCAGCGCGGCTGGGATGCGCCGGATTTTGTACTGGTGACAGGCGACGCCTATGTTGACCACCCGACCTTTGGCACAGCGATCATTTCGCGTGTGCTGGAAAGCTACGGATACCGCGTGGCGATCCTGTCCCAGCCCAACTGGCGTACGGACGAGGATTTCCGCCGTTTCGGCATGCCGAAACTGGCCTTTCTGGTCAACGCCGGAAACATTGATTCCATGGTGGCACACTATACCGTTGCCAAAAACCGCCGGAAAACGGACGCCTATTCGCCGGGAAGCAAGCCCGGCCTGCGCCCGGACCGCGCGACCATCGTCTACACGCAGAAGCTGAAGGAGCTGTATCCGGACACGCCGGTAATCATCGCTGGGCTGGAAGCCTCCCTGCGCCGGTTTGCCCACTACGACTATTGGGACGACCGGGTGCGCCCTTCGATTCTGGTTGAGTCCGGCGCGGACCTGCTTTCCTACGGGATGGGAGAAAAGCAGGCCGTTGAGATCGCCGGGCGCTTGCTGGACGGGGAGCCGATCCAAAGCATCACCGATGTGCGCGGCACCTGTTATCTGGTCCCCACCAGGGAATACCGGCCCGGCCCGGCGGTGGAATGCCCCTCTTTTGAGCAGGTCAGCACAAATAAGCGGGAATACGCGGTCTCCTGCCGGAAACAGCAGGATGAGCAGGACGCCGTACGCGGAAAAAGGGTGATTCAGCGCCATGAGGACCGGATATTGGTGCAGAATCCGCCGATGGCGCCGCTGACGCAGGAGGAGCTGGACGCGGTCTACGAGCTGCCCTATGAGCGCACGTATCATCCCAGCTATGAAAAGCTGGGCGGGGTTCCCGCGATTCAGGAGGTGGAGTTCTCCATCACGCATAACCGCGGCTGCTTTGGGGCGTGTAATTTCTGCTCCATTGCGTTCCATCAGGGGCGCGCGGTCACCGTGCGCAGTGAGGAATCCGTTCTGCGCGAGGCAAAGCTTCTGACCGCGAACCCACATTTTAAAGGATATATCCACGACGTGGGCGGCCCGACGGCGAACTTCCGCCAGCCGTCCTGCAAAAAGCAGGAAACCCAGGGGCTTTGTCCGGGTAAAAAATGTCTTGCGCCGAAGGCCTGCCCGGCTTTACAGGTGGACCACAGCGAATACCTCGACATGCTGCGCAAACTGCGCTCTCTGCCCAAAGTGAAGAAGGTGTTTATCCGTTCCGGCATCCGGTTTGATTATCTGATGGAAGAAAAGGACGACGCTTTTTTCCGGGAACTGGTGGAGCATCACGTCAGCGGGCAGCTGAAGGTCGCGCCGGAGCACTGCACCGCGCGCGTGCTGGACTGCATGGGCAAGCCGCATATCGAAACGTATCTTGCGTTCCAAAAGCGCTTTTTCAAGCTGACCAGGGAGGCCGGTAAGGAACAGTATCTGGTGCCATACCTGATGTCCTCCCATCCGGGGAGTACGCTGCAGGACGCGGTGGAACTGGCGCTGTTCATCAAGAAAAACCGCCTGCACCCGGAGCAGGTGCAGGACTTTTACCCAACGCCCGGCACCATTTCCACCTGCATGTTTTATACGGGACTGGACCCGTACACGATGAAAGAAGTCTATGTGCCGCGCGACAACAAAGAAAAGGCCATGCAGCGCGCGCTGATGCAGTATTTTATTCCAAAGAACAAACCGTTGGTGATTGAGGCGTTGAAGCTGGCGGGACGTACGGACCTGATCGGCAAGGGGGAAAACTGTCTGGTATGGGGAACGGTTCCCGGTGCAAAAAGGGAAGCGCCGGACAGAAATCACCGGAAGAAGCCGCAGAAGCGCGGCAAGCCCGCCGTAAGAAAGAGAAAATAATTATGCACGGAGACTTGCAGAAAACCGCGCTGCGCCCCGGGCTGGTTGTTCTCGCCGTACTGGTGCTGGTCTGCGCGTGCATTCCGGCCTCAGCGGGGAGCTGGCACAGGCTGGGAAAGCTTTGTGGCCTAAACGATTTTTCCGACGCCGCGGATGACGTGCCTTTCTCTCTGCATGTGCTGGAGGTCGGCAAGGCGGACAGCCTCCTGCTGGAATGCGGCGGGGAGGCGATGCTGGTGGACGGCGGCACGGCAGACCGCGGGGAGGAGGTTGCCCGTTACCTTCGTCGGCGCGGCTGGGACTCCCTCCGGTATGTGGTCAACAGCCATCCGGACGCCGATCACATTGGCGGTTTGGCCGGTGTGCTGGAGGACTTTTCTGTGGGGACGTACTTTTGTCCAAGGCTTCCCGACTCTTTGCTGCCGGATACGGAGGAGTTCCGTGCGGTGAAAAACGCGCTGGCCCAAAAGAAGATGGAGCCGGTTTATCCGGCGGATGGGCAGTCGTTGTTTCTGGGAGAAGCGGAAATCACGGTCTTTCAACCGCAGGTTGAAGCGAAAAACCTCAATAATAGCTCTTTGATCCTTTACGTTTCGTATAAAAACACTTCGTTTTTACTGATGGGAGACGCCGAGTCGGAAGAAGAGGAGGCGCTCCTGGCGCAGAATTGCAATCTCAGGGCGGATGTGCTGAAAGTAGGCCATCACGGCAGTGAAACTTCCACCGGAAAGGAACTGCTGAACGCGGTTTCTCCGCGATATGCGGCTATCTCTGTCACCAACGACCGGAATAACCTGCCCCGGGTGAAGGTGCTGCGCCGCCTGCAGGCGGCGGGGGTCGAGGTGTGCCGTACGGACGTCAGCGGTACGCTGCTTTTCCTGAGCGACGGAAAAGAAGTACAGCTCTTAACGGAACGCTGAAGCGCCTCTTGCATCGCGGCGCAATTTCCGATATGATTAGAGAAAATGAAAAATAAAGGAGGAATTTCCTGTGCGGATATTGGTCATCGACCGGTTTGAAGGTACGTTCGCCATTTGTGAAAACGAGGAGCAGAAACTCTTTGCCATTGAAACGTCGGAGCTGCCGCAAGGCGCGGCGGAGGGATCGGTCCTGGAGATCGACGAGGAAGGGACTATCCGGGTCAACGAAGAAAAGACGGCGGCGCGCCGTTCCAAGGTAAAAAAACTGCAGGACAGCCTGTGGAAATAAGCGAAGGCCTCCCGTTTCCCTGCTGGAAAATGGGAGGCTTTTTGCTTTGTTTCCTTGTTTTATATGCTGAAAATAGCGGGACTGAGGTTGGTTTTCCCTTTATGCAGGCAAAGCCTTGTGTATTTTCCTTCCAGAAAGAGAATACTATGAAGGAGAATCAAAAGGGGGCTGACATATGTTTCAGAATACCATACAGGGAGAAACCGTCTACGGGAACCTTTTAAACGGGGAATGGGTGGAGTCCGCATCGGGCCGTTTGCTGGAAATCCGGTCGCCCGTGGACGGCAGTCTGGTCGGGAAAATACAGGCCATGACAAAGGAAGAGGTAACAGAGGCTATTCAGGATACAAAGCTGCACGGGAAAACGTGGGCGGAATGGCCCATCCATGAACGGGCGGAAATTTTTTACCGTGCGGCAGACCTGCTGGAAGAACGCGCGGAGGAAATTGCGGACATCCTGACCATGGAGGTAGCCAAGGAACGAAAATCGGCGTTGTCTGAGATCGTCCGTTCCGCGGACCTGCTGCGGTATACGGCGGACATGGGGAAAAGCATGGAGGGGCAGGCGATCAGCGGGGAAAATTTCCCCGGCGGTTCGCGCCGGAAAATGTCCTTTGTGTGCCGGGTGCCGCTGGGAACCGTGCTGGCAATTTCGCCGTTTAACTACCCGGTCAACCTCTCCGTTTCCAAGATTGCCCCGGCGCTGATCGGCGGCAATACCGTGGTGCTTAAGCCTGCCACCCAGGGCGCGGTCAGCGCGCTGCACCTGGCGGACGTTTTGCAGAGCGCCGGGCTGCCGGGCGGCGTACTCAACACGATTACAGGGCGCGGCAGTGAGATCGGCGACTATATTGTGACGCAGGATGGGATCGATTTCATCAATTTCACCGGCAGTACGGAAATCGGGCAGCATATCTCCAGCCTGGCCCGCATGACGCCCCTGCTGCTGGAGCTGGGCGGCAAGGACGCCGCAATTGTGCTGGAGGACGCGGACCTCGATTTTGCAGCCAATACCATTGCGGACGGCGCGTTTTCCTATTCCGGGCAGCGCTGTACCGCGGTGAAACGCGTGTTGGCAACGGATGCGGTGGCCGATCAGCTGGTGGGGAAATTGAAAACTCGCGTAGAACAAATGAAGGTCGGTGACCCGCGCGAGGGCGCCATGATTACGCCGCTGATCGATGAAAAAGCAGCGGAGTCGGCGCAGAAGCTGATTGAGGACGCGCTGGAAAAAGGCGCTCACCTGCTTACCGGAAATAAGCGCGAGAAAAATCTGGTCTATCCCACGCTCCTGGACCACGTGACAAAGGAGATGGAGGTTGCGTGGATCGAACCGTTTGCGCCGATTTTACCGGTCATTCGGGTGAAGAGTGTGGAACAGGCGATTGAAATTGCCAACCAGTCGGAATACGGTTTGCAGTCCTCCGTCTTTACAAACGACATCAACAAGGCGTTTTCCATCGCGGAGCAGCTGGAAGTCGGCACTGTGCAGATCAACAACAAGACGGAGCGCGGACCGGATCACTTCCCGTTCCTGGGCGTAAAGGCGTCCGGTATGGGAACGCAGGGCATCCGCTACTCCATCGAGGCGATGACCAGGCCGAAGGCGATCACCGTAAACCTGCGCGACGAAGATTTGTCATAACCGGCAAAATCCGAGTGCGCGAAGGGATAAATCGAATCAAGCATAAAAAGGCGCTCCTGCCGGCTGATTCAGCCGCGCAGGAGCGCCTTTTCAATTGATTGTGTTTAATAACCTGCGCAAAAGAAATTGTCGGGCATATTAAAACGATAAAAACAGGTATTTGCTATTTCCGTCCGGCGCTGCCGTACTTCCAATTCAATGCGACAAAAAGGACCGGCCGTGCGTGCAGGCTTAGTCTGCCCCACTCAGTTGCCGTCTTCGAGGCTGATCTGGTTGAACTTTTCGGTGAGGTCGCGGGTGCTGAGGGCGGATTTCTGTTCGTCTGCCGCATCCAGCACAATGGAGCCGCGGTGCATCATAATCATCCGGTCACCATAGTTGATCGCAAATTTCAGATTGTGCGTCACCATCAGTGTAGTCAGCTTTTTTTCATGCACAATGCGTTCCGTCAGCTGCATCACATTTTCAGACGATTTTGGGTCCAGCGCGGCGGTGTGTTCGTCCAGAATCAGCAGGTCGATGGGCGTCATGGTGCAGATCAGGAGCGCGAGCGCCTGCCGCTGTCCCCCGGAAAGGCTGCCCACAGAGAGGTTGAGTTTATCCTCCAGCCCGAGCTTCAACAGTTCCAGCTGGGTGCGGTAGGCGTCGATCCGCTTTTTGTTGACGCCGCGCCGCAGGTTGTAAGCGCCGCCCTTGTTGTCCGCCAGCGCCATGTTTTCCAGAATCGTCAGCTCCGGGCAGGTGCCCTTGCCGGGATCCTGAAAGACGCGTCCAATAAATTTGGAGTGCTGGTATTCTTTTAGTCGCGTGATATCCCGTCCGCCTACCGCAATGGTCCCGCTGTCCACCGGGATGCTGCCGCACAGCAGATTTAAAATGGTGGTCTTTCCGGACCCGTTGCTGCCCACCACGGAGATAAACTGCCCTTCTTTGATGGAGAGGTTAAAATCCTGAAATAAAACGACTTCGTTGACGGAATGCGGGTTGAACGTCTTGTAGATATGTTCCATCCGTACGAGCGCGTTTCCGTCAGATTTGGGTTGGGTTGACATGTTGCTTTCTCCTCCTTCCGGACAGCAGGTTGTTGGAAACCAGCGCGAGCGTGAACAGGACCGCCATCAGCAGCTTCAGGAAATTGGTCGGCAGCCCCAGCTGCATGGCGATCACAAGGCAGGCCTTGTAGAGGATTGCGCCGAATACGACGGACAGGGTCGGCTTGATAAATTTTACCTTGCGGAACAGGCTGGTGCCGATGATTACGGAAGCCAACGCCATGACCACCATGCCGGTGCCGCTGCTGACATTGGCAGATTCGCCCTGCTGCGCGAGGATGCAGCCCGCCAAGGCGGTGCAGGCGTTCCCGATGGCCAGGCCGATGATTTTCATGGTGCCGGGATTTTTGCCCAGAGAGGTGACGTACTGCGCGTTGTTGCCGGACGCGCGCAGCAGCAGGCCGGACCGGGTTTTCAAGTATGCGTCCAGCAGCAGCTTGACGATCAGGCAGACGATCCCCGCCAGGATCACGATGCGGTAGGGGGATGCCGCCTCCGGCAGGAGCGCCGCGGGGCCGGCGTTAAAAATGGTGTCCATGTTGTAAAAGGGCAGGATCGAGCTGCCGCCGGTGATCACCAGGTTGACGCTCCACAGGCCCGTCATCACCAGGATGCCGGAGAGCAGATCGGTGATTCCCAGCTTGACATGCAGCAATCCGGTGACACAGCCCGCCAGCCCGCCGCATACAAATGCGATCAGGCAGGCCAGCCACGGATTGACGCCCGCCGTGATCAGCGCCGCTGTAACGCATGCGCCCAGCGGGAAGGTACCGTCCACCGAAAGGTCCGGAAAATCCAGCACCGTATAGGTGATGTAGACGCCGATTGCCATGATGCCGTAGATGAAGCCCTCTTCCAGGACGTTAATCAATAGCCCAAGTGCGATATCCATAAAAATCGGAACCTGCTTTCTGTTTATTTACTCAGTGCCGCCGCGTTTGCATATTCGGAGGGGAGGGAAAGCCCCAATGCCTTGAGGACCGACTCGTTGTAAACCGGCGCGTAGTCTTTTACCATGAAGACGGGCAGGTCGCTTGCCTTTGCTTCGCCCTTCAGAATCTGTGCGGCCATTTTGCCGGTTTCCTTGCCGAGCGCCACATAGTCGATGCCCATGGAGGCCAGGCAGCCGTTCTTGACCTGCTCCTCCTCAGAGCCAAAGACCGGGATGTTCGCCTCGTTGGCGGCCTGTAACACCGTTGAGAGGTTATCCACCACGTTGTTGTCGGTAAAATTGTTGATGCAGTCCACGCCCTTTGCAATCAGCGTCGCCGCGCCTGCCGCCACCTCGGAGGCGCTTGTCACGCCGACGTCGACAATCTCAAAGCCGTAATCCTTGACGATCTCTTTGATTTCTTTGAGCTGTGAGACGGAGTTCGGTTCGCTGGTGGTGTACAGGATGCCGATCTTATCTGCGTCCGGAAGAAACGCGCGGATCATCTGCACCTGCTGTTCCAGAGGAAGCACGTCGGAGGAACCGGTACAGTTGACGCCGGGCTTTTCATTGCTCTGTACGATGCCCGCCGCGACCGCGTCGGAAACGGCGGTGAACACCACCGGGATGTCCGTCGACTTAGCGGCGGCGTAGGCGCTCATAGCGGACGGCGTCGCGATGCCCGCGAGCAGGCTGTATTTTTTGGCAACCATATTTTTGGCGATCAGATCGCTGTTGGAAATGTCGTTCTGGGCGTTCTGGAAGTCGATCTCCAGGTTTTCTCCCTCTTTAAAGCCCGCCTCTTCCAGGCCCTGCACAAAACCGTTGTAGCAGTTATCCAGAGAAGGATGTGCGGCAAACTGAATCACGCCGATCTTGATTGTTTCGCTCTGGCCGCCGCTTTCGTTTCCGGCAGGGGCGCCGCATGCTATGCAGGCTGCCGCCAATAAGGCGCTCATCATCAGGACTGCTGCTTTTTTCAAAAGATGTTTCATCGTGAAATTCCTCCTAAAAGTTTCATGGGTTTATGTTGTTTGAGAAAATGTCCCGGAGACCGGGACGGAAGGATAGGGAACGCCAGCCATCAGCCAAGGACATCGCCTCCTGAATCATCAATTTGAGAAACAAAAAAGCCCTTGCCCCTGTAAAACAGGGACAAGAGCTGTAACTCCTGCGGTACCACCCGGATTGGCGAAATTTCGCCCGCTTTGTTCATGCACAGTGAAAATGCATGCTCCCCTGATAACGGGCGGAGTCCCCCGTCAAAAGCTACTAAGCGTAAACCGCCGTTCGTTTTGCCCTCCCAAGTCCATTCCGCCTGCTGCTTCCCGCCGCAATTCCACCGCCTGCGGCTCTCTGAATGGTTGCTGTGCCTGCGTACTACTCTCGGTCATCGGTTTGCCATGTTTTCTTTGTCTGCTATTATATGCCGCGGTTCCGCATTTGTCAAGCAGAGGGCGAAGTTTCCTCCGTGTGCGCGGGAAAAAACGGTTTCTGAAGTATCACCGCAGGTTTTCTATTTGCAAAAAAACTGCCGCCGGGAACCTATTTGTTGCAACGCAGCGGGGTACCATATTGTTTACCGGGAAATCAGCGGCGCTTCGCGCGAAAAACAGGCTTTTGCCGTACTTCTTTTGTCCGGTTTACCTCCACTTTATGTGTACCGAGCACTCTGACCGGATGTGGGAATCAAAACGGTAACCTTGCCCTTTTATCCGGTTTGTAGTACGATGGCATTACAGTAAAAAAACTCTTGCAACCGTCACAAAATCATCACAGTGGCATGCGACAATCAATGTAAATAAGGAGGAGTGAAGGCATGTATCGCATATTGGTAGTGGACGACGAGGATAAAATCCGCGAGTTGATTAAAAAATACGCCGTGTTTGAAGGGCACACCGTCACGGAGGCGAAGGACGGCATGGAGGCCGTCGGCATTTGCCGGGAACACCCGAACGAGTTTGACATCATCATCATGGACGTCATGATGCCGGAGCTGGACGGTTTTTCCGCCGTGCGGGAAATCCGCAAATCCAATTCCACGCCGGTCCTGATGCTCTCCGCGCGCGGCGAGGAATACGATAAAATCCACGGCTTTGAGCTGGGGATCGACGACTATGTGGTCAAGCCCTTTTCCCCAAAGGAGCTGATGATGCGCATCAACGCCATCATGAAGCGCGCCCAGCCCGCGCCGGACCAGCCGCAGAAGGAACAGGTCAGCTTTGAGGGCCTGACGATCGACTTTACGGGCCGCATTGTGACCATCGATGGGGAGAAGGCGGACCTTTCCCCCAAGGAGTACGACCTGCTGTTTTATTTTGCGCGCAACCGCAATATTGCCCTGACGCGCGAGAATCTGATCACCAACGTATGGGGCTATGATTTTTACGGCGATGACCGCACGTTGGACACGCATATTAAATTGCTGCGAAAAAGCCTGAAGCAATACAGCAAATTCATTGTAACGCTGAGGGGAGTTGGCTACCGTTTTGAAGTTTCGTGAGCATTGGGAACGGATAGAGGAGCGCTTCCACCACGGGCCGCATGGCCGGATCAGCATCAAATGGGGGCTGTTCAGCGGCTTTGCCATATTTGCGGCTGTGATTCTGGTGCTGCTGTGGGTGTTCCAGACCATGTTCCTGAACGATTTTTACCGGTTTATTAAAATACGGGAAATCAAGGATACCGCGCAGACCATTGAAAAGGGCATTAATTCCGACGACCTGGGTATGCAGCTGAGCAAGCTTTCCCAGAATAACCAGATCTGCATCATTGTATCGGATGAATACGGCGACCTGTTCTACTCGGAGGACGCCTCGCCGAGCTGCGTCATTCATCGCCTGAATCCGCTGCAGCGCGCGGCCATCTATATGCTGACGGACCGCAACGGCGGCACCTATTTTGAGACGTTCTTCAGCGACAATCTCAAAACGGCGCCGGATCTGCAGCGCCGTACGTACCGCGGGGAGGACCCCGACGCGCCGGAAAATATGATCTATACGTTTATTGCAGAAAGAGAAAACGGGCGCAAGCTGCTGGTGCTGCTGAACTCCACCATCTCGCCGGTCGGCGCGACGGTGCAGACGCTGCGCATCCAGCTGATGTGGATTACGGTGATCATGCTGGGTCTTGCGATTGCACTGGCGCTGTTCATGTCCAGAAGAATTTCCGGCCCGATTATCCAGATCAATTCCTCTGCAAAAGGGTTGGCACATGGCGACTACAACGTCGAGTTTCTGGAAAGGGGTTACCGGGAGATCGCGGAGCTGGGCATCACGCTCAACTATGCCGCAAAAGAGCTTTCCAAGGTGGAAACGCTGCGCCGCGACCTGATTGCCAACGTTTCCCACGATCTGCGCACGCCGCTGACCATGATCACGGGGTACAGCGAGGTCATGCGCGATTTGCCGGGTGAAAACACGCCGGAGAATGTGCAGGTTATCATCGACGAAGCCAACCGGTTGACGACGCTGGTCAATGATATGCTGGACCTGAGCAAGATGCAGTCCGGCACGCAGACGCTTTCCCGCAGCGTATATGATCTGACGGAAAGCATTCGCAATATCCTGAAGAGATATAATAAACTGACGGATTACAACATAAACTTTACCGCCGGGCGGAATGTGGAGGTCTATGCGGACGAGCTGAAAATCTCCCAGGTGGTGTACAACCTGGTCAACAACGCGCTGACATATACCGGCGCGGACAAATGCGTCTATGTGCGTCAGCTTGAGCTGGGCGGTAAGGTCCGCATTGAAGTGCGCGATACCGGGGAAGGCATCGCGCAGGATAAGCTCAAGGATATTTGGGAGCGCTATTATAAAGTGGACAAAGCCCATAAACGCGCGCAGGTCGGCACCGGTCTGGGACTTTCCATTGTCCGGACCATTCTGGATATGCACGGCGGCGCGTACGGCGTGCAGAGTGAAGAAGGCGTGGGAAGCACCTTCTGGTTTGAGCTGGATATGGAAAAGGAGCCCGAAATTTAAATACAATTCTGTTGTACAGTCCTCCAATATGGTATAATAAGGATATATTTCTATTTGAGGGGAGGCATCGCGCGGGCCGAAAGAAGCGCCCGCGCGTCTTTTTATGAATATATCGGTTATTGGATGCGGACGTTGGGGAAGTTTTCTGGCCTGGTATGCGGACCGGCTGCAGCATACGGTCGCCCTGTATGGACGGGATGGCTCCAAACGCTTTGAGGAATTGAAGGAAACACGGTCAAACGGTTTGGTAACCTTAGAAGATTCTGTACAGTTAACCAACGATTTGGGATGGGCGGTGCAGAACGCACAGATTTTAATTATTTCCATCGCGGCGCAGAGCCTGCGTATGCTGATGCAGCAGATGTCCGTGTTTGACCTGAACGACAAGGCAATTGTGCTCTGTATGAAAGGGCTGGAAGCCGATACAGGCAACCGCCTGACACAGATTGTGGAGCAATATGCGCCCAAAACGACGACGGTTTCCATTTGGGTGGGGCCTGGCCATGTACAGGACTTTACGGCGGGCATTCCCAATTGTATGGTGATCGACAGCCGTTCCCCGGAGGCAAAGGAGATGTTGGTCAAGACGTTTTCCAGCGACCTGATCCGGTTTTATTATGGCAGCGACCTCATCGGCAACGAGGTGGGGGCCGCGGCGAAGAACGTCATCGGCATCGCGGCCGGTATGCTGGATGGGCTGAACAAGACGGCTTTAAAGGGCGCGCTGATGGCGCGAGGCACACGGGAGGTGGCCCGGCTGATCAAGGCGATGGGCGGCAGCGAGATCACCGCTTACGGCCTTAGCCATTTGGGAGACTATCAGGCCACCATTTTTTCCGCGTACAGCCACAACCGCCGCTTTGGCGAGGCGTTTGTGCGTGGGGAGCCGTATGGAGAATTGGCGGAAGGTGTGGCCACGACGACCGCTCTGTTGCGCCTGAGCGAGCTGTACGGGGTGGAAATGCCCATCTGCCGCGCGGTCGACGCGGTGGTCAACCAGAAGGCGGAACCGAACCAGGTCTTGACGGACCTCTTCCTGCGAAGCCTGAAAAAAGAATTCTGACCGTTCCTTTCTTTGTTGACAAATTTGGTATAGTTTATTACAATAGAAAACACGTCCGGAAGATACGGGCGGATTTTTGCCGTGAGAGGCGATAAAGGAGATATCGGTATGAGTGAAAACTGTACGCACGATTGCAGCAGCTGTGGGGAAAATTGTTCCTCGCGCCAGTCCAATCCTGCGGATTTTCTGGAAAAACCAAATGCGATGAGCAGCATTAAAAAAGTGATCGGCGTTGTGAGCGGCAAGGGCGGCGTCGGTAAAAGCATGGTGACCTCCATGCTGGCGGTTCTGCTGAACCGCCGCGGCGCGCATACCGCGGTGCTGGATGCGGACATCACCGGCCCTTCCATTCCGAAGGCGTTCGGCGTGCATGAAAAAGCGATGGGCAGTGAGTTCGGCATTCTCCCCGCAAAGACCAAAACGGGCATCGACATCATGTCTGTCAATCTGCTGCTGGAGGACGAGAGCGCGCCGGTCGTGTGGCGCGGCCCGATCATCGCCAACACGGTCAAGCAGTTCTGGACGGATGTGATTTGGACGGATGTGGACTATATGTTTGTGGACATGCCTCCCGGAACCGGCGACGTGCCGCTGACGGTGTTCCAGAGCATTCCGCTGGACGGCATTGTGATCGTCACCTCGCCGCAGGAGCTGGTATCCATGATCGTTGCAAAAGCGGTCAATATGGCGAAGATGATGAACGTGCCGATCATCGGCATCGTGGAGAATATGAGCTATGTCAAATGTCCGGACTGCGACAAGGAAATTAAAATATTCGGCGACAGCCATGTGGAGCAGACGGCGGAAACCTTTGGCCTGAAGGTGCTTGGCAAGCTGCCGATCGATCCGGAGGTCGCGAAGAACTACGACGCCGGACTGGCGGAGCTGGTCAACGCGGACTGGCTGGACAGCGCCGCGGACGCAGTGGAGGCCCTTTAAGCTGTTTTTTCAAAATCGCCCTGATTTTTACAAAAATCGGGGCGATTTTCGTTTCTTTTTTATAGATGGTAGGGTATAATAGAACATAAAGTACATTTTGAGATAAGAGGGGTTTATATGAAACAAGGGGTTTCCAAAACGCTTTGGCTGATTTCCGGGATTGTGTTGATTTTTGCGGGGGTGCTGGCGATCATCGCGCCAACGTCCATCATCCTGTCCCTGACCATCGTATTCGGACTTGCCATGCTGATCACCGGACTGGCGGAAATTGGCATTTATGTATTTGCGCGCAGTGCGATGTACGGCGTCGGATGGCTGTTGGCAAACGGAATCCTGACCGCTCTGCTGGGCCTGTTTGTCATGTGCAACCAGGTGGTGACGGAAACCATCATTCCCTATATTTTCGGACTATGGGTTGTGTTTTCCGGCGTGCTTCGTCTGGTCGATGGGCTGGACCTCAAAAAGTTCGGTGTGAAGGGCTGGTTCTGGATGGCTCTGGTGGGTGCGGCGTGCATCCTTTTGGGCTTTATCTCGTTCATCCGTCCGGTGATTGCGATCAACATCATCGGCGTCATGATGGGTGTGATTTTCCTGCTGCAGGGGGCGGCGGCGCTCTTTATGTGGTGGTTCGAAAACCGGCTGAAAATAGATTGAAAAATAGCGCGCGGGCGGAACCTGTATTTCAGGTTCCGCCCTTTTTTACTGTGTGAAGGTTCTGTTAATTATTTGTGAAGAGTCTGCGGGTTCGCTTGACAAAGAGCAAAAAAGGCTTATAATCATACATTATTCATAGTATTAACTATTTATGGATGCAATGGTTAAGAGGAAACCGGTTTAAAAAGCCGTACAGTGGGGAAGCATTGAAGGAGGATTTTTACAGATGGGACCGTGTGATAGTCGATTGTTGGAGTTGTTTTGGCGCTATCGCAGCGTCAGGCCGTTCCTCTCCCAGACAGAAGGACTGCCCATGAGTGCGTTTTTTATGATGCATGGCATTGCGCTTTGCGGAAAGGGCCAGGAGGAAAACGGGGAAGAGACCGGTGTGCGTATTTCCGAGATCAGCCGGCGGACCAATATGTCGATGCCTGCCGTGTCTCAGATGCTGAATTCGCTGGAGGGCAAGGGCCTTGTGGTCCGCAGTATGACAAAGAACGACCGGCGCGCCGTATTTGTGTCTCTCACCCCCACGGGGAAAGCCCTGCTGGGGGAAGCGCGGGAGGACCTGTTTGCCACCATGGAAGAAGTGGAGCGGCGGATGGGCAAGGAGGAGACGGATCAGCTGATTCAGCTCTCCACGCGGCTGTTTGACATTATGGATGAGATGAGAGACCAGAAAAAATCAGAGGGAAAGGGTGAATCCACTCGATGAGAAGACTAGCAAGGTACTTAAAGCCGTATATCTGGCCCATTATAGCGTGTGTGCTGCTGCTGTTCGGCCAGGCAATGTGCGACCTGAACCTGCCGAACCTGATGTCCAATATTGTCAATGTTGGCATTCAGCAGGGCGGCATAGAGGACAGAGCGCCGCAAGCCATCAGTGAAAACGGCTATACGCTGATCAAGACCTTTATGACAGCGGAAGAGCAGGACCGGATGGACGGCGCATATCAGAAGATTGACGCCGGCAGCGCGGAGGCGGAAGATTACCGTTCTGCTTATCCGGCGCTAGCTTCCACAGACATTTATGTGCTTCGTGCGGAATCGCCGGAGCAGGTGCAGCAGCTGGCCGACGCGTATGAGAAAAGCGTCATGACCTTCTCCAATGTGATGAGGGGTGCGAACGAACAGGGGGACGTGGAGCTGTCCGCCGATAAGATGAGTTTGCACGACCTCGATTTCACAGAGCTATACCGTGCGCTTCCCATGCTGGAGCAGCTGCCGGAGGAATCGGTCCAGCAGGCGCGTAAGCTGGCGGAGGCCTCTCAGAGCGCAATGGGCGGGCAGATGGGCGTCGCCATGACGCGCGAATTTTACAGGGAACTGGGCGTGGATGTGAACCAGATCCAGAGCAATTACATCCTGAAAACCGGCCTGTTCATGCTGCTGCTGACGCTGGCCGGCGCGGTTGCAACGATCTGTGTGGGCCTGCTGGCGGCGCGGGTTGCGGCGGGCACGGCGAAAAACCTCCGCCGGGATGTGTTCCGCAAGGTTGAAAGCTTTTCAAACGACGAGTTCGATCAGTTTTCCACAGCGTCTCTGATCACGCGCACGACCAACGATGTGACGCAGGTGCAGATGCTGCTGATTCTGGGCCTGCGCATGATCTGCCTGGCGCCCATTATGGGCATCGGCGGTATTTTGATGGCGCTGAACAAGAGCGTTTCCATGAGCTGGATCATCGCACTGGGCGTGCTCATCCTGATCGGCATTGTGGTGGTGGTATTTTCCATTGTCACGCCGAAGTTTAAGATTGTGCAGAAGCTGGTCGACAAGCTGAATCTGGTCACCCGGGAAAACCTCAGCGGTATGATGGTCATCCGTGCGTTCGGTACGCAGAAGTTTGAAGAGGAACGCTTTGAGAAGGCCAATAAAGACCTCACCAGCACGAACCTGTTTGTCAACCGTGTGATGGTCGCCATGATGCCCGCCATGATGTTTATGATGAATGTGGTTTCCCTGCTGATTGTCTGGGTGGGCGGCCACCAGATCGAACAGTCCATGATGCAGGTGGGCGACATGATGGCGTTCATGCAGTACGCCATGCAGGTGATCATGTCCTTCCTGATGATCTCCATGATGTTCATTATGGTGCCGCGTGCGGCGGTTTCCGGCGGCCGTATCGCAGAGGTGCTGGAGACGGAGCCGACGGTCCGCGACGCGGAGCAGCCGGTACGCCTGAAGGGGAGAGCAAAGGGGAAGATTGAATTCCGTGACGTCAGCTTCCGCTACAGCAACGCCGAGGACGACGTGCTGCAGGACATCAGCTTTACGGCCCTGCCGGGGCAGACCACCGCGTTTATTGGTTCCACCGGGTCCGGCAAATCGACGCTGATCAATTTGATTCCGCGCTTTTACGACGTGACCTCCGGTAAAATTTTGCTGGACGGCGTGGATGTCCGTAAAATCCCCCAGCATGAGCTGCGGGAGAACATTGGATATGTGCCGCAGAAAGGCATATTGTTCTCCGGAGATATCGCATCCAATCTGCGCTACGGCAGCCCGGATGCGACGGACCGGGAGATTGAACGCTCCGCCGAGGTGGCGCAGGCCGCGGAATTCATTCAGAATATGCCGGACGGCCTGCACACGGATATTTCACAGGGAGGCACCAACGTCTCCGGCGGGCAGAAACAGCGCCTGTCGATCGGCCGTGCGCTGACAAAACGGGCGCCTGTCTATATTTTTGACGACAGTTTTTCCGCGCTCGACTTTAAGACCGACGCCGCCCTGCGCCGCGCGTTGAAAAAGGATACCGGCGATTCCACTGTGCTGATCGTTGCCCAGCGCGTCAGCACCATCATGGACGCCGAACAGATTATTGTGCTGGACGAAGGCAAAATTGTGGGGATCGGCACCCATAAGGAACTGATGCGGACCTGCGGGACGTACCAGGAAATCGCCCGTTCCCAGCTTTCAGAGGAGGAATTGGCATGAGCAGTCCGATGAAAGCCCAGACGCCCAAAAGACACGGCCCGTTTGGCGGCGGGCGTGGACCGGTGGGAGCGCCTACGGAAAAGGCAAAGGATTTCAAAGGCAGTATGGGGAAGCTGCTGCGGTATCTTGGACGGTATAAAATCCGCGTCGCCGTTGTGCTGGTATTCGCCATGCTGTCCACCGTATTTATGATCGTGGGCCCGAAAATCCTGGGCACCGCGACCACGGAAATGTTTAACGGCATTATGGGGAAAATTGCGGGTACCGGGACCGGCATCGACTTTGGGCGCATCCTGCAGATTCTCCTGTTTCTGCTGACGCTGTACCTGATCAGCCTGGCGTTCTCCTATATTCAGAGCTGGGTCATGACGGGCGTCTCCATGTGTGTGACGTACAATCTGCGCAACGACATCATGAAAAAGATCAACCGGATGCCGCTCAACTATTTTGATACCACCAGCCACGGCGAGGTGCTCTCCCGCGTGACAAACGACGTGGATACGCTGAGCCAGACGCTGAACCAGAGCATCACGCAGATCATCACCTCGGTGACGACCATCGTGGGCATCCTGATTATGATGTTTTCCATCAGCTGGCAGCTGACGCTGGTTGCGCTGTGCATCATCCCGGTTTCTCTGATTTTTATCCTGCAGATTGTCAAGCGTTCCCAGAAATATTTTGCGGCGCAGCAGGAATATCTGGGCCATGTCAACGGCCATGTTGAGGAAATGTACGGCGGGCACATGGTGATGAAAGCGTTTAACGGCGAAGAGGCCTCCGTACAGGAATTTGACGCTTATAATGAAACCCTGTTCCACTCCGCGTGGAAGTCGCAGTTCCTCTCCGGCCTGATGATGCCGGTGATGAACTTTGTTGCCAACGTGGGCTATGTGGTCGTCTGCATCATCGGCGGCTGGCTGGCCTCCGGCGGCCGTCTGGATGTGGGCGGCATCCAGGCGTTTATCCAGTATGTGCGCCAGTTTACCCAGCCGATCACGCAGGTTGCCAACATCAGCAATATTTTGCAGCAGACTGCGGCGGCGGCGGAGCGCGTGTTTGAATTCCTGGAAGAGCCGGAAGAAACGCCTGACGCGCCGGTTGTGCATATCAACGACGATGACACCGTGCCGGACACGGACAGCCTGATTCACATCCATGGCAGCGTGCAGTTTGCGCATGTCAAATTTGGATACAATGCCAATAAGACGATCATCAACGATTTCAGCGCCAATATTCTGCCGGGTCAGAAGGTGGCGATCGTCGGCCCCACGGGCGCCGGAAAGACCACCATGGTGAAGCTGCTGATGCGCTTCTACGATGTCAACGAGGGCGCGATTCTGGTCGACGGCTACGATATCCGCAATTTCTCCCGCAGCGAGCTGCGCTCCATCTTTGGCATGGTGCTGCAGGATACCTGGCTCTACAACGGCACCATCCGCGAAAATATCCGCTACGGCAGGCTGGACGCGGACGACGACGAGGTGAAAGCGGCGGCGAAGGCCGCGCAGGTGCACCACTTTGTGCGCACTCTGCCGGGCGCTTACGATATGGTGCTTAATGAGGAGGCCAGCAACGTTTCCCAGGGGCAGAAGCAACTGCTGACCATTGCGCGTGCGATCCTGTCCGATCCGAAGATTCTCATCCTGGATGAAGCGACCAGCTCCGTCGACACCCGCACGGAAGTGCTGATCCAAAAGGCGATGGATAACCTGATGAAGGGCCGCACCAGCTTTGTGATTGCACACCGGCTGTCCACGATCCGTGACGCCGACCTGATTCTCTGCATGAAAGACGGCGATATTGTGGAGCAGGGCACGCACGATGAGCTGATGGCAAAGAACGGTTTCTATGCGAATCTGTATAACAGCCAGTTTGAAAAGGTTTCCGCGGCGCCGGAAGAATAAGCGGGAAAACATCCGCTGTACAGAGCGGTAATTTCCTTATCATCATACAAAAAGGGCTTATCGAAAGATAAGCCCTTTTTTGCGTGAAAAACGGTTTCATATAATATCGACTGTTTCTAGTCATTTTTTATAAAATAATTAGGATAATTTTACGTGCATTTTTCTGAGGTGTGTGGTATAATACAAAAACAAGAAAAAGATATGACAAAATATGGTATATCCTGCGCCCGCTTGTAACATATAAATAAAAGGAGAAGACCAAACATGAAAAGAAGCAGAATTATTTTGTCGGGTGTCTCCGTGCTGTTGGTGCTGAGCCTGTTGATCGGAGGCACGATGGCATGGTTTACCGACACGGAAAAAGTCAACGCAAATTTTTCCGCCGGCGTGCTGGACATCACTGTAAAACCGGACATTGAAAATCAGGCAACCCTGGAATTTAAAAATCTGCGCCCTATGAAATATGGAAACTTTGAAAACGAGCTGAATCCGGCGGGCGGTGACAACCAGGTAGACGCGAATGGGATGAACGTCAGCGATTTTGCCCCGCATCCCGTCTATTTCCAGCCGGTCAAGATCACCAACGACGGCACGCTGCCCACGAAGGTGGATATTTCCGTCAATCTGGGCGATCCGTGTAAAGAGGGCGAGGAGAATACCAACCTGAGCGAAGATGGCGAAACGGTTCGCTGGGACAAGGAGCACAGGGTTGCCTGTGCAAACGGCCTGGAAAAAGTCCTGAAGATTTTTATCTACAAGAATACCGGCACGAGCTGGGAAAGAATCAAGGACGTCAACCTGAACAAGTATTATGACGATGCGGTCGCTGATCCGGGTACGCTGGCAACAGATAACACGGAGCCGGAAACAAAGACCGTCTACACCACGGCGATGCTTCCGGCGGGCGGCGATGAAACCTATGTCATCGCGGGCTATCTGCCGGAAACGGTGGGCAACGACTATCAGGGCAGGCACTATCACGCGGACCTGATGTTCAACGCGTATCAAATAGACGAGGGCGCGAGCGGCGGCGCTCCCGACGTGGACTCGGACCGGTTTAAGGACAATGTGAAAATTGAATGGCGCGAGGGCGGCCAGACGGGTGAACTGGCTGCCAGCAGGTTCATTACATTGAAAAGCAGCGCCGATGTTTCTGCGGCGGATTACGCTGCGCCGGCCGGGTATGTTTACGATCCGGAAAATCAGGTAAAGGCTGTAACGGTTGATGAAGAAACCGGTCTGGCCGTGCCTGCCGTCATCATTTTCACGGTAGAGAAGGGGGACCCCGGCTTTTCCGGAGGCGACGGCACGGAGGACAACCCTTTCCTGATTATGAACAAGCGGCAGTTTAATAAAATCCGCGATTACAGCGATAAGTTCTTCGTTTTGGGCGCTGACATTGCGCTTGGCAGCGATTACGTCCCCACCCAGTCCATCAGCGGCGGACTGAACGGCGAGTACAAAGGCGCCAGATACACGGTCAGCTATACCATAAACGGTGTGGACAACTTGGGCCTGTTTGTAAATAACACGGGCGTTTTGAAAAACCTGACCCTTGAAGGAACTATTAACAGCAGCGGCAACGGTGTGGGGTCCATCGCTGTCGTCAATGCCGGAACCATTGAAAACTGTGCTTCTTCTGTCAATATCAACGGTACCCTGCGCACGGATGAGGCGATGGAAGCGAATGAAGGAAAAAACTGCTACTTCGGCGGGCTTGTTTCTACAAACACGGTGGATGCGGCGCTCAAAGCTTGCAGCTATACCGGTTCAATCAACGCGGATTTGACGCAATATGAAGCGATATTGGCAGACCATCATTCGTGCTATATGCACCTTGGCGGCCTGGCTGTGGTGAATGCCGGCGCAATTGAAGATTGTTCGCTGACGGCCCCGGAAGACGGTGCAAACGTGCGCGGCGTGTGCTGCGTGGGCGGGATCGTTTCCGAGAACAAGTCCACCGGTGTCATCCGGAACATTACAACAACCGGTCATACAGCCGGATATCTGGTTGCGGAGGACGAAGGCAGACTGTTTAACAGTCAGACAATTGTCAAAAATGATGGGATATATGAATAAGGAGGACGCATCATGAAATTTGCAGGTAACAAAAGACGGAAACGCTTTCTTGCAGTTGGTCTGGTTGTAGCGCTGATCGTGACTGCGTTTTCTATCGTTGCGGCGGCCCAGACAAGAGCTTCACAGAAAACGACCACCGTTACCATTCGGTGGACAACGGCGTTGGCGCCGGACGCGTCCGCGACCTTGAAAACGGATAAACCCGCAACTTATAATGGATACCCGGTTACTTACTCCACACGATATGGCGCTCCGTTCATTACAATTGATTTGGGCGAATATAACGTCAGCTTGGACGAGTTTCAGATTCCGTCCCTCAGCACTTTTTGTGATCTTCAAGGCACCTCTGCGGTGGACTATGTATCCACCCACAGCGGAGACAAAAAAGAGGGACAAAATCTGTTACTCTTCAATGGTGGCAATGAACTGGTCTACTACCTGAAGGGAAGTGCGGAACCGGAAAAGAAAACCGCAACCGTGCATGTCTATGGCCGCGGAGAGGCTGGCGCGTGGACAGGCCCCACGCAGAGCAACCCAAGAACCTATACGGTAGAGTTGGATCAATCGTCCGGTTATGGGGATTTTACCCTTCCAGCGCTTGCGTCTGCGGGATTTTCCATTACGGACCCCAGCGTGAAGTTTGCCCATTGTACCACTCCGAATGGCGCACAGCAGCCGGGGACGTCCATCCGTTTGACGGAAGGAACCTATTCTGTGATTTATGAGTTCCAGAAGAAGGCGCCGTCTGAGATCGAAAAGGACTTTATGGTTCAGTTTGTCGATTCAGACGGAACTGTGATTCCCGATTTGTCTTATACGCTCCATTTTCAGACGTACGGAACAAAAGTGATCGACGACGATCTTGTGTACCAGTATCTCGCGGAAAAAAGCTACATACCCAATCCCAAAGAGCAATCCTACAGGGTGACGTATTCCGGTGACGGTACATTTGACCCGCAGGAAGTAAAATTCCAGGTTACTGCGGTGAGCACGTATCACTGATTGGCAATTTTAAGAAAGGCTCCGGCAGGCGATTCTTCTAAAATCGTCTGCCGGGGCCTCCTTTTTGTTGTTTCCTTTTCTGTGATATGTTATAATAAAAATGCATAAAATTTAGAATGCCGTATCCAAAAACATTGTATAGGATGAAATGGGAGGAAAGTTCTATGACAGTACGCGACGTAGTACAAATTCTAAAGGCGGAGATCCTTGCGGAAGGGGATTTGGACGTGGAAGTGCGCACAGCGTGCGGAAGCGATATGATGAGCGACGTTCTGGCCTTTGTAAAGGACCAGTCCGTCCTGCTGACGGGCCTGACCAACCCGCAGGTGGTGCGCACGGCGGAGATGATGGACATGCACTGTATCATCTTTGTGCGCGGCAAGGAGGTTGACGATACCATCCTGGAGCTGGCGAAAGAAAAGGATATGACGGTGCTGCGCACGCCCTACCGGATGTTCACCGCGTGCGGCCTGCTTTATACAAATGGATTGTCAGGGGGATGTGACGTTACATGAGTACCCTGCATTTTGATTATGTAGTCCCCGGGGACGATTTCACCCAGGCGGGTGCGGCGTCCAGCGACGTCAAAAAGAAGCTGAAAAAGATTGGCTGCAGCGCGGATGTGATCCGCCGTGTCGCGATCGCCATGTATGAGGGAGAGATCAACATGGTGATTCACGCGGGCGGCGGCATGGCGCATGTGGATATTGGCCCGGATGAAATCTATGTGGCGCTGGAGGATCATGGGCCCGGCATCAAGGATGTGAGCAAAGCCATGCAGGAGGGCTGGTCTACCGCACCGGACAATGTGCGTTCTCTGGGATTCGGCGCGGGCATGGGTTTGCCTAATATAAAAAAGTATTCCGACGTTTTGAAGATAGACACCGAGGTCGGCAAGGGGACGACCTTACATATGACTGTTTTCACGGATCGGAGCAAAGCAGGCGGTGATTAATTTTGGATAAGTTTTTCCATTCCGTCATTTTGGACAAGGATAAATGCATGGGATGTACCAACTGTATCAAGCGCTGCCCCACAGAGGCGATCCGCGTGCGCGACGGCAAGGCGCTGATCCTTTCAGAGCGCTGCATCGACTGCGGCGAGTGCATCCGGGTCTGCCCGCATCACGCCAAGCGCGCAAAATTCGATCATCTGAATCTGTTGGACGGCTACGAGTATAAAATTGCCCTTCCTGCCCCCGCGCTGTTCGGGCAGTTCAACAATCTGGACGACATCGACATCGTGCTCACCGGTTTAAAGGCCTTCGGCTTTGACGAGGTGTACGAGGTGTCCCGCAGTGCGGAGCTCATTTCCGACGCGACGCGCAAGCTGATGCAGAAAGGCGTTCTGGAGCGTCCTGTCATCAGTTCGGCATGCCCGGCGGTGGTGCGCCTGATCCGTGTGCGCTTCCCGGACCTCTGCTCCCATGTACTGCCGCTGAATTCTCCCATGGAGACGGCGGCGCGCATTGTCAAGAAGGAAGCAGCGAAGAAGACGGGGCTTCCGCTCGAAAAGATCGGGGCGTTTTTTATTACGCCCTGCCCGGCAAAGGTCACAGATACCAAATGCCCGATCAATTCCAAAACATCGTATGTCGACGGTGCCATTGCCATCAGCGAGATTTTCCCGACGCTGGTGGAAAAGATGGAGCACGCGGATACGGTGGAACCAATGATGCAGTCCGGGGTAATCGGCGTTGGCTGGGCGTCCAGCGGCGGCGAATCCGCCGCGCTGCTCAACGATAAATATCTGGCGGCGGATGGCGTGGACAATGTGATCCGCGTGCTGGAGGAGCTGGAAGACGAGCGCATCAAGGAGCTGGACTTCATCGAACTGAACGCCTGTGCGGGCGGCTGTGTCGGCGGCGTGCTCTGCGTGGAAAACGCGTATGTGGCAAAGGCGCGATTGCAGCGGCTGCGCCGCTATCTGCCGGTATCGCAGAACCATTTGGAAGGGGACGTTCCGCCCTGCATGCAGTGGCAGGACAACCTGGAATTTGCACCGGTGCTCAAGCTCTCCGACAACATGGAGGAGGCGCTGCGCATGATGGCAGAAATGGACGAGATCGCCGCGCGGCTTCCGGGGTTGGACTGCGGTTCCTGCGGCGCACCCACCTGCCGTTCCTTTGCGGAGGACGTAGTGAAGGGTGCGGCAAAAGAAAACGAATGCATCTTTGTACTGCGGGAAGAGATCAAGCATGTGGCCCAGGCGCTGTCCTCCATGGGCGGCTTTGTGCCGGGGCACAATAAGGAGGACGGGTCTGATGACGGTAAAAGAACTGTGTGAAAAGCTGGACTTGAAACGGTTGGTAGAAGAGGATCTTTCGCGTGAGGTGACAGGCGGCTATACAGGCGATCTGCTCAGTTGGGTAATGGCGCGCCTGCCTGCGGATGCGGCCTGGTTCACGGTGATGGGCAACGTCAACGCCATTGCGGTCGCGTCTCTGGCGGACGCGGCGTGTATCGTCCTTACGGACAACGCGGGGCTCGACGAGGACGCGCGGCAGCGTGCGGAGCAGCAGGGGATCGTTGTGCTGAGCAGTGAGAAGAACAGCTATGAGCTGGGCGCGCGGCTGGCGGAGCTGCTCAAAGGATGAAGGCGTTTTATGATCTTCATCTGCATTCCTGTCTGTCTCCCTGCGGCGACGATGATATGACGCCCTGCAACCTGGTGAACATGGCGAAACTGCTGGGTTACGACATCATCGCTCTCACGGATCACAACACCTGCCGGAATACGCCCGCGGCGGTCCAGGCAGGAGAAGCGGCGGGGCTGGTGGTAGTGCCGGGCATGGAACTTTGCACGGAGGAAGAGGCGCATGTGGTCTGCCTGTTTCCGGATGTGCCTGCCGCGCAGGCCTTTGAGGCTTATGTGCAGGAAAAAAGCTATCCCATCCAAAACAAGCCGGAAATCTTTGGCCATCAATATGTGATGGATGCGGAGGACCATATCCTCAACGAGGAAAAGCGCCTGCTGATCAACGCGACGCAGATCAGTGTCAACCGCGTCTATTGGGAAGCGGTGCGGTTTGGCGGGACGGCGTTTCCCGCGCATGTGGATAAGACTGCGTACAGTGTCATTGCATCCCTGGGCGCGATTCCGCCGGAAGCTGGATTTCGCACGGCGGAAATTAGTTTTAACGGTGTTCTGGAAAAGCTGTTGAAAACCAATCCGGAGCTTACAGCGTTGAGACATTTGCACAATTCTGACGCCCATTATCTGGAACATATGCGGGATCCTTCGTGCAGCTTGGAGCTGCCATCATGTTCTGCAAGAGATTTGATTCAGCTTTTGAACGAGGTGAAGGGCGATCAGGAGAGGTAAAACAATCAAACCTGTTAAAAATATAACAAAATACCGGCAAAACCAGCAGAATGGGCGGCGCTACAAAGGACAATTGATAAAATTATAACAAACAAATGAATTTCCCATGGAAAAAAAGCAAGGAATCATGAAAATTTAGTAGAAAATGTAGATTTTAGTCGTGCATTATGCTATAATTATTAACAATGCATATGGGGCGTTCTGTCCGAATTATTAATGGAATGCCGCATTTGAAATCACAGGGAGGAACGAGAATGCAAAAAAAAATCAGCAATCTGCCTTTCAGTGGAACCCCGGAGCAGGAAAAAAAGCTGCACGAGGTTATTGAAAAGCACAAGGACGACAAGGGCGCAATCATGCCCGTTCTGCAGGAGGCACAGGAAATCTACGGCTATCTGCCGGTAGAAGTGCAGACCATGGTAGCGGAAGGTCTGGGCAAACCGCTGGAGGAAGTTTTCGGCGTGGCGACCTTCTATTCCCAGTTTTCCCTTACCCCCAAGGGTAAATACAACATTTCCATCTGCCTGGGCACCGCGTGCTATGTAAAAGGCGCGGCGGCGATCCTGGACAAGGTCAGCGCGATTCTGGGCATCCAGCCGGAAGAGTGCACAGAGGACGGAAAATTCTCTCTTACCGCTTGCCGTTGTATCGGCGCATGCGGCCTGGCTCCGGTTCTGACCATCAACGACGACGTATACGGCCGTCTGGTGCCGGAGGAAATCGACGGTATTTTGGCGAAGTACAACTGATATGCGTGAGCTGTCTTTAAATGTGATGGACATTGCGCAGAATTCCATATCGGCGGGGGCGAGTCTGGTCACGATAGACGTTTGCCAAAGCAGTGCGGCGGACCGGCTGGTGATTTCGATCATCGACAACGGCCGCGGCATGAGCGCGGAGCAGGCGGCCCGGGTGACGGACCCGTTTTTTACGACGCGCACCACGCGCAAAGTCGGCCTCGGCATTCCGCTTTTTAAAATGGAGGCGGAGATGACGGGCGGCGGGCTGCAGATTCACTCTGTGCCCGGCGAGGGTACGACTGTGCGTGCGGAATTTGTGCCCTCCCACGTGGATTTTATCCCGTTGGGGGACATCAATTCCACTGTGCTGCTGCTGATTACCTGTAATACGGATCGGGATTTTGTGTTCCATCACAGAATGGACGAACGCGAATTTACCCTGGATACCCGCGAGCTGCGCGGGATTCTTGGAGAAGAGGTGGAACTGAACGCGCCGGATGTCGTTGCGTGGATCGGGGAATATCTCGAAGAACAAACAGAATGCATCAAAGGGGAGAAAATATAGTTATGAAGTCGTTAGCTGAACTTCAGGCAATCCGTGATAAAGCCCGCAGCAGAGTAACGCTGCGCGAGGGACAGGACGACGCAATCCGCGTACTGGTCGGCATGGCCACCTGCGGTATTGCGGCGGGCGCGCGCCCGGTCCTCACCACTCTTGTGGATGAAGTGGCAAAAAGAGGCCTCCAGAACGTCATGGTTACCCAGACGGGCTGCATTGGCATCTGCCAGTTTGAACCGGTCGTCGAGATCGTGGAGCCCGGCAAGGAGAAGGTCACCTATGTCAAGATGACCCCTGAAAAGGTAGCCCGCGTTGTCAACGATCATCTGGTCAACGGCAATGTCGTTACAGAATACACCATCGGCGCAAATTCAAAATAAGGAGGCTGCAAAATGTATCGTTCCAATGTATTGGTTTGCGGCGGTACCGGCTGTACCTCCTCAAACAGCGAGCTGATCATTGAGAAGCTCAAAGAAGAAATTGCCGCACAGGGCCTTGAAAAAGAGGTCAATGTGATCCGTACGGGCTGCTTTGGCCTGTGCGCGCTCGGCCCGATCATGATTATCTATCCGGAAGGCGCTTTCTACAGCATGGTAAAGCCCGAGGATGTGCCGGAGATCGTGGAAGAGCATCTGCTCAAAGGAAGAATCGTCAAGAGACTTCTGTACCAGGAGACCGTAGTGGAGAATTCCGACTCCATCAAGTCCCTGAACCACACGCCTTTCTATGAAAAACAGAATCGTGTTGCGCTGCGCAACTGCGGTGTAATCAACCCCGAAGACATCGACGAGTACATAGCGGTGGACGGCTATCAGGCGCTGGGCAAGGTCCTGACGGAAATGACGCCGGAGCAGGTCATCGATGTGATGAAGAAATCCGGTCTGCGCGGCCGCGGCGGCGCGGGCTTCCCGACCGGCCTGAAGTGGAGCTTTGCAGCGCAGAACCAGGCGGATCAGAAATATGTCTGCTGCAACGCCGACGAAGGCGACCCGGGCGCATTTATGGACCGTTCCATCCTGGAAGGCGACCCGCACGCCGTGCTGGAAGCAATGGCGATCGCCGGTTATGCAATCGGCGCGTCCCAGGGTTATATTTATGTCCGCGCGGAGTATCCGATCGCGGTTAAGCGTCTCCAGATCGCCATCGATCAGGCCAAAGAATACGGCCTGCTGGGCGAAAACATCTTTGAAAGCGGTTTTACATTCAACATTGAGCTTCGCCTTGGCGCGGGTGCATTTGTATGCGGTGAAGAAACCGCTTTGATGACCTCGATCGAAGGCAAGCGCGGCGAGCCGCGTCCCCGTCCGCCGTTCCCGGCGCTCAAGGGCCTGTTTGGCAAGCCGACCATCCTGAACAACGTCGAGACCTGGGCCAATATCCCCCAGATCATCCTCAAGGGCGCCGACTGGTTCTCCTCCATGGGTACTGAGAAGAGCAAGGGCACCAAGGTATTCGCACTCGGCGGCAAGATCAAGCATACCGGCCTGGTGGAAGTGCCGATGGGAACCACCCTGCGCGAGATCGTCGAAGAAATCGGCGGCGGCGTTCCGGGCGGCCACGCCTTCAAGGCGGCGCAGACCGGCGGACCTTCCGGCGGCTGTATCCCGGCGGCGCAGATGGACGTGCCGATTGACTATGACAACCTGATTGCCATCGGTTCCATGATGGGTTCCGGCGGTTTGATCGTCATGGACGATACCACCTGTATGGTGGATATTGCAAAATTCTTCCTGGAGTTTACCGTTGACGAGTCCTGCGGCAAGTGTACGCCCTGCCGTGTCGGTACCCGCCGCCTGCTGGAGCTGCTCAACAAGATCACCAGCGGCAACGGCACCCTGGAAGACATCGACAAGATGGAAGAGCTGTGCGAGTATCTGAAAGAAAACGCACTGTGCGCTCTGGGCCAGACCGCGCCGAACCCGGTGCTGTCCACGCTGCATTACTTCCGCGACGAGTACATCGCACACGTTACGGAGAAGCGCTGCCCGGCGGGCGCCTGCAAGGCTCTCACCAACTATCACATCATTGAAGATAAATGTAAGGGCTGTACGCTCTGCGCGCGCAACTGCCCGGTTGGCGCTATCACCGGTACGGTTAAGAAACCGCATGTGATAGACACGGTCAAATGTATCAAGTGCGGCGCTTGTATGGAGAAGTGCAAGTTCAACGCAATTGTGAAGAGATAAGAAAGGAGTGTGCCAACAATGAGTATGGTCAATATCAAAATCAACGGCATGCCCCTCTCGGTGCCGGCTGGTTCCACTATTTTGGAGGCCGCAAGATTTGCGGGAATCAATGTCCCGACCCTGTGCTTCCTGAAGGACGTCAACGAAATCGGCGCTTGCCGTATGTGCGTTGTAGAAGTGAAAGGCGCCCGTTCCCTGGTGGCGGCCTGTGTTTATCCGGTCAACGAGGGGATGGAGGTTTTCACCAATACGCCCAAGGTGCAGCAGTCCAGAAAGATGACTCTGGAATTGTTGCTCTCTGTGCATGACAGAAAGTGCCTCACCTGCAAACGCAGCGGAAGCTGTGAGCTGCAGTCGCTGTGCTATGAGCTCGGTGTGGACGATGCGGAACATTTCGACGGTTCCAAGCCGGAAGCGCTGGTCGACGAGACCACCGACTATCTGGTGCGCGACAATGGCAAGTGCATCCTGTGCCGCCGCTGCGTCGCAGCGTGCGCCAACCAGCATGTGTCCGTCATTGGCCCGAACAGCCGCGGCTTTGATACCCATATCGGCTGCATGTTCGAGCGTCCGCTGAGCGATGTGGCCTGCGTATCCTGCGGCCAGTGCGTTGTGAGCTGCCCGACCGGCGCGCTCACCGAGCGCGACCAGTGCGGCGAGGTCATGGCTGCAATTAACGATCCGGAGAAGTACGTCGTAGTACAGACTGCTCCGGCCATCCGTGCAACGCTGGGCGAATGCTTCGGCATGCCGGTTGGAACCAACGTCAAGGGCAAGATGGTTGCGGCACTGCGCCGTCTGGGTTTTGATAAAGTGTTTGATACTGACTTCGGCGCGGACCTCACCATCATGGAAGAGGCCACCGAGTTCCTCGGAAGAGTGAAGAACGGCGGCGTGCTGCCGATGATTACTTCCTGTTCCCCCGGATGGGTGAAATTCTGCGAGCATTACTTCCCGGATCTCCTGCCGAACGTCTCCAGCTGCAAATCTCCGCAGCAGATGACCGGTGCGATGATCAAGACCTGGTTTGCAGAGAAAAACAACCTGGATCCGAAGAACATCGTGGTTGTGAGCGTTATGCCCTGTACCGCGAAGAAATTTGAGATCAAGCGCGACGATATGAGTGCAGCCGGCGAAGAACTGCCGGATACCGATATTGCGATCACGACCCGCGAGCTTTCCCGCCTGATTAACATGGCGCATCTGGACTTCGTCAACCTGCCGGATGAGGAGTTTGACGACGCGATGGGCGTTTCCACCGGCGCGGCCGCCATCTTTGGCGCAACCGGCGGCGTAATGGAAGCAGCTCTGCGTACCGCCGCGGATGTTCTGGAAGGCAAGAGCGTCGAGAACGTCGAATATACCGAAGTACGCGGTACCGAAGGTATCAAGGAAGCGGTTTACCATGTCGGCGGTATGGACGTCAAGGTTGCGGTTGTCAGCGGCCTGAACAACGCCAATGAGGTGTTGGAGAAGGTTCGCAGCGGCGAGGCGGATTACCACTTTATTGAGATCATGTGCTGCCCGGGCGGATGCGTCAACGGCGGCGGTCAGCCGATCCAGCCGTCAACCGTGCGCAGCTTCACCGATTTGAAAGCGGACCGTGCCAGGGCGCTGTATGAGGAAGATAAGAACCTCCCGCTGCGCAAGAGCCACGAGAGCCCGTTGATTAAGCTGGTCTACGAGGAATATCTGGGTGAGCCCGGCAGCCATAAGGCGCATGAGCTCCTGCACACCAGCTACGTGGCGCGCAAGAAATATTAATTCATACTGGCGTGGACATCACGCATTTTAAAGGACCCGAAGCGGCAACTTGCCGCTTCGGGTCCTTTGCCGCAGCAAGTTGGAAAACTTTGCTTTTTACCGTTTAATACGGTATAATAACCTCACGCCGTGACCGGAGGCAGAGCCTCCGACGGCTGAGAGAACATTGAATCATATTGGCTTAAAAAAACGGAAAGCGTCAGTAATGAAACAGCTTTGTAGCGAACCGGATATGATTGAATAACCTCATGCCGTAACCGGAGGCAGAGCCTCCGACGGCTGGGAGAACATTGAATCATACTGGCTTAAAAAAACGGAAAGCGTCAGTAATGAAACAGTTTTGTAGTGATCCGGATATGATTGAATAACCTCACGCCGTAACCGGAGGCAGAGCCTCCGACGGCTGGGAGAACATTGAATCATACTGGCTTAAAAAAACGGAAAGCGTCAGTAATGAAACAGTTTTGTAGTGATCCGGATATGATTGAATAACCTCACGCCGTAACCGGAGGCAGAGCCTCCGACGGCTGGGAGAACATTGAATCATACTGGCTTAAAAAAACGGAAAGCGTCAGTAATGAAACAGCTTTGTAGCGATCCGGATATAATTGAATAACCTCACGCCGTAACCGGAGGCAGAGCCTCCGACGGCTAGAACATTGAATCATATTGGCTTAAAAAAACGGAAAGCGTCAGTAATGAAACAGCTTTGTAGCGAACCGGATATGATTGAATAACCTCACGCCGTAACCGGAGGCAGAGTCTCCGACGGCTGGGAGAACATTGAATCATACTGGCTTAAAAAAACAGGAAGCGTCAGTAATGAAACAGCTTTGTAGCAAACCGGATATGATTGAATAACCTCACGCCGTGACCGGAGGCAGAGCCTTCAACGGCTGAGAGAATACAGAATCAGCTGTGCGTATAAATCGTTTTCAACGCTTGGACTGTTGCACCGTTCATGGATATGTTATAATAACTTCAATGGTATAACCGGAGGCAGAGCTTCCGATTGGTGCTTGTGAAAACAGGATACTGTTATGGTAGAGGCTTTGCCTTTTTTATAAGGTAAATTCAAAAATATGAATGCTTTTAGGAGGTGCGCTTTGGAAAAGCTGCTGATACAAACGGCACGAATTCTCGATTCTGTGAATGGGCGGGATGAAACAGGCGATATCCTGATTGAAAACGGAAAGATCACCGCGGTTGGCAAAAGAATTGACTGTCCGGATGCAAAAAAGCTTCAAGCGGACGGCTTGGTTGCAGCGCCTGGATTGGTGGATATGCACGTTCACCTGCGGGATCCCGGATTTACAGAAAAAGAAGATATTTTGACAGGCTGTAAAGCGGCGGCGGCAGGCGGTGTGACCAGCCTGCTCTGCATGCCGAATACAAGACCGACGATCGATACGCCGGATACAGTGCGCTATATTTTAGAAAAGGCGGACCAGGCGGACGCGCGCGTTTATGTTGCCGCTGCGATTACGCAGGGACTGCAGAGCGGGCAGCTGAACGATCTGGCTGCGTTGAAAGAGGCGGGAGCCATCGCGTTAAGTGACGACGGACGCCCGGTGGTAGATTCCCGTCTGATGGCACAGGCCATGCAGGCGGCGCCCGGGTTGGGGCTGCGTATAGTTTCCCATTGCGAGGATTTGTTCCTTTCAAAGGGAGGCCTGATGCACGAAGGCGCTGTCTCCAAAGAGCTGGGAATTCCGGGCGTACCGGCTTCGGCGGAGGATTGCGGTACCGCAAGGGAAATCGCTTTGGCGGAAGCCTACGGCGTGCCGATTCATATCTGCCATGTCAGCTCCCGCATTTCCATCGCCATGATCCGCGATGCCAAGCGCCGCGGTGTACGGGTGACGGCGGAGACAGCGCCGCACTATTTCAGCCTGACGAACGAGCTGCTGCGCGCAAAAGACGCCGATTACCGGATGAGTCCTCCTCTGCGCACGGAGCGCGACCGGCAGGCAGTCATTGAAGGGTTGCAGGACGGCACCATCGATGCGATTGCGACAGACCACGCGCCGCATACGCCCCAGGAAAAAGCTGATTTTGCCTCTGCTCCAAACGGGAGTATCGGCATGGAGACGTCGTTGGCGGCTGGAATTACCTATTTGGTACAGCCGGGCCTGTTGACGCTCGGCGAACTGCTGCGGTTGATGAGCGCAGCGCCCGCACAGCTGTTGAATATCCCGGCGGGAGCGCTTTTGGCGGGGCAGTCTGCGGATTTGGTCCTGTTTGATGAGAAAGAAAAGTGGACCGTGAATCCAGATCAGCTCCACGGAAAGAGCCGTAACGCGGTCTTTAAAGGCCGCACTTTGACCGGTAAGGTCAAATATACCATTTGCAGAGGGAAAATCGTGTACTGCGATACCTGATAAAATGATGTGGCGGTCTGCCGTTTCTGCGAACGGCAGGTCTAAAATAATTGCTTTGGAGGAATGAAAATGTCTTTTGACAGATTGATTGAGAAAATTGCAGAGATGCAGAACCCTACGGTGGCGGGCCTGGACCCAAAGCTGGCGTACATCCCGTCCTATATAAAAGAGAAAGCGTTTGCACAGCACGGCAAGAATCTGGACGGCGCCGCCGCCGCCATTCTGGAGTATAATAAGGGATTGATCGATGCGTTGTGCGGCATCGTTCCCGCGGTTAAGCCGCAGTGCGCGTACTATGAGATGTACGGCTGGCAGGGAGTAAAAACCCTGCACGATACCATCGCGTATGCGCGTGAAAAGGGCATGTTTGTCATCACCGACGGCAAGCGCAACGACATCGGCACCACAATGGAAGCGTATGCTGCGGCGCATCTCGGTACAGTGGATGTAGAGGGCGAATGCTGCGTCCCGTTTAACGGCGATGCGCTCACTGTAAACGGCTATCTCGGTTCCGATGGTGTAAATCCCTTGCTTTCCATCTGCAAAGAACAGGACAGGGGCATTTTTATTCTGGTAAAAACCTCCAATCCTTCCTCCGGTGAGCTGCAGAACCGTACATTTGACGACGGCAAGACGCTGTATGCCACCATGGGAGCGCTGTGCGAATCCTGGGGCGAACAGCTTCCCGGCGCGCACGGATATTCCGGTGTGGGCGCGGTGGTCGGTGCGACGTATCCGGAGCAGCTGAAGGAACTTCGCACGGCTCTGCCGCACACCTTTTTCCTGGTGCCGGGTTACGGTGCACAGGGAGGCGGCGCGAAGGACGTTGCCCCGGCGTTTGACGCCAACGGCTGCGGTGCGATTATCAACGCCTCCCGTTCCATCCTGTGTGCCTGGCAGAAGCAGAACGCGCCGGAAGCGGATTTTGCCAAGGCCGCGGCCGCAGAAGCGGTACGGATGCGCGATGAAATTATCGGTGAGATTGGAACGATTCAGCTATGAAATATGATGTAAAGCAGTGCAGGATCCTGCGGAAGCAGGAGATTGCAACAGATATTTTTGATGTGACGGTACATAGCCCGGAATTCGCACAGGCGGCACAGGCCGGCCAGTTTGCGCATATTTATGTGCCGGGCAAAACGCTTCGCCGTCCGATTTCCATCTGTGGGATCGACCGGGAACAGGAAACGCTGCGCTTTGTCTATCAAATCCGGGGAGAGGGCACACAGATTCTGGCGGAACAGAGCGAGGGCGACGATCTGGACATCCTGGCGCCGCTTGGAAACGGGTTTCAGCTGGGGGATATCTCCCGCAAAGCGCTGCTGATCGGCGGCGGAATCGGCGTGCCGCCCCTGCTAGGCGTTGCGGCGGCCTATGGCCCAAACGCGACGGCGGTGCTGGGCTTTCGCAGCAAGGATGCAGTGATTCTACAGGATGACTTTGCTGCTCTGGGCTGCGCCGTCCGCATTGCGACGGACGACGGTACGGTGGGCCGCCATGGAATGGTGACGGACTGCCTGCAGGATTTGGACTTCTCCGTGATCTATGCCTGCGGTCCCATGCCCATGCTGAAAGCGGTGTGCAGAGTTGCGCGGGAACGCGGCGTGGAGTGCCAGATTTCTCTGGAAGAACGCATGGCCTGCGGGATCGGCGCCTGCCTGGGCTGCGCCTGTAAGCTGCATCGGGACGGCAAGGAGATTTACGGCCACGTCTGTAAGGATGGGCCGGTGTTCCCCTATCAGGAAGTTTGTTTAGAGTGAGGAAGGGCGGTACAATATGGCAGATTTACGAGTAAAGATTGCGGGGGTGGATTTTGCGAATCCCCTGATTGCCGCCTCTGGCACGTTTGGCTTTGGGCGGGAATACCAGGCGTTTTATCCGCTTTCCACGCTGGGAGGCATTTCCTGCAAGGGGATTACGCTGATGGAGCGTCCGGGCAATCCGCCGCCCCGTATCGCGGAAACGCCCTCTGGTATGCTCAATTCGGTGGGATTGCAGAATCCCGGCGTCGATCATTTTATTGAGAAGGACCTGCCCTGGCTGAAGCAGCAGGGGACAGTCGTCATCGCCAACATTGCGGGCAACACGCAGCAGGATTACTGCCGCATGGCGGACAAGCTTTCTGCCAGCAGCGTCGATATGGTTGAGCTGAATATCTCCTGCCCCAATGTCAAACAGGGCGGGGTGCAGTTCGGCACTTCCTGCCAGGGCGTGGAGGAGATCACTTCTGCGGTGCGCAAGTACTGTGAAAAGCCGCTGATAGTCAAGCTGTCCCCAAATGTAGCAGATATTGGGGAGATCGCAAAAGCAGCGGAGGCCGGCGGCGCGGACGCAATTTCTCTGATCAATACGCTGACCGGCATGCGTATTGACATCCGTACCCGCCGCCCGATTCTGCACAATAATACCGGCGGCCTTTCCGGCCCGGCGGTATTCCCGGTGGCGGTGCGCATGGTCTGGCAGGCAGCGCAAAAGGTCAAGGTACCTGTGGTGGGTCTTGGCGGGATCAGCACCTGGCAGGACGCGGTGGAAATGCTGCTTGCGGGTGCATCGGCACTGCAGATCGGCACGGCTCTCTTTACGGACCCATACGCTCCGGTGAAGATTCTGGACGGGCTGAACCGCTATCTGGATGAAAATCATATTGCCTCCGTTACAGAGCTGACCGGTGCGGTGTGCCCGTATGGAAATTGATAAAAAGAAAGGACCTGGCATGGAAAACGGGATGAAAGTGACAACTGATCCGATGCGGCATACGCCCATTCCGCCAAAGCCGGAGGAGGCGACACGCATATTGCTGGTGCGCCACTGTGAGGCGGAGGGCAATACAATGGGTGTTTTTCAAGGCAGCTCGGACTGCGGAATATCCGGCAACGGGGAGAAGCAGCTGGAATTGCTGGGCCTGCGGTGCCGCAATATGCGGATCGACGCGCTGTATGCCAGCCCGCTCAAGCGCGCTTACCGGACGGCGGAGGCGGTCAACCGCTATCATAACCTGCCCATCCACACGGATGTGCGATTGATGGAGCTGGACGGCGGCGATTATGAGGGGCTCCCGTGGGCGGAGCTGCCAAAAGTCGCGCCGGAGCAGGACAGCAACTGGTATACCGCGCCGCAGGATTTTATCGCGCCGAACGGAGAGTCCATGAGACAGGTGTACGACCGTGTGTGGGAAGCGCTTCTGGCGGTTGTACGGGAGAACCGTGGGAAAACCGCCTGTATCGCGTCCCATGGCTGTGCCATTCGCAATATGCTTTGTCACGCGAAGGGATGGCCTTTGGATCGGCTGAATGATGTGGATTGGTGCGACAATACTGCAATCAGCGTCATTGACTTTAACCGGGAAAATAGTCCGCATTTGATCCTGCAAAATGACGCGACCCATTTGACGCCGGATGTCTCTGTCTTTGCCAGGCAGACCTGGTGGAGGCGGGAGAATTTGGAGCGGAAAAGATGAGGATTTTAGCGGTTGATTTGGGGAAAGCGCGGACCGGGCTTGCCGTCTGTGACGAGGGAGAGCGCCTTGCCTCCCCGGCTGGTGTGATTCAGGAGTATAACCGGGAAAAGCTGGCGGCTGCCATTGCGGAGAAGGCGAAAGCATATGGCGTTGGAGAGTTTGTCGTCGGCTTGCCGCGCAACATGGATGGAAGCGAAGGGGAGAGCGCCCAGGGTGCGCGTCTTTTTGCGGAGCAGTTGCGGGCATTGACAAAACTGCCGGTTGCTTTACAGGATGAACGCGGTACAACGATCACTGCGCATGGATATTTGAACGAGACCGATACGCGCGGTAAAAAACGAAAGGCTGTGGTGGACGCGGTCGCGGCAACGATCATTTTGGAGGATTACCTCATGCGGCGCAGAAACAAAGGAAATACTCCGAACTTATAAATTCATGCTGTACAAAAAGCGTTACTGCCCATTGAATGGTTTACTGGGATAACCGGAATAAAATATAAAAAGCAGTTTCTTATAAATAGGGAACGCTGCAGAGCGACAGCTCAGCGGTGTTCCCTATTTGTTTTTGCCAGCTTGAAGGAGAGAACAAAACAAATTTTTTAGATGCAACGATAGAGGAGAAATGGAACGGTATACGTCCAGTCTATTGATTTGGAAAAAAATCGTTCATGGTATAAACAATCCTGTCGTAAAATAGGAATTTTGTATATAAATATAGGGTTTATTCTTTTCTTTGCACACTTACATGATTTATTCCTATATAATAATTTAAAAAATATTAAACAAATGTAAGGATGAAGGAAAAGATGAAGTGGAGTAAACGGGTCATTGTCTTCCTTCTTTTGTGTTTTATACTCATTTCCCTGTTGATCATTGTCTCGTTTGTACAGTATCGTACACAGCTCGATGAGGAGTTTGATCAGTTAATCGAGGAAAATCTGACAGCATACGCAGAGGGGCAAAGAACGGAAATTCAGGGAATGATAGTGGATATCAAAGGCACGTTGGAAGCGATCGCTGTCATGGTGGATTCTACGGAAATCGATCCGGAAGGTCCGTGGCTGGCAAATTATCTGCGGGCCATTGGGGAAAAACAGGCGCGCTATCAGGTGACGTATGCGTCCTTGAGCGAGTTGTTCAGCGGTTTAAACGATTCGGGCGTCCGTCCGGAGGACTGGCAGACTTACGATCTTCTGTCACGTGGAAAATCGGTGGTTTCAAACGTGCGGTTTTCCAAACGCATGGGGGAAAAGTACTATTTCAGCATCGCGGTTCCGGTATACAAAAACGGAGAGGTGGCAGGCGTTTTGAGGAGTCTGGTGCAGGCGGAGAAGCTGGTCCAGACGCTGCAGACCGGTTATTTCAGGGAATCGGTGCAAAGCTACCTGGTAAAAGGGAACGGCGATTTTGTGGAAATATCGGAGCCGCTTCCCAATAATCTGTACACAGCTATGCGTCCGTATCTGACGGAACAGGAGGATCAGGATTCCGTTCGGGAGATGTTGAAGCAAAATCAGAATACAACCTGTAAATTTCAATTGGAGGATCAAAGCTATATCTACATTTCCACTGTCTCTTTGGGCTATAACGACTGGCATATTGTGAACATTACAAGCGCCGAAAATGTTTCCCGTCATTCAAAAGTCATTATGCAGTATACGGTGGAAATGGGCGTGTTTCTCATTCTGCTGACCATAGCGGCGGGACTGGCGTTTTTCTGGACGGTGCAACGGCAGAAAAAGAAGCTGCATCTGGAGCACGAGCGTTACGCGGTTCTGGCAAAGTTCTCCGACACGGTGCTGTTTCAATATTTTTATAAAGATCAAATTTGGGAATTTACCTCTAACGCGCAAAAATTGTTGCCGCTGTCCAGTCTGCGAATTTGCGGCGGAAACGAGTCTTCTGTGGAAATATTGCATCCTGACGATCGAAAGCGCGTAGCATGGCAGCTGGAGAACCCACTGCCTGAGGGCGAAATTTGCAGCCAGGAGCTTCGTATGATGGGGTTGAACAACACGTATTTTTGGTGCCTCTGCCAATATCAGACCTTTTATGATAAAAAGAAAAGGCCGCTTTTAGCAATGGGAAAGCTGGTGGATATCAATAGTCAAAAGGAGCGGGAGCTTATTTTGCTTGAAAAATCGGAACGGGATTCGCTGACCGGACTTTATAACAAAGCTACAGTGGAAAACCAGATCCGCCTGTATTTGCGAAAAGAGCGATCCAGAGGTTTTCTCTATATGATTGATATTGACAACTTTAAGCAGGTAAATGACCGCCGCGGCCATGCAGAGGGAGACCGGTTGCTTGCGCGGATTGGGACGGTACTGTGTTCGGTATTCCGCGAAGAGAGCGATATTCTGGGACGTGCCGGCGGCGATGAGTTTGTAGCCTTTATGACAGGTTCCGACGATCAGAGTGTAGCGACGGATCGGGCGCAGCGCATCCTGGAAAAGATTCGTGCGCTCAGCGATTTGTGGGAAGGAAGCTGCCCTGTTTCCTGCAGCATTGGCATTGCCGCATGGCCGGGAGACTACACCGAGTATGAAGATTTGTTCCGCGCAGCAGATCATGCGATGTACCATGCAAAAAAGGAGGGGAAAAACACCTTCTCTTTTTAGCGTTGCAAAATGGGTCCATTGGTATAAAGGAATGAGGTGCGTATGAAACAGATTCAGTTGAGAGCATTCAAAGATACGGATATCCTTCCATTTGAGCAATGGCTGCATCAGGATTATGTGGCGCAATGGTATGAGCAGCCTTTGGAGTGGATGGATGAGGTGCGGCAGCGCAACGATGCGTTCCGTTTTATTCATCACTTTATTGCTGTATATAACGGCGCGGATATTGGATTCGGCCAGTACTATGCGTATGAAAAGAGCGGTGAGGATTGGCACGGAGCAATAGAAACAGGCGGTACCTACAGCATGGATTATCTTATTGGCGAACGGGCGTGCTTAAAGAAGGGGTTGGGAACCAGCCTGGTAAAAGCGCTGCTGACAGCGATTTTCCAAGAACCTGACGCACAGCGTGTAATCGTGCAGCCTGAGGTGGAAAATCAGGCTTCCTGCAACACGCTGCTTTCCGCGGGTTTTCAATATGATGAGGAAAACAGGCTGTACCTGTTCACGCGGATTTGACTGGCATGAAGGGGCTTTATAAAGTAACAATGCATGATAAGACCGCGGCGCACTTTTTCAGGATGCGCCGCGGCCTTATGTTTTATCTTATGCTTGTTCCGTACGGAGACAGAATCCTGTGCCGGCATGTTCAGAAATCGGCTTTTTTCAGCTTTTCCTCGGCCTTGAGCATGTGATTCTCGTAGCCGTCAATTTTCTTGTCCAGCCGGGCCAGCACGGCCTGCATGTCCGCAATACGCTCCGCCAACAGCCGCCGTTGTTCAATTAAAAGCTCTTTTCGGGCGGGGACGGTTTCGCTGCCCTGCCGAAACAAAGCGACATACTCGATCAGTGCTTCGATCGGCATGCCAGCGCCCCGCATACATTTGATAAATTCAACCCAGCGGCAGTCTTCCTCCTCATAGCTTCGAACGCCGCTTTTGTTGCGGTGTACCGGGGGAACCAGTCCAATGCGTTCATAATAGCGCAGGGTATCTGCGGAGAGGTCAAATTGCTTGCTCACTTCGGTAATCGTCATGGAAACCCTCCTGTTGCCATTCTTTGAAAAAGTAGATTAAAAACTTATCGCCAGGCAGGACGGAAACCTTGCCTGCTTGTTTCATAGTGCATTTGCCGTTAAGAAGATCATACCACTTGGAGTGAGCTTCAAGTCAAGGGGATATAGACAAATTTTATTTTTTTCTTAATATGGTGCACACTCAGACTGAGCATATAAACAGCAGGCAGGTTTTGCTGTGTACCGGGAGCCGGGGCTATGACCGGTAAATGCGGAGATGTGCAACAAACTGGAATAAGAACCTGCCGTAAATGAAAAAGCCGCCCTTTTAGGCGGCTTTTTCAAGAAGAGTTTAGAAAAGGAGAAATATGAAAAGAGAAGTTCTTGTAATCGGTTTTAGGTTCCTTTTGGAATGGTTATAGTATACCGGTCGTTTGTGAAAAATACCTGAAGGACGTTTGAAGCTTTATAAAAGGAGTCCTGATGGTTTGGTCAAGCTTCAAGGTACGGGAAATGAAAACGGCCCTGCTGCAAGCAGGGCCGTAAGTTGTCTGATCAGCACAGGCCTAAGCACTTGCGCAGCAGTTCCAAAAGATCCTTACAGTTCATGGGCAGTTCCTCCTTACAACGAAAGATTTGTCTCGCGAGGACAATGAAATAATAACAAATTTGTAACCTTTTTGCAAATGCAATTTCTGGAAGTGCAAATATCAACTGCCGGAAGAGGCAATTTCAACAGAAATTTTGGTAATATAGTCCTCGCTGTACTGGTTGGTAATTTCATCCAGCAGGCCGTCTTCGTAGGAATACGCCCCCATTTGCAGCTCGTTTTCGTTCAGGAAGGCCAGCAGCTTTTGATACGTCCCCGCAGTCGATTCATAACTGCCGCGGTGATAGGCGGTGGCAAAGGTTCCGGCGGGCTTGTAGTGCACCGGTAAATCCGCGGGAGGAACCGATACCTTTGTATAAAAGTAGACGTATTGGCTGCATCCGGCGTTCAAAATGGCCTCCCGCTTGACCATCGTGCCCAGAAAGGCGGAGCAGGGAAGCTTGTTTCTGCTGCACAGGTTGAGGTGTTCCGTCAGGATGGTCAGAGATTCGTCGTCGCTGACATTCTCAATAGAATGGCTCAGAACAAGAAATTCAGCGGGCTGTGTCTCCAGTTTGACCGTGTTGCAGTCAATCTCTTTGGCACGGCGCACCAGCTCAATTTTTGCGTCCATCATTTGGTGAATGCGGTGAAGGTTTTGCAGCGTTTCTTCGAGCGCGTCTCTCTGCCGTTCAAACAGCGAAATAAAAGCATCGGGGCTTCGTTTGTCGAGATAGGATTTAATTTCCTTGATGGGCGTTCCCATTTCACGGAGCGTGTGGATGACGCTGAAGGCTTCAAGCTGTAAGTAAGTGTACAGGCGATACCCATTTTCGCGGACCGTTTCCGGCTTGAAAATACCGACTTCGTCATAGTAGAACAAGGTTTGCTTGCTTACTCCACACATTTTGGCGAATTCCCCAGTTGTAAAAACCCATTTTATATTTTTTTCCATGATTTTAAAAAATCTCCTTGACTATATGGTTACTATATACTTTATTATAAACTATGCTGCCAATTTATACAATGGAGTTGTGCTTTATGAATTCGTTAGCAAGGGAGTTCCGCTTTGGCTCCCTGATTGGTTTTACCCTGCCGACCATCATTATGATGATCTTTCTTTCTTTTTACACGATTGTCGACGGCATTTTCGTTGCCCGGTATGTGGGGTCGAACGCGCTGTCAGCCGTCAATATCGCTATGCCGCTGATCAATATTATCACTGGCGTCGGCATTATGTTTGCAACGGGCGGAAGCGCTGTCGTGGCCAAAGAAATGGGGGAAGGGCAAGAGGAAAAAGCCCGCGGGCATTTTTCCCTGATTATATGGTTTTCCGTCCTCGTCGGTTTGGTCATTGCGGTGATCGGCTTGTTTTTTACCGGGCCTATTACACATTTGCTGGGCGCGACGCCCATCCTGTACGACGATTGCTATACCTATTCCATCATAGGGATGCTGTTTGCGCCTGTCTGCATTGTAAAATGCCTGTTTGACTATTTTCTGGTCACGGCCGGCAAGCCGCAGATTGGCCTTTTAAACAGCATTTTGGGCGGCGTCATCAATATGGTATTGGATTACGTCTTTATTGTCCCCATGCAGATGGGCATCGCCGGTGCGGCAATTGCCACCGGCATCGGGCAGCTTTTGCCAGCGATCATTGGAATTCTCTTTTTTTGCAGAAAAGGAAATGATCTGCATTTGCAAAAGCCGTCAACTGATTTTAAAACGCTGGGCAAATGCTGCGTCAACGGTGCGTCTGAAATGGTCACAAACCTGTCCATGGGCATCACCACTTTTCTGTTCAACATGGTAATGCTGCATTATCTGGGTGAAAACGGCGTAGCGGCAATCACCATTGTCCTGTACGCGCAGTTTTTTCTGGTTTCCGCCTTTTTGGGCTTTACCTCCGGCGTTGCGCCTGTCATCAGTTTTCATTACGGCAGCAAGAACTGGAAACAGGAGCAGCGGATCATCCGGTATTCGTACGTTTTCATTCTGGGTTCGTCCGCAATTACTTTGGTTGCGGCCATTCTCCTGGCGCCATTCCTGATGGGGATTTTCTCGCCGCAGGGGACGGAGGTATACGATATTGCCCTGCATGGTTTTTATCTGTTTTCCATCAGCTTTATCCCGGTGGGAATCAATATCTTTGCATCAGGTATGTTTACCGCGTTCTCCAATGGGATCGTTTCCGGTTTTCTGTCTCTCTTGCGTACGCTGGCGTTTGTGGTGTTGGGAATTTTGGTTTTACCAATGTTCCTGGACATCGACGGCGTATGGCTTACGATTCCATTTGCGGAGTTCGCCGCGGTGTTCTTCTCGATCGGCCTGACATGGAAATACCGGCAGCGTTACGGGTATGGACGAAGAGAGGATGCGGTAAAACCGGTTCCGGCGGTGCAAAAAATGGAATAAAGCGTCTGCATAGAAAAATGCACAGGTCCGCCGTGGCGAATCTGTGCATGGCCTGTGCAGGCTTTTTCTTTTAAGTTAGACGGATGAACCGGCTGTCGGAATAACCGACGTTGCCGTTGTAATTGACCACGTACCAGCCCTGCCATTCTCCGTTGACGGTAATCGGCGCGCCGTTGGGCGCTTGTGCGATGACCTGTGCTTCCAGACTCGGGCGGGCGCGGATGTTCAGGTTACCGCCTTGTGTAGTGACGACGCCCTGGCGGGCCGGTTGTGGATTGCTGATGAACGGCAGGCCGAAATACTCGGTGAGACTTTCTACAATATTGGCGGCGATCTCGTTAATATTATTGCGGATCCAGTCGGCGTCCTGTACATTGTCGTGGTAAGCGACCTCGATTAATACGGAGGGGGCGTTTGTCTTGGTCACTTCCGCAAGCGTTGTGGTAGGAACCGTTTTGACCAGGCTTGGCTGTGGATAAATGTTCTTGAAGTTGTCGGCAATGATGGTGGCGGCGCGTTTCCCGCGTTCGCTGGCGGGGTAATAGTAAACGTCGGTTCCCCTGAGCTGGCCGCTTAAATTGGGCGGAGCGGCATTGGAATGCAGCGCCAGATGCAAGTCATAATAGCCTTCGTTGGATTCCCGGATGACCTGGCCCAGGGTCATATCTTTCCGGCTGCGGGTAAAGCGGATGCCGTTGGCGCGCAGATAGGGTTCCATGGCGTCTGCGATCAGATTCATGTAATACTGTTCATTGCCGCCGCCGACATATTCGTTAAACGGCTGCAGCGAGGGACTGAGATAAATAATGGGCATTTGGATTCCTCCCTGTCATTATGGTTTAAAAAATAAGCATGTATCCTCAGTTTATGCCGCGGCTTTGGGAGGCGCCAGTTTCTTAAAGAAATCTGTGCTGCTTTGCCCCGGCGGACGCAGGTACCGCCCCAGGCCGTAAAGGCACTCGGGATCCCTGGTAATGGTGTTGACGCGGCTCTCACAGGTCAGCGTGGCGGAGAATCCCAGGCTGCGCACGATGGGGACAGCGTCGTTGCTGATTGCGCCGAAGGGGAAGACAAAGGTGTTTGGTGTGTAACCGGTGTGTTCCTGCATCTCCTGCTGCATCTGCGTGATGTCGTCGGTCAGCAGGGCGGTGTATGATGCGAGGCTTTCACCTTTCAGCTTTTTGGTGCCCAGGCGTTTCCCGTCGCTGGAATGAAGGTTGTACGAGTGATTCTGAAATTCCACATAGCCGGAGGACATCATCTCTTTGATCTGGTCCCAGGTCACATGGGAATAGGTGGCGTGGTTGGCGTCCGCTTTGCTGAACTGGTCGGTGAAATATCCGATGGGGGAAATGACGATTTTGCTTTCATATTGTTTGGCCAGAGGGAATGCGTACAGATAGTTATTATAGTAGCCGTCGTCGAAGGTAAGCATGATGGGGTTATCCGGCAGGGCCGTTCCCTCTTTTACATAGTTCAGCAGGTCCTGCATATTGACGGTATGATAGCCGTTGTCCTTCAGATATTTTAAATCCTCTTCAAACGTCGCGGGTGAAATAATGTATTTGCCCTTTCCTTCCTTCAGCATACTGTGATACATGATGATGGGAAGTTGAATGCCCTCCTGCTGTACCTGTGCACTGGCAAGCTGTGCCTGGCCGATCTTACTGCTGGTTAAGGCGCAGACGCCGACGGTTGCAAGAACCAGCAGCAGAGCCAAAACCCGCTTGATATGGAACGTTACATACATATACGGATGCTCCTTATGCAGTTACTGCTAATATATATAGAGAAATGCGGAACTTTATGATATAATAACCTCACGGCGTGACCAAAATCAGAGATTTTGACGCCTGAGAGAACATTGAATCATACCGGCTGGGGAAATGGAGATAGTTTCGGAAATGAAAGGGGCTTCATGTTGGTCGGGTATGATTGAGTAACCTCACGGCGATATAGAAATGGGAGATTTTGACGCTTGAGGGAACGTGAAAATGTATGGAACAAAATTAAGAATGAGATGGTGAAGCATTTTGAACGATGAAAACAAAGAGATGATTTCCGAGCAGGAAGTACAGAAGGATGAAGAACAGGCGAAAAACGGGGAAAAACCCCGCAGAAAGTTTAATAAAAAGGCTTATACCTTTGGGATTGCCCTGTTGCTGATGTTTTTTGCGATTTCCATTTACCGCACGCATATGAATGGGTTCGGTATGATTGTACAGACGACGGATACCTATAATTACGAGGTGCAAACGCTGGAGCAGCCGGTCCTGTTCACGATCGACCTGGATGATCTGAAGGGTAACGAGGGAAACAATATTTACAGTGACGGCGATTGTACCATTAATATTTCTACGGTGGAAAAGACAGACGATGGGTATTTGCTTACCTTTATGGCAACTCCCAAGCACGACTTTTTCCAGAACTACGCGGTTCTGGTTTCCGCGGCACAGGAGGAATACCAGATTGTGCCGGACGGGACGGCTCATCTGGCGGTGTTGAAGGCGGAACTGAACGGAAGCTACCAGGACGAAGCTTTTGCCGGCGAGCCGGGCGAGGCAAACGATATTGGCACGCTGTTTACTTACACCATTCCCGTAGAAGAAACCACCGGGAAGGTAACGCTGACATTCAGCGGTCTGCGGAAAATGAACTGGGACATTAAAAGATAAAATCATCGTTCCTATGTGAAAAATGAACCGCTTCTGGTTGTGCAAATCGCGCAACTAGGGGCGGTTCATTTTTTAGATCAGAGAGGCTTTATCTGTTATCTTTTTTATCATATCTGTTCCAATGGAGATATGCAGGATTTTGACGTTCTTAGTTTGCAGAAAGATCTTTATCCTTCAGCGAAACAATCCATGCTTCAATTGCCTGCGTCAGGATATACTGTTGCTGTAAAACAGCCATGCCTGTTTTGGGAATATCCGGTATGTTTTTCTTTTCTCGTATGTTTTCCTCCAGATAAGTCTTTAATGTTTTTATATTGTTTTCAATATCTGTGAGACAAGTTTTTTGGCCTTCCGGAGGAAGGCTTGATAAATTTACGACTACGGCGTTAAAGTCCAGGAAAAAGCGAACAGGCTGCAAAGCGATCTCATACATAAGGCGTTCAAATTCCTTGCCGCCAGCTTCTGTCAGGGAATAGACGGCTTTCTCAGGCATTTTTCCCTCTTTTACCGGGTTGCTTTTGATATAGCCTTTTTCCTCAAGCTGTATCACCTTTTTATAGATGGAGGGCGTGCTGATTTTTACCCACCTGGAGATGTTTCGGTATTCAACCAGTTTTTGGATTTCGTAGGCGCTTAAGGATTCCTTTTTTAAAATTCCCAATACGATTAAATCGATGGTTGCCATGCGTTCCTCCTTTTTATTTGACAAATAGTATAAATTATAGTAGTATAATCATCAACAAGTAAATACTATAATTTATACTACTATATTTTCTGAATTGTGTCAAGCGAAAGGAGAAGGTAACATGAAAAGATATAACACAAAAATGGACCTGTTGGGAAGCGAACCGATTCCAAAAGCGCTTTTGGCGCTGGGATTACCGACCATGATTGGGATGCTAATTAACGCGCTCTATAATCTGGCGGATACCTACTTTGTGGGAGGGCTGGGAACCGATCAGATGGGGGCGGTCACGGTGGCCTTTCCACTTGGACAGGTTGTCGTAGGTTTAGGGCTGCTGTTTGGAAACGGTGCCGCCGCCTGTCTTTCCAGGCTGTTGGGTCGCGGAGACAAAAATATAGCGAACAAAGTAGCCAGTACGGCGGTGTACAGCAGTATTTTGGTAGGCGCAATGGCAATTCTTTGTTCTCTTGTTTTCCTGAAACCAATTTTAAACCAGCTCGGTGCGATGGAAAGCATGATGCCGGATGCAATTGTCTATTCCAGTATTTATATCACATTCTCAATTTTTAACGTATTTAATGTGACAATGAACAATATTGTGTCCAGTGAAGGCGCTGCAAAAACTGCAATGTGTGCGTTGATGACAGGCGCTGTGTTGAATGTATTACTGGACCCTGTTTTTATCTATACGCTGAACCTGGGCGTTGCCGGGGCGGCGATTGCCACGGCTATTTCGCAATTCGTTTCCACTTTGGTTTATTTATGCTATATTTTTCGGAAGAAGAGCGTGTTTCACTTCCATATAAAGGATTGCTGCTTCTCCAAAGAAATCTTATCCGAAATTCTGAAAATAGGGATTCCCACATTGATTTTCCAACTGCTGACCAGTCTTTCGATTGGTATGATGGATAATGCGGCGAAAGAGTATGGAAATTCCGCACTTGCTGCAATGGGACCGCTCACAAAAATAATGTCTATGGGAAGTCTGATGGTATTTGGTTTTTTAAAAGGCTTCCAACCGATCGCCGGATTCAGCTATGGTGCGAAAAAGTTTGACCGCCTGCATGAAGCGATCAAGACTTCCATATGTTGGTCTACAATATTTTGTCTTATATTTGGCTTAGTCGTTGCCGTATTTCCTGCACAGATCATGTCTTTGTTTACGAAGGGCGATTTGGAAATGATACGTGTCGGTTCCGTCGCATTGCGGGCAAGCGGCCTTTCTTTTATCCTTTTTGGCTTCTATACGGTATATTCATTTTTGTTCCTGGTGATGGGAAAAGCGAAAGAGGGCTGTATCCTTGGCGCCTGCAGGCAGGGGCTCTGCTTTGTACCTGTCATTCTGATTCTCCCATTGGTTTGGGGATTGAATGGCGTTCTATACGCCCAGCCAATTGCAGATGTGCTTTCTGCCATTGTTGCTGTATGGATGGCTGTACGTCTTCATAAAGAATTGCTTACGGAGAAGGAGCGTTGCTGTTCAGCGGACCAATAAACAGGACTGCATTCGCTGTATCTGCTTCCGTTTAAATTGGAAACGGCTGCATCGACAAACAGAAATAAGGCATAAGAAGGCCGTACAAACATCTGGTTTGTACGGCCTTCTCACGTCTGATTCCAGTATCAGTGTGTATGAAACAGTTTGAGACGAGTGAAACAATCTTATTTTATGTAAGAATTAAATTTAACAGGAGCATGAGCGTCACACCAGGAATGCCTGCCGCGCCCGATACGCCGATTGCCAATGGACTGAGCGGCAGCGATACGCCCGTAAAAAAGCCGGTGAGATTGACGACCGCCAAAGCGCAAAGCCCGGTTGCAACGCCGCCCAACGCGCGCTGAACCGGATGGGACGCCTTTACAATTATCTGCAATAACACCAAAAGGGCAAATACGCCGAGTCCTGCCAGAATCACCATCCAACTTGTCATTGTACATCACCATTTCCCTTCGCTTATCTTCCGTTTGCCTGTTTCTTTGTGATCGGCTAAGGGGAGGGAAAAGCCTGCTGTTCAGGCCTAACCCTCCGCTCTTTTTGACTGAAACGGCGTACAGCTGATTCCCTTGCGCCGTGCGGTCTCCAATAAATGGCGGTACCGCGCGCGCAGCGCTTCGCGCTGATAAATACAGGCTTCAATCAGGTCGCCGTCGCATTCCAGTTCAAACCAGCGGTCGTTACAGGCCATCAGCCTGCTGACTTCCCGGACTTCCTCCAAAAGCTGCTGCTTTTCTTTTTCCTCCTTTTGATTGCTTCGTTCCCGGCCATCCACCAGTTGTATCAGTTTCAACACCGATTCCATAGTAACACCACTTTCCATCCGCACCCGTGCGGTTCCATCAGAGTCCCCGCGCGTACGTTTATCTTTATGTTCCTATGGTGGGCGTTTATTCCATCCTTTATACCGGTTTTTGGAGAAAAACAAATGAAATCTGCATTTGGTTTGGCGTAAACAGGGGAGAGACAGGGAAAGGATGCGTACTGCATTTGCAGGCAAGGGCAAACTCAGGGGAGGAATTCAAAGAAAAGGTGAATCCTGAAAAACAACGAAATTGCGCATAACAAACCCCGGCACGGTTTTGCGCCGTGCCGGGGTTCTGTGAGGCTTATATTTCCGCCGGGATGAAATCGATGCGTCCGCTGGCCACATCCGCGGCGGCCGCTTTGACGCGCAGGGGCTGGCCAATGGTCAGCTTCTTTCCGGTCGTCTCGTCGTATTGGGTAATCAGACCGTCAAACTGGAAATGCGCGCCCTCAAAGGCGGTTACCGGAACAAAGCCCTCCACCGTATTGGGAAGCTCCACAAAGACGCCGCGCATGGTCACGCCGCTGATGATACCTTCGTATTCCTCGCCGAGATGCTGCGTCATATATTCCGCCATGTAGCAGTCCTCCGCGCTGCGTTCCGCCATCATCGCGCGCACCTCGCACTTGGAGGATTGGGAGGCTGCAAGCTTTGCAAAATCGGCAAAGTGCAAATCCATCTGCTTGTCCTTCTCCAGGTAAGCGGAAATGATGCGGTGAATCGCGGTATCGGGATAACGGCGGATCGGGGAGGTGAAATGGCAGTAGTCCTCCAGCGCCAGGCCGAAATGCCCGACCGGCTGGGTATCGTAGCGGGCTTTCGCCATGGTGCGCAGCAGCTGGTGGGAAACCACCTTCTGTGCCGGCGTGTTTTGCGCCTGCTCCATGACTTTCGCAAAGTCGGCGGTTGTCACGCTGGCGCTGTGCCGCAGGCTCACAGCGTTCAGGCCAAGCGCCGCCACCAGGTCCGCCAGCGTCTCCACGCGCGCGGGGTCCGGCTGATCGTGAATGCGGTAGACAAACGGAATGCGTGCCTGCTTGGCCAGCTTGGCCGCCGCCTGGTTGGCGGCGATCATCAGCTGTTCGATCATCTGCTCCGATTCACCGGTGCCGCGCGGACTTACCTCGACGCACACACCCGTTTCATCCAATGTGAATTTGGATTCCGTGCTTTCCAAATCCACTGTGCCGTTTTGCCTGCCTCGTTCCCGCAGAATGTCCGCCAGTTCACGGGCGGCGTTTAGGGAGCGGATCACCGGCGCATATTTTTTCCGCAGTTCCTTGCTGGCCTTGCCTGCAAAAATCTCGTTGACCTCTGAGTAAACGCCACGCACTTTGGAGTTGATGACGCTCTTGCGGAACCGATAGGACAAAATGGCCCCCTGTTTGTCCAGCTCGATGATCGCGGAGAGCGTCAGTTTGTCTTCGCCCGCATTCAGAGAGCACACGCCATTGCTGAGCTCCACCGGCAGCATGGGAATGACCCGGTCCGCAAAATACACGGAGGTGCCGCGTTCCCGCGCTTCCATATCGATTGCGCCGCCCGCCTTTACATAGTGGGAGACGTCTGCGATGTGTACGCCCAGCCGGTAGCCCAGCCGGGTGCGGCTGACCGATATGGCGTCGTCTAGGTCTTTGGCGTCCGCGCTGTCGATGGTGCAGATGTTGGTGTCCCGCAGATCCAAACGGCCCTTCAGGTCTTTTTCAGAGATTCCCCGTTTGGAGACTCTCTTGGCTTCCGCCAGCACTTCATCCGAGAATTTGGTCCGGATGCCGTTCTGGTCGATGATGGCGTCGGCGCAGATTTTGGCGCTGTTGGAGGCTCCGTAGACCTTGACGATGCGGGCGGACAGGTCGTCTCTTCCGGGAACATGGTGAATTTCCGCCTGTACCTTGGTCCAGGCGCGCAGGTGCTTGATGCTGTCCTTCTGGACCGGCAGGTTGTACCGGATTGCATCGTCCGGCATGAATTCCAGGCCTAAATCACCCTGGACCAGCGTACCGGTCAGCAGGCGGCTGGCCTTTTCCGTAACGGTTTCCACGTCGGCAGAAAAGCCGCGCTCGCTGCGCTGAATGTGATCCAGCACGACGGAGTCGCCGATGAAGGCGGACTTCAACCGGTTGGCGTGAATGAACAAATCGTCGCCGCCGTCTTCAGGCCGCGCAAAGGCAAAGCCTTTGCTGAGGGATACGATCACGGCTTTTTTTACACCCTCGATTTTTTCAACAGGCCGGCGCAGTTGTTCACGGATCGGACGCAGATTTTTTGCTTTGACATTTCCGCCCTTCTCCGAACGCTTGACGGCGCTGGACGACGCCATGCGCGGGCCGGGCGCGGCCTGCACCCGGTGCTTTTTGTTGACGCTGACAAGGCCCTGCTGCTTGAGCTGGTTTAAAGCCTGATAAAACAGCTTGGTATCTTTTATTTTCATCTTTCGGATCAAGCCGCGGGAAGTGAATACCTGCGGCGTTTTCTGCACTGCATGCAGAATTTTGTCTTTCATTTCTTCCAACATTGTCTTGTACTCCTTTGCCCGCCGTCTGTGGCGGGGCGGCGCGGTCCGCGCCATTACTCAAATCATTCTTCCCTGTTTTTAACGGTTTTATATCTTTGTTTTTGAGGACTGCCACAGCTAAATTCAGGCAAAAAAAGCCCCGCTTTCAGAAGCGGGGCTTTTTGCATTCGGATTTATTGGCCTACGCCAAAAAACAGGATCGCGTTCAATACGATGACCAGAAGGAAGAAGCCGACGGCGACTACCTTTGTCCATCTTGCGAGAAACGCATCCACGGTCCGAGCCTGGTTCTTTGCCAAAAATGTATCCGCACCGCCTGTAATTGCTCCCAGTCCCGCCTGATGGCCTTCCTGCAACAGAACAATCACGATGATAGCGATGGAGAACAAAGCCAGAACGACCCCGAAAACAATTTGCAACGCGTTCATACTGCACCTCCGATAATACTGCCAGGAGCCCAAGCTCCTATAAATAGCTTTGATTATAGTACCACAAAAAAGCAGCTATTGCAAGTATCTTTTCCATTTTTCCCGATATGGGCGATCAATCCGATGATCCGGCAGCCTGTAGAAGTCTGCGAATCGGGAACCATTTTATTTTAGCAGCATAGGATGGAATAAATGGGTCTTTCTGAGAACAAAAAGGCCGCAATCCGGTGAGGGGGCTTTGCTATGGCAACGATCAGCCTGTGTATGATTGTAAAAAATGAAGAAGATGTCCTGGCGCGATGTTTGGATTCCGTCCGGGCTTGTGTGGATGAAATCATCGTGGTGGACACCGGGTCCACAGACGCAACAAAAGAAATCGCGCGGAACTATACGGATCAGGTGTATGATTTCCCGTGGATCGACGATTTTGCCGCCGCCCGAAATTTCTCTTTTTCAAAAGCGGAAATGGACTATTGCATGTGGCTGGACGCAGACGACGTTTTGCTGGAAAAGGATGCAAAGCAGCTTTTAAAACTGAAATCGGAGCTGGACCCGTCGGTCAGCATTGTCATGATGAAGTACCATACGGCCTTTGATGAGGAAGGAACCCCCACCTTTTCCTATTATCGGGAGAGACTGATCCGTAACCGCATGGGATTTGTCTGGCAGGGCGCGGTGCATGAGGTCATTACGCCTGCCGGTCAAATCATCCATGTCGACACGGCTGTCACGCATCAAAAACTTCATCCCAGCGACCCGGACCGGAATTTGCGTATTTTTGAAAAGCTGCGATCGGAGGGAAAAACGCTGGACCCGCGCGAACAGTTCTATTATGCGCGTGAACTGTATTATCATAAACGGTATGAGGACGCATTAAAGGAATATGCATCCTTTCTGGATTCGGGCCGGGGATGGATAGAAAATGAGATTGACGCCTGCCGTCAAATGGCGTATTGTCATTATGCCATGAATGAAGAGGACCTTGCACTGCGCGATTTATTGCGCAGTTTGGTTTACGATACGCCGCGGTCTGAGGTGTGTTGTGAAATTGGCAAACACTTTTTGGACCGGAACCAACTACAGCAAGCGGTATTTTGGTTTGAAACTGCGGTAGAGCAGCCTCGCAGGGAACAATCCGGTGGGTTTTCAGAGCCGGACAGCCATGATTATCTCCCGTATTTACAGTTGTGCGTCTGCTATGACAGATTGGGAAAATATGATGTCGCCAGTTTTTACAATGAATTGGCGGGAGAGTGTAAGCCGAATGCGCAGGCGGTTCAGTTCAATCGAACGTATTTTGAAAAACGGCTGAGCAAAGATAAATAAGTATTGTATATAAATATCCTGACGGGCCGCCCGGATACCGGGCCGCCCGTCATATAATCATAGAATAATCTGGTAAATGAATAAAAATATGATGGTAAAATGTTACATGTATGCTCCCACTATAACAAAATGAATTGTGTGGAAAAGATACTTTTTAAAAAGCAATAAAATTAGAAAGATATGATAAATAAACCAATAATTGTATTAAAAATAAGATATTATTGCTTGAAAAAAGAAACAGAAGAACAGGTACACAATCGTTGAAATTTTTTATCTAAAAGTGTTTTATATCTTGTGGTTGGCCTTGGAATGTGTTATTATTAACAATATCTTCATGGCGAATTTGTGCTTCGTTATACATATCTGTGTAATGAGGGACAAATGGAACCTTTTCCACATGAGGGGATAACAGTATCTTAATAGTGTTCTAAAGGAGGAATGCTGAGGCAAAATTTGAGAGGTGAGACAATGAAGAGAAGAGAACGAGTGAAGGAGGTATTTGAAAACGTGAAACATAGCAAAAAGCTGTTGGCTTTGCTGTTGGCGGCAACAATTGCAACAGGTAGTTTCACCGGCGCGCTGGCAATGACAGAGCAGGATGTGAAGGACAGCACCGAACGTACAGTGCTGACGGAAGTTACGGATGAAACCGAACGGGAAATCCTGTTCAACGACGATTGGAAGTTCTATTTGGGGGATCCTTCCAATGCCGGCAACAAAAACTTTGACGATTCCAGCTGGCGCAGTTTAACGCTGCCCCACGACTGGAGCATTGAGCTTGATTTTACAAATGGCAATGCAACCACTTCGGAGATTGGCCATTTGGCCGGCGGTACCGGTTGGTACAGAAAAACCTTTGTCCTGCCGGAGGAAATGGCGGGCAAACGAATTAACATTGAATTCGGCGGCGTCTACATGAACAGCACCACCTATGTCAATGGGAATTTGATTGGCAATTATCCCAATGGGTATCTGGAATTTACGTATGATATTACCGACGATCTGATCTGCGACGGTAAAACGGAAAACGTGATTGCCGTGCGTGCGGAAAACAGAACCGAAAGCAGCGGTAAAACCAGCCGCTGGTATTCCGGCAGCGGTATTTACCGCAACGTCAACCTGATTGTGACAGAACCGGTGCATCTGGCCAAATACGGCACGAAGATCACCACGCCGAATCTGGAGAATGATTATTCTGCAGGCAGTTTTGCAACGGATGTCGATGTTGTGACGAAGGTGCAGAATGATTCAGAGGAAGCACAGACGGTTGAAGTCCAGACTTCTATCCTGAATTATGAAGACGATACAGTCTTTACAGATGCGGTTATCTCTGATCCTGTAGAGGTTGCGGCAGGCGAAGTGCAAACCGTGGAGCAGACGCTAGAAGCAGTGGATCCGGAGCTGTGGTCTGTGGATTCTCCGAACCTTTATAAGGTTTTAACAGAGATTCTGGTGGACGGCGTCGTGACAGACCGTTACGAATCCCGCTTTGGTTTCCGCTGGACAACAGTTACCAATAACGAGGGCTTTTATCTGAATGGCGAATGGATGAAACTGAAGGGTATGTGCATGCACCACGATCAGGGTTCTTTGGGTTCGGCTGCATATTATCGTGCGATTGAACGCCAGATGCAGATCCTGAAGGGAATGGGTGTCAACGCTATCCGTGTTACGCATAACCCGGCGGCGGACGAGCTGCTTGAGATTTGCGATCGGTTGGGCCTGATGGTTATTGAAGAAGCGTTTGATGGTTGGTACAACGGCAAGAATACATACGACTATGCAAAGCGTTTCTTTGAAAGAACAGCAACGCATCCCGATGCAAAAGCTGGACAGACTTGGGCGGAATTTGATCTGCAGACCATGATCGACCGCGGAAAGAATTTCCCCGGAATCATTATGTGGTCGATTGGTAATGAGATCTGGGAAACTGGTGAAGCAAAGAGTCTTCAGACTGCAGCTAATCTCTTGAAGGTCGGAAAAGAAATTGACAATACCAGACCGTATACGATGGGCGAAGATAAGTTCCGCGACAGCACAAACACCGGCTATTATACGCAGGTGGCCGATATGCTGGATGTTGTCGGTATGAACTATGTGGATCACGGCCCGTCTTATTATGAATACAGACATGAGCAGTTCCCGGATTGGATTATCTGTGGTATGGAGAATTCCTCCGCGACAAAGAGCCGCGGTGTATATGCACATCCGGACAGCGAGGGGACAGGCGATTCTGGTTCCCATCCGGATTACCAACAGTCCTCCTATGATAACGATCATGTGGGCTGGGGAAGTACGGCAACGCAGTCTTGGGTTACAAACCGCGACCGTAAATATGTTCTTGGCGAGTTTGTCTGGACCGGATTCGACTACATTGGCGAGCCGACTCCGTGGAACCAGAATGCCTATGCGCCTCCGAAGAATAGCTACTTTGGCGTAGTGGATACGGCAGGCTTTGTAAAGGATGACTATTATCTGTATCAGAGCCAATGGACCAGCGTGGAAGAAAATCCGATGGTGCATATTATGCCGCACTGGAACTGGGAAGACGCTTCGCTGGCGTCTAAAGTCACTGTAAATGGAAAAATCCCGGTCCGTATTTATTCCAACGCGCGTTCTGTGGAGCTGTTCAAAGATGGCGAAAGCCTTGGTAAACAGACCTTTAAGACCATTGCGCCATATCAGGATGAGAACGGCGACGACGTGGTCTATCAGGTCAATCCGGACAGCAACAGTAAACTGTATCTGGAATGGCGCATTCCGTATGAGCCCGGCACTCTGACCGCGGTTGCTTATGATGCCGAAGGCAACAAAATTGCTGAAGACGTTGTAGCTACAGCGGACAGCCCGGCGGCGATTAAACTTTCCGCGGACCGTCAGGTCATTAAGGCGGACGGTTATGATCTTTCCTATATTACGGTTGATGTCAACGATGCAAACGGCAACTTTATGCCGACAGCGGACAATCAAATGTATTTTGACATCACCGGAGACGGTGAGATTGTCGGTGTGGACAACGGCAATGCCCCCAGCTGGGAGCGTTATAAAGATTATGACGGCGTGTGGAAGAGAAAAGCCTTCAATGGCAAAGCGCTGGTCATTGTTAAATCCACAAAAGACGAAGGTTCCTTTACCTTGACAGCAACCGGAGACGGCCTTGCCTCTGACAAGATCACTTGTTACACTACGGCGGATATAGAAGATGGCAGCCGTATCCTCGGCTACGATGCGCCGACCTCTGTGACAACCAATGTTGGCGTGCAGCCGGTTCTGCCTGCAACCGTAACCGCTATTTACAGCGACGGTAGCAAGGAAGACGTTTCGGTTGAATGGGATGTCATTGCCGATGAGAATCTGGCACAGCCGGGTTCCTTTGTTGTCAGCGGTACCGTTGACGGCGGAGAAGCGATTGAAATCACTGTGATTGTCAAAGGCGTGCTTGGCGTAAAGGATACCCGCCTTGTTGCGAAGACCGGGACGATCCCGACGCTGCCGGCTACTGTCAAAGTCGTGTACAGCGACGGTACAGAGCAGAGTGCGGCTGTAACCTGGGATGCCATTACAGAAGACGAAGTCGCGCAGGCGGGAATCGTCGAAAAGGAAGGCGCCGTAGAGGGATTTTCGTTTAAGGCGAAGGCATATATCCGTGTCGGTACGCAGGCTGTTTACAACAATAATGTAGCGGTGCGTCCGTCCGGAGCAACCTATCCTAAAGCGAATGCTTCCTTTAACGTGGGCACAGGGCATAATAAGTCGAACAGTATCAATGACGGCGTTATCGCATTTGATCCTTCCTGGAATAACTGGCAGAACGGCGGTGTTGGCGCTGAAAATTCCTGGGTAAGTGTGGAGTTTGAAGAGGCGCATAATATCGGTAAGATAGGTGTGCATTTCTTTACAGACGGACAGACCAAAGAACCCAGAGAACTTTTGGTGCAGTACAGCAACGACGGTACAGAGTGGACGACGGTTGAAAATCAGAGCAGGACAACCGGTTTTAATGTCGCTCAGGGAGACGTTTCGACTGAATATCCAATAACATTTGATGCAGTCGATGCGAAATATATCCGTTTGGCTATGAAGGGCCAGGTAAAAGATGCCAGCAGCTTTAAGCCGGTTGGCATTTCCGAGTTAAAAGCGTATGCAGACACCATTGAGGCCCCGATTCCGAGCAGTAATGCGACGCTGACCGCGCTGCAGTTGAACGGCAAGGACCTGGAGAGCTTTGAACCGGATACATTCGCGTACACCTACGTGCTTGGCTTTACGGAAGAAATTCCGGAAATCACCGTAGCGGCAGCAGAAAACGCTTCCGCGTTTGTCATTCCCGCCATGAGCGGCAACGATGCGGCGGTTGTCTCTGTTACAGCGGAAGATGGCACAACCAATCGTTATACCATTCAATTTACCCGCAGCACAGCAATGATTCACGAGGCTGAGATTGCAGCGGAAAAGACCACCTTTGCGGAGAATGAGCTCGTTCCGTTTACGCTGACAGCGAAAATGGAGGACGGCACCGTTCTGAACAACAGCGACTTGAACGTCGTATACGATGTGAAGGCAGTTGACGCAGAGGCGAAGGGTTGGATTAAGGTCAACAGCAATATGCAGATTGAAGCGCACTCCGCCGGTACGGTAGAATTGACCGCTGAGGTTACCTATCGCGGCAAGAGCATTTCTTCCAACACGCTGACGCTCACCATCACGGCAGGCGCTCCCATCGTTGTGACCGCCTATGATGCTGTGACGGTGACCACAAAGAAGAATGAGGCCCCGATCCTGCCTGAAAAAGTGAAAGCCTATGTGGAGAACAGCTTTGCAAGAGAGCTCTCCGTCACCTGGGATTCCATCGATCCTTCCAAGTATGCAAGCTTCGGCCAGTTTACCGTGGAAGGCGCTGTGGAGGGACAGATCCTGAAACCCACTGCGACCGTTATCGTGAAAGATGCGGTGGCAGCCAGACAGTTCTCTACAGCTACTCCGTATGCAGTGATTCCGCAGCTGCCGGAAACGGTTACCGTTTACAACAGCGACGGAACCTCGGCGACAGATGTAGAAGTTGTTTGGGATGATGTATCCGCTGACGCCTTCAAGGTAGAGGAAGGAACCATCGTTCCGGTTAACGGCACAGTGACGGTTGACGGGACGGAGCTTCCGGTTGTCGCAAACGTCCGTGTAACGAAGGCAGAAGTGACGCAGAGCGCAAACTATGCGTTGATGCGCAATGGCTATGAATTGCCGTTCGCAATCGCTTCTTATACCAATGATGTTCCCGAATCTACGGACCGTGTGGATAAGCTGAACGACGGCATCGTTTCCTTTGCAACGACGGATGCGGCTGGAAAGAACATCTGGTGCGACTGGCAGCGCGGTGCGGGCGGCACAGAAAACTGGATTGGCGTTATCATGGCAAATGAGGGCATCGTCACAAAGAGGTTTATAGACACGCTGAACGTTGGCTTCTATGACGAAGGTCCGAGCGGCGGCACCCAGAAACCGTCTGATTACCGCGTTGAATACTATACCGGCCCCATCGATTTCACACTGCCGGCGGGTCCGTCCACAGGACTTGGCCCGAACAACCCGCGCGGTCATGTCCGTGATATGGCGGACAGCCCGCTCAACGACAATGCAAACTGGACAGAGGTTACCTATATCGACGGCAAGCCGTCCGTAAAGACCGGCGAGTTGACGGAAGTTTCCTTTGAACCGGTGGAGACCTGCATCCTGCGCGTTTACATGATCCCGACCGGCACCGTGTGCCTGGGCGCGACAGAGCTGCAGTTCTTTGGAAAAATTGCAACAGCGAAATCCAATTACGAAGTTACAGCAATCCGTGTGGGCGATCAGGAAATCCCGCTGTTCCCGGGCGTGATGGATTATGACATCAAGCTCCCGTCCGCGGAGGTCCCGACTGTGACTGCAACGGCTACCAACAATGCTTCCGTTACAGTTGTTCCCGCCATAGACGCCAACGGCGCGGCAAAGATTATCTTTGTGCCGGAAGATGGCAGCGTGGCGAATACCAAGACCTATACCATTCAGTTCAGCAGCGACGTTGTAGAGCCCACATATCCGGTGCAGGTTGCTCCGGTAGAGGGCGCGGCCGTCAGCAGCAATGTCCCGCAGGCGAAGGAAGGCGACACCGTCACCGTCAGCATTGCGGATATCGCAGCCGGCAAGCAGTTCAAGTCCATCGCTGTTTCTGACGCAGAGGGCAATGCCATTGCTACGGCTGAAGTGGTGAAGGGCGAGCAGTATACCTTTGTGATGCCTGCATCCGCCGTAACGGTAACGGTTACCCTGGAAGACACGGATCCGACCGGCAAACATATTCTGCGCGCCAACTATGATGGCAGGGATGTTTCCCTGTGGATCAACGGCGAGCAGCAGAAATTTGCGGATAACATCGGTTACTACATGGTGAAGCTGGAAGCGGACGCGCCGATTGCGCTGACCTTCAAGCCGCGCCATGAGGGCAGAGAGTTCAGAGAGATCACATTGAACGGTGAAATCCAGACCCTATTGGGCACCAAGGAGTTCCTCTACACAGATACCATGGGCACAGAAGACACCATTCTCGACTTTACCTTTGACGTTGTGTACAAGAGCCTGCTGAAGATTGCCATCGACGCAGCCCAGGCAGAGGTGGAGAATGGAAACGCAGGAAAACTGCTCCCGGCAGTCAAAGAGAAGTTTGAGACCCGCTTTACAACGGCAAAGACCGTTTACGAGGATGCAAACGCAACGCAGAACCAGATCGATGCAGCCGCATACGATCTGACTGTTATCCTGCACTACATGATGTTCCGTCCCGGCAGCAAGGAAGACCTGAAAAAGATGATCGACGATGCAAAGGCCATCGATTTCTCAAACTTCCTGCCGGAAGGAAAACCGGCTGTAGAAGCGGCTTTGGCCAAGGCGGAAGCGGTTTACGCAGATCCGGATGCGATGCAGAAGGAAATTGACGAAGCAAGCAAAGCGCTGTTTGACGCAATGATGGCGCTGGAGCGCCCCGCCGACCGCGAGGTTCTGGACCGTCTGATCGAAGAAGCGGACGCAATTGTCGCTATTTTGGATAAGTATGTTCCGGCCGGGCAGGAAGAATTCCTCGCCGCTCTGGCAGAGGCGAAGAAGCTGACCGATACCGCAACATCGGACGAAATCAAAAAGGCAGTGGATACGCTTACCAACGCGATGGCGGAACTGCGCAAGAAGGCAGATAAGTCTGAGCTGGAAGCATTGCTTGCTTCCGTGGAAAACCTCAAGGCCAGCGACTACACAGCAGAAAGCTTTGCACGTCTTGCGACAGCAATTGATAATGCAAAGAAGGTCATGAATGACGAGAACCTGAGTGATAAAGATCAGGCGGTTGTCACAAATGCAGTCAATGAGGTTCGCACGGCAGAAAGTCTGCTTGTTCCGGCGAAGCAGAATCATAAGCCGTCCGGCGGCGGTTCTTCCTCTGGCGGCGGCTCCTCTTCCGGCAACGCCTACGGCGGTACCGGTACAGCGGTCGCAACCTCCCCGATAGTGACAGCGGGCCAGAATGTGCTGGCGGCGGCCTCCGTCCGTTCCGACACGACCCTGCCGTTTACCTTGAAGAGAGGCAGCGCGTACTGCTTCAAGATGACCGTGGTCAATGGCAATGAAAGCACCATTCCAAACTTTACAGTGGGCAACGGCGATGTGCTGAAGACCCAGTATGTAACGAAGATCGGCAACGATTATTATTACAGAGTATGGGCGATCGGCAAGCCGGGCCAGAGCACAGGCGTTTACACCGCCCTGCCGGGTCAGGCTTCGCAGAAACACTGTGTGGTTACAATCGGCTAAAGAAAACTGCAAAATCCAAAGGCAATCAGGGGAGCCGCAGACGAAATGTCTGCGGCTCCTTTTTTGTTTGCGGATGAATCAAAACACCTCTGAATATCATTTTCTGAAGAGCGTGATTCAACCATTAATATTTCCGATAGAAGGCTAATTCAATTGATGCGCTTTCGTGTGCATGGTATTATATAACAGTAGTGATGGCGTTTTCAGGGAATATTTATCTATATATAATAATTCCCAAACGACCTGGTTTTTGAGAGAGGAGGCAAGCAACAGAAGAAAAGGCGGTTTGCGTAGTATTGGAAGGAAAGAGAAGAAATTCTGGATTAGGGAGGTTTTGAAGGAATGGTACGATCTAAAAAGTTGACGGCGCTTCTGCTGTCTTTGGCGCTGGTCACCAGCAGTTTTGCCGGTGTACCTGGATTTGCGCAGGACGCGGAAGTACAACCGGAAGCGGCGCGGCAGGTTTTATTGCTGGACAATGGAACAGAGCGCGAAGTGAATTTTAACGAAGGCTGGCGGTTTCTGTTGGGAAATCCCTCTGACGCGAATGACAGCCGTTTTGACGATTCCGACTGGCGGCAGCTCGATTTGCCGCACGATTGGAGTATTGAACTTGATTTTGACCGCAATTCCCCCTCAACGCACGAGGGCGGCTATTTAAACGGCGGCACCGGCTGGTACCGCAAGACGTTTGTGCTTCCCGCAGACTGGGCGGAGAAGCGCATATCCATCGATTTTGGCGGCGTCTATATGGACAGCACTGTCTATGTAAACGGGGAACAGGTAGGCAACCATCCATATGGTTATACACCATTTTCCTACGATATTACAGACCGTTTAACGGCTGACGGCGTGACGGAAAATGTGGTGGCGGTAAAAGTGGTCAATCAGCAGCCCAGCAGCCGCTGGTATTCCGGCAGTGGTATCTACCGCGACGTGTCGCTTACGGTAACGGAGCCGGTCCACGTGGGTCGGTACGGCACGTTCCTCACCACGCCGGACCTGGAAGAAAAGAATGGAACCGGCGAAGTGACCGTGAACGCGCAGACGGACGTCGTCAACGATACGGAAAAGGCGGTGGAAGCCGTTGTTACGACGACGCTGTATGATCCGGACGGACAGGAAGCGGCACAGGGAACGGCGGATGCGCAGACCGTCGCCGCGGGAGAGACCGTTCTGGTGGAACAGGAAATCCCCGTCACAGCCCCTGCGCTCTGGTCCACCGAAGAACCGAATCTGTACCGGGCAGTTACGGAGATTGAAGTAGGCGGCGAAATAGTCGATACCTATCAGACGACCTTCGGTTTCCGGTGGTTCCAATTTGATCCGGAGAATGGCTTCAGCCTGAACGGGACAGACATGAAGCTGCACGGCGTCTGTATGCACCACGACCAGGGAGCTCTGGGCGCGGCGGCAAATTATCACGCAATTGAACGCCAGATGCGGATTATGAAGGAGATGGGCGTCAACGCGATCCGCGTGACCCATAATCCGGCGGCGGACGAGCTGCTGGAGGCCTGCAACAAGCTGGGCCTGATGGTGATCGACGAGGCGTTTGATACCTGGTACGGCAGCAAAAAAGGGTATGATTACGGGCGTTTCTTTGAGAAGGCCTGTACGGACCCCTCCGCAGAGCCGGGCATGACCTGGGCGGAATTCGACATTAAGACGATGGTGGACCGCGGCAAAAACGACCCCTGTGTCATCATGTGGTCCCTGGGCAATGAGATTGGGGAGACCAACCAGGCAAAGGGCCTGACGACGGCGCGGAACCTGAATGGCTGGATCAAAGAGATTGATACAACCCGCCCGACCACCATTGGTGAAAACAAGTTCAAGAGAAGCCCCACACAAAACTGCTTTGACGTATCCGATACAGTGGATGTGGTCGGTATGAACTATGAGGAGCCAAATTACGCGCTGCGGCATGAGCAGCACCCGACGTGGAGCCTCTACGGTTCGGAGACTTCTTCCGCGGTCAAAAGCCGCGGCATTTATCAGACCAACAACGCCCTCATGCAGCTGACTTCCTATGATAAAGAGCACGTCGGCTGGGGACAGACGGCGGCTACCTCCTGGAAAGCGGCGCGCGATCATGCGTTTATCGCGGGAGAGTTTGTATGGACCGGCTTTGACTACATTGGCGAGCCGACGCCGTACTATAACAGCTATCCGGCAAAAAGCTCCTATTTTGGCTCTGTGGACACAGCGGGCTTCCCGAAGGATTCCTTCTATATCTATCAAAGCCAGTGGACCAGTGTGGAAGACAACCCGATGGTGCATATTCTGCCGCATTGGAATTGGGGCGCTAATAAAGACGTCCTGGTAAACGTTTACTCCAATGCCGCCAGTGTGGAATTGTTCCTGAACGGGGAATCCCTGGGCGAAAAGGCGTTTGAGCAAAAGGTAACGAATTACGGCCTGGCGTATCAGGAAGCGGCGGACGGCAAGCTGCAGCTGGAATGGACCGTTCCATTTGAGCCGGGCGAGCTGAAAGCGGTCGCCAAGGACGAGCAGGGCGAACCCATTGCGGAGGATGTGGTCCGCACAGCGGGAGAGGCGAAGAAACTGCGCGTCACGCCGGAAGAGAAGGTCATCGCGGCGGACGGATACGACCTGTCTTATATCGCAGTGGATGTGACGGACGAGGACGGAACAATTGTTCCCAATGCGGACAACCTGATCCAATTCCGCGTGACAGGAAATGGAAAAATTGTCGGCGTGGACAACGGCGATCCCACCAGTGTGGAACGGTATAAAGCGGAGCAGCGCAAAGCGTTCAGCGGCAAAGCGCTGGTCATTGTTCAGTCGACAAAGGACGCGGGCGCCTTTACCCTGACGGCGGCGTCAAAGGGGCTGGAATCCGCACAGACAAAGGTATTTACGGTCGATCCGGATAGCGAAGAAACCGGGGTAGTCGGATACGAAACCCCTGACCTGACAGTGAAATCCGGAGAAATTCCGCAGCTGCCGGAGCAGGTTACGGCGATCTATGCCGACGGCAGCCAGGAAAGCGTCGCGGTTACCTGGGGCGAGCTTCCCGATTTGACCGAAGCCGGCAGCTATCGGTTGGATGGCGATACGGAGGACGGCGGCAGCGTTACGCTGGTCATTCATGTCCGCGGCGAAGCAGGCGTTAAAGCGTATTCGGCTGCGACGCTGGTCGGCAGTATCCCGCAGCTGCCGGAGCAGGTTCAAGTGCTCTATACGGATGCCAGCGTGGAGGATAAGGCCGTGGAGTGGGATGCGGTCACGGCGGAGATGGTTGCACAGGAAGGGACGTTTACCGTTTACGGCACAGTGGAAGGAACCTCCCGAAAAGCGGCGGCGACCATCCGTGTTTCCAGCGAATCGGTGCAGACCAATGCAGCGCTCAAAGGAGAGGCGATCACTTCTTTCCCCGGCAACGACAATATCCATTCCATCAACGACGGCGTACTCCGTCCGGCAAATGCAGGTTCCACCCGCTGGACCAACTGGCAGGCGAGCGGTCAGCACCGCGCCTCCGATTGGGTGGGCATTGCGCTGGATCAGGCGTATTTGGTGGATCAGGTCGCGGTGGATTTTTACACCGATGGCGCGGTGTCCCTGCCCAAGTCCCTGATTGTAGAGACTTCAACCGATGGGGAAACCTGGACTCCGGTTGGGAACCAAAGCAATACAGACAGCTTTGTTCTGCCGGCAACCGGGCGGTCGAACGATATTACCTTTGATCCGGTAGAGGCGAGTTATGTCCGCATCAATATGACCTGCCACACAAACAGCAGCGGCGCGCCGGATAAATATGTCGGCGTGACAGAACTGCAGGTGTTTTCTCACGTGGTAGCCGCTCATTCAACTGCGTCGCTTTCCGCAATTTCGGTGGATGGACAGCCGTTGGAGGGATTCCAGCCCAATGTCTATCAGTACGAGTATGCGGTAGGTTTTGAACAGGACGTTCCGGCCGTTACCGCGGAGGCGTTGGATAATGCGGCAATTTCCGTTTTGCAGGCGGTGAATATCGACTCCGCCGCGCTGATCTACGTGCAGTCCGAAGACCACAGTGTGGAAAATATCTATACGATCCAGTTTGTTCCCGCGCAGGCGCCGCTGCAGGAGGCGGTTCTCTCTGCGGTGCATACAAACATGACAGAAGACGGTACGGAAGCGCTGCTTCTGGATGTTATCCTTGCGGACGGCAGTAAGGTGGACCGTTCCGCGTGTACCGTGAAGTACACAGTGCAAACGGAGGACGAAGCGCAGGTAGAGGTCAGGGAGCATGTACTTTACGCAAATGGCGGACCGGGCGCGGCGGTTGTTACAGCGGAGGTTACCTACGGAGGGGCTACCGTTTCTTCCAATGCATTGCGCTTTACGATTGCGGCGAATCCGGAAAAGACGACGGTTACTTCCTATGAAGCGGTACGGGTTGTGACGGACAGAAGCCAGCAGCCGGTGCTTCCGGATCGCATCAAAGCGACCTTTAACACCGGTTTGCCGAAACTGGTTTCCGTTGTTTGGGATACCATTCCGGAGGAAAAGCTGGAGGAATACGGAAGCTTTACCGTTACAGGAACGGTAGAGGGACAGAGTCTGAAACCCACGGCAACCGTTGTGGTGCAGGGAAATCTGGCGGCGAAGAATCTTTCCATGGCGACGCCGGTCGGCGTCCCGCCCGCATTGCCGGAGCAGGTTTCAGTCTATCTGAGCAACGGCAGCACGATGGACGCAGCGGTTGTATGGGATGCTTATGACGATGCCCTTCTGTGGGAAACGGGTACCTTTGTGGTAAACGGTACAACAGAGACGGGCGTATCGGTCCGTGCCTCCATCCGCGTATCGGAAGATACGATAAAGGGCGACAATGTAGCGGCTGCCAGAGAAGGCTGGGCGCTGCCCGCGGCGGTCGCGTCGTTTACGCATGATATCAATCCGCCGAATTCCGATAGTGTGACGGAGGTCAACGACGGCCTGATCAGCTACGACGTCAGTGTGCTCAAAAACAAGTGGACCAACTGGCAGCGCGGCACCCAGCGCGCAGGCGACTGGGTGGGCATTGTGTTTGGCTTGGGACTCCCCGAAAAGAAATTCATTGACAATCTGGAAGCACACTTCTACACGGACAGCGGCACCAGCCTGCCCGCCGATTTCCGGATCCAGTACTATGTGGGCGAGGACGCACCGGTCGTCCCGGAGAATCCGGGCCGTGTTGCGCAGGCGGCGGACAATGCCATGAATGAGGAAGCCAATTGGCGGGATGTGTCCAATCTGGTTTCCGATCCGGCACAGACGGTGGAGAAAGCGGGCAACTATTATACGTTCGACACCGTGGAAACCTATGCGATCCGCATCAAGATGACGGGCGTCAGCGGTAAATGTCTTGGCATTACCGAAATGCGCGCATTTGAAAAAAGCGTCGCGGCGTACAATGATTTCACCGTGGAGGAAATCCTGGTGGACGGCACGTCTCTGCAGCTTGCGGACGGACAAAAGGAATATGAAATCAAGGTTTCGGCCACAGAAGTTCCGACCGTGACAGCGGAAGCGGACCGCAATGCGGCGGTAACGATTCTTCCCGCGAACCGTGTTCCGGGCACGACGCAGATTATATTCACCTCGGAGACGGGGACCCGGGAGGAAAACTATCGCATTCGGTTTGTGCAGGAGACGGAACAGCCGGTGCGGCCGGAAGGCTCCGGGACGCAGGAAGATCCGTTCCGCATCACCAGCGCGGCAGAGCTGGACAGCCTGCATACGCTTGGAACCTCCCTTTTGGAAGGACCATATTATTACAGCATCGAAAACGATATCGACCTGTCCAGCCGTATTTGGACGCCCATTGGCACAAAGGACGAACCGTTCAGAGGATATGTCCAGGGCAACGGATGCACCGTCAGCGGCCTGCGGGTGGAAAGCGCCGATTCCTATGCCGGTTTGTTCGGCAGCTTAAAGGAAGCCACTGTGGAATCTCTGACGCTGGAAGTTGACGCGGTTCAGGGCAAAAGCTATGTCGGCGCATTGGCGGGATATGCCAATGGAGGCGAAATCACGGACTGCCATGTAACGGGTGGAACGGTGTCGGCGGCAGAAAAGGCCGGTCAGGTTGGCGGCCTGCTGGGTGTCGACCTGTATACCGTGATCCGGGACAGCAGCGCATCTGTGGAGGTCCGCGGTTATTCCAATATCGGCGGCCTGCTGGGCGACTACACAGGAGAAGGCTATTACGGCGAGGGAATTGCCAATTGCTATGCGACCGGCAATGTCATCACCACGAATACGGAGCCGGAAACGCCGGTGCAGGCAGGTGGCCTGATTGGCAAATGCGCCACCAAGATCAATGCAAAGGGCGGTTTGACCAATTGCTATGCAACAGGCGATGTGATCGGCGAAGGACGCGCATTCGGAGGACTGGTGGGAAGCAGCGCGGACAGCGCGATTGTCAACTGTTATGCAACCGGCGAAGTAGGCGGCTTTAAAGCAGCAGGCGGGCTGATCGGTCAGGGTGCCGGTGCAAAGCTGATCAATTGCTATTCTACCGGAGCGGTAAAGGGAAAAGCCGGAAATGCCGGCGGATTTGTCGGTAACGCGAACAGCGTGACCATTACGGACTGCTATTGGAACCAGGAGGCGGCCGCGGCGTTCAACGGCTGGGGGACTCCCAAAGCGGGAGAACCAACAGCAATGGCGCCTACGGATATGCAAAAGCTTTCGTTCGCCCTGCTGCTGAACGACAAGAAGCCCGCCCTGCCCAAGTATTGCGCGGACTGGGGCTTTGACGCGGAGAAAAACAACGGCTTGCCGGTTTTGTGCGGCGTCGGCGACGGTAAGGATGTCGATAAGGCGGAAGAGCCAGAGGAAGAGTTTGTCCACTACACAGTACTGCTGAGCAACGTGGGCGGCCTGCTGCAGACGAGCTTTGAAGTAGACGTCAAGGTAGGAGACAGCCTGCAGCTCGGATACGAGTACGGCAAGAAGTGGGGAAGCGGCTCGACCAGCGATTACGGTTATTGGCTGACGGTCAACGGCAAGAAGGTCAGCTGCGATAATTACGGCAAGTGCAAATTCATCTACAACGGCGAAGAGGTCAAGGTCGGTACAAATATCGGCTGCATCACCTCCAAGCTGCCGCCGGTGGACATCCCGGCAATCGCCCCGGCCGAGGACATGGTTGGCAAGGACCAGACATTGGTTCTGCCGCTGCGCGACTTCACGGAGAACGTGATCACGATCCCGATCGTGGCGGAAAACCTGGAGGATCAGGAGATTGGTTTCTTCACCTTCACGGTGGATTCCTACACGGATTCCCGCCGGTTCCAGGTGAAGGACCTGATACAGCGCAATATTGATGTCACGATGAACAGCGGCTATGAGGTGGAAGACTGCACACCGGTGCAGACGATGAACTACG
>NZ_JADPEG010000029.1 GCF_015667585.1 Clostridium sp. D33t1_170424_F3 | reverse complement strand
TGAAGAGAGGCAGCGCCTACTGCTTCAAGATGACGGTTGTCAACGGAAGCAGTGCGGCCCCGAACTTCACCGTGGGCAACGGCAATGTACTGAAGACCCAGTTTGTGGCGAAGATTGGCAACGACTGCTACTACAGAGTCTGGGCAGTCGGCACACCGGGCCAGAGTACCGGTGTATATACGACTATGTCCAATGAGGAGCCGCAAAAGCATTGTGTTATCACCATTGCGTAAAATGGTCCTCGCTGTAAGCGTATCCCGACCGGAGATCCGAATGAGGCGGCGCAGCAGCATTGTGTGGTAACCATCGGCTGAAAATATTGGTCAAATAGTTGAGGGGAGGCGCCGCAGGCATGAAAAGCGCTGTGCGTCCACGTCTTCAATCGGAGATCCAAAACAAAGCACCATAGTATTCTAAACGCAGTATTTTAAGTCCATACAATCACATCCGAAGCCTTCCCTATTACATCAAATACGAAGGGGGCGTTGCAGAAACAAAACTGCAACGTCCCCTCTTTTTTGGGCACAGGATAGCAAGAAAAGTCAAGGACACAGAAAAACACAAGAATACACGAAAAAAGCCCTCATAGGGACTTTCGCTAATTGAAACAGTCAATAGCAGAAGTCCCTATGAGGGCTTTACATATACCTGATGTAATCTAAACGCAAGGACAGCAGAATATACAGGCAACATTTTCCGGGCCTCTCCCCCTTTTTCAAAACGGTACTTCGTGCGGGTGCAGCTTAGACCATTGTGGAGGCGGTCAGGTCAGCCGATGCAGGGTATCCCGGCCGGACCGGTGCACAGGCTCAACCCTTTCTCAAACGTTATATATTTACTTGCATGCCAATGATCCAATGAACACCGATCCGGACCATGCACACCTATTTTCGGGCATCATTCAAAAACGAGGACACTTTTTCCTCCGGCATAGGCCGGGCATAGTAATATCCCTGGATGTAGTGAACGCCCGATAATCCTATAAGCTTTTGTTCCGCTTCGGTCTCAACGCCCTCGGCAACCACTGTCAAATCATTGATGATCGCCATTTCCACAATAGAATTGAGAAGAGCACGCTGTTTTTCATTTGTCAATATTTGCTTCGTCAGTGAACGGTCGATCTTGATAATATCCACCGGCAGATTGGATAGATAGTTCAGACTGCTGTACCCCACGCCGAAGTCGTCCAACGCGATACGGATACCGGCCTGCCGCAGCAATTTCAGCGTCTCTGCCATGTGATCGATGGCCTGGATCAGAACGCTCTCGGTAATTTCCAGAGTGACCCGGTGGGGATCAACACCGTCTGTGCGAATCAGGCTCAGCAGATGCTCCGCGCTGTTCCCCACCAAAAGCTGCTGCACGGAGAGATTAACACTGATGCGCTTCAGCCCCAGTGAATCGCCATAGGTCCTCATAAAGGCACACGCGGAACGCAATACATAATCGCCGAGCCGCTCCACCAGGCCGTTGCGCTCCGCCAGTGAAATAACCTGTCCCGCAGAATAGTAACCGCCCTTCCCGTCCGGCAGACGGACGAGGGCTTCCGCAGCTGAAAAACATCCTGTTTCCAGATATACCATCGGCTGATACCACACCTCCAGGGTCCGCTTTTGAATGGCGTCGCTCAGATGGTGCAGAATGTCGGCTTCCGTATGCAGCAGTTCATCGAGCGTATCATTGTAGAGGACGATGTTCTGACCGGATTCCTTGGAAAAGCGTATGGCGGACTGGAGGTGATCCAGCAGGGCGCCGGGGGCAGCGCCGTGCGCCGGATATTGGCAGGCTGCAACGCGGACCTGCAGCGGAATGGTGGCATTTCCAACGATAACCGGACTGATAAGCATTTGGTACAGACACGCGGCAAGGCTCTCCATGTTTTCTGTGGAGAGTGATATTCCCAGAAAAACATCGCCATTGATGCGGTACAGGTATGTACCAAGGGGCCTCGACAGGCGGTTCAGGACTTCGTGGAGAATGGCGTCCCCCACGTCGGTGCTGAACAGCTCATTATACTGGCTGAAAGCACAGATATCGACACAGAAGAGGTTGAACCGCCGCTTGGCGTCGTAGGAAATCAGCATGTCGGTATCCCGAAAATATTTGGGCCGGTTCCCCACATGAAACACCGGATCGCGGTAGACCAGCTGTTCCACCCGCTTGCGGTAACGATTGAGGGCCTTGGAGAGATCCGTCATTTCCCCATCTGTATACTCGTCAAATATCACGGCTGTATTGCCCTCGACCAGCTGGTTGCACTTCTCGGTCAGCATCCGCACGGGAGATTCCTGCGCTATTTTATCATAATACGCATGAAGCAGGGCGGCGATCTCTTCCTCTGCCCGGCCGCTGCCGGTCCGGCAGCGCACACATTGATAACGCGCCATCAGAAAATCCTTTTTATCATTGATGCGCACTCTTAGCAGAAGTTCCAGGGACAAACCCTTTGCAAAATCCTCCTGCTGTCTCTCGCTCATGGCCTCGCGGACAGCAAGGATAAAATTCCCCGATCCCAAACGGCCAGCGATAAAGGGTTTGCGGATAAATCCATTGAAGCGCTCAGGAATGCTTCGCAAAAAAGCCGCTTCCTGTGTGGGGCCAATCAGGCGGGCAGCCTGATCGAAGCCCTCCAATGAGAAGTAGAATAACATAACAGCGCCGCAGTTCGCAGTGAGCCAACGGTCCAGCTCAACGGTGAATCCTTTTTGATTGTAGAGGCCGGTGGCTGTGTCGACTGCATTCTGCTGCCTCTTTTCACGTTCCCGGAGAAAAAGGCGGTGTGCCAGACAGGCAAGTGCCAGCAGGAGGCATGTCAACAGCGCGCAAGCCAGTATCAACCCTGTTTTCTGAGTGGAACTGAACCAACCATCGGCGGGCTGAATGCTTAGGTTCCACTGGCTTGGCAGATAGAAGGTCGATTTTTTTGCCTGGGAGAAATCCACAACGGGGTTTGTCGTTACAATTACCTCTTTGGCGCCGTTTTGCGGCTCCACCCGCCATAGCTCATAGTCATATCCCTGCGCGTATAACTCCTTGAAGCTGAGCTGCTCCAGAACATAGTCCCGATCCAGCGCTACGACGACTTCGCCCAGATACACATCCCCATCCACAACAGGCTGCAGAAACAGAAACACTTCCTGCTGCGCCGGGTCAAACTCCGGCGTAAACGGCCCCTCTATAATGGTATCCTTGACCACCTTTGCGAGTGTAAAGGCATAACAGAAGTCCTGCAGATCCCGCCCTTCCAATTCACCATAGTCGGCCCCTGGCAGAGCGCTCACCAGCGTATCGCCTTCGAACAGGCAGACATAGCGTATCTCTTCCCGCGCCAACAGCGGGGCGGATGCACGCACGAACCAATCTGTTTCATCTCCATTCATAACAAGGGCGGTCTGTGCCAGAGCGCCTGCATCATTCATTGTGCCATTCAGCTGCAGCATGATCTTTTCCGTATAGTAAAACAGGATGTTTTCAGCCGCACTCTGGCGGATTCTCACCATTTCGTTGCGCAGCAGCGTTCCCGCGCCTATAACTGCGGCGAGGATCAGCGATAATACGCCGGCCGAAAGCAGTATTCGTTTTCTGCTGTATTTTTTCATGTCGCCTCTCAATTCTGATGGATATGATAGTATCCTTTTCCGTTCTGCTTCACATAGTAAAGCGCTTCGTCCGCGGCGGAAATCATTTGCTCCAGCCCCATTCCCGGCCGGTATACGGAAACGCCGATGCTGCACTGCACCGGGATGCTTTGACCACCGGATGGAACATCGGTCTGAAGCCGGAGTACAAGTCCTTCCAAAACGGCGTTCAACTCTTTCTCATCATCCAGGCCGGTCAGCAGCAGCAGGAATTCATCCCCGCCGTAGCGGCCCACCACACCGTCGTATTTCTTCTCGTACTCCCGCAGGATATATCCCACACTTTTCAGGGCAATATCTCCGCCGTTATGCCCACAGGTATCGTTGATATATTTGAGATTATCCATATCCACGAAAAACAGGGCTTTGACCGTCTCCGGGTCCGCTTTTGCAAGCTGTGCGGCGGCCTGATTGAGAAACACCGATCGGGTAACCACGCCGGTCAGGCTGTCGGAAAGGCCGTCGCTGGTCAGGCGCAGGACCTCGTTGAAGTCCACATCGTCCGGCCGGCCATCCAGATAGATGCTTTTTTCCAGTTCTTCTATCGACTGCACCAGCGTGTCCACAACCATCATCTGCTTGCCGATATACCGCCGCAAAAACAGCAGCAGTCCAATCGATGCAAGGGCCGTCAAGCAGGCCACGAGCAACAGGGAAGGAAGTGTCTGGAAAAAAAGAGTCTCAAAGCGAACCGTACACAATATATCCCAATTGGTCTGATCCACCCGCTGATAGGCGGTATAGCAGAGGCTTCCGTCCCGGATGCTCCAATAGGAACCAGTCTGCGCAGCAAGAAGCGCCTCCTCCAGCTGGTCCGCCGTGGTGCCGAAAAGTGTATCGTCCCGCAGCGCGTCCATCACGGAGTCACCGTAGGTTAAGCTGGCGGAGGAGGACATGACCTGTCCCCTGGAGCCAATCAGCGTCGCATCGGCGTCTAGGGCGCCGGCGGAGGCCTCCAGAATACGAACAACCTCGTCGAAGTAAATGGCGCAGAACAGGCAGCCTGTGATGGTACCCTGCTCGTCAAAAAGCGGCACCGCCACAGTGTAATTGAGGGTCATCCCGTCCGCACCGGCCGCAAAGCTGTCCGTCACCTGCGTTTGCCCTGTGGAAAACAGCTGCTGCATATAATCCCGGCTGGCGAGGCTGGCGGGCTCCTCTCCATCCGAATAGACGATGACGTCCGCATCCACAAAGCACATCAGCATATATCCGAGATGGGGACTCAGCTGATCCAGCTTCCGCACCTTGTCAATGGGAGGAACCGCAGGGTCGTAGAACTCCGGAGAGCCCGCCAGGGCCTCCAGCAGGTTAACGGCGCCAATGACCCTCTGCGATATTTGTGACTGGCTTCCGGACAGTGCAACTTCTGCATTTGACTCCATCCTTCTGATGGAATGTATTGTTCCTCCCAGCATGACGAACAGTAAAACCAGTACGCAAAACACCGCGTTATACCGCATGATTGAAGAAAAGGATATTTCCCATTTCCCACCCTTTTCCTTCTTTCTCCGTTTCATAAGCACCTCCATATGCTCTTCTCAACCTGTCTCTGGTCAGATGGCACGGCCTCTTCCCCTGAATTCGTTCTGCAGGGGGGGCTTCCATCAGCAGATCCTGTTTTTTACACCGTCATCCATGGGAGTCAGCAGCGGTAGGACGTCTTGCATAGAACCATCATAAAAGCGGTAGTGCCTCCGGCCGTTCTGCTTCGCAGCATGTAGGGCCTGATCCGCGTGGAGAAACAGTTCTTCAAACGCTGCGCCGTGTTCGGGGGCCAAAGCGACCCCCATACTGACTCCTATTTCAAAGGAGTGATACTGCCCGGAGAGAGCTTTATGCACCCGGTCCACGATGGAATAAATATCGTCATGGTTATATTCCATAAAAATCAGGAACTCGTCCCCACCGATTCGTGCGGAGATGTCCTCCATGCGAACGCTGTTGCGTACCCGCTTCCCAACATCCCCCAGCACTTTGTCTCCAAACAGACGACCATATTGATCGTTGGCATTTTTGAAGAGGTCCAAATCAAAAAGAAGGAGGGCAAATCTCCCGTCAATTTTCTTTATTCTGGACAGCGCGGTTTCTATCAGACTACGCGCATAATCGCAGTTAAATAATCCAGTCAATGCGTCAACTTGCGCCATTTTTTCGAGCTTGTTTAACTCGATCTGTTCTTCATAAACGTCGGTAAATTTTCCAATTATTCTGGTCCATTCGGAACTGTCCTCTTCCCACAGAGGCCGGGCTGCCAGCTTGCACCATCTCTGTTCGCCTTTGACATGCAAACAATAGACGTGGGAAACGATGGGGTCGTCTCTTGTCGCCGCCAGCAAGCGCCGGTGCAGGTCCTGCAGGTCGTTTTTTGATATAATTTTTAAAACCGCGCTGTCCTCCCACGGATCGCTGATGATCGCGTTGATACCGAAGTACTCCGCGCCCCACTCCGACAGTGTAAGAAGCTGGGAGGGACAGGAGTATTCAAACTGGATTTCCTTAGACATGGAAGCGAAAAATTGATACTTTGTCCGCTCCTGTTCCAGCAGGGATACTGTCCGGTTTGACGTGCTGTTCTGAAGAAGACCGCGGGTATTGTTGAGTACCGCTGCCTTAGAAACCCCGGAAACGGAATGCATTTTCACCTGCTCTTTCAGATAAGAAGCAGATTTTTCCAGGCAATCCAAAAGCAAGGGGTTAAAGGTTCCGCACTCACCATCCAGAATCATGCGAAGGGCCGTTTCGTGTGAGTATGCCTCCTTGTAGGCCCGCCTGCTGGTTAATGCATCGTAGACGTCCGCCACGGCCACCACTTGTGTCGAAATGGGGATCTCTTCCCCCTTCAAGCCATCCGGGTATCCTTTGCCGTCATATCTCTCATGATGCCAACGGCAAATATCGTGAGCGACCCGTATCAGCCGTTCATCTTTGTAGCACTGGATGTTCTCCAGCATTTGCGCGCCGATAGCGCTGTGGCCCTTTATGAATTCAAACTCCTCCTGCGTCAGCCTGCCGGGTTTATTCAGGATTTCGTCTGGAATAGATATTTTACCAATGTCGTGCAGGGCGGAGGCGTTGGAGATCAGCGCAATCTGATCCGGCGTCAAAGCGTACTGGTCTGTCATATGTGAAAGCCGCTTCAGCAGGGCCTCTGTAATGACACGGATATGTAATACATGGAGGCCGCTTTCTCCATTGCGAAATTCAACAATCTGGCTGAGGATTTCCACCATAACCAAATTGGCTTTTTCCTTCTCCCAGAGTTGTTCCGTTACAACTTGCTCCAGGCGCTTCTGCCTGGCATAAAGTGTGATGATGTTTTTTATACGGCGTTTTACCGTGCTATCCTCAAATGGGCGGCTGATATACTCTGCCGCCCCCAGACAATAGGCTTGCTCCATATAGGAAGAAGACGTTTCCGCGGAAATCATAATAACAGGGATCGTCTCGATATATCTGGAACGATTCATCCTTGCCAGCACTTCAAACCCATCCATATTCGGCATGACAATATCCAGCAATACCAGAGAGAGCTCAGAATGATAGCGGTCAAGTTTGCTGATGGCCTCCACCCCGTCTCCGGCTTCCATAAGGTCATATTCTCCGGAGAGCATATTTACCAACAGTGAACGGTTGATCTCAGAATCATCAACAATCAAAATCTTGTCGCGCTTCTTCATCGCCGTTTCCTCCCTATCTCAGTAAATTCTTTGCCAAACCACGCAGAATCCCAGCTTGTAAAACACCCTTCCGCGTAAGGGTGGTCTGGGGTGCTGTTTCGTCGCCATGCCCCGCTATCACGGCGTGCAGATAAAAAGCCGCATTGTCATCGGGCTGCGGTCCCCGATATCGACGGATTTTTCAGCAGATGCGTGACAGCTTCACCGTTTTCGCCTGCTGCGATGACAGCGCCGCGCTTGAAGACGTGCAAAAATCTCTTTTTGAAAACATTTGCAACCGTCTGCCGGAGATCCCCAGCAGATGAAAGAATATGGCCCTTTGGCTGACTATTTTATTCAGGCAAGCGTATTTGGTACCTAATCAGTATAATGCATCCTTACTATACCACCGCTTTCTCAACAAATCAATCATTGTAAATAAAATGTATGATTGAGTTACCTGTATATCGGTTATTATTTCTGAAGACTGTTGCAAAGTTGGGTATCCTGCTGTACAATAATATGGGTAAGAGACCAAGATGGTTTTGTATTTAACCATTGTTAATCAAAAGAAAAAACTGTGTAATCGCTTTGAGCAGGCGGGGATTTGGGGTGAACCGCCTGTGAAGCTGTACCGGCCGGTATTTGATCCGGACCTCGCAGCACGCATTATGCAGTTGACGGGATAAATGGGGAACCGTCTGGAATCGAATCGGGCCATCGCGACAGGTGAGAACGATCCTAAAAAAAACAAAAAGCGGGATGTTATGTAAGTATTTGAAAGAGAAGGATATGTGTGGGTGAAAAGTGATGAAAACCAAAAAACAAAAGCGAGTTGCAAAAAGTGCTGAAGCATTGGCTTTCTCCAATGTTCACAGGGCTTTTATTGTCTGCCTGATCTTAGGCATGATGATTTTTTTGCTTCAAAACGCGTTTCTTACTTATAAAACTATGAAACAGACGGCCCGGACGATCCAGCAGAGCGCCTCCGCTCAGACGTCGGAGAAGGTCAACGAATCGCTTAAGCTGCTGAAATCTCTGGCGTCGCTTCCGATTTTTTACGACCCCGGCATTGCCTGGGAAGAAAAGGTTGCGAAGCTGGATCAAATCAACGAATATTATGGATATATGTTCATCTGCTATGTGGATGAGGATATTGTTGTGTATACCCTGGGTGAAGAACCCGCCAGCCTGGCAAGCCGGGACCATATGCAGAAGGTATACGCCTCCAAGCAGCCCTATGTGACGGACAGCTTCGTGGCTGGAGCCGATGGCAAGACGCTGAACTATACCGTCATCGTCCCGCTGCTGCAGGATGGCGTCATGACCGGCAGCCTGTTTGCCACCGTCGTTTTGGACGACACCTCCGCCCTCTTACAGGAGATCACCTCCACCACAACGGCGGACGCGGTTCTGATCGGCTCCAAGGGACAGGTCATGTGCTCTACGAACGACACGCCTTACGGCGCCTCTATCCTCAACATCCTGAGCGGCTACAATCTGTCCCATGTGACCGCCGACCAGATTGAGGAGCAGATGCTGAACCGGCAGGCCGGTTCCTTCCAAAGCCGCAGCGGCGCCGATTTGATGTACACCGAATACGGACCGGTCGAAAACGCCAATTGGGACATAGTGGTGACCGTCAGCTTCTGGCCGGAGTTCTTTTCCATACTGCCCTCCGCGGGCTTTGTCCTGCTGGGGATGCTCCTGCTCCTGTCGGGAGTGTATTATTTTGTAAACCACCACGCCAGGCTTCAGGCGAAAAGCATTGAAACAATGGTCAAATCCGTACAGGAAATCCAAAAGAAGGTCTGCCAGGGCAACGACTCTACAGAACTATTCGATTATGAAAACATCATCCAGCTGTCCAGCAAAGGCCTGAACGACGACCTGACAGGGGCCTTCACCCGGGTCATCTTCCTGGACCGGGCGGAAGCGATGCTGCGGGAGAAGCAGGCGAATCGGGACGGGCAGCTCTTTGCCCTTTGCTTTATCGACCTGGACGATTTGAAAACGCTGAACGATCATAACGGCCACTTGGCCGGCGATATGGCCCTGCAAAGGATCGGCGCCCTCCTGCGGGAATATGGCGCGAAATATGACGGACTTGTGGGGCGGTATGGCGGCGATGAATTCATTCTGATCCTGCGGGATATTGACAGCCGTGAAGAACTGGACGCCGTTTTGAAAGAGCTTGTCGGCAGGCTGAAGTTTAACGTGCGCTGCGAGGATAAGGAAATCGCGACCCATTGCAGCATCGGCGCCAGCATATGGCATCAGGAGCTTACATTGGGTATGCTGATCGCGAATGCAGATAAAGCGCTTTACGATGTGAAGTGTCACGGAAAGGCCAATTATTCCATCTTTATGTACGGTGAGCATGATGAAATTTAGAAAAAGGCAGGTCCTGATATTTGGCGTTCTTGTTTTGATGTTAGCGGGAGCGATGCTGGCGCTGGACAGCGCAGCAAAAAACGCGCTTCTTGCGGAGCGCGTAACGGCGGCCCAGACGGTGGAGGTCGGCTTTCGCAAGGGCCTTGCCGAAACCTTTGGAAATTTAAACGACGCGGCAAAGCTGTCCTATACGATCGATCTGTATGATACCGATAACCTGGAGCTCTTTCAGAAAAGCGTGCGAAAACTCACGGAAGAAAACAAACACGTTGCCTATGTCGCCTATTTTAAGGAGGACACGTTGGATTACATCTATCCGGCGGACCGCTTTGGCGTCTGGATTGGAAAAGATATGGCGGATTTTGCCTACAGCGTCACACTGGCAAAATTTGCAAAAATACCCGTTGTGGAAGGGCCTGCCAGCCTGTTTGGTGAGGAGATGGACGTCTTCCTTTTCCTGCAGCCTATCTATCTCGGCACGGACTATGTGGGCGAGATCGTTGTCGCAATGGACAGCGGCTATGTGCTCTCCACGCTGGGGCTGAAAGAGCTGGAGGACGGAAATTACGACTATGAGCTCTGGCGGCTGGACTTTCTTGGGCAGACCAAGACCGTCATCTCGACTTCCAACCCCACCATTGACTATTCGGACGCTGTAAAGCATGAATTCAGCCTGCCCGCCACGTGGAATATCAGTATCATGCCCAAAGGCGGCTGGATCACACAGGCCGAACATGCTCTCATCGACGCTTCCTTCCTCATACTTGGCCTTGTCCTGCTCCTGGCTGGAATATTGCTGTACCGCATGCTCCATCTGCAGAGGAGACTGCAAGTTGCAAAATATACAAACACAGACAGCGGGTTCGCTACAATGGAAGGCTTTTTCTTCTTTGTGAATAAGCGCTTATTGAAAGAATCAGATGCCCGGCTGTGCATTTTGGAGCTGCAGTTGGGGAATTTCCGCAGGTTTACAAAAAATATGGAGCGCGATGAACTCGTAACGTATCTAATGCGGTTCCGGCAAAGCGTGCTGGACTGTTTCCCGGAGGATACAGTCGTAACCAGGCTCAACGATGATAGCTTCCTGCTCGCGATTTTTACGGACGACGGTCGAAAACCGGATTGTATGATTGAAGACTTCATTTTACAGCTGCATTGGAAAAGAAGATTGGACGGCCATAAAATTTTTATTATACCGCGTTATTGCACGGTTACATATCCTGAAGACGGCAGCGACGCGCCTTCCCTTGTAAAAGCGGCCAGCAGGCAATTCAAGGCGATGTCTGATAAAGAAACGAAATCATAAAATTAAGGCTGTAACTGTACCCATAACATAAGTCAGGACCCCCGGCAAAGCCGGGGGCTTGGGAAAGCCCTAGAAGGGCATGATACAGACAACGCCCCTGAAGGGG
>NZ_JADPEG010000028.1 GCF_015667585.1 Clostridium sp. D33t1_170424_F3 | reverse complement strand
AGTTGACCGACCGCGACTTTATTCTACCAGAAGGTTTTTTCACTATTTAATCTTTTTTACTCTCCCCGGCTTAGCCGGGGGTTGTCCTTTTGCTAAAGCTGATTAAAACAAAAAGATGCCCCCGGTTAGACCGGGGGCATCTTACATGCATCTATGCAGACCAATCAGGCGAGGCTGACGTTAACCGCGCGAAGCTTGCTGCTGTTTTTGGGATCCTGCTCCGTGTTGTAGGTCACGCGCTGGCCTTCCATGAGGTTTTTAAATCCCTCTCCGATAATCGCGGAAAAATGCACGAACACATCCTCGCCGCCTTCGTCGTTGGAAATAAATCCGAATCCTTTGCTCTCATTGAACCATTTGACAGTACCTCTATTCATAAGTGGCACCTCCTGTAAAAAATTACATTCAAAAATATCCGAACAAAAAACCGCGGCGTATCAAATCAAAACGAAATTGATTTAATACACCGCGGAAATCAATTAGTACATTTAGAATACTTTTATAGTATACCATACTTTTGTAAAAAGTCAAGTTTTTTCTTTTATTGTTTTTTGTGCGGCTCTTCTCAGCCCATTCCGGGAAAATTGTTCATTCTGTTCATGCCATTCATTCCATTTCTGGCGCCGCCCATTCCGTTCATATTGTCTATGTTAGGAGTACCGGAAAAGATCACGCCGCCGCCGGGACCGGGCATAACCGGACCAAAGTCAGCGGGCACGGCAGGCGTCACGCCGTTATAAGGGCCCGCATAGCGCTGGGGCCGCTGTCCTGGCAGGTAGAAGGTGACGAATTTCACCGAGAACATGTCGCAGATGACAAAGGTCTGCGTCGCCTCCTCATAGAGGGTGAGGACGCTGTTTCCGACCGCATAAAGAATACCGGACTTTGTCTGAATGCTCTGGGTGCCGATCAGGAATTCCACCACCACGAACTGTCCCAGGTTCTCGCTCAGGGCCTGCTGAAGAGAGCCCTGCATGGCGGGGGTATCAAAATCCGGCTGGGGTGGGACGTTAAGTCCGTTGTTTTCATTGGCCCTGGTTGGGACAATGTCCTGAACCGTATTGGGGAAAAATTGGTCCATAGGGTTAACCTCCAAATCTAAGTGTCCGCGTAGGCGTCAGTCGGGTTATAGAAGCAGTGGTCGCCGATGCGGATGACGAATTCTCCCACACGGGAAGGGAAATTGTTTCGGCAGTTGGGGCTGAAAGGATTGAAAAACCAAAGGGCGATACCCAGGTTGGTCAGGCGGTTGCCCGCCATGGCCCACTCGGCGATGTCCCAATTGACCTGCTCCAGCGCCATGTTATAGATGTTCTGGGCGTTGTAGCGCCCTCCCACGGACTCCATTGCGCAGGTGAACTGGCGGGGCTGAAAGACCACCTCCCGGACAGTATTGAGCCGTCCGTATTCCCCGTATGTTACGTTAACCCGGTTCATCACCACCGAGGCTACCGCCTTCATCCCGTTCTCTCCCTCGCCCCCCGCCTCACATTTGACGATGCGTGCCAAAAGCTCCAGGTCTGAATATGCCATGTGTATGAAACCCTCCTAATCGGGAGCACCTGGCCTGCCGCAGTGGTCTGCTTTCAGCTGCACTCCACGAAGTCCAGGTAGTTTCAGCGCAGAAGAGCGGCCACTGGAATGAAAAGAGAGCCAAAAGGCTTGATCCACGCCGGGTGACGGATGGGATAAACCGGCGGCGGATTGGGCGTCCCTCTCATTGGTACACACCAGCTGTCCACGCTGGATGAATAGAATTTAATGCATATAAAATCCGGAGGAAAAGATGGAACCGCCAACGGCATCCAGCCGGCCGAAAAGAGCGTGTTTCTTCCTCCATACGCACTCTCAGCCTTTCTCCGCTTTGCTCCATTCTATGCATCCGGGCTTGAATGTGCGCTTTCAGATTCTCCGTTTGCCATGATTTTCAGGAGAAGGGCTGTTTTTTATTTTGTTTATTCACTGCGGGCATTCACACATTAAAGAAAGGAAGCTGTAACCAGAAAGGGCCGCACTTGAAAGAGAAGGCGCTCCGGCTTGCCATATTATATTTGTTGGTATACAAAAACAAATGCGAACCCTTCTCAACGGAAAGAGTTCGCGTTATTAGTTACGAGTATATTGACAAAAAGAAACCAGCGATGTGCAAAATGCACGCCGCAGGTTTTGTCTTTGGCGGACAAACGAGATGCAATCGCTCAGTATTAGTAAAGTTCGCGAACACTCGAACAATTGAAATTGAAAAAGGAGCAATGCATAGACTTTTATATTCCTATAAAAGATGCCATTTAATTAATCAAATGGCATCTTTTTCTATCTGCGCTTGAATTTCTTCTATATCCTCGTTCAAGTGGACATGTATAAGCTTTTCATAACAATTAGGACATAGCGCAGCAACGTTATTAACTACGTCTAAACCGCCCTTAGATAACGGGCATAAATGATAGGATTTCAGGAATGGTTTCCCGTTCACAAAAAAAGGAGCTTCTTTTTTACACAATTGGCATCGGCCATGTGCCCTTCGTTTTGCATACTCATGAACATACAAATTATACTCGTAAGTTATGGCCTTTGTTATGCGTGAGCGGGCAATTCCGTCTACACTAGCTATTTTCTTTTTCAGTTCTTCATTGGAGATATCTTGTATCGCATCACCAACCATTTTCTGTTCTTTAATTATAAAATGCTCGTCCAAAAGGTTTTGATTGATGAGTTTTAAAGGGAATTTCCAGACCATTCTTAAGTTTCCTGCAAAATCAATTTCTTCTTTTTGAAATGGTTTCCCTATTAGTTTTACTATACCTCGATACATGTATTTCTTATTACTAAAAACTTCAAAAAGATAGTTGATGACTCCATTACTATTTGAATCGTTAAGTGTTTTGTTCTGAGCAAAATTGATATCTTGTGGGCCCTCCATTCCCATACCTGTATAATAGAGAACATCATTTTTCCAATAATCCATATATGCATTATTAGGATCGTCGTGGTGCGAAATAAGTACAAGTGCATCTGTAGAATGTGACCTACGCATACCACCTTGTGTACTACACTTAAATATTGCGCAAAGTTCCTCATTATAGTACTCTTTTCCAATTTCTAGCTTTGTAATAAGGTCATTTTTTCGTTTATCTATAAATTCTTGTACTTCTTCAAGTATAAATAATTTCTTACGCGTCCCCACTTGTGTATATGGTAATCCCTCGTCAATCATACGATACAATGTAGTACGAGCAATACCAGTTGATTCTAAAATTTCAGAAACTGTTAATAGATTTGCCATAACTATTCTCCCTTTTTTGTCCCACAAAAAATTGTTTTTTGTATCTGTGGTTTGTATTATATGCGCAGCTTTATATGTTGTCAAGCCTTTGACGAATAAATATAAATGGGTAGAAAAGTCTTCAGAAATTCGAACTCGCGCAGTTCCTTTAGATTCACCGAGTTACTATACATTAAGAAAATTATTTCTCACAATACAACTTTTAATAATACGTAAAGTTATATAGAAACGAAAGACGCCGACTGCTTTTCAGCAATCGACGTCTTTCGACAAAATATATCTTTGGCATGCAAGAAATAATGAAGATAGGTTTCACGGTGCATAGCCTTTAACCCTCGAAGTTTTTCATGATACATTTAAAATGGTGGCAATTATTATACCACAAGAAGAAAAAATTCCGCAAAGCAAATAGCAGTATACTATAAATTGTAAAATATGAAAGAAGTCAGCAGCTTTTTTAGCAACTGACTTCTTTCGACAAAATGTGGTGCGGGTAACAGGACTTGAACCTGCACGGATTTCCCACCAGAACCTAAATCTGGCGTGTCTGCCAATTCCACCATACCCGCATATTCAGTTGAAAGTGAAAAACAAAAAGTTAAATGTTACTTTTAAAGATCCTCTGTTGAACGACTCAAGCGGCAAAACCAGGGGCCTTGCCAGCAACCATCGGTCCTCAATTTTTTACTTTCCATTTTACACTGACAACTGTTATTATATCGAATTCCCTGCCGGAATGCAAGATTATTTGCCCAAAATCCCCCGCTCCAGCATGGACTGCGCCGCGAGCATCGCGCCGAGACGCCCGCTGTGGAAATTCAGGCCGCCCTGCATCCAGGCCGCGTACGGCTCGCGCAGAGGCGCGTCTGCGGAAAGCTCAATGGAAGCGCCGAGCGTGAAGGCGCCCGCCGCCATAATCACCTTGCAATCGTAGCCGGGCATGTCCCACGGCTCCGGCGTGACAAACGCATCCACCGGCGCGCCCTTCTGCACGCCCTGGCAGAAGGCCACCAGCGCCTCCTCCCGGCGCAGCAAAACCGCCTGGATGATATCCGCGCGAGGCTCGTCCGGCTTTGGCGTCACGTCATAGCCAAATTCGTTAAACAAAGCGGCTGTGAAAGCCGCTGTTTTGAGCGCTTCGCCTGTCACATGCGGCGCATGAAACGCGCCCATGAACAGCTCCCGGTTGTTACCGAGCGTACAGCCGATCTCCTTGCCGGTGCCGGGCGTGGTCAGGCGATAAGAGCAGCTTTCCACCAGGTCCTTCCGGCCCGCGATGTAGCCGCCGGTCGGGGCCACGCCGCCGCCGGGGTTTTTAATCAGGGAACCCGCCATCAGGTCCGCGCCGTGGGAAGTCGGTTCATCGCGCTGGACAAACTCGCCGTAGCAGTTGTCCACCATGACGATGCAGCCCGGGGCCTTGCGCTTCGCAATCTCCGCGATCCGCGCAATATCCTCCACAAACAAAGAGGGACGCAGGCTGTATCCGCGGGAGCGCTGGACATACACCATTTTCACGGACGGATCAATTTGTTCCTCCATTTCCGCATAATCGGGCGCACCGTCCGGCAGCAGGTCGATCTGTTCATAGGCAATGCCGAATTCCTTCAGGGTGCCGTTCCCGTCCCCCGTCAGGCCGATCACGCCGCGCAGCGTATCGTACGGCAGGCCGGTCACGCTGAGCATCTTATCGCCCGGTCGCAGCACGCCGAACAACGCCACCGTGAGCGCGTGCGTACCGCTTACAAAATTGTAGCGCACCAGCGCGTCCTCCGCGCCCAGCGCCTTTGCGTACACCTGATCCAGCACTTCGCGGCCCCGGTCGCCGTAGCCGTAGCCGGTGGACGCCGCAAAATGACTCTCACTGACGCCCGCCTCGATGAACGCCGCCAGCATCTTCTGCTGGTTGTAGTCTGTGGTTTCGTCGATCCCCACGAGGACCGGCGCAATCTTTTCCATGGCGCGCTTCGCGGCGCTCTGGATGCTCTCATCTATCCGAAAATCTGGGTATATCACGGGACTCCCTCTCTTTCCTTTTCCCTGTCAATTTTATTTTTCAAAGGGGCTGACCGGCGTGACCACCGGTTTTCCGTCCCTGCCAAGCAGGGGCGTCAGCCCGCCTGCGTATCCGCTGGAAACGTGCAGATAGTGAACCCCCGTTTCCCGGTCCACCAGCACGCGGATGACGTCCATCGTGCCCTGTGTGTAGGCCACCTCAAAGCGCTTATCTTTCATGAAGAATTCCTTTCTCACGGATGCAGCTCCGCAAAGCGGCCGCACCCGGCAAATCCGAGGGCGCGGTAGAACGCTTCATTCTCTCCGTCCGCCCGGAAAATATAGGTTTTTTGTCTATGTAACGACGCAGCCAGCGACCGCACCGCCAACGCGCCCAGGCCCTGCCGCCGGAAATCCGGATGCACCGCCACGGCGGACAACACGGCGGCCTCCTCCGTACACGCGGAGCAAACGGCACACGACGCCAGACGTCCATTCTGACGAAGTCCCACCGTTTGCGCGGTTTCGTGCCGGATACGGTGGGACAGGTCCAGATAGAACGGCTCGAACTCCGGCGGCACAAAGGACGCGCTTTCACAGTCGTGCAGCAGCGCGTGGACTTCCCGCAGGCTGGGATTCCATTCGCAAGCGGCCTCCGGTGCGTCGATGGATTCCAGCGCCATGATTTCACCTGCGACGGAAACGGAGAACAACAGCTCCCGCGCGGCTTCTTCTGCGCAGAGCACGGTCCGCGCGCCGGCCATCCGTACAAACGACGCAAGCTCTTCCGGCTCCGCGCCGGGCTGCACATCCAAAACCAACACATCATCCAGCAAACACAGCGCCGCGTGTTCTCCCTGCACCCAGAAACGCGCAAAGGGATAATCCAGCCCGTAGGCCTCCGCCGTGGCGCGAATCCGGCAGGCAAACGCGCTTCCCCGGAACGGGTCCAGCTCCGCGAGGGCCTTGACCTGCTGAATCATACCGGTTCCGCGCCGGCGATCTTCTCCGCCAGGCGCGCAATCAACGTCTCCGCGTCGTGGAAATCCTGCTGGGAAATCAGGCTCACGGCGGAATGCAGATACCGGCAGGGCAGGGACACCGCTACCGTGCGCACGCCCTCCCGGGATACATGAATCGCCCCCGCGTCGTTGCCGCCGGCAACCGCTTGCTTCGCCTGGCAGTTTACGCCGATTTCCTCCGCCGCGTCAAACGCCATCCTGTAATACTCCCTGTCGTAGATGGTCCGGCGGTCCATGAAGGACAGCACCGGCCCCTTCCCCACATGGCAGACCTGCTTGTCCTCCGGCACGCCCGCCACATCGGCGGCGGTGGTGCTCTCCACCACAATGGCCGCGTCCGGCGCGATGGCAAACGCCGCCGTTTTGGAGCCGTTCAGCCCGGTTTCCTCCTGCACGACAAACGCGAACATCATATCGTACGGCAGGTCGCTTTTCAGCAGATCGATCAGGATGGCGCAGCCCGCGCGGTCATCCAGTGCGCGGCTCTTGACCATACCGTGGGCCGTATCGAACAGCGAATCAAACGTCACCGGGTCGCCGGGCCGCACGACGGCCTCCGCTTCCTCGCGGTCCGCCGCGCCGATGTCAATATACAAATCCCTGACCGGGACGGATTTTTCTTTTTCTTCGCCGGTCAGCAGGTGGATGGGCTTCGCACCGATCACGCCCCCTACGTTTCCGCCCACGGTGACGGGCTTGCCGCACAGCACGCGGCGGTCGATGCCGCCGACGGTCGCAAAGCGGAGCAGACCGTCCTCCCCGATGTGCGTCACGATCATGCCCACCTCGTCCATGTGGGCGTTAAGCATCAGCCTGGTTTTGGGGCGCTGCTTTCCTTTTTTAAAGGCGATCAGGTTGCCCAGCGGCGTGACCTCCAACCGATCGGCATAGGGTTCGATTTCCTTCCGGATCCGTTCGCGCACTTCATCCTCATATCCGGAGATACCGCGCGCGGCGCAGAGTGTTTCCAAAAGTTTCAGATCCGCCATTTATTCCGCCCCCTTTACATAGGCCGCCAGCAATTGCGCGACGTGCTCCACGTCCTGCACGTCGACGACCTCCACCGGCGTATGCATATACCGCAGCGGGATGGAAACCATCGCCGTATGGACGCCCGCCTTTGCGGTTGCAATGGCGTCGGCGTTGGTGCCGGTTTCCCCGCCCATGATTTCCAGCGTGTACGGGATGTCCTTTTCCTTTGCGAGCTGCACCAGTCGGTCCGTCATCGGTCGGGAAAGCACCGGCGCGATCCCGATCATTGGCCCGCCGCCCAGTTTGCCGCATTTTGCCGGGTCCACGCCCGGCTGCGCGGCAAAGCTCACGTCCACCGCGACCGCCTCGGTCGGCTCCAGCGCGAACGCGCCGGTTTCCGCGCCCTGCCCGCCGGTTTCTTCCCTGCTGCTGAGCAGTATGGTGAGCGCGCAGCCGAGCGGCTCCTCCTGTAACAGCTGCGCGCAGCGGATCAGCGCCGCACAGCCCGCGCGGTCGTCCAGCGCGGGGGACGCGATGCGGTTTCCCAGCAGGCGTTTTTGCGGCGCGCGCACCAGCACGCGATCTCCGGGGAAAACCAGCGCTTTGGCCTCTTCCCCGGTCAGGCCCACGTCAACGGCCATCTGATCCACGCCTTCCACCTTGTCCTCCCCGCCGTCGGTGAGGTGCGGCGGCATACAGCAGACGACGCCCGTCAGCGTTTCCCTTCCAAAAACCGTCACCGGGCTGCCGGGCAGGACGCGGCGGTCCGTACCGCCGCAGCGGTCCACGCGCAGAAAGCCCGAGTCCTCCACGCGGGTCACGATCAGGCCCACCTGGTCGATGTGCGCGTCCAGCAGGATGTGACGCCTGGCGTCCCGTTTTCCCATGCGGCACACGACGTTGCCCATGCGGTCGACTGCCGTCTCCCCAAAATTCAGCAGCTCCCGCGCGGCCCGCTTTGCAGGGGCGCACTCGTCGCCCGGCGTGCCCGGCTCCGCGCAGAGCGCAAACAGCAATTCTTTTAATTCCTCCATGGCGTTCTCCTTTTATACAAATCGTATCATTATATCAAATTATTCCAATCTGTTTACAATCTGTTTGAAATGATTGCCTCGCTCCGCAAAATTGGGATACAGATCAAAACTCGCGCTGGCGGGGGAAAGCGAAACAATGTCGCCCGGTTCCGCTTCCTTCCGGCAGAGCCGGACCGCCTCTTCCATTGAAGCGGCGTGCAGAATCTTTGGACTTCCCTCGCGGCAGGCCGGAGCGGCCAGCACCGCCGCCTCGATCTTCGGCGCGGTGGCGCCCATCAGAACCAGTGTTTTGACCTTTTCCACGATGACCGGGCCGAGGGAATCGTATGGAAGCTTCTTATCGTAGCCGCCCGCGATCAGGATAATTTTGCGGTCGTACAGGGACAGCGTGCCGCGCGCCGTGCGGGTCGGGCTGGTCCCAATGGAATCGTTGTACCATCTGACGCCGTCCAGCTCGCGCACCAGCTCCGCGCGGTGCTCCACGCCGCCGAAGTTCCGCGCCACCTGCCGGATCACCTCTAAATCGACGTCGCCCCAAACGGCGGAAATCGCCGCCAGATAATTCTCTACGTTGATCGCGCCGGGAATCTTGATCTCCGAAGCGTTCAGAATAAAGGTATCCTGGCCGCCCTGCGCCATATAGATATTCCCCTGTTCGTCCGCCCACGCGCCGTACGCACAGCGGTCTTTGCGGCTGAACTGGAAGAGCTGCCCGCGCACCTCCGGCGCGAAGGAAGCGGTGATCGTATTGTCCGCGTTGAGCACAGTGCGGCTGAACGCGTTCTGGTGCAGGAAAATATTTTTCTTTGCGTCGATATACTCCTGCATATCCTTGTGAACGTCCAGATGATTGGGGGACAGGTTCGTCACCACCGCCACCGCCGGACTTTTCCGCATGGAAATCAGCTGGAAGCTGGAAAGCTCCACCACCGCCGCGTCGCCGGGCCGGACGCTCTCAATCTCCGGCAGCAGCGGACGGCCGATGTTGCCGCCGAGGTGCACCGTTTTACCCGCGGCCTTTAAAAACTCCGAGATAATGGTCGTGGTGGTCGTTTTGCCGTCGCTTCCCGTCACCGCATATATTTTGCAGGGGCAGAGGTCGAAGAAAACCTCCATTTCCGAGGTGACCGCCGCGCCGCGCCGGCGCGCGTCTTCCAGTTCCGGCAGGGTAAACTTCATGCCGGGGGTGCGGAAGATCATATCCACGTCGAGATCCTGCAAATACGTCTCTCCCAGACGCAGCTCCACGCCGAGCGCTTCCAGCTCCTCCGCTTTTTCTCCGAGCTGTTCGCGCGTGCGGCGGTCGCAGGCAATCACCCGCGCGCCTTTCTCCCGGAAAATCCGGATCAGCGGCAGGTTGCTGCCGCCGATGCCGCAGAACGCCGCCGCTTTGCCTTTGACCGATGTAAAGAATGCTTCCACTCTGCTGTCCATACTTTGCCCCCGCGTTTCGATTTTTTCGTTCTCACAACTTCCCTATTATAGCCCACAATATCCGTTTTCGCAATCGAAAACCCGCATAATTGGGCGGGCAGCTGTTAAAAATAACCGTATCTTCCAGAACACCTCTGTCAGGAAAGGCTGGTTCAAATTTTATGAAACAGAACAGGAAATTTGTGATGCTAACCATTGCGATGATCGCCGTAATCGTGGTGCTCGGCGGCACCACCGTCAGCGGATACGTGCAGGCCTCCAAGTACAAAATGAATCTGAACTACAACTATCAGCGCGCGGTAATGGACCTGGGCGACTGCGTGGACAACATTGAGAACACGCTCAACAAGAGCGTCTACGCCAACACCCCCACCCAGCAGAACGGGCTTGCCGCCAAGCTGATGAGGGAAACCAGCATGGCGAAGGCCGCGCTGTCCATTCTGCCGCTGGAAAACGGCACACTTTCCAACGTGAACAAGTATATTTCGCAGGTGGGCGACTTCTCCATGGCGCTCTCCAGCCGCATTTCCGCGGGCGGCAAGATCACGGAGGAGGAATACGCCTCCATGAAGAACCTGGAGCAATACGCCGCCAAGCTGAAGGAAAGCCTGCGCGAGGTACAGCCGGACTTTGACGCGGGCCCGGTGGACGAAAGCTTCCGGCAGACGGCGGACGACTTCACGGACTACCCGTCCCTGATCTACGACGGCCCGTTCTCCGACCACATCGGGCAGATGAAGCCCAAGCTGCTGGAGGGTTTGGCGGAAGTGCCGCAGGGCAACGCGCAGAACAACGCCGCGGAATTTCTCGGCCTGACGCAGGACAAGCTGACCCACACACAGGACAACGACGGCGGCCTGCCCATGTACAATTTTGAATACGGCGCCATCCGCATCTCCGTTACAAAGGCGGGCGGCGTGGTCTGCGCCATGACGGATTCCCGCGAGATCGGCGGCATGCAGCTGGACGAAGCCGCCGCCAAGGCCGCCGCGCAGAACTTTTTGAACGCCAAGGGCATCCGCAACATGAAGGAAAGCTATTATGTGATTAACGACGGCATCTGCACCATCAACTACGCCTACACGCAGGATTACGCCGTGTGCTACCCCGACCTGGTCAAGGTCAGCGTGGCGCTGGACACAGGCGATATTGTGGAGTACAACGCGACCGGTTATATTATGAACCACCACGACCGTGCGAAGCTGGAGCCGAAGCTCAGCCAGGACGAGGCGCAGCGGTCCGTCAGCCCCGCGCTCACGGTGGAAAGCGCCGGACTGGCGCTGATCCCCACGCCGGGCCTGAATGAGGTGCTCTGCTACGAATTCCAGTGCAAGGGCGAAAACGACGACCGCGTGCTGGTTTATATCAACGCTTCCACCGGCATGGAGGAACAGATTTTTATTATGATGCAGTCCGATGCGGGCATTTTGGTGAAATAACAGAAGGAGGCGGCGCTGGCG
>NZ_JADPEG010000027.1 GCF_015667585.1 Clostridium sp. D33t1_170424_F3 | reverse complement strand
GCCGGCAACACGGCAGGCCCCATCCTTTATATGCGTATAAAAATATCCCCATACCTTCTGAAATTAAAGGTATGGGGACATTTTTCTGTTATAAGGATGCGACCAGGCCTGTAAGCCGAGTTCTGTCGTGAACAGTCATCTATCTTGGCCGTGCGTTGCCGCTCCGGCTCAGTGCCACCTTCTCGGGACGCGCCGGGCCGACGCATCATGTCCCTCTGCGGTGTTGCTCCGAATAGGGTTTGCAGAGCCGCACAGTCTCCTGTGCGCTGGTGAGCTCTTACCTCGCCTTTCCATCCTTACCGTAAAACGGCGGTATATCTCTGTTGCACTTTCCCTAGGGTCGCCCCCGGCGGCCGTTAGCCGTTATTCTTGCCCTGTGGAGCTCGGACTTTCCTCAGGCGTACCCTTTCGAGTTGCGCCCGCGACTGTTCGGCCTGCTCGCAGGTTATTATTTTACCGTATTTTAAAAGAGATGTCAACGCCGCGCTCAGCTCTTGTGCAGGGCGGTGTGCTCCTCCAGCAGATTATTTTTGATGTCCCACAGAGGCTGGGAGAGGTCCACGTAGTACTGGTGCGGATGTTCAAAACGCGTGACTTCATCCCAGAGGCTGTCCACCTGTTCGGCGCAGTACGCTTTGATTTCCTCCAGGCTGCGCTCCTCGCCGATGTAACGGCCGCCTTCAAACAGCTTCTTGCGCAGCTTCACCGCGCGGAAATTGGTCACCAGCTTGCGTTTCCAGATGTGCTCCGGATCAAAAATTTCATACGGCTGAGTGTCGTCGATTTTTTCTTCGTGAAGGGTGATGACGTCGGCGATGGCTTTGCCGGTCTCGCGGTCGAAGAGACGCCACAGGCCCTTAAAGCACGGCGTGGTGATCTTACTGACATTTTCACTGATTTTGATTTTCGGCGTTATGACGCCGTCTTTGTTTTCCACGCCGGCCAGTTTGTAAACGCCGCCGAATACAGGCTCGGAGCCGGAGGTGATTAGCCGTTCGCCCACGCCAAAGCTGTCAACTTTCGCACCTTGAATCAGCATATCGCGTATAATATACTCATCAAGAGAATTTGAGGCGCAGATTTTGCAGTCTGGGAAACCGGCCTCGTCCAGCATTTTGCGGGCCTTGCGGGACAGATAGGTGATGTCGCCGCTGTCGATGCGAATGCCGGCGGGACGGAATCCGCGCGGAAGCAGCTCTTCGTTAAAGACCTTGATTGCGTTGGGAACGCCGGATTTTAAGACGTTATAGGTGTCAACCAGCAGCGTGCAGCTCTGCGGATATTCGCGGGCGTAGGCGCGGAACGCGTCCAGCTCGCTGTCAAACAGCTGTACCCAGCTGTGCGCCATGGTCCCCAGGGCCGGCACGCCGAACTGTGGGTCGCTGATGGTGCATGCGGTGCCGCAGCAGCCGCCGATATATGCGGCGCGCGCGCCGTAAATGGCGCCATCGGCTCCCTGCGCGCGGCGGGACCCGAACTCCATGACCGCCCGTCCCTGGGCGGCGCGGACAATCCGGTTTGCCTTGGTGGCAATCAGGCTTTGGTGGTTGATGGTCAGCAGCAGCATGGTTTCAATCAGCTGCGCCTGGATCACGGGGCCGCGCACGGTGACGATCGGTTCGCCCGGGAAAATGGGCGTTCCCTCCGGAACGGCCCAAATGTCGCAGGTAAACCGGAAGTTTTTCAAATCGTCCAAAAAGTCCTCCCGGAAAATGCCCTTGGACCGGAGATATGCAATATCGTCATCGGTGAAATGCAGATTTTTAATGTAATCCACAAATTGCTGCACACCGGCCATGATGGCGAAGCCGCCGTCGTCCGGAACCCGGCGGAAAAACATGTCGAAATAGACGATGGTGTCCCGATAGCCGTTGGCGTAATATCCGTTGGACATGGTGATTTCGTAAAAATCAGTGAGCATGGTAAGGTTGCGCGCGGACATTTCCTGAGTGGTCATTTTAAACATCTCCAATGATAGAATAGCTGCTGTGCGATCAGGCACGGCGAGCGATAAAGGCCGATATGCAAGAGCATATACCCTGTTTTGCATATTATAACAAGGTTAGAAGAAAATAACAAATGAATTCTCTTGTAAAAATTGACGGGAAAAACCGTGTCAAAGAAGATAAAAAAATGTCGGATATTTTTATTGCATTTTCAACAAATAGATACTATAATAGAAATATCGAGTGAATTTGACTGGATATACCTGTGGATTGAAAGGTTTTATCCAGAATTCTCATCGTTTTAGGGGTTGTTATGGGTAAATTTAATGAACGTAGGGAGTGAATTAAGATGAGATTACGCAAACAGGCACTTGGAACCCGCAATCTTGTTGGAGCGCGTGTAGAGATGGCCCGCAAAAGCCAGGGTATGAAGCAGAAAGAGCTTTTGGCTCAGCTTCAGGTTAATGGGGTCGACATGAACGCTTCCGGATTGTCCAAGCTGGAAGGCCAGATCCGTTATGTGACGGACTTTGAGTTATTGGCATTGTCCAATATTTTGAATGTCTCCGTGGATTGGCTGCTTGGAAAAGAACAATAAGTTCTGAATGCCAGAGGGCGTTCCGTTTGGCGGGACGCTCTCTTTTTATGCCCTTTTGGCGAAACTTCCGGCAGAATGAATCTCTTCTTTGTCCCATATATATACATGTGCAGGGGAAAGGAGGGGGACGCTTTGCTGAACCGGGAGCTTTGGGCGCGCTTAAAACCGTACGTTCTGTTTGTTGTGTGCTACACGGCGGGCTTTGTATTGTTCGCCTGTACACTGCGTTTTACCTTCCCGTTTGTGGCGGGGTTTCTGCTGGCGCTGCTTTTACAGCCGGGCGTCCGGTTTTTGCGGCAGCGCCTGCATGTGACCTCCGGACCGGCCGCGGCCGCGGCGACCTTTGCCATTTATCTTTTGCTGTTTGGCCTGGTGTTCCTGTTGGGACTCTGGCTGGTCAGTGAGATCAGCAATCTGATCCGCGCCATCGCTGAAATGGATATTGGCCGTTTGACGGAACCGTTCAACCGGCTCATTGCGCAGGCGGGCGAGTTTGCCAGCCGTATTGACCAAAGCTTTATTCAGGAGAACCAGAAGCAGATCCTCAATTTTGCGCAGACGGGCGCGTCGATCCTTACAGGTGTGCTGACGGCGGTGCTGGGGTTTTTGACGTCTCTGCCCGCAGTGCTGGCGATGTTTCTGGTAATGGTGGTTTCCACATATTTCTTTTCCAAAGATATGGTGAAAATCAAGGCGGCGGCAATGCAGGCTTTTTCACCGCGCATGGTAACGCATTTGCGCGATGCTTCCCGGCATGGCGTGTCGATGGGCGGACGTTACTTTGCATCGTATCTGCTGCTGTATTTCATTACGTTTCTGGAGACGCTGGTGGTTTTTGCGTCGGTGGGGGTGCCGTATCCGTTGGTGCTGAGCATGATTGCCGGGTTCGCGGATATCCTGCCGGTGCTTGGGCCGGGTGCGGTGTATCTGCCCGTGACACTGGCTTATTTGGCGAATGGAAACCCGCTGCGTGCGCTTTCGTTGCTGGTTTGCTGGCTGTTAATCACAGCGATCCGCCAGATACTGGAGCCAAAGCTCGTTTCTGCCACAACGCATGTCCATCCTCTGACCATGCTGGCGGCGCTTTACTTTGCCCTGGTGGCGAACAGTTTTGTGCTGTTGATTTATTTTACCAGCTTGCTGCTGATGGTCCAGGTTTTAAAACAGGCCGGAATTTTACGGCCTGTTTTTTTATTACATTAAGAAAATCTCCAGATTTTCTACCTCTGAACGTAACAAGAAATCCCTTCCTGCCAGGTTAACCGGAACGCACTCAGAAACCGGAAAGACACAACTATTTTTTATTGTAATCGAAAATCCCCAGCTTAACCGGTTGACAGGCAAATTTGGCAGAAAGTGCATTGACAGACACAGTAACGTGTGCTATAGTATCACTGTACTAATACGAATAATACAGAAAGGACGGTGAGAAAATTGCTGTTTTCACTGGATTACAAGAGCCGACTGCCAATTTATGAACAGCTGTATAAAAATATTACGCGTATGGCGGCGCTTGGCGCTGCGGAGGAAAACGAACAGCTGCCTTCAGTCCGTGCGCTGGCGCAGGAGTTGGGTGTGAACCCCAACACCGTGCAAAAGGCTTATCAGCTGCTGGAGCGCGATGGCATTATTTATTCAGTGCCCGGTAAAGGGTCGTTTATTTCAGAAAATATCAACGCTTTATCTCAGCAAAAAGAAATAGCGGCGCAAAAGCTGCGGGATGCGGCAAAGAGCGCGCTGGACTGTGGCATGCCGAGAGAAGAAGCGGTGCGCCACGTGGAGAATGTCTATGAAGGACGGGCGTTCACTGAAGCGAATGAAACACCCCTGAGATAAAAGGAGGGATTTACGATGATAGAAGCAAGAGAATTGACGAAGAAGTTTGATCGCATAATGGCGCTGGACCACATTTCTTTTCAGGTTCAGTCAGGGTCCGTGTTCGGCTTGGTAGGCAGCAACGGCGCGGGCAAATCTACATTTCTGCGCACATTGGCGGGAATTTACAAGCCGGACGGCGGCGAGGTTCTGCTGGACGGGGAAGCGCCGTTTGAAAGGACCGCGGTAAAATCCAGGATCTTTTTTATTCCGGACTATCCCTATTTTTTGCCGCAGGCGACGCTGACCGATATGGCCGGGTTTTATAAGAAACTGTACCCAAACTGGAGCGACGGACGGTATGAAGCGCTCTGCGGGATGTTCCCAATTGATCGGAAAAGCAATATCGGCAACATGTCAAAGGGCATGCAGCGCCAGGCGGCGTTGATTTGTGCAATGGCGACGCAGCCCGACCTGCTTTTGCTGGACGAAATTTTTGATGGGCTTGATCCGGTGATGCGGCAGCTGCTCAAGCGGATCATTGGCAGCGAAGTGGCCGACCGCGGTATGACGGTAGTGATTGCATCCCATAACCTGCGGGAGCTGGAGGATGTATGCGACCATGTGGGGCTGTTTCACAAGGGCGGCGTGCTGTTTGAGCGCGACCTGGATGAACTGAAGCTGGGAATTAACAAGGTACAGGCGGTCTTTAAACCGATGCCGGAATACAGTGTCTTTGAAGAACTGGATATTGTAAAGACGGATCTGCGCGGTTCGCTCATCAGCCTCGTGGTCCGTGGAAAACAGGAAGAGATTCTGGAACGTATCAATGCGCTTCATCCGGTGTTCGCGGAGGTGCTGCCGCTGACCCTGGAGGAAGTATTTATCAGTGAAATGGAGGTGGCGGGATATGACATCGAAAATATCCTTAAATAAGTTTCTGCCGGAACTGGGAAATACCTACCTATGGGCCACGAAGAAAAACCTGGGCATGATGGCGTTACTGGCAACCCTGCAATTTTTGGCGTTTCCGCTCATCGTCTGGTTTTCGCTTGCCAATACGGAGATGATCAGCTGGATTCCTGCGGGGGAACAATATGCGAATGTTTTCAGCCGTGTCTCCTACTATTCCACTACCTTTTTGGTGACGCCGCTTTGCCTGCTGTTTGTGCTGCTGACGGCGGTTTCGTTGTTTCAGTACATGCACAACAAACGCAGTGTGGATTTGTTCCATGCGCTGCCGGTGGGCCGTTCCGCCATGCTGCTGGGGCGTTTCCTGGCGGGACTGACAACGCTTTTTGCGCCGATGCTGCTAAACTTCAGTGTGGTGGCAGTGATCGGCCTGGCGTATGGGATCGAAAACAGCGGGAAGCATATCGGCTATTTATACAGCGTGCTTCTGTGGTTGTTTCTGATGCTGACTGCGGCGCTATTGTTCTGTGTGCTGATGGCGGTGTGCAGCGGAACAACGCTCGACATGGTTTTATCCGTCATCGGCGTCAATATCGCCTATCCGCTTTTGATTCTGGCTGTTCTGTTTGTTATGTCCTGCCTGTTGCCGGGCTTCAACACGGATCAGGTTCCGCCCCTTTTGGCAACGCTCATCTCTCCGTTTACAGCCATTTTTGCAGCGGTTATGTCTGTTGATCAGGCGTTTGATGCGGGAAAAATCACTTTTTTAATTTGGTGGATCGTTTTCTCGGTCTTTTTAGCGTTGTTGTGCGTCTATCTATACAGAAGGCGCAAGAGTGAGTCTGCAGAAAACACCTTTGCCTTCGCGATTCCCAAGCAGATCATCCGGTTTCTGCTTACTGCGGTTGGCGGCCTGGGACTGGGGCTCATCTTCTACTGGTACAATTCCACGACGCTCAATTTTATCCTGGGCCTGCTGATCGGTTCTTTGGTGGCGCATGTCATTGTAGAAGCAATTTATTCCCGCGGTTTTTCCCGGATGGTGCGCAGCCTGGGCGGCTATGGCGTATTTCTTGTAGTGTTTGCAGCATTTTACGGCGTCGTCTGCACGGGCGGCTTTGGGTATGCGGATCGTGTCCCCAGTGCGGACCAGGTTGCAAGTGTAGCCTATTGGGATTACTCTTATTACAACGACTTCGCAGACCGGCAGTTTTATGTTACGGATGAAAAATATGATACGCTTGTAAAAGTGGAATCTTATGTTGCACAGCCGGAGAATATTGAAAAAGTTCTTCAGTACCATAAGGGCCTGATCGATTTCAAGAAGTCAATTGGTTTTCCGTATCGCATGGAACGGCAGAACGGAACGCTTTGCACCATTACGTATCATTTAAAAAACGGCGAAACGCTTTCCAGAACCTACTTGGATGTTTACCGGGATTCTCGTTCCGTCAGCCTTCCGAAAGAGCTGACTGACCTCAGCGCTGAAATCTGCAATTCCAGGGAATACAAAGAGAGCGGGAATGTGTTGTTTTACCTGACGCCGGAGATTGTCACCGGTGTGCAGATTGACGATTACAGCCCGGAAAAGGATACGACTTCCGTATCCTATAAGCTGGCCCCGGAGGAGAGTGAGAAGCTGCTGGAAGCCATGCGCCAGGATGTATTGGATCTCGATGTGACGCAGGCGCCCGGCCGGTATGCGGAAACAGCGGAAAGCACGGAGGCGGAGGAAGTTTCCCGCGGGGATAATGTATCGCTCAGTTTCGTGCTTGGAGAAAAGGACACGAGACTGTTTACTCCAGAGGAAGGCAGCAAGTTAAAAGAGTTAATTGGCACATATCCGGGAAAAATTTCTCTGGATCTCGGGCAATATCGAATGTCTGGCATGGAAGACAGCCGGACATGGGCATTTATAAAAGAGCAAGGCTGGATTAAGTAAACAAAAATCCGTTAGAAATTTGTAAGAAATTTGTCTGCTGGTTTGAAAGAAATCGCAGGTATCATGTGTATTACTGATAGAAGGCGATTTAAATAATCCACTCGAAGGGAGGAACGCCCCGGGCAAAACGCGGCGGGGACGGCGAACGATGAAAAAATGGATGGCGATGGGATTGATGACGCTGCTCTGCTTTGCGGCACTCTGCGGATGTGGAAGACAGGAACCCTCCGCGGTGGTATATCGAGGCGGCGCAGCGGCCCCTCTGGTGACGCTGACCGCCGATGGCCCGTTGGATGTTCTGGATGAAATGCTGCGTTCGGTAAAACCCGCACAGGAAAGCACGTTTCTTCCGGAGAATGCGGATTATGAGATCAATCTGACACAGAATGGAGAGGCCCGGAGCGTAAAGGTCTGGCTTCAGAAAAACCGGGTATACCTGCGCGAGGGCAGCGACGGAACGTTGCTGGTTTCCACTCAGGTGGACGCGCCCAGGCTCAACAATCTGTTTGAAGGTGAAATAACAAACGTTTAGTAAAGACTGGCAAACAGGCAGTTCCTGTTGCAGCAAATAAAAAAGACGTCCGGTGGATCCATTCCACCGGACGTCTTTTTTATACAAACTTGTTTGTTTTTAGTCCTGCGGCTCAAACACATCTTTTCCCAGGCCGCAGAGAGGACATACCCAATCGTCAGGGATATCCTCAAAAGCAGTGCCGGGCTGGATGCCGCTGTCCGGATCGCCCACTTCAGGGTCATACACGTAACCGCATGCGGTGCAAACGTACTTTTTCATACTGAAAGACTCCTTTTTAGTAAAATCCATTTTGATGGAATTCCGGCTGTTTTTTATCGTTCGCCAAATGTCCCGGGTTTATGCGCGCGCCGATGAAAAAACGCCAGAGAATTGGTTAAATCTAGCAGATTAACCTTCTAAAGTATAGTCAATCAATGAGCGTTTGTCAATAGGAATGATTACTGAATTTAAAGTCTACCAGATGCTCCGCTAAATTACCAGGAAAAACGATATTGCGGTGCAGTTTGCGGACAAACGCTTCCGCTGTCCGGTAGTCTTTGGATACAATGCCGCAAGCTTTTTCTGTTCTGTACGCCACAATCTTTGCACAGTATCCTCTTTTTGGATTTCCAAGCAGATAATACCGCAAGTTCGTGTTTGGCAAATACACATCCCCAATATGTCTTGTCAATTCCTGCGTCCTCCTTTTCTCTATTGTGAAAATTATTCACGCGTGACATCTATTATGATAATGTATAACTGAAAATAAAGCAAGAGAAAGAAAAAAGATTTTTCCACAAAACAATTGTTTGCGCTAGATGTTCCAAAGGGCCGTTGTCATACAAATACATATTGTGTCGAATTTTAGAGAAATAGTAAGAATTTTGAAACAGAAAAACAGATTTTCATATAAAATGACCGCCGTTTGTGCAAAATATAACAAAAATGACCGGAATATCATGATTTATACTCTAGCATACCATATCTTGTACGTGGTTTCGCTTCCATGAATAATAGAGTGCATATAAGCAGAGCGAACAGAGCGTCCCGAGCACCGCTCCGGCCAGTACATCGCTGGGATAGTGGACAAAAAGGAAAATCCGGCTGAAGGCGATCAGGATAGCCATCACAAGCGCGGGGATGGCTTTTTTGCGGTATAACAGCAATAGCATGGTTGCGGCGGCAAAGGACGAAGCGGCATGGCCGGAGGGAAAAGAAAATCCGCTGGGGGGAGGAATCAGCAGAACAACAGAAGGGTCGTCCATAAAAGGCCGCGGTCTGCAAATGACGTTCTTGAGAATCACTTCTCCCAGCAGGTACGTGATTGCCAGTGCTGCCACCAATAAGACGCCGCCGTTGCGGTGTTTTTTTATAAGCAGCAGGATTAGAGCGGTGCACAGCCAAACCAGGCCGGCTTCCCCCAGCATGGTGATTATGGGGAACAGAAAATCCGTTACGGGGTTATGGAAATGTTGTTGTATGAACTGCATGATGGATGCATCCAATACATCGCCTCCTTTTCTTAAAAAAGTATATATAAAAGCATAACGTTGTTTTTCCGCTGCGTCAATAGCATTCCCTGAAAACATATACTTCCGGCTTCTAGCAGGAAGAGACGGCTCATATAAATTGATAAAAGGCAGAAACATGCCTTGTATCCGCCTGTCACCGGGCGGAAAAGGGACAGGAGGGAACGGAGATTTGGAATGGCAAAGCCTGACAAAAGCGGAATGTGAAAAACGTCTCGGCACAGACGCACGGGCAGGGCTTTCAACGCAAACAGCACGGGAACGGTTGAAACAGTACGGTAAAAATGAATTGGACCCGCCAAAAAAGAAAAGTCTGCTGCTGCGCTTTCTGGCGCAGTTTTCAGATTTTATGGTCATTGTCCTGCTGATCGCAGCGGGTATTTCTTTTGTCACATCTTACCTGCAAAAAGACAACGATTACATCGATGCGATTATTATCCTGGCTATTGTGGTGATCAACGCGATCACAGGATTGGTGCAGGAGAGCCGCGCGGAAAAAGCCATTGAGGCGCTGAAGAAAATGAGCAGTCCGCACGCGCGGGTCGTACGTGATGGAAAAGAATCTGTCATCGACGCGGCGGCGCTTGTCCCGGGCGACGTGGTTCTGCTGAAAGCAGGCGACCTGGTGCCGGCGGATCTGCGCCTGCTGGAAGCCTATGAACTGAAAGCGGAGGAAAGCGCGCTGACCGGGGAGAGCCTCCCGGTTTCCAAACAGGCGGAAAAGACGCATCCGGCGGGGACGCCGCTGGGCGACCGGAAGAACATGGCGTTTGCGACCAGTTCCGTCACCTCCGGACACGGAAGCGGCATTGTGACAGCGACCGCTATGCAGACGGAGGTCGGCCGGATCGCGCATATGATCAATTCTCAGGAGGCGCCGCAGACGCCGCTGCAGCGCAAACTGGAGCAGACCGGGCGGTGGCTCGGCATTGGGGCGCTGCTTGTCTGTGCGGTCATTTTTATTATGGGCCTGTTCCAGCATGTGCAGCCGCTGGAAATGTTTTTGATCTCCATCAGCCTTGCCGTTGCCGCCATTCCGGAGGGGCTTCCGGCGGTAGTGACTATTGTATTGGCGATCGGCGTGCGCCGTATGGCGGCGAAGCGCGGAATTGTGCGCCGCATGCCTGCGGTGGAAACGCTGGGCAGCGCGAGCGTGATTTGCTCGGATAAGACCGGAACGCTCACACAGAATAAAATGACTGTAGTAGAGCTGGCAACCGCATCCGGCAAACTGGCGATAGATTCCAGTGAGGGAAGAAATCTGCTCAAGCTGGCGGCGCTTTGCAGCAACTGTTCTTTTTCCGGAGGCGTCGTTTGCGGGGATCCAACAGAAGCCGCTTTGGTACGCGCCTGTCCCACCTCTAAAAAGGAACTGGATGCTTTGTATCCGCGGGTGATGGAAATTCCCTTCAGCTCGGAGCGCAAAATGATGACAACGGTGCACCGGATGGAAAATGGACGGTACCGTGTCATTTCCAAAGGCGCGCCCGACGTGTTGATGACCCATTGTACCAGCCGGACGGCCGCCGGGCAGAACGATGCGATGGCGCGCCGCGCGCTGCGTGTTTTGGGCGTCGCCTATAAGGATATAGACGCTTTGCCGGCGGATAAAGCGGAACTGGAACGCAATTTGAAATTGTGCGGCCTGATTGGTCTGATCGACCCGCCGCGCCCCGAGGCAAAAGAGGCGGTGGCCCTTTGCAAACGCGCCGGAATCCGCCCGGTGATGATCACTGGCGACCACGCGGCCACAGCTGCTGCGATTGCGGAGCAACTCGGGATTTTGCAGCCCGGACAGTCTGTCATGACCGGCGCGGAGCTGAACCGCACCAGCCAGGAGGAGCTGACAAAAAATATCTACCGGTATTCCGTGTTTGCGCGCGTTTCACCGGAGCACAAGGTACGTATTGTGCAGGCGTTTCAGGCGCGCGGCGAAGTGGTTGCCATGACAGGGGACGGCGTCAACGACGCGCCCGCGTTAAAGACGGCGGACATCGGCTGCGCGATGGGGCAGTCCGGCACGGACGTCGCAAAAGCCGCCGCGGACATGATTCTGACGGACGACAATTTTGCGACGATTGTCGCGGCGGTGCGCGAGGGGCGCGGTATTTTTGAAAATATCAAAAAGACGGTTCATTTCCTGCTCTCCTGCAACATCGGCGAAATCCTGACTGTGTTTGTCAGCTTTCTGCTGCGCCTGCCGACGCCGCTGCTGGCCATTCAGCTGTTATGGGTCAATTTGGTGACAGATTCTCTGCCGGCGCTGGCGCTGGGAGTGGAACCGATCGACCGCGACATCATGGAGCGCAAGCCAATCAAGCCCACACAGAGCATTTTTGGCGGGGGAATGGGGTATAACATCATTGTGGAAGGCTGCCTGATCGGCTCGCTGGCGCTTCTGGCGTACAGCATTGGACGCATCTTCTTTGATGTGGACCCTGCGGCGCCGGTCATCGGCAGGACAATGGCCTTTGCCGTTCTCAGCTTTTCCCAGGTGGTGCACACCTTTAATATGCGTTCCTCTAAATCTGTGTTTCAGGCTGGAATCTTCAAAAATAAAAAACTGGTGTTGGCGGCTATCGCCTGCATCGCTTTGCAGCTGAGTGTGATCATCATTGAGCCGCTGTCCCGCGTTTTCAAAACCGCTTCCTTGGCGCCCACGCAATGGTTGGTTGTGGCAGCCTTGGCCTTGGTTCCACTGTTTGTAGTGGAGGTGGAAAAGGCGCTGGCAAAGCGTGCACGTCGCAGAAAACAGCGGAAAGAGGATCGCAAAAAAGCGCTTGTTTCATAAAAATACCGGAGCCGTTCCAGAGGATCGGCTCCGGTATTCTGTGAAATCAGTGAAAATTAAGGATACAGGAGGAGTATGCGGCGATGGTTTTGTCGCACCAGGCGTCAAAGTCCGGGTCGGGCGTCTGGCATTCCGGATGGGATAGAATATATTCCACCGTGCGCTTTACGCCCTGGTCAAACCGCGTGGTAGCGCAGTAGTCCGGAACAAGACGCTTTAGTTTCGTATTGTCGAATACGACGGAATGGGCTTTATCGCCGAGCAGTGTGCCAAGCAGGTCCGGACGAAACGCTGCCAGCAGATCGGAGGAGATGTGCGTCAAATTTGGCTTTACGCCGAGCGCCTTGCCGATGGCATCGAACGCTGCGTTCCAGGTGAGGCTTTCGTCGCTGGTGATGTGCACAGCTTGCCCAATTGCGTGCGGATTGCCCATCAGACCGGTAAAGCCCTTGGCAAAGTCGGTGTTGTGTGTAAACGTCCACAAGGACAGACCATCCCCGTGTACAATCACTGGCTTTCCCTCCAAAAGGCGGGCCAGAACCTGCCAGCTCCCCTTTTTGCCGTGGATCGCCACCGGTACGCTGCGGTCGCCGTAGGTGTGGCTGGGCCGGACGATCGTTACCGGGAAGCCGGATACCCGGTAGGCGGCCATCAGCAGATCCTCACACGCAATTTTATCGCGCGAGTATTGCCAGTAGGGATTGTACAGAGGTGTGCTTTCGGTGATCAAATAGTTTGTGGTTGGCTTTTGATAAGCGGATGCGGAGCTGATATAGATGTATTGCTCTGTTTTATCCTGGAACAGCTCAATGTCCCGCGCGGCCTGTTCCGGTGTAAAGGCGACGAAGTCAGCCACCACGTCAAAGGTTCGTCCGCGCAGAAGGGAAACAATCTGGTCGACGTCTTCAATATTTCCTTTCAGCATTTCTGCGCCCTCTGCTCCGCCGGTTCCGCTGCGTGTCAACAGGGTGAGTTCCACGCCCTGTTTGACGGCGAGCTCCGATACGGCGGAGCTTATCGTTCCGGTGCCCCCGATAAAAAGTGCTTTCATATTGCACACTCCTTCTTTTTGTATTATAATAACTTCTATAAAACATCTTATTTTGGTGTTTTAATCGTAACACAGATTGGAATAATAATCTATCAGAATAAGATGAAATGCGGAGCAATTTTTGCGGGAAGGGGAAGCTATGCTGAGGGATTTATCGGGAATCCAAATGTTTTTTTGGAATGTATTGATTATTGGAATCTGGCACGTAGCCATATTTTTGGCATGTATCAAGCTGCCGCCGGCTACCTTTGACGCGACGAAACCACGCTATGCCGCACGGGATTGGGAGCATAACGGCCGCTGGTACCGCGACAAGCTGAAAATTCAGATGTGGAAGGATAAGGTGCCGCAGCACATTGGCAAAGATGGATTTTCCAAGGCCCATTTGACGGATGTTTCCATTGAATACCTGGATGAGTTTATTATGGAAACCTGCCGTGGGGAATGGATGCATTTGACTAATTGCATTTGCGCGGTGGTGGTGCTGTTGCTCAATCCGTTGGGGGTAGGTTTGCTGTTTGCGTTTTTGATCCTTTTGGGTAACATGCCTTTTGCCGTGATCCAGCGATACAACCGGTTCCGCTTGCAGGTGCTGCGGAAGAAACGCGTGCGCGATTTGCGTGCGGCGGCGATGGAAACAGATCCAGCGCCAGTTTCCGCCTAATTGTATATAAAGGAGGAGTGACAATGCTGCGAAAGGTGCTGTTATTCCTCCTTGTTTTTTTATTTGGAGTGATCTCTTTCCCGGTACATACAGGATTGGCAGCGGAGGAATACTTCCAGTTTGCGGTGGACAGTCAGGAATACCGGCCAGGGGATAAACTGTATTTATCCATTGATGCACAGGAACAGGAGGAGGTCGCTGCGGGATTTCGGATTTGCGCAGAGTATGACGATACACGTCTCTCTTTTGTCCGGGTCGATATGTCCGACCAGATCAAAAGCAAGACGCTTTATACCGACAGCAGTGGCAACCCGGTGCGCAGTACCTATGTCTGCAATGTAGATATGGGTCGTCCACCGGAACTGTCCGGAACGATTATCACCTACGTGTTTGAGGTGAAAGAAGGTGCGGCCGCCGGAGAAACCGACCTGCGGGTACATATGGACCAGATCTGCAATTGGGATGGTGTGCAGTTGAACCGGAACTGCGATGCAAATTTGAGTTTTACGATCTTGACTGCAAAATCCGGCAAGGCGTATTTAAATGCGTTGAAGCCGTCCAGCGGAAAGTTGGAACCGGCTTTCTCGCCGGACACGCTGGATTATGCACTAAATGTGCCGTCTTCCGTTTCCACGGTGGAGTTTCAGGCAGAAGCCGCAGAGAATGGCAGTGTGAAGGTTAGCCGGAAAACACTGCAGAAAGCAGGCAGCGCCACCACGATTACAATCACGGCACTATCGGAAAATGAAAAAGAACGAACGCAGTATGTCGTCACGGTCAATCGTGCGGCGGTTCCTGAGGAAGAGGCATATCTCGTCAAGCTGGAGCCGTCACACGGCGTGTTGCGTCCATCCTTTTCATCGGATATTCTGGAATATTCCATAGACGTTGACGCGGACGTACAATATGTCACCTTCAGCGCGCGGGCCGGGGAGGACGGTTCGGTGAGTATTAATCGGGAGAAGTTAAACCGCGCGGGAACCTCTACGGAGATTAAAATAACAGCGCTTTCTTCCGATAAGAAGAACCGTGTGACCTATACGGTGACGGTGAATCGCGGGGAAGTACCGGTTGATTCCAGCGTTGCGCAAGTTCCGTATTTGACGGCGTTGCAGCCCTCGGAGGGTGTCCTGGAACCTGCTTTTTCGCCGGATACCTTTACATATTTCATGCGGGTAAGTTCGGAAACGCGGGAGGTTATATTCCAGGCGGGAACAAGCCCGGGCGCAACGGTTACCATTAACCGCAGGACGCTGTTTAAAGCGGGAAGTGAAACAGATATTGTAGTGACAGTTCGTTCTGAAAATGGAAAAGAGAAAGCAGAGTATGTTGTGACGGTATATCGGGAAGAAGAGACAATGACAGCCCAAGTGGGAAGTATCGCTGGTACCAAGTCAAAGGGGCAGACCATGTCAAAGAGCAGTTCTTTAGGGCAAGGTGAAAAATGGAATGAGACCGGGCCGATGGGAGATTCTCCGGAAGAGGAAACGTATGATCCGGAGACACCGTCAGAGGTACAGGCGGTCCAGCCGGAAGAGCAGAGAATGGAACCGCTGCAACAAGCAGGGAGCGTGCTTTTGCGGGAAGGCAATCAGCTGCCCGTTTTTCTGGCCGGAATGGGCGGTACGCTGTTATGTATTGTGTTGGGAGCGGGCCTCGTACTTTTGGTGCAAAGATTTGGGAAAAACTCAAAATAAGAAATTGCTGCGTCTTATCGGTTTTTAAACGATTTACGGTTGATCCGGCAGAATGGACTTTTTTGTACATTAAGGCGCTTTAAGCTGCCATGAGTTACTATGCTCTGGTACCCAAATAAGTCCCGGATTTTCTGTGGAGATGTAAAACGCTACAAAGAATTAATATGCAAGGAAAAAAGCATTCGTTGCTTTTATTCTCTTGTTGTCATATGAGCAGTGCTATATGAACTTGTTAATAACGAGTGAAACCTAGAATCAGGAGTCGAAAAGATAAACTATGGAGCATAAAGGAACAATTCGTATCGAAACAAAACGACTTTTATTAAGGCCGTTCGTAATCGAAGATATACAGCCAGCATTTTACAATTGGACAAGTGATGATAGAGTAACTGAATTCTTAAGATGGCCGACGCATCAGAATAGTATGATAACAGAAAGAGTTTTAAAAGATTGGATTGCAAACTATAAAAACGATTCATTCTATCAGTGGGCAATCATTTTGAAGGAAATCAATGAGCCAATTGGTACAATATCCGTTGTTGATATGGATGAAAGAATAAATAAGGTTCATATAGGATATTGTATTGGCAGGAGATGGTGGAACACAGGGTATACAAGCGAAGCTTTTTCTAATATTATTCCATTCTTATTTAATGATGTAAAGGTAGAAAGAATAGAATCACAACATGACCCTAATAACCCCAATTCAGGTAAGGTAATGGAAAAATGCGGGCTGATATACGAAGGAAATCTAAGAAAGTCTGATTGGAGTAATAAAGGAATAGTGGATGCTTGCATGTATGGACTTGTGGCAGAAGATTATTATAACGCAACTTAAATATTTTCAATTTGATAAAGGATTTGAGATATACTCGACAAATCAGAAGTCTTTTTACCGTCATAGACGAAAAAGAGAAGTTTTACAGGAAGGGCTCTTCACTTTCTATGCTTGCTTATTGTTCCTGTATGAGATTGGTAAGACCGCCTTGTCTCGTGATGTGCATTTTCCTGGTATTGCTTGTGGTGCTAGGATGTCGCCCAACTTTACAAATCAACTTATGTGACGATATGAGGAGGAATAAAAGGGAATGTAAAAGCGCTGGAAAATATAGGTTTTTTATCCTTTTTTATAAACATTAAAAAAATTTTAAAAAAGACTTGCAATTGCGGATTGGATGTAGTATAATAAGTCTCGCACTCAAAGAGAGTGTGGATATCGCGGAGTGGAGCAGTCCGGTAGCTCGTCGGGCTCATAACCCGAAGGTCGTAGGTTCAAATCCTGCCTCCGCAACCATGCTGAGAGGTCTTATAGCATTTAGAAGATGCTGTAAGACCTCTCTTTTTGTATTTTTGAACAGTATCGATCGCTTCCGTGCCGTTGAAGACCTATTCTGCATCAATTTTCATTTTTTCAGCAGGAGGACCGTATTCTCGGTCAGGCCTAAATGCAGACAGTCAATTTCGTCAAGCAGCGTTTTTAAATCGATGTACAGTTCTTTCGGCGTATACCGTACCCTTTCTACATCCGCAGTCTTGTTATAAAGCTGCAAACGCTCTGTGCGCATACGCATCAAAGCGAGATCGGTTTTGGCGTCGCTGATATCTCCATTTACGGTAAATGGATGTTCTATAAGCAATTTAATCTGCGCGGTCAGTTGATTTGTGCCAAAGAGTGTGACGAAGAAAAGCAGTACACGCAGGGATGCAAGCTCAATTCAGGTCTTCTTTTTAATGCTTGTATTTTCTTATACGACTTTTTGTTTGTTGATCATAACAACCATCCTTTAAAACTGATAAACCATTTATAATATCCGATTTTAAACGTGCCGAAAAAAGTCTGTCCACCAGCCGTTTCAGTGAAACAGGATGGCATTCCAGCGCGGTTGTTTTTTATGCAAAGCTTCAGGGCCGACTGTCTTTGTGTAGAAAAGAGCAGCCTTATAATTGATTGCTGTATTCCAGCGCTTGATATGATACTTTTGATTTTTTTTGTCTGGCAGGCGCACATGACGCCCGCGTAAGGGCCGGTGTGCGGCTCCTCTTCCCGGGCGTAATCACTCATACACATATGTAGTGTTAATATAGGAAATGAGGTTAAAAATAGTAACGGCTTGCCGGGAATTGTGGAAGCTGAAAAAGAAGATGTTAATCATGGTTCAGCTTTAATATCATTTCCGAATAAGTTTTCATTTAGGGATGGGACTGCTCCGTTTTTAATCAAAGGGTTCAATTGGGAATGTCCTCCTGATATGACAAGGCCTCCTGTTACAGCTTATGTCTGCAACAGGAGGCACGTTTCATTTGATATGGACACGAATTAACAAGTAAAATGTTTTACTGATTATCTGCGCTTCATGAGAGGATCGGTTTTGTTTTCATCGACAGCGCTTTTTTAGAAGAATAATCAGCCGAAGGTCACAGAGCAATGGACCTGCGGTCGGCGTGTACCTCCGGCAATTCTCTCAATCATCCGGTATGTTTTCAGCCAATGGTGACCGCACAATGCTTCACAGGGTTCTGTCCGGGCAGAGTGGTGTACACGCCGGAACTCTGGC
>NZ_JADPEG010000026.1 GCF_015667585.1 Clostridium sp. D33t1_170424_F3 | reverse complement strand
TGGTCTTATTGACCGTCTCAAAGACAAACTGCAGGTTTTCCGCATCCATGCCCATTGTGAAGTCGTACAGGTATTCCTTACCGCCGACCACCGCCGGCTCCGCGCCGTTCACGGAGACGGAACGGAACACTTCGTTTTCGAGCCGCGGCGCGAACGCCAGCTGCAGCTTTGTGCCGCTGTCCACGTCCTTCTGGGTGTACTTGCCAATCAGGTCCGCCAGCTTCTGCTCTTCGCCATTTACTTTCAGCGTTACGTTCTTGCCGTAGGAGACGCTGAGCTCACTTGGCTGCGCCGCCGGATTAACAACGGCAAACGGAAGGACGGTTCCCTCCGTGCTGTCTCCCGGATAATAGGTGAAGTCCTCAAAGGTAATGTCCGTGTTGATCTCACGGCCGCCGTTGAACGCCATTACACCCAGCTTGATATTCTCTTTGCCTGCATTTCCAACAGATGTACAGACCTGCTCGCCTAAACTGACCCAGGTCTGGTTGTCGTAGCTGTAAGAGGAGGTAAAGGTCGTCCCCTTCTTCGTCAGCTTCAGCCAGGCTGGCTTTCCGTTCTGGGTATCCGGCGACGTCAATTCTTTGTAGCCGTTTTCATACTTCATGAAGTCAAAGCAGTTGTTGCCAAATTTCTCATGGAAACGGCGCATGGCGGCAATCAGATGTTTTTCATCCGTCATGGCAACCAGCGCACCGGTTTGGAACGACGCGTTAAAATCGCCGGTCACCTTAACCGTTGCGGTAAAATTTTCATCCGCGGGCGCCGTTATCAACATATTCTTTATGGCACGATCGCCGGAGGTCTGTCCAACATCCCCATATTGGGAAGTAACTGTAATGGAATTTTCGGCATTGTATTGCAGGAACTCCGGATTCTCACGCCCAACGTTCCATACCGCATCGTTGACCAGATACGGCTTTGCCTTGACGGTGACCACGCATTCCGCTTTGACGTCCGGATTCAATGCAGACGCCACCGTAATGATTGCCGTGCCGGGCTGCAGCGCCGTAACCTTCCCTGCGGAAACGGCAGCAACCGTCTCGTCGCTGGAGGACCACACCAGATCACGGAGCAACGCGTCTTCCGGCTGGAAGGTTGCCGTAATGGTCTCCGACTGGCCCTGCTGCAGCGTCATCTCCGTCTGATCCAAAACAATGGACGTAATGCTGGAGGGTTTCTCCTTCAAAATTTTGACCGCGCAGCCGCCGCCCGCTTTGACCGGGATCGAGAGCGTATCCGCATTTGTCACTTCCTTTGCCTCAAACGCCATGCTGCGCTTATCACCGGGACCGTCGCGGTAAATCAACGCGTAATAGGAGCCGTCGCCCAGGAAATCCAGCGGGAATTCCGCGTTGCGCGCGTCGACGGAAACACAGGCGCCGTACCAGTCCTCGCCGCTGCGGCGCACCATGGTGGTAAAATCACCCACTTCGCCGTCGAGCAGCTTTGTGTCGTCCCATACCACGGGCATATTCTGATAGAGGGAATAAGCCGGGCTGCTGCGGTAATCCGCAATGCTGCTGGCCAGGCAGTGCATGCCGCTCTGCACCAGCACGGAGAGCGCCGCCTGGAAGCCGGTTGTGGTCGGGTTGCTGCCGCGCGGATAGATTTGCTCCGTCACGTCCGCCGGTCCGATCGCGGCGCGCGTGAACGGAATGACAGAATACTGGAACGGCGTGAGGGAATGCTCCTCGCCGCGGACTGCCTCACGCGTCAACACGTTCGGGTAGGTGCGCACTTCGCCGGTCGGTTTGTTTGCGCCATGCGCATTGACAACCAACCCATACTTTGCACAGTCTTTATAGATATCATCGTACAACTGCATTCGGCTCTGGGCCTCGCTGTCAAAGAAATCGACTTTGATTCCTTTGATGCCCTTGGCCGCCCAATCCGGCAGGCGCGCGGCGCGCTTCTCCGGCGTGTTGAGATCGTCGCAGATGACCCACGCGATCAGGCCGACGCCTTTTTCGTCCGCATACGCCTGGATCTCGTCGTACCAGTCAAAATAGCCTTCGTACGCATAGCGCTGATGGTCCGGGTTCGGCGCTTCCGGCTGCCAGCCGCGGTCCATAATGAAATACTCCCAGCCCATCTCAGCCGCAAAGTCGATGTACTCTTTAATAGCGGTGGTATCGCTTTGCATATTGAATCCGCCCACCAGCCAGGTCCAGGAAGAAACGCCGGGCTTCACCCAGGAATAGTCGTCCTGCACCGCCGGGTCGGGATCGGGGCTGAGATTTTCCACCATCGTATTCTCCACGATGTCGCTCAGCGTACCGATGATTGCCGTGCGCCACGGCGACAGGAACGGTGCGCCTGTCTCGATCGGCTTGGAGCCTTGCTCGATGGAAGGCGTGATCTGCAACAGGCCGGTGCCGTCTGTTTTGACCATGGAACCGGAATATGCGCCGCTGAGGTCCGCCTCCGTAAGCAGCGCGTACACATCGTCCGGCGTCTTGACCAGAAGGGGGATCGACTGGTTACCGTTCAACTTGTCAATGGCCACCTCTGAGAAAGAGGCCTCATAAGAAAAGCCGCTGCCGGTATATGGCATGGCCCACGCGGTGGAACCCGCCGGAACCTGAAATGCGGTATTTTCCTTTGTGATGGAAAGCGCGTCCGCGTTGCCGGAAATCCCGTAACGGACCGCGATGCCGTCGTCATACGCGCGGACAATGACGTCAAACTGTACGCCATCCTTGGTAAAGGAGATGGTACGCTCCTCCGCGCGGTTGACATACTCCGCCTTTTTGCGGGACGGCACCGTGTAGGTCTCGTCGATCTTTACCACATTGGAAACGCTGGCATATTCCAGCCCTTTTGAGAAATCGGCAAGGTTTGTTTCCATTCCCAGTGCCGCCCAGTCGAGGACGGTCTTGTCCTCCCGCAGCACAGTGTAGGATAGCGCGCCGGACTCGCTGAGGCGGAGAATGGTCTGTACCGACTGGTCGGGTGATTGCAGAGACCAGACACGGCCCTCTACTTCCTGCCCCACAACAATCTCTACTGATGCGGTCTTTGTTACTTCTCCAAGGGTCGCCTCACAAGTGATTTCTGTGATTCCATTGGCCAAAGCGGTCACAACGCCAGCATCTGAAACAGAAGCAACCGTTGTATCACTGCTGCTGAACACAAGGCTGCCTTCCTCAAAGACGGCGTCCGTACCGTCCACCAGCGTTCCGGCAACGGTCAGCGGGGTATTTTCGCCGACATCCAGCATATTTTTTCCCGCGCGGACAGAAACGGATTTCAGGCTCTTCAAAACCGCTTCGTTCAGCAGCAGTTTTGCGTCGGCCCATGTACTGTGATCTCCCTGCTTGTCCCCGTCGCCGCCGTCTGTCGTAATCAGGGACAGCGTCTTGGCGTCCTCCGGAATGGCTACGCTGATTTGCAGCGGGCTACTGTCCATTCTGCGCACGTCGCTGCGGTAAACTTCTGCCCCATCGATCTCGACGACAAACTCGCAGGAGCTTTTTTCCTTCTTATCGTTGTTTTCTCCGTCGTGGATACCGATCCAGGAAGTGAATTCTTCCGCGCCCATTCCCTCAATATCATAGACCAGTTTGGACGGAGCATGGATACAGATTCCCTTTTCATAGACGATATGCCCGCCCGCTCCGTCGCGGAACTGAAGCGGCTTGTTGTCCAATCCCTGGTCCCTCTGCGGTTGTCCCCATGCCGTCGTCGCGGAAGCCCATTGCAGGTCACTGATATAAACGCCTTCCTCTTCAGCCACCTCCGATATGGCGGCAGACAGACCATCTTCCACCTGCACTGCCTGTGCAAAGGTCATCGCCGCTCCCGACGCGGCCATTTGAATGACCATGGCCATTGCCAAGAATGAACGCCATGTACTCCTTTTCATGTACAACTCCTCCTAAGTATTTAAATAAGTGCGCTCTTACTTTTTACCTCCTTTCCTTGCCAATTAATCATCCTGAATGATTATTTGAATTTTATAAATAAAAATATAAATTAAAACCCATTACTTTTATATCATATCATGTAATTTTTTAGATTGCAACTTCCCCTTTTTACCGCAATAAAGTCCATATTATAAAAAAAGACTGTGCTTTTTAACAGCACAGTCTTTTTTGTTATTATATTCTTTACGACGCGTTTTCTTCCGTCTTCGTCTGACGGACCGCAGCTTTCATAAATCCGCAAATGTCTTCATAAACCTGTTGTTTATTGCTCTCACAGAGCACCACGTGGCGCGCCTCCGGATATAGAACCAGATGTACGTCATGCCCGGTTTTGGCGAGCCGGTGCGCTACCTGCCGGACGCCCTTTCCGTTGTTTCCCACAGGGTCTTTGTCGCCCGCCATCAGCAGAATCGGGATACGCGGCACCGCACGGAACCACTTTGTCGTCCCAATCAGCGCCTGTAAATCCAGAATATCCCGGTAGCCGGAAATCGTCAGATCAAAACCGCAGAGCGGATCATTGGTGTACCGGTCCACCTCCGCCTCGTCCCGGCTGAGCCAGTCGTTGGCTGTACGGTTCGGCGCAAACGCCTGATTGAATCGCCCGGTGGAAAGTTTTGCGAAAATAGCGTCGTGCGCCTTCGGTCCCAGCTTCTTGATTCGCGCCTCCGCAAAGGTGCGCTGCCCCGCCAGCACGCTCTTCCGCTGACTGCCACAGGTGCCGAGATACGCAACCCCGGACAAATCGTCCGGATACAGCACGGAATAGGCGCGCGACAGGAACGACCCCATACTGTGCCCCAACAGCAGGTACGGCACATAGGGGTAATCCCGGTGCATGATGTCGTGCAGCTTGTGCATATCGGTCAGGAGGTTGCGGTATCCACCCTCTCCAAAATAGCCGTAAGAGCCGCCTTTGGAGACGCTCTTTCCATGGCCCAGGTGGTCATTGACCGCCACTGCAAAACCGTTTGACGCCATATATCTGGCAAAATCCATGTATAAAAGGCTGTGCTCCGCCATCCCGTGCGCGATCTGCAAAACCGCTTTCACGTCTTCCCGGTCGACGGGTTCCACAATCCGGACAAAAATGCGTTCGTCGTCTGCACAGGACTCGAAGGACATTTCTCTCTGCAACAGTTCCATCCTTGGAAACCTCCTTCAAAAAACTAACCCCCGGTAGGGTTGAGGTTATTATTCCATAAAGAGGCGTAGCCTCCCTCACAACGGAACAATGTTCTCTCAGCCGTCGGAAGCTCTGCTTCCGGTTACAGCGTGAGGTTATTATTTCATAAAAGAGGCGCAGCCTCCATCACAACGGAACAATGTTCTCTCAGCCGTCGGAAGCTCTGCTTCCGCTAACGCCGTGAGGTTATTATTCCATAAAAGAGGCGCAGCCTCCATCACAACGGAACAATGTTCTCTCAGGCGTCGGAAGCTCTGCTTCCGCTAACGCCGTGAGGTTATTATACCGCAGTACAGCCGGGGATAATTAAAGGAATTGTAAATTTTGAACGAAGAAACTTATTTACTTTCACACAGCAACGTTATAAACAACCAAAAAATGAAAGAAGCTTCCAGCAACACAAAAGAAATGCCAGACGGAATGCATGTATTTTACAGTGCGCCCCTTGCCGTAGATGATCGCGCCCACGGTATAGAACACGCCGCCGATCACCAGTAAAATCAGTGAAACAGTATCCAGCTTTTCTATCAGCGGCTTTATGAAAAAGATCACACACCAGCCGAGGCCGATGTAACAGATCATGGAAATCACTTTAAAGCGCTTCATGTCGATTGCATTGAGCAGAATTCCCAGCAGCGCGACGCCCCAGACAAACCAGAACAGCGCCCACCCCACCGTGCCGCCCATACAGAGCAGCGTAATAGGCGTGTAGGTCCCCGCAATCAGCAGATAAATCGTACAGTGGTCCAGCACCTGAAAAACCTTTTTCGCTCTTCCGATTCCCAGAGAATGATAAACAGTAGAAACCGTGTACAGCAAAAACAGCGTTCCGCCGTAGATCGACACACTGACCATTGTCAACGCATTGTGCGGCGCCTGCACCAGCAGGACAACCAGCGCCACCACGGCAAATATAGCGCCGACGCCGTGGGAAATCGCGTTCCAAATCTCTTCCGCCGTTGTATAACTGGGCAGCTCCAGCCGTCTTCTTCTTCTGGCTCTGCGTTCGACCCTCCGGGCGGGACTCCAGTTTGCCATACAATCACCCTTTCACCCAAATATCACATAGTTTTTAAGACTAGATATAATCATATTCACATTACATTCATTTGTCAAGGGGATACGCCCTCCAAATCGAACGGCGGGATAAAATCCTTTTTTGCGGACTGCAATTCCTGTACATAGCCGTCCAGTCCCAGCAGGAACAGGTGCTGCTGAACCTTCTCATATTCCCGGCGGGTAATCCGCCGGTTGATCTCCGGGAATTCTGCCGCTCTTCCGCAGGGCACATATTGTGCCATCAGGCTGACCTGGACGCCCGCCGGCAGGTTCTCCGCCAACCAGTCCAGGACTGCGATGGAATTGCGCGTGTGCCCCGGCAGGATTAAATGGCGGACAATGGTACCGCGCTGCAAGATCCCTTCCTCATTAAAAACAACCGGACCCGTCTGCCGCGCCATTTCCAAAACGGTTTCTTTCGCCCTCTCCGGGTAATCGCGCGCCCCGGACAACCGGCCGGCCAATTCGGCATCCATATATTTAAAGTCCGGCAGGTAGATGTCGATCAGGCCGTCCAGCATGCGGAGCGTCTCCAAACGTTCGTACCCGCCGGAATTATACACCACCGGAACCGGAAGCGGGCGCAAGCGGAGCGCCTCCGAGATTCCCGGCGCAAAATGCGTGGGATTGACCAGGTTGATATTGTGCGCGCCCTGCTCCACCAAACGGAAGAAAAGATGGGAGAGCTCCCGTGCCGTGACCGTCTTTCCGATTTTATGCTCCGCGCTGATTTCGTAGTTCTGGCAGTAAACGCACTGCAGGGAACAGCCTGTAAAAAAGACGGTTCCAGAGCCCTTCGTGCCGCTGATGCAGGGTTCCTCCCAGAAATGCAGCGCCGCGCGGGCAACTTCCGGTGCCGCGCCCCGCCTGCAAAAGCCGGTTCCGCTTTCTGCTTCCCGGCGCACCCCACAGGAACGCGGGCAAACGCGGCAGGATTCGATCAAGTCCGGCATCCTGTATCCTCCTTCAGGCACAAAAACGCAGCCAGCCCGCCCCGCTCTCCGCCGCTTGCCCGGTGAGAGTACAGCCAGTCTGCATGACACCGGGTACACAGCTCTGCGACTGTGATGTGTTCCGGCAGTATTCCTGCGCCGCATAAAATACGACGATTGGCTTCCCACAGATCGAGCATATATTTCCCCGCACCGCAAGCCTTCAGCAGCGTTTCGGGCTGCCACTCCGGGTGCGCCGCAAACGCGTCCGCAACCGGGCCGTCCACCTCATAACAGCAGGGACCGATAGATGGTCCTACCGCGGCGATCAAATCCCGCGGATCGCTGCCAAATTCCTCCCGCATCGCTTCTACCATCCGCTTGCCCATACCGGCAACCGTTCCGCGCCAGCCGGCGTGCGCCAGCCCGACGGCGCGCCGCACCGGGTCCAGAAAATAGAGCGGGACGCAATCGGCATAATAGGTTACCAGCGTAACACCCGGTTCATTTGTGAGCAGACCGTCCACACTCGTTCTGTCCTTCGGTTTATAAATCCCCACACCCCGGTCTTCTTTTGTTACACGTCGCACAACTGTGTGATGATCCTGCGCAGAGGCCGTCAACGAGTTGAAATCAAATCCGGCCGCGTTGCAAAAAAGACGGTAATTCTCTAAAACATTTTCATCTGTATCGCCCCGGCCAAAGCTCAGGTTCATAGATGAAAATTCCGCCTGGCTGACGCCGCCGACGCGTGTGGAAAACGCATGGTTGATAAAGGGAAACGCGGAAAAGCCGGGAAAGGTCAAATAGGAAACCCCAAGATGGTTGTGAAGTATCATATTTTCTGCATGGCTGGATTCCATGTATATTCCTCCAAAATCAAATAAAGATTGTCTGCATTTTATCACATGTACTGCGCAAAAGCAAACGCAATCAAACGACACGGTTTTCTTGCAAAGTGCGCGGAAATAGAGTAAAATAATAAGCCAAAACGGGTGAAAGGAGAAGCGTATGCAAAAAAAGCACAGATGGTGGAAGCTGGCAGTCCTTCTTCCTCTGACGGCGCTTTGCCTTTTGGCTTATCCCCGTATTACCGCGATGGAAAGGCAAGCTGTCCCGGCGGGAACAATCGCCGACTCTCTGGACGAACTCCGGTCCCAAATACCGAGTCTGGAGCTGCAAACAGAGACGCTGGAAAACGCGCTTTCGTCCGCCGTCTCCTCCAAGCCGCCTGTGGAGGAACCTCCAGCAGAGGAGCCCCCCGCTCCCGTATTCAGCCTCACGGAAGCGGAACGGGAAGAATTGGACGAGCTGATTGCTTCCTACGGACGGGGCGTTTCCGTCTACTACAAAAGCCTGGTACATGGGGACGTTTATGAGTATGCGGCAAACACCGAATACTATATTGCCAGTATTGTAAAAGCCCCCTATGCCTTATATATCTACCAGATGGCGGACGAGGGTCTCTGCGATCTATCGCAGACCTATCCTTATCAAGCGGCCTACAACCAGGGCGACCAGAATATTCTGTTTCAAAAGTACGATGAACGTGTTTATACCCTGGGCGACCTGCTGGAGGTCATGATCCGCTACAGCAACAACACCGCGTTCCGAATGGTCCGGGAATTTTACCCGATCGAAGGCTTTCTGGAATTTGTCCGCACGCTGGGTCTGGAAAACGAAGCCTGCATGGATTCCATGGAAGTGTCGGTCATCCGGGGCGGCATCACCGCGCACGACGCCGGCATTCTCATGGAAAACATCTATGCCTATATCGAAAGCGACGCGCCGAACGCAAAGAAATTCAAAGAGGACCTGCTCCATACGGAACAGCCCATGCTGCAGTCGCATTATCCCATGGCGCGGAAACTCGGTTCCTGGGACGGCGCCATGCACGACATGGCCATTGTCTACGCGCCGGAGCCGTACATTCTCGCTGTATGTACCAACCGGGGCCACAGCGACGACAACGCGTACCGGGAAACGGATTACATTCCTTTTACAGAGATTTCTGAAGCGATCGAACGCTTATCACAGAACAATCAGGAGCCTGCGGGGTAACCCGGCAGGCTCCTTTTTCACGGCACTTTATTCCGCGTTGCGCATGACAATCTTTTCGACCACATGGAGTACGACGCTCATCATGCACACGGCAAAGATGAGCAGCGGCGCCAGCACAATGACCATTGGGGCCGTAAGCCCCACCAACGAGAACAGCGGCCGGAAAAACAGCATCGCCAAAATAAATCCGGAGGCCAAAAATACGTACAGCGCACCGCGCAGCAGATTGAACGGCAAACACACCTTTAATAAGGTAAGCAGCCCTGTGAAGCCAGTCAGGATGACCGCCAGCGTGGAGATCTGCTGGTCTGTAAAGCCAAGGAACAGGGATACTCCTGTCAGCAACAGAATATTCGCCACCATGGTCAGCGCGCCGGGCAGGGATTTCTTGATTACGTTGACGATAAATCGTCCGCGTATCCGCTCCTTGTTCGGCTCCAGCGCCAGGATAAAGGACGGAATCCCGATCGTAAAGGTATTAATCAGCGTAAACTGAATCGGCTGGAACGGATACGGGCTTTGCAAAAAAATAAAACAAACGGCGATAATTGTGGAAAAAATGGACTTCACCAAGAACAAAGAGGAAGAACGCTGCAGGTTGTTAATGGAACGCCTTCCTTCCCGCACAATGCGCGGCATGCTCGCAAAATTGGAATCCAGCAGCACCAGCTGGGAAACCGTGCGGGCCGCGTCGCTGCCCGAGGCCATCGCGATGCTGCAATCGCTCTCCTTGAGCGCCAGAACGTCATTTACGCCGTCTCCGGTCATCGCGACCGTGTGCTTTTTCTCCTTCAGCGCCTTGACCAGATCCAATTTCTGCTGCGGCGTCACGCGTCCAAACACCGCGTACTTTTCCGCCGCATCCTGAATATCCTCATAGGTCTTTAATGTCGTCGCGTCCACATATTGATCCGCCCGTTGCAAGCCCGCCTTTTTGGCAATGTTGGCCACCGTAACCGCATTGTCCCCGGAAATCACTTTGATGTCCACATCCTGGTCCGCAAAGTATTCCAGGGTTTCCTTCGCGTTATCGCGGATTTTATCACTCAGCAGGAGCAGTGCAAGCGGCGCCAGATGCTCCGGCAGCTCCTTCTCCCGGAACGGTTCGGTAGAATGCGCCAGCAGCAACACGCGCTGTCCCTGCGCCGAATACTCTTCTATTTTTTCACGCAGCGTTTCAAACTGTTCCTTCAAAACGAATTCCGCCGCACCGATTACAAACGTACCGACCCGCTCAAACGACGCGCCGCTCCACTTGCGTGCGGAGGAAAACGGCACCTGGCCGGTGCATTCCCACTCCGGTACGGAGGAGCCGACCTCTTTCAGCGCCAGAAACGTCGGGTTGCTGTCGTTGAGCGCGTGCGTCACGGCGGCAATGGCGTCTTCCGTTTCCGTGCGGGTAATCGGGCAAAGCGGTTCAATACCGTCCACCTGCATAGTCCCTTCCGTAATGGTGCCCGTCTTATCCAGACAGAGGGTATCCACGCGCGCCAGCGTTTCAATGGAGTACAGGTCCTGCACCAAAGCATTATGGCGGGAGAGGCGGATGACGCTGACCGCAAGCACTACGCTGGTCAGCAGGACAAGTCCCTCCGGAATCATGCCGATCAGCGCCGCGACGGTGCTGACCACCGCCTGATCAAACGGCTGAGCGGTCAAAGCATATTGCTTGTAAAACAAAGCCACGCCGACCGGGATGATTGCAAAGCCCAAAATCTTGATGATTTTGTTGATGCTGGTCATGATCTCCGAGTTCGGCTTTTTCATATATTTGGCGTTATTGGTGATCTGCGAGGCATAGTTATCCGCGCCGACGTGCTCCACCTGCGCCCGGCAGTCTCCGCTGACGATGAAGCTGCCGGAGTACAGCAGGTCTCCCGGACGTTTGACCACCGGGTCGCTCTCCCCGGTCAGCAGGGACTCGTTGACCTCGCATTCCCCAACCGCCACAATACAGTCCGCGCAGACCTGATTGCCCGCGGACAGCAGCAGGATGTCGTCCAGCACAAGTTCTTCCACCGGCAGGCTGTACTCCTCTCCCTCGCGCACGACCTTCGCCTTCGGCGCTGCAATCAGCGACAATTGATCAATCGTCTTTTTAGCCCGGATTTCCTGAAACGCACCGATCAGCGTATTGGAAATCACGACGCCCATAAAAAGCAGGTTTTTGTACGAGCCGACCAGGAACACCATCGACGCCAGAATAACATTTAAAATATTAAACGGCGTAATCAGATTGTCCCGGATAATCTGCCCAACGGTTTTGGTTTTCATTTCTCCATCCCCGTTTGTCAGCCCCTGCTGTTGGCGCATCTGCACCTGCAATTGATTTAATCCGGTTGCATACTCCGGCTCAAACCGCTCACAATATTCCTGAACGGCATCGTTTGTGTCCGCTTGTATCATATCTTTCTTTTTTCTCATAGACGCTCCTTTTCTCCTGATTCTCCCGCAGAGCCAAGCGCTCTATCTCTCATCATTTACACGGTTGAACCGCGTTATGCAGATATTTACAGGAAAGCAGCTATTTTCCTTTGCTGTACCAATCAGCCGGCATCTTCCCCATGCTTGTTATTATACTATCCCATTCCACAAAATGCTATATTGTAACAGTATTTGTAAGAACTGTTAAAAAAGCGTTCATACTTCCAGCGTATTATCTAAAAAGCAATGATGCAGTCAATTTTATTCGATGGAATATTGACCTTGCTCAAAAAGAAAAATCTGTTATAATAAGATACCGTAGTCCAATAAATGATTCTAATTTACAATTATTCCCACTCTGTACACCATTCCGCCAAATCTTTCAGAAAGGAGAGGAAGAAGATTACACATGTTATCAAAACCAATTGGACGCATTTTAAGGCTTCCGTTGACAGCAGAGAAATTGACCGGCTGGTTCCATTGGGCCTGGTAATTTCCTTATTTTTTCCGTTTTACATTTCCGTTTCCGCTGTCAGCGCCGTTGCTGTGATGACCATGATCAGCTATCAAAAGCGCTCCCGCGCATTGGAATCTCCCTACTGCAAATTTCTTTTGGGGTTCCTGGTCGTACCGTTTTTTGTGTCCGCTGTCTATAACAATTATATGGGCATGCTGTATGCGATTCTGCTTCTCGCCTCTGTGATCTGCGCGTTTTATTTGAAAAGCGTTATGACCCGGCAGGTCTTTCATCAAATGATGGATCTGGCCTGCTTATCCAGCTTGGGCTGCGCAGTGATTGCATTTTATCAGAAATGGTCCGCTTACCCGGCCGCTGCGGATTACCGCCCCGTATCAAATTTTTCAAACGCCAACTATTACGGTATGATGATCGAGTTCGTCGTTTTAATTGCGTTGTACCGTATTTTTACAAATCCCAAAAGAAAAGCCCTCTATATGGCTGTGATCGGCGTTAATCTGGCCGGCCTGTATCTGACCGCCAGTATGTCCGCCTGTCTGGGCGTTTTCTGCGCCGTAATGGTTTTCCTCTGGATGAAAAAGCAATATGTTTGGATGGCTGCATTTTTGACGGCCGCCGTTTCCTTTTTACTGCTCAGTATTGCTTTTCCGGCGGCGTTTCCCCGCATCGAGGCGATTGACAGCACTTTTGAGCAGCGCCTGTCCGTCTGGGCCGGTTCCATCCGCGGCATCCAACAGCATCCGTTTCTGGGGCAGGGCGCGACTGCCTATCAGATGATCTGCGGGATCTTTGGTACCTACCGCACCTTCCACAGCCACAACCTGCTGCTGGACGTCCTTTTAAACTACGGGCTCATCGGCGCGGGCGCAATGGGGTTCTATATTTATATGCAGGGCAAATTGGTGGCGCTGCGAATCAAAAATCATATTTGCAACAATATGAATATTCTGCTGATCTCCGCTTTTACAGCCGTCCTTGTGCATGGATTGACCGACGTCACGGTATTCTGGATTCAAACCGGCATGCTGTTCCTGATGATTTTTTCCAGCACGGGCATCCACGCTTCCTATCTGGAATGGAAGCTGCGCCTGCCACAGGCGGCAGTACTGTCTCATTACGCACCGGAGCTCGGTATGCGGCCCATCTATATCAAAAACGGGCGTGCAATTTAAACGAAACGTCTTCCCCGCGTATTTCTACGTGGAGAAGACGTTTTTTGCTAAAATTTTTTATTTTAGTAGTTGCAATGGCTGTGAAAACGTGCTATAATAATCACCGTTGTCAGGGAAAGCCTGTTCGATATTTTATATGGGCCTGTAGCTCAGCTGGGAGAGCGTTCGGTTCGCATCCGAGAGGTCGTGGGTTCGAATCCCTTCAGGTCCACCATAGCAAAAAGACGTTACGAACAAAATTCGTAACGTCTTTTTTGTTTCCATAAAAACCTCTTTTATATACCCGCATCATCCGCCGCACATTCAAGGCGCCCTTCAGGCCATGGCGGATTTTACCGCATTTGCAATGGCACGGTCAATATAGGATTTGGTTTCCATCGCGTAGGCCGCTTTGAAATACGGCTTCAATGTATCCGGACAGGACAGTTCCCCCGCCCGGACCATCACGGTTTGCAAAGCAGACCTTGTGGTGGTTGGCAACTCCCGTACAATTGGCTTCAGGCGTTTATAATAGACGGTAACCGGGTGTTCCGACAGCCACACGCACAGGCCCGCCGTATCCGGTGTGGAGAGGCGGCTGACTGATATGGACAAATCCAATCTACCATACCCGGGCTCTCTGTTATACCACTCCCAAGTGGTAACATGCTCCCCACCCGCATGGATGTTTCCATAACACGACAGGCAATCGGACACACAATAGATGTTTCCTGCGTCTCCAAATTTGCCGTTGTCTCCTCCAAAATCATACGCAGTTCCTTCCATGTGCGCTTGGCAATATTGTCCGTCCTCCGACAGATAACTTGTCCAGGCACGCGTTCCGTTCAGAACGATTTTTCCCACCCGGCTGATATACGATCCGTCGAGGGTTATTTCATCCCGTTCTCCGTCTGGCAAAGCATACAAAACAGTATCGCATGGGATCACATACGATTCGCCTGCCATGGAAAGCGTTACGCTTCCGCCCTGCGCAACACCATCTATTCTCGCGGGATTTTCCGGGCTTTTTATCATCTCCGGGTCCGTTAAGGTTTCCTGCAGATTTCCGCCTATGGAAAGCTTTGCAAACGGGATCTGCTCGATCGGGTCAATCATAGACGCCTGTCCGAAGCCTTCCGTTTGTTCTAAAATACAGGGTGCAAAATTGGGTTTGGATGCAAGATAAATGCTGGTCCGCAGGTCTTGCCGGTAGGATAAGCCCATGAACGACACGGATATTAAAATATCCCCGTTATACTGGACGACGCCCGCCTTTGTATGATATACCGTGGTCCCTTCTGCAAACGTATGGACGTTCCTCAGCGCTTTCTGCGCCTCTTCACAAAGCACAACACTGGTCCCATCCGCTCTGATAATCGCATAGCCCCCAGCTGTTTCTCTGATTATATCGCCTCTAGGCAGTTCCAACTCATCCGGATGCACAGTGGTATCCGCTGCAAGCAGCGGAAATGTAACAGCACTCTCATGATAAGCCGCAAATAGGGTCTCTTGTTCTCCAAATTCAATCTGCGGATAACGCACTGTAGGTTCATCCCCGCTCTGCGCCCGCAGCATCACTCTGAAACTTGCGGTTTCCCCTACCGTAAACGTTCCGCTGCACCACTTACCTCCATAAGGCTGTAAATAGATCCGCTCACTGGCTGTATAAACGCCCGGATGCAGCACAAAGTTGTCAAAGTAAAAATCGCTGAACCCGTCCGTGCTGTTTGGCTCTCCGCTGACCGCAATGGAGCCGTTTTCCAAAACCTGAAACGTGACGCCCGAACGCTCATAAACACGGGCAGGCCCAATGTTCAGCAGATTTTTCCCACAGGAAAGCAGTTTTACCGGGCCTGTGACATTTTGTGTACGCCCTTCTTTGACAATACTGTTCCCCGCAAGAATCAGACACCGTGCCAACCCGCCCGCATGCGCCGGAATATGCAGCGGATGGCCGGAAACAGAAGCCCAGCATTGATCCAATTTGCCGGACAACAGAAGGTCAGATTCCGCATGCGTATACGCGTTCGTAGCAGGACCGGGATCTCCCTTTGGCCCCTGCGGCCCCACTGCTCCCCGGGGGCCGGCCAGCCCCATCAGGCCATGCGCGCTTACGCCGCTGTCTATAAAGGCGTCCGTCTCCATATCCCATTCATACCAGTTATCGTTTTCTCCAATGTAGGGGCAGCTTTCGGCAACAAGCTCTACGGTGCGTTCCACCTCTTCTTTCAGGTTGATGATGCGCGACTCGTATTCCTCAAACACCGCAGGGAGCGGCGAGGGGAGTACATCCGGCGTGTTTACACTGCCGTTTACCCGCAGGTTCAGAAGCGCCGATTTTTTGATGCGCCCGTCCGGGGCGGCCGCACGCAGCTGTACGGAAACACCGTCGCTTTGCCATACATACTCTTTTTTTATCAGGACCGATAAAATCAAATTTCCCTCTGCAATCGTTTTTTCCACAGGCCAGATGTTGTACATTTCTCCCTGCATGACGTCGAAAACCATATCCCAATTTGCATATTCCGTGCCTAACAGCTTCACTTGGAGCGTCTGCACTGCATTTTCTCCCATGTACCCGAGGACCGCATCCTTCGCTGCTACAGTAAACGTCCAGTCCTTTTCCAAAATAATCACATTGTTCTCCTCCTGCTTTCTGATTTAAATACAAATAATAGTCCATATACAGGTTTTTTCCGACAAAATTTTGCTCCAACGGGACAACATAGTAATCTTAACTTAAACTCTTCATGGCTATGCCGCAGCTTATTTTAAGCCTGGATACCACAGACAAAGAAAGGATGAAACAGAAATGGCAAAACCCCGAAAAATGCTGGGCCATGTAGATGACCCGCAGGTTACCGCCCTGATGCGGATGATAGAAACCCAAAGCAAAGCAACCTTGGCCAATTGGGCCGCCTCCTATGCGGAAGCCCATTTCCTTCCAATTTATGAAAAGGCTTACCCAGAGGACACGCGGCTGCGGGAACTGATCCTGTCAGTAAAAATGCATCTATCCGGGAAACAAAAGCTCAGTGAGGTAAAGGTTCTGTTAAAGCAATCGCGTCAAATTGCCCAGGAAGCGGAAGAAGCCCCGGCGGCACAAGCTGCCGCACGCGCCGTTGTAACCGCCTGCGCTACAGTCCAGACGCCGACAAACGCTCTGGGATTTGCCTTTTATGGCGCCGCCGCGTCCGCTTACCACCAAGCGGGGATATCTGCTTCCCAAGAACACTGCGACGCCATAGCTGCCAAAGAACTGGATAAAATGGTGAAATCACTTCAAAGCGTAATGATCGCCAATGAGCCCAATCCGGTTAAGATTGTGTGGAATTGCTGAAGCTGCTTCCCGGAACATCCTTTTCTTACTGCAATATTTGACCTGTCGCAAAAATCCAGACAAACCGCGGGTTCGTCTGGATTTTTCTTTTTATGACGGCATTGCTTTTCTCCATCCAGTTTTATTCTCGCCTGCTTAACAAAAAGCAGGTATTTTACAGATGTACATTAATATTATTCTCCGCCAAATGAGCACTGCGCAGAGCAAAACTTATTTATTATAGATAAAAATACAATTGATAATGGAACACTTTTGGAACACTCCCCCTGCTATAATGACGGACGAACAGGCAAAGAATTGCCTGAAAAACAAAGGAGGAGAAGAAAGATGAAAAAAAGAGTATGGCGCTCGCTGCTGTCTCTTGTGTTGGCGTTTTCCATGGTATTTTCCATATGGGCGCCGGCGCTTGCCAGAAGCGAAGCCGCCAGGGACTGGGATCCCTCCGCGGAGTATGAGATCCTCACCGTGCTGAAAGACGCCGGCATCGAGGTCTACAGCGGAAACACCAGCCCGGGCGCAACGGTCGACCTGTGGTGGAACTACCACGGGGACGCCCTGTATTGGCGGCTGATTGCCGACGAGAATCAGGAATACTACCGGATTCAGCCCAAAAACACCTCAGCCACCGTCCTCATGCCGGTGGATTCCCAAGCGGAAGCCGGCGTAAACCTGACAGTGGGAAACATTGATAACGCAGACGACTCCCAATGGTGGAAAATTGTCCCCGCTGAAACGGATGGACAATACCGGCTGCTGAACAAGGCCTCTGAAGCCGGCACGCCGGCATACGTCGCGCTTAAGGACGACGGCGTCAACGACGGAACGCCTGTTGTCCTGTCCGACGGAACGACGGCGTCCAGCTGCTGGAAGCTCAGCAAAGTGGAAGTCGCCCCGCCGGAGCCGGTAGACCCGGTTGTGAACGTCTCCGCCGGCAAAACGCTTCTACAGGCGGGAGAGTCTGTTTCCATAAAGGTGACGGCGAAAGACGAATATGAAAATACCATCGAAGACTATGAAGTGAGAAGCAGCAACCCGGAGGTTGCGGAAGTCTCACAGACAAGCAAGGGCATTGTTGTGACGGCAAAGGCCAACGGCGTCGCCTCCATTGTCGTCTCTGCGGCATTGGAAGACGGAACCGTCGTGGAAGGCTATACGCCGGTTATCGTGGGAACCGATTCCATCGAAGGCGTCATCGTTCCGCTGAACGCGCCAAACTCGGAGGTTTCCGCGCTGTTTGCCTATGATGAGGCCTATGGCGCCGCCTCCTACGTCGCCATGCACGGGGATTCCGTCGTGGTCTCCGCTTCCCCCATGGGAATCGTGACCAGCGCGGGGGATTTCCGCAGCGGCCTGAAGCTGGTGGACGTGTTGGAAACCAGCGGTACGGAGGAGTACGACCTCTTTGGCGCGAAGGTAAAGCACGTAAAAGCGCCCTTCAACCAGAAAACCTTCTGCTTTGAGAAGGACGGCGTTTCCTACGACGTCATCCTGCGCGCGTTTGATGACGGCGTGGCATTCCGTTACAGCGTGGACGGCGACGCGGATACGGCGCTGTCCATTTCCTCCGAGCACACAGGCGTGCGCCTTCCCGAGGGCGCGTACACCTGGGCAATGAACTACAGCCAGTCCAATGAAGACGTGGAAATCGAGCACGCTTCCCTGAAGCAGCTCAACTACAGCTATTCCATGCCTCTTCTCTACAAAACCACGGACGATGTATACGCGCTTGTATCCGAAGCGGATCTGGACGGCACCTACTGCGGCGCGCAGATTACAGGCGACGGAACCGGTCTGCTGAACATCGTCTTCACGCCGGAACAAACCGGCGACGTTGAGACGGTCCTGCCCTTCGCCAGCCCGTGGCGCTATGTCGTCATCGGCGATCTGCAGGCCATCACCAACAACACCCTGGCCGAGTCCCTGGCCCCTGCTTCCAAGGTGGAGGATACCAGCTGGATCGAAGCGGGCGTAACCGACTGGACCTGGCTCAACGGCGATCTGCGCCACGACCAGCTGCCGGACGGCGTCACCTTTGAAACAGCCGGCCTAGAATACTACAAAAAATATGTGGACTTCGCGGTTGAAATGGGCTGGAAATACCAACTGCTCGACGAAGGCTGGCAGCCGCGTGGCAACACGTGGGCAGGCGAGCATGAATACGAGGGCTACTACAAATGGATGCCGGACCTGATCGAGTACGCGGCGGAAAAGGGCGTCGGCCTGATCGTCTGGGCGCGGAAAGCCAACCTCGTCAACGACGAATACCGCCAGAAGCTGTTCAAAGAATGGGCCGACATGGGCATCAGAGGCATCAAGCCGGACTTCTTTGATTCGCAGGATCAGGATACGATCCAGCTGATTGTCAAAATGATGGACGAAACAGCGGAAAACCATCTGTTAATCAACGTACACGGCGCGGGCAAGCCGACCGGCGAACGCCGCACCTGGCCGCAGGCAATTGCACGCGAGGCGGTCCGCGGCGCGGAAGCTTATGCGGTTGACAATGAGGAAACCTGGGGCGCTATCATGAACGCGCACCACAACTGTTCCCTGCCGTTTGTACGCGGTGCGGTCGGCCCCATGGATTACACCCCCATGGTGTCCTACGGAGCCAACGATAACCTGACCAACCACAACCCGGCCCGCTTCACCGTGGCGCAGATGACGGCATTGCCGGTCGTTTACGAGTGCGGAATGCAGTGCCTGGCAGACAAACCGGACGTATACCGTGCGCATCCCGGCTATGAGCACTACTTCAAGGACATGCCCTCCGAGTGGGACGAAGGTCTTCTGCTGGACGGCTACCCGGGCCAGTATGTAAACATGGCGCGGCGCAATGGCGATGAATGGTATCAGGGAATCATCTGCAATGAGAAGCAGGATGCGGATTTCTCCCTCAATTTCCTCGGCGAAGGCGAATACATTGCTTACATTTATAAGGATTCCCCGGAGGTTCTCAGAGACGGCCCCGCGGCGCACGGCGAATTTGGCCGCCACAACCGCGACGGCAGCAATCTGGTGGTTGACGCCGCGACGGTTAAGAGCAGCATCGTGGAGGAAATCCGGACGGTTACAAAGGCCGACTCTCTCTCCATCCCGCTCGCACAGGGCGGCGGCGCGGCCATTCATTTTGTTCCCAAGAGCAAAGTGGAGCAGGAAGCCCCGCAGATCGTCAAAGCCAGCCTTATTACAGACAAGCTGGTTGAGCTGAAATGGAACCAGGACGTCAAGGGCGCGGATGTGAAGTCCAGCTTTGCCGTTTTGGTAAACGGCGAACCGGCGGAACTGAACGACTATGGCTATTCTGCCGGAAACGGCGCCCTCTACTTTGACCATATGACCACGCTGGAACTGAAAAACGCCCCGGCTGAGGGCGCAGAGATCCAGGTCCAGGTGACCGGCGAAGTGACAAACGCACTGGGCGTTGCCGCGGATGCAGAAGCGGTTTACACCGTGATTGACGCTCCGTTCTATACCCAGTCTGTGCAGGCGAAATCCGGCGTCACCGTCAAGTCCAGCGACGCGGTGGAAGTCTCCACGCTGCAGGCGGCGGCGGACATCATCGACATCATGCTGGAAAAACGCCCCGATGTCGCCTCTGCAATGCTTGCAAACGGCGCAGAGCTCGCCGTCTACGGCAAGGGCGAAAGCGCTTACAGCATCCCGGAGCATCGGGCAACCTACGACCCGGATATGTACTATGTGGAAGGGTACGGCGGCATGATGGGTAATCCGGTCGCCAGCATCTATGACGCGAACGTACTGCGTCTTCTGCAGGAAACTTCTCCGGAGCATTACACCAGCTATGCGGACGAATCCGTTCTGGTGCATGAGTTCGGCCACTCCATCCAGCTGCTTGGCGTGGATGCCATTCCCGAGCTGAAGGTGGAATGCGACGCGGCCTATCAGGCGGCGAAAAGCAAAAACCTGTGGCCGAACAGCTACGCCATTTCCAACCGCGAAGAGTATTTTGCAACCTGCACGGCAATCTGGTTCAACGCCATGTCCGAGTCCTCCGACGGCTCCTGGGACGGCGTGCGCGGACCTGTCAACACCCGTGAAGAATTGAAAACATACGACAGCGCCATGTATCAGTTCCTGGCCAAGCTCTATCCGGATACCGCCGCGGTCTCCGAGGCCTGGTCCAACGTTCCCGACCGATTCCATCCGAACGAGCAGCCGGAGACGCCGGAATGGAACGCCAACGCGCTTTACAAAATCAAAACAGCCCTGAACGGGCACTGCATGGAATCCAACAGCAACAATTCCAGTGAAGGCGCAATCGTCGACCTGTGGTGGGATTATGACGGCGACGCGGAATACTGGCGCCTGATTCCGGATGCGAACAACGACTATTACATGGTCCAGCTCAAGGATGCAAGCTCCACCGTCCTGATGCCAAAGGACTCCAAAGCGGAGGAGGGCGTCGCCCTGACCTTCGGCAAAACAGACGCGGCAAACGACGCGCAGTGGTGGAAGATTGTTCCGGCGGAGCAGGCGGGAACCTACCGCCTGATGAATAAAGCTTCTGCCGCCCCCCTCTATCTCGCCCTGGAAAACGACGCGTCTGCCGACGGCACGCTCGTCATTCTGGCAAAGGATACCGCCCCCTCCAGCGTATGGAGCGTGGAGGAGCAAAAGAGCAACGACAACATCCACAAGGCTGACCCTGACGCGGTCTACCTGAGCGATCTCGAATGGATCAACGCGGTGGACAGCTGGTTCCTGGTCCGCAAGGATTTGACGGTCAACCAGACGCAGATTTCCTGGAAGGAAAACGGTGAAACCATCATCTATGAAAAGGGCATCGGCACCTTCGCTCCCTCGCAGGCGGTCTTCAATATCACCGGCCTGCACGCGGAAACGTTTAAGGCGGTCGGCTGCTTCCCGGCCGGCAAAGGCAATTGCGAATTTATCGTGCTGGCAGATGGCAAGCAGATTTACTCCAAGGCGCTTTCCTATGACGGCAACCAGATCACGCCGGATAACGGAGCGCTGGAAGTCGCCATTCCGGAAGGGACGCAAACCCTGACCCTGTACGCAAAAGGCAGCTGCAGCGCCACCTGGGCGGATGCACGCCTGTACTGCGACAAAGAAGCCCAGAAGGATCTGGCCCGCGTGACCGTGAGAGCCGCGGAAACCTGGCTGCAGAAGGGTGAAACCTCCGCGATCAGCGCGACCGGGTACATCGGCCAGGTCGGCAGAGGCGGCCTGCAGAATATCAAAGCAGACCTGACAAACGCCACGATCGCCTACAGCAGCAGCGATGAGTCCGTTGCAACCGTCCAGGACGGCGAAATCACGGCGGTTTCAGACGGAACCGCGACGATTACCTGCAGCGTCGAGCTGAACGGCGTGAAGCAGTCCGCTTCCCTCGACATCATCGTTGGAAACGGAGACAAAAATTCCTGGACTGCTGCGTCTCTGGACGGAAGCGTAAAAACCCTGTTCACCCAGCGTGACGACGGCTCTGTCGTCTATGCGGTTTCCCGAAACGGCAATATCGTAATCGGCGCTTCTCCCACCGGGTTGACCACCAATCTGGGCGACTTCCGCACGGGTCTGACCTATGTTGATTCCAAGCGCGAAACCGTCAAGGATTCGTACGATCTGATCGGCGCGAAGAAGAGCCATGTGGACGCCGCCGGCACAGAGCTCACCATGGGCTTTGAAAAGGACGGCGTGAGCTACCGCATCGTTTGCCGCGTCTACGACGACGGCATGGCGTTCCACTACGCGATCGATGGACAGGACGGCACGGAGCTGACCATCTCCGCGGAAGCCACCGGCTTCCTGATGCCAGACGGCTCCACCGCACAGACGATGGACTTCGACAAAGCAAACGAAGACCTTTACTACCAGCACACGGCGGAAGAGCTGGAGGGCGGCTACTGCATGCCGCTGCTCTATGAGACGCCGAACGGCGACTGGGCGCTTCTCTCTGAGGCCGCTCTCACCCCGCAGTACAGCGGCGGGCAGATTGTCGGACACGACTCCGGCATGCTGGACGTTGTGTTCTCTCCGGAACAGTTCAGCGACGTCACAACCACCGCACCGTTTGTTTCTCCGTGGCGCTATATGGTCATCGGCGATATTGCGGACATTGCGGAAAACACTCTGGCGGAAACCCTGAACCCTGACTGTGAAATGGACGACGTCAGCTGGATCGAACCGAGCCCGGTCGACTGGACCTGGCTGAACGGCGACCTCCGCCACGATAATCTGCCGGAAGGCACCTCGTGGGAGGAAACCGCGCCGAGACTTTACAAGGAATACATCGACTTCGCCGTTGAGATGGGCTGGAAATACCAGCTTCTGGACGAAGGCTGGCAGCCGCGCGTATACAACCGCGGCAACGACCTCTACGACGGCTATTACGACTGGATGCCTGAGGTTCTGGACTATGCGAAGGAAAAAGGCATCGGCCTGATCGTATGGGCCAACAAGCGCGACCTGGATACCCCGAAGGAGCGCGAGCGCATCAAGGAATGGGCCGAAATGGGCATCGTGGGCATCAAGCCCGACTTCTTCGATTCCCAGAGCCAGGAGATTATCGAACTGCTGGATATTCTGACCAAGGAGACAGCGGAAAATCATCTGCTCATCAACATCCATGGCGCAGGAAAAACCACCGGAGAAAGAAGAACCTATCCAAACGCAATCTGCCGCGAGGCGATTTCCGGCGGCGAGGGCTGCGTAAACAACGCATACTTTAACTGCATGCTGCCGTTTACCCGCTTTGCCGTGGGCGGCGCGGATTTCACCCCGATGGCCTCCTACAACAACACCTTCGGCAGGAAGGACGTCACACAGGCGCATCTGACGGCGGAATCCATCGTCTTTGAATGCGGCATTCAGACGATGGCGGATAAGCCCGGCATCTACCGTGCACATGCGGCGTATGAAAACCTGTTTAAGAACCTGCCCACCACCTGGAACAACTCCATTCTGGTGGACGGCGACCCGGGCCACTATGTGAATATGGCCCGCCAGAACGGCGACAATTGGTACGTCGGCATCCTCTGCAACGAGGCGCGCACCGCGGAATTTAATCTCGACTTCCTGGACGACGGCGCTTACACCGCCTATATCTTCCGCGACAGCGACGATCCGAAGAATACCGACAGCCAAAAAGCCATCATCACAGAAACCATGACAGTTACCAAGGGACAGACTCTGTCCATCGACGTCAAGAAGACCGGCGGCGCAGTTGTCAAGCTTGTAAAAGCCGACGCAAAAACCCTGGAAGTCAACTACAACGGCAAGCAGGCGTCCCTGTTCGTAAACGATGAAGAACAGAAACTGGCGAACCTGACCGGCAGCTACAAAGCGGAAC
>NZ_JADPEG010000025.1 GCF_015667585.1 Clostridium sp. D33t1_170424_F3 | reverse complement strand
TCAATGGAAACGGCTTTACTCCGGCCTTTACAGTGGGTAACGGCAATGTATTGAAGACACAGGCAATTTCCCGCATCGGCAATCTGTATGTTTACAAGGTCTGGGCGGTTGGCGCGCCGGGCGAAAGCGCGGGCGTGTACACCACCTTGCCGGGTGAAGAAGCCCAACAGCACTGTGTGGTAACAGTTGCTTGACAATCGTAGCTGGCTGAAAAGATTGCCAACATAAAACAGAACTTGAAGATGTCCTGTTTTGAAAGAGAAATTTCATTGTGAGGCGCCGCAGGTTTCCAATCCGGAAACCTGCGGCGTTTTTATTGCCTGTGTGAGAAGGCGGGCATATATATACGATCTGGACAGAAAAACAGCAGCGGAAGACTTCCGGTGGAAGTTTCACGCTGCTGTTTTTTTGCAGGTTCAGTCCTTGAGCCCGGAGGCGGCGATGCCCTGCTCCAGATATTTTTGTCCAAAGAAAAAGATCAGCAGGGCGGGCGTGAGCATCAGGACAGAGGCCGCCAAGGAGATGCCCGCGTTGCCTGTGGATATCTGCGGCAGATAAAGGGAGAGCGGCCAGTTTGTTTTGGTTTTGAGAAATGCGAGAGGCTGTTCCAGTGCGTTCCACGATTCCAGGAAGCCCAGCACCACGGCGGACAGGATGCCCGGAGCGGCGAGCGGCAGCCCAATGCGTAAAAACACCTGAAACGGCCCGGCGCCGTCCAGTTCCGCCGCTTCAATGACAGATTTGGGGATCGCGGCGAAGAAGCGGTTCATGATAAACACCGGGAAAGTGGAAAACGCGCCCGGCAGGATAATCGACCACATTGTGTCAATCAGGTTCAGGCTGTCCAGCACCAGATAGTTGGAAACCATCGTCACCTGGAACGGCATCAGCATCAGCGCGATATACAAGGAAAACAGAAGTTTCTTAAAACGGAATTCATAGCGCGCAAACGCCCATGCCGCCGGTGCGCCGATCACCACCTGCCCGATCAGAATCGGAAACACCTGCAGGCAGGAATTCCAGAACATGGCGAAAAATTCGGGCGTGTCCAGCAGCAGCTCCACAAAGGGCTGCAGGGTAGGATAAACCGGCAAAAGCGGCCATGCGGCAAAGCCGGCCGCCCCGGCTTTCAGAACGGGGCCAAGGCTTTCCACCACCTCGCGGGTGCCCATCAGCGAACCCGTCAGAAGCATCCAGATCGGCATCCATGCGGTCAGGGCAACCACCACCAAAAACAGATAAACCAATTTTCTTCTCATTCGTCGTTGCTCCTTCCCAAAAAGAGTTGCAGGATCAGGATGACTGCGAGCACGGTGACGGCCATAACCGTCGCGGCGGCGCACATTTTGTCGATGTCCAGCGTTAAGAACCAATTGTTAAACAGATGCTGCAGCATGTACATGCTGTCGTCCGGATAATCGCCCGCCACCAGGTATGCTTCCCGGAACACCTTGAAAGAGTTCAGCAGGGAAAGTACCGTGATGGTGAACAGTGTGGGCTTCAGGTTGGGCAGGGTAATGCGGAAAAAGGTCTGGAACGCGTTGGCGCCGTCCACCTGTGCCGCTTCAAACAAGCTCCCCGGAATGCTGCTGATGCCGGAGAGCCACAGAACCATGTCATACCCGCTGTTTTTCCAGAGGTAACTGATGATCAGAAGAAGAAAGGCCCAGCTGCTGTGCAGCCAGTCGATGGACGTGCCGCCCATCGCGACGGCGGCCTTGTTTAAGAGACCGTTTTCGTGGAACAACACTTTCCAGATCAGCACAATGGAGGCGACCGGGATCGCCATGGGGATCAAAAAGCTGGTTTTGAAGATGCCGCGCCGCTCCTTGCAGGCATGGACCAGCAGCGCAAGCGCGAGGGAGAGAAGAATCAGCGCCGGAATACACAGCAGGGTAAAACGAATGGTATTCCACCCGGCGAGCTGAAACGCCTTGTTTTGAAAGATAATCTCATAGTTTTTGGTTCCAACAAATTGGCCGCTCATCGCGGAAAAGAAGGAACGCCGCACCGCGTCGATAAAAGGGACCACGACGAAAATGCTGACACAGAGCAGGCTTGGCCCCAGAAACAGCCACGGAAGGATCGCTTTGCGGAATGGAAGTTTTTGGTACGCGTCACGTTTCATGGGACGTTTCCTCCTCTCTCAACAGATAATATCCCCATGCGCGGTATGCGGACCGGCAGAGCGCCGCAGCGGGAAGCGCCAGCCAGAAGGCCCGTGGCAGCTCTGCCGCGCCTTCCCGTGCCAGCCAAAGGACCAGCAGATAGGCGGACAGTAAAACAGCGGCGGCAAAGGGCATCGGATCGCGTACCAGATGCAGCCGTTCCACCGTCAGGACAAACAGAAAGCACGACAGCAGGCAGAACAGCGCACAGGCCAGCAATTGTCCCAGCAAAGCGGCTTCGCGCGGGGTAAACGTCAGGCGCATCAGGCCAGAGAGGTCGGAAACAGCGTTTTCCCACAGGCGGGACCAGAAGGAGAAATCGGACCATTTGCCGGGAATAAAACGCACCGGCGGCAGCGTGTTCATCTGTACCGCCCAGAGAACCGCGCCGCACGCGGGAAGGGCCGCCGCCGCCGCAAGCGCACAGAGCGCCGGGGAACGCCGTGCCGCCAGTACGCCGCGCAAAAGGTACGCCAGCGCGGCAAATCCCAGAACCCAGCCCGGCAGCAGGACGAGCAGCCCTGCCAGCGCCGTCCAGAGTCCGCCGTCTAGGATGCCCTCCGGCAGCGGCAGGCCGTAGCTGGTCAGGAAACTGCGGGTTTGATCTGCGGAGTTGACGCCGTCCTCAAAAGAAAGCTCCAGATTTGAAAAAGAGGTTTTCTCATCTGTGGTCTGGAACATGGCGCTGAGGGAATCGTCCTCGTATACGCCGCGCACGACAAAGGGCTTGCCGCCGCGGAGCAGAGTTTTGCCAATGACGTCCGTGCCGCCCCAAAGGGCGTCCGCCAGCCCCACACTGACCGCGCAGCCGGCGGTATCGCCGCGCGCGGGAAGGGCGCCGTGATGCATCGGATTGGAGAGAATCAGTTCCGGGTTGCCGGAAAGCTCCAGAATCTCTGTGGATCCTCTTTTCAGCTTGGCGCTGTCCTCCAGCATCTCCCCGGAAAGCTCCCGCCAGAGCGCCGCATCGGGAAGGAGCGCCTGTTTCTTTTCCGCCGCCTTCTGCGCGTTCTCCCAGTCCCCGAGCGTGATGCCGCCGTCCGCCTTGTAGCGTACTCCGGCGGCGGGCATGGAAAGAATGCGGTTGGACTGCGATACGGAGAAGAACCAGCAGGCCAGCGCGGCAAGCAGACAAAGCCAGAAGCCGACCCGGCGCTTTCTCGCGGCGGTCAAGGCTGTTCGAGGCGCACGCGGTCGCCCGCCTCCAGAGGACGGTTGCTGCCGGTCACTACCTTATCGTCGGGAAGGAGCGATGCGTTCAGTGCCATGATGGTGCCGTCCTTGTCCTGCACATCGATGCCGACGTGCTCTATGTAGGTTTCCCGTCCCAAAACGCTGTCCCGTTCCCGCACAACGTAGATGAAATCACCTTTACTGTCGGACCGCAGGGCGGTCAGCGGCAGCCGCATGTTATATCGTTTACTGTCCTTTTCCGACTCCATTTTACTGGTTTCGCCGGAAAGATAGGAGCCCTCCGGCAGAGCCACGGTCACGGGGTAAAGGCCGTTCTCGTTCTCAAAGCCGATGGATTGCACGGTGCCTTCCAAATCCTTTTGTTCGCCGTTGCGGCGCAGGTTGAGTTTTACTTGGTCCCCGATGGACAGCCACTTGGATTCCTCCTGTGAAATTTCTGCGATAAAACGGTATCCTTCCTGGTTGGTGCTGAGCACCACTGGGGATTTGCCGTCCGTCTGTGCGCCCGCCTCGCCGTTGACTTCCATGACCACGCCGTCTTCCGGCGCAGCCAGGAGATAATTGCCGGCTTCCAGCGATTGCAGGCTGGCAAGTTCTTTTTCTTTTTGCTGGATTTCCCATTCGCCCGCATTTAGGGAAGCGTCTGTCTGCGCACCGCCCGCCAGCGCGGATTCGTATTGCAGCCGGGCGGCGTCCAGCGCGGCCTGTGCGTCGTCCCGTGCGGTAGGCAGGGCGCGTTTGGCGTCCGCCAATGCGCGTTCCTTTGCCGTGACGTCCTCCTGCGCGGCAGTAACGGCATTTTTAGCCGCTTTGACGTCCGGTTCATCCTCCAGCGTGGAGGAGTCCTTCGCCTGGTCCAGCTTTGCCTGTGCGTCGTCCTGCCGTTCCTTGGCGCGGTTCGTGGACTTTTCCGCTTCGTCCAGCAGGTACCAGCGGTCTTCTTTGGCGCGGGCCAGCGCCTTCTTTGCTGCCTCAATGTCCTCCTCAATGCCGATATCCTTGGCTTCCTCCAGTGCGATGCGGGCGTCGTCCACAGTTCGTTTGGAAGTGGCGTCCGCCTTTTCGTAGGCGGTTTTTGCATCCTGGTACGATTGCTGCGCGTCTTTGAGAGCGGCTTCCGCATCTTTCACCCGGTTTTCAGAGGTTTTCTGGTAGACCTTGGAATACTCCGTCTGCGCCTTTTGTGCTTCAGCCTTCGCTTTGTCCAGATCGGTCTGCGCGTCGTTTGCTTTTTCCACAGCGTCCTGTTCCGCTGTCAAAAGCTTTTTCTGCGCATCTTCCACCGCTTGCTTTGCCGTCGCAAGGGAAACCTTTCCGGATGTATCGGTGACCGACTGCTTGGCCTTGAGGTCTGCCAGCTCGTTGCGCAGCTTTTCAAGCTGCGCTTTGGTATCCTCCGGGTCAAATTCCACCAGGGGATCGCCTTTTTTTACGGTATCTCCCGCGGAGACATACCATTTGACGATGGTCAGCCCCTGTATGGCCTCCATCGGATGGCGCCCCATTGCCTCCACCTTGCCGGATGCCGAGAGCTCTTTGCGGACCGGGCCGGAGGTATACGTCTCCGCCGTGACTTCCGCAACAGTAAGCCCGTTTGCCGCGCGGGACAGTACCGTAAAGACCAGCATCAGTGCGAAGAACCAAGCGAGCAGCTTTGCCGCCGTGCGCTGCGTGGAGGAACCCTGGGCAGGCGTGCCTGCCGCGGCGCGCGCCCGTTCCTGTTGCAGAAAGCTGTGAATTGATTTCCATTTCATTTGGCTGCCCTCCTGTTGATCTGCCTGTGCCGGTTGACCGGCTGATTTATGTTATCAAATGGATCTCTAAAGAATCTGTAAACACTTTATTCCGCCAGGTAAAGTCTGACTTGCTTTTCAATTTCAGCGGCAGCTTCCTCCGGCGATTTCTCGCCTTTCAGGCAGGCGGTTCCCTCGGTCAGCACGGCGTCCATCAAGATGGAATCCTGTACGGACGGCGTGGAGAGCTGGCTCAGAAAATCGGTAAAATCAATAGGAATGACATACCCCATATGATCTGCCATTTCCTCTGCAGAGGCGATTTCCTTCTGCATGGAAGCGTTGTTGACGGGCAGGCCGTCGGTGAACGTATAGTTTTGCACCTCGGTGGAAAGCATCGTCTGGATAAACTGCTGCGCCAGCTCCTGCTGCCCGCCAGCCGCGTTGACGCCTGCCAGAACGCGCGGAATGTAAACGTTCTGCATCTGTCCGGGCAGCAGGCCCAGCGTGGTGTTGGTATCCTGCTTTCCTCCCATGCTGCCGGCGGAACCGGGCAGCGCCAGCAGCGTGTTCATGTCGGCCGGGTACATATGGCTTTCCCCATTCAGATAGCTCATGCCCATACTGTTAAAGGAGTAGCTTCCACCGTCCGTCATAATGGCCATGCCGCCGCCGCTGCCGTCCGGCTTCCATTTTTGCCGGTCGTTTGCGGCGAAGGTCGCTTTTGCTTCGGTTAAAAATTGGATCAGAGCCTGTGTGTTCAGCGTGCTGTCCTGAATCCAGCCGGACGCGCTGGTGCTCGCGAGCAGTTCCAGCAGTTCCTTCGGTTCGCTCACCATCATCAGGGGCTTGTCTTCGTTTTCAGTGGAGAGGTCGGATAATTGATGAATGCCGCTGATTGCGTCCTTATCGCCGATCAGGACCGGCACAGTAAAGCGCGCGGGGAGGACGTAAGTTTTGCCTTTCTTTTGATAGGTGTCCGCCACATTGGAGAGCAGGTCTGCGCCGCTCAGCAAGCCGGAAAGGTCCGCCAAAACGCCCTTTTCGATATAGGAATCGACGGGCAGGCCGTCGAGAATGAGAACGTCCGGGCCTTTTCCCGCCAAAATTTCCGTGTTCAGGGAGCGTACAACATCAGAGGCGGTCACGTTATCGTTTCCCTCCGGGAGGCCGACGCGATAATTGACGTGTACATTTGCATGGCTGCTCTGGAAAGCACTGATCGCCTGCCGCACCGTCGGGAGCTCGCGCAGGGAATAGACAGTCAGCTCCGTATCCGGCACCGTGGGCGTGTCTTCGCTGTATGTATAGTGGAACAGCTTGGAACCGATGGACTGCACATAAACGCTGACGTAAAATCCGCCGTTGCCATCCAGATACAGTCCCGTGGGCGTAACGGAGGGAGAAGTCAGCGACGTGAGGGAACCGTCCACAATCGTTTCCCAAACTGTGCCGCCCGGCGTCAGCCGCTGGATCCCGTTGGAATTGCAATAATAAAGGTCGCCTTCCGCATCGGAGGTCAGGGGTCCGTATCCGGAAGAAGGAGACGCCAGGCTTCGAACTTGGGAGCCGTCCTCCAGACTGTACTGGGTCATGCTTCCCTCATAGTCCAGTGTGTACAGCGATTTGCCGTCCGTTACGGCGCCGCTGCTCTGCACCTTATACTCACGGACCTTTTCACCGGTGGGGGTGTAGCGGTAGTAGGCGCTGTAGTCTCCCAAAAGCAGATCTCCGTTTTCCAGGACGTCCAGGCTGATCGGCATCAGCTCCTCGCCTACGGTTCTGGTTTCAGGCGCTGTGTTTTGATCAGATTCCGCAGCGTCACCGGTATCGGACTTTGTGACAATGCCGTCATCTCCAATATCTACGCTTTTACTGCCGCTGATAGCAACGCCGCCTTCATTTTCCTCATTTTTAGCCGGTTCATCCCAGGAGGGAACCGGGATTTGTTCCGCCGTGTTTCCGTCCGCTGTGTGCAGCAGGCGCAGCTGGTTTTCTTTATCGTGGGCTACGGCGTAAAAGCCGCCCTTGCCGTCTGGTGCAAGCGTCGCATTGGTGTAGCCCTTGAGCCACTCAACCGCTTCTTTTGCCCATTCTCCATCGGCGGATTTTGTGTACCGATACAGGCCGGGCGCCTCCGGTTCGTTTTCCGGATGGAGTGTGGCATAGACGGTGAGATTCTCAGAGCCGTCATAAAATAGCGCGTTAATCACCGCCTTGCTCTCCGGCAGAGCAATTTCCTTTTCTACATAACGGCCCATCGCGGGCGCCGGCGTATTTCCATTTTCCGGCGTTCCGGAATTGCATCCGCTGAAAATGCCGCCGATGAGAAGCAAAGAAAGCAGCGTACATAAACTCTTCTGAAGCTTCATAAATAAATTCCTTTCTTTCAGGCGCTGAAACGCCTTTGTTTGATTTGCCAAGCTGAGTATAGCAAAGTTTTCTCTAAAGTTTCTATAAGACAGCTGGGGTTTTGTGAAGGCTTTCTGAATCTGTGTGAAGCCTTCGTCACATAAAAATGGCGCGCCGCATCAAAATCTGCGGCGCGCTGTGTGAAACCAGAAGATGGTAGGGGGCAGTTTATTCGGATAAATAGATGCGGGTCTGTTCGTTGATTTTCTGTACCGCCTCTTGCGGCGACTGTTCCCCGTTTAAACAGGAAATACCCTGCGTAATGACGACATCCATCAGGACGGTGTCCGGAAGGACGGGGGTGGAGAGAGAAGCGACCAGAGAACGGTAATCTTCAGAGAAGTCAATATCTGCAACCATTTCCTTCAGATCGTCCACAGCTTTGTCAAAAGAGGCGCTGTTGACGCAAATGCCGTCAGTAAACGCATAGTCCTGCACTTCGCGGGCAAGCATGGTTTGAATGAACTCTTTCGCAAGGTCCTTTTGGCTGCCTGCCGCGTTGACGCCAGCGGAAACACGGGGCATAAAAGCGTTTTTTACCTGTCCAGGAATGGATTTTACCATCGTATGGTCCGCTTTTTCCTGGTTGGATACGCCAAACTGCATGGCATACAGGCTGTTGGCGTTGGTCATATACAGTTCGGTTTTTCCCTGCATATACTGCAGGCTCATGAAATCGGATTCGACAAAGTTCATCCCGCCCATACTTGCGGTGATAATCATGGAAGAATTCGGGTCCGCGTCTACGTTATAATGGTATATATCATAAATGGACTTTGCCTGTGACAAAAACTCCGTGATCGCCTCGTCGTCCAATGTGGAGGCGTCTTTTTTCCAGGCGGGGAAAGAGGCGTTGGCCAGCGCGTTTAACAAAAGATCCGGTTGATTTACCAGGAACAGGGAGGAATGGTCCTCCAGTGAGGCGAAGTCGGCTAAACTGTTCAATTGGTTCAGGACGTCTTTATCGCCAACCATGACCGGGATGGTAAAGCGGGTTGGAATAGCATAGGTTTTCCCATCCTGCTGGAAGATGTTTGTAATATGATCCAGCAGTTTTTCCCCTTGCATAATAGAGGAGATATCCTCCAACACGCCTTTTTCAATATAGGAATCGTAGGGTAGGCCGTCCAGAATCAAGACGTCCGGACCCTTGCCGGCGAGAATTTCGGTGTTTAAAGAGCGTACAACGTCGGAGACCGTGACAGCCTCCTCGCCGTCGGGCAGGCCGACTGTATAGTTAACATAGACGTTTGGGTGGTTCTGCTGGAAAACGCCGATGGCCTGGCGGACGGTGGGGCTTTCCTTCAGAGAGTAAACCTTCAATTCTGTGTCCGGAACGGTGGGAGTGGAATCACTGTATGTACAGTGTATGATTTTAGAGCCGCCTGCGATGGAATTCAGAAGGACATAAAAGCCGCCGTCTCCATCCGACACAAGGCCCATCACCATGACGGAGGGCGTGCTCATGATGGAAAGAGAACCGTCCATCATGGTTTCCCAAACAGAACCGCCGGGGGCGAGCTTTTGGATGCCATCTGCGCTACCGTAATAGAGGCTGCCGTCCGTGTCCGTGACAAGATTGCCGGAGGAAGTGGTAGCGGGCATGGAGATGGTGGAAACCTGGCTGCCGGATTCCAGGTCGTATTGGGTTATGTTTTTCTTGTAATCAAGGACAAAAAGGTCTTTGCTGTTGGCGGTGCTTCCCATAGAGTCCCCCTTGAATTGTTTGATCAACGTACCGTCGGGCGCATAGCGCAAAATGCCCTGGTTCATGGTACTGATCAGTAAGTCTCCATTTTCCAGCAGGTCCATAGACAGAATGCTAAGCGACTGCCCAAATTTGGGAGAATTTTGAGAGGCATCACTGCCGCCTTCCTCGCCGTCCTCCAAAGAGACGCTGCCCTGCTCACCGACGACGACGGACCCGCCTGCCATGGAAAAATTCAAGGAGCCGTCTTCTGAGACGCTGTCGTTCCAAGAGGGAACGGGGATTTCCTCCTGCGTCTTGCCGTCTGTGGTGTGCAGCAGATGCGGCGTATTGTTATCTTCGTTGACAATCGCGTAAAAACCGCCTTTGCCATCCCCGCAGATGGCCCGCAGATTTCCGTTCGGTACGGAATCCATCCAGGAGACGTCCTGTTCCTCCCAGGTTTTTCCGTCCTTGCTGCTGTAATGCCTGGGATGGGATGTCATGTTGTCCGGGGAGTAGGTGCCCCAAAAGTGCAGGCTGCCGTCTTCATTCCGGATCAGTGCCTTTGGTTTGGTTGTGTTTTCCGGCAGGCCCAGGTCCTGTTCAATGTACCGGCCCATGGCGGCGGTGGGGCTCGCATCCGGGCCGCTGGTGGAAGGATTCCCGCCGCCGGTGCAGCCCACGATGCCTGCTGCAAGGCTGAACGTTAAAATACCGCTGAGAAGCTTTTGCATGATACGCATGAATGTTCCCTCTTTTCTGTGCTTTTTCCACGGAATCGCGGTGGAAAGATTGCATACTGTTTTTGACAGTTTTGAGTATAGCACGGAAATCTCTAAAGATCCTATAATCCGACTTAGAGATAAAATAAAGAATAACAGGATAAGATAAGGGCAATCGCTTTGCGCGCGTGCGCGTGATTTTAAGTGTAATCGGTTTTTTCGATAAATGGGGGAACTTTGAAGTACATCGGCTTCAAAAGAAGGCCGTTTCAAGTGAGATGTGCTATAATAAAAATAATGTATCAACAGGGAGGAATCAACATGCGGATTCTGATGGTGGAGGACGACGAAGAGTTGAGCGAGGCGGTCCATGTTTCACTGGCGGAAAATGGCCATACAGTGGATGTATGCCATACCGGAGACGACGGCCTGCATTTTGCCCGCCAAAATGCCTATGACTGTATCCTTCTGGACCGGATGCTGCCCAATATGGACGGGCTGACCATTTTGCGGGAAATCCGGCAGGCAGGCGTGGCCGCGCCGGTGATTCTGGTGACGGCGATGAATGGGATTGGAGACAGGGTGGATGGGCTGGACACCGGAGCGGACGACTATCTGGTCAAGCCCTTTGCCATGGAGGAACTGTTGGCCCGCATCCGCGCGCTTTCCCGCCGCCCGCAGCAGTGGGAAAGCGCGCAGGCGCTGGTGCGCGGGGACCTGACGTTGGATACGGATATTCTTACGCTGACCGGCCCTTCCAGCCGGGTGACGCTCTCCAAACGGGAGGCACAGCTGCTGGAATTTTTTCTGCGCAATCCCAGCCAGATTTTGCCGCGCAGCCTGCTGCTGTCCCGCGTATGGGGGCCCGACGCGCCGGTGGAGGACGGCAATCTGGACAATTATATCCACTTTCTGCGCCGCCGCCTGCGCACTGTGGGCAGCGGGCTGAGGATTGAGACCATCCGCTCCGTTGGATACCGGTTCAACCTGTAACGCGAAAGGAGAAGGGCCATGCTGAAAAAACTGCGTCTGCGCCTGACGCTGCTCTGTTCCCTGCTGACCGGCCTGGTCCTGCTGTGCATGGCGGCTGCGGTGATCGCTGTTTCGGAGGGACAGGCAAAGCAGGCGAACGCAACCGCGTTCCAAAGCAGCATCAATACGATTGTATTTAAGCTGCAGAGCGACCAGTCCGTCAGCATTACCTGGCTGGCACAGCTGGAGTCCAGCGAGCGCCTTTTGATCCATATTGAGGACAACGGTACGCCGCTGTTTTTCCGTGGCGCGTGGAGTCCGCAGACATCGCGCGGCGAGCTGGTTGCCGCCGCCAAGGAAAAAGCAGGGGAGCTCGGGGTCAACGCCGCCGCGCCGCCGGCTTCCCGGCTGGAAACCAGCTCCGTGCAGTTTGAGCTGCGCGGGGAGCAGAGGGAACGGTATCTGGCGGCGGTGGTGCAGATTCCCACCAGCCGCAGCTGGCAAAGCCTGACCCTTTTGCGCGACATGACAGATAAGGATGCGGAGATGCGGCAGCAGCGCTTCTTGTATCTGGGACTCGCGCTGCTGTCCGTGCTGGCTTTGTTTGTCGTCAGTTGGTGGTTTGCGGGTCGGTCCATCAAGCCGATTGAGGAAAATACGCGCAAGCAGGTGGAATTTGTCGCGGCTGCTTCGCACGAGCTGCGTTCTCCGTTGGCGGTCATCCAGGCCAGCGCCGCCGCGATGAAGGCCGACCCGGAAAAGGCGGAGCACTTTCGCGGCAATATTGAACGCGAATGCACCCGTATGGGCCGTCTGGTAAGCGACCTGCTTTTATTGGCGGGCAGTGACGCAAAGACCTGGAGCATGCAATTTTCCTCCGTAGAGCTGGACACGCTGCTCATCGAGACGGTGGAGCTGTTCCGCCCTCTGTCTTGGGAGAGAAAGCAAAAGCTGACACTGGAGCTGCCGGAGGACGAGCTGCCGGAACTGCGCGGGGATGCGCAGCGGCTGCAGCAGGCGCTCTCCGTGCTGATCGACAATGCGCTGCACTATACGCCGGAGGGCGGCAGAGTGGCTGTACGGGCGATCAACGGCCCAAAATCCGTGCGGCTGGAGGTGGAGGACAACGGCCCTGGTATCCCGCCGGAGCATGCGGCGCATATCTTTGACCGGTTCTACCGCGTGGACAAGTCGCGCAATGATAAAAGCCATTTTGGCCTGGGGCTGAGCATCGCGCAGGAACTGGTCCGGCTGCACAACGGCAGGATTTTTGTACAGGCGGCGCCGTCCGGCGGCGCGCTGTTTGTTGTTGAGCTGCCCGCCGCTGCGCGCAGAAGCGGAAAAGAAGCATAGAAAAACGCGGCGAGCCCCCGGATTCCAGCCGGAATCCGGGGGCTCGCCGCATGTTAAGTAAAGAGGATCAATAGTTTTTGGCGAGAAGCTGGAAATAGGACTGCGGATGTGCACAGACCGGGCAAACCTCCGGTGCTTTCTTGCCTACGACGATGTGGCCGCAGTTGGAGCACTGCCAGATTGCATCGCCTTCTCTGGAGAAAACAAGGCCTTCCTCCACATTTTTCAGCAGGTTGAGATATCTGGCCTCGTGTTCTTTCTCGATCTTGCCGACCATCTCAAACAGCGCTGCAATGCGGGTGAAGCCCTCCGCGCGGGCGTCTTCGGCAAACTGCGCGTACATATCGGTCCACTCGTAGTTTTCACCAGCGGCTGCATCCTTCAGGTTGGTTGCGGTGTCTGCGATTTCGCCGTCGTGAAGCAGTTTAAACCAGATTTTGGCGTGCTCCTTTTCATTGTTGGCGGTTTCCTCAAAGAGGTTAGCGATCTGTACATAGCCGTCCTTGCGCGCCTTGGACGCGTAGTAGGTATACTTGTTTCTGGCCTGCGATTCCCCTGCAAATGCCGCCTGCAGATTGGCTTCCGTTTTTGTTCCCTTAATATTTTCCATCCTGTATTCCTCCTGTTAAGTTAAATATAATAATTATTATTGATTTTGTGTCTATATATTACCACCGGAGGAAGAAGTTGTCAAGGGGTTTCTGGGAAAATTAAGAACAATTATCAAGTTTTAGATAAATCGGAAGTGCACACAAAAGTAATGATTTCTGTAATCCGAGGGCACAGCCTCTGCAAATTATATAAGCGAAGACGGCTGTACTGCCATCTCCCCGGGGAAGTGGCAGTACAGCCGTCTGTGTTAGCACAAAAATAGAAGTGACAGAGGTTTTCACGATGCTTGCAGACAAAAATTCACGCGCACAAAAGCAGGCCCTCGCAGATGCAACCGCCGCTATTACAGGGGAAGCTGCGGAATCAGGGTCTCCACAGTCAGATGATGCAGGCCAGATAGGTAATCTTCCCGGAAATGGCAAGAGCTGACAAGTTCCGGCAGCATCAGGTCCGTAATGTGTTTTTTTAGATAGAGGGACAGAGCGGATAGGTCCACGGGCTTCTCCACAAACCAATCGCCGCCCACAACGACCAGCGCGGGATTGGTTACGCAGCAGAGGATCCCGATCACATAGGCGATCGCATCCAGAAAGGCGTCTTCCGTCGGGGCGTTCGTCAGAACGCTGTTTAATGTGCCGCCACCTGGCATGGGGAGAAAACCCAGCTCCCCGGCGAATTGCCGCGCGCCGTGTACAACCCGGCCGTCCGCGATGATGCCGGCTCCGGCGCAGGCTTTATTAAAATGGATATAAACCATGTTCATCTGCTCAAAGCTGTGGGTTGGCTCCTGTTTCCCATACCGCAGGCAAAAGCCCAGCGCGGCGGCGTTCAGGTCGTTTTCCAGAATAAAGGGCCTTTGACAAACCGCCTGAATCTGTTTTCCCACATCGCTGATTTTCCAGGAATTGCTGTCTAAGTTGGTGAGATAGCGGCTGCTTTCCACGATTCCCGGTACGCCAACGCCTACCGCGCTGACCGAATGCTTTGCTGTGATTTGTGATAAGAAGCTGACGACGGCGGTTTCCGTCCGGCTTTTGTCGATCATGAAAAAGCCTTCTTCCAGACAGGCGCCGGTCAGGCTGCAGACGCGGTAAGGCAGGGCGCTTTCTTCCAGGTAAAAAGAGAGGATGGCGTGCTTTTGCGGATTCAGCGCATAGCGCTGCGCCCGCCGCCCGCCGCTGGACTGGTCCAACTGTGTTTCGATAATTTCCCCTTTGGCTGTCAGCTCCTCCAGCAGGGCGCGTACGGTGGTGACGCTGATCCGGGTCTCTTCCGCCAATTCCGCGCGCGTAGCGGTCTGCATGGAAATCAGGGCGCGGTAGAGCAGGTCTGTGTTCATCCGCTTCATGAGTTCCGGCTTGGCAGGTATGCTGTGCATCGGTTTTCCTCCTTATTGGGGCTTTTGGCATTCCAGCCCGTATAGTAATTCTGCTTCATGCCCACCGCATTCCGTGCCGCCGAGCCGAATGCTGGGCTTGATCTTACCGTGAAAGTCGCTGCCACAGCTGACGGCAAGAGACAGTTTTGCCGCCTGTTCCAGATAAAAGGCGGTTTGCTCCGACGAGTGGTAACTGCTGTAGGCTTCCAAACCCTTTACACCCTGTGCGGCAATGTCCGCCAGCAGTTCGGCATTTTCATGGATATTGTTGCCCGGATGTGCCAAAACAGGCACGCCGCCTGCTTCTGTGATCAGTTCAACGGCTTTCTTCAGGCTCATAAAGATGACCGGCACATAGGCGGGCTTACCCTGCGAAAAAAAGTCCCAATAAAAATTGACAAAGGGATTGTCGCTGCGTGTGCCGCCGGACTGGTAAGGAGCCAGCAGGGGATTTTCCGGGTCCTGCTCCAAAGCGGCCTCTGCGATCATTTCGCCTGTGACCACACCCTGTTTGGCGGAAAGTAGGGCGTCGCAGGTTTTTAATTGAATGCCCAACGCCTTGGCAAGCTCGATGCGCTTGCTTCCAGCGCGCTGTTCCTGCTCCCAGATGTCCTGCTCCGCTGCGGCAAAGCCGGGGTGTGAGGGATCGATCCAGTAACCGAGCAGGTGCAAATCAACGCCCTGATGGGTGCAGTCCAGTTCCACACCGGAAATACAGGTGATACCCAGCGCTTCTGCGCGTGTCTGCGCCCGTTGGACCGCACGTGTGGAATTGTGGTCCGCGACGGCGGCGGTACGCACGCCGTTCTGTACGCAGAGTTCCATCAATTCCTCCGGCGTATATTCTCCGTCGTCGCTTTGATTGGAATGCATGTGTAAATCCAGCCAGCTCATAACTGCTCCTCCTTAATATCGGAAACTTATAAAAGATATTAATAAAAGTATAGCGAACGGCGTGGCGTTTGTCAACTGAGAAATGATGGAGCGACTCCGAGTCGGTAGGAATCCACCGCCGGACAGGAATGCAGGTTGAACCGAACCGCAGTCCCGTGTGAAAGAAAATCCGCGGTATGAGAACCCGGAAACAACATAAAAGATTGTTGTATTTTCCCAGCGTCCAAGTGCTTTCCGGCTGGATTGGCGGGAAAGGATTTTTTACTGCATGAAAAGGTGAAAAGCTGGCGATTTTCTTGCTGTAATAAAAACGCTCCGCCATACCCGATCAGGTATGGCAGAGCGTTTTCTATTTGTAAGATGAGAATTTTAGTGAACTGGAGTAGCTGATTTTTACCGTATAATATTTACCTGCGGATGTGTAGTGGCAGCAATCAGCCAATCGTTACCGTGCAATGTTTCATTGCGTTCTGACCAGGCAGGGTGGTGTAAACGCCTGCGCTGGAACCCGGTGCGCCGATCGCCCAGACTCTGTAGTAATAATCGTTGCCGATCTTTGCCACGAACTGGGTCTTAAGCACATCGCCGTTGCCGACAGTAAAGCTCGGAGCCAGATTGTCTCCATTCATGACTGTCATCTTGAAGCAGTATGCGGCGCCTCTCTTCAGGGTAAAGTCCACGGTGGTATCGGAGCGGACAAACGCTGCCAGTGCATTCTGTGCTGCACCAACCACGGCCGTTCCGGATGCGCCGTAGGTGTTGTCAGAGATCGGCGTGGAAGGTCTGGAGGAGTTGGACGGCTTGGAGGTGCTGCCGTTGGGAGCCAGACCGTTCTTCACTTCGTAGTAGCGCTTAATCAGAGCGTCCACTTCGTCCTGAGAAACTTCGTTGTCAGGTTTCTCTATCAGAGCGTTCATCTGCTTGCGGACTGCTTTGAAGTTGTTAACGGAGGAAGCGGTATAACCGTTCAGGTTCATTTCGTTGGCTTCCTTGGTCAGCTCTTCCAGCTTGCTCTTATCTGCCTTCAGACGAAGGCCCTGCATCGCGTTATTCAGCTTCTCCACCGCGTCGTTGATTTCCTTCTGAGTAGCGTCCGGATTGTCGTAGACGTCGTTGGCTTCCTTCAATGCTGCTTCAAACGCATCCTTGCCTTGATCCACATACTCATTCAAGTCGTAGGACTCGGCCTCCTGGATCACCGTCAGCAGCGTGTCTTTATTGACATTGCTGTCGTGAATTTTCTCGATGACCTCAAAGAGCTTATCATAGGCCTCTGTGATTTCCGGCTGCATGGCGTCGCGGTCGTCCACAACATCCTGTGCCTGTGCAATCGCGTCGTCCAGGAGCTTCTGGAGCTTCTCGGTCAGGACGCCGGATTCGGAAATCTCGATCGCGCTGTTCAGCAGATCTTTCAGGTCTTCCTTGTTGCCGGGCTTGAACTGCAGGTAGTGGATGACATTCAACAGATCGCCCCATGCGGAGTCGATTTGCTCCTGTGTAACAGCGACGGTGCCCGCGACGGTCTCCGCGTTCTCGAGTGCTGCTGCAAATTTCTCCTGAATGCTCGGAACCGCATCGGCGACCTCGTCTTCCAGGGTGTTTGCATAGCCGATCATGGTATTCAGGATGCTCTTGTTGACCAGCGTGAACTGGAAGTCAAGCGCGGCGCCTTCCTTGGCCATGGTCATATCGTAGGTGAATTCCTTTGTATCAGTAATTTCGAGTTCCTGGCCGCCCAGCATGACTTTGCTGAACTCCCTGGCCTCGACGTAGGGCTTGAAGGCCAGCTCGAGCGCGGTTCCTTCTTCGTATACGCCGGAGAATTTGCCGATCAGGTTCGCGAGCTTCTGCTCTTCGCCGTTGACATAGAGGTTGACGCCCTTGTTGTAGGTGACAGCCAGCTTGCCTTCTTCCACCGGCGGTTTCTCAGCGACGAACGGGACCTTCGTGCCGTTGATCGCGAAGTCGGAGAAGGTAGCCGGGATCGCGCCGGGCTTATTGGTGCCGTTTACGGCGTAGAGTCCAACCTGCACGCTGTCCGCGCTGCCGATGGCTTCGATGGTTTCCGAATCGCCGATCTGCGTCCAGGTTTCGTTATCCATGCTGTAAGAAGCGGTCAAAGTGCCGCCGGCCTTCTCCAGTTTGAGGTAAACCGGTGCATCCGGATCCGGGTCTGCAACGCTCTGCTCGGTCAGGCTGCTGCCTGTGGTGCCGCTGATGCCGACCGTTGCAAGGATGTTGCCGCCAAAGTGAGAGTGGTATCTTCTGTAAGCGCCGAACATTGCCTGATCGTTTGCATAGATTGTCAGGCCAGCGCTCTGATAGTCGCCGGTGGGGGTGAAGTCGAGCTTCGTCGTGAGCGTGAAGTCGTCCTCGCCGGCCGGGGTCAGGATGACGTTCTTCGCCAGGATGCTGCCCGGATAGTTTTCACCCGCCTGCGTAATGATGGTCACGGAGCCATCCTCATTGACAGTGCGGTTGAACGGATCGTCGCGCACAACGTTCCAGTTGTCCGCCAGAACCATATCCGGCTCGGTGATGGTGACCTTGCAGTCCGCGGTGACGGCGTTATTGAAGCCGGTCATGGCGGTAATGGTCACGGTGCCGGGTTTCAGTGCGGAAATCACGCCGTTTTCAACGGTGGCAATTTCGGGATCGCTGGACTTCCAGGTGATGCTGTCGTCCGCATCCGCTGGGGTCTTGATAGCTGTCAGAGTCTCTCTGGTGTACTGGACCATATCCAGTTCGGTGGCGTTCAGCTCAATGCCGGTTGCTTCCGTGTACTTGGTTGCGAACGGTACAACTTCGCCATCGATGGTGAAGTTCTCAAAGGTAGCCGGGAGAGAACCGCTCTTGCCGTTGCCGTCTACCGCATAGAGACCGATCTGGAGGCTGTCGCCGCTCAGGCCGGAAACATTCAGCGGGCTGGCAATCTGGGTCCAGTCTTCGTTGTTGTAGCTGTAATAGGAGGTCAGGGTGGTGCCGGCTTTGACAACCTTCAGGTAAACCGGCGCGTTCTTATCCGGATCGGGCGTGGTGTGCTCGCTCGCCTTGCCGTTGTTGATGGCAAAATCGGTAAAGATATTGCCCTTAAATCCAGAATGGGATCTCTTATATGCGCCGTACAGGTTATTGTCGTTCTTATAAACGATGATACCCGCGGTCTGATAGTCGGCGCCCGGGACAAAGGTCAGTTTTGTTGTGGCGGTAAAGTCGCCGGAAACCGGGGTCAGGAAGACGTTTTTGGCGTTGGCGGTATTGCTGTAGAACTCGCCTGCCTCCGTAGTGATTGTGATGGAATTTACGTCGTTAAGCTTCCAATTTTCCGGATTGCTGCGGATGATGGACCAGTCGTTCGTCAGGGAGAATTCCGGACGGCGGACGGTCACTTCGCAGGTGGCGGTAACATCGCCGTCAAAACCGGTTATCGCGGTGATGGTAGTGGTGCCGGGCTTGAGGCCGGTCACTTTGCCGTTGACAACCGTTGCGATTTCCGGATTGCTGGAAGTCCAGGTGACGGTCTTAAAGTCCACATCCTCCGGAGAGAGCGTTGCGGTCAATGTCGCGGACTCGTTCGGCATCATGGTCAGTTCGGTTTCGTTCAGGGTGATGGAATCCGCCTGGGACGGCATACCCTTGACGATCTTGATCATGGCGCCGCCGTGCAGGGCCATCGGGATCGTCAAAGTGGTATTCTTATCGACCTTCTGGGTGCGGGCGGTGATATCGTCGACGGTCTCTCCGTCTTCATAAATATAAGCAAAGTAGTCGCCATCGTCGAGGAAGTCGAGTTTGAACTCCGCGGTGCGCGCTTCGTTGCAGATCAGGCCAAGGTACCAGTTATCGCCGCTTCTGCGCGCGGTGTTGACGTATTCGCCCGGTTCGCCGGCGATGATCTTACCCTCATCCCACTGCTTCGGGAAGCTTCTGAAGAAGTCGCAGGCCGGGCTGTCCAAATAAGCGTCCGGACGGTCCGCGAAGCACTGGATTCCGGTTTCGTAAGAGACGGTCAGCGCGCCCATCTGTGCGATGGTGAACTGCTTGCGGGTGTTGGTGCGGTGCGAGAACATTGGCGTATAGTCTGCCGGGCCAACCGCAGCGCGCATGAACGGCAGCATGCAGTTATGGAATGAACTGACGTCCGCGGGACGGAACAGATCCTGTTCCGCGCCGAAGATTCCCTCACGGGACAGGGCGTTCGGATAGGTTCTTCTTTCACCGGTCGTTTTGTTGGCGCCGTGAATATTGATCCACATTTTATTATCCGCTGTGACCTGCATCAGCTTGATATAGAATTTGATGTAGTCCTGCGACTGGGAGTTGAAGAAGTCCGGCTTGATGCCCGCAAAGCCCATATCGGCCAGTTCTTTGATGCGGCGCTCCGCTTCTCCTTCTTTTTTCAGATCGTTGTGGTTCTGCCAGGCGATCAGGCGGATACCCTTATCCTTGGCATACTGCAGCAGATCCTCGGTCCAGTCAAAATAGCCCCAATAAGCGTATCCGCTGTGGCCGTTGCTGCTGCCCTTCGGCTGCCAGCCTTCGTCCAGCAGTACATACTGCCAGCCCATCTCGGCGGCGAAATCGATATATTTCTTGTAGACATCCGGATCGCTGGTGGACTCGCGGTTCAGCCAGGTCCACGCCGTGACGCCCGGTTCGACCCAGGAGGTGTCTCCGATGACATTTGCGGGGCTGAGGTTTTCCGCCATGGTGTTCATCGCAATGTCGTCGGTGTTGCCCATTACGGCGAAACGCCACGGAGTGACGAACGGCGCCGTTGTGGTGATGGCTTTGCTGCCCTGTTCGTTGGAGAATACGATATCCAGACGGCCGTTCGGGTTGCCGATGATGTCCGCGCCGCAGTATTCCTCGTTCAGGGCGGCCTCGGAGATCAGAGCGTATTGGCCGGTCGGCGTCTTGTACAGCAGCGGCATGCAGTAGCGCTCGTTCAGCTCACTGAGCTGACGTTCTTCTTCCACCTGCTCGTTGTGCGCGATGTACGGCATCACGTAGGCGGTGGAGCCCTGCGGAATCTGCAGGCTGGTGTTTTCAGAGCTGATGGTGATGGCTTTACCGGCCTCCTCGGCGTTGATGGCATAACGGAATGCAATGCCGTCGTCGTACGCGCGCACAACCACGCTGAAGGTAACGCCCTCCACGCCTTCCTTGGTGAAGTTGAGGGTCGTCTCGTTGGCTTTGTTTTCCACCTGCGTCACTTTAGCGCCAATCAGCTCGTAGGGGTCGTTGATCTCCGCTGTGGTGCTGTCCTTAAAGCTGAGGTCGGAGAAATCGCCGAGGCTGGTGGTCAGGCCAACCCTGGAGTTGTCGACCATGATGTCTCCGTCCTTAAAGGAGGAATAGCTGACTTTGCCGTCGAACAGGCTGAACAGCGCCTTGACGCTGCCGTCCGGGGATGTGATTTCCCATGTGGAGTCCGGATCGCCCTTGCCGACGATGATATTGATGGTTGCTTCCTGAACGACGTCGCCCTGCATAACCGTGCAGGTGATGGTCGCAATGCCGTCGCCGGCGCCTGTTACCAGGCCGTTTGCGTCAACAGTTGCAATGGCGTCGTCGGAGCTCTTATAAGTAACGGTGAGGGTGTCGCCCGGAACTTCCGCGCCGCCGATGGAATACCCCTTGACGGAAAGCTGTGCGGTTTTGCCGATCTGCACCACGGACTGGCTGGCAAGCGCCTCAGCGGAGGCCAGCGCGGTCTGCACAGACTCATCGCAGAAAATCTTTGCGTCGCACCACAGGCTGTGGTCGCAGGTGGTGACGCCGTCGGAGCCGTTTGTGGTTTTCAGCACCAATTCCTTTGCGCCCTCCGGGATTTCAATATCCAGGAATTTTTGCGCCGCTTTTCCGGAGAGATCTGCGAGATTGTATTTTTCCACGCCGTCGATCTCGACGATAAAGCCGCAGTTGCCGTACTCGCCGTTATAAACGGAGTCCGCCTGTACGCCGATGTAAGCCTGGAAGCGCCTGGCGCCCTGCCTGGAGATATCGTAACGGATTTCAGACGCCGCGTGCGCGCACAGGCCTTTTGTGTATTCCACAATTTTCAAGTCGTTATCGCGCAGGCGAAGGGGTTTGTTGTCGATGTCCTTGTCGATGCCGAGGCTGCCGTAGCCTACTTTTGTGTAGGTGGGTTTCAAGTCGCTGAGATACAATACAACGTCGCCCGCCTCAGTTACCTCCGCGGCAGAAACGGCGTATGCCGGCGTCACAGCCGTTGCGTTGGTCTGTGCCGCTAATACGGGCACCGCACCGGCCGCTGCCATTTGCAGCGCCAGAGCGACTGCAACAAATGAGCGTAGTGTCTTTCTTTTCATTTTTTCCTCCATCCTCTTCTTCGTGTCTTCTCAAATTTGCTTTACTGCCAAACAGGAATAGTCGATGGACCTCCATCCTCGATTTTTCCTCATTGTAAAGCAGACGGGAATTGGAAACAACGGCTCCGGAAATTGGATTTGTGAATTAGCAAAATTAAGAATTATTATAATTTGCCTAAAAATTTGTCCCGTTGTCATCCGTTCTTAGCGTTATATTAACATGAAGCTTTTTGAAAATCAATATTCCCTCGTTAGAATGACACAAAAATACATAAGATTGCAACGAAAATCCATGAAAATTTACTGTGAAAGAACATTCGGTGAACATCCTTTACACATGGCAATCAATCCAGTATAATAAATAAATTAATAAGAAGGTCGGTTGAAAATCCGGAGCAAGGAGGAACTATGGGATATAAAGAAGAATTTGAGGAGATTTTCCGCAGCAAAATCACGCGGGACGGGAGCGAGGCGCTTTTTGAGTGGCTGAGCCGCACGGATTTTTTTACGGCGCCCGCCAGTACCAAATTTCACTGTGCCTGTTTGGGCGGACTGGTGCAGCACAGTGTGAACGTGTACCGCACCATGATGGAAAAACAGTTTGACCCGGAGTCGGACAACGAAGAGAGCTTTGCCATCTGCGGCCTGCTGCACGACGTCTGCAAGGCGCAGTTTTACAAAGAAGGTACGCGCAATGTAAAAAACGAACAGACCGGCGCATGGGAAAAGAAAGCTTATTATATGGTAGAGGACAGTTTTCCGTATGGGCATGGAGAGAAATCGGTCTTCCTGATCGAGCGCTTTCTGCGTCTCAAAACAAGCGAGGCCGTCGCCATCCGCTGGCACATGGGCGGTTTTGACGACGCGGTGCGGGGCGGCAGCTTTGCGCTGAGCCAGGCGTATGAGAAATACCCGCTGGCGGTCAAGCTGCATCTGGCGGATCTGGAGAGCACCTATCTGCGGGAAAAGGGCACGTCGGCGGTGCGCGCGCGAAAATAAGCCGCGCGTTTCTTTAGGGGGCGATAAAAATGCCGGAAATCCTTGTGGTAGACGACGAAAAAGAAATTGCGGACCTGGTGGAACTGTATCTGAAAAATGAAGGGTATACCGTCTGCAAATGCATGGACGGCGCGCAGGCGCTGGCCTATATAAAGGAAAAAGAACCGGATATCGCGGTGCTGGACGTGATGCTGCCGGACATCAGCGGCTTTGACCTGTGCCGGAAAATCCGGGAGGCGCACACTTATCCGGTGATCATGCTGACCGCCCGCGTGGAAGACATGGACAAGATTACGGGGCTGACCATCGGTGCGGACGATTACGTAACCAAGCCGTTCAACCCGCTGGAGCTGGTGGCGCGCGTCAAGGCGCAGCTGCGCCGGTACACCCGCTACAACACGGAGGCGCGGGAGGAGAAGAGCGAGATCGACTTTTCCGGCCTGGTGATCAACAAGGACACGCACGCATGTACGTTGTACGACCAGAAAGTGGACCTGACGCCCATTGAGTTTTCTCTGCTGTGGCTCCTTTGCGAGAACCGCGGCAAGGTACTGTCCTCGGAGGAGCTCTTTGAGACGGTCTGGAAGGAAAAGTACCTGGAATCCAACAACACGGTGATGGTGCACATCCGCCGCCTGCGCGAAAAACTGCATGAGCCCGCGCGACGTCCAAAGTTCATCAAGACGGTCTGGGGGGTCGGGTACAAAATTGAAGGATAGATATACGCGCCTGAAGTTAAAGATGGTCCTGCAGATTGCAGGCGTGGTCCTGTTGGCGGCGCTGCTTGGCGTGATTTTTTTGTATACCATGGTGGACGGCGCGCTGCAGGCCCCGTTTGCGGATGCGTTCATCTCCTTCTGTAAATTTTTTGGCATGGATTATGACGGCGCTTTGCAGTTCTATCACGAAGTCATCCGGAGAAATAAGACCTTTTGGCTGGCGTTTGGCTTCTTGCTGCTGCTGGCGCTGGCGGTTTATCTGGCGATGTCCCGCATCAGCCGCTATATGAACCAGATCAGCGAAGCGGCCGACGAGGTGCTGAAAAAAACGGACGCCCTCATACGACTGCCCACGGAGCTGCGCCCAATGGAGATCAAGCTGAATACGATCAAAACCACGCTGCGCCGGCGGGAGTACGAGGCGAAGGAGGCGGAGCAGCGCAAGAACGACCTGGTGGTCTATCTGGCGCACGACCTCAAAACGCCGCTGACCTCCGTCATCGGCTATTTAAACCTGCTCAATGACGAGAAGGAAATCTCGCCGGAGCTGCGCGATAAATATACCCACATTTCGCTGGAAAAGGCCGAGCGGCTGGAGGAACTGATTAACGAATTTTTTGAGATCACGCGATTCAATCTGCAAAACATCGAGTTGGAACGGACCCATGTCAACCTGACGCATTTTTTGGCCCAGCTGACAGAGGAGTTCTACCCGCAGTTCAGCGAGAAGGCGCTCAGCTGCCGCCTGGATGTACAGCCGGACCTGGCCGTCTGGGGCGATGCGGACAAGCTGGCCCGCGTGTTCGACAACCTGCTGCGCAACGCCATCAACTACGGCGCGGAGGGGACGGAAATCGCGGTCCTCGCGTTCCGGCGGGAGGACCAGGTGGTGCTGCAGTTCCGCAACGCGGGCGCGCAGATTCCGGAGCAGCAGCTCCAGCGCATCTTTGACAAGTTCTACCGCGCGGACGCCTCGCGTTCTAGCCGGACGGGCGGCGCGGGGCTGGGGCTTGCCATTGCAAAGGAGATCACGGAGCTGCACGGCGGAACGATTTCCGCCTTCAGCAATGAACAGTTTACAACCTTCCAGGTGGTTCTGCCCGCGGCGGAGCGCCCTGTGGAGGAAAGAAAGGAAATGGAAGCATGAAAAAAAGAATGTTGGCGCTGCTGCTTACGGCGGCGCTTTTGTTTGCCGCCGCAGGCTGCACAGCCAACCCGGCGGAGGGAGAAACGTCGCAGCCGTCTTCGGCCTCGCAGGAGGGCGCCGTAGACGCGGAAACAGGCCTGCTGAAGAATGTGATTGCGGAAACGGGGGATACCATCACGCTGGACGATGTGCTGGCGGGAGAGGTGACCATCCAGAAGCGCCCGCAGCAGGTGCTGGTTCTGCTCAATTCCGTGCTTGATCTCTGGTACATGGCGGGCGGCTCTGCGGTGGCCCGCATCGAAGGGGAGGACAACATTCCGGACGAGGCGAAGGCCCTGCCGACCATCGGCACAATGAGCACGCCCAGCGTGGAGAAGATCGTGGGCTATCAGCCGGACCTGGTGATTCTGGTCAATACGCTGACCAAGCACCGGGAGATCCAGCCGGCCCTGCAGCAGGCGGGCGTGCCGAATATTTCTGTCAGCTACAAGGATTACGACGATTTCCTCTACCTGTTCGAGCTGTTCACCCACATTACGGATCAGCCCGGGCACGGCGGAGAACTGAGTGAAATCAAATCGCGGGTGGACGCGGAGATCGAGAAGGCCCAGGGCAAGCCGAAGCAGAAGGCGATGATCCTCTACGCCACCGCCAGCTATGTCAAGGCGGGCGTGCCCAAAAGCGTGGTTGGCGATATGCTGGAACGCCTCGGCGCGGAAAATGTCATCGACGCGGAGACCGCCCACGGCGAGTCCATGGTGGACTTCAGCATGGAAAAGGTGCTGGAAAGCAACCCGGACGTGCTGTTTATCCAGATGGCGCGCGACGGCAAAAAGGCGGAGGAAAACGCGATGAATGAAATTCAGAGCAATCCCGCCTGGCAGGAGGTCAGCGCGGTGAAGAACAACCGCATCTATGTGGTGCCGCGCGAATTTTCCACATTGAAGCCGAACGCGCGCTACCCGGAGGCGTTCGCGTTCTTCTATGAAAAACTGTATGGCGATGAAGCTTGACACCGGCCACCGGACGGCGGCGCGCTTTGCCGCGCTGGGGCTGCTGGCGGTATTTTGCGCGGCGTCGTTTTTTCTCAGTATCGGCGGCGGCGCGGTCCGGATTTCCCTGCCGGAGATCTGGCGCGCGTTGTTTCTGGAACACAGCGGCGTGCAGCATCAGATTGTCGTAAACCTGCGTTTGCCCCGCGCGCTCTGCGGCGCGATGGTGGGGGCGTGTCTGGCGGTTTCCGGCGTGTTGCTGCAGGCGGTCATGCGCAATCCGCTGGCTTCTCCCAGCGTGATTGGCGTGTCGTCCGGCGCGGGCTTTTTCGGCATGCTGGCGATGGTGCTGTTTCCCGGAAACCTGTATGCAATCCTGCCGCCCGCCGCGTTTGCGGGAGGCCTGCTCACCGCGCTGGCAATTTACCTGCTGGCGTGGCGCAATGGAATCAATCCCACACGGATGATTCTGGCGGGCGTGGCGACGTCCACCTTCCTGCGCGCGGGCGTGGACGCGCTGATGGTGTTTTTTCCGGACCAGCTGACGGGATTTGTCAGCTTTTCCGTTGGCGGGCTCGGCGGCGCCACCTGGCGCCACGCGCAGATGCTGCTGCCGTATGCGGCGGCGGGACTCGTGCTGGCGGTGCTGCTCTCCCAGCGGCTGAATGTGCTCCTGCTGGGCGACGAGGCGGCCACCGGGCTGGGCCTGCATGTGGAATGGACCCGGCTGGCGGCGATCGCCGTCGCCGCGCTGCTGGCGGCCGCCGCGGTCAGCGTGGCGGGCCTGCTGGGGTTTGTGGGGCTGATCGCCCCGCACCTGATCCGCATGCTGGTCGGCTCGGATGAACGGTACCTGGTGCCGGGCGCGGCGCTGGGCGGCGCGGCGCTGGTGATGTTCTGCGACACTTTGGGACGCATTCTTGCGCCGCCCATCGAGGTGCCGGTGGGGATTATCCTGGCGGTGCTGGGCGCGCCGTTTTTCCTGTATTTGCTGAGAGGGAGGACGAAGCGCGATGTTGCAGGTAAAAAATATTTCCATCAGCTACGGCGCAAGGAACATCCTTGAAAATGTTTCCCTTACGTTTGCAGAGGGGTCCCTCACGGCGGTGATCGGCCGCAACGGCTGCGGCAAATCGACGCTTTTAAAAGCGATGTCGCGCAGCCTGTACCCGGCGAAGGGGGACGTTCTGCTGGATGGGGTGTCCATTTATCATCAGAATACCAAAAAACTGGCGCGGCGGCTGGCGATCCTCTCTCAGGGGGTCAAGTCGCCGGAGGATTATACCGTGCGGCGGCTGGTCTGCTGCGGGCGGTATCCCTACGCGGGCTTTGGCGGGCGGCTGTCCGCCGAGGATTTTGCGGCGGCGGACAGCGCCATGGCGGACGTGGGCGTGGATGCGCTGGGCGACCGCCCGGTAGCGACGCTCTCCGGCGGCGAGCGGCAGCGCGCGTGGATCGCGATGCTGCTGGCACAGGAGCCGGAGATCATGCTGCTGGATGAGCCGACCACCTTTCTGGACGTGGGCTGCCAGTACGATATTTTGCGTCTGGTGCGAAGGCTGAACCGGGAGAAGGGCATTACCACAGTGATGGTCCTGCACGATTTAAACCAGGCGGCGCGCTATGCGGACCGCATCGTTGTCATGCGGGATCGCGGCGTGTTTGCGGACGGGCCGCCCGCGGCCATTTTGACGCCGGAGCTGCTGAAGACCGTGTTCGGCATCCAGGCAAAGGTTCTGCGGGACGATGCGGCCGGTGTGCCGTATTACATCCCGGCGGAATAAACAGGAAGGAAAGTGACAGAGAAAATATGAAGATTACAGAAGCGGATAAAAAGCGGGTAAAGGCGATGGGCTGCCTGTTCAACCGCGAGAGCGAGGACGAATTCAACGTCCGCGTCATTACAGAAAACGGTACATTGTCCGGCGCACAGCTTGCGAATATTGCAGAGGCGGCGGATCGTTTCGGCAGCGGCACAGTGGCGTTTACCACGCGTCTGACCGTGGAGATATCCGGGGTCAGGTACGAGGACATTCCCGCCCTGCAGGCGCATCTGGCGCAGGCCGGCCTGGAGACCGGCGGTACCGGCGCAAAGGTGCGCCCGGTGACGGCGTGCAAAGGAACCACCTGCGTTTTCGGACAGATCAATACGCAGGCGATTGCCAAACAGATCCACAAGCGGTTTTATGAGGGCTACAAGGACGTCGCCCTGCCGCACAAGTTTAAAATCGCGGTGGGCGGCTGCCCGAACAACTGCATGAAGCCCGACCTGAACGACTTTGGCCTGATCGGGCAGAACAAGCCGTTGGTCAACTGGGACAAGTGCCGCGGCTGCAAGAAGTGCATTGTGCAGGAGGGGTGCCAGCGCGGCGCCGCCAGGGTGGTGGACGGCAAGATCACCATCGATGAAGACCGCTGCAACGCCTGCGGAAAATGTATCCGCAACTGCTATTTCAAAAGCCTCAGCTCGCAGGCGCACGGCGTCAAAATTGTGATCGGCGGGCGTTGGGGCCGGGAAGGCCGCAAGGCGTCGGAGCTGCCGGGCATTTATTCCGCCATCGACGCGATGGACATTTTGGAGAAAACCCTTTTAGCATACCGCCGCTATGGGCGTCCGCGGGAGCGCTTCGGCCTGATGGTGGAGCGGTTGGGGATGGACCGCATGGAGGAGCTGCTGCTCACGGACGATATACTCCGGCAAAAGGAACATATCCTGGCGGAGCCGGTCGGCGCGGGCGCGGAATAACAAATAGGGACTGGGGTGGACCGGACTGCTGTTTTGTACAGCGGCCCGGTCTGTTTTATAAAAGAACCCGAAAGGACACAAAGAGGACAAACGGCACGTTTACAATACAGGATAGAAAGGGGAGAATGCAATGGCAGACCGGCTGTTGATCGTGGAAGACGAACCGCGCATGCGGGAAATCATCGCCGATTATTTTGGGGAGAAGGGGTTTGTGGTGACGGGTGCGCGGGACGGCGTGGAGGCTTTGCAAAGGCTGGAAGAGACGGAATTCGACATCGTTCTGCTGGATATTATGATGCCGGAACTGGACGGCTTTTCTGTCTGCCGCCGCATCCGGAAGGCCAGCGAGGTGCCTATTGTCTTTCTGACGGCCCGCAGCGACGAGGACGACAAGCTCTTCGGATACGAGCTGGGGGCGGACGACTATGTGACGAAGCCGTTTTCCCTTGCGGTGCTCTGTGCAAAAGCGCAGTCGTTGATCCGGCGCTCCAAAGGGCAGGTGCGCGGCGGCGCGGCGCTTTCCATGGGCGGCATCACGCTCAATTACAGAACGCGCAAGGTACTGGCGGACGGGAAGGAATGCGTCCTCGCGCCGAAGGAGTTTGAGCTGCTGGCGGTGTTGATGGAGAACCGGGACTGTGTGCTGACACGGGAACAACTGCTGGCAAAGGTGTGGGGGTTCGATTATTTTGGGGAGGACCGCGTGGTGGATACGCATATCAAGAAGCTGCGCGCCGCTTTGGGCGGAAAGGCGGGCTGTATCAAAACGGTGATTAAGGTGGGGTACTCGTTCACGGCGGAAGGAGGAACGCATGCATGTACAGTGAAATGACCGGGCTGCGCCGCAGCGTATACCGGCGCACGGCAATGCATTTCTGCATTTTCTATCTGATGATTATGCTGTTTACCACAGTGATTCTGGCCATGTCCCATCGCGGCGAGCTGATACAGACCCTGAAGCTGAATTGGAGCGACGTGTCCCATCAGGTTGGCGCGGTGGTGGACGGCAAGTCCCCGGACCAGCTCACCGTGGAGGATCAGGTGGAGCTGAGCGGAATACTGGCGGACTTTTGCGGGAGACAAAGTTACCGCAACGCCTATCCGGACGCGGTGCTCTGCTGGTCGGACGGAACAAAGCTGCATCCGGTCGCACGCGCCGGGTTTGGAACCATCTCCTTTTCCGATCCGGAGGATGGGACGGACAAATATCTTTTTTTGGACGATGATATGGGGTTGCTGGAGCTTTCCGATTTACTGAGCCATGCGAGGACGGCGGGGCCCGGCGGCCGGTGGAATAATACGGGGACTGTTAACTCCGTGTGGGGCTATGCGGATGGGAACCGCGTCATCCCGCAGCGCCTGGAAATTGATTGGGTTGGCAGCGTGGAGAGCTGGCGCAAGGACTTTCAGCCGGAGCATGTGGATGGATTGAAGCTGCGGGAATACCGCGACGTCGTGTTTCATATGCCAAATCTCCATTGGGTGGAATACTATGATGAGGCGCAGCCCTATCAAAAAGGGCGTGAGAAGCTGAACCGTTTTTTACAGTTTTCTCCGCCTGACACTTCATTTGAGGCGTTATCGCTGTCCGGCGTGGCGAAGCCTTATTATGCGGACGGATACCGCGACGGCGATGGGTACCGGCTGCTGTATGCAACGGATTACCACCCGGTCTGGCTCGCGGTGCGCCAGATGCTGTATGTCTACCTGATCGGCCTGATTGCCGCCGGTTTCCTGATGCGCGTACTGTCCAGCGAGCTCTCCCGGTTTGTCACTAGGCCGGTCGAAGGGCTGAACCGTGCCGCGCTGGAGATGGCCTCCGGCAAGCGGGATGTGGAGTACCGGGTCGAGAAAGGGCGGGACGACGAGATCGCGGAGCTAGCGAACAGCCTGAATGTGATGTCCCATCATCTGCAGGGGGAGTATGACCGGCAGGTGGAGCGGGAGAAACAGCGGCGGGAGCTGACCAACGCCATCGCGCATGAGCTGAAAACGCCGCTCGGTATCATTCACGGCTACTGCGAAAGTTTGCAGGAGAACATTCATGAGGAGAAGCGCGCGCATTATCTGGCGGTCATTCTGGATGAAACGGAGCGGATGAATGCACTGATTCTGGAGATGCTCGATCTGTCCCGCATGGAGTCGGAATCCTTCCGCCTGCGGATGGAGCCGTTTTTTCTGGATGAGCTGGCGCAGGAGGCGGCGGAGCGGTACCGGTCCGCCGCGGAGGAGAAGGAAGTCCAAATTTCCTTACAAACGGAGCCGGACTGTGAGATAACGGCGGACAGGGGCCGTATCGCGCAGGCGCTTTCCAACTTCCTCTCCAACGCCATACGCCATACGCCGGAAGGGGGGATCATCTCTGTCCGTGTGCTTCATGCGGGGCATGCCGTCCGCTGTGAGGTGGAAAACGAAGGCGCGCCGATCCCGGAGGAACAGCAGGAGCGGATATGGGATGTGTTTTACAAGGCGGACGCTTCCCGGCAGCGCGCAAAAGGGGGGACCGGCCTGGGGCTTGCGATTGCCAGGCATATTCTGGAGCTGCACGGCATGGCCTATGGCGTCCGGAATACCGGTACAGGCGTATTGTTTTGGTTTGAACTGAAACAGGCGTAATACAATCATATTGCACAGGCGGACGATCTGAAGAAGGGTCTTCGGATCGCCCGTCTTTTTTTTGAGTGAAAACTTGTTTTCGAAAAATAATCGCAGGCGGGAAAAATAGCGCAAAATCCATGGACAAACTCTCTGGGAATTTATACAATAAAACTGATCATATGGTTCCCGTATCGTTCGAAATGACCGGGAAAGAGTTTGAGAAGGAAGAAGGAGAAAACATGAAAAAAAGATGGCAATCATCGCTTGGAGCGTTCCTGTGTCTGACGCTGCTGGTCTCCGTTGTGATCACCGCGTTTGCAGCGCAGAATCAGTCGCCGCCCCGGGCCAACACGGACACGTACGAGCTTTACCCGACGCCGCACAGCGTCGTCTATGCAGACGGAGGATTCGAGCTGACGGATACAGTCACGCTGATCTGCAGCGAGGGGATCGACGCGCCTACCCGGAACCGCGCGGTGCAGGCGCTTGCCGCGCAGGATATCCAGGCGGTGGATGCGGGGCAGCCCGTCCAGGGCAGAAGCACCCTTCTGATCGGCATGAACGGAGACGGCAGCGCTGCGGACGCCTACACGGAGCAGAACAGCCTGAAGGAAGAGGGGCTGTTCGACAAGATGGATTCGTATGTCCTCTCCGCGCAGGACGGCGTCGTTTCCATTTTAGGCAAGGATACGGACGCCGCGTTTTATGGCGCGACCACGCTGAAACATATTCTGGAGCAGACGCAGGATCGAAACATTCGCAATTTGACGGTCAGCGACTACTCGGATTCGGAGTACCGCGGTTTTATCGAGGGCTATTACGGACTGCCCTGGAGCAACGAGGACCGCAAGTCCCTGATGCGGTTCGGCGGCGAGTTCAAAATGACCACCTATGTGTTTGCACCGAAGGACGACCTGTATCATAATGAGCAGTGGCGGACCCTGTATCCGCAGGAAAAGCTGGATGAAATCGCGGATATGGTGCAGACGGGCATCGACTCCAAATGCCGGTTTGTCTGGACCATCCACCCGTTTATGAACCAGGGCATCAACTTTGGGGACAATTATGCACATGATCTCCAGGTGGTAAAAACAAAATTCCAGCAGCTCTACGACGTGGGCGTGCGCCAGTTCGGCGTGCTGGCCGACGACGCCGGCAAACTCAGCCCGGCGAATATGGTCCGTTTGATGACAGACCTGGATCAATGGGTGAAGGAAAAGGAAGACATGGAAGACCTGCTCTTCTGCCCGCCCGGCTATAATAAAGGCTGGACCAGCGTTTCGGAACTGCAGACGTGGCGTACCATGCCGGAGGATGTACACATCTTCTGGACGGGCGACGGCGTTTGCGGCTGGGTCAACCAGGGAACGTTTGACTACTTTACACAGCATACCGGCAGAGAAGCCCTGATGTGGCTGAACTGGCCGGTCAACGACATCAATAAGGTCCGTCTGCTGATGGGACCGGGCGAAGTGATGGGCAAAAACGTCACCGGCTTTGAAGGAATTGTCAGCAACCCGATGCAGCAGGCGGAGTGCAGTAAAACGGCCCTCTTTGCCGTGGCGGATTACACATGGAACATCGGCGCGTTTAACAAGGACAAGAGCTGGGAGGATAGCTTTAAATACATTGAGCCGGACGCAGCGGAAGAGCTGCATACGATGGCGAAGCATATGCAGGACCCGACGCCGAATACCCACGGCCTGAGCCTGCCGGAATCCGTGGAGCTGAACCCGAAGCTGGAGTCCTTTAAGACGAAGTATGCGGTGGGCGAATCCATCAAAGAAATCGGCGCCGAGTTGATCGCCGAGTTTGACGAGATCATTGAAGCGACGGAGGCTTTCCCGGAAAAGTCAAAAAATGAGGATTTGAAAGACGAAATGGAACCGTGGCGTCTCTCTCTGCAGGCGCTCTGCAAGGCCAATAAGGAGCTGATCCAGACCGCGATCGCGCTGGAAGAACACAATAACGACGCGGTGTGGGCGCATTACTCGGAGGGAACCGCGCAGTTTGCGCGTTCCAAGGCCTTCCCCGTGAAAAACAAGGACGCCATTCAGCTGGTAGAGGCCGGCTCAAAACGGTTGATTCCCTTTGCAACCACCTTGTCGCAGCAGTTGTCCGATCCGGTCAAGGCAATTGTTGCGCCTGTGGAAGGGGATACCGTAAAATCCAGCCTGTACACTAATTTTACCGCTCAAAATATCTATGAAGGCAGCCTGAATAACATTGTGGACGGCAATGACAGCACCCATGCGTGGATGGGACGGTATGTCCAGCGGGGCGACTATGTCGGCCTGCAGTTCAGCAAACCCGCGCAGATCACCGGCGTGCGCGTGGTGCAGGGCACCAACGGAAAGCAGCAGGATGCGTTCTATTATGGCAAATTCCAGTATTCCATGGATGGACAAACCTGGACCGATCTGAACAACGGCCAGACTTATGGTCCCTATCAGACCAATATCCAGCTCAGCAATCTGGATATCACCGCAAAATACATCCGCTTTATTCAGGACGGCGCGCTCAAGGCCGACAATGAAGACAACCCGAAATGGCCGGCGTTCCGTACCTTTGAGGTGACGCAGAAGGATACCAGCAGCGGCGTTTACACCAACGTGGAAGCCCTCAAAGACTGGAAGCCGGAAGTCACGACGGATACCGCAACGCTTTCCGGCGGGAACGCCACTCTGGCGGCGGGCGAATATGTGGGAATGAAGCTTCCCAGAATCCGCGACCTCTCTTCCGTTGCCGCAACAGGGGAGGGCACGGAACAGCTGACGCTGGAAACCTCCATGAATACCAGGGAGTGGAGCGCGTTTGATTCCGCAAGTCCGCAGCCCGCGCGCTATATCCGGCTGATCAACCGCGGGACGGAAGCAGTTACATGCAGTTTGGATGCGCTGACGGTCACATCCAACGAAATTGCGCCGATTTCCCTGGCGGCCAATACCATCGGTTCTATTGGCGGCGATGCGAAAAACCTGTTTGACGGCGATTGGACCACGCAGACGCAGTTCAAGGGGAGTCAGGCAAACGGCCGCTATTTCACCTACGATCTGGGCCAGGTGATCCATCTGGATTCCCTCAAGTTTGTCCTGAGCGACAGTGAATGGGACTTCCCGCGCAACGCGGACGTATACGTCTCTTTGGACAACGCCAACTGGGAAAAAATACTGACCATCGGCGACGGCAGGACGGACGTTACGTTGCAGGATGTATTCCCGGTGCACGAAGTTTCCTATAATACGCTGACGCAGACCGGCATTGACAAGGATGCCCGCTACCTGAAGGTCAGCCTGACCTCCGGCCCCGGCCCGAGCGACAAATGGGTGCGCTTGAATGAGATCGTCCTCAACGGCGGGGCGTATATCCCATCGGAGAACAACCCGACCTTTGTCAGCGAGCCGATTGAGAAGCAGGGCCATGCGGCGTCCAACCTGACGGACGGTGATCTGAGCACAACATACCTGCCGGACAGCTCCAAGGCGGACAACGGCGTGCTGCTGTATCGTCTGTCCGACGGTAAGAGCCTGCGGCAGATCAATGTTCAGCAGAGCCCCAACACGCTATCCAACGCGCGTGTGCTTGCGCGTTTGGCGGGCCAGCAGAACTTTGTAGAGATCGGCGCGCTGACGCAGAGCTTCAACGTGTTCGACCGTCTGCCGGAGGGCGATATTGTGGAACTCCAGATTGTGTGGGACGGCGTCGCTCCGGAACTGCATGAAATTATTGTGATTGAATAACGAAATAGCAGCGGTTGCTGCAAAATAGAAGAGGCTGTGCGAAGAGGATTTTGAACTGCCCTAGGTTGTGCGGACAGTACAAAAAAGAGCCCTGGTAGGAAATATTGAGTTTTAGGTGGAGAGGCGGC
>NZ_JADPEG010000024.1 GCF_015667585.1 Clostridium sp. D33t1_170424_F3 | reverse complement strand
GCCAGAGCTCCGGCGTGTACACCACCCTGCCCGGACAGAACCCTGTGAAGCATTGTGCGGTCACCATTGGCTGAAAACATACCGGATGATTGAGAGAATTGCCGGAGGTACACGCCGACCGCAGATCCATTGCTCCGTAACCTTTGGCTGATGCAAATTCAGTCTGCCATACACACAGCCTATTTTCTAAACATGTCTTAAAAAGGATTGGGGTTTCCTTCACAACGAACCCCAATCCCCTTTTAAAATGACAGAAGCCTCCTGCCGCAGAACACCTGAGGCAGGAGGCTTCCTGTTTTTTTATGGTTACGGCAGAAAATCCGCGTAAATGTACTGAAACTCCACATTGAAATAGCTGGTTTTAAAGCCTGTCAGCTTGGGGTTTTTCAGCATGGCGCTCTGGCGAATCTGCAGGGGGATCAGCGCGCCGTCCCGCAGGAGAATGTCTTCCGCACGGGCAAGAAGGCTCATCCGGCTTTGCGGGTCCGTTTGGTTATTCGCCAAACGGAAGCACTCATCATACTCCGGGCTGTTGTAGCCGGCGTAATTGTAAGAAGAATTGGAGGTCCACAGCTCCAAATAGGTTGCCGGGTCGGGATAATCCGGCGTCCAGCCGGACAGGGACATCTGGAATTTATGAGCGGCGTCCAGTTCCATATGCGTATTATAGGGAACAGCAAAAATGTCAATCTGAATTCCCAGCACATTCCGCATCTGCTCCCGGATGATTTCCGCCTCTATAGTGGCCCAATAATCGTCTGAAATCAGCAACTCAAGCGACAGGTCCTCTGCTTTTTCAATCCGCAATTCCTCCAGAGCTTTTTTCAAATAATCGCGGGCAATCTGTGTATCCCCTTCGAGCGGAAACGCCTCCAGAGGATACTCCTCGCCAAACGTTTTATGGGTTCCCGGAAGAATCGGCAAAACATATCGCGCGCTGGGCGTCACCGTATGCGAACCGAGTGACGCAACGTACGCATTGCGGTTCAGCGCATAGTTGAGGGCCAGCCGCAGGTTTTTATTATGTAGCGGGCAGTCCTCGCTCATATTCAAGCGAATAAAATCGTTGGCCCCATTAAAATAGTATTCCACATAGGGCAGCGTTTCAGAATTGATAATATCCGTAGAGGTGGGAAGGATATCGAGTTCCTGATTTTTGAACATTCCGTACAGCTTATCAAAATCGGAAGCAATGACGATCTCCACGGCGTCCAGCTTGATCCGGTCCGCATCCCAATAGAGCGGATTCTTTTCCAACCGTATAGAGTCGTTGCGAATCCACTTTTTCACGATAAACGGCCCATTACAAAGGCCGGCTTCCATTTTTGAAAAGTCGCTCTGCGAACGCACCGGAGAGAAGGACGGCAGAGCCAGCAACTGCAAAAAATACGGCGTGGGATTTTCCAATACGAAACGAAGCGTTTTTTCGTCAATCGCACTCACTCCCAAATCTGCAATAGAAAGCTCTCCATCGTGGATTTTCATGGCGTTTCGGATTGGATAGGCAAAAAACGGACGGCTGGAACTTTCCTCTGTAACCATCCGCTGCACCGCGCGGACGAAGTCCTCCGCCCTTACAGGCGTTCCATCCCCATACGCCGCGTCGCGCAGATGAAAGGTATAGGTCCGCCCATCTGTGGAAATCTCATATGACTCGGCGATCCCATAGCGGAGCTGGTTCTGGTAGGTGCGCATCAGACCCTCATAGATATGATAGGCGATGGTCATCTCCGGTATCCCATCCGTTTCCTGGGGATTCAGCGTATTCGGGTTCATCGGCAGCGAATACCGGAATATTTTGGGATGTGTATGGTTCTCCATGGGGGCAGGAGCAGCCGTACAGGCCGGGAACCCTATGAAAATGCACAACACCATAACACACAACAGTAATTTTTTCACATATATCACCAAAATCCGACAGCGATCTTTATTTGAAATTAGCATATCACAAACCTATGGTACAAACAAGGTATCTGCGAGACACAAAAACACAAAATAGCAAAAATTCATTGTATAATTCCAAACGGCAACTTATCATCCTGCATGCTACGATAGACTAAAATTGTTTTGGGAAACATGGAAAAGAAGGCGGACATATGCGATCGATCAACAAGGAGAATAAAAAGTTTTTTTGGACCGCTGGTCTGTGCCTGCTCCTGATCAGCCTGGTATTTGCTTACTCGGTCTGGTACGCGCCCTCCCATTCAGAGGCGCCTTGCGTAAAAAACGGCGTTTTGGACCTGTACGGGACCGACTATGGCGCCGGGGAACCGATCTATCTGGATGGCGAATGGGAATTTTTCTGGAACACGCTCCTGGTCACAGACTATGAGGAAAATAAAAATCCGGATGGAATGATCCAGGTGCCCGGCTACTGGACAGGATGGAACCCGGATAACCAGCCGCTGCCCCATCAGGGCTATGCCAGCTACCGGCTGCGTCTGATCAACTGCCCGCCCGAAGCGGATATTCTGGTAGCCGTTCCCAATCTCCCATCAGCCTATCGCGTTTTCATCAATGGCCAGTCTGTAACCGAAAGCGGCACGCTCCTGAAAAACCTCAACAATATTGAGGTAGAACCGGAAGTACGCAAGTACGGCAATTTTTATTTACGCTCCTCCGAATGCGACCTGGTCATTGAGACGGCCAGCCGCACCTACCCGGGTTTGTGCATCACTCCTGTATTGGTCGAGCACGACGCATTTGAACGGGACGCGCGCAGAAACCTGATCTTCAGTTCTCTGCTGCTTGGCATTGCAATCGTTTTCATTATTTTCTATGCAATGGATCTCATTCTAAAACCGAAAAGCGGCTATTCTGTTTCCATTTTGATTTTAATGCTTCTCTTACTGTTAAAAAGTATTTACCGCGCGTCCATTTTTTCCGCGCTGGTCTATTGGTCTCCTCTCCCCTTTGACTATGCCCAGCTGCCGCTCCACCTTGCCGGAGCCGCCGCATGGTCTATTCTGCTGTGTTCTGCGCCGGACATGCCCAAGGGCCGTCAAATGCGGCGAAGCGTGCTGTTGACCGGTATACTGATGTCCGGCGTCTACGGGGTCGCAATCATCATTGGGGCTTTGTTTCATACCTCCTGGTGGTGGCTTGTTATCGATCTTCTACTGGCTCCGATTCTATTTTTCCGTCTGCTGGTCCCGGTCCTCAAGGATCCGAATCCTCCAAACCCGTATTTCTTCCCTTATTATTTAGGATGTATGGCGCTCTATACCGGGGGATTCCTGGGCGATATGGCGCTTGCCGGGGTGTTTCCTTCAGGTGACAGCTTCGCCTACCCATTCAGCCTGGTACTGCTGGCGATTGCAATCAAATACATGGATGGCAAACGCATGAACTCTATCCAGAACGAGGCGCTGTTTGTAGCGGAAATGCGTGCAAAGCTGCAGCAGGCACAGACGAATCTTGCCCTGCATCAGATACAACCGCACTTCCTGTACAACGCGCTGCTTGCAATTAAGGTTCTCTGCCGGAAGGATCCCGCCAAGGCGGAGCGCGCGGTATATGACTTTTCAACCTATCTGCGTGGAAATATGAATTCCATCGAAAGCACGGACCCCATTCTGTTTGAGGAAGAGCTGCAGAATATTCGCGCTTATCTCAACATCGAACAGGTGCGGTTTGGCGATCGTCTCCGTGTGGAATGGGACATTCAGTTCTGCAACTTTATGGTACCGCCGCTCACGGTGCAGCCTTTGGTGGAAAACGCGGTGCGGCATGGCGTATGCCAAAAAGTAGAAGGGGGCTCTGTCTCCCTGAAATCCTATCAGAAAGACGGATTTGTCTGGATTGAGATCACAGACGACGGCGTCGGATTTGACACGGATCAGCTGCAATCCGCCAACTTCGGCGGAATCGGCATCAAAAACCTCCGTTACCGGCTGGAGACACTGTTGCACGCGGAGCTGGATATTCAAAGTGAAATAGGCAAATGGACCAAACAGGTCATCAAAATTCCAGAACAGGAGGCGCAACTCTTCGATGAAGATCCTGATTGTTGACGACGAACCGCTGGCTGCCGAAGAACTAGCAGACACCTGCGGACAGATCTCGGGCCTGGAAATTGCCGGGGTTTTCTTAAACGCTGCGGAGGCGCTTTCCTACGCAGAATCCCATCCTGTAGATCTCGCCTTTCTGGATATAGAAATGCCGGGCATTCAGGGATTGGAACTGGCGCACCGCCTGCACGCCATCAACGAAAAAATCGCAATCGTTTTTGTAACGGGCTTCAAAAAATATGCCTTTGACGCCTTTAACGCGGACGCATACGGCTATATTCTAAAACCATTTGAACGCGAGTCAATCCAGAAGATCATCGACCGGGTGCGGCGTATTGCAAAGCCAGTTGAGCAAAAGAAGGCGGTCATTCGCACGTTTGGCCGCTTCGGCCTTTTTGTGGACGACACGCCGGTTGATTTTAAAAGCCATAAGGCCAAAGAACTGTTTGCCCTTTTAATCAGCCAGAGCGGCGCGCTGTCGGACATGGACTTCATCATCGGGACGCTCTGGGAAGAGGAACAATACGACAGCAAGGTAAAAGGAAAGTACCGCAAAGCATGCATGTATCTGCGTCAAGCCCTGGAAAAAGCGGGCCTTGGAGAAACGTTGATCTCCGTGCGCGGTAAGCTGGGCGTCAACTGTGAGCCGTTCGACTGCGACTACTTTCGCGTACTGAACGGGGATGCACGCGCGGCGGCCTCCTTTACAGGGGAATTTCTGTTTGAATACTCCTGGGCGGAAGAACTGCTGCCAAGCATACAGCGCAAAGTGGAATTGATCTTGGAAAAAAATCCACAGGCGTGTGTGTAAATACCATTCTATAAAAAAAGCTGGGAGAATTTTAGTGAACCGCACTGATGCTTCCGTGCACGTGCTGGACATTCACCGGCATTAAAAGATATTGGTGCAACCGTCCGGGAGGGAACCGGTTGTATAAAAACTCTGCTGTATGTTGACAGACGGCCGTCCGTATGCCAACATACAGAAAATGTCGTCCAGAATATCAGACATTTGTTCTATGAGAGCATCGGTTCACAGAGTAAACCGATGCTTTTTGTTAGCTTATTATCAATAAAACTTATCAATTAAATTGAAAAATATTATACGATATAACTAATATATTCTAAATAACCACTAAAATCACGCCAAAATCGTTTAATCTAAAATCACAATAAAATTGGTTTTTATCTTATGTTCATTGTTTATATTTGTCAAAAAAGGAGTGAAATCAGCACTGACGCACAATGAGCTCAGAAAAGAACCAACCGTTCATTAAGAGGCTTTCCGCCTGTTTTCCATATGGAAAACACACGGAAAATGCTCTTAAAATTGCAATTGGATTTGGAATGTGGAAGAAAGTTTGCAAGGAGGCGTGAAAGTTGAAAGCAAGTTCAAAGAAACCGTTCCGGCATATTCTCTCTCTGGTGCTGGCAGGCATGCTCACTCTCAACACTTGCAGCGCGGCGCTTGCGGTGACCGCTCCAAACGCTGCGCAGGACAGCCCGTTTGCGGGAGAATTATGGTACGACCAAATTGAAACGCCCGCTGAAAATCAGGAGCCGTATCATGCACAGTTCATCCCTTATGAGGACACGGAAACAGCATTGGAAAATGAGGCCTCTGTTTTGGACGATAAGGAAGGCTCTGCTTACTACCAGCTGTTAAGTGGAAAAGATTGGGACTTTACCTTAGTACAGACGCCCGCCGAAGCGATCGAGAAAGACGCCGCTTACTTGGCGGCGGAACTGGATGAAGCCGCGGCGGCGGATTTCAATCCGGAGCACGTGCCGCAGGCATGGCAGACCTATAAGGATGAAGACGGCAATTTTAAGTATGATGAGCCTATGTATACCAACCACGGCTATCCGTGGGGCAGCCTGGGTGGCACCGATAACTTTGAGCGCATCGACTATGTCAATCCCCATGCGCCGACGGTGTACAACCCGGTCGGTTACTATCGGACGACCTTTACCACGCCCAAAGACTGGGATGGAAGAGAAATTTTCATCTCCTTCCAGAGTGTGGAATCGGCTTATTATCTGTATGTCAACGGCGAATACGTCGGCTATTCCACCGACAGCTTCACTGCCCACGACTTCAACCTGACCCCATACCTGAAACCCGCGGGCGAAGAAAACACCCTGGCATTGAAGGTACACCGCTGGTCCATCGGCAGTTATCTGGAGAATCAGGACTATATTCGTCTGAGCGGTATTTACAGAGACGTCTACCTCTATTCCAAGGATGCGGTTGAAATCCGCGACTTCTTTGTTAAAACTACTTTGGAAGACCGGACAGACGTAAACAGCGATGCCACCCTGAACCTGGAAGTGGACGTTCGCGGCCTGCATAACGCGGAAGCCGGCGACTACTCCGTAGACGCCACGCTGTTCGATATGGACGGCGCCCAAATCGGTGAAGCACAGCTTCCCGCGGTTACCATTCCCGCAACCGCCTCCAGCAAAGAGATGGATAAGGAAGCATTCCTGGCAAAGGTCGCGGGCACCGGTATCACCACAAAGGGTTCCATTGATGTGACCAATCCGGCCAAGTGGTTCCCGGATACGCCAAACCTTTACCTGTTGCTTATTGAGCTGAAGGCAAAAGACGGAACCGTCATGGAAACCGTTGCACAGCGCGTCGGCTTCCGTGAAATCTATAAAGTCAACATTAATGAATATGGCCAGGAGCAAATGCAGATCAACGGCGAAAAGATCACGCTCCGCGGCGTCAACCGCCACGATACGGATATTGAAAAAGGCCATGCTGTGGACCGTCAGGGCTACATTGAAGAGCTTCTGCTGATGAAACAGTACAATGTCAACGCTATCCGTACCTCCCACTATCCCAACGACAAGATTTTGTACGAGCTGTCCGACGAACTGGGCATCTATGTCTGCGCGGAAGCAAATATAGAATCCCACAGAGGCGCGTTTGCCCCCAGCTCCGGCGGTGCCATCCCGTCCGGCCATAAGGAATGGGTCTCCCCGGTCTTCTACCGCACGATTAACATGTCGGAGCGCTACAAGAACCACCCGTCCATCATCATGTGGTCTCTGGGCAATGAGGCAACCTATACTTCCGTACCTTTAGACGACAACTACTGCTTCTGGGTAACCTCCCAGTATCTGCTGGAACGCGACCCGGGCCGTCTGAGAAAGTATGAAAGAGAATCCAGCGGCTATTATGGCCACTACTATTACAAATCCAGCAACAGTGCGGACCCGATGGATTACAGTGAGCGCAGCCGTAATATCGTTGATATGTACAGCACGCAGTATCCGGCTCCCTCCAGCATCGAAAGCTACGCGAGGAATACCAACAACAAGTGCCCGTATATTCAGTCTGAATATGCGCATGCAATGGGAACTGCTTTGGGCAACTTCAAAGAGTATTGGGATGTCACCCGCGCCTACAGCAACTCGCAGGGCGGCTTCATTTGGGACTGGATCGATCAGTCCATTGAGACGCCCGTACCGGATAACGTCGTTACCTACAAAGTAGCCGACGCAAAGACCGGCACCGAGGCCGTCCCGAGCAGCGGCGCTGCCTGGGTAGAAGGCCGCAATGGGACCAAGGCGGAAAAGGGCGGCTATCTCAGCGTTTCCCGCGGCACAAACCTGAAGGCAAAGGGAGATTCCCTCACCCTCGAAGCCTGGATCAAGCCCGCCAATATCCCCTCTTCCGGCGACCAGGGTTATATCTCCACCGGCGATAACGGCTGGGGCCTGAAGATCAATGGCAGATCCGCCAACAAGGTCTTCGAGCTCTTTGTAGACGGCTGGCAGAAGGGTACCGCAACCGCGGCGCTGCCGGATAACTACCTGGACGGCAACTGGCACCAGATCGTCGGCGTTGTAGAGGCGGACAAGAGCCTGCATATCTACTGGGACGGCGAGGAACTGGAAAACACCGGCGCCAAATCCACCACTGCCAACGCGCCTTTCGACGCTTCCAACGACATATTGACGCTCGGTCTTGACTCTGCGGCATCCAGCCGCATCTTTACCGGTGCGATTGACGGCGTCCGCGTTTATCAGACCGCGTTGACCAAGGAAGAAATCCAATCTGCCGACCGCACCAGAGACGATGAAAACGTCGTTTACTGGATAGACTTCGGCGAAGACGAAATGGTCGCCAAATCCACCAATTACGATTGGCTCCAGGATAAGCTGGGCAACAATTATTGGGGCTTCGGCGGCGACTGGATCGACAAGAATTACAATGACGACGCGTTCTGCGCCAACGGCGTTGCCTATGCAGACCGTACCGCCAGCCCGAAACTGGTTGAAGTCCGCAAGGTTCACCAGCAGGTCAACTTCTATGACGACGGCAAAGCGGTTGACGGCGAAGTCCGCATTGTCAACGAATTTGAAAACACCAATTTGACAAACTATGACATTCTCTGGAAACTGACGGAAGATACCACGACCGTCATCGCAGAGGGAACAATCGCGGAGAGCATCCCCGCCCTCACAGAAAAGACCGTCCAGCTGGAACTGCCGGAATTCACTGCAAAAGCGGGTTCTGACTACATGTTGGAATTCAGCGTTCAATACAAGGAAGACAATGCCTGGGCAAACGCGGGCGACGAGCTTGCCTTTGAGCAGCTCCCGCTTACTTTCCAAACCGGCGCGCAGGACGGCATCGACCTTGACGCAATGGCAGAATTTACAGCTGTAACCGATACGGATAAAGAGCTGAAGATGGAAGGCGTCACCGCCGCTGGCCAGACTTTCTCCATCTCCATGGATAAGGAATCCGGCGTCATCACCAACTATTCCGTCGCAGGTGAAACCGTATTGGAAAAGGGTCCGGTTCCCAGCTACTGGAGAGCGCAGACCTATAATGACACCACCAACACCTTCCCCGCCGGCCTGAAAAACGTTGAAGACAATATGTCCAATGTACAGGTCAAGATTGAGAAGAACAATACCAACAAAATGATTTCCGTCGCAATCTCTGAAGACCTTCCGGTCGACGCATCCAACTTTGTCACCTACGACATTTACAGCAACGGCGAAATCGTCGTCAACAACCTGTTTGTTCCCAAAAGCAACTTTGCTCCCGGCGACGGAAACCAGGCTGCTCTACCGAAGGTCGGTATGCGCATGCAGGTTGCCGAAGGCTATGAGAATCTGGAATACTATGGACGCGGCCCGGACGAGAACTACTGCGATCGTAAGACCGGTTCCAAGATCGGCGTATACCAGAGCACAGTGGACGAGCAATTTGAATACAAACTGATGCGTCCGCAGGAAAACGGCAACCGCACCGACGTGCGCTGGACTTCTCTGACCAACGACAAAGGCAACGGCCTGCTGGTCACCGCCGACGGCGTTATGGAGACCTCCGCACTGCATTACACGGCGGAAGAACTCAACAGCGGTTCCTACAACAACCCGACCTACAGGCATCCGTACCAGCTCCCGATGCGCGACGATACCATCTGGTGCATCGATTACAAGCAGCGCGGCGTCAGCAACACAGCCTTTGCGGGCCAGGTTCCGCTCGCTCCCTACCGTCTGGATACGGATAAATCCTATACGCATACCTTTAAGATTTCCCCCATCGTGGCCGATACGGACAAGATGGCGGAAAGCAAGATTGCTTTTGTGCCCAATATCGCCGTTTATCTGATCAATGACATTAAAGTCAATGGAAAATCCATCTCCGGATTTGATCCGATGATCAGCGAGTACACGGTCGAGATCGAGGTTGGACAGGAGCCCGTGGTCGACGTCACCGCGGCCAATTCCAATGTCGATGTACAGATTGAACAAATTGAAAACGGCGTTGTCGTCAAGGCTGTTATGCCGTCCGGCGCAACAAGCACCTATACGATCCGATACCGTTGGGTCATTTCTGAATACGCAAGCGATCTCATCGATACGGATTCCGAATATGTCTATTTGGATCAGGCGCCCAATGGCGACAAGATCCAAGTTAAGGTAAACGGTCAGATGACTTCCTTTGATAAGGGTGTTTCCGTCAATACAGAGGGCGGCGGAAATGTCGAGCGTCCTACCGTACAGGTGGAGTTCCCCATTGAAGGAAAGAATTATACCCGCTTTACTGCGCTTGCGGCGCACGACAAAACGTCTACCGGCGCCTATGGTTTCTTTGTGGTTTACAGTGTGGACGCCAAGGGCAACAAAACACAAATCTACACCAGCGGCCAATATTACATTGCCAACAGCGCAGATGCACTGGAAGTCGATGCAGAGATCCCGGATAACGCTGTTTCCTTAATTCTATACCTGCAGAGCTACGGCGCCGGCGATTACAGCCACCTGAATTTCGCGGATGCAAAACTCTTTAGGGATGCGCCATCCATCCATAACCTGACCGTCAACTACGGCAGGAACGTGGAGCTGGCCGTCGACGGCGAAGACCAGAAGCTGGCCAATCTGATCGGCTCCTACAGCGCCGACGTCAATGCGGACGACAGCGTGGCCCTCAGCTTTACTCCCAGAGTACTTGGCAGAGAGCTGGCCGGCGTATCCATTAACGGCGAGGCGGTTGCGGTCGATGAAGATTTCGACGTCAACGAGTTCGCAATGGATTATATCATGCCGAACAAGGATACCACCCTCAACTTTGCATTCACCGTCGTCAACAAGATGATCCTGCGTACGGTCATTGAAAAGGCGGAGGCGTTGGTCGGCAGCGAAGAGCTGGAAAGCTCCCTGCCGGTCGTGCAGCAGAAGTTTGCAGACGCGCTGAAGAACGCAGGAGATGTGGAAGCCAAGAAAGACGCAACCCAGAAGGAAATCGACGACGCATGGAGCGCGTTGATCAAGGCGATGCAGTACCTGAGCTTCCAGCCGGGCGACAAGACCATCCTCAAGGATAAGATCGACACAATTGAGATGATGGAGGAAGACGATTACACCAGCGAGACCTGGGCTGTCCTGATGGAGGCTTTGGAAAAAGCAATTGGCGTGTATGAAGATGAAAACGCCATGGACAAGGAAATCAAAGAAGCTGTTGATAACCTGATTCAGGCAACCGACAATCTAAAATACAAGGCCAACTTTGATACTCTGCTCACGCTGATTGCAGAAGCGGAAAAAGTCGCTGCCATTCTGGACCAGTACCTCCCGGTCGGCCAGGAAGAATTCCTTGCCGCTTTGGAGGCCGCCAAGGAATTGGATCCCGATACGGCAACAAAGGCGGATGTGGATCGGATGATCGACCGTCTGACCAAAGCCATGGGCGCATTGCGTTTGATTCCGGACAAAACGTCACTTGAGTCCCTGGTGAACGACGCCAAGAAGATTGATACCACCGGTTACACCAAAGAAAGCGTTGCGACCTTCCTGAGGACTCTGCAGAATGCCAACAATACGCTCAATGATCCAAACGCGACGCAGGAAGACGTGGACAAAATGGAAGCTGAACTTCGAGAGGGCATCAAAGGCCTGACCAAGGACAACGACCACCACGATACGCCGAACACCAACAAAGGCACGGGTACCAGAACGCCGAACACCGGAAACAACACCTATGGTTCCTCCGGTATCGCCGCCGCCAATTCCAGTTTGGCCGCCGCGTTTGTCCGTTCGGATACAACAGTGGACTTCACGATCAAGAGAGGCGCCGCATATTGCTTCAAGATGACCGTGGTCAACGGAAACGGTTTGGTCCCGAGCTTTACTGTAGGCAACGGCAACGTCCTGAAAACGCAGTACGTGACGCAGATCGGCAATGACTACTACTTCAGAGTCTGGGCCGTTGGTGCGCCGGGTACAAGCGCAGGCGTGTATACCACTTTGCCGGGCCAGAATGCCGTCAAGCATTGTACGGTAACAATCGGCTAAAAATCTGAACAGAGCGATGAAACGGGCCGACGGAAACACAACCTGACCAGAGGCCCACCCTAAAACGATCCTATAGCAAAAGGCCCGCCCGCTGTGAAGTTTTACAGCGGGCGGGCCTTTTACAGGGATATAAGGCTCTCCTTCCACAAAATTGAATCAAAGTGGTTGACAAACGCAATAAGTGCTCATACAATAATTGTATATACAATTATTGTATGAGCACTTATAATGTAAGGGGACTTGACCATGATCAAAAGAATTGCCGCCTATATAAAGCCTTACCGCCTGCAGGCGGTTCTCGCCATCTTCTGCATCGCCGCGGAAACCATGTTTGAACTGATTATCCCCCTCATTATGGCGGATATTATCGACGTTGGCGTTAAGTATGGCGACAAAGCGTACATTTTTGAAAAAGGCGGGTTGATGATCGCCTGTGCGCTGGTCGCACTGATACTGGGAATCGGAAGCGCCCGGTTTTCCGCCGTCTGCGGGCAAGGGCTCGGCGCGGAGCTGCGAAAAGCGGAGTACCGCAAGCTGCAGGACTTTTCCTTCGCCAACACCGATCACTTCCATACCTCCTCGCTGATTACCCGGCTGACCAGCGACATCACCACCATTCAAAATGCGGTTGCCACCGGCCTTCGTCCCGCGTTCCGCGCACCCATGATGATGGTAACCGCTATGGTCGTCTCTTTTATCATCAATGCACGCCTGGCGCTGATCTTTCTGGTGGCGGCTCCCCTGCTCGGCGTCATGCTGTATCAGATCATCCGTCATGTCCGCCCGCTCTATTCCAAAATGCAGGGCGCCATCGATCTGGTCAACCGCACCATTCAGGAAAATCTAACTGCGATCCGGGTGGTCAAGGCCTATGTGCGCGGCGACTATGAGATTGCCAAGTTTGAGGAAAGCAACAACAACCTGCGTTTCACCTCAGAAAAGGCGTTCCGTCTGGCGGCTTTGAACATGCCCGCCATGCAGCTGGTCATGTACGCAACCATTTTGTGCATCCTCTGGTTCGGCGGGAAAATGATCCAGGCAGGCGGCATGGAAGTGGGTGAGCTAACTGGCTTTTTAAGCTATGTCCTGCAGGTTTTAAACTCCCTGATGATGATTTCCAGCGTCTTCATGATGCTGACCCGCTCCCTGGCCTCCGGAAAGCGCATTTTGGAAGTGATGGACGAACCCATTGATCTGACGGATGAAAACGCAAAAGAGCTTTCTGTATCGCAGGGCGACATTGTCTTTGACCACGTCTATTTCAAGTATCAAAAAGAAGCAAAAGAATATGTGCTTTCCGACGTTTCTTTTCATATTCAGCCCGGCCAGACGGTGGGCATCATCGGTCCCACCGGTTCTGCCAAAAGCACGCTGGTCCAGTTGATTCCGCGCCTGTATGACGCGACACAGGGGACTGTTCGGATCGACGGCCACCCCGTCGCGGAGTATCCCCTGCGCCATCTGCGCGACGCAATCGCCATGGTCCTGCAGAAAAACACGCTGTTCAGCGGTACGGTAAAGGATAACCTGCGCTGGGGCAAGGAGGACGCGACCGACGCGGAGATCGAATCGGCTTGCCGCATTGCCTGCGTGGACGAATTCATCGGACGCCTGGAAAAGGGATATGAAACCGAACTGGGACAGGGCGGCGTCAATGTCTCCGGCGGTCAAAAACAGCGGCTGTGTATCGCCCGCGCGCTGCTGAAGCAGCCCAAAGTCCTGATTTTGGACGATTCCACCAGCGCTGTCGACACCGCCACAGAGGCGAAAATCCGCCAGGGTATGGCGGAATCGCTGCCCGGAACCACTAAGATCATCATTGCACAGCGCATTTCCTCCGTTGCGCACGCCGATCAGATCATCATTCTGGACGATGGAAAAATTAACGCGGTCGGCGCCCATGAGGAGCTGTTAAAAACCAATCCCATCTATCAGGATATTTATCATTCCCAGCAGGAAGGAGCGGGTCTATAATGGCAACGCCTAAAAATCACGGCTACAAGCGGCCGAAAAACACCAAAAAGACCCTGGCCCAGCTGTTTCATTATCTGGGTGTACATAAGCTCGCACTGGCTGGCGTCGCCGTCCTGGTGTTCGTCAGCAGCGCCGCCAACATCCTGGGCACCTATTTTTTGAAGCCCATCATCAACGACTATATTCTGCCAGGCAATCTTTCCGGCCTGATCGTTGCCCTCCTCCTGATGGGCGTTATGTACGGCATGGGTGTGCTTGCCACCTGGGGGTATAACCAATTGATGGTCCATACCTCCCAGCAGGTGGTCAGTGAAATCCGCGGCGACCTCTTCCGCCATGTACAGACGCTCCCTCTCTCCTATTACGACGCGCACACGCACGGTGAATTGATGAGCCGTTTTACCAACGATGTGGACACCCTGACCGAGGCGCTGAACAACAGCTTTGCTCTGCTGATCCAGAGCGCAATCATGATCACCGGCACCATCGCCATGCTGCTGGTCCTCAATGTTCCGCTCTCCCTGATCGTCGTCGCGTTTCTGGCCGCCATGTTTCTGTTCATCCAATTCAACAGTAAGCGTAGCAAAAAGCACTTTACGGAACAACAGACTCGACTGGGCGACATCAACGGGTTTATTGAAGAAATGGTCAGCGGCCAAAAGGTGGAAAAGGTCTTTAACCACGAAGATCAGGATTTTGCCGAGTTCTGCCGCCGAAATGAGGCGCTCCGCAAAGCGTCCACCAAAGCGCTCTCCTATTCCGGCCTGATGATCCCAACCATCGTCAGCCTGTCCTATTTCAACTATGCGGTTTCCGCCTGCGTCGGCGGGCTGTTTGTGCTCGGCGGGATGATGGATCTGGGCGGCCTTGCCTCCTATCTGGTCTATGTCCGCCAAAGCGCCATGCCGCTGAACCAATTTACCCAGCAGATCAATTTCCTGCTCTCCGCGCTCTCCGGTGCGGAACGGATTTTTGAGATGATGGAAGAGAAGCCGGAAATCGACGAGGGCGTCGCCACCCTCTGCAATGTTGTAATCCATGCGGATGGCAGCCGGAGCGAGTGCGCGGAGCACACCGGCCAGTTCGCCTGGAAATACCCCTTGCCCAATGGTATGACCGAGCTGATTCCGCTGCGCGGCGACGTGCGCTTCTTTGGCGTCACATTCGGCTACAGGCCCGGCCAGACGATTTTGGACAACATCAGCCTGTTTGCCAAGCCCGGCCAGAAAATCGCTTTTGTCGGCTCCACAGGCGCGGGAAAGACCACCATCATCAACCTGATCAACCGTTTTTACGAAATTAACGGCGGAACGATCACGTACGACGGCATCGACGTGCGGGACATTAAAAAAGACGACCTGCGCCGTTCTTTATCCATGGTGATTCAGGATACGCATCTCTTCACCGGCACCATCGCGGACAACATCCGCTATGGCCGGCTGAAAGCGACCGACGAGGATGTTGTGAAAGCCGCTAAGCTCGCAAACGCCGATTCGTTTATCCGCCGTCTGCCGGACGGTTACAATACGCTGCTGCACAGCGACGGCGCCAATCTGTCCCAGGGGCAGCGGCAGCTGCTCGCCATTGCGCGCGCGGCGATTTCCCGCCCGCCGGTCCTCATTCTGGACGAAGCCACCAGTTCCGTTGACACCCGCACAGAAAAGCTGATTGAAAAGGGGATGGACGCTTTGATGCACGGGCGCACGGTTTTTGTCATTGCGCACCGGCTGTCCACCGTCCGCAATGCGGAAGCCATCCTGGTTCTGGAAAAAGGGATCGTCATCGAGCGCGGCAGCCACGACGAGCTGCTGCAAAAGCAGGGCCGCTATTATCAGCTTTACACCGGCCAGTTTGAGTTGGAATAAAAGGAGCGCATGACATGAAAGATCGTTCAGAGGTTCGAAACACGCTGTTTTCCATCAGCCACGCATGGAAAAAGCTGCTGCAGCCGCGTTTCATCGAGTTGGGCCTGACGCTTGGGCAGGGACAGCCCCGCATTCTGGCCAGTCTGCTGCAACAGGAAAACGTCACGCAAAGGGAACTGGCGGACGCCTGCCATTTGGAAGCAGCAACTTTGTCCCGCGTATTGGACCATATGGAAAAAGCGGATTTGGTCAACCGCCAGCGCGCCCCTGACTGCCGGCGTTCCTGGCGGATCACATTGACCGAAAAAGGGCGGTCAACCGCCCGGGAGGTCCAGCGGTCATTTGACGAAGCGGACGATAAAATCTGGTCCGGTTTTTCCGAGGATGAAATGGAACAGCTTTTAAACGGACTGGAGCGGATTTATCAGAACCTGCGGGAACTGTAAAAACCGAAGCGTGATCCCCTTATGCAATCGGCATTTCCGTAAATCCTGCCCGGAAACACTTATAAGCGTCCCTTCGTCAATCAACTTCTCATACGCTTTCTGCGAAATGACAAGCTTTTTTCGGATCAATTGGGAAACCTTTATGGGAAAGGAATAGGCGCTTTTTATCTCCAGCTCTACCTCTTCCCCTATTGCAAAGCTATCCCCAGCAACTGTATAATCGGGCAATCCGGGTTCCGCGCCGTTTGGGTGCAGAAACGCAATATCCATTGCGTATTGCTCCGCAAGCGCTTTGTCGTTGCAATGAAAACGGTCCAGCAGGCCAGGCGGCAGGGATTGCGGAGAGACCCGGGAGTAAACCGCGGCGTTCCAGGTGGTATCGCAATGCGGACATTTATAGATCAGCCAAATGTCCAGGTATTTTCGCTGGGCGTTGACCCGAAATTGTTCGGAACAGGTAAATTCTGTTTTCCTGCCGCATTTTTTGCAGTACCGGATCGCTGCTGGTAAGGTGTTGTATTGCAGATTCCATGTGACTCTTCTCATTTTTATAATCCTTAGCTTTCAAAAACAATGGATGCAACTATTTCACATCCTCTGCGTCCATTGTAGCAGCGCCGTACCGCAAACCCCACCTATTCTTCTTTTCGTAAACAAATATAAGGAAAGTCCGGCGCAGCAAAATAAGCTGTGCCGGACCTTTTTATCCATTTTGTTCTCTTTTCTGCTGGCCAATAATTCTCTGAATGCTTTTTATAGAAAGGAAATACCGATCTGCCAGAGACTCCATCCGCTCCCCGGCAACATAGTCCGCGAAGATGCGCTCATTCCGGTCCATTAACTCCTGCCGGGTTTTGGTCGCCTCTCCCCAGCCTCTTTTGCGATCGGAAATCCTGGGAATATAAAGAAATTCCCCATCAATGTATTCCTGGATCTTTTCCAGCAGCTCCTGAGGCAGTATTTGTGTTGCTTTTTTGTAGCTCATTTTGCGCTCCTGATATACTTTTATGATCAGAACAGCACAGGCCAACGGCAACACACGTTGCTTATCTTTTCAGTTGTCACGTCAGCCCTGCTCACGCAACCATAACGATCGGATTCAGCATAAACTTTCAACCCTCCTGACACGTCGTTTCTGTTCTATTTTAGCACAGAATGATGTAAAGAAAAACCCCATTTTCTTTTACTATCTGTTTTTGCTCCGTGAAAACCACTTTAAGAATACGATCCCGTCAGACAATTGGATCATAAAAGCCCGTCTCTTCTCAGAGGAAGAAACGGGCTTACAGAAACTATGTGATTAATCATTTTTGACGGCGTTCCGCATAATCTTTCGCCGCGCCGATCAATCCCCGGAACAGCGGGTGCGGACGATTGGGGCGGGACTTGAATTCCGGGTGGAACTGTGCCGCAAGAAACCAGGGATGATCCGGCAGCTCCATCATCTCCACAATGCGGCCGTCCGGCGACCGTCCGGAAAACCTTGCCCCGGCACGCTCCAGTTCTTCGCGGTATTCGTTATTGACCTCAAAGCGGTGGCGATGGCGCTCATAGATCAGCGGCTCACCATATAGTTCCGCCGCGCGCGTGCCTTCCTCCAGCTTACAGGGGTATTTGCCCAACCGCATGGTGCCCCCCAACTGGACCACGTCCTTTTGCTCCGGCATCAGGTCGATCACAGGGTGACGGCTCTGCGGATCGAACTCCGCGGAATTCGCGTCTTTATAGCCGAGCACATGGCGGGCAAATTCCACCACCGCCATCTGCATGCCCAAGCAAATGCCCAGGAACGGCACGCTGTTTTCACGCGCATAGCGGATCGCCTCAATTTTGCCTTCCACTCCGCGCTGCCCAAAGCCGCCGGGGACTAAAACGCCGTCCGCGTCCTTTAAAATCTCTCCGACGGTTTCCGGCGTGATCGTTTCCGAGTCCACCCAGTCGATCTCCACCTTTACGCCGTTCCCAATTCCGCCGTGCGTCAGCGCTTCTGCAACGCTGAGGTAGGCGTCATGCAATTCGACGTATTTGCCGACCAGCGCAATCCTTACGCTGGACTGCAGATCCATCGCCGCGTTTACCATGTTGATCCAGTCCGCCAAATCCGGTCCGGACGTATCCAACCCAAAGTGGCGGCAGGCAATATCGTCCAGCCGTTCCTCCCGCAGCGCGAGCGGCACGGCATACAGCAGGGGCAGATCGAGGTTTTCAATGACGCAGTCTTCCCGTACATTGCAGAAGAGCGCAATTTTCTTCTTCTGTTCCGCACCCACCGGCTGCTCGGAACGCAGGACGATCACGTCCGGCTGGATACCGATGCTCAACAGCTCCTTGACGCTGTGCTGTGTGGGCTTGGTCTTATATTCCTTGGAACAGGCGATATAGGGCACCAGCGTCACATGGATGAACAGGCAGTTGCCGCGTCCAACCTCCGCCGCAAACTGGCGGATCGCCTCCAGGAAGGGCTGGCTTTCGATGTCTCCCACTGTGCCGCCCACCTCGATCAGCGCGACGTCTACATCTTCTTTCCCTCCGGCGATCCGGTCTTTGATCTCGTTTGTAATATGCGGAATCACCTGCACGGTGCCGCCGCCGTAATCGCCGCTGCGCTCTTTATGGATAACGTTCCAATAGATGCGCCCGGAGGTGACGTTACTGTTCTGCGTCAGATTTTCATCGATAAAACGTTCGTAATGGCCAAGGTCCAGGTCGGTCTCCGCTCCGTCATCCGTGACGAAGACTTCGCCGTGCTGAAACGGATTCATCGTGCCGGGGTCCACATTGAGATACGGGTCAAACTTCTGCATGGTGACGCGCAGCCCGCGCGCCTTGAGCAGACGCCCCAGCGAAGCCGCGGTGATCCCTTTTCCCAATCCGGACACAACGCCCCCTGTGACAAAAATATACTTGACAGACATCCAATCCCCTCCTGCTGCATTTTATTTTTTCAATCTCTATCCAGAATAATCATTCCACAAATTGCAGGATTTTTTTTAACTCCTGCAAAAATACTAAAAAATTATATCGCCCTCCGCAAAGCTTGTCAATGCGGCGGGCGATATTTAACAGTAGAAATATAGAGAACCGCCTTAGAGATTTTTGTCTAAAAGCGCTTCAAAATGCTGAAGCGGACGCACGCCCACTTCATTTTCAATCATCTGGCCGTTTTTAAAGAGCAGGACATTTGGGATGCTCTGCACATTGAACCGCGCGGCCAGGTCCGGCTCTTCCTCCGTGTTGACCTTGGCAATGACGGCGCGGCCCTCGTACTTCTCCGCAAGCTCATCCATAATGGGCCCGAGCATGCGGCAGGGACCGCACCAGCTCGCCCAGAAGTCGACCAGCACCAGCGGATGGCCGGATACCAGCGCGTCGAAGGACCCCTCCGTTGCATGAACCAGTTTTTCAGACATGGTATACCCTCCTGTTTCGCCGCGTTATTTCACCACGGTAAACAGGGTGCCGATAACCGGCAGCGGCTCCTCTTTGTCCTGTACGGCGTGCATGACGCCAATGATGATCAACGCGGCGATAATGCCAAACTGCGCCAGCTTGAGCAATCCCACCACGGTCGCGCCCAGTTGGGAAAACACCAGCATCGGGCCGAATCCCACCGTAAAGATCGACGTCAGCAGACTGCTGACAATGCCAACCACAATTCCAAGGGCCAGCTCCAGAATCGAAAGCAGGATACCCTGGTTCACATGGAACCGCACCTTCGGGTTGTGATGGTCCGCGATCAGTCCGACGATCCACAAAAAGCTGAAATAGGAAAGAATGTTGTACAGCTTAACTGTCTCCGGGCTGGACGGCGTACGCGGCGGCTTTTGGAACGGCGGCGGATTCTGCCCATAGGGCTGATACGGCGGCTGCCCATACGGCTGGTACGGCGCCTGATAAGGCGGAGGCGTCTGCGGTCCATTTGCCGGATCGCCCGGATAGGGCGGCTGTCCCGGCACGGGTGGATACGGCGGCTGTTGGGGTTCCTGCGGTCCGCGGTTTTCTTCCTGCGGATTCGGTGTATTGCTCTCGCTCATCGCTGTTTCCTCCTTAGTATGCCTTTATTCCGCGTCGATTATTACACCTCGTAAGCAACAAGTTCTGCGCTGTCAATTTTGACCGGAGTCGTTGGCATGCTGTTCGCATCCACTTCCACCTTGGCAATCTGATCCACAATATCCATGCCTTCAAAAACCTGGCCAAACACAGTGTGCTTATAGTCCAGATGCGGCGTGCCGCCGACTTCCTTGTACAGATCAATCGCCTTCTGCAGGACCGCTTTCTGGTCCTCCGGGATCCCCGCCGCCGCAACTTCATTCAGACCGGCGTTAAGGCTGTCGGTATAGGCGTTCATTTCCTCCTGGGATGCGCCGGACGCACCCTTCTCATTCATCATCAGCGTCGCCTTGCAGACCTCGCGGTTCATATACATATTAAACATCATGTTTTCAGCGGTTTCATCGGTCACCTTTTCATCGGTCTGCACGATGAAGAACTGGCTGCCGTTGGTGTCCACGCCGGAATTCGCCATGGAGAGCGCGCCGCGGATATTGAGCAGATTGCTGTTAAACTCATCCTCAAAGGGAGCGCCCCAGATGCTCTCGCCGCCTGTGCCATCTCCCGCCGGGTCGCCGCCCTGGATCATGAAATCTTTAATGACGCGGTGGAATGTCAGCCCATTGTAGTAGCCGTCCTGAATATGGCCCTTAAAGTTCTCCACCGTCTTGGGGGCGGCGTCCGGGAACAGGCGAATTTTAATATCTCCCATAGAAGTATGCAGCACAGCGATCTCCTCGCCTGCCGCCGGCTTGTCCATCTGGTAGCCAACCGGTTTGCCGTCGTCCGGACGCACATGGTCTTCCGCGTCGGAGGGGATCGCCACCGGCTCCACCGGCTGGGAAGAAGCGTCCGACCCGCTGGAAGCGGTGGAGCTGACCGAGCTTTCCGGCTTGGAGCCTTCCGCTTCGCTCTCTGGAGCCGGGTCGCCGCCGCAGGCGGACAGGGACAAAATCAAAGCGCACGCCAGAAAAGCGCTGACGGCTTTACGTTTTCCAAATTTCATAATCGATCTCTCTTTCTGTTACATTAAAGTCTGCCGAAAATTACGGCGTAATATGTTAATGATAGTATATTCCCCGGAAATATGCAAGCGAAGCGGGCTTAAATTCACAAAATTATCACCTTTGCGCACGAATGCCTCTGTTAAAAATCGCATATAGATACGGTAAGACAGTAAGGAGGGTTTAAAATGATTGACTATTACCCCGAGGGCTGGCTGATCGACACAGTGGAAAACCGCGCGGCTTTGCAGAGCACCGCGGCGCTGATCGAAGCCTGCCGCACGGGTCAAATTTTGGAAGGACGTGCGCTGGTCTGTGACAGCGCTCATAATCTGCTGGTCGACCTGGGCTGTGTCAAAGGCGTGATCCCGCGCGAGGAAGGCGCGGTCGGCATCCGGGAAGGGACCGTGCGCGACATTGCGATTATTTCCAGAGTCAACCGTCCGGTCTGCTTTGTTGTGACCGGCTTTCAAAAAGACGGCGAAGGACACACCACGGCGCTGCTCTCCCGCCGGATTGCGCAGGAAAAATGCAGGGAACAGTTTGTCAGCCGCCTGGCGCCCGGCGACATCATCAACGCACAGGTGACGCACCTGGAAAATTTCGGCGCGTTTGCGGACATCGGCTGCGGCATCATCGCACTGCTGCCGATCGACGCCATTTCCGTCTCCCGGATCGACCATCCGCGGGAGCGCTTCAGCGTGGGAATGAATATCCGCACCGTCATCAAATCCATTGAAAACGGGCGCATTACCCTGAGCCACAAGGAGCTGCTGGGCACCTGGGAAGAAAATGTGGCTCAGTTTGCCGCCGGGGAAACGGTGGCGGGCATTGTGCGCTCCGTGGAGCCATACGGTATTTTTGTGGAGCTGTCTCCCAATCTGGCGGGCCTGGCGGAAAGCCGCGAGGACGTCATTCCCGGGCAGCAGGCCAGCGTCTACATAAAGAGCATTATACCCGCGCGCATGAAGGTAAAGCTCGTCATCATCGATACCTTCGACTATCATTACCGCCCAACGCCGCCGCAGTATTTTTACGAGGGGAACCACATCGACCGCTTTGTCTATTCTCCAGACGGCAGCGAAAAAGAAGTGATCACCGATTTTTCCACATCAAATTTATAAATCCCAAACAGGGCCGCCCTGCGAAGCCTTCTGACGAAGATACTTTCGCAGGGCGGCTTTCTCTGTGCCGGGATAGAAACCTCTTCAAAATTGTGATATACTGGGCGCAATGAATCTGAGGAGGCATCCGATATGGAATACAAAGAACTTCTGGAAAACGCAAGAAAAAACATGGCCCCGAACTGCCGCGTCTGCCGTGAATGCAACGGCGTGGCCTGCCGCGGGGAAATCCCCGGAACCGGCGGAAAAGGGACAGGTTCCGCATTTATCCACAGCTATGAAGCGCTGGAGCGGATTAAAGTGAACATGGATCTGATCTATACCGACAATGGACAGGATACCGCCTGCTCCCTGTTCGGCAAGACCTTTGCCGGCCCGGTCTTCGCCGCTCCGATCAGCGGCCTTTCCAATAACTACAATGGCTATTTTAACGAAAAGACGTACGCGGCGGAGCTGGTTCCCGGCATGATTTCCGCGGGCTGCGCGGCTTTCACCGGAGACGGCGCGGCGGATTTCTTCTTCACCGACCCGCTCTGCGCGGTAAAGGCCGTGGGCGGCGTCGCCGTTCCCACCATCAAACCCTGGGACAAGGCCAAGGTACTGGAGAAAATCCGGCTGGCAGAAGAGGCCGGCGCAATGGCGCTGTGCATGGATATTGACTCCGCCGGGCTTCCCCTGCTGGCGGCGGCCGGTAAACCGGTCTGCTCCAAAAGTGTAGACGAACTGCGGAAGATCATTGCTTCCACCAAGCTGCCGTTACTCCTGAAGGGCATCATGACGCCGGAGGGCGCGCGCAAGGCGGCAGAAACCGGTGCATACGGCATCATCGTTTCAAACCACGGCGGCCGCGTGCTGGATCATACTCCCGCGCCGGCGGAGGTGCTTCCCGCGATCTGCGACGCGGTCGGCGGGCGCATCAAAGTGCTGGCGGACGGCGCGATCCGTACCGGTGCGGACGTCTTTAAGGTGCTTGCCCTCGGCGCGGACGCGGTGTTGATCGGACGGCCCTATGTGACCGCCGCCTGCGGAGGACATGCGGAAGGCGTTGCCCTGTACACGCAGAAGATTCTTTCCGAGCTGCGCGACACAATGAAAATGACCGGGTGCGCTGCGCTGGCGGACATCACCCGCAAAAAAATCAATCTACCCTGATTCATACGCAACCAGCCTCCCCGTGAGGCTGGTTTTCTTTTTCTTCCATTGACTTTCCTGATTCGTTGTGCTATTCTTAAATCGTAAGTAGTAAGCAGTAAGTAGTATGTAAATACTACCCGACCGTTGGGATACCCTGAGGAGGTTTCGATATGGAAACATTCACCTTTGCACAAAACTTTGCTTTGATCGCACTTAACGCGCAGGACAGCCTTCACATGCCGGTTGTAAAGAAAATTGCCGTGCGCTGCATGGCCGCCGCCGCCATTCTGGAATGTTACATGGATCACGGATTTGCCATGCAGGGGGAACAGCTGACGCTTGACCGCACACATTTAGACCGTCCGGGTCTTCCGCAGCATCAGCGGACGGTGTTGGAATGCATACTGGGCAAAAAGGCATCGATACAAAATACCCTTCCCCATTTTCTGGAGCAGGTAACCCATTTTTCCAACCGGAAGCTCAAGGCCATAGAGCGTTCATTCACCGACTACCTGAAAGCGCACGACGTACTGGAGGAAATCCCAAACTTGCTGGGCTGCGATATGAACTATGTCACAGCAGAGGTATCCATGCGGGAATACCGGAGTGACGAATCCCTGTACGCGCGCCTGACAGAGGGGCTTCGTGCGGAAATTCTGGAAGATGGAGCGGTAACGGACGATACGCTGCTGATGCTCTGGCTTTTGCGGGAAAGCAGCTGTCTGTTCGACCTCTTCTCAGAAGAGGAGGTTCACCAGGTCGCCAGCCGCATGAACGAAATCTACTATGAAAACGCCCTTGCCAGGCAGCTTTTCGTCGTGGGGATTCACAGATCCTGGGAATTCTTCGCCAAAAACTTTTTAAAAGCCAAGAAACAAACCTTTACCACACCGGTTGGTATCGGCGTCAACTTCACTTTTCCCTTTCTGGAGCGTTCGCAGTCCATTTTTATCGACGTGGAGGCGTGGTTTGAAGGAAAAGAAAACCGCCTGCAAGATGTGACCGCCCGTCTGGAAAAATACGGCCACCACTATACCGTCCTGCGAGAGGGCACCGTACCACTGATTAAAATAGACAACATCCTCTATGAAGCCATACCTACGATCGTCCAAAGCAAAGTACCTATCCAGGGCATGCGCCTGCGCAGATACCCACAGGCAATTTTAAAATGACAGGAAGGGGTAAATCATGTCCCGGCAGCGTTCAATGGAAAAGATACTGGCATCCGAATATGTTTCCATCGGGGAATTGGTGCGCCTGACCGGGTGCCGGTACAGCACCCTGAAATTTTACACGGAAGAGGGGATGCTCCCCTTTGAACAGGAAGGGGAAAATCTGACCCGCCGCTTCCCCCGTGAGGAAGCGGTCGCCCGGCTGGAAGAAATCCAATCTTTAAAACAGCAGGGTATGTGCATCCCGGATATCAAACAAAAGCTGGCCGGCAGCTAGGCCGGCCAGCACAGGAATAAGGAGAACTTTATGAACGCGTTTTTGCAGTCCGGTTTATTTTACATTGTCGCGCTTCTTCTCATTTTGTCGTTCCGGAAGTTGCCCGCTGCCGCCGGAGAAAAGCTGGGCAGAGACACCTCCCGGGAATTAAAGGGCCTGGCGATTCTGATGGTCCTGTTTGGGCATATGACATTGGTACACGGCTGGACCCGTATCCCCGCCACGCCGGTATTGGGGGCGCCGGCAGTAGAAATTTTTCTGTTTCTTTCCGGCTTCGGGCTGGTTTCATCCTATTACCAAAAAGGGTTGAAGGGATTTATCCCGCGCAGGCTGCTGGTGGTCCTGGTTCCGCTGTGGATCGTCAATCTGGTGAAAATCGCGTATTACGCTGTCTTCCAGGTTCCTCCCAAAAACATCCTGCTCAGTTTTATTCTGGTGGACATCGGCAGCACAGACCCATCCATGTGGTACATTCAGTACATTCTGCTTTGTTACCTCATTTTCTTTCTGGTATTCTGTATCCGCCGGCTCTCCCTTAAATGGAAAGCTGTCATTGTGTTCCTGATTTTTGCATCGGCGGCTATTGTCAACGGCCTGATTTTCTATCAGGGGCTCACACCGGATTCCCCGTTCATGGAGTGCTACTCGCATCACCTGAGCTTCGGCCTGGGCGTCATATTTTATCTGTTTTACCAGCGGTATCAGAAGCTATCAGGAAAAGGGCTTTCGGTCCTCTGCGCGCTGGCGTTCATCTTTACGCAGTTAAACGCATACGGTTTTGTGCAATATGAGACATATTACCTGCTGAACTTCTCTTATCTGGTTTTCTGCGTCTCCCTGTTCGGCCTGTTAAGCGCCAGAGGGCTGCACTCCAGGCTGCTGGCAAAGCTGGGAGATCTGGCCTACTATATTTACCTTAATGAATACGTGCTGATGCTGGCGGTCCGGTTTCTGATTGATATTCCAGACGGATACAAAGCATTGCTGGTTCTTGTTTTATCGGTGGCATTGGCGGTTCCCACCAAGCGGGCCGGGGATTGGATTGTGCGGAAGGTCTCGCCGCTCATAAAGGCAGGATAAACAGAAACGGCGGAACGATTTCTCGTTCCGCCGCTTTTCGTTTCAGCACAGGTCAAACAGAGCCGTATGTTGGAGCAACGCATGGATGCGGTCCACCAGCATATGCAGCGCCACGCTGTTTTCCCCGCCCTGCGGAATAATCAGATCCGCGTATTTTTTGCTGGGCTCCACAAACTGCTCGTGCATAGGCTTGACCGTCTCCACATACTGGCAAATGACGGAGTCCAGGCTGCGCCCGCGTTCTTTTACGTCGCGCAGCAACCGGCGAATCAGACGAATATCCGCATCCGCGTCTACAAACACCTTGATGTCCATCAGGTCGCGCAGTTCCCGGTTTTCAAATATCAGGATACCTTCCAGAATGATAACCGGCGCGGGTTCCACATGTACGGTTTCCGGCGTACGGGAATGCGTGGCAAACGAATACACCGGATGGTCGATTGGACGATTCTCCTTCAACTTTTTAATATCCGCGATCAACAGGTCCGTATCAAACGCATTGGGGTGGTCGTAATTGGCTTTGACCCGCTCGTCAAACGGGATATTCGTGTTCGCATGATAATAAAAATCGTGGGAAAGGATCAGCGCTTTGTCGGCGATCGCGTGCTTTAGTTTTGTGGCCAGCGTCGTCTTGCCGGAGCCGGAACCGCCCGCCACCCCGATCACAAAGGGAGATCTCGCCATACTTCATCGCCTTCCTTTTAGAGCAAAATATCCTTCAGGCTGCGTTTGGGGACATAATGCACATCCTGTTCGTCGCGGTAATAGTCGGTGGAACCGTCCTCCCTCACCTCGGTCAAAACGATTGTTTCATCCGGTTTCCCCAAAGCAACAATCAAAACCGGGCTGATATGCTCTGCCAGGCCGAGAGCCTGCCGGACCTCGCCCGCGTCGTAATTGCCAATCATGCAGCCGCCCAGCCCCATTTCCACGGCGGCGAGCAGGATGGTCTGCGCCACAATCCCCACATCCCTTTGGAAGCGCGGAAGGGATGAATGCCACTCCGTCTCCTGACAGATTACAATAAACGCTGTAGGACAATGCCCCGGATGCGGCAGCGTCAGTTCAGGCAGGGCGCGCGCCCACCTGGTGAGCGGCTGGATTTTTGCTACCGTCTCCGCATCGCAGGCCAGATAATATTTGAACGGCTGCATGTTGACGCTGGACGGCGCATAGCGCGCACAGTCCACCAGCTCTTCCAGCTCGTCCCGGGTGATTTTGCGGCTTTCGTCGTAACCGCGGTAGCTTCTGTTTTGTTTCAATAAATCTTTTAACACAGGAATCCCCCATTTTCCGCCCCGCAGGGCCGTTTTCATGATTTTTTATAAACTGCAATAAACCGGTATCTAAAAAATTTTCTGTTGGTAAAGCAGGATAAAAAACTGCTGTTTATGTTCATTCCTATTGTAATCCATTCGGCAAAAGCGTGCAACCCGGCTTGATGCATGTTGCATATTCCAGTTGCATTTTGCAGCTGCGGCGCTTCAATCCAGCATATTTTTTGCTTCACATGCTGCCAGAGCGCTTGTTTTCTCACCGTTTTGCATAATCTTGCCCGGCTTTTTTCCCCATTTCTCAGACATTCTTGCATGAAATTCACATTTAGTTAACAGGTGGCTGCTTGCTAAAACTGCTAAAATGTATTATACTTAATATTAATAATTAACTGCTTAACGATAATGCGTCAAATTACAGTGCCGTCGTTGTGGCGCTACAGGCAGTTGTCCCCTGGCTGCCGGGGACTACAAAGCCGGTTGAAGAATGGGCAGTATAATCGGCTTTATTGAATACCATAGGAAAAGAGGAATCAGAATGGCAAAAACGACGAATGACGAATTTTTTGAGATCACTCCCGACATTTTGGAGCTAACGGATCTTTGTAAATCGCATAGTACCATTGACACCAGCCTTTACGCCAAATATGACGTCAAGCGCGGCCTGCGCGACATCAACGGCAAAGGCGTCCTGACCGGGCTGACAGAGATTGCGGAGATCGTGTCCAGCAAGGTGGTCGACGGGCAAACCGTTCCCTGCGACGGCGAGCTGTATTACCGCGGCGTCAACGTACAGGATCTGGTAAACGGCTTCCTGCGTGAAAACCGCTTCGGTTTTGCGGAAACCATTTATCTGCTGTTGTTTGGAGAGCTTCCCACCATGGTACAGCTCGAAGAGTTTAAACAGATCATGAACAAGTACCGCACGCTTCCCACCAATTTTGTGCGCGACATTATCATGAAGGCTCCCACATCGGACATGATGAACACCCTGGCCAGAAGCGTTTTGACTCTGTACGCATACGACGAAAAGGGCAACGACACGTCTCTGCCGAACGTTTTGCGCCAGTGTATTGAACTGATTGCTCTGTTCCCACAGCTGGCCGTCTACGGCTATCAGGCGTATTACCGTGAACTGCATCCCTCCAACAGCTTTTTCATTCATGTTCCGCAGCCGGAGCTTTCCATTGCGGAAAATATTTTGTATATGCTGCGTCTGGACCACAAATACACGGATCTGGAAGCGCGCATTCTTGACCTTGCGCTTGTCCTGCACGCGGAGCACGGCGGCGGCAACAACTCCAGCTTTACCACGCACGTGGTAGCGTCCTCCGGCACGGATACCTACTCCGTTATTGCTGCGGCGCTGGGTTCCCTGAAGGGCCCGAAGCACGGCGGAGCAAACATTAAGGTAGTCAAGATGTTCGAGGATATGAAGGCCACTATCAAAGACTGGGAAGACGAGGATGAAATCCGCGGCTACCTGCATAAACTGCTGAACAAGGAAGCCTTTGATAAGGCGGGTCTGATTTACGGCATGGGCCACGCGGTGTATTCCATCTCCGACCCGCGCGCCAACATCTTTAAGACCTTTGTGCAGAAGCTGTCTGAGGAAAAGGGCCTGTCCAAGGAATACGGCCTGTACTCCCGCGTGGAACGCCTTGCGCCCGTCGTCATCGGAGAAGAGCGTAAAACCTACAAAGGCGTCAGCGCCAACATCGACTTCTACAGCGGTTTCGTATATCATATGCTGGGCCTTCCGCCCGAATTGTTCACGCCGGTATTCGCCATGGCGCGCATCGCCGGATGGAGCGCACATCTGCTGGAAGAGCAGATCAACGTGGGAAAAATCATCCGCCCTGCGTACAAGAGTATTTCGGCTCACAGAGAGTATATCCCATTGGATCAAAGATAAAACAACCAACCACAAACGGAACCGGCGGCAAAGCAAATGCTTTGCCGCCGGTTCCGTTATTTTTGTGAGGCAAACGCAGCGCTTCGCAGCTGCTCCGGCGCCGTCACAGTGATTTTTCGATAATGGGTGGCAATCCACCCTTCCTTTTCAAACCGCCCCAAAATTTTACTGACCGTCACGCGGGAGGTCCCCGCCAGATTTGCCAGCTCTTCATGCGTACAGCTGACCGGCTTGTGTTCCGCGCCCGACAGATTCAGCAGCAGCTGTGCCACCCGCTGGTCTGCGCGCAAGAAAGTCATATGGTCCACCTGTGCGGAAAGCATCCGCACCGTGCGCGCCAGATACCGCAGCAGATCCATCGCGAGCGCGGGCTGGCGGGCAAAATACTGCAGCAGGCAGGCGCGGTCCACCGCCACAATATCCGAACGGGTCAGCGCTTTGGCGGATGACATGCGCGGAAGCTGGTCCAAAAACGCCGCTTCTCCAAAAATTTCTCCCTCTTCCAGAATCGTCAATGTTTTTTCCATGCCGTTTTCCGAGCTGAGAAAAACTTTTACCCTGCCTTTGCGCAAATAGTACAAGTATTCCGCGTGTTCCCCCTGCAGATAAATCATCTGTCCCTTTGCATACGCGCGCGGCGTCTGAAGGGTATCGAATACACGCCAGATATTTTTCTCCAGGTGTAGTTCTCTGGCGTCTAAAAAGAAATCGGAGCCTTCCATTGTATCCCTTCTTTCCCCTGCCGCTATTGTACAGGGATTTTAAAAGGACTGCAAGCGTTTGGCAGCTTAGCCGGCTTCTCTTGTCAGGACCGCAAGATAGGTGTTCCGTTTGTCCCGGGAACACCGGGCAATCCAGGCGTCCCTGGCGTCGTCGGTGAGATAGGGCGCCGCACTTGCAAAATAGGTAAGCTTTCGATCCTGATACGCCTTTTCCATATATACATTGGCCAGATCACCATCCGTCTCCCCCAAAATGGATGCATATAAAGCTAGCTTGCCTTCCTGGTACGCCCGATTCACATAAATGTCGGCCAGCGTATGGTCCACCTCTCTCAGGACGGCTGCAAAAAAAGCAACCTTGCCATCTGTAAACATCCGGTCACAGAAGCTCTTTTGCACCTCCTCCGGCAGGGATGGAAAAACCGCAACAAAACTGACAAGGGAACCGTCTGCATAATACTGCTCCGCCAGCTTTTCCGGACTTTCTCCACCAACATATTCTACAGAAATCACCAAAGGCTTTTCAAAAGGCAGCGCACTATTTGCACGCTGTATTTTCAATTTCTCAGAGAGGGCTTTCAGCGCGTTCATCACATTTTGATCCGTCATATACGATTTGCAGGAGCGATCAAAAGACACCTTGACGGCGCTTCCGTCCGCCAGGACAAGCTCCGCTTTGTCCGGATATGCTTCGTCCAGCTTTCCTTTTACATTCCAGCCAATTTGAAAAATATACGGCGCCTCATAATAGCCTGACTGTGTGTACGTGTAGGTTTCTCCGTTCCATTGCCCTGTTCCATGCCAAATTACAGTTGAAGACGGAACCGGCGATGCATACGCCCCAACCGCGGATGCGCCGACACATAAAGCCATTGCCGTCAACAGAGCGGCAGCGCGGACCGGTTTTGACTGCGCTTTGAAATCCATAATGGCAACCAACCTTTCTTTTAATTGTTTTTTACTCTCATGCAGCGTAACGGACGCAACAGAATTTTTGTAATTTCCTCCGGAAGCGACCGCGTTGAGCAACATATCCCCGTACGCTTCCCGCTGCTTTCGATCCAATTTGCCAATCACCGCTTCATCACAGGACAGCTCGCAGGCTCGGCCGATTTCACGCCCCATCCAATAAACCAGCGGATTAAACCAGTGCATACAGATCGTAAGCTGGACCAGCCACTTATAAAACATGTCTCTTCTCTTGTAATGAATCAGTTCATGCTGGATCGTATATTGAAATTCGGCTTCCGGCAAGGAAACAGAAGGAAGTACAATACAGGGACGGAAAAAGCCGATCAACACCGGAGAAGAAAGCATCGGATTGACGCGCAGTTCCACAGCCTTTTTGATACCGAGACGCTCTTCCAGCTCCGCCGTCTGGTCGAGCAGCGGGATGTCCGTCACCTCCTCCCATCCAGCCCTGATAAACTTTATAAAGCTTTGATAAACGGTGATCTTCCTTATAAACAGCACAAGTACGCCCATTAACCAGACAACCCACAAATTTTGAAAGAAGCCTGCGAGAACCGGCGGTTGCTCATCATCGCTTTCAGCGTCTGTTTCCCCCTCCTGCAGAGGAATCCCCTCTGCACTTTGGTCTTTCTCTGTATAGGGAACCACTTGAACCATCGCCTGCTCCATCCCCTGATATAAATTGACCGCCGGCGCAAAGGGCAGCAGCAAGCGGACAACTGCAATCAGCCAAATATAGTACCGCCACGCTTTACTGAATGTCCTCCCGCACAACCGGATACCAAGATACAGTAAAAGAATCGACAGAGCGCCTGACAGGGAAAGCGACAGGACGATTTTCAAAACCTGATTCATCGCTCTTTCCTACCTTCCCACAGTTTCTTTAAATCCTCATACTCTGCCGACGTCAGCATCTCCGTTTGAATCAGCGTTGACACCAGCCCTTTAACATTGCCCTCGTAGAGCTTGTCCAAGAGCAACCTTGTTTGGGCCGCCTGGTAATCGGCTTCCGTAACCAAGGCGGTGTATTCATTCCGACGGCCGATTTTACGAGTCTTCAGCAGCCCTTTCTCCACCAGGCGGGACAGCAGGGTAATGACCGTGTTCTTCTGCCAGGTCTTCCCCACAGCCTCCAGCGCGTCCATGATATGCGCATAGAGCGCCGTCCCCCCATTCGCCCATATGATCTTCATCAGCTCCAGCTCAGAATCCGAAACCTGCTGCAGCATTTCCAATCCCCCTTTGCCTACGCTTTGTAGTCTAAGTATAAGATAACATGTTGTAGTCCTATTGTCAACGGCAAAGATTATTTTTTTAGCATTCCACACACGAATAAACCACATTGACTTATTTTTTTAGATGTGTTTTAATAAAATTGCAACTATTCGTTGAATTAGTCTTGTCGGAATGGAATTTCATTGGATCGTTCGTTGGTTCTCTCCCGGCAATCGGAAGGCAGGTGAATTTGATTCGAAAGCGTTGGGATACAACGGTATTCCTATGATGAAAAGGAGGAGTTTCATTGTTAAAGAGGAAATTGACCGCACTTTTCCTGTCCGTCTCCATGTTGCTGACGGGCATTGGAACCGTTCCCGCAGCCGCGCTGGCAGCGGACGGGAACATTGCACTGAACAAACCGGCAACGAGCAGCCGTGTGGACCGCAACAATGCTCATATGACCTCCAGCCTCGCGCTGGACGGAGACGCTAAAACCCGCTGGGCCACCGGCGCTTACCTGCCGGAACGGCACGGGCCAACGGATGAGAACTGGATCTGTGTTGATCTGGGAGGCGTATACGACATTTCCCGCGTCGTGTTAAATTGGGAAGCTGCCTACGCCAAGGACTACGATATTCAGGTTTCGAATGACTACACCTCTTTTACTACCGTTTATAACGGTACGGCCAAAGGCGGCGGTATTCAATCATTGGAACTCTCCGGTACGGGCCGCTATGTGCGTATGTACGCCAATGAAGTTTTTCGGGCGGATTACGGCACCTCTCTTTATGAATTTGAGGTCTACGGCACACCGGTGGAAAATCCGCCGCAGACAACGGACGTGGTCAACGTCAACGTGCAGGCGCATAATAACGGCTGGAGCATCTGTTCCACCGGCACCTGGGCCGCAAAAGGCGGTGAAACCACGGTTCATTTTATGCCGCTGGAAAGCTGCACGCTGCAGTCTGTTCTGGTAAACGGCGAGGAAAGAATCAGCGAAGTGCGGGAAGACGGCACGCTTGTCTTACAGGCTGATGAGGACCTGCAAGTGGTTCCCGTATACCGGCGCGTCCCCTCCTCCCGGTTTGAGGCGGAGAGCACCAAGGTGGTCGACGCAGACGGTAATGTAATTACCGGAAGCATTAACAGGGATGAAGCCGCCAGCGGCGGCGCCTATATGGGGCAGACCGGAGGCAAAGGCTTCATTCTGGAGAGCACCACCCAGGCAAACCGCATTTCTGTGGCATATTCCTCCCCCAACACCAGCACCATTACGGTTTACATGCTGCAGGGAGACGACACCTATGAGGAGATCGGCGCAATCAACTTCTCCACCACCGGCGGCTGGTACATGGATACTTTGAAAATTGCGGATTCCGACGCGCTCTACATCCCGGAAGGCGCAACGATCAAGCTGGTTCCGCAGATGGACGTCAACCTAGATTACTTCACGCTTTCCTACGGGCAGCTGTACACAGAGGAAACGATCGCTGCCAACACTCTTCTGGCAAAAAATGCAGAATTGACAGGCGCGGCGCTCTATGAGGACATTATGGCCACCGTGGGCGTCTCTGTAAAGATGGATCACGCAGGGCAATCCGTTTCCTTTACGGTTCCGGACAATCTGGGAGAACTGAACGTATACAACCTGAAATACAAGGCGGACGTTCCGGTTCCGGTCACGATCGGAATCGGCGATACCAGCCGGCAGGTTACGCTGCCCGCTACACGCCCCCATTATTACGAGAGCTTTGGCGAAAAGGAAATCCCCATCGCGTCCGGGGAAACCTTTTCCATTTCCCTGCCCGCAGACGCCGAGCTGTATTTGGACAGCCTGTCGTTTAACTATGCAAAACCGATCAGCCGGTTTGCCGTGGAGCAAATGCCCACCGGCAGCGAGCGCCTGGAACTCAACATGAACGGCATTTGGGAATGCACCCGCTCTTCCTTCAGCAAAGGAAGCGCCGTACCTCAGGCGATCCCAAAGACGTTTGACAATTCCATTCCCGTGCCGGGCTTCTGGGATCAGGCCAGCGTCGCGATGCCGAACTATAACAATTCCGCTCTGTGGTATCACACCACTCTCACCCTGCCGGAAGCCCCGCAGGGCAATGCGGTGCTGCGCATCGGCAAGGCGTATTATGGGCGTTATGTCTACGTCAACGGCGTCTATGTGGACGACTACCAGTACAACTATACGTCATCCAATATGGACATAACCGATCTGCTGCACGAGGGTAAAAATGATATCGTCATCATGCTGGGCAACTATGAACAGCAGCGGACCGATCCGGACTGCCCGGCGCATGTGGGCACCGACGGGGAACGCAACAGCTATTATTCCGGTATCATCGACGGCGTCACGTTCATTCTGAACGACTCTCCCGCCGTAACAGCGTTGCAGACCGCGCCCAATCTGGAAGACGGTACCGTGAAAACCCGCACTACGCTCAACAATCGTACAGACGCCGACGTCACCACCGGCGTCACGTTCAATATCTATGAGCTGGGCGTCTTCAAAGACGGCGTACCCACACAGGAAAAGAAGCTGGTCGGTACCCATACGGAAGCAAATGTTTCCGTTCCCGCTGGCAGCAGTACAAAGTTTGACGTAGAAGCCATTTCCATCGCAGGCTGCACAGAGGACAAATTCTGGACGCCGGACAATCCATTCCTGTATGAGATGGAGGTCATCACAAGCGGTGATACCTATACCGACCGCTTTGGCATGCGCACCTTCCACTTTGACGCGGAAACAAAGCTGCCCATGCTGAACGGCAAGGTCTATTATCTGCGCGGCACCAACGTCGCCATGAACCGCTTCTACGAAGACCCGCTGCGCGCGGACCATCCGTTTGACCGCGAATGGGCCCGAGACGTCTACCAGCAGTTCAAGGACATGCATTGGGATTCACTGCGCTTCCACGTCGGCTTTGCGCCGGACGTCTGGTACGACGTCGCGGACGAAGAGGGCTTCATGATTATGGATGAGTACGCTGTCTTTGGACATTGTGCGGACGGCTGCACCATGGAGACGCTCTCCCCGGAAATGTATGTCTGGATGGACGAAAAGTGCAACAATCCGTCCCTGATCATCTGGGACATCCAGAATGAGGCGAACAATCTGACAGAATACTCCGCCACCATCCGGGCGGTACGCGATTACGACATCCAGAACCGCCCCTGGGACAACGGCTGGACTGCCCCACAGAGCGATACTGACCCCAGCGAGTGTCACCCGTATATGTTCCTGAATAACTCTTTTACTCTCTCTGACTATAATACCATCTCTAATACCGAATACAAAAGCAGCGGCAGGGACCCCTGGGGCAACGACAACCCAAAAATCAACAACGAATACGGCTGGCTCTGGCTGGACCGCTACGGCGATCCAACCTCCCTGACAAAGGGCTACTATGACAAGTGGCTGCCCGGCGCCACCCGTGAAGAGCGCCTGGAATTCTACGCGAAAGCGGTTGGACAGAGCAGTGAATTCTGGCGCGAGGGCCGCCACTATGTCGGCCTCATGCATTTTGCAGGCCTTACCTACTCCAAGCCAAACGCGGGCGGCGCAACCAGCGACATTTTCATGCCCGATATCAGCAACCCGACCATACACCCCTGTATTAAGGAGGCGTTCCGCAACGCGTTCGCACCGGTCGGCGTCATCATCAAAGACTGGTCTGAAACGGTTCGCAAGGGGACGGTCAAGGAACTCCCCGTCACTGTCGTCAACGACCGGAACGAGAACCTTGACGGGTTGGAGGTCAAGCTGACCGTTTTGAAGGACGGCAAAGAAATTCTCAGTGAAACCAAGGTATACGACGTCAAAGCAGCGGGAGACGCAGATGGCGGGGACCGGCAGGTGCAAACGTATACAGTCAAGGTTCCGCGCACGGATGCAAAGCTGTACGAGGTCACAGCAGAGTACACTCTGGACGGAGAAACCGTCTACAGCCGCAGAACCTGGACCATCGATGACAGCCCCGTCAGCATTGCACAAGGCAAAGAGGCCTTTGCCAATCTGGAAGAAACCAAATACCCCGCTTCCTACGTGGTGGACGGCAGCAATGGTACCCGCTGGAGTTCTTATATTGAAGGTTCTTCCGCAGAAGTGCTTAACAACGCCTGGATCACCATCGATCTGGGAGAGGCCTACCGCATTCATAAGGTCCGCCTCAACTGGGAAGCTGCCTATGGTAAAAAATATCTGATTCAGGTGTCCGACAACAACGAAGAATACACCACCATCTATGAAGGAAGCGCCTCCGGAGAAGGCGAGCAAACTTTTGAAGTCTCCGGTACCGGCCGCTACCTGCGCATGCAGGGTGTGGAGAGGGGCTCTTCCTATGGCTACTCCCTGTTCACCTTTGACGCATGGGGCGAACCGGTCACACCAAGAACCTACGCGGTTTCCGTCGCGGACGTCGCCGGCGGCACAGCGAACGTAACGGCTAACCCGGCGATGGCAAAAGAAAACGATTCCGTTTCCATCTCTGTTGCGAATGTACAGCAAGGCAAGGAAATCCAGTCTGTTTCTGTGACGGATGAGGATGGATTTGATATTGAAACCGTCAAACAGGAAGACGGAATCTATACCTTCGCCATGCCTCCCTGCAGCGTTACCGTTCAGGTCGTTCTGAAAGATTCCGCACCGGTCGGCAAGCAGGTTCTGACCGTGCAGTATGGAACAAACGCAAAGCTGTCTGTGGAGGGTGCGTACGAAGCGCTCATCGAGAGAGACGGTATGCTCGGCGCAACGGTCTATGTGGGCGACAAGCTGACTCTGGCCTTCACCCCGGCGAACGGTCCGTTTGCAAGCGCGCAGCTCAACGGCGCCGATATCCCGTTTGAGGCCGATGGCTGCACCTACACCTACACTATGCCGAACGACAAGGCCGTCCTGCGCTTTGTGTTCACCAGCGTGAGCAAAGATATTCTGGAAACTCTGCTGGAGAAGGCAAACGAAGTGACCGACGAGCAGCTTGACAAGCTGGTCCCGTCCGTCCGTGCAAAGTTCATCGCGGCGCGTGACAACGCACTAAAGGTCTTTGAAAGCGAAAAAGCCACCCAGGACGAAGTGAACGAAGCCTGGAAGGAACTGCTCGACGCGATGCATTACCTCTCCTTCGAGGAAGGCACCAAGGACGAGCTGGAATACTGGATCGACTACGC
>NZ_JADPEG010000023.1 GCF_015667585.1 Clostridium sp. D33t1_170424_F3 | reverse complement strand
TCCGCCGCCGCTTCCCTGATCTCCTTGTCCATCGCGTCCGCGTCGTCATAGACCTCCTGCGCCGCCGCCAGAACCAGCTCATACGCCGCCCAGCTTCCGGCTGTGTAGTCATCCTGCTCCAAAGCAGCCGCAGTGTCCAGCGCTTCCTTCAGGACGGTCTTGTCGCCCTTTGCAAAGCTCAAATGCTGGATGACGTTGAGCAGCTTTGCCCATGCGTTGTCGATGTCCTGTTGCGATGCGTCCGCCTGTGCCTCGACTGCAACCGCCTTATCAAGCGCCGCGTCGAACAGCTTCTGTACGGACGGCACCGCCGCGTTGTATTCGTCGCCATCCTTGAGGCCTTCCGCAATCTCGATTACGGTGCGCAGCACCTGCTTATTCACAACGGTGAACGCAAAGTCCAGCGCGGTATCCGTGTTCGGCATCTTGCCGGTATAGGTGTAGGATTCCGTATCTTTCAGGGCCGCCGGTTCCCCGTTCACGGTCACGCCCGCAAACTCTCTGCCCTCCGCCGTGGGGGTGAAGGTCAACGTTACAGCGTCGTCCGCCATAACCGTTGCTTCGTACCTGCCAATCAGATTGGCAAGCTTGAGGTCCTCGCCCTCTATGGAAAGCTGGGCGTGCTTCGACGGGAAGGTGACGCTGAGGGTGTGCTCTTCCGGCTCCGCACTCTTCGGTGTGACTTTTACCTCAATTGAAGCTGTCAAACCGGACGCGTTGATTATGCCGTCCGGACAAACCAGCGCACCGCTTAACGTATAGGTTCCCTCTTTTGTACTATCATAGTTGCCCTTTGCCCATTTCACTGCCAAAGCGACCGAATTGCCATCTTCCAGTACAGCGGTAACTGTTTCCGGAAGCGCCAAACGATAGTAGGGAGTTCCCACCGCGACTTCCAAAACTGGCAGCTCTTTTACGGAAACAATATCCTTTACCATGCGCGTCAGCTTGGCGTCTCCCCAGCAGGCATGCGCATTGTATTGGCCGTTCTGCGTTACGCCGTCCCATTCCGCACGCAGTTTCAATTCCTTTGCCGATTCCGGAAGTGCAACCTCTATAAAGGCGCTGTCTCCATCCCGGGTCAGGACCGGACTTTCATAGACAGCTTCCCCATCCACAAAGACCTTGAAGATTGTGCGGGCTTCATTTTTACCGGCATTGCTGTCAATGCCTGCATAGGATTCCAGCTTATTGTAGCCCTTTCCCGCAATGTCATAGACAAGTTCGGTTCCGGATTCCAGATGGTCGCCGGAAAGGCCCTTGGCAAACTCACGGACTTTCCCATCGACACGCAGAGAGATGGAGGAACCGTTGCAGGCGCGGTCCTTGACAACGCTGCCGTATCCGGCCTTTGCGGAAGTCCACGCCAGGTCGCTCAGGTAATCAAAACCCTTTACGGGTTTGACTTCCTCTTCTTTCCCCATGCCATAGACGATCCATTCCGCCATACCGACCACCGGCGTGCCGCCCGCGGATATATTGGTAATGGTTACGCGCGCATAGCGGATACCGCTGTATGCCCGCTCAAACAGGACCGGCTGGAAGGATTGTCCCCCCACAGTGATATCCGTCAGGACGGGCTGCCAAACCTCTCCGTCCTCGGAAAGCTCCAAAGAATAGGTGTATTGGCTGCTGTCCTTCTCCCAGTAAATCTGGTTGGCCGCAATGGTCTGCGGCTCTTTAAAGGAAAGCGTAACGGACTGCGGCGTCGTGTTCGATGCGGCAAGCCAGCCGGTACCGATCAGCGTCTCCCCGTCGCGCAGGGTGTCCACGCCTCTTCCCTCCGGTGAAACGTCCGATGCGGTCAGGTCAAGCACCGCTTCATCGCCGATTGCCGGGAGCAGCTCTGCCAGCGGCTTGCTGGAAGCAAACACCTTAAAGTCGTACAGGCAGGCCCATCCGGCGGAACCGGAATCAACCATTACCCGGACGTAGCGTCCTACTGTGTCCGCCATTTGTGTGTCCAAACGATTGTCCGGAAGCTGCCTGTCCGCACTGTCCACCACGGTGTTCCAGCTGTTTCCGTCGAAGGAGGTCTGGATGCGGTATGCATAGGTGTTGGCCTTGCTCTCCCAGTTGATCTGGAAGCCGCTGATCGCCTGAATTTTCTCCAGGTCGATCTGCAGCCATTGCGGGTAACCGCCGCCGCTTGCGCACCATTTGGTGCCCTCGTCGTCGTCCACCGCATTCTTCGGCCAGTTGCCCTGGTCTTCCTGCGTGGAGGAAGCCGTCGTGGGCTTGCCGTACGCAAGATCGTCATAGGTTTCATACGCCTGTTCAAACGCGTCCATACCGTTGGTCCATGCGACATGATCGCCGTCCGGAACGAATACGTCCGTGTACGGTGCTGTCTCAAAATTGATGGATCCGACCAGCTCGTCCGTCATACCGGAGGCTTCAATATGCACGCCGCCCGCCGTCCGGCTGGTACGGATAAAGGCATGGCCGACGCCGGCCTCCAGTTTTTGCTCCTCCACGCCGATGCGCGGGATGTTCTCGCCGACCAGCTCGCCCTCTCCTGTCACAGAGATGCGGATTTTCTGGCTGTAGTCCGGTATGACCGTTCCACTCTCATCCACAACCTTGAAGTAAACCGGCACCAGATCAGAACCGTCCGCGACCGGCTGCATCTCCCGGTCGCGCACCTCGATCTCAATACGGGCCGGTGTTCCCGGCGTACGGACAAGGTGCTCCGCGACGACTTTTCCGTCCAGAACGCCTTCCGCGCGGAGTTCGCCCACCACAAAAGAGGGCAATGTGAGTTTGAAAATGGGGCTGCCGCCCTTCTTCTTGATGTTGGAATCCGCGCCGACCGAACTGTTCATGGCGAAAGCTTCGTCTCGTGTCTGCTCACCGATCAGCTCGTCATTCTGGTACAGCCGCACGCTGTCGCAGTTGCTGTAGAGGGTAATTTCACGCGCGGAACTTTCGGAATGGGTGCTTGCAATAAAGACCATAGGCCCATATACGGGATTGCGGGCAGACTGCATCGATTTGAGCCAATAGAAATTGTATTTCTCATAGCGGTCGATATCCACCGTACCGTTCGCCAGTGTGGACGCCACACTGCCACGGGCATAGTCGTTCCAGCTCCAGAGGAAATAGCCGCCGATGCGCTCGTTGGCGTCCAGACCTCCCCAGTCGGGATAGCCGGCGCCCTCCAGCTGCTTTTCACGCACAACGACATTGTTGAGCAGGGCCGCCTCTCCGTTCTTACGGCTCGCCTGTCCCATACCGCCCCAATCGCCCCATTCACGGGTCAGGAACGGTTTGTCCGGGTTGTAATCGGTCTCCACGCCGTTATTGCGGTCCACAACCTTATAGCACACGTCGTACAGGTCGCCGTGGTAACCATAGTCCGCGGCGGTAAACATCTGGTCGCCCGGATATTCGCGGTGCGCGGTTGCCGTCGCTTCCTGCGCCCACTGGCGGGAATAACCCGTCTCGTTGAGGGAAGTCTCCCACAGGATGACGCTTGGACGGTTGCGGTCGCGCCGGATCATCTCGCGCGTGTCGCGGAGCGTACGGTCGTAGAACGTCTGTGTATTGGTAAAGTTCTGCCAACCCGGCTGGCATTCGATGACCAGGATACCCAATTCATCGCACGCATCGAGGAAGGCCGGGGACTGCGGATAGTGCGTGGCGCGTACCGAGTTAAAGCCGTTTTCCTTCATCTGGATCGCGTCGCGCTTCTGCATGGAAACGGAAGCCGCGTCGCCGACATTGGCATACGACTGGTGGCGGTTTGCGCCGCGCAGATACAGCTTTTCCCCGTTTATGTAAAAGCCGTCCGCGCGGAAATCGATGGTACGGATACCGATCCGCGTCGTGACCGTATCCACCGTCTCGCCGCCCACCTGCACCTCGCTGACCAGGTCATACAGGTAAGGATGGTCCGGATGCCAGAGGATCGGGTTCTGCACGTCCATCTTCTGGCTGAACTGGATCGCCCCTCCCGCCGAAACCGTTTCCACGGAGGAAATTTCCGCCACGGTTTCGCCGTCCGCGTCCACCAGCGTGCTGACGACCGTCGCTTCCACCGCAGATTCCTCTTCGTTGACCACATGGGTCTTGACGTTCACGGTTGCCGCCGCATCGGAAACGTCCGTATATGTTACAAACACGCCGCCGCTGGCCTCTTCATCCGCCTGCAGCGCGTCAGAGATATACAGGTTATCTGTAATGCGCATCCGTACATCGCGGTAAATGCCGCCGTAATAATGGAAGTCCAGATTGGCCAGCGGTTTTCCCGGAGGCGTATCCGGATTGTCCAGATTGGAAACGCGGACCGCAAGGACGTTCGTCTGCCCGTCCCATTTGACTTTATCGGTAATGTCCACGGAAAAACCGATGTAACCGCCGTTGCGGGTATAGACCTTTTCCCCGTTCAGATACACGTCGCTGTCGATCATTACACCGTCAAAATCAATATTGATCTTTTTGCCCTTGTACTGTTCGTCCAGTGTAAAATAACGGCGATACCAACCGACTCCGCGGTACACGCTGCCAGCGTCTCCCGCGTTCTTTTTCTCCAGGCGCATGGTGTGCGGCACCGTCACTGCGGCAAATTCCTCATCGTTAAAGTCCACCGCCTGCGCGCCCTCCAGGTCCCCCTGATAGAAGCCCCAATCGCTGTTGAAGTTTAAAACGGTTCTTCCGGGGGCCTCCGCCTCCACGGTATGGCCAGCCGGTGTATATTCCTGCACCGCCTGTGCGGGCAGGCTTCCCATGCTTGTAAACAGCATGGAAACGGAAAGCGCCAGCGCCACCCATTTGCTGTGTCTGTTCATTTTCTTCTCCTCCCAAATGCTTTCTGAAGCGCTCCTCTTCGCCGGCTCTTTTTCACCTCTTTCTGATTTTTATTTATCCGCGCGTCTTAATTACACGACATGAATAAAATCGAGGAACACAAACATGATATTTTATTGCTTCATGCTAACATATTTTTTAACCACAAACAAGAAGGGCCATACAAATGGGTAATTTTTACATATTTCGGCAACATTTATCCATATTTACTTTGGACACAAAGCAGCCCCCGGCTCAAATGAACCGGGAGCTGCTTCTATCTGTTGTGAAAAGAGAATTTTGTAAACCAGATTATCCGATTTTTACCGTGCAGTGCTTCACGGATTCAGCGCCGGGCAGGGTGGTATACACGCCCGTGCTGGTTCCCGGCGCGCCAACTGCCCAAACCCTGTAGTAGTAATCGTTGCCGATTCTTGCCACAAACTGGGTCTTGAGCACATCGCCATTGCCAACGGTAAAGCTCGGGGTCAGATTGTCGCCGTTCAGAACCGTCATCTTGAAGCAGTATGCACTGCCTCTCTTCAGGGTGAAGTCCACGGTGGTATCGGAACGGACGGAAGCTGTGAGCACATTCTGCGCTGCCCCAGCCACGGCCGTTCCGGATGCGCCGTACGCATTGTTATTGGACGGCGTGGAAGGTCTGGAAGGACTGGACGGTTTCGCGGAGGAACCGCCGGAAGTGGTCAGGTTCTCCTTCGCCGCATAGTACTTCTCGATCAGCGCGTCGACCTCATCCTGAGAAACTTCGCTGTTCGGTTTCGCCATCAGCGCGTTCATCTGGTCGCGGACAGCCTTGAAGTTTTTAACGGAGGAAGCGGTATAACCGTTCAGGTTTAGCTCGTTGGCCTCCTTGGTCAGCTCTTCCAGCTTGCTCTTGTCTGCCTTCAGACGGAGATCCGCCATCGCCTTCGCAAGGGCGTTCGCCGCCGCGTTGATTTCCTTCTGATCCTCAGAGTTCTCGAGAACGGTTTTGGCTTCCTCAAGCTTTTCTGTGAATACGTCCTGACCCGCGTCGATATAGTCGTTCAGATCCAGGGATTCCGCTTTTGCAATGATCTTTTCAAGCTCAGATGTATTCGGCAGATCTTCCAGGCCGATAAAGGCCTTGTAGAGATTCTCTCTCGCCTCGTCGATTTCATCCTGCATGCTGTTTTCGTCTTCATAGACAGCCTTTGCGGCTTCCAGCATCTCGTTGAGCTTCGCCACGCTGGCAGAAGTGTAACTTTCCAGATCAAACGCTTCGATCTGATCGATCAGCTTCAGCAAAGCGTCTTTGTCGCCGGGCTTGAATTCCAGCATCTGGATGACCTTCAGCAGGTCCTTCCAGGACTGATCGATCTCCTTCTGGGTGATCTCCAGGGCTTCCTCTGCCTTCTTTGCCTCTGTCAAAGCCTTGCGGAATGCATTCTGCACGGCGGGGACACTCGCGTCGACCTGACCGTCTGCTTCGCATTCCTCAGCGTAATCGATCATAGTGCGCAGCGTCGCTTTATTGATGATTTCAAAGTCGAAATCGAGCGCCGCATCCTTTTTACCCACTGTGTAGGTGTACTCGTAGGAGGAGGAATCGGTAAACGCCATGGTTTCGCCGTTCAGCTTGACGCCGCCGATCTCTCTGCCCTCTGCGTACGGAGCAAAGCTGAGGGTAATTTCCGTGCCCTGCTCAAACCGGTCTTTAAAGAAGCTGACCGGGGGCTGCTTCTCGCCATCGACAAGCAGGTTGACCTTTTTGCCGTAGTTGACGGTTACTTCATAGGTCTTTGCCGGTCCCGGATTGGGATTCTCAACGGCATACGGATTGATAAACTTGACATCCGCCCAGTCCACATGCACATTGGTAGAACTGGAGCCATAAGCCCACAAACCCAATGTGTTGGTGCCCTCAGGAATATTAATTTCAAATCTTCCCGCATCGCCCTCATGGGAACGGATGCCAACGCCCAATCCCGCCGGTGTAGAGGTGTTAACGTTGTAATAAATCTCGAAGCCTGCTCTGGTGCCCGGAGCGCTTTCCTTATCGACGCCGACATAGCCGACCATCTTGGTAAAGCCTCTGTTCTCGATATTGTAATACACATATGCATTGGTCATGGTACCGAATCCGTTTGTAAGGACGGTTTCCTTGCCGTCAATATTCATCGTCATCGGATTGCCATCGTTGGAAAGATCCTTACGGATATTTCCGCCTTCTCCTGCATAGCTACCGGAGGTCCAGTCGAGCTCGGAGAGATTGACTTCATCCCAGACATTGGCGTCAATGGTATACGTTTTTTCTGTCTTGCCATCCGGCGCGGTCACCTTAACAGTGATCAGATTGTCGCCCTTGTAGACAAGAATTTCCTGCTCCATGCTGCTAGTTGCCGTGTAGGACTGGCCGTTTTCGGCGGTAACCTCAATGGTTGCGCCCTCTTCCCAGGTTCTTGCCTGCAGCTTGATCGGTCTGCCGGACGCGTTCATAGTGTATTCCGTACGGTTCTCATCGAACAATTCGTTGACGGTTTCACCCGGCAATGCCAGTCTATCCAGAGAAGCGTTGGTCTCGTCCGGGGTGTACAGGGTAAAGCTGTAATATTTGGCGGTAAACATGTTTTCCGCCTTCACAGCAACCACAACCGTATTCGTATCCTGATCCAGCTTGCCTTCCGCTTTGGTTCCCTCGGTACGGCTGTTATTGATGGTTACGCTTGTGGTGGTGTCTTTTCCTGCCACCGGCACAACGTCAACCGTCAAATCGCGCATTTCCTCAGAAGTGATCGGAAGTTTGTATTCGGTGACTTCCGGATCGAAGCCCTGCACCGTAACACCATTGAACTGGATGTCTGTTGCAGAAGCGTCGTTGTATCCGGCACGGAATACCTGTGCGCGGTAACGGGTAACGGTGAGGCCGTCCGCAGCCGTTACATCGATGTTGAAGATGTTGAGGCCGCTGTACATATCCACTGTTGCGGAGAAATCATTGCCTTCCGCCGCTTCATTGGCGATCTCGTCGCGATAGAAGGAGCGGTATACTTTGACGTCCGTCGCATCGTCCGGAACATCCACGGCGAATTCCACCACGTTCTGCTCGTTGGTCAGTGCCGTGAAGTAGCTGTGCGTGCCCGCCTTGATCTCCTCTGTGAGCGCGTTTCCATCCACAGAGATGACGGACTTCGTATTGTTGCTGGCAACCGGGCGGAAGGTAACCGTGTAGGTCATCTGTACGGCGTTTCCTTCCTTGCGGACCACCTTTACGCCCTTATAATCGGCAATGCGCAGAACCTTGTCTGTAATGACGTTGCCGTCCAGATCCTGCAGCTCCGTGGCGCCCTTGACCGGGTTCATTTCTTCATAACCGACGGTGAAGAACTCCATCGTATCCGGGATTGCATAGGTGTAGTCAAACTTATCCGACTTAAAGCCGACCGGTGTATTGCCGTTGATCAGCATCGCCTTCAAAGCGTAGCTGTCCACCGCCTGCACGGTGACCGTCTTCTTAGCCGGCGCCTGGCAGGGTTTCCCATAGGAATCAAATACATAGACATAGCAGGTGAGATCTCCCGCGTTTTCCGCCTTGATCTCCGGAACCTTTGTATACTCTGTCACAGTCTTGCCGTTCTTGACATATTGCCATTTGTAGAGCGGCGCGCCCTGCGCGTGGTTTTCCGCATCGGCATAGGTATAGCCAATAATGCCGACATAGTTGCCGACCACATAGGACTCTTTATCCGTGCGGATGTCGGAAACCGTCGGAGCCGCATTCGGATAAGCTTTCACCAGAGATTTGGAGGTCTGCTGCTCCAGGCTCTCTGTGGTGGATTCGGAAGCTTTTGCCATCTTCACGCCGGAATAGGTGCAGGTCAGCGGATATGCCGCGCCCTTATTCCAGGTGAGGAACGCCAGCTTGAAGCTGTTGCCCAGAGAATCATTGACCAGAGGCATATTGCTCATATTGACGTCCTGCCACTCGCCGCCCTCGGGCTTGCAGCGCAGGTAGAAATTATTGCCGCGTTTCTCCATCTCATAGGTCATTACACGGGACTTGGAAATGGCCGGGTAGCTGGGTTCCGCCGTCTCGGCTCCCTTTTCATTGGCGACCGCAATGCCTGCCATGTGAGCCTTCTGTCCAACGGAAATGTAATTGTCTCCATCGACAAAGAGCGCCATACTTGCATTTGCATAGTTGGCCAAGTTGTTCAGATTATCCAAAGCGATCGTGCCCTGTACACGCAGGTCATCCGCCCATTCAGCCGGAACATCGACTGTCACGGTGTTCTTCGCTGTAGCCTGGTTGTAATACAAATCTCCAACCTCGGCATGCACACCGAGTTCATCGCGCTTGCCCGTCGCAAACCACTGGTTGCTGTTCTGCCAAATATTGACGCCTTCTTCCAAAACAGAAGGCTTCGGGTCCGGCACATCGGGTCCGGGTTCGTCGCCACCCTCGGTTGTGGTGATCGCCACCGGCTCCTGCTGGGACAGATTATCGGAATTGACAGAAGCGTTCGCGATACGGAAATCGGAGAACGTCGCATTGACCGCATCCGATCCCTGCTGATTGACATAGAACGCAACTTTCAGGTTGGAATTGTCCAAACCGGTCTCTCCAATGGAATATCCAAAAACAGTACGCCATGTTCCATTCTCATTGTACCTCAGGAAAACCATGTTGCCATTTTTTTCAATTTCAAAAGTACCTTTTTCCACTTTTGCAGAAACAGTGCCAGATTTCTCCACATACTCGCCAGCTTTTTCGTTGACCGATACAACGCCCATATGCCCCTTCTGACCGATGCTGACATAGTTGTCAGTATCCGTGTAGAGCATAACAGCTGCGCCGCCATAAGGCGTCTGCGGCAATCCGTCGATGGTCACCTGTAAGCGCAGATTATCCCTATCAATATCCGCCGGAATATCGTACAGCACCAGATTCTGCGGGGTTCCCTGATCCTTACCGCTGATCTGGCCGTTTACATTGGAAATCAGGTTTATCTCTGTTGCCTTTTTGCTACTCCAGTTTGCCGGGACTTCTGTGCCTGCTGCAAAGCTGAATCCGTCCGCCAGACGCGGCCCAGAAACGGCTTTTCCAAAGATCTTGACCGGCTCCTGCGCGGACAGATCATCAGAGTTTACCGCGGATGCGGTAGCAATGCGGAAGTCGGAGAAGGTTGCCTCAACAGCATCCTCGCCCATTTTGCTGACATAGAACGCGATCTTCAGGTTGGAATCATCCAAACCGGAAGAAGAAGGCGAGAAACCGGTTACGATCTTCCAACGGTTTCCATCCCAGAATTTAACGTAAATAGTGGAACTGGTCTTTTCAATTTCGAATTGACCCTTCATCAGTTTAGAACCGGTGGTGTCTCCACGCTCTGAATAGGAACCTCCATTTTCAGCGAATGCGGCTACGCCAAGGGTTCCCTTCTGACCGACACCGGCATAGTTGTCGTCATCGGTATAAACCAGCATGGAAGCACTGCTGTCGTCCCGCAGCGGCAGACCATCAATTGTGACCTGTACGCGGAAATCATTTGCGGCGATCTCCTTCGGAATCTCGTACAGCATCAGGTTCTGCGTTGCGCCCTCGCCCGCTTCACGGATGGTTCCGTTCTGGTCGGCAACCAGCTTCACCGCCGTATCGCTGACCTGGCTGAGGTTTGCCGGGACTTCTGTGCCTTCTTTCACGCTGAATCCATCTGCAAACGCCGGACCAGCCGCTGCGCCAAAGAATTTTACCGGCTCCTGTTCACTTAACGCATCCGAGCTGACGGAAGCGTCTGCGATACGGAAGTTGGAGAAAGTCGCTTTTACGGCTCCGCCGCTCTGCTGGTTCACATAGAATGCGATCTTCAGGTTAGAATCATCCAAGCCGACTTCTCCAATGGAATATCCAAAAACAACACGCCAGGTTCCATTATCATTATAACGAAGGAATACCATGCTGCCGTTTTTCTCAATTTCAAAGGTACCCTTTTCCACTTTTGCGGAAACCGCGCCGGATTTTTCTACAAGTTCGCCGCCCTTTTCATTTACCGATACAACGCCCAGATGGCCCTTTTGACCGATGCTGACATAGTTGTCGTCATCGGTGTACAGCATCATCGCCGCACCGCCGTAAGGGATCTGCGGGAGACCGTCGATGGTTACCTGTGCGCGGAAATTATTTTTGGCGATATCTGCCGGGATTTCATACAGCACCATATTCTGCGTTACACCTTTTCCCGGGCCGCTGATCTGGCCGTCTTCATCAGAAGTCAGCGTCATTTCCGTATCTTTGGTGCTGCTGATATTCGCGGGGACTTCTGTGCCCGGTTTGATGCTGAATCCCGCCGCCAGCGGCTTTTCTCCGCTCGTCATCATTGCACGGGCTGCCATTTTGGTCTTCACGGCGTTCGGCTCTGCTCCGTAGCTGATGGGTGTGCTGATCACTACCGTGCGGCTGTCGGATACGCCATTCTTGCTGGCGATAACCTTCACAACGCCGTCTTCCAGTCCGGTGAGCACACCGTTTTCATCGATCGCCGCTGCGGTTGTCGCCGCGCCTGTACGCGCGTCCACAACGCTCCAGTCCGCGCCTGCGGGGTCGCTGGTAAATGTAAGGGTCCCGCCCTCTTCTGTAATCAGCTGGTCGTCCGCTTCCTTAATAGCAAGGGAGTCCCACAACTCGCCGTCGCCTGTCACTGTATAGTGTACCGGCTCGGACTTCACAATCGTGCTGTTCAATTCATAGAACGCATAAACGTCGGCTTCACCCTTGGACAGAGCGCGCACATTGCCTGCCCCGTTCACCTGGACAACCGCCGGATTGGTGGATGCATATTGAATCTTATCCTTGGAGGAAGCAATATTCACATCCGTACCGTTGATTTGGAGCGGGTCGCTGCCTACGCTCACCATGCCTCCCAGCTGGCTGGGCGGTACAACGGCGTTGTTCTTTGTAACCTTGACATTCATCTTGAAGCCGTCGTCATAGGTATTGTTGTCAATGACGACGTCGCTGCAGTTTTTAAAGACAAAAGCGTCCTTGGGCAAGGTCTGTTCCGTCACCGCGGGCGTAACGATAGAAGCCTCGCCGATGCCGAGGTCCGTCTTATTTGCCATCAGCTGGATGTTCACGTTCGGGTTGTCACGCACAACGGTATTCCCCTCGAAGCGCATCCCCATAACGCCTTCCGCCACGATGATCTGATAGTCGCCCATATGGATCTCATTATCCACGACGTTGATATTGCGGTGTACCGGGTCGCCCTTCGGGGTCGGCTCAACGCCGCTCGAGACGATATAACTGCGGATGATAACCGGGTCCACATAAATCGGGCCTGCCGCATCCCATTCCTTCTGTCCGGTGGTACGCACATAGAATTTGTTGTTGCGGATGGTCATGTCGCGGATCGGGCCGGATTCATACCAGTAGTCCGCGTCGTTGGAGAGATACATGCCGGCCATAGCCAGATTCTCAAAGATGTTATCCTCCACGATGACCGGATTGCGGGTGGTGCACAGGATGCCTCTGGTCGGGATGGAGCGCATCACATTGCCTTTGATATGTACGGTCGGCGCATAGGTTACGTTTTCCGCCACATAGAGAGCCTCTTCCGTATCGCCCGCTTTGCGCTGAATTTTCACCTTCAGCGCATCCAGAACCTCCTGGGAGAAATCTTCCTCAAAGGTTACAATCGTTTCCTTCATGGAGAGATTGGAACCATTGTACGCTTCGCCCGGATTGACCGTGCTTGCAACGGTAAAAGTATCGTTCTCATCCACATGCGCGACGGACTCCAGATGTGTCCTGCTGTAAAACATGACCTGGTCGCCCGGATGGTAGGCGGTAAAACCGCCCTGCTGACCATGAATATATGCCAGGCGCAGCGTTTTGCTGTCGATGACTTCCTCCACGCGCAGATAGCTTCCGTGAATGTTGATCGGATCGTCGTGCGCCATGGAGAAATTACAGTTGATAACATTGAAATATCCCGCGGCGCCTGCCACATGGATTTGGTCGGCATTACTGGTGGTATATTTTCCGGTACCCTGCCGGGGCAGGAAGTTGATGCCGTTAAACTCGGTATCCTTACTCATCTGCGTCAGCCAGCCAAAACCAGCCAGATAATGGACGTCGATGTCTTTAACTGTGGTGGTATCGCTTTCCCAGATAAAAGCGCCCGCAGTCTTTCTGGTTGTGGAATTGCTGAACAGGTATACGTTGCCCAGCTCCTGCGCCTCCGGCCTGCGGCTGTTATAGGTAAAGCGGACAATATTGTCGCCCTGCGGGCGGATATGCTGCACGTCGATAAACGGGTCTGCATCCAGCACGTTGGAACTGTTATAGGAGGTTTGGGCCGTATGCCTGCGGACCGTTTCGTCATAGCCCTTGTAAATGACGAGGTACGGGCCAAGACGGTCTTTTTCCGTCCAATACGGCTTCCCTGTATACGGGCTCAGTTCACTGGTCCAGTTGATATGCTTTTCATCGTCTGAAATGCTGTAGTGATAGTTTGCAGGGATATACATATCCATATAGGGTTTGCCGTCTTCTGTGGTGCCGGAGCCGACGATGGTGGTATCCATTGTGTTCGGAACTTCGTAATCCAATACAAAGTTTTGCAGCGTTACATTTTTGCTGCGCACAACGGCGATCGCCATAATGTCGCCATGCATCATAAAGAGGGACCCGTTGCCGTCGATTGTCAGATTTTCCTGATCTTCAATCAGGATACCGATGCTCTTTTCCGGATAGCTCAAACTTCCGGTGTTGGAGGTATGGTACACACGTTTGCTGGCAAAATCCTTGTAAACGTGATATTCACCCTTCGGGAAAGACAGTGTAACAGGTCCATCCACTTCTTTGGCGGCGTCCAAAGCCTCCTGAATCGGGATGGTGCTGTCACCTTTACCGCTGGGGTCCGCCCCAAAATCCGTTACGTCAATGATCGTTCCCACTGCGTCTACCGCTTCCAGTGCGCCTGCGAGTGTGCCGAACGGCACAACCATCATCTGCAGCACAAGGACAAGGGACACGATCATCTTGAGCGCTTTCTTCATAATCTCTTTCTCCTTCGTGATACTCTTTTCTTCTTCAAATCCCCATTGGGAAACTCCTCAATTCTTTCCTCCTTCCTCAAGTCTGACTCCGTTTACGTTTTTATCAAAAACATACGTCTTTCAGACTTGTTTGTGGAAAATATTAATACCCATCATAATATAGATAAAATATTTTCCATAATGCACACAAGTATTGTATCATTTTAAACAATCCCTTGTATCCGAAAAAGAAAGCTGCTATGAAATTACTTTTTTATACCCATAAAATCCACAATAATGCAAATTAAGTCACGTGTTTTTGTGTTTTATCACAACTCGTGTTTTTATTTCAATCGAAAAGCAAGCAATATATGGCAATATATACCAAATTATTTATTTAACACAACGATCCCACCATATGTCACTAAAAGTACAAATTTCGTCAAATGTAAAACAAAGTGAGAAAACCTGCCAATGCAACGCTGCTGGGCTATGTCCATATATATCTTGCACGGAAGTTGTGTGCCAAACATCGTGTCCGCGTGCAGACTGCAAGTCCGCACGGCGGAAATCCAATGAAACAGACTATTAAACAAAAAAGGACCTCCTGTTGCAGCATCATACTGCAACAGGAGGTCCTTTTCCACCGTCCGATTTCAGAGTACAGACTTTAATTGTGGGACTCTTTCATTTTGCCAGGAAATCTTCAACCAGTTCCTTAAAGTGCACCAGAGGAATGCGCCTCATATTTAACAATTCCACTAGCTGTTCAATGGCCTCCCGATTACTGGATATATCGCTGATCTTTCCGGGGACAACTGCAATACCATATGTACGGCGATTTCCTAGCTCCGGATCGATGATCGTTTCCTCAATGAGTTCGTAATGCATTCTTCTCCCCTCCTTGCTTCTATTATAAAACAGGTGTGAGAAAATGAAAAGCACATAATGCGCTTTGTGAAAAATTACCAAGCTGGCCTGGCTGTATTTGGATGCATAGCCAATCGTTATCCATTACAATCCAGAACAAGGAAAGAGCTGTGATGATTTCTTCCTTATTTCCGTTTAAATTTTTCCTCACAGCTCACTCCAGTCTTCAATCCGTTCCATCAGCTATGCGCCGTCCAGCGCATAGCGCGCTTCTATCGCTGGACAAATAATTCTTCCCGGTTCAGTCATACAGGCGGCCGTTACAGGGCGCCGGGAACCGCCGCCGCAGAATGGATGGACTTTCCCACCTCAAATCCAAACAGGCTGCTGAGCTTGATGCGCCCATCCTGTGCCAAGGCGCGAAGTTGGGCGTTCATATGCCCCGCCGCGTACAGAAGTTCCCCGCGTACGGCAAAATGCAGCCACAGCGTTTCCCCTTCCACATCTTTGCCCAGAAGAACGGTGTTTTTCTGTTCTCCCAATTCCATATCCAGGCGGAATTCCCACTCGCTGTAAGCCGCGGAATCCATCTGGAAGACGACGGTGCGTACACTGTTCTCCCCCACATATCCGAGCAGCATTTCCTCCTCCGGAACGTCGACCGTCCAGTTTTTAACGAAAATCATATTATTTCCTCCATTCAAAAGGCTGTGCCTCAATTCACCGGGGAGATCGCACCCTTTTTTGCCAACAGGAGGAAAGTTTTAGAAGGTTTTCCGCAAACAGTACATACAGAAACAAAAAAGCCCGTATGGTGTTCTTAGAAAGAATCACCATACGGGTAACGATATGCTGGATCGACAGCCATTTACTGGCATTGAGATAAGTATTGTATGAAAGCACAGTCCGTCTCCAAATAAGCGCGCAAAGCATCCGGCAGATTCCCCAGAGAAACCGGCTCTTCCCGCCCCTTTAAAAACGCTTCCAACTCACTCAGCATCCTGACCCTGACCGCGCCCTCGTGGATCAGGCACGGGTTGGGATCCTGAAAGAACTCAATGCTTTTTTCAATTACCGCTTCCCGGCGCAGCGGCAGGGACGCCGCCTCGTATCGGCCCAACAGGTTCTTTTGTTCATCATATAAGGCAAAGCCAAAGGAGTTCACAGGCTTCGCCGGTTTTTGTCTTCTTTTAAACATATCAAATCACAATAGGAACAGCAGCACGGCGAACGCCAGAAACAGCAGTCCGTACAGCAGTTTGATCCACGGGAGTTTCCCGCGCGTCAGTTCCGAAAGCTTGAGCACCTGGGAGCCCCTCTTTGCCAGAATCGTCAATAGCAGCAAGGGCAGATCCATCGCCAGCAGGTACAGCAGAAACAGAAGCACTACCTGCAGGTCCCATGCCGTCTGGCGCTGCATCATGTACAGGATGGACGCCAGATACAGTTGGCCGGTACAGAGAAACTCGCCTACGGAAACGACGATCCCTGTAATAAATACCGTTCCCACCAGGTATTTGCCGCCGCTGTTCATCGCCTTTTGCATATAGTTCTGCTGGAACGAGCGGAGCCGTTTGGGCAGCTGGAACCGAATTTTTCCGTATTCGTTCCGCTTCGCCATAAAATAATCGAAAAAATTCAGTGCGGCAAACACCAGCGCCAGTACGGCGATGAGTAGCTGCAACGCTTTCCCCACCGGAGCCAGCACCGCGCCGATCTGCTCAAACGCGGAGTACAACACGGTCCCCAGCAGGAAAAAGGTCAGCGTCTTCGCAAGAATGAACGTGATGCCCAGCTTTAACACGTCCGCCTGCTTGGTCAGCAGCAGGGAAAACAGCAGCAACAGGATTGAGATCCCGCAGGGGCTGAACCCGCTGACAAAACCGGTAAAAATCAGGAAAAACCAGTCTTTCCAATCAAAGCTGCCGGAGGATGCGGGTCGATAGTCAATATTCTCCCAATGCAGGGCGTCTCCGCTTATAATGGCGTTCGGCATGCCGGAAACAATCTCCTCATAGCCCTGAAAATAACCGTTTTGATAAAATACAATCGGCGCTTTCCGGCGGCTCTCGGGCACCTCGTATTTTTCAAAGAACCACTGCGCCAGCGGCACGTTGTCCAGGTCCCCCATATTCATATAATTGACCTGCAGCCTGGATGTCTGCCCCTGCTCAACGACAAAGGACTTGTCCATATAGGTCAAATATGCCTGCACCTTCTCACAGCTTTCACAGGAAGGCATATAAAAATAGACGAAATACGAATGATCCGGCGGGATGTCCTGGAAGGTCTCCACCCGTTTCTCCGAGCTGTCAATCCATTTATCCTTCTCTTCCACCAGGACAGCGCGCGCCTTTTCCGTAATATCGTCGATCCCGAACAGATAGTGATCATTAATGACCATCAGCGGCGGCGCGGGCGTAAAATCGTCCGTCGCCATCTTCTTGGTCCGTTCTGTAAATTCTTCCAACACGCCGTCGTCGTAGATATCCTTCATATGGATTTCATATTCGTCCTTGTCAATGACATCTTCCCATTGCTGCTCCATAGAAGCCATATAGATTTCATCGTCTTCGCAACTCTCGCAGGATGAAACATAGTAATAAGTAATCTGGATCGGCTGCCGCTGTGCCGGCTGCTGCTCTGCGGCGGCTGGCACGCCTCCAAACAGGCTGCATAAAAACAGCAAAAGAATCAGAGCGGTTCCCGCACGCACATTTTTTGGGGGCATCGTTCGTTTCCTCCTTCAAATTCCCTCCCGGCGTCCTCTGAATCGGCGCCGTCTCGCAAACCGGCAGGGCTGCGCCTTCACCGGCAAAAACCATTCACATTATAAACAAATTTGCCTGATGCTTTAATCTGATCCAGAATTTATACGCACAATATGTCCAATATTTTTCTTCCATGAACACTTTTCCCGCTTGTACCGCCGCAAAAAAGACGGAACCGCTCATTCGCAGTCATTGCGAATGAGCGGTTCCGCCGTTCCGTGTTTATTCCGCCAAAAAGTCATCCACGATATCCCGCAAATGCTCCGGCAGGACCTGATTCCGGTTCAAAAGGCTTTCCAGCCGCTGTACCGTCTGCCGGCAGGTGGAAATATCGTCGATGCGGCAACTGTCCGCCTGAATCCCGTATGTAAGATACTGATTTCGCTCGGCGTTGGAACAGTACGCAGAGCAGATTTCATAGTGCATGGCTCTCCCCTTCTTTTCCCTGCTATTTTACCATACGGAAAGAAAGAAAGGGTCCGAACGATGTCGACCGCAAAAAAGATTTTTGCTTTTATCCCATATACTGCGGGTTGATTTTGATCGCCTTGAGCACGTTTACCGTAGCCTGTATCTTTTCCAGTTTGTCGTCCAGTACGTTCAGGGCTTCCATGCGGTCACGCACCGCCTTCTGCCCCTCCAAAACGTTTTGCAGCCTCGGGTTGGTAATGTTCTCCAGCGTGACTTCCGCCTGCACTGCCTTTTGGGCCAGCAGCTCAATCGCCTTGCGTTCCTTAGCCATATCCTGCCGCACCACGGTGATCTCCTGCACCACCGCCGTCAGATTCTGATCCAGGTTTGCCAGGGCCTGCTTTGCCGTACCCTGCTCCTGCCGGATCCCCGCAATCTCCTGCTTGACGCCCGCGACGCTCTGCTTGATGCCAGCCGTATCCTGCCCGATGCCGCCGATCTCCTGCTTCTGGTCAGCCGCCGCCTGGCGCAGCGCTGTCAACGCCTGCTTCACGCCGGAGAAGTCCTGCTCCAGTCCTGCCAGCTTCTGCTTATGTTCCGCAATTCCCTGCTTTAAGCCGTTCATTTCCTGTTTGGCTGCGGCAAGCCCCTGCTTGATCTCCGCCAGGTCCTGCTTCATTCCTGTCAGGCCCTGTGCGTTTGCTGAAATATCCCGCCGGATCACCAGCATGTCCTGCCGCGTTCCGGAAAGGTCCTGTTTGACGCGGGACAGATCCTCCCGGATCGGTTCCAGCTTCCGGTCTATCATCGATTCAATCGCCTGTAACAGCGAAGTTTCCGTCATACCGTTCCCTCCTTGTCATTATCTTTTTTATTATACTGGCTTGTCCGCTGCTTTGCAAATTTTTCTTCCTCTATTATATTTTTACCTTCACGATATTCCAAATTGGTAATTATTATGCTATAATAAGGCATAAATCAACAAAGGTGTGAATGGATATGTCCATTTTTTCAGAAAAATTGCAAGAATATGTAGCTGAATCAGGAATCAAAATTACAATGCTCTCCAAAGCGTCGGGCATTGAGCGCAGCTATCTGCAAAAAATCCTGGCGGGCAACCGCTTTCCGGCGGAGCGGGAAACCGTACAGCAGCTTTCCAAAGCCCTGATGCTGACGGTGGAGCAAACGCTGGACCTGCTGACCAAGTACGATATTGTTAAAATAGGTGAATCCGTCTATTATCGCCGGCAGCATATCAAAGAAACGCTGGAGGACGTTGCGGCGCTCTGCACCTCCCCACAGACAACTGCGGTAAACATTCCCTGCAGCAAGCTGGATAAAAACAAAGCGGTCTGGGCCGTCTACGGCAAAAACGACATTATTACCGCCGGAAAGGCGCTTTTGGAGGCGGAACTGGCGCAGGAAGCGCCACACATCCGCATCATCGTTCAGCCGGATTGCAAAGTTCCCATGGAAAACCTGCTGCTCGCCGGTCGATGCCACACCGAATTGCAGATCGAGCATATCTTTTGTCTCAACAGCACCCCCCGGCATCGGGAGGATGATACCTTTAACGTGGACTATATCAACGCAATCATCCCGTTAGTTTTTTGCGGCTGCTGTTATCAGCCCTATTTCTACTATGATACGATTTCCTCACACATCAACAGCACGACTATTTCGCCCAACCTTTTGTTGACGCGCGACGCGGTTATGCTTACCTCCTATAACGACGAATCGTCGCTGATCCTGTTCGATCCGGATGCGATCACATTTTATAACGATCTGTTTGACCGCATGCTGCAAAGCTGCCACAGCGCCGTAGCGCGTTCCAACTCCCCTTTGGAATTCCTGTCCGCATTTATGTGCAGCGAAAAAAGCCAGAATGCGTCGTGCCCCGCTCATTACACCCTGCAAAACCAGCCGTGTATGGCAATGTTTTATAACGAGCCGCTGCTGCTCCGTATCATGCAGCCGGAGGCGCCCGGCTTTGAAGAAATTCGCCAATATTTTTCCTCACGCGCCAAACAGGCGGAGGCTTGCCTCGCCAACAATGCAAAGGTCATCTGTTACTTTACAGAACAGGGCTTGAACGATTTTCTCTCCACCGGAATCCTGCACGAGATACCCTCACAGTTTTCCTTTGCTTTCCCGCCCAAAATCCGGCGTGAGATGCTGGAAAATATCCTGCAGATGTCGGAAAACGGCCAGTATATTCCACTCATCGTCAATCCATCCAAATTTCGTTTTTCCACCGATCTGGAAATTACGGCGTTCGACGAATCCAATTTGATTTTCGCTTACAACCATACAAAACACGGCGCCATGCTGTTCCTGCTGAATGAACAAAGCGTTTCTTATGCCATCTGGGACTTTCTGGAATCCATCGAAGGCACTGACATGGTTCATCCAGTCGACTGGAGCATCGCGTGCATCCGGGGAAAACTGAAGCAGTTTGACGCGGCTCAATCAAACAGGTGAAGTCCCAGAGGACCGTTGCAATCGACACTTTGAAGCGCTATGCAAAAATGCCCGTAAAATCCGTTTTCACTTGGATTTTACGGGCATTTTCAGATCGTTTTTGGAATGCTTCCGGCTGCTTTCCGCACGCATTTCACCTTATCCTTCTGCGGCAATATCCGCCGTTTTGCCCTGCACCAACCGCAACAGGTCCTGCGGTGCAAGCTCTACCTGCGTGCCGATTTTTCCGCCGCTGACGATCATGGTGGAAAGCGTCTCGCAGCTGCTGTCGATCACCGTCCGGTACTGCTTTTTCATTCCGACCGGCGAACAGCCGCCGCGGATATAGCCCGTCACCTTGTTGATCTCGCTCACATGGATCATTTCCACTGATTTCTCTCCAACGCTTTTCGCCGCCGCTTTGAGCTGCAGCTCCTTTGCGACCGGCACGACAAACACAAAGAAATCATGGCCGGAACCGCGCGTAACCAGCGTTTTGAACACCTGCTCCGCGTTCTGCCCAAGCTTATGCGCCACGGAAACGCCATCGATTGCACCGTCCTCATGCTCATAAAAATACGCCCGGTACGGGACTTTTTCCTTGTCCAGAATGCGCATCACATTCGTTTTGATCTCTTTTTCTTTCGCCATCGTTTCCACCCTTTCAAAGGAAACGCCCCCGCCTGTCGGCAGGGGCGGATTTTTTATTACATTCAGAAAATCGTTTAAATTTTCCACCTCTGAACGTAACAAAAAAATCTTTCCTGCCAGGTCAATCGGAAAGCGCTAAGAAACCGGGAAAACCCAGTTGTTTTTTATTCCTCAATCTTCCACTTGACGCCCTGCGGCGTATCTTCCAATACAATATGGCGCGCTTTCAGTTCGTCGCGGATTTGATCAGCCGTCGCCCAGTCTTTGTTCTTACGGGCTTCATTGCGCTTGGCAATCAGCGCCTCGATCTCTTCGTCGACCAGCTCTTCTTTTTTGTTGTAGAGCAGGCCCAGTACGCCTGCCAGCTCATTGAACAAATCCAGCGCATAGGCGCACAGCTCCCTGCTGGGTGCGCTCTGGGCGTTCAGGCTGGAATTGATGTCCCTCGCCAGGTCAAACAGCGCGGACAGTGCGTCGGCGGTATTCAGGTCGTCCTCCATCGCCTCGATGAAATGGTCCTGATGCCCGCTGAACCGGCGGCGGATTTCCTTTTCCCCTTCTTTTTCGCCCTCACAGGCATTTTTCAGCAGGAATTCCAGATTGTCGCGGCAGTTGTACAATCGTTCCAGCCCGGCCTTGCACTGCTCAATGACCTCCACGCCGTAGTTGATGGGGCTGCGGTAGTGAGACGCGACCATCAGGTAACGAACCGGCTCATAGCCGAACTGCGCCGCCACATCGCGCACGGTAAAGAAGTTCCCCAACGACTTGCTCATCTTGCGATTGTCCACGTTGATATACCCGTTGTGCATCCAATAGTGGGCAAACGGCACGCCGTTGCAGCATTCGCTCTGCGCCACCTCATTTTCGTGGTGCGGGAAAATCAGATCCTGCCCGCCGCAGTGAATATCGATGGTCTCTCCCAAATAGCGCTTCGCCATGGCGGAGCACTCGATATGCCAGCCGGGGCGTCCGTTTCCCCACGGGGAAACCCAACTCGGCTCCCCTTCCTTGGCAGCCTTCCAAAGGGCAAAATCCATCGCGTCTTCCTTGACCTCGCCTACCGCGATGCGCGCGCCGGCCTCCAGGTCCTCCAGAGGCTGGTGGGACAGCTTGCCGTAGTGGTCGTCCTTCTTGGTGCGGAAATACACGTCGCCGTTGTCCGTGGGATAGGCGTAACCTTTCTCAATCAGCGCGGAAACCATCTGGATGATCTCTTCCATGCTCTCCGTCGCCAGCGGATGGATCGTGGCGGGGCGCACATTCAGGCCTTCCGCGTCTGTTTTATACTCTTCAATATAGCGCTGGGAGACCGTGAGATAATCGCTGTTTTCCTCATTGGCCTTCCGGATGATTTTGTCGTCCACATCCGTAAAGTTCTGCACAAACGTGACCTTCATGCCGCGGTATTCCATATAGCGGCGCAGCACATCAAACACGCAGATGGGACGCGCGTTGCCAATGTGAATATAATTGTACACCGTTGGGCCGCAGGCGTAAATTTTGGCCTCGCCCGCCGTAATGGGCACAAACTCTTCTTTCTGGCGCGTCAGCGTATTATAAATTTTCATGATTCTTTCCTCCCAGCTTTCTTCGTCTCAATACCCGTTATTATATTGGATTATGGGCAAAAATACAACCGCAATACGGGATTTTATGCGTCGTCCGCTCCTTTTTCCAGTTCCTCGACCCGATTTTGGAGCTTGAGGAACTCCACCTGCATCCGGCACAGCTCCTGCGAGACCGGGTCCGCCACATGCACCTGGTCCAGGTTGCAGGGACGCACCCCGTCGATGCGCACCACCCTAGCAGGCACGCCCACCGCCGTCGCGTTCGCCGGCACCTCGTCCAGGACCACCGCGCCGGCGGCCACGCGGGCGTTATCCCCCACCTTGAACGGCCCCAGCACCTTTGCGCCGGAACCGACCATCACATTGTCGCCCAGGGTGGGATGGCGCTTGCCCTGCTCTTTGCCCGTACCGCCCAGGGTAACGTTCTGGTACAAGGTGCAGTTGTCGCCGATCTCCGTCGTTTCTCCGATGACGACGCCCATGCCGTGGTCGATAAAAAGTCCCTTGCCGATGGTCGCGCCAGGGTGAATCTCGATGCCCGTCTTATGGCGCGCCCGCTGGCTGATCCATCGCGCAATGAATTTATGACCGCGCTGGTAAAACCAGTGCGCCTTGCGGTACGACCGCACCGCTTTGAAACCCGAATAGAGAAAGTATACCTCCAGGCGGCTGCGGGCCGCCGGGTCTCGCTCGATAATGGAGTCCAGCTCTGCTTTCAATTGATTGAACATATCTCCCCATTTCACCTGCTTTCCCAAAATAAAAAGCCGCCTCCGTCCCCCCTGTAAGAGGACGGAGGCGGCGCACCGCGGTTCCACTCCGTTTTGTTGCTCACTGCTGCCTTTTAACGGAGGCAACCGTGCGGGGATACTTTCCTTTCCCCCCGCCTGCACCGCCGGGCCGGATGGCCGGGCGTCGCGGACGCATTTTCCAGCGGGGCCTGCAAAAGACGCTTTCAGCCAGCGGCGCCTTCTCTCTGCTGTAGGAAATCCCGCAGGTACTTCTTCCGCTCCCTGCATTTCAAAAATATACCGTTTTCAGTATTATCTTATTATATGCCGGTTGGCGGAAAATGTAAAGCAATTCAAATGAGGAAACTGCCTGGATACCTTTTCAGAAATCAGATGGAATAAATAAACTTATGACTCGATTGTACCCCGCAATTCTAAAACCCAGTCAGCCGCTTTGGCTGCTCCAAAAATACGGGCGACTGTTTGACATTCCCTTAAAAGCCGCAGCGACGAAGCTTATTTGACCTCCGATACGCCGACGATCATCTGGTCTTCGCCAAAATCGGCATAATAGCTGTCCGTTGCAGCATCGTACTTGACCTCGAACGTGTCGGGAATCACGCCCGTATATTTATATTTTTTGCCGTCGGGAGCGGTGTAACGCTCCACAAACGCGCGCAGCTGGTTTGCAAAGTCCGCGCTCGTCGCTGTTTTGACGCTCTTGTCCAGCTTCAGCACCACTTCCATATTTTCCGCGACCACGGCGCCTCCCGCCGCATGGTTTGTCAGCTTCACAAAAGCCTTCACCTCGATGGTCCCGCCTTCATCGCTGCCGCTGCCTGGGTGGCTCGGCGTATACGCGCCCTGATCCGCCTGACGCGTCTGGACGGTCAGCGTGCCGTGATAATGCTTGCCCTGGAACGCGTTGTCCGTCTCCGGCGGCAGATAGCCAGCCATGATATAGGTAACCTTCTCCCCGGCCTTAATGATGGAGCTTGGATTATACGCCGCCTCTTCCGTATCCGACAACGTTTCCCCGTTCAGGTTGACATCGTCCACACGCTCCCATGCGCCGTTTTCATTCTGTCTGTAGACATAGATTTTCAAAGCGCCCTTCAGGGTGTTGCCGCAATCGACAGATTCGTACGCTTTCTGGTCGATGTTGTGTATGTCATCGTCGTAAAGAATCGGTTCCTTGTCGTCCACAACGCGCGGGCTCATGGTGAGATGGACGTATGTAGGCAGCGTACCCTTGTTGGCAATGGTCACCGGCCGGAAATAGATCGGCAGATAATCGGATGGATAATTATCCGGATTCTGACCGTTGTTTTCCAGGTTATTAATGTCGCCGGAGGCCACCAGTTCTTTTTCAAAGTTTTCATAGAGCATCGGGCGCAAATTCTTAAACTCCAGCGCCTCAGTTGTGGTATAGCCGTCTTCATCGGGATTGACGACAATGTCCAGCACACCAGCGGTAAAATTACCGTTTACCTTCTCCGTGTCGGTAAACCACGCCATTGTCCCTCCAGCCAGCAGACAGAGCACCAGCACGACGGAAAGAGCCGATAAAACAACCCTCTTTTTAGTCAATTCCATTTTTTTCCTCCTTTTTATACATGTTCAGCGGGGATTCACACCCATAAGTTTCTTCCGGATTATCTATAATATTACAGCATATTCTTATGAGTGTCAAGAAAAACCCGTAAGATTTCTTCCAATCATCTGCATATACCCATAATTTTTTTATAATGATAAACAAAGAAGAACCCAACAGATCATTTTGAAACGGAGGTCAGATATGTTAGGAGAAAGGCTTCAGGAAATCAGAAAGGATCACGGCCTTTCTCAACAAGAGCTTGCGGACAAGCTAAACGTATCCATCCATACGATTTCCTCCTATGAACGGGATCGCAGCGCACCGGACGACGATGTTAAAATCGAAATTGCAAAGCTGTTTAACATTTCCCTGGATTACCTGCTCGGATTGGTCGACGAACCCTACCCATTTGCAAGAGGAGAAAACAGCATGCTTCTTCCAGAGGGATTTGGAGAGCAGGAAAAAAAGGAACTGCGGGAATTCATTGCTTTTTTACATTTCAAACGCACACGAAAAAACCGGATAAAAAACATCAAGAAATAAAAAAACGGCGGCATAGATGTATCTAACATCTATGCCGCCGTTTATTTTCTTTAATTACCTGGAGCTGCTGACTACTTTCCAGTTCTGCTTCATATAAATCACGCCGGAAAGCGCCGTAAATATAACCGTGATAAAAACCAGCAGTTCCCCCGCCCAATAAAAGAGCACGCCGCTGTCCAACGCCCCAATGGTAAACGCGGGCAACGCACGCATGCCAATCAGCTCCTGCGCGTACTGCATTGCAAGGATGGCAATAATCGCGGCAATCTGGCTCACCGTTTTGATCTTGCCCCAACTATTCGCCGCAATGACGATTCCTTCGTCCGCGGCGACCAGCCGCAAAGAGGTGACCAGAAGCTCACGCGCCAGAATGATTACCACCCACCAGGGATTGACCAGCTGCAGGCTGACAAAGCAGACCAACGCGGAGAGCACCAGAATTTTGTCCGCCAAAGGGTCCATAAATTTTCCAAAATTCGTGATCAGATTTCGCTCACGGGCGATTTTGCCGTCCAGATGGTCCGTATAGGACGCCACAACAAACAGCAAAAGCGCAACCAGGTAGTGGTGCGGCAGCCCCTGCCAGAGCAACGCCGCCACAAAGAACGGCACCAGCGCCATGCGCAGTACCGTCAGCTTATTTGGTAGATTCATCGATGCCTCCTTCGGCCGGGATGGATTCCGCCACGCCCACCAAGTCGCAATCGACGCATTCCGTCACGCGTACGCGGACAAACTGCCCGGGCTGCGGTTTTTTCCCGTCCGCTGTAAAAAAGAGACTGCCGTCGATCTCCGGCGCATCGGCATACGTCCGGCCGTACCACATTCCGACGCCGCGGTCGTAGCCTTCCACCAGAACCGTTTCCGTCCGGCCGACCCGGCCTTCGCCCCATTCCTGCATGATGGCCATCTGCTGTTCCATCACAATATCCATGCGGCGCTGTTTCTCATCTTCGTCGAGCTGGCCTTCCATGTCCGCCGCGGGCGTGCCCTCTTCCTGCGAATAGGCAAAACAGCCCAACCGCTCAAACCGCAGTTCCTTTGCAAATTCACAGAGCTCCGTAAAATCGGCCTCTGTCTCGCCGGGAAATCCCGTGATCATGGTGGTGCGCAGGATCAGCCCCGGGATACGCTCCCGCAGTTTTTCAACCAATGCCGTCAGCTTTTCACGATCGCCGAAGCGGCGCATGCGTTTGAGCACCGGCCCGCTGCAATGCTGCAGCGGAATATCCATATACTTGACGATTTTAGGCTCCTGTGCGATGACGTCCATCAGCTCTTCCGTCATAAAATCCGGATAACAGTAGAGCACACGGATCCATTCAATACCGTCCACTCCGCACAACCTGTGCAGCAGCTCCGGCAGCATAAACTTCTGATAGAGATCCAGCCCATAGCGCGTGGTATCCTGCGCAATGATAATTAATTCCTTTGTGCCGCCCTGCGCGAGATGCCTCGCCTCTTCCACGATACTCTCCATCGGGCGGGAGCGGTACGGGCCGCGGATCATTGGAATCGCGCAATAGGAACAGCGGTTGTCGCAGCCCTCCGCGATTTTCAGGTAAGAGAAATAGCGTGGTGTGGACCGCACCCGTTCGCCGCACAGCGGCAAAAGCGTCTTTTCCGGAAACAGCTCCGGGTGTTCGCCCTTGAGCGTGCGCTCCACCACGGAAACAATATCCGCGTCCGCGCCAATGCCGCAGACCGCGTCGGCCTCCGGCAGCTCCCTGCGGATTTCCTCCTGATAGCGCTCCGCCAGACAGCCTGTGACGATGATCGCTTTGATCCGTCCCTCTTTTTTCATCCGGCCCAGTTCCAGAATCTCCCCGATGGATTCTTTCTTTGCCGCTTCAATAAAGCCGCAGGTGTTTACGATGGCAACGTCGGCCCGCGCGGCATCGTCCGCCAGCGCATAGCCCGCCTTTTGCAGGCTGGCCATCATCATCTCCGCGTCCACCCGGTTTTTTTCACAGCCGAGGCTGATCATTCCTACAGATACCATGGTTTTATTCATCCTCATTTTCATCGTCCCTATACTTTCGCAGCGCCGCGCGGATATCCCCGCCCTGATAGCCAAGCCTTTGCAGTGCGGCAAAGACACGGCGGCGGCCTTTCTCGTCCCCAAGGGAACGCAGGTACTTCCGCTCAATCAGCGTTTGGAGCATTTCCTCCGGGTCCGGCTCCAACTCTTCAATAATTTCGCGCGCCAGTTCCCGGTCAATCCCCTTTTGCAGCAGCTCGTATTCCGCCCGGCGGGCCGCGTAGCCCTTGCGGTGCAGCAGCTCCGCCGCCAGTTCCCGCGCGAACCGTTCGTCATCCACCAGGCCGATTTCCTCCATACGCTGCGCCGCGCGCGCCGCCGCCTCATGGCCCACAGTGCGCGCAATTTTATCCGCTAATTCTTTCCTGGAGTGGTTCCGGTACTCCAGCAGATAGAGCGCTTTTTCCTGTGCGCGGCGGCTCTCGCTGCGCTGGACCAGCGCATGAAGCTGTTCGTCGTCCAGCTCCATGCCGATCCGAAACCCAGAGCACAGCAGCGTTTCCGTGTCCAGCTTGAGCGCGAATTCCCCGTCCAGATACAGCGCGGAAAGACGCTTGCGCCGCGGTTCAATCGCCGTAATCAGCAAATGGATTCCATCCTTTTCTCAGGCTTCAAATACCTGTAATGTATCTTATTCGTCGTCGTCCGCTTCTATGTCAATTTTTGCCGACGCGGCGCGGCTGACCGCCGGTGCGGGCGCAGGCGCCGCCGGCTCCGGCGCGGCAAGCGGCTTTGCCGGGGAAGCGTTGGCGGAGGCCGCCGCCGTGGACTTGGCGTAAAGTTTGCTGATGTTTTCCCGCACCAGCTGCTCCACCTCGCCGGCCACTTCCGGGTTGCCCGCCAGGAAGGTCTTCACATTGTCGCGGCCCTGCCCCAGACGCTCCTGCTTATAGGAGAACCACGCGCCGCTCTTCTGAATGATGTCCAGCTTGACGGCGAGGTCCAGCAGCTCGCCCTCGCGCGAAATGCCGCGTCCGTACATCACGTCAAACTCCGCTTCGCGGAATGGCGGCGCAATCTTATTCTTGACCACCTTGGCGCGTGTGCGGGAGCCAATCTGCTCCGTGCCGTTTTTCAGCGTCTCAATCCGGCGGATGTCAATGCGCACGGAGGAATAGAATTTCAGCGCGCGGCCGCCGGGGGTAACCTCCGGGTTGCCGTACATCACGCCGACTTTTTCACGCAGCTGGTTGATGAAGATCGACACGCAGTTCGACTTGGAGATCGCGCCCGCCAGCTTGCGCAGCGCCTGGCTCATCAGGCGCGCCTGCAGGCCGACGTGGCTGTCGCCCATCTCTCCCTCAATTTCCGCGCGCGGCACCAGCGCCGCCACGGAGTCGACGACAATCACATCGATCGCGCCGGAGCGCACCAGTGCCTCCGTGATTTCCAACGCCTGTTCGCCGGTGTCCGGCTGGGAAACCAGCAAAGAGTCCACATCCACGCCCAGCGCGCGCGCATAAACCGGGTCCAGCGCGTGCTCCACATCGATAAACGCGGCGTTGCCGCCGTTTTTCTGGCCCTCTGCGATGCAGTGCAGCGCCAGCGTGGTTTTACCGGAGCTTTCCGGGCCGTAAATTTCCACAATACGGCCGCGCGGCAGGCCGCCGATACCCAGCGCAAGGTCCAGGGAAAGGGAACCTGTGGGGATCGCTTCCACCTGCATGGCTTCGTTCTGGCCCAGGCGCATCACCGCGCCCTTGCCAAACTGCTTTTCAATCTGCGCAAGCGCCGTTTCCAGCGCCGTTTTTTTATCCATGGTTTTGCCGGCCGCACCGGCGCCCCTGCTTTTATCAATGGCCATTTTTTACCTCCGGTCTGTTGTGATAATTCAGTAAAAGCGCCGGAAATCGCTCCGGCGCAATCGATCCGCGGAAAATATGTATTTATTATACTGTATCCCAACCAAAAATGCAATGTATCCGGCGCAATTATCGAACAAATATTCCGTATAAATCCCCTTTGTGCGGCCATCAAAGGACACGGAAAAAACGGCGGAATCCGAACAGGATTGGACAGAAAGCGAATAGCTTCCCCGCGCGAGGCGCGCTATAATATAGAAAAGAACACAGGATACACCCTGAAGAATTTTCAGGCCTTACAGAAAGGATTTTCCGATGATAAAAGCGGTCTTTTTCGACATCGACGGGACGCTGGTCAGCTTTCAGACGCATCAGGTACCGGCCAGCACGCAGTATGCGCTGGAAGCGCTACGGGACAAGGGAATCAAGCTGTTCATCGCCACCGGCCGGCCCCCTTCCGGCCTTGCGCATATTAAAAACCTGCTTCCGTTTCCTTTTGACGGGTATATCACCACAAACGGCCAATACTGCTTCAATGACGCCGGCGTGCTGCACGAACAGTGGATTCCGTCGGAAGATCTGGCGAATATCCTTCCCTATCTGGAGGAAAAACAGATCGCCTGCGATTTTATGGAACTGGATTACATCTATCTGAACCGGGCGACGCCGCGCGTTTTACAGATGTGGGAACAGCTGGGCGACACGGCTTTTAAAGAACCTTTTGACGATCCAAAACGGATTTTTACCAACCGGACATACCAGCTGAGCGCATTTGTCGATCCAGAGGAAGAAGCGGAATTCTTTCAGCGCCTTCCCAGCTGCCGGTCCGTGCGCTGGCATCCGCTCTTTATGGATGTGATCCCCAGAGAGGGCGGAAAAGCGACCGGCATTCTGAAATGCCTGGAAGCCTATGGCATTTCTCCGGAAGAAAGCATGGCCTTTGGAGACGGCGGCAACGATACGGAGATGTTCACCTGCGTGCATACCGGCGTCGCGATGGGCAACGCCAGCAAAGACGTCCAGCGGATGGCAGACTATGTGACCGACGACGTCGACCACGATGGCATTCTCAACGCGTTAAAGCATTTCCAAATCCTGTAAATGGCGGTTGTCTCACAGTCGCCAGAACACATAAAACAGCAGCTGGAGTAAAGCAAATCCCCCCGCCTGAGGCGGGGGGATTTGCTTTACTCCAGCTGATTATGAAAACCTGTATTATGAGACAGCCGCTTTGCTTTTCCGGCCTTATCCTCTTTGCTCAACGGAAATCCAGAACTCGCCGTAGTAGTTCTCCATGTCGATCTTCTCCCCGGGATACACCTCCAGGCACATGCCGTTCGGCTGGTACTCGCTCGCAGGGAAAAACTCCGAATAAATGCGTTTCACCAGAGTAAAGAACGCGTCAGGAATCTTTCCCCGGCACGGAAACACAATCCATGTGGCGGCGGGGAGACTCACCCTTGACAGGCCGTCTTCGATCTGTTCGCTTTTACTGGCCACGCCGATTCCATAATCAAAGTCCCCTTCTTCCGGGTCGCTGAGGCTGACGCCGACGAGCGCCCCTCCCAGCGGGCTGTCGGGATCCAAATGCCGGCAGAGCATCGGGACCGTGCCGTCCGCACAACTGCGGTCCCAAAGCGCCGGAATCTGCATTTTGCTCACCTCGCTGCCGCCGGTAAACCGTTCCTTCTTCATCACAAGTTCCATCGGGCCTGTTTTTTCCATTCTGTAATCCATTACATTGCCTCCTGCTAAAATCAGTTTCACAGAGAGCCGGGAAAACGATTTGAGCGCGGCGCGTTCCTTCTTCGCCTGCGATGGCGTGACGCCGTGAAACCTTGCGAATGCGCGGCTGAAGCTTTCCGGGCTGTCGTAGCCGTATTGCAGCGCGACGTCGATCACCTTCACGTCCGACAAAAGGAGGTCCTCCGCCGCCCGTGTCAACCGCCGGTTGCGAATATATTCGCCTAGTGTGTACCCACACAGGATTCCAAATACCCGCTGAAAATGGAAGCTGGAGGAATATGCCTTCCGGGCAATCTCCGCGTAGTCCAACTCCTCTGTCAGATGGTCTTCAATGTAGTCAATCGCGCTCTGCAGCCCACTGATCCAATTCATCCCGTTTCGCCTCTTCTCTGTACTTCCCAATTATAGGAGGATTGCAATTTCTCTTCGTGACTTTCCGTGCGGCCGTTTGCAGGCAGGCGCATCAAAGGAAATGCCGGCTTCCCACAACCACCCGGTCCAGGCCGTTGAAGTCCTTGACGACCTTCACATATTCCAATCCGGCGCGTTCAAACAGCTCCTGAACCGGACCGCCCTGCTCTTCTCCGATCTCCACTGCCGCAACGCCGCCCGGCTTCAGCTTTGGCAGCCAGAGGTCCACAATGGCCCGGTAAAACAACAGGCCGTCCGCGCCGCCGTCCAGCGCAGTGCGCGGCTCCCGCCGCACCTCCGCCTGCAGCTGCGGGATTTCCTCCGCGCGCACATACGGCGGATTGGAAACGACGGCGTCAAGCGCTCCAAGCCCCGCGGCGCTGAACGGCTCCAGCACATCGAGCTGCAGGGGCGTCACATTGGTAAAGCCGGTCCGCCGGATATTTTCCTCCAGATAGCGGTACGCTTCCTCATACCGCTCCACGCAGGCAATTTCCGCCTCCGGCAGCAGCGAGGCCAGTCCCAGCGCAACCGCGCCGCTGCCGCCGCACAGATCCGCGGCGCGGATGTTTCTGCGCCCCTTCAACCGCTCCGCCGCCGTATATACCAGCAGCTCCGTCTCCTCCCGCGGGCAGAGCACACCCTCTCCCACGGTGAGTGTAAAGTCCATAAAGGGCCATTCGCCCAGGATATATTGCAGCGGACGCCCCTGCGCCCGCTCCCCGCACAGGGCCAGAAACGCGTCCGCCTGCTCCGGTTTGGCCGCCTGCTCACCGTGCAGGATCAACTGCTGCCGGTCCAAACCAAACGTTTTCTGAAACAGGCACATTGCATCAAACGCAGGCGCCTCGTTTTCCGCATCCTGCAACAGAATCTTTCCCATTTGGTAGGCTTCGCGCAATGTCATCGATTCTCACTCCTTCCGTACAATGAAAAATTGTCTCCGCGTTACAATTGACAGAACATACAAAAACCGGCTGAATTTGGCAATCCCCCCGCCAAAGGCGAGGGGATTCTGATCCTGTCAATATTATGTGCAAAACAGGCCATTTTGAGACAGCCTCGTCATGCATTTGTTTTTCTCAAATCACGCTGATTTTTTCCCGGTGACAGGGCACTTCAGATCCGCGCCGTCCTCCGGGATGACCGCTTTCATCGCTTCAATGGCGACCTCGATCATGCTGTCGTCCGGCTCTTTTACCGTCAGCCGCTGCATCCACAGGCCGGGCGCCGCAATGATGCGGGTAATTGTATTGTCATACTTGCCGCAGATGCGGATCAGCTCAAAGCCGATGCCTACCACCAGCGGGATACACAGCAGCTTGACCACCGTGCGCAGCAGCGGGTTGGTAAACGGGATAAAAAATCCAATGAGCACGCCCAACAGCAGCATGATAATCATAAAGCTGGTGCCGCAGCGCGGATGGAACCGGCTGTGATGGCGGACGTTCTCCACCGTGAGCTCTTCTTCGTTTTCATAGCAGAAAATTGTCTTATGTTCCGCACCGTGATACTGGAACACGCGCTTGATGTCCGGCATCCGCGCGACCAATGCGATGTACAGTACAAAAATCCCGATGCGCATGACGCCTTCCACAAGGGAGCGCCAGCCTTCGATCCCCGGTCCCGCCAGATAATCGCGCACCATGTTAAAAATCCAGGTGGGCAAAAAGAAAAACAGTCCGATTGCCAGCAATACGCCCAGCACAGAACTGACCGCCATCAGCACGCCCATCAGCTTGTCGCCAAAGACGCGTTCCACCCACAGATCGAACTTGGAGGGTTCTCCCTCTTCGTCGTCCAGGCCCGCCTTATCTGCGGAAATGCTCAGGGCCTTGTAGCCCACGGTCATGGAATCGATAAAGCCCGCGATGCCGCGCAGCAGCGGCAGCCGCCAGAACGGATACTTTTCCCGCAGGCCTTTGGTGTCCAGCGTTTCAGACGAAATCGTCCCGTCGCTCATACGGACGGAAATCTCCGTCCGTTTCGGGCCGCGCATCATGATGCCTTCGATCAATGCCTGCCCGCCTATCGATGTAATGCGTTTTGTCTCTTCTCTAGCCATTCTATTCGGATGTCCTTTCTTTGTCCGGCTCCGGTTCCGCCGCCTTCTGCTTCAACGTGGGAATGCGGATGGTCACGGCCGTGCCCACATTCTCATGGCTCTCCACTTCCAGGCTGCCGGAGTGCAGCCGCATAATCTCATCGGCGAGCGCCAGCCCGATGCCGGAGCCGCGGACTGTCTGATTCGCCTTATAAAATTTCTTTTTCACATTGGGAAGGTGCTCCGGCGGGATGCCGCAGCCGTTGTCGCTGATGACAACCCGGATATAACCGTGCTCCTCCTGGGCGGAAATCCCGATGGTACCGTCCTCTTCTGTGTATTTCAACGCGTTGTCGATAATATTGACAAACACCTGGCGCAGGCGGTTGACGTCTCCCAGCACGGGAGACAGCATCTGCGGTTCGTCGTACAGCAGGAATTTATGCTCTGCCTTCGCGCGTTCGCTGAACATGTAGACCGCTTCGCCCAGCTCCGCCAGAATGTCGATTTTATCCATGGTCAAGGTCATACGGCCGCTCTGCATGCGGGAGAAATCCAGAAGCTCCTCCACAATGCCGGAGAGCCGTTCCGATTCGCGGATGATGACGCTCATCCCCTTTTCAAAGGTATCGTCGTCCATCCCGCCGCCCTGCATCGTCTCCGCCCAGCCCTTGATGGCCGTGAGCGGCGTGCGCAGCTCGTGGGAGACGGAGGAAATAAAGTCGTTTTTCATCTTTTCGGCCGCGCCAAGCTCCACCGCCATGTCGTTGATGGTGCTGCACAGCTGGCCAATTTCATCGTCGTTATATTTTTCAATGCGCGCTTTGAAGTCCCCCTGGGCGATACGCTGCGCAATCGCGCCAATCTCCTTGATCGGCGTAATAATCGATTTCATAAAATAATAACTCGTGGTAATGATAATCAGAATGATGACCGCGCCCGCCAGAATCAGGATGAAGACAATCATGCCGATCTGCTTGTCCGCCTCTTCCAAAGAGACGACGTAGCGCACCCCGCCAACAAAGCTGCCGGCGTCATTGCGGATGACCCGCGTCACCGCCATCACCTTTTCCCCGCTGGTAAGCTCCCCCGTCCAGGTGCCGTATCCATCCGGGTTTGTCAACGCCAGGTTGTAATCCGGCATGGGCTGCGACTCATCCGGCGCAAAGCCGACGGACGTGGTGATAATGCGCCCGTTGGAGTTGAAGACCATCAGCTCCATGCTTTCCTTATTCGGAAAGTTTTCTACATAGTTGCGCGCCGCCACGGAAAAGTCCCGCGGGGAACGCCTGCCGTAATCGGAAAAGACGTTCGTGATTTCATCGGAGCGCCCGTTGATCGTCTGCTGGATACCATAGTAGATATAGCTTTGGATCGCAAAAGACAGGGAGAGGACCAGGGTAACGATCAAAACCAGTATAACACCAAGGCTGTTCAAAAGCCAGCGTTTTGTGATTCCTTTCGTCTGAATCTGCATGACGGTCCTCCCTTCTTCCTGTCAAATCGACAAACTGATCACGCTTCCCACTTGTACCCCAGGCCCCACACGGTAACAATGTGCTTGGGATTGCTGGGTTCGTCCTCCACCTTCATCCGCAGGCGGCGAATATTGACGTCCACAATCTTTTCCTCACCGTAATACGCCTCTCCCCAGACATGCTTGAGAATGTCGGAACGATCCAGCGCTGTGGTCGGATTGGAAAAGAAATACTCCATGATCTGGAACTCCACCTGTGTCAGCTCGATCGGCACGCCCTTTTTCATCAGCGTGCGGTTGCGCAGATTCAGCGCGAAGTCTCCGGAACGGATTTCCTCACGGAAATTATTCTCGTCGCGCATCTGCGCCAGCGCCACCCGGCGGTAGACCGCGTCCACACGCGCCACCAGTTCGGAAGGACTGAACGGCTTTGTCACATAATCGTCGGCGCCCATCATCAGGCCGCTGACCTTATCCATCTCCTGTGTCCGCGCGGAAAGCATAATGATTCCAATTGAACCGCTCTGTTTGCGCAGCTCCTTGCAGACGGCCAAGCCGTCAAGCTGGCCGGGCATCATAATATCAAGAATTGCCACATCGAAATTGCGGCCCTCCCTCTCGTATACCTCCAGCGCTTCCTCCCCATTGGAGGCCTCGTATGCGTCATACCCTGCGCGCTTCAGGTTGATAACAACAAATTCGCGGATTGCCTGCTCATCTTCCGCTACCAATACTTTTTTCACTTTGATACAACTCCCTTCCGCCGGAACCCGGCTGCCGTTTTCCCTTCGGCGCAACCCACACCGCATAAATGATTAATCCGTCTGAATCAGTTTAAAACCGCTTTTAATGTCGTTGATATTGAGAGACAGCATATGATCCGGGCTGGGAATCGACGCGGCGAACATCAGGCTGTTGGATTCCATAATCCGGTAGTAACCGTCCGTGTCCTTCCCATCCGCCCAGTCTCCCTCTGTAAAAACGCGCAGGCGCAGCAAAGGCGCTCCCATTGCACCAGAATTGGTGGCCTGGTCGGAAACGACCCATTCATAGAACGTCAGTGTACGCGTCGCGGCATCCATCCGCGTCGTCACCTTGCCGCGCCACATATCCGGGACCAAAAAGGAGTACCCGTCCGTATAATCCATCAGCATGGACACACTGCGCACCAGCATGTTATCCTTTGCATTAAAACGGTGGAAATTGGTCAGATAGCCCGTCTCATCCACCGCGGTGTCGGCTGTAAAGCCGGGCAATGGCGTAACGATCGGTATTTCAATGATTTTGCCGCCTCCGACGGCCTGCGAAATTGCCTGCGTCCGCCGCGCGGTATAATTGGCGGTTTGCGAATAGCTGTCGTAAAAGGGGGACCGCAGCAGCGATGCATCCTTATCCCAGTACAGGATTTCCGTCACGCGCATATCGGCGCTTTTGCTGCCGTCCAAAACCACGCCCTTCAGATCTCCCGTTTCGCTGATGAATCCCGCGGCCACGTTGACATAATTGGTGACGCCGCGATCCAGGTTGGCGGAACCGATGATTTCCGGCTTGCCGTTTTTTACACGCAGCAAACGGGCCACAGCGGGCTGGTCCCCCACGGTAACGCTGGCCGTCAGAATCTCGTCGTTCAGATCGTCGTCAAAGTCCATGACCACCATTTCCGTATAAGACTGATCCATTTTAAGCTCCTGCATCTGCCCGTCTTCGTAGTAATAGACGTAGATGGCAGTGGAATGATTCAGGTTGCTGCCCCAGCCGATGACGGCCTCGTCCCGTCCGTCGCCGTTTACGTCGCCAAAGCATATCTCATCCACCGTACTGGCGGGATTGCTGAACGAACCGATGGTTTTCCAGACGCCGTCCTCTTTATGAATAAACATGACGTTGAGTCCGGCATTTTCCCCTTTTTTCTGATAAAATGCAATAGCGTCCTCCTGGCCCAATTCCACCAGATCATGCATCACAACAGCCGAGCGATAATTGCCGCGGCTGGGATATTTCAGCACCAGCCCGCCGCCTGCAGATTTTTCCAGTTCATCATGAATCTGCGCGCGCTCACCGGTAGGACGCGGCGGGCGCATCAGTGCCTGCGTATCAAGAGCGGAGATCGAACAGCCGGAGAACAGGGAAACAATCAATACAGCCGCCGCCAATGCTTTGCTAATTGTATAGATTCTCTTTCGCACGTTGTCCGCCTCCTCTTATCTCCATCCATTTTTGTGTCAGATTTTATTTATTATACCATCTTCCCAAATGAATGAACAGTATCAAATATGTAACTGCATCGCCAAAGAACGGAAAAGGCCCTCCGGCAATTGCCGGAGGGCCTCCCTCACTGATATTGTGATATGACTCACAGACTGCTGGCTCATCCAGCGCCCGTTATGCCTGCAATCAAGCGATCGAAACCGTGCAGTGCCTGACGGCTTCCCTGCCGTTCAGAGAGGTATACACGCCCGCGCTTGTGCCCGGCGCGCCAATTGCCCACACTCTGAAGTAGTAGTCATTGCCGATCTGCGCCACAAACTGCGTCTTCAGCACGCTGCCGTCGCCAACTGTGAAGTTAGGCGCCAAACCGCTGCCGTTGACTACCGTCATCTTGAAGCAGTACGCCTGCCCTCTCTTCAGAGCAAAGTTCACCGTCGTATCCGAGCGTACATACGCCGCCGTGTTCTGCGCGCCGGCAACCGCCGTACCCGCGGAACCGTAGCTGTTGTCCACCACTCTGGTGTTGCTACCGGAGCCCGTCTTGCCGCTCTCCTGCTTCTTCGTCAGCTTCTCCTGTGCGTCCACCAGCTCGTCGTATGCCTTTGTGATCTCTTCCTGCGTTTCCGCATGCTCATACGCATTCTTCGCCGCCGCTATCTTCTGATCCAGAAGCATCAGACTGGAAGCCGTGTACAGGCCGCGGTCGATGCTCTCCGCCGCGTCGATCTGCTCCTTCAGCGCTTCTCTGGTCGGGATCAGGCGCAGGCCCGAAATGGCTTTAACCAGACGCATTGCCGCCGCGTTGACCGCCGCCTGGTCCGCGTCCGCCGGCAGCTCTCTTGCCGCCTGCAGCGCCGCCTTGAACTCTTCCTGTCCAACCGGCAGGTAATCGGACTCCAGGATGCCTTCAATTCTTGTGCCTTCCGCGATGAACGCATCCAGCTCTGTGCGGTCTACCTTATCCACCAGGGCCATAATCGCGTTGTACAGCGCATCCCGCGCCTTTGTAATATCGCCCTGCAG
>NZ_JADPEG010000022.1 GCF_015667585.1 Clostridium sp. D33t1_170424_F3 | reverse complement strand
TCTGGGGTTTCCGGCTTTCACCGTCCGCCCTTTCGTTTGGGCCGTTCCGTAGGGTGCCTGACTATAATACCAAACCCGACCCCTTTTGTCAACACCTTTTTTTGAAAAAGTTCGACTTTTTTCAAGTTTTTTTTGAACCCATCCAATTCCACGAGAAAAAGCACCACATATAGTGGAAACAGGAAAGATTTACCACAAGGTGTTTTTTAAGGATTCCCACTATTTCCTTTTTATATACCGAATCCCGTGAAAAAATATCATGTCTGTGGTTTTATTTTACCTCATATATAGAAAAAGAACAAGCGGCAAAAAGGACCGGGTATTTGCTTTCCGATCCTTTTTGCGCTTCCATCCGCACCGTCTGACCCCGTCCGGCTTTGAAGCACGCCCTCTGCCTCTTCCGTCCGAACCCTCTGAGCGGCCCATCCCTGACAGGTATTCCCAAAATATCAGTATCATTTAAATGTATCTTTTCGTCCGGCTATTCAGGGCAGGCACTCAGATTTCAGGCTTTACGGTTTTTATCCCTTTAGTTAATTGGTTCTGCCCGCATATAAATTTCCTTTTGCGTGTCTTTTCGCGTAATGATCTCAAGGTAGTCCCTGTCATAAATCGTCAGCGGTCTGTCCGCCCAAAGGTAGCCCTCCGGGGGAACGAGCTCTCTTAAATCGAAAAGAATAAGCTGTGACTCTTCCTCAAACACCACATCTATCTTTGTCGTGTAAATAACCTCTTCGATTTCTCCCTTTTGCGGTCCCAAATACCACTTGACGTCGATGGATTTGACGACCCTCGGGAATTCCGGTTCCGGCACAATCTCGCTTCCATCTGTCTGTACCGCATTGGCCACCAGGTTACCATGGTAATGTTTCCCCTGGCTTTCATTGCCCGTTGTTTCTCCCGGCAGGTATGCGCCGACCACATACGTCTTTGTACCGGTCGCCGCCGGAAGGATGATCTCGGGTGCGTACGGCTCGCCCTCCGTATCCGGATTCAAGTTGTCCGCAACGACGGTCCAAACGTCATCGATTTTTTCAAACAACACCAACTTCAATACATCTGCCAACCCGTTGGTGCAAGTGCCGTTCTTTCCGGTTTTATCCCAATCCACCTTGCCCGGATTCCCTGCTTCTCCCAGGGTGATCTTTTCCTCGCCGTCACCGGGGCATCTGTTCTCCGCCATGTTCAGCTCTTCCGCGGAAAGCGTCAGCAGCACCGGAAGCGTCCCGACGTTTTTAACAACGATTGGCTGAAAATACTGCGGTACAGGTACATACCCCTCTGTGTTCCGATTGCCGTTGCCCGCGGCGTTGATCTCCGCCTTAAAGTCCTCGTAATCCATGGGGCGCAGATTTTGGAATGTCAGCGGGACACTTGTCATTTCTCCTGGCGTGAGTGTAATGTCCAGCACGCCCGCTGAAAAATTGCCGCCGATCTTCTCTGTGTCTGAAAACCACGCCATGGTCCCCCCTGCCGCCAAACAAAACACCAATAAAACGGATACCAGAGATAACAACAGTCTTCTTTTTTTCATGATCGCTCCTCCTTGCTCTTCGTCTTTTTTTCGTACAGTATCCATTGGAGCGGGCGTTGGAAAGAATCACCAATGAATCCTGTACTTTCAAACCAGGTTCTATACTCAGAATACGATTATTTTATTAAAGTTGCAATAAATTGGATGATTCTGGAAGTTTTCTGGCCAAATCTGGACGGTTGTTGCGCTGTATTCCCGGTAAAATAGAGGATAAGAGGAACCGTGCCGGCTCGTCTGAGGGAGGAAACGTATTTGCATATTGCGATTTCAGATGATCTGGCAGAGTGCCGGAATGAAAGGAACGCATATTTACATACCTTTTATAAGCACTGTGCGGACACTGCAATATGGGTTCCCTCTGCTTGATGTCGTAATTTCCTTTTTGCTCATTCGGGACGGCTTCCCATGCAGCATGTTCACCATTCTGTCAATAATCCCCGCTGTTCCGCATGTTGTGCTGATGCGATACCAGTCCGACCACTTTGTTTCCTTTTAGAGAGCAGAACAAACAAGGCATACGCTTTTTATTGCGTATGCCTTGTTTGTTCTGAAACAGTTTTATTTATGGTTTCTATGTAAGAATCCCCGGTGCCTTTTCATGAAATGAGCATCTCATTCCAGATACGTCAACCTCCCGAAATATGCCCCGGCAGTGCTTCCGGCTGCGCGCCGGCGTATTCTTCCGCACCGTCCATCAGCTTGCCGGACTGCACGGAGAGGCCTCCGCCATCCTTGCCGCTCGGCGTCCCCTCTGCTATCCCGGCCGAAACCGTATAGTTGTAGAGGATTTTTACGCCCTCCCAGGCATAGTTATTGGAAAGCTTCGCATTCGTCGCCGTCCCTGCAATGCGCCCCATCCGGCTGTATGCGCCAGTCGGCGTCTTTACATAGGGGTTCAACGCGGTGCAGCCGCTCACAGAGCCCCCGGTTACGGTTGCGGCAATTCCAGCAGCTTTTGCATTTCCACCGTCCAAAACGGTGTTCGCGGCATAACAGCTTACAACCGCTCCATTGGCGGCTACAGCTCCCACGACGCCCCCGGCGGTTTTACCCCATACGTCACCGAACGCGCCGCAGTTTTCAATCGTTCCTTTCATCAGGCGGCCTGCAATCCCACCCAGGAACTCGCTGCTTCTCACATTGCCGGAGAACGTACAGCCGCTGACGGTCCCGCTCTCGACCGTACCGACAATGCCGCCCACCAGCATATTGTCATAGCCGTTTGCTTTCACATTTCCCTCAACCCGGCAGTTTTCGATTCTGCCCTCGCGTTCCAGCGCGCCAGCCACTCCGCCGATCCAATTTTGATATTGTCCGCCAAAAGAGATATTGACTTCCTTCAGGGAAAGGTTCCGGATGGTTCCGCCGACAACATCGCCAAAGAGGCCCTGATACGAGCCGGGCTTTGTAATCTGCAGACCGCTGATGGAATACCCGTTGCCGTCGAATGTACCGGTAAAGGGGTGTTCCCCCGTGCCGATGGGCGTCCATTCTCCATTCAATACAATATCGTTTGTCAGGCGATAGGTCTTTTGCTCCGCCATTCCCGCGTTGACGTCCGCCGCAAGCTGCCGCAGCTGTTCTTCTGTCTCAATCCGCTGGACGTTCTCGTCCGGTTTATCCGGCTCCGGCGCGCCCGCGCCCTCGTCCGTCTGGAACGCCTTTACCACCAGATTTCCATGGAAATGCTTTGCCTGATACGCGTTGCCCACCGTCTCCGGCAGATACGCGCCCACCACATAGGTCTGTTCGCCGGTCGCGGCCGGAATGATCACGCCGGGCGCATAGGGTTTTCCTTCCGCGCCGGAGTTCAGGTTGTCCGAAACAACCGTCCAAACGCCGCCGATTTTTTCAAACAAAACCAGCCTGAGCACACCGGACAGGCCATTGGTGCAGGCCTCGCGCGCATTCGTTCCGTCTTCTTTCAAAACCTGCCGGACGGTCTCGCGGCCTTTTTCATCCGCGGTGATCAGCAGTTCCTTCTCACCGCCCTTTGGGCATGCGGTCTCCGCCATATTCAGCGCCTGCACGGAAACCTCTATGTATACCGGCAGCGTGCCAGTATTTTTGATCACCACCGGCTGGAAATATTGCGGCATGGGATCGTAGCCCTCCGTGTTCTCATTGCCGGTCCCGGCGGCGTTGATCTCCGCCTTGAAACCGTCATAGGTCATGGGGCGCAGATTCTCAAACGCAAGCGGCGCGGTCGTGTCCCCGCCCGGCGTCAGCGTAATATCCAGCACACCCGCCGAGAAATCGCCCCGTACCTTTTCCGTATCCGTAAACCACGCCATTGTTCCGCCCGCCAGCAGGCAGAGCACCAGCAAAAGGGATATCGCCGACAGCAGTAATCTTTTGTTCTTCATAAAATTCCTCCTCGCACTGTTGTTTCGTCTCTGCACCGGATGCATGAGTCCATCTGCAGTGGATTATCACCAATAATCCCCGTACTTTCTAGCTATAATCCATATTTATAGTATAATTTCCATTTGCACATTGCAACGAACTGGCTGAAATTGGTAGTTTTTTGGCCAAAACTGGATTGCGCATTTGTTATATTTCCAGTAAAATATATCTATACGGGTATGCGGAAAGATTTGTCCACAGGAGGATAACACGTTGAACATAGCGGTCATAGACGATCTGGCAGAGTGCCGGAAAGAAATCCACGGGCATTTACATACTTATTTTCATCAGTATTGCGCCGATACCGCACTGGAAATCGAGGAGTTCGAAAGCGCGGAAACCTTTTTCCTCCGCTTTGCGCCGGAACGGTTCCATCTGATCCTGATTGATTACTATATGGACGGGATGACAGGCCTGGAGGCCGCCGCCCGGATCCGGATGGCCGACCCCGACGTTGCGATCATCTTCATTACGACCAGCCGGGACTATGCGGTGGAGAGCTACCTGGTGCAAGCCAGCGGCTACCTGCTTAAGCCGTTCCGCTACGGGGATTTTGAACGCACACTGCACCTGGCGCGGCTGCGCAAGCTTGTGGACGGGGAATGCGTCACGGTCGAGGATGAAAAAATTCTGCTCCGCGACATCGTCTACTGCGACGTGGAGGGCCACTATGCGCAGGTCCACATGGCGGACGGACAGATTCTGCGGTTTCGCATGGCCTTTGCCCGGCTAGCGGAGCAGCTGTCCTCCTATACGTCATTTCTCCCCTGCTACCGGGGCTGCCTGGTCAACCTGAAGCGCGTAGAACGGCTGAATGAATTGAATTTCCGGATGAACACCGGCGAGACGGTCGCCTTCCGCAAGAAGGATCGGATGGAGATTGAAAAACGCTATGCGCGGTTTTTGTTTGAACAGGCAAGGAGGATGGAAAAATGATTGATACCCTGATGATTTTGCTTTTTCCGTTTCTGGATTTTCTGCCGTTCCAGATTCCCAGGTACTGGCTCTTCCGGGAGAAGCTTCGAATTCCCATGCGCTGGATCATCCTTATCCTGATGGGAATCACCACGGCCTACAGCGATGTCTTCTTTTGGGCAAACCAGAACGGCATCGCGGACTCGGTCACCACGCTGCTGCGGTATGGGGTCATGCTGTTCGCCTCGCTGCTCTCTTTCTTCCTCATTCGGGACAGCCTCGCCAAAAATATGTACACCCTGCTGCTGATGATTTCCTATTCGTTTTTCGTTTTTGGAAACGCCAACTTCATTGAATCCCACTTCTTTTGGGATTTCAGCGCACTCCACCCCTATCTGGTGTACAACGGCGTCCGCCTGATCCTGCTATTGATCACGTACCCGCTCTTTCTGCGCTTTCTGAACCGCACCATCCGGAAAACGCTGGCCATCGACGACGAGGCGATCTGGAAATCCATGTGGAAGATTCCTCTCTTTTCCACCCTGTTCGGTATTCTGTATTGTACCGTCACGGACTTATACGCGCCCGCAACCTGGCAGTTCCTGGTTTCTCGCTACCTGATGCTGGGCGGCTCCTGCTATGTCTCGTTCGTGTTGCTTAAAATCCTGGACGCCTCCGACCAGCGCACCCGGCTTGAAGCCGCGCTGCGCTACGCGGACCGGACAATGGCCGCCCAAAAGAAGCAATACGATTCCCTCTCTATCCATATGGAGGAAGTCCGGCGGGCGCGCCACGACCTGCGCCAGCACCTTGCCGTCACCCAAACCTATATTGAACGCAACGACCGGGAGGGCCTGCGGGCCTATATTTCGCAATATCAGAAAACGCTGCCGCAGGAAACACAGGCGGTCTACTGCCGCAACGAAGTGGTCAACGCGATTATCAGCTGTTACGCCGAACTGGCGGCGCATCAGGGCGCGCGCTTTGATGCAACGGTGGAATATTCTGATACCGCGCCTATTTCCAACACAGACGCCGTCGTATTGCTGGGAAACCTTCTGGAAAACGCGGTGGAGGCCTGTACCCGCCAGGGGAAAGGCGAAAAATGGATCCGTCTGCACATCCAATCGGCCGGTTCGGCCATTGCCGTCACATTGGACAATTCTTTTTCCGGTGCGTGCAAACCGGGCGGCGGCGCGCTCCTCTCGTCCAAGCGCGACGGCGTCGGGATTGGGCTTCGCTCTATTGAGGAAATCGCGGAGAAATACAACGGCTTTGCGGAATTCCAGCCCGACGGCAACACCTTCCGGGCTTCCGTCTTTTTAAATCCATCGTCCGTCCCGCAAACACAGCCCGGAGAAACGTCCCGGACCGCCTGATTGTCTGAGCGGGACCGGCGGGCGAATTTGGTTTTTATCAAGGCGCCGCAATCTTTCTTTCCGTCTGGTACACGCAGATTACCCGCCAATCATTACGCCCACATTACCGTGCAATGCAAGCCGGAGCAAACCGCAGATCGTCAGATGGAGCGGATAATACAAATAGAAAAACCATTTCATCCCTTTCCAGGTTCCCTGCTCTCCATGATACAGTTTTAGCAGAAGAACGGTAAGCACAACAGACAGTTGCAGGACGCCATAGACGGGATTTATAAAAACAGCATAAACAGCGGCATATACTGATACCCACAACAACATCATCGCCATTTGCTTTTTGAAGTTTCCATGATTTGCTCCAATTTGTACAATCGCTAACACGGCGATACTGCTCCAGTCTGCACAAAACGCAATCCCTGTTATTCCCAAAATGAGAACTGCCTTTTGCCACGGCTTAAACCGCTTGCTTTCATGGATTGCCAGCGCTGCCAGTCCCCAAGCCAACGACCATATAACACTTGTTTGATTGAAGACTGATGTTTGAAAAGGGATAAACGGGATGCCAAACGCAAAACAATAAGCAAAATGGGAGACGATTGCAAAAGCAAACAATCTGATGGCATATTTTTTCCTGTCATGTGTATGGTGATAGCCCTCCGCAATAAAAAACCAAAAGACAGGCGCTGCCAATCGGCCAATGATATGCAGCGTGACAATCCACCAATCCGTCGGATAGTTTGGATAAAGCACACTTGTCAGATGATCGATTGTCATGGCAATGACCGCAATTATTTTCAGCTGATTTCCCGTGAGCGATTTTTGCTTCATTCTTTTTCTCCTTGTCTGGCTCCAACCCTCATTCGGCACACCTTTTCTGTCTAAGACGTATTCACTCTGCGCTTTTTTAATTCTAATGTTTTAGTGTGTATTCGTCAAATCAAATGGTATATGATTTGAGCAGTTTCTGTAACACACCATTTGACCACTTTCATATTGACTCATTCTATAAATACCAGTAATGATGCGCTTCCCAAGCGTATAGAGAAGCCACAACCGGCTGGAACAATCCCTGTCTTTATTACCAGAAGAAAACCGCAAGATTTTCAGCCTCAGTACGTAACAAAAATCTTTTTTGGCCCGGTCAAGCGGAAAGCGCTCAAAAACCGGGGAAACCCAGCTGTTTTTTATCGGAACCGAAGCAAACGGTATGCGCCGTCAAACCGCGCATACCGTTTGCTTTTGTCCATCTTGCGAAAACCTCTGCCTCTGATCCATTGATTTCAACGGTTTTTGCTTTCCCTGCCCCCATGGCGCGCATAAAACGTATAAGAGCAGCCATTGGGGAAATAATCCTACCATAGGAACAAGCGGCAAGCGCCGCTCTATGGGAGGCAACACACACATGAAAAACGGATTCAAATATCTTTGGCGCATCCTCGTGATCGTTCTGGTGAACGTTCTGATCATCACGCTGGTGGCCAACCAGAACAGCTCGGTTCAGACGCTCTCCAAGGTCGGCTCCACCGGACAGGAGGTCCGGCAGATTCAAACCCTTCTGAAGGAATACGGCGTATACAGCGGGGAGGTCGACGGCATCTACGGCTCCGCAACCAAAAAGGCGGTCATCGCCTTCCAAAAGTACAATGGGTTGACTGCCGACGGCATCGCGGGCGAGCAGACGCTGCGCAAGATGGGCATTTCCTCCGGCTCCGGGCAGGGCGGGTTCAGCAGCGCGGACATCGACCTGTTGGCCAAGATCATCTCGGCGGAGAGCCGCGGGGAACCGTACACCGGGCAGGTTGCCGTTGGCGCGGTGATCCTCAACCGCATTGAGCACCCGTCCTTCCCGAACACGCTGGGCGGCGTCATCTACCAGCCGGGGGCGTTCTCCTGCCTGTACGACGGCGGCGTCAACGCGGCTGTGGCGGATTCCGCCTACCGCGCGGCGCGCGACGCGATCAACGGCAGCGATCCGTCCGGCGGCGCGGTTTACTACTACAATCCCGAAAAGTCCACCAACAAGTGGATTTTCTCCCGCCCGGTGATCACGGTGATCGGCAAGCACCGGTTCTGCTCCTGATTTCTACGCACGGCAAAAGGCCGCCGCAGCTGATCCATGCTGCGGCGGCTTTTTGTGCTGTATTTACCGGATGGTACCGGTATTTAATCCGGCAATCTCGCCGGTGTTCTTTCTGATATTGTCGATGGAGGACGGAAACAGCTCTCCAAAGACCCCAACCCAAACCTGGCTGGGCGCCGAAGTGGTTACTGTCACAGCGGCGCTGCTGCCGGTGATGACGCCCGCGTTCGCGCCTGTCAGACCGCCCGCAAGCGCTCCGTATTGGGTGTAGTTCCCGCTGTAGGGCATTGTCGTCGCCAGGGAATTGTTCACACACGCCATAAAATCGACCGAAACGCTGCCGCCGGTAACCTGACAGTTTTCAATGACGCCGCCCGCGCCGTTCTGGCCCGCCAACGCGCCCGCGAGCGCACTGGCCTGCACGCTTGCATTCGCCAGCTTCACGCCGCTGATTTTTCCATTGTTCCGGGCAAACAGGCCGCGGTTGTAATACAGCTCGTCGCTGCCTCCATTAAAACCGGGATACCAGGTTTTCATTAAGCTGTCCATGCCCCAATAGTAGGTCCGGCCGTTTGAACGGACCACCTTTACGTTGGAAATCGTGTGCCCGCCGCCATAGAAATTGCCGGTGAACGCTGCGGATGGATTCGCGTCCGCGCGTTTCTGGTAGGTATTGCTTCCGCCCAGGGGCGTCCAGTTTCCGCTCAGCGAAAGGTCGTTTGCCACAACAAAGGTATGCCCCATATGGTTCCGCACCTGGTCCAGGTCCGACTGTGTGCGAAGGACATGCGGGTACGGGCAGTCCGCCGGGTTATCGAGGTCGACGGTAAACGTCACTTCCGAAGGAGAGACCGTCTGATCCGCCGCCGCGTAGGTCAGGATACTGCTCTGTGCGGCGGGGTCAAACACACATCCGTTCGGCGCATTCACCGCCACTTTGGGCAACGCATCGCTGGTCACCGCTGACGCAGCCGCCAGCGACACCTGTGTACCGCCCATAAAGTCCGCGCCTGTCAGCGGAATATCACGGGTTTCCACCGTCACATCGTTCTCCTCGTGGAGGACAAATTTTGCCTTAACGGTGAAGGCTTCACTCGGATCCGGCGGATCGTCCCGCTCGGCTTTTACGGTAAATATCACAGAATCGCTTCCCGGGCCGTCCTCCGTCACGGTTACCACTTCGCTCTGCACCGACGGGTCATATACATAGCCCTCCGGGACGGCAACCACCTTAACGGTATCGCTCCCGCTTCCGGCGGTCGTGATGGTAAAGACGCCAAGGCCGCTGAGCGTCACATCCCGTTCCTCCGCCAAAAGCCCGCCGTCCGCCGTATTCCGGAACTTTACTTTCATCTGGTTTGTCACGGGCGTATCACGCTTCTCCACGATTGCGGTGATGGCCTTGTAGGAATCATTGACTACCTTGCCGTTTTCCAGCGGAATGACCATCTGCAAACCGGTTGCCGCACGGGTGCGGATTTCTTCCAGCCCCGTAACTTTGTAGCCTGCCGGGGTGATGCCCGCCAGGTCTTCCGGGCGCAGCACATATTCATCTTCATTCACTTTGGCCGTAAAGGTATAGGTATCTCTGCCGATGATTTCTTCTTTTTCTTTAAAGTCAACGTTGATCGTGTTGCGGACGGTATCCGGCTCGTCCGGAGGATTGATGCCCGCGCCGTCGTCCGTCTGGTACGCATTGACCACGACGTTCCCGTGATAATGCTTACCCTGGTACTGATTATCCGTATTCTCCGGCAGATAACCGCCGATCACATAGGTAACGGAACCATTCGCCGCAATGTAATTTTCCTTGCTGGGCGTAAATGCCGCCTTTTCCAGCTTCTCCCCGTTTTCCCCGGTTTCCAGAGTCGCTTCATTCAGGTTGACGCCATCCTGACGCACCCAATTGCCAGAGCCGTTCTTTGCGTAAACGAAGATTTTGAGCTTGTCCGCCAAGCCGTTGGTGCAAGCCGCCCGCTCTCCTTCTTTGTCCCAATTGACAGTCATATTGTCGTTCTTCAGGGTAATATTCTCTTCGCCGCCCGCGGGGCAGGCAAAGTCCGGCTTTTCAAAGAGCGACTCCGCCGTAATCTGAATATAAACTGGCAGCGTGCCGTCGTTGGTAATGGTCACCGGCTGGAAATACACCGGGGTTGGATCAAAGCCTTCCGTGTTTTTGTTGGATAAATCCTCCTGCACCAGCTCCGCGTCAAACTGCGCAACCGTCAGCGGGCGCAGATTGGTAAACTCCAACGGGGCCTCAGCCGGTTTGGATGGATTTACATTGATATCCAGTACACCCGCCGCAAAGTTTGCGTTGACCTTCTCCGTGTCAGTGAACCATGCCATGGTCCCTCCCGCCAACAGGGCGAGCACCAGCACAAGGGAAAGCGCCGACAGGGCAATTCTGCTTTTTTTCGTTTTCACAACCATTCCTCCTTAAACGTTTCCGGTTCCTCTGCCGGGGGAATCCGGTATTTCTGTCCATCCCGCAGTCTTGTAATGGGATATTCTTTGTAAAACTCTACCATCAATATTGTCTATTTTCAATTATATGGCCGGAACTGGCCTCTTTCTGGCGGGATTTCGTCCGATCGTTTTCTTTCCGGACAAACGCAAGCCGCCGCGCAGCACACGGCCTGCTGGATTACAGGCCCGCGCTGCGCGGCGGCTTCGTTTTAGGATTGGTTGTTATGTAGTTGTGTTAAAACTTGTAATCACGGGTTGTTTTTCAAAACCGGATAAACGCCTGCCGGGAACGCCCAAACACTTGCGTCAAACCCGGTAAGGGCGGTCGCCGCTTTCAGGTCCGCATCCTTAATTGCCGTACCCTTTGCAGCCATATAGGTCGGATCTTCCGATACATAATAGGTATTGGTTACGACAGACGTCGGCGTATAGATGGAACCAACGCACTCATGAACCGGTGTGGTGTAATAGCTGATTGCCGCATCGGTCACATAGGAATTCTTTACCGTCGCCTTATTGTATCCAACAAAACCGCCGACGTTCTGATAACCGACGATCTTTGTCGGCGCGCTCCAGCAGTTGTTAATGGTTGCGCCGCTGGTATTTGCACCTACAAGGCCGCCAATCTGAATCATATTGACATTCGGATTGCCATAGTAATCCTCATTGACAGAACCCTTCGTCCAGCATTCGGAAATGCTGCCGCCGTTGGTGTTGTAGCCCACCAAGCCGCCGACCGCGGAGAGTCCAACCACTTTGACGTCCGCGCTGCAACGGTCAACCACGCCGGAGTTTGCACCGGTGATACCGCCTGCAAAGGAAGCGTCGCCCAATGTGGTCGCTGCATGTGTGGAGGCTTTTACAAAACCGTCCACATGGCAGTTGCGGATCGTGCCCGCGTTCTGCGCCGCGACGGAACCCACGATGGCGCCCGCGACAACGTTTACATTGGTGAGATTCAGGTCCTGAATCGTGCCCTTATTGTAAGCAAACAAACCTGCGCCCGCGTCCGCGCTGCCGCCGGATACTTTCAGATTGCTGATGGTGTTGTTTTCCCCATAAAAATTGCCGGTGAACGGCTTGTCCGCTGTGCCAGTCGTCCACCCGGGAGGCACCCAGTTGCCAGTTAGAGGAACATCTATAAGTAAATAGACATCCGCAGCAAGGTGACTATCAATCGCGGCGAGATCCTCCTGCGAATAAATATAATACTCTTCTACCGCAGCTGCTTTAGCTGTGTTCATAACATTCAGCGAAGCAGTCATCAATGATCTTACCGGAGCAGCCATACGGGAAATGTTTGTATATGATGCCGTTGATGCCTGCACAGCTATACCACTTAACGCTTTGACTGCTCCATTTTCCCATATCAAAACCAGTTTCTGCTTGTCAAGGTCAATATATGCATATCCCGTTCCATCCAGGCTTGGCAATGTAATACGGCTGCTGTTTAACGGCTCAAAAACCTTACTTCCGTTCGCTGCCTGTACTTCATCCGCTAATTCCTGTGTAATAATAACCGGGCCGGGATTTGCAATATCTGTCCCTGTCCCCTTAATAATGAAACGGTCAACTGTAACCTCTACGCCCTCAACCGCTTTATCTTCCTTTATATAGAAGACAACGGTTGCCTGCGGTTCATTTGCTATTGTGGTTCCGGTAAAGCTGCCGGGATAGGTTACGGTCTGCTCCTGCGGCTCGCCGTCAAACACATAGTTTTTGCTGGTCGGGATGTTGTTCTTCACTTCATCCGTCGCGGTGCTCAGCGTCAGCGTCTGGCCGTCTTCCATTGTCGCCGGATAGGCATGGCTCTTTACAGCGGAGGCTTCGCCCTTCACCCGGTACTCGATTTTGATGGAGACGTCCACCGGATTTTTGACTTCCTCATAGTACGCCTGGAAGACGTTCTTTTCGGGCGCGTCGGAAACCATATAGGTATAGGCTTCCTGCACAGGCGCATAGGTCTTGCCGTCCTTCTCAATGTTGGATGTGGTATAGACCAGCTCGCCGGCCGGCGCGGTTCCGGTGGTCTCCTCCAGAACCGTCTCTGTGTTGTTGATCATGTGCTGGATGGTATAGGTATAGGTCGCCTCTTCGGTTTTTTCCACGATTGCGGTGATGGTCTTGTAGGAATCGTTGACTACCTTGCCGTTTTCCAGCGGAATGACCATCTGTAAACCGGTTGCCGCACGGGTGCGGATTTCTTCCAGCCCCGTAATCTTGTAGCCTGCCGGGGTAATGTCCGCCAGGTCTTCCGGGCGCAGCACATATTCGCTGTCTGTTACATTGGCTGTAAAGGTATAGGTATCTCTGTCGATGATCTCTTCTTTTTCTTTAAAGTTGATGTTGATCGTGTTGCGGACGGTATCCGGCTCGTCCGGCGGATTGATGCCCGCGCCGTCGTCCGTCTGGTACGCATTGACCACAACATTGCCGTGGAAATGCTTGCCCTGGTATTCATTCTCCGCGTCCTCCGGCAGATAACCGCCGATGACGTATGTAACAGACTCATTTGCTCCAAGGAATTGCTGCTTGCCGGGTGTGAACGCCGCTTCTTCCCCTGTTTCCAAAGAAGCTTTGTTCAGGTTGACGCCCTCCTGGCGCACCCACTTGCCGGAGCTGTCTTTCGCATAGACGAAGATCTTCAGCTTGTCCTCCAGACCGTTGGTGCAGGCCACACGGGTTTTGCCATCCCAGTTCACGGTAAGTTTGTCTTCCGACAACTTAATGTCTTTTTCGCCGCCCTTCGGGCAGGTAAAGCCGTCTTTGCCAAATATGGATTCCGCCGAAATCTGGATATAGACCGGCAGCGTGCCTTTATTGCTGACTTCGACCGGCTGGAAATAGACAGGTACCGGATCGAACCCCTCCTGATTCGCGTTGGAAAGGTCCGCCTGTACCAGTTCATCGTCAAACTGTGTTACCGTCAGCGGGCGCAGATTTTCAAACTCCAGCGAAGCCCCGGCCGGCTCGTCCGGATTTACCTCAATGTCCAGCACACCCGCCGAGAAATTCGCGTTGACCTTCTCCGTATCGGTGAACCACGCCATGGTTCCGCCGACAAGGAGGCTGAGCACCAGCAGCACAGAAATGCCCGAAAGGACAATTCTGTTCTTCTTTGTCTTCATGTTGTTTCCTCCATTCTTTTGTCACTACACCATTCCGATATTTTGCCGCGCAAGACCGGAGAACCAGGGGCTGTCCCCAGTCTGTTATGCTAATTATAGCATTATTTTGTCAGATATTTCCACTTATTTTCCCAGAAATAATTACCAAACATAAATTCTATTATTTGTTGTATTTCTCCAAAAGAATGAGTAAGTGTTCGTGTTCTTTTCTTTTTTCTAACCAGAAATTGTTCAAACTTGACCAAATCAAACGCACGCAAAAAATTCCCCCGCCATGATTCGGCGGAGGAATTCGTAAAAAGATTCTATCCGAGTCAAGAGCCCAGCGTCTGTGCGGCGGGGTTGGTCTCCCGCCAGCGCCGAACATCCCGGCCCAGGCGGCGCAGCTCCAGCACCATGAACCCGCCGACCACCAGATCAGAGCCAAGGTCCGAGAGCGGACCCGCCATCAGAACGCCGTCCAGACCCAGAAACGGCGGCAGGACCAGCAGCAGCGGGATCAACAGGATCACCTGCCGCAGCATGCTCAGCAGCGAAGCACGCAGGGGCTGGCCTGTGGACTGGAAATAGTTGGTGGACACCACCTGAAAGCCCGCTCCGAAGAAGCACGCCAGATAGACGCGCATACACCGCACACCGAATGCCATAAACCGTGGATCGCCGATGCCGAACAGACCCAGCACCGCGCGTGGGAACAGCAGTACCGCCAGCCAGCCGGCAGCGCAGAACGCGGTGGCGATCCCGGCAGCGTACAGGTATGTCTTGCGCACGCGGTCCGGACGGCCCGCCCCACGGTTAAAGCCCAGGATCGGCTGCGCGCCGATCATCACGCCGATACAGACGGAAAGCAGCAGCGAGCTGGTTTTCAGGACAATGCCCATGGCGCTCAGCGCAATGTCTCCGCCCACGCCGCTGCGATCCCCATAGTACACCAGCGAATGGTTCATCACCGTCTGCAGCACAACGGCGGACACCTGTGTAATACAACTGGAAATCCCCAGCGGAATGGCCTCCCGGCAGACCGCGAGGTTGAGCCGCAGATTTTCCCGGCAAAGGCGCAGGGTCTTCCCCCGGCGCAGAAAGTACCAGGTCATCGCCGCCACGGAGAGCGCCTGCGCCAGAACCGTCGCCGCCGCCGCGCCCCGCACGCCCCAGCCAAACGTAAAGATGAACAGCGGGTCCAGCGCTATGTTCAGCAGCGCGCCCGCCATCATGCTCCCCATGGCGAAGCGCGGACTGCCGTCCACGCGCACCAGATTGGACAGGCCGATGCTGAGCATATGGAACGGCGCGCCCAGCAGGATAATCGCCGCATACTGCGCGGTCAGGGCCAGGTTGTCCGGCGTGGCGCCGAACGCCCGCAGCACCGGCTCCAAAAACAGCAGCCCCAGCGCACAGACCAGCAGGCCCGCGCCCCCCTGCAGGGTAAACAGGTTCCCCAGCGCGCGCTGGCCGTTCTCTGTTTTCCCCTCGCCCAATTTAATCGCCGTATACGCGCCGACGCCCGCGCCAATCAGGTTGGCGAGCGACAGGATCACCGTGACCACCGGCGAGGTCACCGCCGCCGCCGCGTTGCCCAAATATCCCACACCCTGTCCGATGAACACCTGGTCCACCAGATTGTACAGCGCGTTGACCAGCATGCACACCACCGACGGCAGCGCAAACCGCAGCAGCAGCCTTCCCACAGGCTCCGTCCCCATGGGGTTCGGCGCGGTCTGCTTTATTTGCTCCATGAACGCCCCTCTTTCTCCCTTATATGACAACAGGAGCCGGGCCTGCGCTGTCATTCCGGCAGGTCCGGTTCCTGTTATTTCCATATTGATTTCCTGTTCTTTTTAATATACCATATCGCGCACAGGGGAACAAGCCCGTTTCCGCAGAAAGACGACAAAAGGCCCCCTCACCGGGGGCCTTTCCTCTGTTCTTTTATTCAGACCTGCGCGCCCGCGGCCTGTGGCAGGGATTCCTTCTGCCGTCCGATCCACCGGTCCAGCCGGCGCAGCTCATGCAGCGCAAAGCAGGCAACCACAACCGCGGAGGCAACGTCCGCGATCGGCCCGGCGTAGAGGATGCCGTCCAGCCCAAAGGACAGCGGCAGGATCAAAATCAGCGGCACCAGCAGGATCACCTGGCGCATCAAAGACAGCACCGACGCCTTGAGCGGCTGTCCCGTCGCCTGGAAATAGTTGGTGGACACCACCTGGAAGCCCGCGCTGAAGATGCCCAGCAGGTAAATGCGCATACATTTCACCGCGAAGTCCGTAAAGTTCGCGTCCGCTGAACCGAACAGCTTCAGGATGACGTCCGGAATCAGCAGGCAGAGCAGCCAGCCGGCCACAGAGACCGCCGTGGCCATCCCGACGGACAGCAGGTACGTCTTTTTAATGCGCTCCGGCTGTTCCGCGCCCCGGTTGAACCCCAGGATCGGCTGCGCGCCGATGCCGATGCCGATACAGACCGAAAGCAGGATCATGCTGACCTTCAAAACAATCCCCATCGCACTCAGCGCGACGTCGCCCGTGACGGAGGTCAGGTCGCCGTAGAATACCAGCGAATTGTTCATGACGATCTGCAGCAGCGTGGCGGCAAGCTGCGTGATGCAGCTGGACACACCCAGCGCGCAGGCCTTCAGGCAAATGACGGCCCGCAGCCGCATGCCGCGCAGATGCAGCCGCATGGTGCTTTTGCGGCGGAAATACCAGAACAGCATCCCGGCGGAAATGATCTGCGAAGTGATGGTGGCGATCGCCGCGCCCTTGACGCCCCAGCCGAACACAAAGATATAGATTGGGTCCAGAATCGTGTTCAGCACCGCGCCCGCAACCATGCTGTACATGGAGAACTTCGGGCTGCCGTCGGTGCGCGCCAGATTCGACAGGCCGATGCCGATCATGTTGAACGGCACGCCCAGCAGGATAATGGCGGAGTAGTCCCTGGCGTAATCCATATTGCCGGGCGTCGCGCCGAAAACCTTCAGGACCGGGTCCAGGAAGACCAGGCCCAGTACGGTGATCAGCAGGCCGACGCCCGTCAGCAGCGTGAACATGTTGCCCAGCGTCTGTTCCGCTTCCTCTTCCTTTTTCTCGCCCAGCTTGATCGCGGCATAGGAGCTGCCGCCGGCGCCCAGCAGCGTCGCCATCGCAAGCACGATCGTTACGATCGGGAACGCGACCGTGGTGGCCGCGTTCCCCAGATAGCCGACGCCCTGGCCAATAAAAATCTGGTCAACGATATTATACAACGCGTTGACCAGCATGGAAATAACCGACGGCAGCGCAAACTGCCGCAGCAGTTTGCCTACCGGCCGGTAACCCAGCGGATTCCGCCGGGGCTCCGTTTGTGTTTGCTGCATGCGCTAGTCCCTCTTTCCACTACTCTTGATGTATTCATAGGCATGTCCCGCCATCTGTTCCAAAAGGCAGGCTGCCTGCTCCTGCTCCTCCGCGCTCAGCTCCTGCGCCAGCAGACTGTGCCAGCGGGCGACCGTCTCCTGCGTCTTTTCAATGACAGGAGCCGCTTCCTCCGTCACATACAGCTTGCGGAGGCGATGGTCGTCCGCATCCTTTTCCACGCGGATATAGCCCGCTTCTTCCAGCTTGCGCACCGCGCGGGTTGTGGTCCCCTTGTCGTAAAAGCCTTCCCGCGCCAGCGCCAGCAGATTGATGCCCGGATTCTGCGCGATGGAAAGCAAAAAGAACTGCTGCCCGCAGCCGATGTGGTACGGCGCCAGCTCTGTATCATAGAAAATCTGTCCTACCCGGTAAAGAAGGGAAATGTGCTTGCTGTAATTCGGATTCTGCGTTTCCATAGAAACCTCCCGCCTTTTTGTTCATCGCTTGCATGGACAACTTTGTATAGTATAACGCTTTTTGCTTGCATCCACAACCTTCTAACTTGTAAATAAAAGCGGCTTTTCGCAGAAACATTTTGACATGTTTCCACAAAAAGCCGCATGGTCTGCCATATACAGGTGTTTGGCGCATTGGTTTACTGAAATTACTTGGGTGAAAGGATGAAATCGAACGTTGTATCGCCGTCGATGCGGAACGTTTCGCTCACCGGTTGATAGTCGTTCTGTCCGTAAACATAGAAACGGTATTTGCCAGCGGGCAGGTCAACCTGGAAATTTCCTTCCTCGTCGGTCTTCTCCGTGGAATATGCCGTATCGGTATCCAGATTGCGGATGCTCACTTTGTAGCCCTGCAGCGGCTCGCCGGCTGCGTTTTGGATCCTGCCATTGAAGCTGTACACCACAGGGGGCTGGTCCTCGCCCATCACAGCGTCCTTGTCCGACTGGCCCGCCTTGACCACGAGGGAGGCATGATAGTGCTTGGCCTGGTAACGGTTGTCCGCGTCCTCCGGCAGGTACGCCGCCACAACGAACTGTGCGCTCGCACCCGCGGGCAGCGGGTTGCTCAGGGAGAACGGCTGGTATACATGCTTGCCCTCGCTGGGCTCCGTCTCCGTATTCAGGTTGATATCGGTGCGGCGGACCCACTTGGGCGCGTCCTCCGTCCCCTTGTTTTCAAAGACAAACACATGCAGCTTATTCATCAGGATATAGTTTTCCTCGCTGCATTTGACGACTCCGTCCTGGGAAATACGCCCATCATCTTCCACAATATTGATCACATCGTCGTCCTGCGGACCGCGGTCCTGCATGGTGAAGCAGACCTGCATGGGCAGGGTTCCGTCGTTATGTACATCCACACGGCGGAAATAGATGGGCTCGTCCTTGCCGAACCCTTCCTTGTTGGCGTTTTCCGGTACCACCGTCTGGGTAATATCCTTTTCAAAATCCGCCAGCTTCATCGGACGCAGGTTTTCAAAGCTGAGATTGGTGCGCGTTTCCTCTCCGTTCGTGGTCAGGTTCACATCGAGTACGCCGGCTGTAAAATCGGCGTTGACCCGCTCCGAATCCGAGAACCATGCCAGCGTGCCGCCCGCCACCAGCGCGAGCGTCATCAGGACTGCCGCCGCAGAGAGCACAACCCGTTTCTTTGTCATGTTACTTCCCTCTTTCCTTTGCAATAGTGACAAACTGATTCAGTTTCAGTATACAAGGATTTTAATTTTATTTAGCAAAGAAAAAAGCATTTTCTTCCATATTTTGTTTAAATTTTTGTCAGGTATCAACCAATTTCTTTGTGCATTTCGGTTCGCCTTCCTCCCGCAGCGCTGGATAGCGGGCAAGCAGCTTTTCATTGGCGGTTTCCATTTGCCGGTAATAGGATGCGTAGGAATCGCTAAGCCGCCGCATCGCGGGGATAAACACCGTATTGTAGCCGCTGGAACGCTGGAATTCCCGCAGAAACGCCGTCAATTTGCAGGCGGGCGATTCCCGGTACGCGTCGGACTGCTTATACGCCAGATACCATTCCAGAAACTCCCTGTTGTCCATCAGGAAGGCATCGGGGTTTTCCATTGAATGTCTGGCGCGCTCCAGCAGTTCCGCCGTCTGCTCCGTGCCGATCTGCGCGGTTCCTTCCTCCAGATATGCTTCCAGCTCCGGTGGCAGCGCAAACGGCGGTACATGATCCAAAAAGGACCGTACCTCTTCAAAAGCGGCCTGCTGCTCCCCGGACCGGACCGGCTCATTCAAGAACCGGGCGAAGTGCAGGCAGACAAACCTGCCGTAGCTCCCCGGGAATGCCTCCAGGAGCTTTTCCGTAATGGTTTTGCTTTGGTCCAGGGCGCGCAGCGATTCGCGGACCTCCTCATAGGACGACCCGCAGCGCAGCGCTTCCAGAATCGCTTTTTTCGCGGCGTCCCTCCGGTGCGCCAGCTCCTTCCGGATGGAAACAGCCCGCAGCGCGGCGCCGGTCGCATCCGCGAGGATTGCGCGGATTTCCTCCGTGCCCAAGTCCAGCTTCCGCAGCACCTGGATTTTGCGGAGCCGCTCTATCTCCTTTTCCGTGTAGTCCCGGTATCCGTTATCCTGTACGGACGGGGAAACCAGTCCCTGCTGTGTATAATATTCAATCGCCTTTCTGGTCAGCCCTGTTTCTTCGCTTGCCTGATGGATCAGCATATTCCTCACCTCCCCATTATCATACCGCAGCCCCCGGGGGGATGGTCAAGCGTTTTCAATCATTCTTTTCCGTGCCTTTTTCATATATAAAAAGAAGGGGGACCGCTCCATAATTGTCTGACCACGACAATTCCCCCCGCCTGTGGCGGGGGGAATTGCTGTTCCTGTTAACTATGAAACACGCATTTTGATACCGTCCGGCTTCCCGGGAAAGATCAGGGGCTTATTCCACTACTTCGATACCATAGGTAATGACGCCGGAATAGTTGCCCGGCTTGACGTTGAACGCGACGACCGGCTTAATGGTATAGGTCGCGCTGCCGCTCTCCGTGAAGGACACGATCTCCTGTCCGTTCATCTGGTCCTTGTCGCCGGTGGTTTCCAGTACACGGTCGTCCGGGGTGATAATCTGGTAGCGCATGGTGCCGCGGGTTTCCGGGTCCACCATAACCATCTGGTTGCGGTAATAGTCTGTGCCCGCGATGGTGACGGAAATGCGCTCACCCTCGTTCAGGTCTTTCACGTCCTCCGCTACGACTTCCACCTCGGTCCCCTCTTTTTCCATGGCGACTTTGGTCGGAATGGTGACGATGTAGGTGGGCTCGTTGCGCAGGGTAAAGGTCAGCTCTGTGGAAAACTCCTCCGCGGCGAACGCGGTCGCGGACGCGCCGGTGCAGAGCGCCAGGGCCATCAATGCGGCAATTGCTTTTTTCATGTTTGACTTCCTCCTGTTTTTGATCTGTCTTTATCATATCAAAGCGCCGCCCTTCGTTGGTTAAGCCTGTTGGAGAAACCGGTAAAAAACAGGTAAAATCACTGCGATTGACAAGTTCCGCGATGCCTGCTATCATACTGGGAAAAGCGAAAGAAGGGATTCCCATGGAGTACAGCCCCAAAAACGCCGTCCTGCGCGACGGAACCCCCTGCGTCCTGCGCAGCCCACGCCCGGAGGACGCGGAAGCCATTCTCGATCTGATGAAACAGGCCACTGCGGAAACGGTATACCTTTCCATGTACCCGGACGAAGTCGCCCTGACCGTTGAGGAGGAGCGCACATTTTTGGAAAGCGTCTGCGCGGACAGGCAGTCCCTGATGCTGAGCGCCTTTGTGGATGGAAAGCCGGTCGCCAACGCGAACCTGGCCCCCGTCGCACCGGGCAAGAGCAAATACCGCCACCGGGCCGGCTTCGGCATCTGCGTGCTGCGCTCCCATTGGCGGCGCGGGCTGGGCGGCCTCCTGACGCGGGAGCTTCTGGCCCAGGCGCCGTCCATGGGATACGAACAGGTGGAGCTGGAGGTGGACTGCGAAAACGCCGCCGCGCGGGCACTGTACGAATCCTGCGGATTTCGGGCCTACGGCGTACTGGAGCGCGCCTTTCTGCTGCGGGATGGAACCAGCCACGACGAATGCCGGATGGTCTGCTGTCTGAGCTGACCGGGTTTTCAACCGTTTGCCGGGATTCTGTGGAAAACCATTCCGCGCCGGGCAACACGCTTTGGAACATGTTTATCCCCCATATGCGGCTCTGTCAACCGCAGGAATAGAGGAACCCCCGGCCCAATCAGGGTCGGGGGTTCCTCTATTTGTAAGATGGAGACATTTCGTGTGATCTTTTGAACTGCAATCAGCCGATGGCCACCGTGCAGTGCTTGACGGCGTTCTGGCCCGGCAGGGTCGTATAAACGCCCGCGCTCTGGCCCGGTGTGCCGACCGCGTACACTCTGTAGTAATAATCGTTGCCGATTTTCGCCACAAACTGGGTCTTGAGCACGCTGCCGTTGCCGGTGGTGAAGCTCGGAACCAGACTGTTTCCGTTGATCACGGTCATCTTGAAGCAATACGCGCTGCCTCTCTTCAGGGTGAAGTCCACAGTGGTGTCGGAAACGACCGCCGCATTGCCAAGCATTGCCTGTGCCGCGCCGACCACCGCGGTGCCTTCTCCGCCGTAACTGTTGTTCCGGGAGGAACTGCCGCCGGAAGAGGAGCCTTTATTGGGGGTGGAACCGGTATTTCCGGTACCCGGCTTGTCTTCTCCCTTGCGAACCAGAGCATTTCTTCCTGTTTCCAGTGTATCCGTTGCACCGGTTACGTCCTGTTCCGTCGCATTTGGATCCTCCAGAACCTTCAGCGCCATCGTGTATGCTGCCTTGTACACCGCATAGCTCTCCTCGGTATACTCGCCTTCGTTGATATTCTTGTCGTCGTCGATCAGCTCCTGCAAATAGCTCTTGTCCGGCTTCAGGCGCAGGTTCACAATCGCAATCGTCAGTCTGGACATCATTCCATCCAGCTCTTCCTGCGTCGCGTCTTCCTTCGCAAGGAGTGCCTTTGCTTCCTTAATCAGGTCCTCAAGGCCAATCTGGCTGTCCGGCGTGTAATCGTTCAGATCGTAGCTTTCCGCCTCTGTGACCAGCTCTGCGAGGCGGCTGCTGTCTGCGATGCGCACCAGCGCTTCAAACGCATCGGTCAATGCCTTCGCCGCGTCGTCCACGTCTTTTACCAGTGCGTTTTCATCCCCGTAGACCTTGTGCGCCGCCGACAGGGCCACTGCATAGTCTTCCCAGCTTGCTTCGGTAAAGTCCTCCGCATTCAGCCCCTCAAAGGTCTTGAGCAACAGTTGCAGCTTGGTCTTGTCGCCCTTGCCGCAGGACAGATAGTTCATCGCGTCCGCCATTGCGAGGGTCGCTTCGTCCACGTCCGCCTGCAGGGCGGTTACGTCCGCTTCGACCTTCACAGCCGCTTCATACGCCGCGTCGAAATTCTTCTTTGCCACCGGAACCATATTGTCATACGCTTCGGTCTCCATGGCCTCTTCCGCGCTCGCGATTGCGCTGCGCAGCATAGCCTTATAAACCACAACGGAGGTGAAGGTTACCGTCGTGTCCTCGTTGGGCATGGTCAGGTCGTAGTAAGCAACCGTGCGGTCGCCATCCTTGAAGGCGGCTTCCTGTTCCACGCCGTTGACGGTGATGGTTGCTGTGACGAACTCTCTGCCGTCGTCCATCGGGGCAAAGGTCAGGGCAATTTCCTCGCCCGCCGTAATATCGTTCTGCGTGTACTTGCCGGCCTTGTCGGCCAGCTCCTGGGATACGCCGTTCACGGTCAGCGCAATCTTCGGACCGTAGGCGATCTGCAGGTCGTGCTCTGTGATGACGGGCACGGTTACGAGGATGGTCGCCGTTGCCGTCAGGCCGTCTTTGCCGTTGATGTTGGAGGCCTTCACAACGAGCTTCGTTCCCTCCGGAACGGCGGTTCCCAGCGTAACAACCGCTTTGCCCGGATCTTTTGCGTCCGCGGCAATCGATGCGCCTTCCACAGAATTGCCGTCCGGATCGGTCACGGACCAGTCCGCAGCGGTCACGGCAAAGGACGCGTCCTTCCAGACGAGGCCGTTCACCGCTGTCGCCAGCGCGTTGTAGGTCGCCTGAATCATTTCTGCCGGGGCGCCCGGAATATTCAGGACAGAATTGGCAAAGCTTACCGCCGCGCTCAGAATCGCCGCGCTGGAATCGGTAAAGTCCGCGGCCTTATAGGTCTCGGCCTGCTCAAGCAGGGCGGCCAGATCTTCCATGGTAGCCGCTGTATTCTCTTCCGCGGAGGGGGCGTCCTTCATGATGGAGAAGGTTTTGCTGCTTCCCGCCGGGACTTCCGCCATTCCCGTGTCGAGCGTCAATGCCGGCGGTTCCGGAACGGCGACCACGGTCACCGTGGCGGTATCGAATTTACTCGGGTCTGCGTCGGAAGCCGCCTTGACGGTCAAAACCGTTCCGACCGGCTCGTCCGCCGCGACAAACAGCCAGCCCAGCTCACAGACATGGGTGGCGTCCTCGCCCGGATTTGTTGCGCCTTCCACGGTCCAGGTAACGGCGTCGTTGTGGCCCGCGTTGAGGACTTCCGCCGCGAACTGCATGCGTCCGCCCTGTTCCACTTCCGCAGCCTTCGGCGTTACATTGACGCTGACCGCCGGAGCGGAGGAGGAAAGTTTGAAGACTTTCACGCCGTACGCTGGGAGATTGACGGAGATATTCGCGTCCGAAGCAACGTCCGCCTTTTCACCGGTCCACAGCTCTTCGGAAGCATAGCTGCCCGCGTTTGCAAACGCGTTGGTAAACAGGGCCTTCTGCTCCGCGGTCAGATGTTCGCTTCCTTTTGCCGTCACCTTGGCGCTGGCCGCCGCTGCCACCTCGCTCATCGCGATGGAAGCGTCCTGCGTGGTAGAAGCCTTGTTAAAGATACACAGCGCGACGGAACCGTCCGCCAGCGGCTTCACCAGGTAATCGGTGTTGCCAACCTGCTTGAAGCGCTTGGCCTGCAGGCAGAGCGCATCCTGATCCAGCGCGATGATCTTCTCATTGCCGATGATGTCCAGTACCTGCTGGGATGCGGTGGTCAGGTCCGTGCCCAGCAGCAGCGGGGCCGCCATCATGCACCACAGGGAAAAATGGGATTTGTTCTGTTCCATGTTCAGGCCGCTGAGGCCGACGGTCAGCATATCGGGGTCGTTGTAGCCGTACGGGCCGGCGTACTCGTCCAGAATAACGTTTCTTTCATACACGCCCATGACGGACTGGCCCTTCGCGCCGCCGCCCGACCAGTCGACACGGCCCGCATACGGGGTGATGTCCGTTGTGGTGCGCCAGAAGTGGCCTACATCCTTGCCCCACTCATTCGGCTTGCTCCAGCCCCAGTCGCAAATGTTCAGGACGACGTCGCGGCCGGTCGCATCCAGCGCGTCCGCCATCGCGGTGTAGCTGCGGATGCTGTCCTGCTGATACGCGTCGATGATGTCCTGCTTGTCCAGGTAGAAGGAAATGCGGTTCTCGCCCTGCTGAAGCGGCACATTGTAGATGGTGCGCGCCTTCGCGTTGGCGGAATTCCAGTCGCCGGTCGCGGCGGACTGAATGTAGAATTTATTGTATGTTGCGGTGTCCGGATTGACCTGCATGGACAGCCAGCGGGTCTTGTCGTTATGGACGCAGTACACGTCCACCGCGTATTTTGCCATGGGATCGATCTCGTCCATCTGGAACTTGACCGTTCCCATACCCGCCTTGCTCAGGTCCGCGTTTGCGTCCAGCATGCCCAGGCACTGCGGATTGTAGCCGTTGTCGATCACCGCGCCGCCGGTCAGGGTGGTATTTTCACTGGTAATGTTGACGGTTTGAAGAACCGTCTCCACGCCGTCCTTTACCTTTTTGACCACGAACTTCGGGATTGCGGGCGCGGGAACGTCCATGCTGCTGATCGTCGTGGTGGTAAAGCTCTGTCCGTTGGACTCGCCCGGAATGGGCTCCAGCGGCATTGGAATCAGTGGATTGTAACAGAAATCGTATTTCAGGAAGTCGATGCCCCAATCCGCGAAGGTCTGCGCGTCGCGCGCTTCGTGGTTATAGGAACCCGCCAGACCCGCGCAGGTCTTTGTACCGGCGGAATTGTACATGCCGAATTTCAGGTCAAGGCCGTGGACATAATCGCTCACCGGCTTAAAGCTGTTGGGGAATTTGTTCCACTGCGGCTGCAGGTTTCCTTCCGCATCGCGGCCCCCCTGCAGGCATCCGTCGTCGACAATCACATACTCGTAGCCCTTGTCGGCCAGTCCCTTGCTGACCATTGCGTCCGCCTGCGATTTGATCTTTGCTTCGCTGATGTTCTGCTGATACAGGTTCCAGCTGCACCAGCCCATGGTGGGAAGCCTGCCGATCCCCTCTGACTTTGCCGCGCCCGTTGTGACCGGTGCGGTCATCGCCGACGAAAGCAGCATTACACCGGCCAGCAGAGAAGCCAGCCCTCTCTTCCAATTCCTCATCTCTTTTCCTCCTTCAAAATAATATGTATGCAAACCGGAAAACACCCTTCCCGATGATTCCCGGGACTGCCCTGAGAAACGTTAGTTCATCTTTGACTATAAACACTATTTCCTGTCGCATTTTCTGTTTCTATCCTGCTATCAATCGGTTTTTTTCACTTTGACGTACGATTTAAAACCATCCCGCAGCACGACGAAACGGTGGTGTCATGCATGCCATATAATGATTTCCTGATTTTTCCATCGCATCTGGAAAATTAAAAATATTACTGTATTTTATCTATAATACTACGGTATATAATTGATTTTATCAGAAAAAACATACAAACACCACCTTTTTTATTCCATAATTAAAAATTACAAATTATATTTATCAACTAATATAAACGGCGGTAAAAGAAATCAGCAGGGTCCGACCCAATCCCAAAGGGCCTCAAGCCCCCGGTGCACGCTCTTCATCCGATCTGGCCTGCCTGTATGCAAAAAATCGGGCCTCTGCCAAACCTGACGTTTCCGCAAAGGCCCGATTTTCCATTCCTTTTATTTTATTGCCAGGACCTCTTCTGCGGTCTCTTGTGGAACATCTTGCGAGATGGCTCCCATCAACCGACGGTCACCAGACATTTGAGCTGCGGGAATTCGCCGGGCATTGCGGTATACACGCCGGTTCCCTGCCCCGGCTTACCGACCGCCCACACACGGAAATAGCAGTCGCTGCCAACCTGCGCGACAAACTGGGTTTTCAGGACGCTGTTGTTGCCGACAGTGAAGGACGGGATTTCCGTGCGGCCGTCCAGTACCGTCATTTTGAAGCAATACGCTTTTCCCCGCTTCAACACAAACGGCATGGTTGTATCGGAGCGCACGGATACGGTTGCCTGCACGGCCTGCGCCGCGATCAGCGCCGGAACGTCTGCCCGCGCGGTCCCTTCGCCGTAGGTCATCGGCGTTGAGGACGTATCCTTTTGGGGACGGCTAGGCTTTTTCTGTACCTCCATCTTCTCCAGCGCCTCTTCAAGTGCTTTGCAGGCTTGCTCCATTTCATCCTCTGTCCCGCTCGCCAGGGCTTTGTTTGCCGCCTCCAGCGCTCTGGACAGGCGCGTCCGGCTGGCGGAATCGTATTTGCTGAGGTCCTTGAGATTGTTTGCCTCCTGCATCAGCTTTTTCAGGCGATCCTTGGCAGAGAGGAGTTTCAATTCTTTTATCGCTTTGTCAAGGGCCGCCTTCGCCTCGTCAACCTCTTCCTGTGTATGGATGACGTCCATGGAGAGAGCTTTTGTCAGCGCTTCCAGGAATGCCTCTTTCCCTTCTTCCTCGTAATCCTTATCCAGCCGCTCCCTGATTGTCTGCGCCTTTTCCAAAAGCTTTGTCAGCTCGGTTAAATCTACTTTGTATTCCAAGTCTCTGAGAACGATGCGCAACCAATAATAGGTAGAATCTACTTTTCCATGATCGGCCATTTCATTCTCCAAAACATACTGGGCTTCTTTCAAAGCATTTGATAAAAGTCTCCAGCTGTTCTGAGTGTATGCGTCGGGAGACAGTTCCGCCAAAACGGCCACTATGTTTTCCAGCAGGAATTCTTCGGTAAGCCTCATGTTTTCCATTGCGTTAAACAGTTCTATATAAGCTTCGTCGATTTCCACTTGATCTGTATCGATTTTTTTCAAGATATTCTGTGCTTCTTTTAGCGTCTTCTCAAATTTATTTCTATTACTTTTTTCTACTTCCTCGTAAGCGTCACTGGCCTGGAAAGCCACCGATCGATCAACCGCCTCACGCAATGCCGCCTTGTCCACTGTTCGGAACGCCATATATATTTTCGTGTCCTTGTTCGGCATTTCAAATTTATATGTAAAAGAATCTGTTTCTTTTACCTTCTCACCAGTTCCGTTTACAAACACTTTTGCGAAAATCCGGTTATCATTTTCTGGAGTAAAGTGCAGGGAAATCGGTTCTCCACCCATGATTTCTTCGGTATAAACGCCGTCCTGATTTACATCTTCCATGTTTTCAATATTTAATTTAGCAGAATCGGCGTTATATTGAACCGTGAGCATATGAGGCGCGGGATTCTTCTTCACTACCAGATCCACACGGGCCATTACCTCCTGCGGGTTGTAGAAATCCTCTCCAATTTGCAGATCACCGACTATTTCATATTCTCCTGCTGTCAGAGGTTCTGCCGGTTCATTCCATTTGACATTGATTTTCGCTGTTCCGGTTTCATTGTTTTGCAAGGTATTCACGGTAATCGTGGGAGGCAATTCCAAATCCTTGAATACAATCCCTTCGTCCTTTTCCATCGGCTCCAGAGGGTCTATCCCTATTACGCTGGGTTTAGTCGCCTTAATAATTTTAATCAAGGCTTTTTCGACCTTTGTCCTGTCCTCATTGGAGATTGCTTTCACTGTTATTGCATCCAATTTTTCATCCGCCGCAACGGTCAGCACACCATTGTCATCTATGCGGGTAACGGCTTCTTCCGCCGGATCTATTCCCTCTATCTCCCACATAACCGTATTATCCTGCTTCGCGCCAGTAACCGTTGCTTTAAATTCCGTCTGTGCGCCCCGCTCTACCGTTTCCGGTGCTTGTGTTATCTTAACGCTGACTTCCTGTTCAACCGCCGGAGCAAGTTTGAAGACCCTGACGCCGCTGGCCGGAACGCTTACGGAAATCTTTTCATCCGGCTTAACCGCACCGGTTTCTTCATTCCAAAGGTCCTCGGAGGTATAGCGCTCCGCCGCCTTGAAGGTTTCGGTAAACATTTTCATTTGTGCTTCGGACAGGTGCTCACTGCCCTTTGCATTTACTTTTTCAATGGCAGCTTCTGCGACTTCTTTGATCGGAACACTTGCTTCCGTTTTCTCTGTACCCTTATTAAAGATACACAGCGCAACGGAACCGTCCTCCAGCGGCTTGACCAGATAATCAATCTTTTCGTCTTCGCTTTGTTTGAAGCGCTTTGCCTGCAAATAAAGATTGTCCTGATCCAGCGCGATAATATCCTCGTTGCCGACGATATCCAGCACGTCCTTGGCGGCGGCGGTCAGGTCCGCGCTCAACAGCAGCGGGGCCGCCATCATACACCAGAGGGTGAAATGGGACCGGTTCTGTTCCTCGTTCAAACCGTCCAGCCCAACGGCCAGCGCGTCCGGGTCATTGTAGCCAAACGGACCGGCGTACTCGTCCAAAACAACATTCTTTTCATACACACCCAGAACGGACAGGCCGTTTTGTCCGTCGCCCGACCATTCGATCTTCCCCTTTGTGCGGGTTGTGTCCGCTGTGGTGCGCCAATAGTGCGCGACATCCTTGCCCCATCCGGTTTGCGGTTCAGCCCAGCCCCAGTCGCAGATGCTCAGAAGCATATCGTGCCCGGTCGCGGCAATCGCTTTGTCCATTGCGGCAAAGCTGCGGATCGTGTCCTGCCGGTATGCTTCCATAACGTCGTCTTTGTCCAGATAGAACGAAATCTGGTTTTTGCCTTCCTTGAGCGGGACATCGTAAATGCTGCGCGACTCTGCGTCCGTTTCCGCCTGGTTCCCGGTGACGTCGGACTTCAGATAAAATTTGTTATAGTGACTCTCAGCTTGCGGATTGACCTCCACGGACAGCCAGCGCGGCATATCACTGTTGAAGCAATAAACGTCCACTGTGTATTTTGCCGCAGGATCAACCTTTTCCATATCAAACGTAAGGTTGGCTGTCCCTGCTTTGGAAAGGTCTTGATTGGCATCTAAGTTGATTATGTATTCGGTTTCTGGGTTGAAAGAAACCTCGCCTGTCATCGAAGTATTGTCCGATGAGAGGTGTACTGTCTTCAAATAGGTTGAGACGCCATCCTTTACTTCTTTGATCACGATCCTGTTGATCGCCGGCGCTTCCGGCCCCATTCCTTCTATTTCCCGGGTAAAGCTCTGTCCATTCGCTTCTCCCGGAATGGGGTTCAGCGGCTTTGTCACCAGCGGATTATTGCAGAAAACGTACTTTAACAGGTCGACGCCCCAACCCGCATAAGTCTTTGCGTCGCGCAATTCGTAATGGTAGGAACCCGGCAGGCCGGAACCGGTCGTTTTACCGGCGGAATTCTGCATACCGAAGTTTAAATTCTGTCCATGCAAATAGTCTCCCAATGCCTTGAATCCATTGGAGAATTTATCATTGGGCTGCAAGTTACCGAACTCATCGCGCTCTGCCGCCAGCGCGCCGTCGTCGAGCAAAACATATGTATACCCCTTTTCCGCAAGACCTGTTTCGACCAGCGCATCGGCTTGCGCTTTGATCTCTGCTTCACTGACATCTCCCTGGTACAGGTTCCAGCTGCTCCAGCCCATGACCGGCAGCTTGTCCTGCTTTTCTACCTTTGCCGTACCAAAATCGTTCTGCGAAACCATTGCCGTCGAGAACAGCAGTACGCCGGCCAGTACTGCCGCCAAACCCTTTTTCCACTTTCCCATGTTTCTTCCTCCTTACTGCTTTTCACAAACCGGACCAACGCCCCCTCTTTTGAACGGCAGCCCGGCGCTCTTGAGAAATAATTCCTATAATGTATAAATCTGCTTTTATCAATTCCAGATTTATACACAGTATTAGTGTGTCATATTGGCCCGATTTATTTGTTTTCAAAGCGAATTATCACTTTATATTTCTGGTAAAATTTATTCACAACGCATATTGTTTTGATCCTCCATCCGCAGAAAACGCAAAAAAGCCCCGCCGGAATGCATTCCGGCGGGGCGTGCAGCTTATATATCATGTTTTTACGACTTAAAGCCCTGGAGAAGCTCGACGATCTCTTTCTTGTGCAGCTCGTTCTTTTCGCCGCTCTGCGTGTCCTTGTAGATCATCAAATATTTGCCGCTGTCGGACAGGTACGCGTCCGTGACCTGCTGGCCGATGACCATAAAGGTATTGTCCTTCTTTACGTTGTCCTGAACCGCCTGCGCGGTCTCGTCCAGATTCTCCGGGTCGTACTCATACAGTTCCACAACAACATTGTTGGTGCCCTCATAGCTGAACTTATACTGCACGCCGGCCTTCGCGCCGATGAACTCCGGCGCCATCTGCGCCGCGTCGCCGCTCACCCCGCCGTGGTCCGCCAGGAATTTGCACAGACCGTCCAGATTGTCGTCCACGTCCGCGTCGGTAATCTTCGGCTTTTCAGAGGAAACCGCGTCGCCGCCCTCGGGCTGCTCCGGATCCGGATTGGAGCTGACGATCACATTGGACGTGGTGCCGTCCTCACTGGAAACCGTATCGACAGTGACGCCGCAGGCGGACACGGCACCCATCAGGAACAGGGCCGCCAGAAGCATCGCTGTTTTCTTTGCAATTTTTTTCATATGCTTGAACCTCCCGCCGCGCGGACAGGCCGCCGGCTTCTTTTTTATTAACAAAAGCACCTATAGCCTGCGCTATAGGTGCCGTTCCGTGTGTCCTCTCGGACCCGATTTGGTGGACACAAGGGGACTCGAACCCATGACCTCTCGCGTGTGAGGCGAGCGCTCTAACCAGCTGAGCTATGCGTCCATATCCCGCGCAGTGTGCGGGGATGATAAGATGGTGACCCGGACGAGAATCGAACTCGTGTTACCGCCGTGAAAGGGCGGTGTCTTAACCGCTTGACCACCGGGCCGTATTGGTAGCGGCAACTGGATTTGAACCAGTGACACTTCGGGTATGAACCGAATGCTCTAGCCAACTGAGCTATGCCGCCATAAACGCATTCACACAGGTGTTTGTGTGAAGCGTTTATTATTATATGATAGGTTGTCCCTGTTTGTCAATACCTATTCTGCGAAAACTGCGGAATTTCTGCAAAACTTTACCGCAAATCAGACGCTGAAGGAGTAGTTCGGGGATTCCTTGGTGATCTGGATGTCGTGCGGATGGCTTTCCTTGAGGCCCGCGCCGGTGATGCGGATGAACTGCGCCTTTTCATGCAGCTCCGCAATGCTGGCACAGCCGGTATAGCCCATGCCCGCGCGCAGGCCGCCGAGCATCTGGTACACGGTGTCGGACAGCGGGCCCTTGTACGGGACGCGGCCTTCGACGCCTTCGGGAACAAGCTTCTTGGAATCTGCCTGGAAATACCGGTCGGAGCTGCCACCGTCCTTCTTTCCCATCGCGGCCAGGCTGCCCATGCCGCGGTACACCTTGAACTGGCGGCCCTGGAAGAGCTCGGTCTCTCCGGGGGATTCTTTACAGCCGGCGACCATGGAGCCGACCATGACGACATTTGCGCCCGCCGCAAGGGCCTTGACGATATCACCGGAATATTTCACGCCGCCGTCCGCGATGATCGGGATGCCGTATTTGGAAGCAACGCACGCCGCGTCGTAGATCGCGCTGATCTGCGGCACGCCGATGCCCGCCACCACGCGCGTGGTGCAGATGGAGCCGGGGCCGATGCCGACCTTGACGCAGTCCGCGCCCGCTTCGATCAGGGCGCGCGTGCCCTCCGCGGTGGCGATATTGCCGGCGATGACCGGGAGGTCCGGATACGCGGCCTTCACCTTGCGCACGGCGTCCAGCACGCCTTTGTTGTGGCCGTGGGCGGAGTCGAGCGCCACGATGTCGACCTGCGCCTTGATCAGTTCCGCCACGCGCTCCAGCACGTCCGGCGTCGCGCCGATCGCGGCGCCGCAGAGCAGGCGGCCGCCCGCGTCCCTTGCGGAGTTTGGGTACTGCACGGATTTTTCGATGTCCTTGATGGTGATGAGGCCCTTCAGATAGCCGTTGTCGTCGACAATGGGCAGCTTCTCAATGCGGTGCTGGCGCAGGATCTCCTGAGCTTCCCTGAGGGTGGTCCCCACAGGGGCGGTGACCAGGTGTTCCTTGGTCATGACAGCGGAGATTTTCTGGTCAAAATCGGCTTCCGTCATGAAGCGCAGGTCGCGGTTGGTGATGATGCCCACCAGCTTGCCGTTCTCGCAGATCGGCACGCCGGAAATCTTGTAGCGGGCCATGATGTCGTTCGCATCATGCACATAATGGTCCGGTGAGAGGAAGAAGGGGTTGACGATGACGCCGTTTTCCGAACGTTTGACGCGGTCCACCTCGTCCGCCTGCTGTTCAATCGACATATTTTTGTGGATAATACCGATGCCGCCTTCCCTGGCGATTGCAATTGCCATATCCGTTTCCGTAACGGTATCCATGGCGGCGGTCATCATCGGCGTGTTCAGACGAATGGTTTTGGTCAGCTGGGTGGAGACGTCCACTTCCTTCGGCAGAACGTTTGATTCCGCCGGGATCAAAAGGACGTCGTCAAACGTCAGGCCCTCCTTGGCAAATTTGCTCGAAAAATCCGTGTTTAACATGTTTTGCCTCCCTTTTTTTCTCACGTATTTGACCGGTTTCGGCAGGATATTATAGTTTTTTATTATAGCATTGCAGGGTAAGTTTGACAACCCAGAATCTATGTTCTGACCTCCGCCGGGACAGGCTCCCAGGACAGCTGTTCCTGTTCCTCCCCCTGTACCCAAAACGCCGCCGCCTACATACGATATTGTGTGAACAAACATCCGGTTCCATACAAAAACGGGAGGTGACGACGCCATGGCCGTCGATCCGGATTCCAACGCCCCGCGCCGTGCCGCGCACGACGTCCCGATGCGGATTACCCGATGCACCCCGGAATGCGCCTTTGTCTGTCCCTGCTTCTACCCCTACCCATGGTTTGTGGGCGCAACCGGGCCGCAGGGGCCTACAGGCGCAACGGGCCCCGCCGGGCCGGGGACCGCGCTGGGCGGTTTGCAATACCAGCTGACCGGCGGCGCACGCCGGATTCTCGCTCCCGGGCAGGCCGTGCCATTTGACACGCCCATTCAGACAGACAGCACGGAGATTTCTTACGACGCCGGGACGGGCGCGTTTACGCTCAGCGCGGCGGGCCGTTACTACATCTCCTGGTGGGTCTCCACAGACGGCTCCGCGCGCTCCGCCGACCTGTGGTTTTCCCTGGACCTCAACGGAGCGGACCATTCCATCGGTGCGGCGCCCGTCGTCACGGGACAGATCAGCGGCAGTTCGCTGGTGAAGGCGGAAACGGCGCCCGCCTTCCTCACCCTGCGCAACGCCACACAGACCGACATCGCGCTCTGCGCCGCACCGGCACAGGCAAATATTGTGATTCTTCGAATCTCGTAAAGAGAGGATTTTCATTATGAGCAATACGGCGCTCCAATTGCAGTTGACCACGCCGGGGACTGTCGCCAACGCGGCCAACGTGGTCTTTAACACTGTTCTTTTTACCGCCGGCAATATCACGTACAACAACACGGCGGGCCTTGTCACATTTTACGAACCCGGCCTGTACACCGCCAGCTGGTGGATTTCCACACAGACCTCCACCGCGCCGGCGGAATTATCATTTGCCCTGGTCAGTTCGTTCGGGGACAATATTCCCGGGACTTCCCCCATCAAAACGGGCGAGCTTTCAGGCGTCGGCGTGATCAACGTCACGGCGAGCGGAACGACTCTTTCGCTGGTGAACCGCACCGGCTACGATGTGGAAACCTCTTCCGGGGCGGTGGTCGCCTCCCTGATGATCGTCAAGAGCAACCCGTCGGCAACCGGGCCGACCGGACCCACAGGGCCGACCGGCGCAAACGGCCTGAACGGGCCCGCGGGTGCAACCGGACCAACCGGCGCGGCGGGAATCCCCGGCACACCGGGACCGACCGGCGCAAGAGGCCCCACCGGGGCAACCGGCGCCACTGGCGCGACCGGTGCGACCGGCGTCAGCGGTGCGACCGGAACAACCGGGGCAACGGGCTTTACCGGCGCGACGGGGTCGACCGGCCCTGCGGGCCCCTCCGGAGCGGCGGGGCCGACCGGGCCAACGGGAGCCTTCGGGGCGGCGGGCGCGGCGGGCCCCACCGGTCCAACAGGCAGCGCCGGAGAAACCGGCCCTGCGGGAGCTATCGGCGCAACCGGACCGACGGGCGCGACCGGCGTCACCGGACCTGCCGGCGCGACGGGCGCGGCGGGAGCGGCAGGGACACCCGGCGCGAATGGAAGCACCGGGCCTGCAGGCGCAACCGGACTGACCGGCGCGACAGGACCCACAGGGCCAACCGGAGCAAACGGAATCGCCGGGGCGACGGGCGCAACCGGACCAAACGGCGTCGCGGGTCCCATCGGACCGACGGGACCGACCGGGGCCGGCGGCGCGACCGGGCCAACCGGCGGAACCGGGCCGACCGGCGCAACGGGTATCGACGGAGCAACCGGCGCAACCGGCGCGACGGGCACCACCGGTGACACCGGCGATACCGGGGCCATCGGGGCGACGGGACCCACTGGAGCCGACGGCCTGACCGGTACAACCGGGGCAACCGGCCCGACGGGCGCAACCGGCATCAGCGGCGCGACGGGCCCAACCGGGCCAACCGGCGATACCGGACCGGTCGGGCCCATCGGAGAAACCGGCGCAACCGGGACGACGGGAGCAACCGGCGGGATCGGGCCAACCGGCGCGACAGGCGCAACGGGGGCAACCGGAACCACAGGCGCGACAGGCGCTTCCGGGATTACCGGCGCCATCGGACCAACCGGCGCCGACGGTGAGATTGGTGCAACCGGAGCGACAGGGCCAACCGGCGCAACCGGATTTACCGGAGCGACGGGCACAACCGGGGCAACCGGAGATACCGGGCCCGCCGGTACGCAGGGACTGACCGGCGCAACGGGGCCCACCGGCGCGGACGGACCAATTGGGTTAAGAGGGCCGACCGGCGCAACCGGAGACACCGGCCCTGCGGGCATCGCCGGACCCACGGGGGCCACCGGACCGACCGGGCCCACCGGGGCCAATGGCGCGGCGGGCTTAACCGGGGCGACAGGCGCCACCGGCGCAAACGGCGCAACAGGACCGACTGGCGCGGTTGGAGCCGCCGGACCGGCCGGGGCAACGGGCGCAGCCGGTCCGGCAGGCGCTGTAGGCCCCACGGGCGCGAACGGCGCCTCCGGGCCGACGGGCGCCACGGGGTCCACTGGTCCGGCCGGGCCCACCGGGGCAACGGGACCCGCCGGACCGACGGGCATTTCCGGCGCGACCGGCGCTATCGGCAGCACAGGCCCCACCGGCACAACCGGACCGACCGGGCCAACCGGGCCAACGGGCGCAACCGGCCCTACAGGCTCACGGGGACAGACCGGGTCCGCCCCCACAACCAACAGCATGAACGCGCTGAACACCGCCGGTTCCACCATTGCCGTCATCCTCGGCGGAACGCTGGTTCCCCTGCCGAACAACCAGATTCTGGACGGCTTTACCGTGGACGCCGCCAATCAGGTCTTCACCGTTCCCGCCACGGGCACGTATCTGATTATGTACCGGATAAGTACGACGGCCTCCCTGCTGCTTTCTTCCCGTGTGCTGCTGAACGGCGCCGCCCTTGCCGGGTCCACTTTCACCCCCGCGCTGGCGGGCACCACCTTCCAGGCGACGCTGTTCGCCAGTCTCGCGGAGGGCAACACCCTGAGTTTACAGCTCTTCGGCCTTTTGGGAACGGCGGTGCTGCAAAGCGGGAACGGCGCGAATTTAACAGTGGTGCGCTTGTCCTGACCCTGCCCGTTCGCTTTTCCATTCGACGTACCAAACAAAACAAACCGATTGGGAATACGCATTGACAAAGAAACGTCCTCTTCCGTCCTGACCGGTGAACAGCCCCAGATTGTGCAAACAGAACAAAAAGCGCCCTTGGGCAGGGCAATAGATTATGGGGAGAGGCGGCGCTTGTGCGCCGCCTCTCCCCATCTTTAACTGGATACGCTTCCCTGTGTTGGAAGATAACCTGATACCCGGCGCTTGCCTCCACTTCCTTTTCCGTGGGTCGCAGAAAATCATGCAGCTGTTTATTCTCCATTTGTAGCCGTTTGATTTCAAAAGCCTATCCGCTTCCACGTTTCTTGGCTGTGCACCATTCCTTACTCTTTCCCCGAGGGGAAACACAATTTTTTACCGCCATTTTTGCCTGCTTTGCGCAATTCTAATATTCCTGTTCATATCTGGTTTTGTGTCGCTTCTTTTATTCATTACAACACCCCCTGATGTAGTTCTATTATGCCAACATCAGGGGGTGTATTGTCATTCCTTTTTATTTGGTCTGTTCAAAATTAAAATATCCGCATCATTCTTTTCACTTTTGTATTATTCTTTTTTAACCAGTGCACCAATGGCGGCTACTGCCAGCACCTGGTTGTTCTGTGTGTTCTTATAGGCAAAGTAATCTATTGGCATCGCAAACAGCGTAACCTGATCCCCCTGTACAACATCCGGTATCTTCCCTACATAATCCACCTGATAAGTTTGTTCCCATAGAGAATCACATAAGATCATCTGGGTCCTGTCTGCACCCCAATAGTTCTGTTCTGTAATTTGCACAACATGCAGATTTGGAATTTTAACAAGTTTCCCGTCACAGGAGTCCGTGTTTTTTGCATAACTTAAGTAATCAAACGGATCCGCTTCTACCGCTTTCGCAACTGCCTCTACATTATGATCCAAAAAGAGATCGTCATGCGCGCTGATAAACGCTGCGCCGGTTTCAGAAACTGTATAGGGGGCTTCTTTATACATTCCAACAGACTGCATTGCCTCCAATACGGTCGGCGTAAATTCCCCTTTTGTAAAGGTTCCTTTTTGGGGAATCTTTTCTTCGCTGATATCCTTAAGATACCCTTGCCCATCGCAGAATCCAGCCTTCCACTCTCCCGTGTAGGTTAAAACTGGATCGGCGTCCGTATCATCCGTAAAAGTGCCCTTTCCCTGAAGCTTTCCGTCCTGCATCTCTCCAATATAAGTCCCCTTGTGTGTTTCTCCAAATAACTGTACCTCAATCGGTCCTGCATTTAAAGAACCTTTTCCTGTCATTTCTCCTTTAGTCCATTCTCCTTCATACTGAAAAGTCCTATCTTCGCCGTTACAAACAAATTTTCCTGTTCCTTCCGCAATGCCCATGTCAACATCCCCGTCGTATGTTCCCTGATATTCTGTTCCATCGTAAACAACTACCATGGGCAAATCTGTCACCGCGCCTTTTCCAGCGACGCCCTTTTCGAATTCCCCCTTAAAAGTCCAGCCGTCGTCAAAAACAATGGTACCCTCACCGCTGGGCTTTCCATCTTCCAAAGTTCCCGTAAACTTCCCCGCTTTTTCACCTCCCTCATCATTAGCGGCTCCCACTTCAACGGTAACCGGCTCATTTTGTACATCCTTTGTGCAGGCAGTCAGAGAAGTGCAAATACATAAGGCCATACAGAAGCAAATCACCCGTTTTAACATTTTTTTCATTTCTTACTCTTCCTTTATACTTTTTTTGGGGTAAACCCTTTTTCATTATAGTTAAATACTGGGTATAAAGTTGGATTTCGTGATAATTTATCACCTGAATAAAACGTTATAGGAATCCTCTATCCTATTAAACAGGAAGATTCTTGCAACATGATTTTTGTTGATATGGCCCGCCTTTCGTAACGCCTGCGTTTTTACAATCTTGAGCTGTTTAACCTTTAATATGCACTTCTGCTAACATCGTTCAATTTATGCCCTGAACTTTAAAAAAGCCGCCGCCTGTGAAGGCGGCAGGCTAGAAGTAAACAATATTTTTCTGTGAAAGCAGCGATTTACGTCTTCCTTCTCGTCTGTATTGATTCTAATTAGGCGTTATACAAGAATAAAACCAGGAAGGCGGTATCGGCGGAAACAAAAAAGCCCTCCGAAAACTGAACTGCCCTAGGTTGTGCGGACAGTACAAAAAAGAGCCATGGTAGGAAATATTGAGTTTTAGGTGGAGAGGCGTTGCGTCAGCGGCGCCTCTCCGGTTTTTAGCTGGATGCGCTCATGGTTGTAGAAGTGGATGAAGCGATCGATCATGTCGTTAGCCTCCTCAAAAGAAGCGGGCTTGTGGCGGTAGATGCATTCCGTCTTGAGAA
>NZ_JADPEG010000021.1 GCF_015667585.1 Clostridium sp. D33t1_170424_F3 | reverse complement strand
AAAAAGTAATGCCCCTTTAGGGGCCCGCCATGAGTCAGCAATGCAGTTGGCCGACCCATTCGTGGCCCCTTCAGGGGCGTTGTCTGTATCATGCCCTTCTAGGGCTTTCCCAAGCCCCCGGCTTTGCCGGGGGTCCTGACTTGCATCTGTGCCCACAATAAAGTAAAAACATAGTTTAAGAGTGTCGCAGCGTTATCTTAAATCACGTCTTTCATGCCTATTTCAAATTCCCCAGACTGTTTTAAATGGTCTTTTAAAACCAAATTTATGTATTGGGAAAGGGAGCGGTCGTTTTCTTCTGCCAGGAAATGGACTTTCTGAATGACCTCTTCATCTAACGTAATACTGACCTTTTGTTTTAAAGGTTTCATTGTACCACCCTGTATCAGGATACTATAAAATGCTTTAAAAGGTTTGCTTATCGCCTAAAGTAGTACAAAGTAGTATACGTTATGCGCGGAAGTTGGGTGGCTGTAATGGACTTCCGGGAAGAAATCCTGAAAAACTTTGCCGATCCCTGAAAAGGGCAGGCCGTATTTGCATCAGGTTTTCCACAGGAAAACGCCGGACAGTGGAAAACCTGATGCCGTGCAAAACCGGCGTCAGAAGATAAACCCGGAGTAGTTCTCGGTTTGACATTGCGGCGGAGAGCCGTTAAAATAAAAACAAATCTGTTGGGAAGAATGGGCGGAACAAGGGAACGATTGCGAGGTAAAAAATTGAAAACAATTTATAAGAGCAAAGACGGGAAAACTGCCGTGTTAAAACTCTATGACAGCCAGTTGGAAAAGCTCGGCTGTGGCTATCAGGATAGATACGTTGCGACTTCCTTTGGACAAACGCATCTGGTGGAAACGGGGAATTTGGAGGGACCTCCGTTGCTGGTCTTCCACGGAGGAAATTCCACCACTGCCTATCATCTTTTGCTTTGCAGGTTTTTATTGAAGGACTTCCATGTTTACGCGGTTGATATTATCGGCCATCCTGGAAAGAGCGCGGAAGTAAGCCTGTCTCCCTATGGCTGCGATTATGGAAAATGGACGAATGAGGTGGTAAGCGGATTGGGCTTTAACCAAATTCGCTGCTTTGGCGGTTCGTTTGGCGGAGGAGTTTTGGCAAAGTTCATGTGCGTCGCGCCGGAAAAGATTGTGAAAAGCGTATTGGTTGTTCCATCGGGAATCAACAACGCATTTCCGATCGGCTCTGCCAAAATGATGCTCCCGCTGCTCCAGTACGTTTCTACAAAGGATGATAAGTATATAACGCGGGCGGCCCTGTATATGGCGATCACCAGGGAGGTTCTGGATACGGATACGCTTGATACCGTGAAAAACAGCTTTCAGTACGTTAAAACAAAAATCGGAATGCCCTCCAATGTCAGCGGGAAAAAGATGCGGCGATGTACGGCGCCGGTTCTTGTGATGGCGGGCGAATATGATTGTCTGTTCCCTGCAAAAAAGGTGCTGAAAAGAGCGGAAAAAATACTTCCTGACAGCACTTTGTATGAGCTGAAGGGCCGGGGACATATGCATGTTCTGACGGAAGAGGAAAAAAGCAGGATCGTCCAATTTTTAAAGTGATGGTTTGCCTGCTGAAAAAGTTTGAAAGGCGGTGTGTATGGAATATACCATATGGGAAATGAGGCCGGCGGAGTACCCTCTGCTGGAAGACTTTCTATATGAAGCGATTTTTCAAAGGGATGCGGCAAACAGGCTTCCCAGAGAAATCATCAACGGCCCCGCGTTACAGCAGTATATCCGGAATTTTGGGAAGCAGACCGGTGATTACTGCTTGTGCGCCGAGGTGAATCAAACCGTCGTCGGCGCGGTCTGGGTGCGGATCATCCCCGGGTACGGCAGCGTGGACAGTCAAACGCCGGAGTTTGCGGTTTCCCTTGTTCCGGAGTACCGCGGGCGTGGCATCGGGACCGATTTAATGCGCCGGATGCTGTTGCATCTGAAAGACGCCGGGTATGCGCAGGCTTCTTTAGCGGTGCAAAAAGACAATTACGCGCTGCGAATGTATCTGGCGGTGGGGTTTCAGATTGCGGCGGAAAATAAGGAAGAATACATCATGGTCCATCATTTGGAACCGTGCCCCGCGCTTGACAGAAAAAGAGACGATATACAGGAGAAATCATGTTTATAGATGAACAGAAGAAAATTCCGGTCAACGGCGCGCCGCAGTATGTGTCCATACGCGCCGAGAAGAAAGACGCGCCCCTGCTTCTTTATCTCCACGGAGGGCCGGGGGACGCCGCGCTGCCGCTGGTTTTGCGGTATAACAAAGCGCTGGAATCATGCTTCACCGTTGTGGTCTGGGAACAGCGCGGCGCGGGGAAGTCGTACGATGCGTTTGACGGCGGCGCGCTGACGCTGGACACGTTTCTGGAAGATCTTCAATCCCTGGTGGAAATACTGCTGGCGCGCTTTGAAAAGGAGTCCCTGTATCTGGTGGGACATTCCTGGGGAAGCGTGTTGGGGCTGAAGTTTACCCAGTCCCACCCGGAGCTGGTCCATACGTATATCGGCTGCGGGCAGGTGGTCAATATGAAGAAATCCTGCCGGGTGGCTTATGAATTTGCGCTCGCCCACGCGGATCAAAAGGCGCTGGAACGGCTGAAGGGAATCGACTGCTCCTATACGGCGGACAGCTGGCTGGACGATTTGCTTTTTGTCACCAAACAGGTGGTAAAGCATCGGGGGTCCCTTTATAACAGGACGAATTACCGCGATCTGGTCAGTCCGTTCCTGTTCTCAAAACACTATACGCTTTTTGACCTCTACCGGCGGCAGAAAGGGAGCCTGCGATCCATAAAAGCGTTGTGGCAGGAGCTGATGCAGGTCGACTTTGAGGGCGTGACGCGGTACCAGTCGCCCATTTTATTGGTGGAGGGGCGGTATGACAGCCATGTTTCGTCAGCGCTGGCAAAGGAGTACTTTGACACGATCGAAACGGAGAAGCAATTCTTCTGGTTTGAAAAATCCTGCCATTTCCCGCAGTGGAGCGAAAGCGACCGGTTTAACAAGCTGCTGGCCGGTTTACTGGAGTAAAACGGTCTGGGAGGAGCGGCGAAACCATGCGGGTCAGGCTGGCAGGCATTTACCATACCTGGAGACGCGCCCAAAGACTGTTGGGGATTCCGCATCCTGTGCCGGACAGGCGAATCCGGCGATGAAATGATAGAAATATGCCCGCAATATCCGGAAATGGCAGGATATTGCGGGCATGCTTTTGTAAAATGGAAAGGGCCTGTTACAATACAGCCCATTGAAAAGTGGAACAAAACCGCCTTTGCATATGGCCGCAAAAGCAGCCGGAGGCCCGCCGTGCCCGGATTCCTGCGCGGGCGGCGCGTATTTCCCTGGCGGACAGCGGGTAAACGACTCTACGATTCGTTTACCCGGCTGTTTTCCATGCATTGTCGGTTGTTTTCTGCGCGGGCGGCTGGTACACTGGTAGAGCAGACCGCCGCAGAGCGGGCATGCAGGAAAGGATGAATACCATGAACGAAGAAAATCAGATTGGGCTGCGGATCATGCAGCGGAGAAAAAAACTTGGCATGACGCAGAAGCAGTTGGCGGACCGCCTGCATGTGACGGACAAAGCGGTATCAAAATGGGAGCGGGGTCAGGGGTACCCCGATATTAAAACGATTCCGGTGCTGGCAAAGGAACTGGGCGTCAGCATGAACGAGCTGCTCAGCGGCGAACCGGAGGAACAGCCCGCGCCGGAGACGGAGCGGGTGGTGCAAAACGCGCTGGAATATGCGGATCAGGTCGTAAAAAAGAAAAAACGCATCACAGCGGAACTGGTGATGACCGTCATGACCTCGGTGTTCCTGCTGGCGATGCTCGTATGCGGCATCTGCGACTATGCGCTGAACGCGAACCTTACCTGGTCGGTTTTTCCCATCAGTTCCATTGCGTTCGTCTGGCTGGTGCTCGCGCCGCTGGTCTGGTGTAAAAAGAACCGGGTGGCGAAGGCGATGCTTTCCCTGACGGTGTGGATTGTACCGTTTTTATGGATCATAGAGGTGAACAGCCCGGTAACCGGCTGGCTGCTGCCGATGGGCGTTCCGGCGTCGGTGCTGGGGCTGGCGTACCTGTGGGCGCTTTGCTGGCTGTTCTGCTATACAAAATGGAACCGCTGGAGCTGCGCCAGCATCGCCATGCTGTTGATGCCGGCGCTGGATTTCGGCCTGGACCTGGTGGTCGCGCGGGCGCTGGGCACGCCGATGGAATGGGTGCAGAATCTTCTGTCGGTTCTGGTCGGCCTTTTAGTGGCCGCCGTGCTATTCAGTATTGGAAAGCGAAAGACAAAGGAGGAACCAGCGTGAATCTATTCCATAAGGATCAGATGCCCCCGGAGGCGGTTACGGTCTGGGCGGGCGGCGTGGCGACCGCTTATCTGGGAAAAGCCGCCGGGAGCGAGAAGCTCTATGTCAACATCGACCGCCTGCCCGCGGGGACCTACAGTGCGAAATACCATTCGCACAGCCTGCAGGAGGAATTCTTCCTGATCCTCTCTGGGACGGGGACGCTCCGCATGGACGGGGAAATCCGCGAGGTACGTCCGGGAGATTTTGTGGCGAAGCCCTGCGGCGCATGTGCCCACCAGTTTTACAATCCCGGGCCGGAACCGCTGGAGATTCTGGACGTCGGCACCGTGGAGAAAGGCGACGTCGCGTATTATCCGGATGAGCAGATCGTTTTGCTGCGCGACCGGCGGGAAGCGTTTGGGCCGGCGGGCCGGCTTTCGGATTGGTCATCCGACCCAAACGAGTAAACAAACCGGTTTTGCAGAGGATTTGGACAGAAAACGGGCAAAATATAAAAATCCCCCTGCGTCACCTCTTGCTTGTGACGCGGCGTCATGCGGTATGGTAAGGGCAAGGAGGTGAATTCTATGTCGAAATATACGACCGGGGAGCTGGCAAAACAGTGCGGCGTTTCCGTGCGGACCGTGCAGTTCTACGATACAAAGGGGCTGCTGCATCCGTCGGAGCTGACGGATGGCGGGCGGCGTTTATACACGGACGCGGATTTGAAACAGATGAAACTGATCTGCCTGCTGAAATCGCTGGGGCTTTCGCTGGAATCGATCAAGGGGATTCTGCAAAGCGAGCATCCGGAGAAGGTCCTGCTGCTCCTGCTGGATGAACAGGAAAAACAGCTTGACGCAGAGCTCGCGGAGAAAGCGGAGCAAAAGAAAACCATCGCCGCCGCGCGGGCATGTCTCGAAAAGACGCAGGCTATCCCGGAAAATTTACAGAGCGGCATAGAACACATTATGATGGAAAACAGAAAGAGAAAACTGCGCCGTGTCCATTTGACCCTGGTGCTTTGGGGAAGCCTGTGCACCATTGCAGAGGTAATTACATTGATGCTTTGGGGCTTTTATGGAAACTGGATTCCGTTTGCGGTGGTTCTTCCCATTGCAGTTGTGATCTGTACGCTTCTGACGCGGATGTATTACCGCAGTACCGTCTATCTCTGCCCCGCGTGCGGCGCGGCGTTTCGGCCCATATTCCGGGAATTCCTTTTGGCCGGTCACACGCCGAAGACCAGGAAGCTGACCTGCACGCACTGTGGCAAAAAGGACTGGTGCGTGGAAACAGCGGAAGATCGATAAACAGGCAGGGAGCCGGGCGATTTGCCCGGCTCCCTGTTTTGCTTAAAAAATGGAATAGGCGAACAGGCCGACCACCCCACAGACGAGCATCGTGCAGACCGGCCCGGTCTTCCATTTCCGCATGCAGAACAGCGATGCGCAGAACAGCGCAACGGCGACCAGGTCCACATTCCAAAGGTTGACGTCGTGGTAGTCGGAGGCGCCGAAGAAGGTCAGCAGCAGGATGGTCAGGCCCGCCGCCATGATCAGTCCCAGCGAGGAAGCCTTCAGCCCGTTCAGAATGCGGAAGATATACTGTGAGCTTTTGTATTTTTTAAAAAACTCATAAAGCAGGATGGAAATCAACACGCCGGAGATCACGCAGCTGCACGTGGCCGCGATCGCCCCCGGAATGCCCGCAATCTGAATGCCGACAAACGTGGAGGTGTTGACGGCCAGCGGGCCGGGCGTCATCTGGGAAATCGTGATGATGTCCGTGAAGACCTTTTCGCCGATCCAGCCCTGCTGGGTAACGACCTGCTCCTGAATCAGGGGGATAATCGCGTAGCCTCCGCCAATGCTGAACATGCCGATTTTCAGAAAGGTAAAGATGAGTTGGATAATCACGCGGCGGGCCCCTCCTTCCCGAAGCGCAGCTTCCAGAACAGCGTCAGCAGACACAGCAGGCTGCTGACAAGCAGGATCAGGATCACGTTGACATTGAGGAAAAAGCAGGCGATAAAAGCGGCGGGCGCGAGAAAGCACAGCAACGCGGACTTCTCCTTTAAGATCGCCTGGTACATATTCAGAATCAGGTCTGCCATCATCGCGGCGACGCAGGCCTGCATGCCCTTTAAAACCGCCGCCAGGTACGGGTTGGCGGAAAACGCCGCGTACCACTGGGATACAAAGCTCAGGATGATGATCGGCGGGATCAGCGAGCAGACGCCGCTGATCAGCACGCCCATCGTGCCCGCGGCCCGTTTTCCCGCCAGAATACTCAGGTTGATTGCAATCGCGCCGGGGGACGATTGCGCGATTGCCGCCATTTCCATCAGCTCGGGTTCGGTGAACAGGTGTTTTTGCGTCACATAATATTTTTTGATCATCGGGACGACGACGTATCCGCCGCCGAAGGTAAAGGCGCTGATCAGCAGGTTCACACCGCAAAGCCACAGGTAAAGCCGGGGTTTTTTCATACAATCTTCCTTTCCATATGATGTAAATCCATTATACCGATTGCTTTGCCATTTGTGAAATGCTAAAATAGGATGACAGGCATGAACAGAATTCATGATAAGAGGGGCAGTATGCATATACGGTATTATGTCATTTTTCGGGAGGTCGCGGCGGAACGGAACTTTACAAAGGCGGCGGAGCGGCTGTTCCTGACGCAGTCGGCGGTTTCCCACGCAATCAGGGAACTGGAAGAGGCGGCCGGAACCAGGCTCTTTGAGCGGTTGCATAAGAGCGTCCGGCTGACGCCCAGCGGGGAACGGCTGCTGCAGGAGGTCAACCCGATATTGGAGGAATTTGAGCGGATGGAATCCCGCATCCGGCGCCTGGAGCAGGAGGCCCCGCTCCGGATCGCCTCCTGCATCACCATCGCGCAGGCTTGGCTGATCCCAATTCTGCAACGGTTCCGGCGGGAATGCCCGGAGGTCCCTGTTCATGTGCAGGTGAACCGGGCCTCCGAGGCGCTGGAGCTGCTCAAACAGCGGAAGGTGGACGCCGCATTCATTGAGGGGAGCATCGCACAGGGTCAATTTATCGCCAAAAAGTTTGCCTCTTATGCGCTGTGGGCGGTGGCCGCGCCGGGGTATTGTGCCCCCGTCCGCACCCTGGAACAGCTTTTGCAGGAGACGCTGCTGCTGCGGGAGCGCGGAAGCGCGGTCCGCGAGGTGTTCGAGTCCGCCGTCACGCTGGCGGGCTATCAGACGTCTGCCCAGTGGGTCAGCGTGGATTCCCAGCCGCTGATCGAGGCGGCAAAGGCGGGGCTGGGAATCGCCGTGCTGCCGGAAATCCTTGTCGCCCCGGAAGTCGAACGGGGAAGCCTGCAAAAAATAACCGTTTCCGATCTGTGCTTGACGAACAGCCTGACGATCGTGGTGAATCGAAACCAGTATCAGACCCGTTCGCTGCAGCAGCTTTGGAATCTGGTGGAAACAGAAGGGGGAACCCCATATGAAAGAAAATAAATACGACGACCCGGTATTCTTTACAAAATACAGCCAGATGAGCCGCTCCCAGCAGGGGCTGGAGGGCGCGGGCGAGTGGGAGACGCTGCAAAAGCTGCTGCCCGGCTTTGCCGGAAAGCGCGTGCTGGACCTCGGCTGCGGCTACGGCTGGCACTGCATCTACGCGGCGGAGCACGGCGCGTCTTCCGTCACGGGCATCGACCTGTCAGAAAAGATGCTTGCCGTTGCCCGGGAAAAGACCCAATTCCCGCAGGTACAATATCAGTGCATGCCAATCGAAGACATTGACTATCCGGAAAACAGCTTTGATATCGTCGTCAGTTCGCTGGCGCTGCATTATGTCCCGTCATTTGACGCGGTCGCAAAAAAGGTAAACGCGTGCCTTGCGCCGGGCGGCGCGTTTGTCTTCTCAGCGGAGCACCCGGTCTTCACCGCCTACGGGACGCAGGACTGGTATTATGATGAGACCGGCGCGATCCTGCATTTCCCTGTAGACAACTATTTTTATGAAGGAAAGCGCGAGGCGGTGTTCCTGGGCGAAAAGGTGACCAAGTACCACAAGACCCTGACCACCTATCTGGACGGCCTGCTGACCAACGGCTTTGCGATTCAGCGGATTGTGGAACCGCAGCCGCCGGCGCATATGTTCCATATCGAAGGCATGAAGGACGAAATGCGCCGCCCGATGATGTTGATTGTCTCTGCGCGGAAGAAATAAAAACAGGTAGGACCGTTGTAGAGCAGCGATCCTACCTGTTTTTATTAGATGGTTTATTTTTAAGCATAAGATGTTTCTCCGAAGATTCTCACAAACATGTATAAACCTTTCTTTGCAACATTTGTAATGATAGAGTACCATAGGAAATTTTTGGAGCAAATTTGACAGCGGTCAAATACCAAACTCTTTGGCGTAGGTAATCGTACCGCTTAACGGTTTTGCATCTTCCGAAAGCCTGACTGCCATAAAATTGGCGGAAGGCATACCGGCGGGGACCTCCACACCGAACTGCGCCGCGGGAAGATAACCGAAGCGGGGATAGTAGAATTCACTTCCTAAAACAAAAGAATACGAATACCCTGCTTCCGCGGCAATTTTATGCGCCTCGTTGATCAATGCCGTACCAACGCCGCTTTTCTGAAAAGCAGGACGTACGGAAAGGGGCGCCAAAACAAGCACGGGTTCCGTTCCGACTTTGGCTTCGGTAAAGAGAATCTGTCCGGCGAGCCTGCCGTCCACTTCTGCCACCAGCGACAGCTCTTTGATAAAAGCAGGGCTTTTTCTCAGGGCGGCGGCCAGATCCTGTTCGGTTCCATCCCTGTGTTCCGCCGTTGCAAAGGCTTCCTTTATAAGGTCGTATACCTCGTCGTAATCCTTTTCCGTTTCTTGCCTGATCAGCATATGGTTTCCTCCTTGTTGTGTATTTCATTGAGATAAATTTCAATTATCAGAACAATGCCCTGTTTGATACAAATTGTCAATAGGAGTATTCTATCTTTCATGAGAGAATACTCCTGTTTTTTCTGTATAACGATTTTTTGAATCAATGGATTTATCTCCGCCGGCCGTTCTGGAATTTTCCGGTCAGCGTCGCTCTTTGCAGGATATGCCCTTCGATTTCCGCCAGCAAATCCGTTCGTCTGCAGTGCGGCGGAAGAGAAACGGTGCAGTCCAGCACATAAACGGTAAAGGTGTATGAGTGAACCGCTTTAAGCGGCGGTTTCGGACCTTTATACCGGTTTCTTCCGTAAGCGACGCCCTGAATCGCGCCTGACAGAACAGGGATGGAGCCTCCCGCGGGGATAGCGGCTGGAATGACCTCCTGCGCGGGTACGTTCCACAGTACCCAGTGGTTATAGTTTGGAAAAAGCGGGTAGGAAGCGTCGTCCATCGTAACGGCAAGGGAAACGGCTTTCACGTCCAACCCGCTCAGGCGCAATTCGGGGGAAAGATCTTTGCCCCGCGCGGTGTGGTCCAGAGGAATCCACCCGCCCTCTGTGAACGCGGGACTTGTCAAAGTCAATTGCTGCATGGGAACCGCCTTTCAAATGCGTTGTCTTCTGTTTGTAAAAAATATCTTGATAGATGTGCTTTTCAGTAAAACAGGAAAGAATGTGATCCAGTGGTTTCTATTATTTTATTCTATTTGCGTTTGTGTATCAAGTTTGATCCATATATTTCTGATTGCGAGATGAACGAGCTTGCAGATACTTATAATATTTATCTTTCATATTTCCCAATCTGAATTTCTTTTCTGATTGGAGCTTCCGATCACCTGGATGATTCTATTTGACGGGCGGAGTAGACCGGAATATATGGATTTGAAACAGAGCAGTGGAAAACAGTAAAAAAGCGCGGCGTACAGCGGTGTGCCGCGCTTTTCGCTGCTTTTTTGCAGTTTGTCCCCTTTTTAAGCGTGCTAAAAAATCGTAAATTCCGGTTTTGTTATCGTAAAGACTTTATCCGTTGCGCGCAGTAGAATAGAGACATCGAAAGGGGAACGGCCCTAAGGCGGATCGAGAGAACGCCTGAACCGAAAATAAAGAGGATTTCGTTTAAGGAGGACAAATTTTATGAAGACAACAAGAAGAATCGTCGCGGCTATGCTTTCCGTACTGATGCTGGGTGCAGCGTTCACAGGCTGCGGCAACGAGCCCGCCGCACCGACAACCAACGATCCTTCGTCCGCACCGGTTGAGAACAATCCCACACCGGACGACGGCGACAAAGAGACCGACGACGGCAAGCTGAAGGTCGGCTTTGCGCAGATCGGACAGGAATCCGGCTGGCGCGATGCGGAGACCGCTTCCATCCAGTTCTACGCGGGCCAGAACGTCGATACCATCGACTTCAAGTTTGCGGACGCACAGGCAAAACAGGAAAACCAGATCAAAGCAATTAAATCCTTTATTGATATGGACGTTGACGTCATCGGCCTGGCTCCGGTTGTTGAGACCGGCTGGGACGCGGTTTTCACCGAGGCAAAGGATGCGGGCATCCCGATTGTCCTGGTAGACCGTATGGCGGACGTTCCGGAAGACCTCTATGCAACGTTCATCGGCTCCGACTTCATTGAAGAGGGCAAGAACGCGGCGGACGAAATGGCAAAGCTGCTCGGCGGCAAGGGCAAGGTTGTACAGCTCGAAGGCACCGTTGGCGCTTCCGCTGCGAATGACCGCAAAAAGGGCTTTGAGGATCAGATGGCTGCCCAGTATCCGGACATCGAGATCATCGCATCACAGACCGGCGACTTTACCCGTGCAAAGGGCAAAGAAGTCATGGAGTCCTTCCTGAAGACCTACGGCGCCGATATCAAGGGCGTTTATGGACATAACGACGACATGGTTCTCGGCGCAATCGAGGCCATTAAAGAAGCGGGCCTCAAGCCGGGCACCGATGTTGTAACCGTTTCCTGCGACGGCGTTAAGGGCATCTTCGAGGCGATGGTTGCCGGCGAAGCAAACGTCACCGTCGAGTGCAACCCGCTGCTGGGACCGATCTTCTTCGAGACCTGCCAGAAGCTCAAGGACGGCGAGTCCGTTGAGAAGTGGGTAAAATCCGAAGAGGGCATCTACCGTCAGGATACCGCCGCGGAAGATATCAAGACCCGCGTATATTAATAAAACCCATTAAATTGATTACTCCTTCACTTTCTTTCTTCTTCATTCCATATAACAGGTAAGTTTTACCGACTCTGTAAAATCCGCCCCGCCGACTGAGACGGAGGCGGATTTTGCAATCTAAAGGAGGGTCTGCCATGAGTGGCGAAACGGCATTGATTCAAATGTCGCATATATCAAAAACCTTCCCCGGCGTCGTTGCGCTCAACGACGTGCAGTTTACATTACAGCGCGGGGAAATACACGCCCTGCTGGGAGAGAACGGCGCGGGAAAATCCACGCTGATTAAGGTCCTCACGGGCGTTGAGGAACGGAACGGCGGCACCATTTTGATGGACGGCGAGGAGATTTCCCCCCGCACGCCGCAGGAAGCGCAAAACGCGGGCATCAGCACCGTGTATCAGGAAGTCAATCTGTGTCCGAATCTTTCAGTAGCGGAAAATGTCTATATTGGCCGCGAGCCCAAGAAGGGCGGCCGCATCGACTGGAAAACCATTAACCAGAAAAGCAAGGAGCTGCTTGCGCGGTTTGATTTACATATTGACGTGACAAAAAACCTGGATAACTACTCCGTCGCGGTTCAGCAGATGGTGGCCATTGCGCGCGCGGTGGACATCGACGCAAAGGTTCTGATCCTGGACGAACCGACCTCCAGTTTATCCACTGTAGAGGTGGAAAAACTGTTCGACATTATGCGGATGCTGAAAGAACAGGGGCTGGGTGTCGTCTTTGTCACCCACTTCCTCGACCAGGTCTACGAGGTGACGGACACCATCACCGTCCTGCGCAACGGCGCCTATGTGGGCACCTATACAACCGCCGACCTGCCCCGCGTGCAGCTGGTTGCCAAGATGATCGGCAAGGAGTACGGCGACCTGAACCAGCGGTTTATCAGTGAAAAGAGCGTCGAAGCGACCGGAGAGTCGCTGCTTTCCCTCAAGGACGCAACCAGCGCGGGCAGCATAGAGGGCATCAGCCTGGATATACACAAGGGCGATGTTCTGGGTCTTTCGGGCCTGTTGGGTTCCGGCCGTTCTGAGATCGTGCGCCTGATCTTCGGCGTGGATCACATGTCCGGCGGCGAAATGGACCTCAAGGGGCAGAAGCTGCACAATAAAGGAACCCTGGCGGCGATCCGCAGCGGGTTCGCGTTTTGCCCGGAAAACCGGAAAACGGAAGGCATCGTGGGAGATCTGAGTATCCGCGAAAATATCATTTTGGCTTTGCAGGCCAAGCGCGGCATGTTTAAGGCGATTTCCCGTGCGGAGGCACAGAAAATCGCGGATGAATACATTGAAAAGCTGGAAATCAAAACCCCGTCCGCGGACCAGCTCATCCGGAACCTGTCAGGCGGCAACCAGCAAAAAGTGATTCTGGCCCGCTGGCTGGCGACGAACCCGGACCTGTTGATGCTGGACGAACCGACGCGCGGCATCGACATCGGTACCAAGGCGGAAATCCAGAAGCTGGTGGTCCAGCTTGCGGAACAGGGCATGGCGGTCATCTTTATTTCTTCGGAAATCGACGAGATGCTGCGTTGCTGCGGCCGCATGATTGTTCTCAGGGATAAGAAAAAGGTCGCGGAGCTGAACGGACAGGAAATTTCCGAAGCCGCGATCATGCATTACATAGCGGGAGGTGCGGAGAATGAACCGGCTTAAAAAGCTGTCGAAATATCAGGTATTCTGGCCCATCGTCATTTTTCTGTTGATCCTGCTGGTCAATGGAATTGTGTCGGGCGGCTCGTTCTTTGAAATGAGAATTGTGGATGGCCATTTGTACAGCAGGATCATCGATATCCTGCGCAACGGCAGCAAGCTGATGCTGCTGGCAACCGGTATGACCATGGTCCTTGCGACGGGCGGAACGGATATTTCCGTCGGCTCCGTCATGGCGATCAGCGGCGCGGTCGCGTGTACCATTGTGGCGGGCGGCGGCAATGTGGCGGTGGCGATCCTCGCGGCGATCCTCGCGGGCGTCGTGGCGGGCGCGTGGAACGGCCTGCTGGTTTCCAAGATCAAAATCCAGCCCATTGTAGCGACCATGATTTTGATGGTTGCCGGGCGCGGTATCGCACAGCTTATTACAAATGGTAAAATTGTTACGGTTAACTCCGATACGTATTACTTTATTAACGGCGGATATATCCTGGGGCTGCCGTTCCCGCTGTTCATCGTGGCGTTCATCGTGTTGTTGGTGATGCTGTTCATTAAAAAGACGGCATTCGGCCTGTTCCTGGAGTCCACGGGCGTCAACCCGGTATCCAGCCATTTTGCGGGTATCAATGTAGACCGCATCAAATGGATGGTTTACACCTTCTGCGGTGTGATGGCGGCGGTCGCCGGCCTGATCGAAAGCGCGGGAATCAAGGGTGCGGACTGCAACAACGCGGGCCTGTTTATCGAGATGGACGCGATCCTTGCGGTCGCCATCGGCGGCACGTCCCTCAACGGCGGCCGTTTCTCCATCCCGGCCAGCCTGTTCGGCGCGCTGATCATTCAGAGTATCACCACGTCCGTGTATGCAATGGGCGTTGCACCGGAGATCACCCAGGTGGTCAAATCTATCATCGTCGTTGTGATCTGCCTGTTCCAGTCCAAAGCTTTCAAGGAGTCCATTACAAAGAAACTGAATTTCCGGAAGGCGGTGAAGCAGGCATGAATGAACAGAAAACCAAGAAGAAGTTTTCGATTAAGAACATTTCCCTGCTGATCACGGTCGTGCTTTTTATCGTCCTGTTTGGCGCGGCTTCCGTTGCGTATGACAATTTCTTTTCCTTTTCGACCCTGTTCAACCTGTTGAACGACAATGGATATCTGATCATTGCGTCCATTGGCATCACGTTTGTGCTGCTGACCGGCGGGATTGATATTTCCATCGCGTCCACCATCGCGTTTACCTGCGTGTTTTCGGCGTTTCTGCTGCGCATGGGCGTGCCGCCGTTTGTGGTGATCCCACTGGTCCTGCTGATCGGATTGGCGTTCGGCGCGCTGATGGGCTTCATGATCCATTACTACAAACTGCAGCCGTTTATCGTGACGCTGGCGGGCCAGTTCTTCATGCGCGGCATGTGCGCGGTCATCAGCACGGAGTCCATCCCGATTACCAACGAGTTTTACAAGACGATGGCGCTCTCCAAGATCACGTTTCTGGGAGGCAGAATCTACTTCTATGTCTTTATCGCGGTAGCGGTCTTGCTTGTCGCGCTGTTTGTCCTCAAGCTGACCAAATTTGGCCGCACCGTCTACGCGGTGGGCGGCAATGAGCAGTCCGCAGTCCTGATGGGCCTGCCGGTGGCGCGGACCAAGGTTTCCGTTTATGCGATCAGCAGCTTCTGCGCGGCGCTTGCCGGTGTGGTGTTCAGCTTCTATACCCTGGCGGGCAACTCCCTCCAGAACATCGGTCTGGAACTCGACGCGATCTCCTCCGCCGTCATCGGCGGCACGCTGCTGACCGGCGGCGTCGGCAACGTGATCGGCACCACCGTCGGCGTGTTGATCCAGGGTGTGATTCAGACGATCGTCACCTACCAGAACCTGAATACCTGGTGGACCAAGGTGACCATCGCGGGTCTGCTCTGCGTCTTCATCATTATCCAGCGCCTCATCGCCATCCGCGCGGAAAAACTCAAAGCCGCCGGCTGACCTCCGGTCGGGACGGCGCGGGCGGACGTTGATTCAAGCACAATTCCACGGATGCCCGCGACAGAAAGAACAATCTCCCGTGTGGCATCCCAGCCGACAATTAAGGAAAATCCTAAAAGAATTGCCCAGCCAAAGTTCCGCCGGCAATGAAACGCACGCAGCCCTCCCTGAGCTACTCAGGTATACGGGGGATACCGGGGGTGAAGGGGGGCGCGAGTCGTACCTATCCGGAGCCCAGCTCTCACGCCCCCCTTCGCGTGCTTTTGCTTACTTTTGTGGCAAGACGGACACGCAGTGTCTGACGCGCCTCCGGCGATGGTCGTTTGGAGTATCGAGCGAGGCTTTAGCCTCAAGCGAGCGTCCCCACCGGAGGTGCCGCCCGGCATGAGGGCAAACCAGCGGTTTTCTCCCGCTTTATCAAAAGCGAATAAACGATAAAGATGGCGCGTGCAATCAATTTGCTTGCTTTATGTAAAGTCCTATAATGACATTTAGAATTTTGATGTAATGTTTTTGATGCAACATTCTGTAAGACAGGATTTTATTTAAGCAAATAAAGGTTTATAGAAATGTTGTTTGTACAACGAAGTTTCTTTTGCTTTTTAAAGAGAGGAATGCGGTTGCTTTGTGATGAAAATTTCCTTTCGCTTTTTAAAAGCAAAGAACCCCATTGCCTTCGCAATATAAAAATTACATTAGTAAAATTTGTTTTGCTTTTTTAAAGTAAAAGTCTTTGCTGTCGCTTTTCAAAGCGACGAAAACCCCGGCGAAAGCCGGGGAACCAAAGAAAAGCCCCAGAGGCAGCACAAAGCCTCATAAACAACAATATCACTCGTTCCCACTCGCTCTTCTCAGAAAGAGAGTCCCGTTCTCTGCGGAGAACGGCAAAGGGCGCCGCCCTTTGATCCCGCCGCTTTTCAGAAAAGCGGAAAAACGCGTTTTAGCCCTTACATGCAAGACAAAAGCTTCGGGAGCTTGTCCCGTCCGTCCCGCCGCAACAGTTTTATGTTGAGTATAAAGGTATCTTGTATAGTGGGATATAAAGGATCTTCTTTTATGAAATCTTACCGGGATAACCGCCGTAGGCGCGAAAGACGTTGCACGTCCGGGCCTACCCGACTGGAAGTCTGAAAAACATATTGAGTACAAGTCCTCCAAAGACGAATGGGGATGCTCCCGGAATGCTTTGCGTTCCGGTCGTGGGGCCAATTGCTCTGCGTCCGGGCGTTCTGAATGCCCGGAGAGCATCCCCTGCTTTTTTGCTTTTTTACCAAGGAAAATTCTAACAATTGCTAAATAATTGCAAAAATCTTGCCAGTATTATATAATAGGTAATAGTTTATTTGTGCGATTCAGTTAAATGAGGTGAATGTGGTGCGAAAATTCAAGCAAATGTTCCGAAATGTGGGCTTGCGCAGCAGAATGACCATGTCCAACATCTTTATAGCGCTCATTCCCTTTATTATCTTCTCCATTGTCAGCGGCTCGGTGTTTCTGAACCAGGCGCAGAAAACCGCTGTGGAACATACGGCGCAGATGATCCATCAGGTCAGCAATTCCATGGACGTCTATGTGGGAACCATTGAAAAGATGGCCAACTATATCCAGATGGACCTGAAGGATTCCCCGCTGTTCCATATGCAGTCCGACCTGGACGCGGATTGGCAGATGGAATCTGCGAAGATTCGCGCAATTCTGGAAAACATCGCGGGGTCCCATCATGAGGTGGCGGGAATCCTGGTCGCTTCCAAAAATGATATGTACGTCAGCACCGGCATGTCCCGCATTTCCCGTGATCCGTTCGCGGAAGAATCCTGGTACCGGCAGGCGGCAGGCGCGCCCGACGAAATCCAGCTGATCAGCGTCGTCGCGGGGCGGAATATCGTGACCAACCGCAGCTACAGCGTGGACGACGTGTTTTCTCTGACAAAGGCGGTGCAGGACCCGCATACCGGGGAAGTGCTGGGCGTGGTCCTGTTCGATATCCGGCACGATATCATCCAGCAGTCGATCAAGGGCGCGACCATTGGAGAAAAAGGGTTTGTATTTGTCACGGACGAGAACGACAATATTGTCTATACGCCGGTCAACGACGTCGTGTACCGCGTCAATCCGCAGTGGCTGCGGGACGGAAACATGCCTGTCAATGCACGGATTCAGGGCGGCAGCTATCAGATCCGCAGCGAGCTGTCCGGCTATACCGGCTGGCGCACGGTGGGCGTATTTTCCATGGACGAGGTGATGGCCGGCGTCAATACCATCATATATATTTTAATCGCGAGTATTATCATCTCCCTGATTTTAATCGTTACCGTGTCGTTCCATATGGGCCGCACGATGACCCAGCCGATCCTGCGCCTGAAGCAGCTGATGAAGCGCGCGGAATCCGGCGACCTCAGCGTCCGGTTCGACAGCCCCTACAACGATGAGATCGGCGCGCTGGGCTGGAGTTTTAACCATATGATCGAGCAGATCGACAATCTGATCCATATGGTCTATGTGGAGCAGAAAAACAAACGGCTGGCGGAAATGAAATCGCTGCAGGAGCAGATCAAACCGCATTTTCTTTACAATACCCTGGATACCATCAGCTGGATGGCCCGCGACTATGAGGCGGAGGACATCGTCAAGCTGGTGGACGCCCTGACCAATATGTTCCGCATCGGCTTGAGCCACGGCAACGACATCATCACCGTGCAGGAGGAGATCACGCACGTTTCCAACTACTTATACATCCAGAAAATCCGTTATAAGGATCGGCTGAATTATGAAATCCATGTGGAAGAATCCCTGTATCCGTATAAAGTTCCCAAGCTGATCCTGCAGCCTCTGGTGGAAAACGCCATTTACCACGGTATCAAAGCAAAGCGCGGCGGCGGTACCGTCTATGTCAACGGGGAAACGCAGAAGAAAAATATGATCCTGACCATCCGCGACAACGGCGCGGGCATGCCGCAGGAGAAGGTGGAGGAGCTCAACCGCCGGATGAGCGAGCATTCAGAGCTGGACGAAAAGGCCAGCTTCGGCATGTTCTATATCCGGGAGCGCATCCAGCTCTGTTATGGGGAACAGTACGGCGTCCGCATGGAAAGCCAATTGGGCGAGGGTACCTGCGTGACGATTACGCTTCCCAGGGATAAAGAAGTGAAAGATTTTGATGAGGAGTGATGGGAGTTGTATAAGGCGCTGATTGCGGACGATGAGGATATCATCCGCCGGGGAATTGCCTATTTTCTGAAAAAGGACCCGGAGATCGAGGTGGTTGCGCAGGCGGAGGACGGCGAAATGGCGCTGGAGCTGGCGGCGGAGCACCTGCCGGACCTGTTGTTTGTGGACATCAACATGCCGTTTTTAAACGGCCTGGAGTTCATCGAAAAGCTGGAGGGAATTCTCAAAAATGCGGTAATCATTGTGATCACCGGGTACGACGATTTCAAATACGCCCAGAAGGCTTTGCGTCTGGGCGTGTTCGACTATCTGCTCAAGCCCATCATGGAGAACACCTTTTACGACGCGGTGGACCGCGCCAAGGAACAGCTGGGCCGGCACAAGAAGCAGGTGAAATACCTGGAATGGGCGCGGGTGCTGGTGGAAAAAAACCGCCCGGCGCTGATCGCGGAATTTCTGGAGGGATGGCTCAACGGCCATTTCAGCGAGACGGAGGTCGAAGAACGCATCGCCGCGCTGGGCCTGGAGCTTCCAAAGGACTTTGGCGTCACGCTGATCCACCTGGAAGACAAGGACAACGCGGAAATCGGCGGCGAGTGGGATGACGACCTGCTGTTCTACGCAGCGGAAAATATCGCGGAGGAGGTGTTTCAGGTGTTCCAGCCCGTTTCCGCCTGCCGCAATGCGGGCGGCGACCTGGTGCTGATTACGGCCTGCACGCCGCGTGAGGAATGGCTCGCGGCCGGCGAACGGCTGTCGCGCCTGCTGCAGCAATATCTGCCTGTGGATGTGGCGATTGCGCACAAGGGCGCGGAGGAGTTCTCGGACCTGCCCGGCGCGTATGAGGCGGCCATGGACGAGATGCGGGCGCTGCTGGAGACGCCGCAGCTGGTGCGGGACGTCAAGCATTACATAGAAGAAAATTTCTCGATGGAGGCATTTTCCCTGACCGATGCGGCGGATTACACGCATGTGTCGCCGCAGCATCTTAGCCGCGTGTTCCGGCAGAGCACGGGCATTACGTTCATGGACTATATCACACGGGTGCGCATCCGCAAGGCGATCGAGCTGCTGGCGGACGAGGATCTCAAAATGTATGAAATTGCGGAGCGGGTGGGCTATTCCAGCCAGCATTATTTCAGCAGCGCGTTTAAGAAGGTGCTGGGCGTTTCTCCCATGGAATATAAGAAAGGGCTGCAGAAAAAATGAAGCTCAGCGGACGAATGGAGTCAATGAAAGAAGGTTGGGTCAGGCACCGCCGCCGCATCTGGAAAGGCGGCGGGATATGCCTGCTGACCGTTGCGCTGCTGTTTTCCATGTTTTCGGCATGCGCGGCGCGTCAGGAGCCGGATAAGATCGATTATGTGATCGGCGTGTCGCAGGCGAACATGCGTGAGCCGTGGCGGCTGGTTCTTACCCGGGAAATACAGGATGAGGCCGCAAAGTACCCCAATGTCCGTCTTGTCTTTACAGACGCGACGGACGACAGCGCCAAACAGATGACGGATATCCAGCGCCTGCTGGATTACGGCGTCGACCTGATGATTGTCTCGCCGTGCGACGTTAAGAAAATTACGCCGGTGGTCAGCAATGTGTACAACCAGTCGATCCCGGTCATCGTGCTGGACCGCGTGGTGGAGGGGTTCGATTATTCCCTCTTTATCGGTCCGGACAACAAGACCATCGGCAAGCAGGCGGGGGAAGCCGCCCTGCGCATGATGAACGGCAAAAGCGGCTCGGTGCTGGAGCTGTGCGGCAGCTCGGCCTCCCAGGCAAGCATCGACCGCAGCGAGGGCTTCAGCAGTGTGATTTCCGGAGAAGGCGATATCCAGGTGGAGCATGTGGCGGTGGTCAGCGAATCGCGCGATTCGGCGGAGGACATCGTCAAGGCATTCGGTACGCGGCTGCGCGGCATCGATGTGATCTTTGCCCACAACGACTATATGGCGCTGGGCGCCTATAATGCGGTCAAGCAGCTGGGATACGACCATATCCGCATTGTAGGGGTGGACGGCTTCACCGGCGAGGACGACGGCGTGAATCTGGTGCGCCGCGGGATGATTGACGAGACGATTACCTGCCCGACCGGCGGGCGTGAGGCGGTGCAATATGCGCTGGAAATCCTCAACAATGTCAGCGGCGTACCCAAGCAGGTCATCCTGCGCAGCCACAACATCACCAAGGAAAACGCGGACGATTACGAAGCCAGCCTGAATCAGGTCCCGGAGGCGACGAAAAGAGCGATTACCGTCGGATATGCCCAGGTCGGCACGGAGAGCGCCTGGCGTCTGGCCAATACAGAGTCGATTAAAAAGGCGGCCCGCGATTTCGGCGTCAGCCTGCTGTATGAGGACGCGGACCAGGATCAGGGCCGGCAGATTGAAGCCATCCGCCGGTTTATCAAAATGGATGTGGACGTCATCGTGATCAGCCCCGTCGTGGACAGCGGCTGGGATGAGGTGCTGGCGGAAGCGCGCGACGCGGGGATTCCGGTGCTGCTGTCAGACCGGCGCGTCACAACCAGGGAAGACAATATGTATATGACGTTTATCGGCGCGGACTTCATCGAAGAGGGGCGGCGCGCCATGCGCTGGCTGGGCGGCACGCTGGAGACGCCCCAAAGCTCCCTGCGCATTATGGAGCTGGAGGGGACGCTCGGCGCGTCTCCAACGGAAGACCGCAGCCAGGGCTTCCGCGAGGTGCTCAAGGAGTATCCGGGCTGCAACATCGTCTATTTCGGCTGCGGCGACTATACCTATGAGGGAGGCCGCAAGGTGATTGAGGACTATCTGGCGAAGCACGAGTGGGACATCGACGCGATTTTCTCCCACAATGACGATATGGCGCTGGGCGCGGCGGACGCGTTGGAGGAGCACGGCATCCAGCCGGGCAAAGACGTCAAAATCATCTCCGTGGACGGCGCGCGCACGGCATTCCAGGCGCTGGTGGACGGCAGGCTGAACTGCGTCGTGGAATGCAGCCCGCTGCTGGGGCCGCAGCTGATGAAGGCCATCACCGACCTGATGGCGGGCAAGGAACTGCCTTTGCGCATCATTACGGATGAAAAAGTCTTTACAGAAGAAAACGCGAAGGACAATATCCGCAGCAGAAAATATTAACCGCCGGGAACGGCGGCCCGATTAAGAAGGAGAGAATGCTATGAAAGTAACCAAAGAACCCTTTGGTGTTGCCCGGGACGGGAAAGAGGTCTTCCGGTTCCGGATGGAAAACGACGCCGGTGCGTCCGTCACCGTGATGAACTACGGCTGTACCATCACGTCCATTCTGGTTCCGGACCGCGGCGGCAGGCTGACGGACGTCTGTCTGGGATACCGCACGCTGGCGGAGTACGAAAAGAACGACGGTTATCTGGGCGCGGTGGTCGGCCGCCACGCCAACCGCATCGAACAGGGCGTGTTTGTCCTGAACGGAAAGGAGTACCGTCTGGCGATCAACAACGGTCCAAACCATCTGCACGGCGGCCTGCGCGGCTTTGACAAGCAGGTATGGGAGTACGCGGTGGAGGACGGCCGGTTGGTATTTGGACGCCGTTCCCCCGACGGAGAGGAGGGCTATCCGGGCAATCTGGACGTCAGTATGTCCTATCAGCTCACAGACGATAACGAATTGATTCTCCGCTATGAGGCGGAAACCGACGCGGACACCGTGGTGAACCTGACCAATCACTGCTATTTCAACCTCAGCGGGGAGGGAAAAGGCACGATTCTGAACCATGTGCTGCAAATTCCCGCCGCGCGCTTTACGGAGAACGATGAAAACTGCCTGCCGACCGGGAAAATTCTGGAGGTGGAAGGGACGCCGTTCGATTTCCGCCAGCCCAAGGAGGTGGGACGCGACATCCACGCGGATTGCGTGCAGCTGAAAAACGGGCTGGGGTACGACCACAATTTCGTTCTGGACGGCGCGGAAAAGGAGAACGTCGCGGCGGTGCTGTACGCGCCGGATACGGGCATTGCGCTGACCATCACCACCACGATGCCGGGCGTGCAGTTCTACAGCGGCAACGTGCTGGACGGCCCGGTGGGCAAATCGGGCGTCGCTTACGAGAAAAACATGGGCCTGTGTCTGGAGACGCAGTATTTCCCGAATGCCATGCACTGCGCCAACTTCCCGTCTCCGGTGCTGAAAAGGGGCGAGCGGTACGACCATATGACAAAGCTTTGCTTTTCGGTCAAAGACTGAGCATTCAGGAGAAAGACGTTTCAATAAAGTCCGATAAGAACGACGTTTTACAGTAAAAAATCGAAAAACAGATGGCCTCCCGCCGCGGAAATGAACCGCGGCGGGAGGCCATCTGTTTTTTGTCATTTGTGTGTGCAGCGCGTATTTATTCAAGAATTTCCTGTACCCGTCCAACCTGTCCGTCCTCCAGCATCACCTTGATGCCGTGCGGGTGAAAGCGGCTCTTTGTCAGAAGCCGCGCCACGACGCCCTCGGTCTGTTTGCCGGAGCGCTGGTCGGCTTTGCACACGACGCTGACCCTCGCGCCGATTTTGACGTCGTCCCGGTTTTGTCCGTTCAAATCAATCCTCCTGACTGGAAAAAGTGGATAGGGAATGGGGGTTCAATCCCCGTCTGCCCGCGAAAGCGCCTCCAAAAACTGCTTCAATTGCGTTTTGGAGACGCCGATTCCCAGGCTGGCGTCTACCCGCCGGCCGTTTTCCGCAAGGTAACTGGGCACCGCCGGCAACCCCAATATGTCCCAGGCGCGACGGTTGGCTTCTTCCAGCGCCGCCTGATAGCGGCCGCTGCGAACCGCCTCGCAGAAAGCGGCTTCCTCTGCGCCGCACCGTGCGCCGTATCGGGATAAAAGCGCGAGGTCCTCGATATTTTCCCCCTTGCGCCAGGCCGCGGAGAAGATCAGGTCGTTGTATTTTGCGGCGTCCCCGCCCTGCCCCTGAAGAAACAGCAGGCCCTGAATGGCTAGGTCGCTGTGGCGTCCGTAGCGCGGCTCGCTGGCTCTGGGATGCGCCTCGCAGGGACGCCAGACAGGGGTAATCTGCGGATAGGCGGGCAGCAGCTCGCGCCAGTACCTCCAGCCTATCTCACAGAATTCGCACAGATAATCAAAGTAAATTTCCAGTTTCATTATGGCCTCCGGTTTGTTTCTTACGTTGTCTGCAAAACAGCGTTTATATCCCAATATGGGATTTCTGTTTTCAAAATGATACCGGGAAAACAGAAACTCCATTTTTATAATATATATTGTAACCGTTTTCCGGCGAAAAAGAAACCTTGCAAACCCGCTTTGCCCATTATTGCAGTGGCGTTCGCTCCGGATCCATCAACGCGGCGGTTTCATCGGCCGCACGCCCGTCTCTTGCAGACGCGTGGGAAAGAGGTCCCGTCCACCGCTTTCCGGCATATGCTGTATGTAGCGATAGGAGGTGGTAGGTATGACGATGCATGCGCTTGTGATGGGCGTACAGTGGGACCGTCTGCTCGTTTGGGATTTTGCAACCCGTCAGCGGGTTGTCGTAATCACGCCCAATGCGCGCTGGTTCCGCCAGGGCAATGTGGTCAGTATCCGGTTCAACGGCGTGATGACCAACAGTATCCCGCCGCAAATTTATGCATGGAGCATTATGGCGCTCCCATGGAGCGGCCCCGGATGCCGCCGGTGCTGATTCGATAGATCGGGACTTTTTTTGTACCTGCGCGCAGGAATCCGTGTGCAAAAAGCCGTCGTGTTCCAATGGCATTTTCGCCTTGGGACACGACGGCTCTGTTTATGGAACAGAATGGGAAGAGCGGCCCGGCGTTTTGGGTCGCAGACCAACGCATCCTGTGCTATGTTTAGAACATTTTTGAAAGTTTACCCCTCCTTGATCGCGGTGAATTCCTCGCAAATCTCCTTTTCCGGAGGCGCGGTGAGCAGAGAAACCGCGACAATCGCAATGCTTGCGACGATGAAGGCGGGCAGCAGCTCGTAAATATCCCACGCGCCGCCCAGGGGACGGACAAGATATTTCCAGACAAAGACCATCAAGCCGCCGGAAAGCATCCCGGCCAGTGCGCCCCACTTGTTGCTCCGCCTCCAGAACAGCGCAAAGAGCATCACCGGGCCGAAGGCCGCGCCGAAGCCCGCCCAGGCAAAGGACACGATGGTAAACACGGAGCTGTTGGGGTCCCAGGCGAGGATGACGGCGACCACCGCGATGGCGACCACCGTGCCGCGCGCCGCCAGCAGGGACGCCTTTGTGCTCATTTTAATCTTGAAAAAGTCCTGCAGGAGATCCTGCGATACGCTCGAAGCGGCGGTCAGCAGCTGGGAATCAGCGGTGGACATGGTGCATGCCAGGATGCCGGCCAATACCACGCCGGCCACCAGGGCCAGGAAAATGCCGTTCTGGCTTAACAGGCTGGATAGCTGGATGATGACCGTTTCGGATTCTGCGGTGGAGCCAAACATCGGGATTTTCCCGTTCAGGGACACGCTGTATCCGATCACGCCGATGAGAATGGCGATGAACATGGAGATCACCACCCAGACCGAGGCGATGCGGCGGGATACGCGCACCTTGTTTTCGTCCTTGATGGCCATGAAGCGCAGCAGAATGTGGGGCATGCCGAAGTAGCCGAGGCCCCAGGCCAGGGTAGAGACAATGCTCAGCCCGCTGTAGGTGGAGGCCTCCCCCGCGGCCATATTGTGGCCCTGCGTCAGGTTGAGATAGCCCGGCAGGCTGCTGGCGTTCTGTACCACGGTATTCCAGCCGCCGGCCTGCTGGATGCCAAAGATGACAATGACGACCAGGGCGACCGTCATGACAATACTCTGGATCAGGTCGGTGGTGGATACAGCCAGAAAGCCGCCCATCACGGTATAGCCGATGATGATGACCGCGCCCACAATCATTGCCACATGGTAATCCACGCCGAACAGGCTGTTGAACAGAGTGCCCACCGCCTTAAATCCGGAGGCGGTGTAGGGGATAAAAAAGGTGAGGACGACCACCGCCGCGATGCAGGAAAGCATATGGCGGTTGTCCCGGTAGCGCCGGGAAAAGAAGTCGGGGATGGTGATGGCGTCCAGACGCGTCGAATAGCGGCGCAGGCGCTTGGCGACGATCAGCCAGTTGAGATAGGTGCCCACCGCGAGCCCGATGGCGGTCCAGGCGGGTTCCGCGATGCCGCACAGATAGGCCAGGCCCGGCAGGCCCATGAGCAGCCAGCTGCTCATATCCGAGGCCTCCGCGCTCATGGCGGTGACAATCGGGCCGAGCCGCCGCCCGCCCAGATAGAATTCATTGGACGACGAGCCGCCGCCCTTCCGGCTGAAATAGAAACCGACATAGATCATTGCCAGCAGATAGACAATAATGGTGGCAATGATACAGAATTGTGCTGTGGTCATTTGTTCTCCCTCCAATTTCGTCCGCCGGAACCATGCCGCACATCGGACCGGCGAAGCCATAAGTATTATTATCTTAACACGACGAAAAACAGACCACAATACAGAACAAAGTACGGACTATAGTCCGTACTTTGTTTTCAAATATATAGAGATTTTTCAGTATTTATGGGGATTTTATAATAGACGATTATAGGATAAACTTATAAAACAAGTCCGATAAAAAAGAAGAAATAACAGGAAGAAGGGCAAAACCCGCCGCGGATGAAGCAGCCGCGTTTCAGGCGGAAGAAAACTACAGGGCAGCGTTTTGTTCCGGAGCAGGCTTTTCCGGCCCGCCGGGCAAAAAGCTGCTTAAAAAGGACGGAAAGACCCGGACCGCATAATCGCGCAGGGCGTATTCCCCGCCGCAAAGGCACCAGTCGTACATCAGCGCCCGCTCGCACAGGGCGTACAGCTTGACCATCTCGTTCACATTGCGCAGCGTGTTTAGTTCGCCTGCCGCCTGCCCTTCGGAGATAATCCGCCGCAGGAGGCGGTAATAGGTGCGTTTGTGGTCCAGCAGGTGCCGTTCCCCGTTGGTGACCAGCTGGGTGGAGAGCAGCCGCGCCAGCAGCTCTGTGGATACGCTGTTTTCAATCATGCCGAACAGCTCCGCGTTGAGAAACAACAGCTTTTTCATAGCGGGCATGCAGGGGTCCATGGTTTCCTGCAAAGATTGGTACTTTTCGTCGAACAGGTCGCTCAATGTGCTGAGAAGGGCGTCCTTCCCGTCGAAGTAGTGGTAAAAGGAGCCCTTCGAGGTGTGGGACAGCTCAATGATTTCTTCCACCGTGGTTCCCTCATAACCCTGTTCATAAAATAAGCTCCACGCCGCACTGATGATTTTGCCCCGCGTATTGCGGGCCTTCTTTTTGGCCATGCCGTATCCTCCCGTCTGTCGTTGCTGGTTTCATGATACCATAAAGAGGCGCAGCCTCCGTCCAGATGAAAAGTATGGTCGTCTGTCCGCTTAACAGGCGATCTGTTTGTAAAACGTTTTTTATGTAAAAAGATACAGCAGGCGGCGTGGGGTTGAAAGCCATGCCGCCTGCTGCTTTGGAATTGCTTTTTATTCGGTTCCGGTTCTGGCAGAAATCGGTTGAACCTCTGTTTTTGCCGAAGCCTCCTGGAAACGGTCGTTTTGAAATCCGATGGTTTTTACGCCGTTTCCCTGTGAATGACCTGCCCCAGCGTCTGGTACAGGCGGTCCGGGTCCAGCGGCTTGGATAAATAGGCGTTCATTCCGTGTTCCCGGGCTTTTTTCCTATCTTCCTGAAACGCGTTGGCGGACAGGCCAATGACGGGGATTTGCCCGGCGTCCGGACGGTGCAGGGCGCGGATGGTGCGGGTGGCCTTCAGCCCGTCCATCACCGGCATCTGAACATCCATAAGAATGGCGGAAAAGGTTCCCTCCGGCGACATCGAAAATAAATCGACGGCGGCTTTGCCGTTCTCGGCATGGTCCACTTTCGCGCCCACGTCTTCCAGAAGCAGTGTGGCAATTTCCGCGTTAATGGCGTTGTCTTCCGCCAGAAGGATACGGACGCCCGTGAAGTCACAGACGATCCCTTTCGCATCCGTCTGCGGCCCGCCGGCAGCGCCGGCCAAATTCCGCCGGAGCGTCAGGGATACAACAAACTGCGTGCCTTCCCCCAGCTTGCTATGCACATCGATGGTTCCTCCCATGAGTTTCACAAAGCTGCTGCTGATCGCAAGGCCCAGGCCCGTTCCGCCGTATTGGCGCGCTGTAGCGGGCTGCGCCTGCTCAAAAGGCTCAAAGATGTGCTGCTGAAACGCTTCACTGATGCCGATCCCGGTATCGGCAACCGTAAATTCCAGGCAGACCGTTTCCTTGTCCTCCGCTGTCTGCCGCGCTTCCAGCGTGACGCTGCCGCCCGGCGGTGTAAACTTCATGGCGTTGGACACCAGGTTGACCAGCACCTGGCTGATGCGGAGATTGTCTCCGATTACCTGAGTAACGGGCAGTCCGTCGCAGCGCATACGCAGCGTGACGCCGCTGTCCTCCGCTTTCCGCCAGAACATTCCCTGGATGCGATTGAGCAGCTCCGTCACGTCGAAGGGCTGCTCATCCAGTTGAATCTTTCCGCTCTCAATCTTGGACATATCCAGCACATCGTTCAGTAAAGACAGCAGGTAGCTTGCGGAAAGATCAATTTTGTCCAGGCAGTCCGTCATCTTTTCCGGGTCGTCCACAAACCGCCGGGCGATGGCCGTCATACCCGTGATGCCGTTCATGGGGGTGCGAATCTCATGGGAAATCCGGGAAAGAAACTCGCTCTTCGCCCGGCTTGCGTTTTCCGCCATGTCCAGGGCCAGCTTTGCCTTTTTCTGCCGCGCCTCGCTCACCCGGAGCAGGACAAACAGGACGACGAAGCCGCCGCTGAGAAACAGCAGCACACAGATGGATTTGGTGACGCATTTTTCCGAATACCGCTCCGCCGCCGACACGGCCCGGTTTGCCAGGTCAAAATAGGATTCGCTTAACACATACAGCTGCCGGGAGGGGCGTCCTTCCCGCACCCGGACGATCTCTTCCTTCAACTCGCCCCACTCCTGCTGCAGCTGCTGAATCAGCGCTTGATACGCTTCGTCCGGAAGAGCAACCAGGTCGTTTTCTCCTTCACCGGTGGAGAGCTCGGAAACGATCCCGTCCAGATGAGCCGTCAGCGTATCATTCGGAAAGCCGTTCATTTCCTGTTTTACCAGTTGCTGCGTCGCACCCCGGACAATTCCGGTATAGTTGATAACCCGGGCGTTGCCCTGCATGTGGAGCATGGTCATCAGGGCAAAAATACTGATCAGACAGAACAAGAGAGCCAAAAGACCTGGCGACAGGCGCTTCAACCATTTTTTCATCCGCAACAGCTACGCTTTCCGTTCCTTTATTAGAGATTCACAGAACTTTATAAAAAAGTATAACAGAAGGCGGTGAAAATGGCAATAGAACGGCGGAAGATGGGGACTGGTCCGGCGGTTTGGACGCCCGAAGGAGCTTCGTGATACCAGGAATTCAGATTATTTTACAAAAAAGCAGGAGCGTTGGCCGCCCAAAGGGCGAAGCGGCGCTCCTGCTTCATTTTTCTGCTGTTTTGCCGCAGCTTTTCAAAAAATGGACTTCACCGCAACCTTTAAAAGGATAGGCGATTCTACGTCTGCATCCGGGAGCGGCATATTAAATGGATCTGTGTTTAAAAAGACGGCGCGCCGCTTCCAGCCATGGAGAGGATAGAGACATCCCTCGTTTCGCCGCCCGTTCGCCGCAGCAGCGGACGGAGCTTTTTTGAAACGGCCAATTGGCGTAAAATGCGATTTGCCGCCTGTAATACAGAAGAAACGAGGGAGTTGTTTTGACAGAAAATAGTTACGGTTACATCCGGGTTTCCAGCACCGATCAGAATGAAGAACGGCAGCGCCTTGCGATGCAGAGCAAGTCTGTGCCGGAAAAGCACATTTATATGGATAAGCAGTCCGGAAAAGATTTCAACCGGCCGCAGTATAAACGGCTGATTAAAAAATTAAAACCGGGCGATCTGCTCTACATACTGAGCATCGACCGGTTGGGGCGCAATTATGAGGAAATTCAAAATCAGTGGCGGGTGCTGACCAAAGAACTGGGCGTTGACATTTGCGTGATCGATATGCCCCTGTTGGATACGCGGAACGGAAAAGACCTGATGGGGACGTTCATCGCCGATCTGGTCCTGCAAATCCTGTCCTTTGTCTCTCAAAACGAACACGAGAATATCAGGACGCGCCAGGCGCAGGGCATAGCGGCGGCGAAAGCGAAGGGCACGACCTTCGGACGGCCTGCGATCCGCCCGCCGGACGATTTTTGCCAGATCGTCCAGGCGTGGGAGAAAAAGGAGATCAGTATCCATTGGGCGGTGGAACAATGCCATATGAGTGAGGCGACGTTTTACCGGCGTCTCAGGGAACTGCGCAACCGGCAGGCGGAATAAATAAGCCGACCTTGGCCTCTCGTGCCGGATTGATTTTCCAAACCCGCCGCCGTCCGGTTTGGTGCGGCCGCGGAACCGGGCGCAATCGATGCGAAAACTATCAAAAGGTGTACTTTTTGACAGCGCTTAAACTTTTATCATGATAGCACAAACAACAAAAAACAACAAGATGTTTTCCATCATTTTATGCATCACGGGAATACTGCCTTCCCAAAAACGGGAAATACAGCCTCAATCAAAAAGTACACTTTTTGACCGAAGAAACTGGATTGGGACGACGGTCAAACGGCATATAAAGGGGAAGAGCTCAACGCAATCAAAGCGCTGAATCAGGGATTGACGGTTGAGAAGGACTGGAAGGAGGAAGGAAGCAGAATTTGGACGGTTGGTATGGCTGTGGATTGAGTCTCCAAAACGCCCGCCCTTCCAATATGGACAGCATCTTCTGGAAGGAACAACGGTTGCCGGAGGGGCCGCTGCTGCTGGCGGTGGTGTGCGACGGCGTGGGAAGCACGCGCGACGGCGCTTTTGCGTCGCGCTATGCGACAGGGGCGCTGGCGGCCTGGCTGGAGGAAACGGACAGCAGCAGGCTCGGTCTGTCCCTGCGGGACCGGGTGCTCGGCATCAATCGGGAAGTCATCAGCGCGGCGCGGGATGGGAGGCTGGACGCGGCGACGACGCTTTCCGCGCTGTTGATAACAAAAGGCCGGTATGTGCTTGTGCACGTTGGAGACAGCAGAATCTATCAGTGCGACGGCGCGGAGCTGCGCCAGCTGACCCGGGACGATCTCTCCGGGGCCGGGCGGCTCACCGCCTGTATCGGCCGCTGGGACCCGCTCACCGTCCAGTATGAAGAGGGGGAGGCGGATGGGAAATCGTTCCTCCTGTGTACGGACGGGCTTTATAAGCGCATCGAGAAAGAGGACCTGCAACGGGAAATGGAACAGAATCAGGGAAAGCGCGCGGAGCGAGTGTTGGGACGTCTGGCCCGCCGGGCGGTTGATCTGGGTGAGACGGACAATATTTCTGCAATCCTGCTCCAAAGCAGAAAAATGAGGTGACTTGGATGAAAATACAGCTTTTAATTGCAACGCAAGATACGGATTATTCCGACCATCTTTCCGCGGTTTTGCTGGATAAATATGCGAAAAGTTTTGAGGTGAGCACATGCTCTTCAGCGGCGCGCCTGTCGGAAATGCTGTCCGCGCACCGCTATGACGCGGCGCTGCTGGACCCGGAACTGGCGGCGGAGAAACCGTTGAAGGAGGTGGCGCTGCCGCTGCTCCTGTGGGATGAGATAACGGGCGCGGGCGCGCAGACCGAATCGTTCGGCGCAGTGCGAAAATATCAGCGCGTTTCAGCGATTGTGGAAGACGTTCTGGGAAAATACGCGGGTATTTCCGGGAAAAAAGAATTTCCGGAAAGCGGGAGCGCGCATGTCGCCGCGGTCTGGTCCCCCGCGGGCGGAACAGGAAAGACCACGGTGGCGCTGGCCTATGCCGCCCAGTGTGTGGCGAACGGAAAGCAGACGGTCTATCTGGATTTGGAATACTTCTCCAGCGTGCCGGTGTATTTTTCCAACGACGGCAAAAGCATCAGCGAAGCGTTTGGAAAGCAGGGCGGCAATCTGGTGCTGCTCCTGCAGAGTATCCGCAGGCAGGACGACGGTTCGGGGATCTTCTATTTTTGCCGCCCCAACAATTATGACGATATGAACGTTCTCTCGGTTCGGGACGTCCAGGAGTTGGTTGCGGCCGCGGCCAGCGGAGCGGACGAAGTCGTCCTGGATTTGTCCGCGGCTTGCGACGAGCGCTGCCGGAGCCTGCTGAAACTGGCGGATACGGTGCTGGCGGTTGTGGACGGCAGCCAGAAGTGCCGGGTGAAGTGGGAACAGTTTTGCAGCCAGCACGACCTGTTTGAACAGATACGCCCCAAATGCATTTTGGTGGGAAACATGGGCGCGCAGGCCGGCGCCGCCGTCGAACGATCGGTGACGCTTCCCTATGTGCCCTCGGACAATCCGGTTTCCATATATAAGAGCCTGTCCGCCGTCAATTTCGGCGTGTAAAGGACTGGAGGAGAAATGGCGTGACGGATAAAAAGCGCGATGAACTGATCCGGCAGCTGAAAACGGAGGTGCAGAACCATCCCGACCTCACCGTCATGAGCGATGAGCAGCTGCGGAACTTTATTATACAGAAAATAGAAGAAAAGCAGAATTGGGCAAAAACAAGCAGCCCGGAAGCATATCGGGAGCTCTCCGGCCTGAATTTCCGGGAGCGGAATCAAATCGTATCGACCGTTTATGAGTCCATCAGAGGGTTGGGCGTGCTGGGGCAGATCATCGCCGATCCCGAGATTACGGAGGTCATGATTAACGGGCATCAGAACATCTTTGTGGAAAAAAAGGGATGGCTCACCCGGCTGGACAGCCGCTTTGAAAGCCGGCAGGAGCTGGAGACCGTCATCACGAAATTTGTTTCACAGGCGGGCCGGTCGGTCAATGAAAGCGAACCCATTGTGGATACCCGCCTGGAAGACGGGTCCCGTGTGAACGTGGTCATGCCGCCCGTGGCCCTCAACGGCCCCATCGTCACGATACGCCGCTTCCCCAAAGAGGCGATGACGGTGGAAACGCTCATCAACTTCGGCTCGTTCACGCGGGAGGTGGCCGAGATTCTGCAAATTCTGGTCGAGGCAAAATACAATATTTTTATCAGCGGAGGCACGGGCAGCGGAAAAACCACCTTTTTGAACGCCCTGTCCAACTTTATCCCCGGGGATGAACGCATCATTACCATTGAGGATTCCGCGGAGCTGCAGATCCGCTGCATCGACAACCTGGTGCGGCTGGAGACGAGGAACGCCGGTCCGGACGGCAGCGGGGCCGTCACGATCCGGGATCTGATTAAATCGGCCCTGCGGATGCGGCCCGACCGCATCATTGTGGGCGAGGTCCGCGGCGCGGAGGCTCTGGACATGCTTCAGGCGATGAATACCGGCCACGACGGCTCCCTTTCGACCGGCCATGCGAACTCCACGGAGGATATGCTGCGCCGTCTGGAAACCATGGTGCTCCAGGGGGCGGAAGGCCTGCCGCTGGAGGCCATCCGGCAGCAGATCGGCTCGGCGGTGGATATTATCATCCATCTTTCCCGCCTGCGCGACAAGACCAAGAGGACGATGGAGATTGTGGAGATTCTGGGGTACGACGCCGCTGCGCGGAAATATGAGATCAACCCGCTTTACAGATTCCGCGAGACGCCGGGGAACACGGAGAGGAATGTTGTCGGACGCCTGGTCCGGACGGACAATCCCATGAAAAACACACAGAAGCTGATAAACGCCGGGATCAACCGGGTGATTTAGGAGGGGACGAGGATGGAAGACAACCTGTTTGCACCCACGCGGGAGGAGGCCCCCGCCCAACGCGGGCAGAAGGACCGGCAGCCGGTAGCGGTGCCGGATTACTCGATCAGCCCATCGGGGCCGTTGGATCACCTGCTGGCGTTTTTCATCGGTTTTGCAGCAGGGTTTGCGGTCTTGTTTATCTTTTATAAAATCCTTCCGCTGAGCGTCGCCGGCGGTGCGCTTGTGGGAATCGTATATGTCTTTGCCGCCGCCCAAAACGCCATTCATAAGCGCCTCACAAAACTTCGGGTGGAGTTTTACGATCTTCTGGAGGCGATGTCGGTGGCCATGCGGGCGGGGAACCCTGTGCTGAAGGCGCTTTTGAGCGCACAGGGGGACCTTTCCATGATCTATCCGGAGGACAGCGACATCATGGTCGAGCTGAACCTCATTCTCAGCCGGTTCAACAACGCCGTGCCGCTCTCCGAGGCGTTTCTGGACTTTGCCCGGCGCAGCGGGTTGGAGGATGTGGAGAGCTTTGCCTCCGTTTACGCCACCATCGAGGGAAAATCCGGCCGGGCGGACGAGATCATCCGCGAAACCCAGCAGATCATCGCGGACAAAATGGAGATTGAAATGGAAATTGACACCATGATGACTGCCGCCAAATCCGAGGTCAATATCATGCTCTTTATGCCGCTGGTCATCCTGCTGGTCATCGGATACGCGGGCGCGGGTTTTATGGATGCGCTCTATACCACGCCTTTGGGGCGTCTGGTGGCCACTGTGGGGCTTGTCGTGTTTATCGTCAGCTTTATCATGGCTCGGAAATTCAGCAATATTGAACTGTGAGGAGGGATGACCGTGCTGGTGATTATTTTATCGGTTCTTGCAACGGCGCTGATGCTCCTGTGGCTGATGCTCCTGTTTCAGGCGCGGGAGGAGGACTGGGTGCAGGCCGCTTACAATACGGTGCTGGATCATCTGGACGAGATTGCAAAGCTGGAACGAAAAGATCGTAAAAACGCCCGGATACTGGCGCGGTATCACGGCGTGGCGGGCAGGGTAATGCGGCTTTTCCTGGGCAGTTCAGAAAAGCAGATCGCCAAACGGAAAGAGGACAATGTCCGGCTGCAAAAGGGGAACCTGAAAAGCGTGGGAATCCTTGCAATACCGGGCTATGTCCTGCAGCGGCGGGTGGACGCCATCGGCAAGGGCAGTTTCAACAAATCCATTTATGCCCTGTATGCGGAGCTGGACGGCAAAAAATATGCAGCCAACCGCACCCGGCGGCTTTTGGCTCAGATGATTTCCTGCGTGATTTTGGGGGTGGCGCTGGCGTTGGCGGCAGGGTCCATCCTGATGAGCGCGGGGAATGAAAACGGCCCGATCATCCTGCTGATAGGCGTGGCGCTGGCATTGGTGCTGGCCTACGTGCCCTACAACGATGTAAAGGACAAGGTAACCAGGCGCCGTGCGGCCATCAGCCGCCAGTTTCCCAATGTGGTATCCAAGCTGGCCCTGCTTGTCACCTCCGGGATGATTATGGACCGGGCGTGGAAGGAGACAGCCTACAGTCAGGAAGGGGAGCTATACCTGGAAATGCGGAAGGTCTCGGAGGAATTGGCCAATCTGGTGGAGCCGGCGGCGGCGTACGCCAACTTTATGGACCGGTGTTCCACCAAAGAGACGATGATGCTGGCTACCGCCATGATTCAAAACCTGTCCAAGGGCAACGCGGAGATCGGCCGGCTGCTCAAGGGCATGGCCCATGAAGCGTGGCAGGAGCGGCAGCATTCCGCCAGGCGGGATTCGGAAAAGGCGAATTCCAGGCTGATGATTCCCACCATGCTGCTCTTTCTTGCGATTCTCATCATGATTGTGGTACCTGTCATCACAAACTTTAACGGCCTGTGATGAAGTACATAAATATTCTGCGGAAAGGAGGGGAAAGCAATGTTGAAAAAACTCAATAAAGCGTCGATTGCGGCTTATCTGCATGTTGCGGAATTCTTCCGGAAGTTAAAGGAGGACGAACGGGGGGTCGATGGAATCGTGGTGGCCGTCCTGCTTGTGCTTGTGGCTGTGCTGGCGGTCGTGGCTTTGTGGGGTTCGATGAGCGGTTGGTTAGAAGATATGTGGGGAAATATCACCAGTGAAGCCTCTAAAATAGGTCCATGAGCTCACACTAAGCGCTTGCTGAGAGAAAAAGGAGGGAACCGTCTTGCTGCGGAAGCTTCGGCTTAAAAAAGACAACAGGGGGAGCGCCGTTGTAGAGGCGGCGATCCTCCTTCCCATTATGATTATGATTTACGCCGGTCTTGTTTTGCTGGCGATGTATTTGCCCACACGGGCGCTGCTCCAACGGGCCACCCAGTATGCCGCGACCGCCATCGCGACCCAGCGCAGCGATACCTGGCTGGACTACGACGCGGAGGGGGAGGGCTACCATTGGACGCAGAATAAAAAGGATTTGGACAATGTTTACGCCGCGCTGTTCCACGCGATCGGCTCCGGAGAGGACGGCGGGGAGGCGGAAACGATCGTTTCCCACGTCGAGTCCTCCGGGATGCAAAGCCGGATGGGAGAGCTGGAGGTGGAGTACAGCGTGACCAATTTTGTGATCTATAAGGAAATCTCCATCACCGCCACCCGCACCATCCCCGTGCCGGTGGACCTGAGCTTTGTAAAATTTCCAAGGGAAATCCCCGTCACCGTGACGTCTACGGCGGTCGTGCAGGACGGGGACGAGTTTGTGCGCAATATGGATATTGCGGCGGATGTGGCGTCCTGGCTCGATGAGAAATATAACATTTCGCAGATGTTTTCCAAAGCGGGGGATTTGTGTAATCGGTTCAAGGACGTCCTGGGGATATAAAGAGGAAGGGAATGAAGGTGTTGAGACATAACTGCAAGGGGATGGTGACGGTCTTTGTCAGCCTCCTGCTGATCCCCTCCATCCTGGTCAGCGGGACGGCGGTGGACCTGGCGCGGGTCTATGCGGCCCGCAGCGTGGTGCAGGATGCCAACCAGTTGGCGGCCAACTCGGTTTTGGCCAGTTACGACGCCCTTTTGCAGGACCTTTACGGCCTGTTCGGGGTCATGCAGTCGGATCAGGAACTGGCGGACATGGTCGACCAGTATGTTCAGGTTGCCGTCTTTGGCCAGGAAAACCGGAACCAGGGGCTGGGCACGTTCCAGTTGACCTACGGCTCCGATTTAAAGCCGGGAACCGTGCAGCCCGCGCCGGGACAGAATCTGGATAATCTGGATGTGCTGCGAAGGCAGATCGAAGAGTATGCAAAATTTCGCGCGCCGGTGATCCTGATCGACCAGCTGTTGGAACGGCTGAAAGCGTTTAAAAAGGTGAAAAAGGATTCAGAAGTCATCGAGAAGAAAATGGACATCGACGACAGGATGGAGGACCTGGAAAAAATCTATCAGAAAATCTACGACCAGATCCAGGTGGTCAACGGCTGCGCCGCGGCCGAGAAAAACGCCATAACGGAAATCAACGGGATATTGAAAGAGATCAATGAGCAGCTCAGGACTGCATTCGATGTACGGGATACATATATAAAGCTCACAATTTCAGATGATACCGACACCGGGTCTCCGGAGTATCAAAAGAAGCGGGACGCGTTCCACACCCGCTATCAGGGCTGTCTGGCGAATGTTGCGGCGTTGGTGGCCGGCGGCAGGATCAAGAGCTGGTGGGACCCGAACAAGGGGGAATTTCAGCAGCAGGAACAGGTCGAAAAATCGCTGGAAGCATGTCTGAAAGAGGAGAAAAAGGCCATAGAAGCGTACACCGGCGAATTGGATAAGCTGGTGCGCTACTGCAAAGAGGGAGATAAAAAGAAAGGGGAGCTTTCCCGCAAGGTGGACGAGCTGGAAAACGCACTGAATGCCGAGGACGGCTGTTCGGAGGATTTGCGGAATGGCCTGACAACGCCTCAAGCGGAAAACGGGAACCGGTCTGCGATTGAGGTCTACCGCAACCTTTTGGGGTACGATATAGCGCCCATGGGGGAGGCCATGCGGGACCACGACGCCGAACAGATCGACCGGGTTGTGAAAATACTGGATACCTTCCAGTACGGCGACCAGAAATGGGGGAAGATCGAGGATGGGACGAAAATCGAACTGGCTGATTTAAAAAAGATGAACGATATGCCCGAATACAAGATCGACTGGAATCAAGATAACTGGAAATATACTTCCTCAGAAAAGGATCCAATCGGAAAAATCGGCTTGTTGGGACCTTCACTTACCGAACTGGTGCTGCCGGATAAAGACCCCTACGAACTTTTCCAAAGCGCGGCGTTTGACCGTACGCGCAACAGAGCATTCTATGAGGAACTGCAAAGGATCTGCAACGGCTCCGGCGATGATGGAAAAAAGAAAGCGGCAAAACAGTCAATTTCCAAGATTTTCAAGCAAGCCCAGGAGATTTTCCGGGGCTGTCTGGTATACGAGCCGGAAGGGGCCTGGACGTATCAGCCCAACACAGCCGGTTCAGGCGATTCCGGAGACGCCGGAGAGGTTCTGGAATCCGGGTTTGGCTCCGACGGGGATTGGGGCGAGGAAGGCGAAGCGAAAAAACAGGCCAAAAAGGCGCTGCACGGGGATTTGATCGGCCGCCTGGGCGATTTGGGGGACGATGTGGCCAACCGCTGCCTGCTGCTGACCTATGATACAGAGATGTTCTCCAATTACGCCACCAAGGCAGACGGGTCGGAAAAAAACATGGCGGGCATTCCCCTGAGCACGGATGTGAACTACTATTTTCAATCGGAACTGGAATATCTCTACGCGGGAAACCTCTACGACGCCAAAAGCAACCTCAAGACCGTGTCCGGGATGATCCTGCTGGTGCGCTTTGTCTTTAATTACATCGCGTCCTTTCATATCGGAGAGGTCAACGACCTGGTGAGCACGGTAAAGAGAACGCTTGCTCCCATCAGCGGCCCGTTTGCCTTCCTCATGGGCGAACTGGTGCGCATCGCCATGGCAATGGGGGAATCCGCGCTGGACGTGGGGCGCATCCGGTCGGGGCATAAGGTGGTCCTGTACAAGAAGAAGGATGATTGGCGGTTCAGCATCAAGGGGCTGGCCAATATGGCGGAGGGGGGCCTTTCAGATGATTTTGAGGTGGAGGCAGAAGAATCCTCCCTGGACGACGAGGGACCGACGGCGATGAGCTACACGGATTACCTGCGCATCTTCCTGCTCTTTGTGAGCGACAACGCGCTGGCCGAACGCACCAAGAACCTGATCGAGCTGAACCTGACAAACAAGAAAAACGACATCGGGAGCAAGGGGGACCATACCGCCCGGGAAGCGGCCATGACCGCGGCGCCGCTGGAAGACCTTTCAAAAGCTGCAACCGGTTTCAGCATTACCACCACGTTGGACCTGCGGATGCTCTTTTTGTCCATGCCCGTGGCGCGGCAGGGCGTGAACGGGACCATACCACCCGGGGTGGTGCCGATTTCTGTCACGGATTACAGGGGGTATTGAACCATGAAGGAGGACGAAAAGGGATACATCGTGGTGGAGACGGCCACGGCTTTCATGCTGCTGGTGCTGTTGATGGTCTCTATTCTGAGCCTGGTGAACATTGTAACGGTGCAGTCCCGCATCCATTACGCGCTGACCCAGGCGGCGGAAACGGTTTCCCTCTACAGCTATACGCTGGAGGTGACGGGGATGGCCGAAAGCATCAAAAACAACGCGGAAAAGGCCGAACAGGTAAACAGCGGCCAGATCAGCAAGAACATCAACGAACTATTGGACGGGCTCAAAAGCCTGTCTGAGAATCAGACGGCGGGGAAAAACACGGCGGTTCAGGTGAAGGACTGGGTGGAAAACGCGGCCCAGAGCCCCAAACAGACGATTCAGCTGATGCTGAATTACGGCCTGAAGGAGATGGGAGACGCGGCTTTTTCCGCCCTGATCCGGCCGCTGGTGGGCCGCTATCTGGACAACGGCAGCCAGTCGGGAGACGACTACCTGAAAGCCTTTCATGTGTCCGGCGGTCTGAAAGGGCTGGAATTTTACAGCTTCGACCCCTCTGCCGTGCTGAAGAACCCGGACGGCGGCGCCGGCTTGCAGGCGGGCGCGCGCCACAGCACGCTGATGGACAGCAACGGGGACGTCTGGCTCACGGTCAACTATGAGATCGATTATACGTTCGGCGCGCTTCCTCTGCCCTTTGAACCCAAGCTGAAGATCAGCCAGACGGTGAAGACAAAGGCGTGGCTGGGCGGCGACGGGGAAGGGTACCAAAGATGAAGCGGTTAAACTGGAAAAAAGCGGCGGTCTGGGCGGCCCTGCCCATCCTGATGGCATTGTTGTGGCTGGTCCGTTTTGAAGATCTGGACCGGTTTTCCCTGCTGCTGCGGGAGATGCTCCTGGCCTTTGGATATGCGGCCGCGCTGGGAGACGCCAAGAACAAGCTGGTGCCCAACCGGCTGGTGCTGGTGATGCTGGGCGGGTGGATGCTGGCCATGACGCCCCAGCTCTTCTGGCAAATCGAAAAAACGCTGCCCGTTTTGCTGAGCGGCGTTCTGGGAGCCCTGCTGGGCGGAGCGGTATTCCTTACCGTCTATCTGATGAGCCGCCATGGCCTGGGCGGCGGGGACGTGAAATTCATGGCCGTCGCAGGGCTCTATCTGGGGGTACAGGGGGTTCTTCCCACCATGCTGGCGGGCTCGGTGCTGTCTGCGGTCATTGGGCTGGGTCTGGTTCTTGCCGGGCGGATGGATCGCAAGGGGACGATGCCCCTGATCCCATTTTTGTATATAGGAATCCTGTTGACAACATTTTTCCGATAAGGAGGGAGCTTGGTGAAGCGTGGGGAACGGATTTTACTGGCGGCGGGCTGTGTGCTGCTGCTCTTCGTCTCCTGGACAATGGCTTTTCAGGCAAAGAGCGATACACAGAAGCAGACGGAACTGATGGCGCAGGCAGCGGCTTATATGGAGGATGAAATCTATATCCGCGCGGTACCGCTGTTGGAGGAAGCTGTGGGGTATTCCGGGGAACGCACGGCGGAATGCGAAGAGACGTTAAAAAAGGTGTATCTGGATTTTGCGGACCGGCAGGGCTACCGGAAGAAATACACCGATCTTCTGAACCAACAGATGGCCCGCGAGGACGCGGGGCCGGAGGTCTTCATGGAGGCGGCCCAATATTATCTGGCGCTTCCCGATAGGGAAGAGGCCTTGCAGGTTTTGCGGACGGGCGTTCAAAAGACGGGAGACGAGGGGCTGAACGCGCTGTACGAGGAAAATCGGTATGACTACACGTTCGGCCGCACGATTTATGAGGATGTCTCCACCGCCGCGAACGGGGCCATCCAGGTCAGGAAAGAGGGCGCATGGGGCCTTGCGCGGGCCGACGGCGGGCTGGTGATCCCCTGCGTCTATGACAAGGTCAGCACGTACAGCAACGGGCAGGTGCTGGTCAAAAAAGGCGGCGTGATCTCCGCGGTGGACATGGACGACAACAGGGTGGCCCTTCTTCACGCAGACGCTTCTGATTTTGGAAATTACAGCGAAGGCCGCACCTCCCTGCTTCTGGAGGACGGCTGGCACAATGCGGACGGCGAATTCCATATCGGGGCGGCGTCCTATGAGGCGCTGGGCACTTACGCCGGCGGTTATGCCGCCGCCCGGCAGGGCGGGCGCTGGGGCGTGATCGACCAGTCGGGAGAGTGGTATATTCCGCCGGAGTACGACGAAATCATCCTTGACGAGCTCGGCCGGTGCTATGGCCAGTCGGCGGTCTTCGCGCGGACAGGGGACGAAGTCTTTCTGCTGGCGGACGGGCAGAAGGTGGGGGAGCCCTACCAGGACGCCCGGCCTTTTGCCGACGGGTACGCGGCGGTAAAACGGGAGGACCGCTGGGGGTTTATTGACGCTAACGGGAATGTAACGATTGATTTTCAGTTTGACGACGCGCTTTCCTTTGGAGAACATCTGGCCGCCGTCCAGATTGGGCAGGACTGGGGATATGTCAGCCTTTCGGGAAAGGTGGTCATTGAACCGTTCTTTTCGCAGGCAAAAAGTTTTTATGGCGGCAGCGCGCCGGTGCGCACGGCGGACGGCTGGGAATTCATCACCCTTTTGGAGGAGACGCTATGAGTTATGAGATTCAGAGAAAAGAAGATTCGCTTTCCGGTACTGTGCTGACGGTTCAGATCCCGGAGCGGGACGTGGACCGAAAAGCCCTCTATACGCTCCAGTATGAAACGCCGGAGTTCCTGGTTCCCTTCCGCTATCGCGATGTGGACGGGCAGGTGGAGCTGGCCTACCAGCTTGGAGAACGGAGCAAACTGCGCTATTTTTACGGCGCAAAGACGCCGGAGGAGTACATCCGCCTTTGGGAAGGTCTGCTTCGGCCCCTGCTGGACTGCGGCGAGTGGTTCCTCAAGCCGCTTTCCTTTGTGCTGGAACCGGAATACCTCTATCAGGATAAACAGGGACGGATCAGTTACCTTTATATCCCTTCCCGGCCGGATTTTTCCAGCCGCGACCAGCTGAAAAATATGGCGATGCAGGTGGCGGACAAAAACAGCGTGAGTTCCCCGGAACTGGAGAACATGATCTTTCGCATGCTGATGAAGGATTTTCAGCCGAGAACCTTTCTGGAAGCGCTGCATAAGACCCAGACGCCTGCAATGCCCGCGCCGGTGGATGCGCTTTATCCGCCCCCGCCGCCGTTGCCGGCGGTCAAGCAGGAAAAGCAGGAGACGGTTCCGCCGCCCAAAGCCCCGCTCCCAGCACCTGTCCCCGTCCGGGACGGAGACATTTTTATCGATTTCCCCGGAAAAGCAAAAGAGAAGAAAAAGGGCGGCTTTTCTCTGTTTGGCGGCAAGGGGGAGAAGGCTGTCCGAAAAAAGGGCAAGGAAAAAAAGGATTTGGAACAAAAAACGTCTCCAGTAGGGAAGCCGTCCGGCATATCCAAAGGGGAACCCGGGAAGAAACCCTGGCCCGACCTGCCGGTTTACGTTCCCCCGGCAGCGGTTCGACCGTCGCCGGCCGCCGCCGAGACCCAACTGAAAAAGCCGAACGCGGTTTACCCGGCGGCTGAGGAAAATGAAACCCAGCTGGAAGAGTTTGGAACCTGCTTGCGGCTGGTGGGCGCGGCGGGCCTGCCGCCGGTAATCCCGGTGCAGATCGAGGTGGGGGAAGTTTTTACCATCGGCCGGTATGATACCTCTGTCGGGCGGCAGCAATCCAGCTTTGAGTTCCGTGAGGACACCAAGGCGGTCAGCCGCCGCCATCACGCCGCCATCGAACGGGATGCGGACGGCTATACCATTACGGATATGGCCTCCCGCGCAGGCACCTTTGTGGATGGCAGGCCGCTTCAGCCGAATCTGCCTTATCGGCTGCGGAGAAACGTAAAAATATCCTTTGGCACCGGCGGCGCGGATTATCTCTGGGAAGAGTGAAAAAGGAGGCGTCTCATGTTGGAAGCGGCAGTCAGTGAAATCCTTTTTTACGGAGGGCTTGCGGCCATGGGCGCGGCTGCCGCCGCTGCTGTGGCGGCGGTCCTGCTCTTTCATCGCTCCGGAAAGCGGTTGGCGGAACGTCTGGAAGAAGAATTTGGAAAGAAACGGCGTTGACGCCAGGGAGGGAAGCCTATGCCCCGGATCATTGCGGGCGTATATGAAATTGTAAAGGAAATTGGTTCCGGCGGCGGCGGGTACGTCTATCTCGCAAAGCATCTGCGGTTGGGAAAATGGGTGGTCCTCAAGGCGGACAAGCGCACTCTGTCCGCAAAGCCGGAGGCGCTTCGCCGGGAAGTCGACGCGCTGAAGAATTTAAGCAATACCTATATCCCACGGGTCTATGATTTTGTGGCGGAGAACGGCGCCGTCTACACGGTGATGGACTACATAGAGGGCGAGAGCCTGGACAAGCCCCTGAGCCGGGGGGAGCGGTTCTCCCAGCCCCAGATGATCAAGTGGGCGCGAGAGCTGCTGGACGCCTTGTGCTATCTTCACAGCAGGCCGCCCTATGGCATCCTCCACGGGGACATCAAGCCGTCCAATATCATGCTCACCCCGCAGGGGGACATCTGCCTGATCGACTTCAATATCGCCCTGGCCCTTGGGGAAGAGGGAGCGGTGCAGGTGGGCAAAAGCGCCGGATATGCGTCCCCGGAGCACTATGGGATCGATTACGCGCAAAGCGATGGGAAGGCGGATGAAGATCCCCGCACAAAAATTGCCTCCAACGTGGAAACGGTACTGCCGGGGGAAAGCAGCCAGAGCGAAGCCGGTTCCAGTATGCGGAATCATCCGGTGCATGTGGACGTCCGCTCCGATATTTACGGCCTGGGCGCAACGCTGTACCACCTGCTCAGCGGGGTTCGTCCGGCTCGAAACGCCAAAGAGGTGATCCCGCTTTCTCCCGGGACGTTCAGCCCCGCGGTGATCGCGATCATTCAAAAGGCCATGGAGCCGGACCCGGCGCGCCGCTATCAGACCGCGGAAGAAATGCGGTATGCGCTGGAACATCTGTGGGAAGACGATCCCAGGACAAAGCGGCGCCGGCGGCGCATCCGTGTGGTTGCGGGGCTTCTGGCCGGGCTTTTTCTGCTGGGCGGCGGAGCCGCCTTTACCGGACTGAAACAGATGGAACAGCGGCAAAGCGCATACGTGCTGGCGGAGTACGCCCAAAACGCGTTGCGGGATGGGGACGTGCAGGGGGCGGTGCGCTATGCGCTTGCGGCGATGCCGGAGGAAAGGACTATTTTTTCCGCCGGGGATATTCCGCAGGCCCAGAAGGCCCTGACGGACGCGTTGGGAGTTTATGATCTTTCGGACGGCCTGAAACCCCATCTGACGCTGGAATTGCCCTCGGAGGCGCTGAAGCTGGCGCTTTCGCCGGATGGAAGCAGGCTGTCGGCGCTCTATGCCTACCATATCATGATTCTGGATACCGAAACGGGGGAACAGCTGGCTGATCTGCCCGCGCAGCCCACTGCCGCGGCCGGCCTGCGTTTTCTCGATGCAGACACCCTTCTCTATGCGGGGGAAAACGGCCTGTCCGCCTACGATGCAGGCGCGGGAACGCCGCTGTGGCGCGGCCAGCCGGCTACCCGTCTGGCTCTTTCCGCGGATCAGGGCCGGGCGGCCGGGGTGTACGGCGCAGAATCTCACGCAACTGTGTACGATACGACGACCGGAGCCGCGGTGCGGACGGTCGAATTCGGCGGGCGGAGCCAAAGCGTCCTGCCCGGCGGCGGTGTTTTGGCGGACCCGGAGGACAGCCTGCTGGCCCTGAATGCGGACGGCAGCCTTCTCGCGGTAAGCTTTGAAGGGGGAGGGCTGTCCCTGTATGATTTGGGAAGCGGCGAAGACGCGGAGATTTTTGACACATCAGCGTTTACACACTTTGAGGGCGGTTTTTACAAGCAGTATTTTGCCTTTTCGGCATGGAATACAAGCGAATGCATCTTTGCGGTGGTGGATACACAGACAATGGAGCAGACCGGCGGATTTTCGGCGCAGACGCCCTTCCGGCTTCAGGTGGATGAGCAGGGGATTTGCGTGGCGTCAGAAAATGTGTTGGTTCAAATTGACCCGGTCACGGGAGAGCAAAAGGAGCTGGCTTATACCTCCGCGGATATTCTCAAATTTGTGAGGAACGGCGATGGATATACGCTGGCGTCCGCCGCAGGCGGGGCGTACTTCCTTTTTAACGGTTCCGCCCAGATGGTCGTTCAGGGAACGCGGGAAACGGGCTGTGAACTGCTGGGAATCGCGGGGCCCTATGTGGCGCTGGCCAGCCGGGAGACTCCGACCGTACAAGTCCTGAAGCTGGAAGACTATCCGGAGGCCCAGCTCCTTTCCTACGATCCGTCGTATCCGCATGCGGAGGCCCGCCTGAGCGCCGACGGAAAAACGGTCATGCTGTTCCAATACGACCGTTTTTATCTCCTTTCACGGGAGGGAGAACTTCTCGTACAGGGAAACTTTCCCGATGCGATGCAGGTCTATGACCAGCAATACCGCCGGGAAGGCGGGGAGTCCCGTCTGGAAGTTACCTACGAGGACGGTACGGTGCGGGCGTATTCCGCCGCGGACGGCTCCGTCCTCTGGGAACGGCGGGGGGAAAAGCCCGATAAAAGCCTGGAGGAGAACTTTGAACTTTCCCGGTGGAAGATTACGGCGCCCCTCCACGAAACGCCTGTTGTCTATGACAAACGCACAGGAAAACTCTATAAGGAACTGGAAAAAGACTCCTATCTCACCTATGTTACGGAGACGGGGGAGTATATTGTAACCCAATACCTTTCCGGTCAGGGGGAACGCTACGGGCTTCTTCTGAACCGGGAATTTGAGACGCTGGCGTATCTGCCCGGCCTGTGCGACGTTGTGGGGGAAACGCTGGTCTTTGACGATGATTTGGGTAATCTGCGGCAAAGCCGCATTTATTCCTTGCAGGAGCTCAAAACCCTTGCAAAATCAAATAAGCAGGAGGAAAGAAAATGAAAAAGAAAAGAAACACAGGAAAATGGAAACGGGGGCTTGCGTCTCTGCTTGCCCTGGTGATGCTGGTTTCCACGCTGTCCATCGCGGCGGCCGCCGCCCCGGAGGAAGCCGTGCAACCCGCCGCCCCCACAGCGGTGGAAGAGACAGCGGCGAATGCGAACGCTTGGATGCAAAGGGAAACCATCAGCGAAAGCGAGCTGATGAGCAGCCTCTCCCTGCTGCCCCTGGAGGAGCGGACCGGAGAGGTGGATCTGACTGCGTATCTCCCGCCGGAGCTGCGCCGGTTTAAACTCAGCGATCTTCTGACCGATCCGGATATCCCGGCTGATGCCAAGGTGGCCTGGAGTACAGGATATGATGACATCTATACGATTAACAACCTAAATGACAGAATTGACCTGCAAGGGGATGAGGTTGACAATATTCGCTGCGTAGTAGGTTCCGCCAAACAACTGGACAATACCAATATCTACTATGATATTAATTTAATTAAGTCCGATGACGACGGATGGCTGGTCCCTACCTTGTGGATTCCCGGAAAGGAAAATTATCCAATTCCCGTCCTTGGTACCCAATATGATAGTTACGGAGCGACGAGCGATTTATATATTGATGTGTCTAATACTGCGCCAATCGAAAATGGCTTCCGATGGGGTCTGGCATTTGACGAAGATTTTGACGCTGCTGACCGGTTTGATACTGTGCATCTAAGCATCGAAAGATTTAGAAGAGACGGTGGCCAAGATAACATCACATCAAACGCCTGGAATGTAGATATGGATGCGGATGACGCTGGTTATCCATATCCAAGTGAATTCAATCAGTTTTCAATATTCCTTTTCAGAGGTAGCGAGTTAGTTGGGGCGGAAACCTTTAACATGAACTTCGATACCATGCTTACTGGCATTGGAACAAATAATTGGCTTTATGATGAGACAGGTACTGATGTATCTAGTAGTCGAAACTCTACCACCGATAAAAACGGTGTGAAAACTCTCACTTATACCCTCTACAAGGAGTATCCATCCAGCGGCCAATATTACCACAGCCTTTCCTTTTATCAGGAGGGAAAAAAGAATAACGACGCGGTGGAACTGGCGGTCGTGGGAGATTACGCAGATCAGGGCGCCGCTCTTGCCGCCGGTGCGAAGGACGTCAAAGAGTCTCTGTTCAGCAGCAGGGGGTATCTGGCCAACTACGGCGGAGAAGGATTGACATTCTCCATCTTTGCTGGTGGAAAGGTGTTTCATGTTGTCATCCGCGCGGAGGACGGCGATGAATCCACAGAATCCCCTGAACCGGTGGAGCGTCCCGGCTCCAGAGATACCTATTTCCGCGTGCAGGGATCCAGAGAAGTCGGAGACTACTATGTGGTTCCCTATGAGGATGACACTTATTACTACAACGGCTTCCAGACCGTACTGGTCCTGGATGAAGATGCGGATTTGTCCGCTTTGGCCCCGGAGTTTTATACAGGGCGTGAGGTCAAGATGTACGCCGGCACGCCCGCTGTGGAGCAAAGATCCGGTGTGTCTGTCCAGAACTTTGCGGAGGGCCCGGTACAGTATTCCGCCTCCTCCGGGGATAAGGAAAATGTAAAGAATTACTGGGTTACGTTTGTCAAGAAGGATTTCTCCGGCCCCAAACTGTATGTAAACGGCATCAATGGTCCGCAGGGCGCGCGCCGCGAGCTGTTTTTGAATGGCTTTCATGGCCGGGTGCACGACATTTTTATTGCGAACGTGGGATCTGCACCGCTGACCGGGCTTAGTGCGACGCTCACTGACGCCCAACACGTGCGATTGGACGATTATTGGACGGTCGGCGGCGAAGGCAACAATACCCTGGCTGCCTTTGACACGCTGGAAATTCCTGACGGCACGCATGGCGAGCTGCCAAATGTCGCAAAGGTGCGTATTATCCCAAACGGCGAAGGTGAGATCAGCGGCACCCTGACTATCTACGCCGAAGGACAGGAGCTAGTGGATATCGAACTGACCGGCATCGCCGGTGATCCCACTATTACCACAACTGAGATTCCGGCCGGCGTCAAATACGTCCCCTACGGCACCATGCTCCAGACCAACAACATGTACGACTGGAACAAGGTCACCTTTACCCAATGGAGCGGGAGACTGCCCGCGGGTGTTGTATTGAAGCCCAACGGCGAAATCTACGGTACGCCCAAGGAAAGCGGCAGTTTTACATTTGAAGTAAAGATGTCCAGTAGCACTTATTACTTCAGCGAAGCATATGCCACCTTCACGTTGGTGGTCAAGGAAAACACCAATACGAATGTAAACGCCGCCACGGATGAGGGCTACATGATTACCGAACGTGTGCCGGACAGGATGACCAGCTATACCGACGAAGTATTTGAGATTGAAGGCGTCCTGGCCGAATTTATGGACTTCTGGCTGGACGGCGAAAAGATGGAAAAAGACGCGGACTACCTGGCGGAAGAGGGAAGCACAAAGATCACCATCTATGGAAAGACCTTCCAGAAGGCGGGCAGCGGCACGCATACCATCGCCGCGGAATTCCGTGTCGATGGAGACATCAACAAAGCCTTGAAGAGGGCGGCGCAGAACTATACCGCCGGCAGGCAGTCTTCCGGCGGCGGCAGCACGTCCTCGCGGAGTCCGTCTTCGCAGGGCGCCGGCACGGCGGTTGTGGGCTCCGCGGTTCCCGCCGTTGCAGTTCCGGCGGGCGTTAAGTATATTCCTTACAGCGCGAAAATTCAGGCCGGAAATGCAAACGCCGGAAGCCCGGTCACCTTCGTAAAGCAAAGCGGCAATCTGCCCGCGGGTTTGGAGCTCAAGCCCAACGGCGAGCTTTACGGCGTGCCGAAGGAGAGCGGCAAATTTACATTCCAGGTGAAGATGAGCGGCGCCTCCGCCGCTGCTGCGTATGCCAATCTGACCTTGGAGATCAGGGAAAACACCAACGAGAATGTAAACGCCGCCGTCGACGCGGGCCATGCCGTCACGAGGCGGATTCCCGACCGGACTTCCTATGCCGGTGAAATATTTGAAGTCGAAGGCGCGCTGTCCGAATGTATGGGCTTGTGGCTGGACGGCCAGAAGCTGGAGAAAAACGTGGATTATCTGGCGGAAGAGAGCGTCGCAAAATTCACCATTTACAGCAATGTGTTTCAGCGGGCCGGTGCGGGCGTCCACACCCTTGCCGCGGAATTCCGCGCCAACGGCGATGTCAACCAGGCGTTGAAGAAGACGGCGCAGAACTATGTCATGGGCGGAAGCACGGATTCCAGTGTGGAACAGCCGCAGGGCGAACCGCCGGTACAGGGAAATCCGGCGGTTGAAATCCGCGTGGGCGACACCGTGAGCTTTACCGGCGCAAAGCACTATGCCAATGCCAACGCATCCAGCGCGGCGTCCTGCAAGCCCGGCCAGGCGGTCGTTACACAGATTTACAACGGCAAACATCCCTACCATCTGGTCGCCGTTGCCGGCGGCGGCTCCACGGTATACGGATGGGTGGACGAAGCGGATATTCTCAAGCAGTATGCGGAAGTGAATGGGAAAATTGCGAAGGGCGCTAAGGTTACGGTCAAGAACGGTGCGAAAACCTATACCGGCGGCAGTCTTGCGGCGTTTGTCTACCGGGATACCTATACGGTGATGACGGTATCCGGGGATCGTGTGGTCATCGGGAAAAACGGCGTTGTGACAGCGGCCGTGAACAGCGGCGATCTCACGGTTGTGGGATAAGCGATTGCCTCATTAGAGCAGGCACTCGTTGCGCGTGCAGCCCGCAAAGGCAGTTTGCGGAGGATTGCGGTTAGTGGGATGAAAATCCGGCAGCCGATCCTGTTCCGTATCTCTGATGATGCGCACTCTCAGGAGTGCATAAGGCGCTCGGCTCCGGGAGCTATTATCGAATAGGAGCAAGTAAAAAACGAAGAACCAGATTCTCCTTTTCTGTCAGAAACTGCGTCGGCGGGCCCGGTGGATCACCACCGGGCCCGCCGCCGGTTAAGGGTATCGTGGTTTGTATCATTTGAATACCTCACCGGGAAAACGTGGCAGCGCTGATTACAGCCTGCATACACTCCAAAAATAGCGCCCCTGCTTCTTTTTCTGTGAAGTAGGGGCGCTGGCATGTATGCTGTTTTAATCCATCTGCGCTTTGGAGATTTACATTGTGATGCTATATGCGAATATCTCCTCGCCACAGGCCAGCCTGACCGAGGCGCAAGTTCCGGTAACCCAATGGATTTCATCCTGAAAAACCGCGGCAGTTATTGGAGTTTGGAATAGGTTTCCTCGTCTACCGTCTCGCACCATTCGTTGGAGGCGTTTTCGCCGGGGACCTCCAGCGCAAGATGCGCAAACCAGCTGTCTTTGGCCGCGCCGTGCCAATGTTTGACCTCCGGCGGAATCACCACTGCGTCGCCGGGATGCAGTTCGCGGGGCTCCCCGCCCCACTCCTGATACCAGCCCCGGCCGGACATGCACAGCAGGATCTGGCCGCCGCCCTTGCCGGCATGGTGAACATGCCAGTTGTTGCGGCAGCCCGGCTCAAAGGTGACGTTAAAAATGCCGATGCCCTCTGTGACGACCGGGTTCAGATAGCTCCGCCCGATAAAATACTGCGCAAAGGCGTCGTTGGGGTTGCCCAGCCCGAAGATGCCCGCTTTTTCTGTTTCGTTATTCATGATGCAGACCTCCGTTTTATTCTTTATCGTATACGTCTTTTGCCATTTTGAAAGCTGCCCAGGCGTTGGGCCAGCCTGCGTAAAAGGCTGCGTGCGTCAAAATCTCCGCCATTTCCCCGGCGGTGACGCCGTGCTTTTTGGCGTTGCCGATGTGGTATTGCAGAGAACTGTCCAAAATGCCCTTCGACAGCAGCGCGGTTACGGTCACAATGGAGCGGTCGCGGGCAGAGAGCTGATCCTCTCTGGCCCATACCTCTCCAAACAGCACGTCGTCGTTCAATTCCGCAAATTTCGGAGCAAAGGTTCCAAGGGCGTCGCGCCCTGCGGTTTGTTTTTCCATTATCATTCAACCTTTCTGTTTCATTTTGAAGCGAAGATAGTCGATCCGGTCCAGCTGTTTTTCCCGGAGATGGATCGCGTCCAGCGTATCGCTGCGCCTGTGGCCCAGCATGCGCAGACGCTCCTGTTCGGTGGAGTCTCCCTCCAGCATCAGCCGCATATAGGCTTCGATCTCCCGGTTGCTGAACCCAATGTCGTGCAGCGTCATAATCATGCTGAGGCGCTCGATGTCCCTGTCGTCGTACTGCCAGGCGCCCATCACTTTTTTGACTTCCCCGCATAGCCCCCAGCGTTCATATTCGTCCAGTACCTCCAAAGGAATGTTGTAAAATTCACTTGCTTCCGTCTTTGTCATCCCGTCTTTTACTCCTCTCCAAAGTGAGCAAAAAATAAAGGCGTACCCTTTTGGGGTACGCCTTTATCATAAGATTCACCGGTTGATATGTCCAATACTTATATTGTATTTTCAGAAATGCCCGTAATGCATTTCTTTGAGAATGCAAGAAATGCTGCTGTGGTAGGGGATGTCATCTGATCCTTCTTCCACACCAAAACGGAGCCGCTCTCCACGGGCGGTGAAAACGGGACGAAGCGGGTATCCGCATAGCTGCAATCCAGCTTGATGCAGACGGCGACGCCGATTTTGCTGCGCACCATAATTGCCGCATTGTAAAGCAGATTATATCGGCATATAATCTGCAAATCGTCGAGATCAACGCCAAACCAGTTGGAAATAAAATCCTGAACCAGATCGCGGTTGGAAATCATCAGAGGGGAATCCAACAGATCGGAGGGACAGACCGCCTGCTTTTGGGCAAGCGCAGAGTCCTTGTGCACCAGCACGCCCCAGGTTTCCTTTTGCGGCGCGTGCAGGAACGCGTATTTCGTTATATCCACAGGCTCGGGTAAAAGCCCCATATCCAATAGGCCGTTTTCAATGCGTTCCTTGATGCTGTCTGCGTTGCCGCTGTAAATATGAAACCGGACAAGGGGGTTCGCCGCTTGAAACCTGGCCAGAAGCATGGAAAGGAACTCCACGCTTTGCAGCTCGCCGCAGCCGATGGAGAGTTCTCCGGACAGTTGGATATCCTTCTGCGCCAGGTCCTGCCTCGTTTTTTCCGCCAGGCTGATGATTTCCTGTGCGCGGCGCTTTAAGAGCATCCCCTCCTCGGTGAGGACAATGCAGTGGCTGCTCCGCTGAAACAGCTTGACGTCCAGTTCCTCCTCCAGCTGCATGAGCTGACGGGATAGGGTCGGCTGTGTCACGTGCAAAAGCTGGGCCGCCCTTGTGATGTTTTCCTCCCGGGCCACCATCAGAAAATAACGCAAAACGCGCAGTTCCATACTCCCACCCCTTTGCCCATAGTATAGCACAGGAATCGCTCATATGAAATATGCCTTGTATTTAGAAATGCCAAACAGGTAATATACGCCGCCAGATGGACAGGGGAACGGGCGCATCGGAGTTAAACGCGGGCGAAAAGGGGAAAGAAAAAACTGAGCCCGAAACGCGATGTGCGTCCAGACTCAGTTCGATGGCGGAAGCGGTGGGATTCGAACCCACGAGCCCGTGAGGGCTACCTGATTTCCCCGCAAACCCGCTTATTTCGCATACAGATGGCGTTTGCAAGGCAGAGAGCTATTGAGGAATCACGAGCCGATTTACAGTGCTGCGGATGCTGTACAGCGTGTTGGGCTTGCCATTCTCTGACGATGTGGAACAACTGGCCGAACCTCCGGAGGAATGGGGGACTTCTTTTTTTTCCTGTTGAACTATGACGACGCTATAGAAGACTATAGGGCTAGGCTGGCAAATGGTCTTTAGGATAAAATATAGCCACACAAAATTCTTTAATTAGACCTTTAAAAACGTCAATATAGAAATGTTAGACTGTTACTATTGACACTTTCAAAAAAAACGCCTATAATACACACAAGAAATTGCATGATAGCTGTTTATGGAGGTGTAAAGTTTTGAATAAAAACACGTTGGAAGTCGACCCTGCCATTAGGTCTATTATTACCCAGTGCATTAGTGATGCAGTGGGTGATAAAATCAGGGAGGATGTTCGGTTACATGGTTTAAGAACCCAAAATAGCACCCCAACACGTATTTGGGACTTGCTAAATACAGATCTGTGCCGTCATTTCAATAGTCCAGATTGTATGGCATATACATCCAAACGTGGGCCATGGGAAATGATTCTCGTATATGAAAAACAATCTGGCTTTTTGTACACATTCATGCGCGAAAAGCGTTTTGCGGAAATTCGGGCAAAGGTAGGAAAGCGCAGACGTATGCACTACGTTGATATGCTAGTACGTCACCTAAACTCCGATTTAAAAGCACCAATTGAGCAACTATCCATGTTTCCGACTCATTTTGATGATGAAGCACGGCTTGCCGAATCCATCCAAACTCTGTTAGCTAATTTGCTTGAGGATGGAGCAATTGTTCGCCGTCATGTGTTGGTGCTTTTTGAAAGTGCCCGTTTTGTATTGACCTCTGTTCGTGCAGTTATGGTAGATACAAATTTGAACATTGTTTCCGAGCAGAATTGGAGTAGTTCTATTTTGGTGGAAGAAAGTGTAATTGCCGATCAAGTTAAAGAACCAAAGGATCCTGCTAATACCCCCGCTCGTGGCCTGAAGCTAACAGCTAAGGCTACTGCGCGTAAAGAGTCAAATCCTCTCCGTCAAGTGGATGAAAAAAGTGAAGAAAAATAACTACCTCCGCAATTAGGAGAATAGGGAGGATATTTCAATGGAAATATCATTTAATGGTGAACGCTTGAAAAAAGCCCGCACATATCGTGGTTTGACAGTTGCAGAATTAGCACAAAAAATAGATTGCCAACGTCAAACCGTTTCGATGTATGAAAATGGAAAGTCAAAACCCATAGACAATTCTATTGTTAAACACATTTCAGAAGTTTTAGGATTTCCTACAAAATTTTTTACAGAAACCGACAGGGATGTAATAACTGGTTCCACGTATTTCCGTGCACTATTAACTACAAATAAAAAATATCGGGCAGAACAGATTCAAAAAATGGAATTCGTTGCAGAAATATATTACTATTTGCAGGATTACATCGAATTCCCGCCACTTGATTTACCGGATTTTTCCGGATGCTCACCAGAGCAAGCAGCTCAAAAATTGCGTGAAACGTGGAATCTCGGAAAACGCCCGATCGACAACCTGATTCATGAAGTTGAACAGCATGGTATTTTAGTTACATCTTTTTCAACATCCACAGACGACATTGATGCTTTTAGCCAAATGGTAGATGTCAATGGGGAAATGATATACCTCATTGGCTATTCTAATAACAAGACATCCGCTGCGCGAATTCATTTTGATATTGCCCATGAATTAGGTCATATCTGCTTGCATGAGTGGAGCGAAGATGTAGAGGCGTTAGAACGCACTGAGTTTAAGGAGCGAGAGGCAGAGGCGAATAGATTTGCCTCTGCATTCCTCTTACCAGAAGATTCGTTCCGAGCGGATGCTTTGCGTAGTGAATTAAGAATTCCTTATTACACAGAATTAAAAAGAAAGTGGAAAGTTTCTATTCAAGCAATGAATCGCAGAGCATACAATTTGGGTATTATTTCTATGGATGAATATCAGTCAATGATTCGTATACTTCAAAGACGAGGACTTAGGAAAGAGGAACCGTTAGACGATATTTTGATTACAGCGTCGCCTGCACTATTGAAAACGGCTGTAATAATGTTACTTAATGAAAAAGTCTTTACGCCCAAAGAATTTATGGATGAACTTTCATTTTCTTATAGTTTAAGTCTATCTCCAGAAGAAGTTGAGTATCTCCTTGATTTGCCAAAAGACACATTGGTTCCACCCAAAATTCTTAAATTTCCTGATTTGCAGATTAAAAGCAAAAACTAATCTATGCAGGCTTGCCGCAAGGCAAGCTTGTTGCATTAGCTCAATTTATTCAAAGGGAGAAGTGCACCAAAAATCAAGCAGACGGGAAAAGTTCATGTTTTCTCTCTCTACCCTCTTTTTTATGGAAAAACAACTAAAAAGGAACCGGCTGAATCAGAAAATGCGCCGAAAAGAAAAGGCCCGGATTTGGAAAGATAGCATGTATCTTCTTGCAAGTCCGTGCCTCTTTTTATAGGCTTTTAGTGGATTTGGGAACCAAAAAGGACCACGCCATGCAGTGGAATGAATATAGGGCCCATATGGCGGTTTGTGGTTTCCTGGGAACCATTTAAAAAAGGAGGCGATTCCAATGCAACATAAGGCGAAAGGAAAACCCGCATAGAATTAGATTCTATGCGGGTTTATGGCGGAAGCGGTGGGATTCGAACCCACGAGCCCGTGAGGGCTACCTGATTTCGAGTCAGGCCCGTTATGACCACTTCGATACGCTTCCATGTAAATATATGCAATTCTTGTATAGAGTCTTAACACGCGTCCGGGTCAGGCCCGGCATGGCCGCTTCGATTCCGTTCCATATTCCAGATACGTTCTCTATTTTAAAGAGACAACGCAAAAAAGTCAAGTCATTTGACGGAACCGGCTTATAAAAACAGAAGAATTGAGAAGAAACGTGAAAAAAACAGCTATACGGCGGCCGGACAGGAATAAATCCTGCCTGAAAACACTTGAAACCGTTTCCCCTGTCAGCCTTCCGCGCCGCCTTTACGGGAGCTGTGCGCGGAAGGCTTTCCGCCGTCGCCGCGGTTCTGCCTTTTGCAGGCCGCGGGTCTTATCCTGCCGCCTCCATGGTTTCAGCGGCGGCGGCTTCGGGGGGAAGGTCGAACGGGGCCGCGCTGTTCGGATTGCGGATGGTCCCGGAAATGATGCTCTCCGAAACGGTAATCCGGACGCTCTCTCCGTCGATGTTGCTGAAAACGGTGTTGAGCGCATCGGTGGCGTCCAATTCCAAAGCCAAAGGCAGCCCGCTGTCCCTGGCAATGTAGCCATAACCAAACAAGGGAGGGACGCTTTCCAGAAGGGCCGGAACAAGGGTCTGGGACCCATTGCCCATGCCGCTGGCCGCGACAATCTCCGCGATGGTGTTTTGGAGCGTTTCCGCCGGGAAGGAAAGCTCCAGCTTATAGGCGGGCGTCCCGTTCCATTCTTCTTCGCGGACAAGCTTTGGCTGCTCCGCGCTTTTCAGCAGGCTGAGGGAAGGCAGCAGCTTTGTTGGAGAACGGTCCTGGTTTTCGACGTTTACTTTTTTCCAGCCGTCTTCCATCTTTGCATAATACCAGGTATCCTGGCCTTCCGCATCGAGATAGGTGGTGGAAGCCGTCCCGTCCGTTGTCCGTTCTTCTCTCAGGCGGAAGGGATCGGAGAAGTAGGTGGAGTCAACCGATGTAGAGACCTGCGTTTCCTTTTCTTCGCTGCGGTATGTGAGGGAATAGCGGTAAGTAGCTTCACAGCTGGCGAGCTTTTCCGAATTGGCCAGAGCTTCCCGCAGGATGACCTCCGGATCGGCGGGCTGGTCGCAGGAGGTGAACAGGAATATCATACAGGCGGCAACGATCCATGCCGCAAGGCGGTAAGAGCTGTGCTTCATCATAACCATCTGCCTTTCTGTAGAATGGAATAACGGATGGATTCTTACATACATACTAGCAAACAATTTGTAAATTCGCAAGTCAGGAGCCCTGGATAACTTGACATAAAAACGCCCGCAGGGTATCATGTATCCATATGAGTTTGTATCGGTAAAGGAGTCTTTTTCTTGAATCTTGTCAAAGAAGCAGCCATGGAACTGGCTTCCCTCTCTATCTATAAAGGAATTTTAAACCGAACGGTTCCCAAAGCCTTTTACCGCCTGCTGTGGACGGCGAACGGCGCCTCGCTGGAAGCATTTTTGGACGCATGGGGCGCGTTCTTCGATGCGCTGTCGGCGCGCGGCTTCAGCGAAAACCTCGCGGGCTGCCTCACCGGCACCGCGCTGTTTGACGAAAACGCGTTCTCCCTCGCGGCGGCGGCCGGAACAGCGGTGCTTCCGGAGGGTGTGCGCCATGCGGTCCGGCGCGACCTCTCCGTCATCCGCCGGGTGGCCTCCCTCACGCCGCGGGACCTGCGCGAAGGCTCTGCGTTTGCCCAGGAAATCGCCGCTTTGGAGCTGCCGGAATGGAAAACCGGGGAACCGGTTGCGGTGCTTTCCGGGGAGCTGGAACAGTGCCTGCCAAAGATGGCGGCATATTACCGCGCCAACGGCTGCGGTATGTATGCCCGGTACCGCGCGTTTATCTGGCGCGGCCACAAAATCCAGCCGGTCGCCTACCCGGACGGGCAGCGGCTGGCGGACCTCAAGGGCTACGATCTGCAGCGCAAGCTGGCCGTTGACAACACGCTGGCCTTTTTACAGGGGCTGCCCGCCAACAACTGCCTGCTTTACGGCGACCGCGGCACGGGCAAATCCTCCACGGTCAAGGCGATGCTGAATGAGTTTTACCCGCAGGGCCTGCGTGTGATTGAAATTCCCAAGGAAAACCTGATGGATTTTCCGGCGCTGGTGGACCAGATCGCCGCCATCCCGCTGAAATTCATCATCTTTATCGACGACCTCTCGTTCTCCCGGCAGGATGACACCTACGCCGCGCTGAAGGCGGTGCTGGAGGGCGGCCTCGCGGCCCGGCCGGAGAACGCGCTGATCTATGCGACCTCCAACCGCCGCCATTTGCTGCGCGAGAGTTTCTCCGACCGCGAGGGCGACGAAATCCACCTCGGCGATACCATACAGGAGAGCATGTCGCTGGCGGACCGCTTCGGCCTGTCGATCAATTTCTGCCTGCCGGACAAGGCGCGCTTTTTGGAGATTGTGGAGCTTCTGGCGCGGCAGCGGGAGCTGGACGAATACCTGCCGGAGATTCAGGCGGGCGCGGAGCGCTGGGCGATCGCCCGCGGCGGACGCTCCCCGCGCTGTGCAAAACAGTATGTGGACGACGCGGAGGCCCGTATCCGGCGCGGCCAGCCGCTTGCTTAATGGAAGGAGTACCCGAATGATACTGAAAAGAACGCTTGCGGCGCTGCTGAGCGTCCTGCTGATTCTGGGCGCGTTTGCGGGCTGCGGGCCGCAGGGGGATATCACTTCCGGCGCGGCGGCGCAGGATTACCCCGTGACCATCAACGAAGTAACGATCAAGGATGAGCCGGAGGGTGTGGCGGTGCTTTCGCCGAACCTTGCGGAGGTCATCCTCGCCATCGGCTATGAAATGCAGCTGCGCGCCAAAAGCGCGGAGTGCACCCAGACGGACCTTTCCGTCCTGCCGGACTTCACGCTGAACGACGCGCAGGCCCTGCGCGTCGCGGGCGCGGACCTGGTGCTGACGGAAACGGCGCCGACGGAGGAGCAGAAGAAAGCCCTGAACGACGCGGGCGTGGACGTGCTGGCGATCGCCCCGGCCACCGGGCGCGAGGATTTTACCCGCCTGTACACGCAGGTGGGCGCGGCCGTCAAGGGCGGCAATAAAGGCTATGAGCGGGGCGAACGGATCGCGGAGGGCATTTTCTCCATGATGGACGACATCAACCGCCAGATCCCGCAGACCGACACGCCGGTTTCCGTCTGCTATCTGCTCGATGCCGCGGGCGGCGTGGTGACCGGAGACACGCTGGCGGGCAAGCTGATCGAATATGCGGGCCTTGTAAACGCCGCGTCCGATGGAGCCGGCAACCAAATGAGCATAGACACGCTGCTGATGGTGCAGCCGCAGTACATCTTTTGTCCGACCGGATTAAAGGATACCCTGGCGCAGACGGAAAAATACAAGGCGCTGACCGCCGTGCAGGAGGGCCGCGTATATGAGATGGACCCTTCCCTGATGCGCTGGCAGGGCAACGGCGTGGTAACCGCCGTCAGCTTTATGGCGGGCACGGTGTATCCGGCGCTCACACAGGGTACGACCAGCTTGGAGCCGGGCGACGGGACAAGCAGCGCGCCGATGGGCGGCGATCCGAACATGGGCGTGGGCGACGTCAGTTCCACCCCGCCGCAGAGCACGACTGGCACGCTGAACCCGGGCGATGAGAGCGATGAGGTCAAAAAGATGCAGAACCGCCTCGCGGAGCTCGGCTACCTCTTTGTGCAGCCCACCGGCCTGTATGGCGAGGGAACCCAGCAGTCCGTAATGGACTTCCAGTATGTCAATGGGCTCAAGGCGACCGGCATTGCAACCCAGGAGACGCTGGACCTGCTGTATTCGGACAGCGCGAAGGTCCGCCCGGAAGGGAATCTGATCTATTCCGCGGACGAATAACCCAAAGGAAAAACGTCAAGTAAAGAGTGTTTGATCGGGCGAAGGGTGCGATTGTTGCGCTTCGCCCGATTCCTTTTGATTAGGCAAAAGCGAATTTGGAGAATGTGACGAAATGGGCTGGATGAAATTGGATTTTGTTCTTCCATATCGCCGTTGCATTCCGCTTTCGCACTCTATATAATGAAAATATCCCCAATTACCCACATACACATCCTCAAGCATGCCTCGGCATGCGGCATCCGGCGGCCCAGAACGGCGGCCGGTTGTGTCCGATTGACTCGGAAAGAGAGCGCCTGCCCGGTTTTGTGGCCTGTCCGTTCCCCAAGCGGCGGCTTTGACCGATCGCGGGCGCTTTTCTTATGCTTATCAAAGGCGCATAAAACTGAAAAAGCTTTTTGCGCGGAATGGAATGAAACGCCGCACAGAGGAAGCTGTTTATTGGTAAGAATAAAAATGATTATTAAAAAAATCCACAGAATTTTCAGAAAACACTTGCTTTTTTCATAGGAAAAGCATACACTTAACACAGTGTATGGACAGATGCGTTTTATACAATTTCATATTGGCAAACCTGGAGAAATGCAGGGACGCAAAGTCAAAGGGCCTAACCTGCCGATGGCAGTATGGCAGCCGGTTGCCTTCCCGTCAGGGAAGCGGTTTGGGAAGTCTGTTTGAAGACCTCCTGTTTGGTTGATGCGCCTTGCTGAGAGCAGGGCTTTTTTTGTACGGAAAACTGCTCAGGTGCGGACTGCCCGTTGGTGAAAACGCCGGGCCGCGTAACGATAATCGGGAATAATGGGGAGAGAAAAGAAAAAGTGAAAATCAATGCACGGGTGGCATTGTTGCTGTTGACAGCTGTCGTATTCGGCGCGGGGGTGCAGCCCGCGTTGGCTGCGGCAGAACAGACGCCTGCGGCTGTATCACAGGGGGCTGTCGTGGATGTGCAGAGCTGGTTTGGAGATCAGCTGGACAAGCAGGCGAAGATTTTTTACAATGCGCTGGTAGAGATGCACCGCAACGGCAGCCTGCGCAGCGGCACAGGGAGCATCGATCTGATCCGCGGAACGTTTGGAGGCGATCAGCTGGCGGTCAGCGACGTGCGCGCGCACTTGGACGGCAGCCGTTCTTTGACGGCGGCGTTTCAGGCGGGGCGCGATGCGTTTATGAATGATTATCCGGATGTGTTTTATGTAGATTTTTCCAAGCTGACGCTGCGCGCGACGCAGAGCGGCCGCTACTGTACGGCAGTTCTGGGGAAAGGCAGCGGGGACAGCGATTATTTTGCTGAAGGGATGATTTCTCCCGGCAGGGTTGGCGTTGCGATCACAGAGCTGAACACTGAAATTGACCGGATTGCCGCGTCCGCGCGGAAGGAAGCCGATCTTTCCGCGCAGCTCAGGACGGTGCACGATGCGCTTGCCGCCCGCGCGGCCTATACGACCCGCAGCCAGCAGGGCGTCAATGTGTTTGGCGCTTATGGTGCGCTGGTCAAGGGAACGGCGGTCTGTGAGGGCTATTCCCGTGCATACAAGGCCGTTTTGGACGAGTTGGGCATCCCCTGCGTTCTGGTGCGCGGAACAGCCGGAGGAACGGCGCATATGTGGTGCAGCGTACAGGTCGGCGGCGGCTGGTACGCGGTGGACGTCACATGGGACGATCCCATAGGCGGCGCGATCCGGTACGACTATTTCCTGAAAGGGGCGAATCGTTTTTCCGCCAGCCATCAGGCGACGGGCATATTGTCCCCCAATGGGTCAAGTTTTTCCTATCCGGCGCAGTGCGATGCGGATTATCCGTTTTCCGTTTTATGATTGAAAATACGTTCCTCCTTTTAATATGTATTAGCTGAAACCGCGCGGAGCAAATACTCCGTGCGGTTTGCTGTTCTATATTTAAAAAAGGCGGCGTTTGTTTTGCGCCGCGGCGCAGGGGAAAATACTGCCCACAGCGGTCAGCTTGGGAGGTAAGTCGGCACGGTATTCCCGGGAGCGGGGATTCAGGCTGTTGATTACCACGCCGTGGCATCCGTTGCCCGCGGTGGCGTGCACATATCGCCCGTTTCCGATCAGCATGGCGATGTGGCCCGGGAAATAGAGCAGATCGCCCGGCTTGGCGCTGCGGAACGGAATTTCATGGACGGGAAAGCCGGGTTCCATGCGCGCATCGCGGAAGATGACGCTTCCATTTAAATAGTAGGCCATGAAGCACAGTCCGGAACAGTCGATCCCCAGCGGCGATTTGCCGCCCCAGCGGTAGGGCGTTCCCAGGTAGGAAAGGGCGGTGCGTACCACGCCGCTGCGGAACGCCGCCTCCGGCCGGTCGGCGGGGAGCACCTGCGCGATGGCCGGGCAGGGGACAAAGCCCTCTGTTCCGTCCGGCAGGCGGATTTTCTGCCAGCCGTCCGCCGCCGTGCCGACGGGGGAAACGGCGGCCCCACGCGTGAGGCTGCGCAGCGGTTCCGCCTGTACCTTTGGTTCCGCCTGTACGTCGGCAAAAGACATGCACACGGCGCGCTTGGGGGCGGTGCGCCACAGCGCGAGCTGTTCTTCGCCGAAGCAGAGCCCCTCTCCGGCGGCCCAGCCCTCGTACCGGTAGGAGGTGCGCACCCGGTAGAAGCGGCCTGACTTCTCCAGAATCTGCAAAAACATGCCGCAAAGCGCCTCGTCCACCCGCTCCGCGTGCTCTTCCGGCGACGCCAGAAGCGGAACCACCGCGTTTTTGGCCAGTGCGTAAGCTTCCATTTGCCGTGTCCCTCCCTTACTTGCATCGTTTGATTTTATGCATGGGGGCAGGCGGATATGCCGCGGCCCGGGAGAAAGGAGCGCGACCACATCATCTGGTGGATTTTCGTCAAAAAGCCTGACTTTCAGCGTCTATGTGGGGTGAAAATGGATTCTTATTTCGAATAAACCGCTATAATTCACAAAGAACATCGGTTTTTGATAGAAAGAATCGAGCAAAAGACCGAAGATATTTCATGGAAGACCGAAGAATTTTATATAGATTTTTTAAAGCACGGAAGTTATACTTACTAATAGTAAACAGCAATCCTGCCCGGATTTGTGCAAATACACATGACGGGTTGAATTTGCAAAACCAGAAGAAGATTTTTACAAGAAAGTAGGAGGATTTTCAGGTATGAAAAAAGTATTAGCATTTATGTTGGCTGCCATGATGATGGCTTCCGTCGCAGTAGGCTGCGGCAATGATCCCGCTCCGTCCCAGGCTGAGTCCCAGCCGCAGAGCGCTGGCAGCGAAACTCCCAGTGAAGCTCCGGAAGAGCCGCAGGGTGAAGTCACCGTTGGTACCTGTATCTACAAGTTTGACGATACCTTCATGACCGGCGTTCGTAACAACATGACCGCACAGGCTGAGACTCTGGGCGCAAAGATCGACATCGTGGATTCCCAGAACAAGCAGCCCACCCAGAACGAGCAGGTTGATACCTTTATCACCAAGGGCGTTAACGCTCTGGCTGTCAACCCGGTTGACCTGACCGCTGCCGGCCCGATCATCACCAAGGCGAAGGATGCTGGCCTGCCGATCGTTCTGCTGAACCGTCAGCCGTCCGAGGACGACATGAACCTCTATGATCAGGCATGGTATGTAGGCTGCCGCGCTGAGCAGTCCGGCACAATGTCCGGCCAGATCATCGCTGACTACTTCACCGCGCATCCGGAAGCAGATAAGAACGGCGACGGCAAAGTCCAGTACGTCATGCTCCAGGGTGAGCCGGGCCATCAGGACGCTACCCTCCGTTCCGAGTATGCTCCGAAGGCAATCGAAGAAGCTGGCTTCGGCGTTGAGCAGCTCGCAGCTGACACCGCAATGTGGGATAAAGTTAAGGCGACCGACCTGATGAAGGCGTTCCTTTCCTCCCAGGGCGTGGATAAAATCGAAGCTGTTCTGTGCAACAACGACGACATGGCTCTCGGCGCAATCGAAGCTCTGAAGGCAGAAGGCTACAACACCGGCGACGCTGCCAAGTACATCCCGGTTGTTGGCGTTGACGCAACTGCTCCGGCTCTGGAAGCAATGAAAGACGGCTCCCTGCTGGGTACTGTTCTGAACGATGCTGAGAACCAGGGTAAAGCAACTGTTAACATCGCTGTTGCTGCTGCTCAGGGCAAAGAGATCAACAAAGAGAACACCGGCTATGAGATCACAGACGGCAAGTATGTCTGGATCGACTATGTCAAGGTTACCGCTGACAACTATCAGGATTACATGTCCTAATTACCGCGGAACGCAGCACACTTTCATTTAGAGTTTCTTTAGGAAATTGTTCTACGGGGAACGCGAAAGCAAGCGCTTTCCGTTCCCCGCTTAATTTTAGCAAGAAGGAGGATTGATTGTATGGGCGAATATGTGCTGGAAATGAACAACATAACAAAAGTATTCCCCGGCGTAAAAGCGCTGGACGGAGTAACTTTGAAAGTGCGGCCCGGCAGCGTGCATGCTCTGATGGGAGAGAACGGCGCGGGAAAATCGACCTTGAT
>NZ_JADPEG010000020.1 GCF_015667585.1 Clostridium sp. D33t1_170424_F3 | reverse complement strand
GCCGCCTCTCCACCTAAAACTCAATATTTCCTACCAGGGCTCTTTTTTGTACTGTCCGCACAACCTAGGGCAGTTCATGAGGCGGGGGGAATCATTTGTTTTTAACATTTTTATGTACTGCCGCTTTATGGTTACGTTTTGGGCGTAATAATACTTCTCTTTTTCCAACCGCCCTGCAGGTAATAGATCAATACGATCGCAACGCCGAGCGCCCAGCTGACCGGATAGGAGTAATAAATAAAATCTTTTCCAAATTGGCCGGCGATCCAATAGGCGATGGGAATACGGGCGATCCAGAGAGAAATCAGGCTGGCGGCCATCGGCACCACCATGGAGCCGGCCCCGCGCAGCACGGCGCTGAGGATAAATAGAACCGCACACAGAAAATAGAACGGCAGCAGAGAATGCAGGTAACTCACGCCCGCGGAAATCACGTCCGGGCTTTGGCTGAACATCCGCATCAGCAGCGCGCTGAGCGGATAGACCAGCCCGCTGATCAATAAACTGCCGCAGACGCCGAGCACCAGGCCGGCCTTGGTGCCTCGCTTGACGCGGTCCAGCCGGGCGGCGCCGACGTTCTGTCCCACATACGTGGTAACGGCGCTGGAAATACTCTGGATGGGCAGGAATACAAAGGTATCTATTTTATTGGAGCCGTTAAAGCCTGCAATGAAAGAGGACCCATAGCTGTTGACCAGCGCCTGCATCGCCATGATGCCGACGGAAAACAGCGCCTGCTGAATGCCGGACGGCACGCCCAGCCGGATGGCTTTGTTAAACAGCGAACGGTTAAACTGGAATTTAAACAGGCTGATGTGCAGAAAGGTGTAGTGCTTGTTGATAAAATATACGCCGAACAGCCACGAGGCAACCTGTGCAGTGATCGTCGCAAGCGCCACGCCGAACACGCCCATGCCGCAAAAGGTGAAGACCAGATCCAGTACGATGTTGATAATGGCGGCCACGGCAAGAAACAGCAGGGAAGTGCGGCTGTCTCCAAAGCCCTGTAAGATGCCGGCGTTGATATTGAAGCCCAGATTGCCGATCATACCGATGAAAATCACCAGCATATAGATTTTGGCCATTTCAAGCGTGCCGTCGTCCGGAACGTTCATCAGCCGTAAGAGAGGTTCGCTGCTCAGAATACCGATGACGGTCAAAGGAATGATGCCCACCATGGTGGCGGTGTAGATTGTGTTAACGGTACCGCGCACGTTTTCCATATCTTTTGCGCCGTAGTATTGGGAAATCATGATCGTGGCGCCGACGCTCAGACCCATAAAGAGAGAACTGAGCATAAAGATGATGGGGAACCCGGTCCCAACGGCGGCCAGCGCCTGCTCTCCAATGAAATTGCCCACCACCATGCTGTCCACCATGTTATAGAGTTGCTGAAACACGTTGCCGAGCAGCAGCGGCGCGGTGAAAAGCAAAATAAGCCGGTAGGGATTGCCGGACGTCATGTCTGTAATGCCGGCGGTTCTCTGTTTCACAAAAATGCTCCTTTATCCAAAAAATAGGCCCTTTCCAAAAACGCACGCCGACGTCATTCCTCATAGGGAATGATACCGGGAGTACGTTTGAAAGGGCCGGCAGAAGATGCAGTTGGACAGTGCTTATCGGACGTTTTCTTTCATTTCGACGGCGCTGCAAATTAAATCGACAGAATTCTCGATGCCGAAAGCGGAAGAATCCACCATCAAGTGATAGTTATCCTTGCTGCCCCACTTCTGATTGGAGTAAAAATTATAATAATTTGCCCTTTGTTTATCCTGTTTGACGAGAGTATCCGCCGCTTTGGCCGGATCCACGTCATATTTGTTGATAATGCGCTCCATGCGGGAAAATTTATCTGCGTAGACAAAAACATGCATACAGGCTTTGTGTTCGCGAAGGATGTAATCCGCACAGCGGCCTACAATCACACACGGGCCTTTTTCTGCCACTTCACGAATGATATTGGTCTGGATCAGGAAAAGTTTGTCGTTGATTGGCATTTCATTGACGGTGGAAATATGGCCGCCGAGGGAATAATTGCCCATCATCAGGGAGTACAGCAGGCTGTTGGCTGCTTTTTCGTCCGCCCGTTCAAAAACCTCTTCGCTCATGCCGCTCTGCTTTGCCGCCATGGCGATCAGGTCCTTGTCATAAAAAGGAATCCCCATTTTTTTAGCGACCTTCTCGCCGATTTCTCTGCCGCCGCTTCCATACTGGCGGGCAATGGTAATAATTGTGTGACTCATGCTTACACTCCTCACTTTGTCATAGAAGATGAGGTTCTTTCCGTAATGTACAGAAAAAACCTCTTAAAAATCAACAAAAAAATGAAAAACAGATTCCATATGATTTTACATCCCAATATCCTGTTTGTCAAACCTGTTCCTGATAAAAATAGCTGTGTTTTACCGGCTTTTTCGGAGTTTTCCGGTTGACCTGGCAGAAACGGATTGTTGTTACGTTTACAGGTGGAAAATTTGTTGATTTTCTTGATGTAATAAAAATTCCCCGGCCATTGACCGGGGAATTTTTAAAAGAAATATATCAAATGTGTATATAAGCGTTCGTTATTCCGCGTCAAAGACGCCGGTGGAAAGATAGCGCTCGCCAGTGTCTGGCAACAGAACCACAATCAGTTTCCCTTTATTTTCTGGCCGCTTTGCCAGCTGGGTCGCTGCATAGACCGCTGCGCCTGCGGAGATGCCTACCAGCAGGCCCTCGGTTTTGGCAAGGGTTTTCGTTGTGGTAAAGGCGGCTTCGTTGCTGACGGTTACGATTTCATCCAGAATATCGGTATTCAGAATATCCGGGACAAATCCCGCGCCGATGCCCTGAATCTTATGCGGTCCGGCCTTTCCCTGAGAAATGACGGGGGAATCCGTGGGTTCTACAGCCACAATCTTTACATCCGGATTGTGTGCCTTAAGCCCCTCGCCGACGCCGGTGATCGTACCGCCGGTGCCGATACCCGCGACAAAAATATCCACTTTGCCGTCGGTGTCGTTCCAGATTTCCTGTGCGGTGGTTTTACGGTGCATGGCCGGGTTGGCCGGGTTGACAAACTGGCCGGGAATAAAGGAATCCGGAATTTCTTTTGCGAGTTCCTCCGCCTTGGCAATTGCGCCTTTCATACCCTTGGCGCCCTCCGTCAGAATCAGTTCCGCACCCAGGGCGGAGACGAGGCGGCGGCGCTCCAGGCTCATGGTTTCCGGCATGGTCAAAATCAGACGATAGCCGCGCGATGCAGCGACAAAGGCAAGGCCGACGCCGGTATTGCCGCTGGTTGGTTCAATGATGGTGGTATCCTTGTTGATCAGCCCACGTTCTTCCGCATCCTGGATCAGTGCGAATCCCACACGGTCCTTGACGGAGGAAAGCGGATTAAAATATTCCAGCTTTGCCGCCACGGTTGCCTCCAGGCCATTCTGCGCTTCATAGTTGGATAACTCCAGCAGCGGGGTATTGCCAATCAGGTCCGTCAATTTCTTTGCCATTTTCATCGTTGCATCGCTCCGTTTCTCAAAATGTATCGGAAATCTAATTCCTAGTAAAATAGTAATATTTAGTTCGTGCCTTTATTATAGGCCCTATTTCATACAAAGTCAATAGGAAAACTTAACTTTTGTATTGCATCTGAAAAAAACTCATAGTATCATTATGATAAAGCTATTTGGTTTAGATCGGAGGACGAAATGAAACTTTCTACAAAAAGCCGCTACGCGCTGGAGGGGCTGTTCTATATGGCAGTTGCAGGCCGCGAGGATGCAGTAAATATAAAGGAAATAGCAAAGGAAACCAATTTGTCCGCCGCCTATTTAGAGCAGATTTTTTTTAAGCTCAAACAGGCGGGGATTGTGCGAACAAAGCGCGGCGCTAGGGGCGGGTTTGTATTTAACCGGCCGCTGGCGGACATTTCAGTGGGGCAGGTGATCCGTGCGGTGGAGGGCAGTCTGGTGCCGGTAAAATGTGTGGAATCCCTTTCCGCCTGCAAAAGCAGGGTGCGCTATTCCTGTGTCAGCCGGCAGGTGTGGGTGGAGCTGTCCAACGCCATTGCAAGGACGGCGGACCGCATTACCTTGGAGCAGCTTCAACAGGAATGGTATGAGGAACAGAGAGGGGGAGACAGCCAATGAAGATATCTACCAGAGGGCGCTATGGGCTGCGTGCCATTATTGACTTGGCAATGCATATGGGGGAAGGCCGCGTATCCCTGGGCGGCATTTCTGAGCGGCAGGATTTATCCCTGAACTATCTGGAAAGCATTTTTGCCGTTTTGAAACGCGCCGAAATTGTTTCCGGCATGGCGGGTGCGCAGGGCGGGTACATTTTGGCGGTTCCGCCGGAACAGATTACACTGCAGCGCATTTTAGAGACTCTGGAAGGGTCGCTTTCCGTAGGGGAGGAACAGGAAGGAGAAGAAACGGATCTGCGGCGCTTTTTGCGAGAACATGTCTGGAACGCCATCGACACGGCGATCGAAGAGGCGTTGTGCAGCACAACATTGGCGGACATGGTGGCGCGCATCGACCTGAAACACCGGTCTACGGACAGCGCCTATTTATAAAGAGATAAACGGAACCGATCCCGTTGGGATGAGGTTCCGTTTTTGTATCTCGCTATACATACCGCTGCGGTTCATCTCCAAACGGGAAGACAAACTCCTGTTCCATTTCGTTTTCCAAAGTATGGCGGTACTCCCGCAGTTCAGGATTCGGCTGGCTCTCCCATTCCCGGTCGATGCTGCGGTCCTGTTCAAAGTATTGCATGGCTTCCGGACATTGGATCATGGCCATGCCGAAGCCAAGCGGTGTTTCATCCATTATAATCACCCCGGATTAGTGTTAGCGAACACGATCAAAACATACATACGGTGGCTGTCGTTAAAACGCGTCTTGAAGGGCCAGAAAAAATCTGCGGGGCATAACGGAGCCGCGGGACGCATATGTATTGATGAAGTAATTCGCAAATGGGGGATTTACTGTGGATCGTTCTGTAAATAAAAAAGAACCCAACGCTAACATAGATACTGGCCCAACCTTTCAGTCGCCGGAACCGTATCCGCCAATTAAGGTGGAGGGAAAAAATAAGCTGTACGCAGGCTTGATGCACGGGAATCTGGTTGCGTCGGCAAGTGAAATGACGGCGGTCTGTCAATATCTGTACGACAGCTGGATTCTGGAATCGCAGCGTCCGGACGCTGCAAAAACAATGCATGCAATCGCCAAAGTGGAAATGCACCATCTGGACATCTTTGGAAATCTGGTGCGGGAGCTGGGCGGCGATCCAACCTATGCGGTACAGTTCCGGCAGAGAAAGCAGGTTTGGAACGGCGGTTATGTTTCCAATCATAAAAACTTTTTTCACCTGATGCAGCGCAATTTACTTGCGGAGCAGGACACAATCGCCAAGTATCTGCGTCAGGCCTCCATGATTCAGGACTCGAATATCTCAGCGATTTTGCGCCGCATTGTTCTGGATGAACAGGTGCACGTACAGATTTTTCGCAGCTTTCTGGATGAATGTATTAGGTGACACAAAATACCGCGGAACGGCAAAGGCCGTTCCGCGGTATTTTATTACATTAAAACAATCCCCAAATTTTCCACTTCTGAATGCGACAGACCCTTTTTGGGCCAGTTTATCTGAAAAGCACGCAGAAGCTGGGAAACACAACTGCTTTTATTCCTGATTGTGATTTTTCTTCGTCAGATTCTCTGCGCACTGGTGCAGTTCGGTCTCAGAACTTGCGCCGACGCCGGTCTGCATGATGCTTTCCTGTACAAAATATGGCTGGCAGGAGAAGAATTTCTGCATCTTTTCGTTTTCTTGCAACGGTGCATTGTGCGTTTGGTTGTTTGGCATATCAATCACCTCCGGAATTAGTTTTGACAAATCGCGCAAAAATACCGGAGGAAATTGCTGATGTATTTTTTTGTATTTTTTATTACATTAAGAAAATCGCCGGATTTTCGACCTGATTCCGAAAAGGCGGTAATAAATCAGCCACACAGTTTGATATAATCGCAAATTATGCTGGCGGCAGCGTCCACGCCGCACGAGCTGTCGATACAGAGATGATAACCATGCGGATGCCCCCATTCTCCGCCGGAAATGCTGTTATAGTATGCGGCGCGCGCTGCATCGGAGCGTGCAATACTTTTCCGGCCTGCTTCTTCTGTATCGCCGTACATTTCCATTACCTTTTTAATGCGGTATTCTTTGGGCGCATAGATGAACACGCGGACTACATCCGGGTAATCGCTTAACACATAATCGGCGGCACGGCCTACAATGACGCAGGAACCGCTGTCGGCTATTTTACAGATAATCTGCTCCTGTGCAACAATTGCCTGTTGTACGACAGTTGTGCTGAGATACAAGGAGTGCAGAAGCTCTTGAGAATCTTCGTTAACGCCCGATACAAAGCGCCGGTCCAGGCCGCTTTCCTGGGCGGCCAGCGCGGTCATCTCCTTATCGTAACAGGCGACACCCATCTGTTCTGCCACGCGCCGGGCGATTTGCTTGCCGCAGGAGCCATGCTCCCGAGCTATTGTGACAATGGCTCCCTTATGTGATGGACGAATGACCACATGTTTCGGGACAGATTCGGCACTCTTCCCGGATTCCATTGTTCTGAAATAGTGTATGGTCAGGCACACGGCGACAATCATACCGATTACGTCTGCGGCAGGCGCGGCAAACAGAATTCCATTGATCCCGCTGCCGGCTTGATTTCTTTCAGCCATAGCCGGAATCAATATCACAAGCGGCACAAAGCAGATGATATCGCGTGTCAAAGACGCAATAACCGCCATGAGCGGTTTGCCCACGGCCTGAAAGAAAATAGAAGACATTTTGATTATACAGGTAAAAGTGACGAAGGACAGGAAAATGCGGAAGGTGCGCTGTGCATATTCCAGGTAGAGCGCATCGTTTCCAGAGCCAAAAATATGGATGATGACCTGCGGACAAAGCTCGAAGACCAAAGTTGATAAAAGGCCGACGACAAGCGTTGCAATCAGGATTGTACGGTAGGTTTCCCTGACGCGATGGTATTTTTTAGCGCCGTAGTTATATCCCAAAATCGGCTGTCCGCCAAGGACGATACCAACAACAATGTTGATAACGATGGTAAACACCTTTGTTTCAATGCTGATGACAGAGATGGGGATATCCTGTCCGTAAATTGATAAAGCGCCGTATTTGGCAAGCATGATGTTACAGACCAGAGAAATGACGACGATGGACATCTGTGTGATAAAGGAAGACGCACCCAGTTTCAAGGCATTGCTGAAAATTTTAAAATGCGGAATAAAACTTTCTTTTGTCAAACGAAAGCTCTTTGTTCTGAAAAAGTACAGCGTACTGACTAGAAAAGAAACCGTTTGCCCAATGACCGTTGCCCATGCCGCGCCGGCAATGCCCCAGTTCAGGGCAAATATAAATATCGGATCGAGAATGATATTCAGAATGGCTCCAAGCGACATGGACGCCATGGAAACCGCCGGACTTCCATCTGCGCGGATAACGGCATTCATCATGTTCATCAGCATAAAGGCAGGAAAAAAGCCTAGTACAATGGTGAAATATTCTGCTGCCATTCCAATCGTCTGGTCGGAAGCGCCAAACAGCCGGAGCAGCGGTTCCTTCCACACTGCGCAGAGCGCCAGCATGATGATGCTGAGGATCAGCGTAAGAGTAATGCCGGTGCCAATACAGCGATGTGCGTTTTGGGCATCCTTTTTTCCTTGACAAATGCTGAGATAGGCTGCGCTGCCGTCGCCGATACACCATGCAAAGGCCTGTGCGATGATTAAAATGGGAAAGACAATGCCTGTGGCCGCATTACCAAGATACCCTAAGGGACTGTTGCCGACAAAAATTTGATCAACGATGTTGTAGAGCGCGCTGATAAGCAGTGAAAGGATACAGGGAATTGAAAATTTTACCAGAAGTTTTGATATTTTCTCCTCACCAAGTATCTGATTTTGCTCTGTTTGTTCCATGATTTTCCTCCTAATTATGAATACATGATTTGGAGTCTTTATCAGAGAAAAGCTGCCTAAAAACTACGATGGGCAAAAAAATAGTGCGTAGAATCCGTTCGGAATTCTACGCACTACGCTGTCCAACATAATTATGATAACATATTTTTCTTGAAAAAGTCAAGTATACCTTCCCTGTCTGAAGCAAAGATAGAGTAATAAGTTTTCTTTCACGTGAGCTGTCTGCACAAATATCAAACAACCCATTTGTGTCAAAATTTGATATTACTGCGCACATGTCCTTGTGTTCATTTGGGCGCCATTTTGTTCGTTACAGGTACGGCAATTTGTATCAGGATGCTGCGTGCATGGGCTTTTCCAGCTGGAAAGGGTTTGCTCCCTCTTGGCATTTTTGTTGCATTAAGAAAATCACCAGTTTCCAGGTGAACCGGAAAACCTCAGGGACCGGGAAAATATAGCTGTTTTTTATCAGCGATAAGAATCAAAACCGTAAATTTCGCAGCCGGTGAATGTGATCCGCGCGTTGCTTGCGGCTTTGCCCGCCGCTTCCAGCCCGGCCTTAAAATCTGCTTCCGTTATGCTGCCGCTATCCAGCTTGTTTTTCAAGAATTCCTGTGCGCCCTTTTCAACAGCGGTCAGGAACTGATCCCGCTCTCGCACGGTGAGCTGGTCTGGCTCCAAAATCCGGTAAGTGAAGGAATAATCGGCCTCTGCGCAGTCGGTCTGGACCCGGTCTCCAAAGACATCCTCTTCCTTGTAGCTGCTGCTGTGCCCGGAAAATTCCGGGTCTGCCGGTTTGCCGGAGAAAACCTCCCGGGTTTTTGCATAGTATTCCTCCAGTGAGGAAGGAACTGTCAGATGGAAAAACATCCGGTTCGGATCGGTGTCCGGCAAATGGTAGGTGACCATTTCATAGGCAAAATTCAAACTTTTTGCGTTGTCTTCTTCTTCGTCATTCATAAAAGCGGCGTTGATTTTCCGGTCAAATTCTGCAATTGACATATTTTCATAATCAGGAAATTGCAGAGAACGGAGCGCGAGATCGTATTGCTCTTTGGTGTAGGTATCGGTGGATGATTCAGAAATCGTGTTTTTATTCCTGTCTTCTTTCTCCATGTTTGAATCCCAATCATAGCTTACGTCGCACTCGCCGGCATATGTCAGTCCGTCGTCCAGCTTTCCCAGAATCTGCTTCAGTTCAGAGAGCAGAGCTTTTTCCATGGATTTTTCATCCTTTAACGCTTTTTCTGTCTGGCTGTCCAGAAATTTCTGCATCTCCGTGTCGACACTTTGCAGGGCGTCGTCCCTCTGGGCGACGGTCAGCGCCGTAGTGTCGGGAATGGTGTAATCAAACCAGAAATCCACGTATCCGCTTGTCAATACAACCGAATCGCCGAAAATATCGCCAAACGTTTCACGCTTGGCGGAGCCGCTGTAAGTGGGATTGCGCTCACGCTTGCAGAGGTTATAGTGCTTTGTACGGCATTCTTCCCTGGTATAGGAAAGCGTAGTGAAAATAAAATCGGCATTGGGGTCTTCCTCCGGCAGCGTCCAGAAGAGGCGCTGTAAAGAGTCCTCTGTTTTGTGAAACGCGTCCTCGGTTTCCCAGTCCAGGACGCTTCGGTTAAACGCGTCCACTGTCAGTTCTTTGTAGTTCTCCGACCGGAAGGACAGCGCCAGGTCGTAGTCGGCCTTGGTATATTGGGAGTCCCTGTTGGAAAAGTGAAACCGGCTGTACATGCCGGGCCTGTCCACGTGGGTGGGAACAGGTTCCGGTGCATGGGTGGTACAGGCGGAGCAGACGATGGCGATGCCAAGCGCTAAGATGGAAACAGAGGCCGTTGACCAGGTTTTATGCATCATAATAAAATCCCCTTTTAGTCGGTTTCCAGATAATAAATTTTGCATCCGGTAAATGAAATATGATCCGTGGAAGCGGTCTTTCCGATTTCCCGCAGCGCTGTGCGGAAGAGTTCTTCCGCATTGGCGGTGGTAAAAAATTCCTGCGCCCGGTCGGTGATCACCTGCTGTGCGCCCTGCATCACATCCTGCAAAAACTGATCGCGCGCCGCGACCGTCAGCTTGTCCTGGTCCAGGATACGATAGGTAAATTCATATTCCGCGTTCACATAGTGAACGGGAATTGTATCTCCAAAAACATCCTCGTTGCGGACGTATCTGGCGGCACCGGAAAAGCTGGGGTCTTCCGGCATTCCGGAACGGACCTCGTTCAAACGGGTGTTGTACTCCCGATAGGAGGCCTGGACTGTGTTGCGTAAAAACGATGCGTTTGGGTCTGTATCGGGCAGATCTCTTAAAACTATTTCATAGGCATAGTTGATGCCTTGTTTACTCCAATCCTCATCCTGTATAAACGCGGCGTTGATTTTGCGATTAAACTCGGAAATGGACATGTTTTCGTAACCGTCAAATTTTAAGTTGTGAAGCAGCAGGTCGTATTGCTCCTGTGTATAGGTGGAATTTTGTTCCCAGTCTGCGGCGTCGACCCGGTTCTGCGCCTGTTCCAGAGTGTTTGCCGTATTCGCGGCGGGGATGTAGGGAACAACAGGCGGTTTATGCTTCAGGGAAGGCGCGGAGGTGGCGAAGACGCCGACCACCACGACAATCAGGACAGAAGCCGCCGAGATGCTGATGACGGACGTTTTCCGGGACTTCATGATGGCGGTGATCCGTTCCTTCATCGCATTTTTACTGAAGCTGCTGGAAAGGGGAGCAAAATGCGAACGGTGTTCCTCCAGATCGACTAAAGTGAGCGCGTACGGCGCGCGGGACTGCATGCCGTGCTGACGGACGACAGATGCGTCGCAGGAAAGCTCCAGGTCCCGGTTGGCCAGCACATACATCACCCAAACCAGCGGGTTAAACCAGTGAATGCATAAAGCGGCGGCCAGCAGCCACTTGCTCAGCGCGTCAAACCGGCGGATATGGGCCATTTCGTGTGCCAATATATACGAGAGTTGTACTTCGTCGGACCAGTCCAGCGATTTTGGCAGAAGGATAACGGGCCAGAGGATCCCATACGTGAGGGGCGTTTCAATCTGATCGGAGTAACGGACCTGTACCGGACGGCGCAGGCGATGCGCCTCCAGCCAGCTTTTGACATAGGGATGTTCCAGCGGCAGGGACGCCCTGTACTCGCGGCGGGAACGCAGGTGGGAGAAGATAAAGAAACCCGCGAACAATACGGACAGGGCGAACCAGAGAATTGACAGGGGAAGAATGCCGGCAGGGGCTTCCGCAGCAAGGGCAGTATTGCCCTGCAGGACGCCGGGACGGCGCACGATGTCGCCGATGGGTTCTACTGTGCGATAGATACTGGCGGGAGAGGGAAAATCAAATGGAAGCAGCAGACGGCAGAGCGCGGCAGCCCACAATACCAGAAAGGCGGCCTTGGGCAGATGATGAATTGCCAGCGCCCGCAGAATGACGATTGCCACGATAAAAATGCCGCCGTAAACGCTCATTTCCAGAAGAGACAGCATGTTCCATCACTCCAATTCCTCAATCAATTTTTTTAAGTTGGAAATTTCATTGGAGGAAAGCTTTTTGCGCCCCAGCAGCGAAGCCACCAGCAGATCGGCGGAACCGCCGTAGTTGCGCTGGATCAGCTCGTTGGTTTCCTGTTCGCGGACGTCCTCCCGGCTGACCAGCGCATGGCAGAGAAAGCCAGGGTCGGTTCGCTGCACGGCGTTTTTATCGATACACTTTTTGATGACGGTATATGTAGTCGTTTTGCTCCACCCGACCTGTGCGCCCAAACGGGCGGCCAGCTCTTTTGCGGGGAGATCGCCGGCGTCCCACAGGCACTCCATAATGCGGCGCTCTGAGTCGAATAATTTTACTTCCATAGTTGCTCCGTCCTTTCTGTTCTATTGTAATAGAATCTATATGCATTCTACTGTAATAGAACATGAATGTCAAGCGGTTTTCATAAAATGATACAGAATATTTTTGCATCCTACAAAATTTGCTTGCGCCCGCAAAATTCAGCTTTTATAATATGAGAAAACGGACGGGCAGGGAGGTATGAAAATGGAGGTACGGGGGCTGGTCAGCTGCCAGCGCGCTTTTTTTGAAGAAGGAAGAACCAGGCAGGTTGCGTTTCGCCTGGTAGCGCTCAATAAACTGTACAATGAAATCGCAGCACGGGAACGGCAGATTTGCCGCGCACTGCGTGCGGACCTGAATAAATCCGATTTTGAAAGCTATATGACGGAGGTGGGGCTTGTTCTCAGCGAACTTCGTTATGCGATGGCGCATTTGGAAAAATGGGCCAAAATGCAGCCGGTTCCCACGCCGCTGGCGCAGATGCCGGCAAAAAGCGTTCGCTTTCCGGAGCCATACGGTGTGGCGCTGGTGATGGCGCCATGGAACTATCCGTTCCTGCTCAGCATGGAGCCATTGATCGGTGCGATCGCTGCGGGAAATACCGTAGTGCTCAAACCTTCCGCCTATGCGCCTCATACGGCGAAGGTGCTGGAGATATTGCTCCGGGCCTGCTTTCCACAAAGCTATGTGGCGGTTGTGCAGGGCGGACGGGAAGAAAACGAAGCGCTGTTGGATCAACGGTTTGATAAAATCTTTTTTACCGGCGGCGTGACGGTCGGCCGCCTGGTGATGGAACGCGCGGCGAAGTATTTGACGCCGGTCACGCTGGAGCTGGGAGGAAAAAGCCCTTGTCTTGTGGATCAAACCGCCAACATTAAAATGGCGGCAAAGCGCATTGTGTTTGGAAAGTTTCTCAATGCGGGGCAGACCTGCGTTGCGCCGGACTACCTGCTGGTACACCGCGATGTGAAAAATCAGCTGGTGGCCTACATGAAACAGTTTATCCGTCTGTTTTACGGACCTGTACCGCTGGAAAATCCGGATTACCCTAAAATCATCAATGAGAAGCATTTTCAACGTTTGAAAGGGCTTTTGGAGAAGCAAACGATCCTGGCCGGCGGCGAAGACAACGGGGTGGACCGCATTGCGCCCACGCTGTTGGGATCGGTTTCTCCGGAATCGCCTGTAATGCAGGAGGAAATCTTTGGGCCGATCCTGCCTGTCCTGACCTATACCAACCTGGAGGAAGCGATCCGGTTTGTACAGGGGCGGGAAAAGCCGCTGGCGTTGTACCTGTTCACAACGGATCGATCCGCCGAGTGCCGCGTCATGCGGGAGGTTTCCTTTGGCGGGGGCTGCGTCAACGATACGGTAGTGCATCTGGCCTCGCCGTACCTGAGCTTTGGCGGTGTGGGGAACAGCGGTATGGGCGCTTATCACGGCAAATACAGTTTTGACGCATTCAGCCACTATAAAAGCGTTTTAAAGCGTCCGAGCCGTCTGGAGGTTCCGGTGCGGTACTTCCCGGCTGAGCCGTACAAAAAGAAACTTGTGCGCCTGTTGCTTCGATAAAAAATCAAAATATTTTCTTACACAAGAATTCAGGCTTATTCTTCTCGCGGAAGGCGGGAGGAATAAGCCTGTTTTTTGTAATTGGCAGATTATAATATATTCCTTGGAAAACGTGTATTTAATAAAAACGTAAGACCTGAAGGGATTGCACAAGCTTTCTATTGGAATTGCAGAATGGCGCAAAAAGAGAGCCGCATCCCGCAGGATACGGCTGCAAAAGCGCTTATTTTACCCGCACAAGATTGAGAAGCACGTCCACCATACGGTCCATGCTCTGTACAGGAATATACTCAAACCGCCCGTGGAAATTGTGCCCGCCCGTGGAGAGGTTGGGGCAGGGCAGGCCCATATAGGACAGGCGTGCGCCGTCTGTGCCGCCGCGGATAGGGATGACCAGCGGTTCCACCCCTGCCTCGCGCATCGCCCGTTCCGCGTCCCGAATCAGGAAGATATGCGGCTCGATTTGTTCCTTCATGTTGTAATACGAGTCCACCATTTTCAGGACGATGGTACCGGCGTCGTATTTTTCGTTCAGGTAATCGGCGATCTTCTGGAAGCGGGCTTTTTTCAGCTCGAATTTTTCGCGGTCATGATCGCGGATGATGTAATGCAGACAGGTCTGCTCTTCATGCCCCTGAATGCCTTCCAAATGGCTGAAGCCTTCGTATCCCTCTGTAAACGCTGGGTTTTCAAAGACCGGGAGCATGGAGTGGAATTCCATCGCCATCAGGATGGCGTTTTTCATCTTCAGTTTGGAATCGCCGGGATGCACGCTGACGCCGTTGACGGTGACCTTTGCATCCGCCGCGTTGAAATTTTCATACTCGATCTCTCCCAGTTTGCCGCCGTCTACCGTATAGGCATAGTCCGCGCCGAATCCCCTGACGTCAAAGTGGTCTGCTCCACGCCCGGTTTCCTCGTCCGGTGTAATACCAACCTTGATGGTTCCGTGCGGAATATTTTCCTGGATCAGACGTTCCAGAGCGGTGAATATTTCTGCGATGCCCGCTTTGTCATCGCCGCCCAGCAGCGTTGTGCCGTCTGTGACAATCAGGTCCTGACCCTTGTAGTCGAGCAGGCTGGGGAATTCCTTTGGCCGCATGACGACGTTCTTTTCCGCATTCAAGATGATCTCGCCGCCGTCGTATTGCTCCACAATGCGGGGCCGGACATTTTCCCCGCTTGCGGCGGGAGCGGTGTCCATATGCGCGATCAGGCCCAGAACGGGTCGGTCCGTTTCACAGTTGGCCGGAAGTGTGCCGTAGACATAGCCGTAATCGTCCATATGCGCGTTGGTCAGCCCCAGGGCGCGCAGCTCTTCCGCCAGCGCCTGGCCCAGCAGTCTTTGCCGGTCCGTGGTGGGGCATTTGTCCTCCGGTGCGTTTTCGTCGGAGGTGGTATGATAGGCAACGTATTTTAACAGCCGTTCGTAAGCTCTCATGATGTCAACATCCTTTCATAATAAAGAGATTCTTTTCTCCATGATACGACAATTTGAGGCAAAGTACAATGGAGGATTTATGAAAATAAAGGCGCCCAGGCGGTTTTCAGGAGCTCCACAGCCGGTTGGATTTCCTCCAGAGGAATGCCCGCAAAGCCGAGCGTGACGCTGCCCGGCTCCTTGGCGGGCAGCACGCGCACACCGCTTTGCTGCGCGGCTTGGTAGAGTGCTTCAGAGGAGGCCCGGCAAGGAAGAGAAACGACCAGGCAGAGGGCGGTTTCCCGCAAAAAGACCCTGCATTTTTTTCCAAACGCCTGTTTGACGGCGCGGATCAGGGTTTCACTTTTGGCTGCATAGAGTTTGCGCAGGCGGCGGAGATGCCGCTCCAGCTGGCCGCTTTTCACGTAGCCGCTCAAAGCCAGCTGTTCAATTTTGGAAGCTGTCTGGTTATAGTCTTTGGAACATTTTTGATAATTTGCAAGAAAGGCGGGCGGGAGAGCCATGTAGCCGATGCGGACGGAGGGCAGCAGCAGTTTGGAAAAGGAACCGAGATAGATGACATTTCCGCCGTCCCCAATGCCCTGCATGGCGGGGATTGGGCGGGCATTATAGCGAAGCTCGCCGTTATAATCGTCTTCAAGGATGACGGCGCTGTTTGCTTTGGCCCATTCCAGCAATGCATACCGGCGGCTCATCGGCATGGCGGTGCCGTTTTGGACGCTGTGGGAGGGGCGCACCAGCACCGCCTTCACACCGCTTTGCTCCAATGCGTCCGTGCGGATACCATCTCCGTCCGCCGGCAGACGCAGGACTTGAAACCCGCAGTCCGCAAAGACGCGCTCCGCCTGTGGGAATCCGCGCTCATCGATCGCGACTCGCTTTTCTTTTAACAGGCCGCACAGCAAATATAAGAGCGGCTGCGTACCCGCGCCTACGACGATCTGTTCCGGTTTAGCCGTTACGCCGCGTACGCCGAAGCTGTAGACGGAGAGCGCGGCGCGCAGAGCCGGCTCTCCCTGCGGGTCTCCGTAGGAGGCGATAATCTCCTGCCGGTTCAGTACGTCGCGGATATGCCGCCGCCAGATTTTGATGTCCGTACAGCTGCTGTCTACAGAGTCTGTGCCGAATTGATAGCGGTACTGCGGCGCCGCGCTGGGAGCGGCAACCGAAAAGACGGATCCGGCGGTGGTACGCGGAAGGGAAACCGTTCCGGTAGCGACGAAAAAGCCGCTCTGTGGACGGGTTTTGACATAGCCTTCCACACAAAGCTGTTGGTAGGCCGTCTCCACTGTGGTGCGGCTTAGGTGCAAGTCCTCGGATAGCTTGCGAATGGACGGCAGCTTTTCGCCTTTGGGAAAGTGTCCGTTTTCAATTGACTGTCGGATGGAAGCATACAGCTGCTGGTAGAGCGGCGTTCCGGAGTTGGGGTTCAAGGTCAGATAATCGTATGTCATGGAGTGGCCTCCTTTAAACTGTCCTGATATTATTTTTATAAACTGTGCATTTCTAAATGAACAGTTCAGAGGTATTATATAACACAATGAAAGGCAAACGCAAGCGGCTGCAGCGGTTGCCAGAACATTCCAGAGGGGGAACTGCTTTATGAATTTTTATGGAAACAAACGCGGAACCACCGTCAACTTGGCGTTGACCGGTCTGATGGCGGCGCTGGTGCTGGTGGCGACCATGTTTTTTAAGGTGCAGATTCCGGTGGGTCCGGATAAAACCATGATCGGTTTTGCCAATGTGTTCTGTATCCTGGCGGGTTTGCTGCTCGGCCCGGTTTACGGCGGATTGGCTGCAGGAATCGGTTCCTGTATTTTTGACCTGATCGGCGGTTGGGCAGACAGTGCGCCCACCACGCTGCTGTTTAAATTTTTGATGGCGTTTGTGTGCGGCCTGATTGCCTGGGGCGGGGACAAAACCGCGCAGAAGCTTTCCCGTGTCATCACCGGCGCGGTCAGCGGTTCGCTGGTATACTGTGTATTGTATCTTGGTTACTCTGCGCTCAAGCTGATTTTGTTGGGTTCCGCACCGGAGGCGGCGTTGATTGCCATGACGACAAAGCTCGGCGCAACGCTGACCAATGCGATTATCGCCGATGTAATTGCGGTGCCGTTCTTCTTCGCAATTCGGAAGGCGCTGGACCGCGCGCACCTTCCCGTTGGAGGCAGGTTGCGCCACAGCTAAAAAGAAAGATAAAAACGCGCTCTACGGTTCGCCGTAGGGCGCGTTTTTGCGTAAAAGAAGAAGAAATCCAGAAAATCCCTTGTGAAACATTGCGCCGGGATGCTATAATAACCGCACGGCGTAACCAAAATCAGAGATTTTGACGCCTGAGCGAACATTGTTCCGTTGTGATGGAGGCTGCGCCTCTTAAGGGAATAATAACCGCACGGTGTGACCAAAATCGGAGATTTTGATGCCTGAGCGAACATTGAATTAAACCAGCAAAATGGTGGTGCGCTCCTAGTTGTTTTGTGTAAAAGATAGGATTGAATAATCGCACGGCGTGATCAAAATCAGAGATTTTAACGTCTGGGAGAACATTGTTCCGTTGTGATGGAGATTTCGCCGTTTTATGGTATAATAAATTTTATGGTTTTTAAATAGCTTATGCGGGGATTGCCCCGGGATAGGAGCATTTGCAAAATGAAGGACACGGAAAAAAAGCCGAAAAAGGTCCGCAGTGATATTGTAAGGGACAGCATCAACACCTTTGGCACAAACGCAATTGGGTCCCTGCTCTCCATCATCTCGGCCTTTTTTGTTTTGGGCGTTCTGGACCCCAGTGTAAAGGGGCAGTACAATCAGGTGCAGTTGGTCGGCAACGGATTATTTACTCTGTTTGGCTTCAGCATCAACGCCGCCATGATTTATTTTGTTTCCCGGTTTAAAATTAAAAATACGGTTTCGTCCATACGTAAACTGACGGTTGCAATGTCTGTGCTGATTTTGGCGGCGGGCGCGGCGGCCGTCGTGTTTATGAAGGAAATCTTTTTTCCCGGCAGCACGGTGTTTTATTGCTGGGCGGCGGTTGTTTACGGATTGTTTTCCTTTCTGCTGAACGTCTGCCTGGCGATTCTGCGCGGGGAAAATAAGTTTAAATCGTTTAATACAATCAATCTGCTGCAAAAGATTTTGCTGACGGCATTTATGTTTTCCATGCTGGTATTTCCCAGTGCGTGGCTGCTGGTCACATCCATGATCGGAATCCAGATTCTGATGATCGCTTTCGCCATCTACAGCATCATCCGCTGGAATGGCAAGGAACCGGCCCCCGCTCCGGAGGACGACCTGCCAGTGCAGACCAGCGCGATGTTCCGTTACAGCCTGAAATCCCATGTTTCCAATGTGATGACATATATTAATTCCTATTTGGGTTCCTATATTGTCAACGCGGTATATTCGCTTTCTACCTTTGGTATTTACAACGCCGCCGTCACCATGATGCAGCAGGTTTGGCTGCTGCCGGACGCGGTCAGCCAGGTCATCATGAGCCGCATTGCGGCGATGCGGGAAAAAGAGGACAAGGTCCGGCTGACGTTGATGTCCTGTAAGGTGGTCACTTACATTACAATCGTGTGCGCGGTGCTGCTGGTCGTTGTCGCGCAGATATTCGTGCCGATCGTATTTCCAAAATACGTGGACGCCATTGCGCCGCTGCGGTACCTGATCATCGGTTCCATCTTTATCTGCTACGCAAAGGTATTGGCGAACTCGATTGCCGCGTACGGCAAACCGGAGCTGAACATTCTGCCGACGATCATCGGCATCATTGTCAACCTGGCGCTGGTGCTCTATTTGATTCCCCTGATGGGCGTCAACGGCATTGCGCTGGCTACCTCGGTCTCTCTGACGGTGCAGGGACTGACTTCCATGATCATTTTCTGTGTGTTTACCAAAACGCCGTTTTACCGGCTGCTGATTCCCAATGGAGAAGAAATCCGCACGGTTGCACAGATTTTCAAAAAATAACCAATGCTAAAAGGAGAGAGAAAAGATGAAAAAAATCCTTTCCCTGCTGTTGGCGCTGCTTGTAGCTCTGTCCTGTACGGCGGTTGCGTTTGCCGAGGATGAAGAGGTTTCAGATGAGCTCAAAGCGCTGGGCGAAAAGATATTGAACAATCAGAAGATGGCAATGGAATGGGCCATCGAGGGCTTTACCTGCCAATCGGAAAAGGTGGAGGCGGAGCTTCTGCCGGACGGCACGGTCAACGTCACGGAGTACTGGACGTTTTCCTGTAAAAATTATCAGAAGATGACGCAGTTTGACCGCACGATCAGAAAGTCGGATAACTACGAAATTTCCAATATCAGTGTTAAAATGGGTAGCCAGACATTGGAACGTAAATACGACATTAACGATGTGGTGCGCAAAGAGCGCGAGTATATGATGGAGGAAACAGGTTCCGGCTACGATCTGTCCGTTTATTTTGAAAATTGGAATGCCACTACAACAATTAAAGTTCTCTACACAGTAAAAGGCGCTGTGCAGTTCCACAATGACATTATGGAGTTCAATTGGGAAATGATTGGCAACGATATTCCCTATGACGCGAAGCTTTTTACCGGCTATGTGATCCTGCCGTACGGAGCGGAGCGCAAAGAGGTCAAAGCCTGGACGCACGACCAGGAAAACCCGGAGATCATCGTTGAAAGCGGGGAGCTGGTGAGCATGCGGATTGAAGAGGTCCCGGAGCACCATCCGATTTCCATCCGCGTGACGGCTCCGCTCTATTTGTTCCCCACAGCGGCAGAGGAATACAAAACAGGCCGGGACGCTTACCGGGAAATTCTGACAGAGGAGAACGATCCGGACAAAGACCCGGCCAACGCGGCGCGGGAAGCGAAGAAAGATCGGGTCATCCAGACCGCGGTTCCGGCGGTACTGCTGGTTGGCGCGGCTCTGATTATTTTCTTTTCCCATCGTAAAAAGAAACATGCGTAAGGAGGGGCCGCGTTGCGAGCGGGAGAAACAAAACAAAAAGGCGTACTGAAAGCGGCGTGCCGCGCGGCGCTTCCCTGTACCGTCCCCGTAATGGTAGGATACCTCTTTTTGGGAGCGGCGTTCGGCATCCTGCTGGAGAGCAAAGGGTATGGGTTCGGCTGGGCCGCGCTCATGAGCTTTCTGGTTTATGCCGGGTCCATGCAGTTTGTGGCGGTCAGCCTGCTGGTTCCCGGCGTACGATTGATACAGGTCGCTTTTATGACGCTGATGGTCAACATACGCCATATCTTTTACGGGATTTCCATGCTGGAAAAGTTCCAGGATATGGGGCGCAAGAAGCCGTACATGATTTTTTCCCTGACGGATGAGACTTTTTCTCTGCTGTGTTCCGCACAGCCGCCGGAGGGCGTGGACCGCAACTGGTTTCTGTTTTTTATTTCCTTATTCAATCAGGCTTACTGGGTGATCGGTTCTATAGCCGGCGGATTGCTGGGTGCGGCGTTTACCTTTAACACACAGGGAATCGACTTTGCAATGACGGCTCTGTTCGTCGTGATTTTTGTCAATCAATGGCGTGAGGCAAAAAGCCATATTCCCGCGCTCGCGGGATTGGTATGTTCTGTTGTGTGCCTGCTCTTTTTTGGGCCATCCAATTTTATATTGCCGTCGATGATTGGAATGACAGTGTTTTTGATCGGCTTTCGTAAGAGGTTGGATTGCGGAGAAGAGGAGGAACCGATTTGCTGAGCGCACAGGAAACTATTTTGGTGATTGTTGTGATTGCGGCCGTCACCTTTTTGACAAGGTTGCTGCCGTTTGCCCTTTTCCCTGGAAAAGCGGAGAAGCCCGCATGGGTTCTGTACCTGGGCCGGGTTTTGCCATATGCGATTGTCGCAATGCTGGTTGTATATTGTCTCAAAGGCGTGTCGGTGCAGGCGTGGCCATATGGATTGCCGGAGCTGATTGCAGTTGCCGCAGTGGTGGCGCTGCACGTCTGGAAGAAAAATACATTGTTGAGCATCGGGGCCGGCACGATTCTTTATATGGCTCTGATTCAGTTTGTTTTCTAATCAGCTGGATTCTAAAAGGAAATAACAGAACTTCTAAAATTTATAGAAGATTCGGAATAAAACTGATAATTCTGCGGTTTGAATTGATGTTTTAAGTCGTTTGTGATAAAATAAAATAAATATACCCGTGTGCCTGCTAAATGGAGTAGGCGGAGATTCCAGCTGGGGATATGGGACAAAGAAAGGTGAGGGCTATGGAACGACAGGATCATGAAAAACTATATATCCACATGTTGGGAGAATTCTCGATTCGCCGGGGAAGCAGCGAGATTGTCAAAAAGGGAAATCGTTCTAAGAAAATATGGCTGTTGATCGGTATTTTGCTGACGGAGCGCGGTAAATATCTTTCCCAGAATCAATTGATTGAGCTTTTGTGGCGAAATGGCGACGAGTGCATCGATCCGGCAAATTCTTTGAAAAATCTGGTATACCGCGCGAGAATGCTTTTGGAAGATTTAAATGGCGATGAGGACACAGAATATATCCGGTATGCGCAAGGTGCATATGCCTGGAATACAGATATACCCTGCGAACTGGATACGGATACGATGGTGCTGCTGTCGAATTACGGCCGCGATGATTCCGAGACGTTGGAAAGCCGCATCGCACGCTATGCGCAGGCCATTTCCCTCTACCGCGGAGAGTTTCTTCCGAATCTGGCGGAGGAAGAATGGATCTTTTCAAAACGCGGCTATTATGAAAGTCTTTATGTCAATTGTGTTCTGCGTCTGTGCCGTTTATATAATGAGACGGAAATGTATAACCTGATTATCCCGGTCTGTGAGCAGGCGATTCAGCACTGTCCGTTTCAGGAAGACATTCACCGCGTTTTGTTGAAAGCCTATGTCAGCACGGATCAAAACGCAAAAGCACTGGTACATTATGAGAGTATGGCGGAATCCTTTAACCGGGAATTGGGTGTTGGGCTTTCTAACTCCATCCGTATGGTGTACGATGAGATTTTGAAGGGAATCCATAGTGTAGAAACGGATTTATTTGAAATCAAACGGGAGCTGTTGAAATCGGATGGCGATGGGAACCGGGCGTTCTTTTGTGAATTCCCTGTCTTCCGGGAAATTTGCCGTGTGCAGATGCGTATGCAGGAACGCAGCGGCCGGGAAGAAATTCTGGTTTTGCTCACGGTGGTTGACAAAAATGGAGAGTGCCCGCCGTTGGAAAAGTTAAAGAATGTGATGGAAATCCTGAAGGACTGCATTCTGGATACCCTACGTAAAAACGATATTGTCGCAAGGTTCAGTCCGTCTCAGTTTATTTTGGGATTGGCAGTTACCAGCAAAGATAACGCGCAGATCATTTCGGAGCGGATTCATTCCGTTTTTGAAAGCAGGTACCGCAGGAAAGAAATTCACCTGACGGAACAGGTGGTCAGTTTGCGTCAGGATTGATCCGTCAAAAGATACAGAGTGGAGGCGTGTATATGAGAAAGATGCGTAAGAGAATCTTTGCCGCCGCACTCTGTGTTTTTTTGCTTTCCACAGGTTTTATAGCGTATGAGCTGCTGATTCTTCCCAATCAAAACCGCGGTGCAATTGAATCAGTGCAGGAGATGTACTATCACGCGGAGACACCTTCCGGCGTGCCGGGCAAAGCCGTTCTACCGGATGCGGAAGAGGAGCAGAAGGAAAATGGATACGCCGCGCTGAAAGAGAAGAACAGCGATGTGATTGGGTGGATCAAAATCCCCAACACCGTCGTGGACTATCCGGTGATGCAGTCCGGCCTGCAAAGCCCGGAGTATTATCTGCGGCGCGGGTATGATAAAAAGTATTCCAAATATGGCTGTGTTTTCCTGGATGCGCGCTGTACACCGCCGGAAGAAACGCCCAATCTTACGTTGTATGGACACAATATGACGGACGGGCAGATGTTTGCGGCGATTCTGCAGTATACCGACCTGGATTTTTATAAGAGCGCCCCGGTGATAGATTTCGATATAGAGGGCAAAGCGGGCAAGTGGAAGGTTTTTTCCGTTTTCAGGATTAATACATTGCCGGAGCAGGGGGAGCTTTTCCTCTATACGCAGCCGGCGTTTGATGAGGAAAGCGCATATGCGGATTTTCTGGAGCAGGCCAAAAGCCGCTCTCTTTTAAGTATTCCAGTGGATGTGGATACGGAAGACCAGATATTGACGCTTTCCACCTGTTCCTATGAGTTTGAGGAATTCCGCACAGTGGTGATGGCGCGGCGCGTGCGCGATGGGGAGGAACCGACGGTGGCGTTGGATCGTGCGGCGTACAACCCGCATCCGGTATATCCGGACTGCTGGATACAAAAGTATGGAACCTGAATACATCATAAAACAAAAAAGTCCGGGAAGCCTGTTCGCTTCCCGGACTTTTTTACTTTTTACACGGCGCAGGTTTATTCAGCCGGAAGGACCGCGCCTTCGTAGGTGTCATTGATGTACTGGCGAACCTTGTCGCTCTTCAGGGCATTGAGCAGCGCTTTGAGATCCTCGCGGTTTTCATCGCCTTTGCGGATGGCGACGACATTTGCATAGGTGGCTGCGGCGACGGAATCGCTGGCTTCCACGGCCAGTGCGTCGCTGACCTTCAAGCCGCCGTCGATTGCATAGTTGCCGTTGATAACGGCGACGTCGACGTCGGGAAGCGCACGGACCAGCTGTGCCGCTTCAATTTCCTTGAACTTGAGGTTCTTCGGATTCTCTGCAATATCCTTCGGTGTGGCAGCCAGACCGGCGTCATCCTTTACTTTAATCAATCCCTGATCCTGCAGGAGCAGCAGCGCGCGGGCCTCGTTGGTGGTGTCGTTCGGAACGGCAATGGTCGCGCCGTCTGCGAGATCCGCCAAAGAAGCGGTTTTACCCGCGTATACGCCGAACGGCTCGTAGTGAATGGCCCCGATGGAAACCAGATCGGTCTTATTCTCTACGTTGAAGTCGTCCAGATAGGGTTTGTGCTGAAAATAGTTGGCGTCCAGATTGCCGTCCTGCAGCGCCAGATTAGGCTGCACATAATCGGAAAATTCAATGATTTTCAGTTCGTAGCCCTCGTCCTTCAGGACCTCGCCGGCAATTTTCAGGATTTCTGCATGCGGAGCCGGGGACGCGCCGACGGTGATTACCTTGTTTTCTCCGCCCGCGGCCGCGCCGCCGGAGGCAGTGTTGCCCTCCTGCTGGCATCCTGCCAATAAGGAAACAGAGAGAACGGCTGTCAATAAAAACGCAATGATTTTTTTCATAAAGATCATCCTTTCGTTGGTCTAAAACAGACCATTAAGCTTATTTGCGCCGGTCGGAATGCTTGGCGATATTCATAATAATACCCTGCAGGATTTGCACGACTACAATAATGAGCACAACAGTGACGAACATCACTTCGTCCTCATAACGGTAGTAGCCGAATCGGATGGCGATGTCGCCCAGTCCGCCCGCGCCGACGATGCCCGCCATGGCCGTATAGCCGAGAATCGTGACGGAGGCAATCGCGCAGTTGACAATCAGGGAAGGCCGGGCCTCCGGCAGCATGACCTTCCAGATGATCTGCAGAGTGGACGCACCCATCGACTGGGAGGCTTCAATGACGCCGATGTCCACCTCCTGGATGGAGCTTTCCACCAAGCGGGCCACAAACGGCGTCGCGGAGAGCGTCAGCGGCACGATCGCCGCAGTGGAACCGAGCGTGGTGCCGACGACCCAGCGAGTGAACGGGATAATTGCCATCAACAAAATAATAAAGGGAATGGAACGTGTGAGGTTCACAATGACGTCCAATATCTTGTACAGCACCGGATGCGGGCGGATCCCGTCCTTTGCAAATACGACCAGAGCGATGCCGAGCGGCAGTCCGATCACGTAAGCGAACAATGTGGAGACCAGGGTCATATACAGGGTTTCACCAATGCCCTGCAGCAGCATCCAAAGCATGGCTTCATCCCACATTTCCGCTCACCTCCTCCACCGTTAAACCGCGGCTGTCCAGGTAGGACATCATTTTATCTGCAAGCATCTGGTTTTCCGGCAGTTGGAGCACCATTTGCCCAAACGCCTTGCCTTCTATATTTTTGGTATCTGCAAACATGATGTTCACAGGAGACTGAAATGCCAGTACCATATTGGCAATGACCGGCTCAAAGGACGAAGTGCCGTCGAACACGATGCGCACCGAGCGCCTGCCGGTAAAATGTTCCGTCGTATGCTTTCCCTCCGGGAAGACCAGACGCTGCGCCGCTTCCGTTTTCGGATGAGAAAAAATCTCTGCCACGCTGCCGGATTCAGCGATCCGGCTGTCGCTGATGATCGCCACACGGTTGCAAATCTCTTCTATCACGCTCATTTCATGCGTAATAATGACAATGGTGATGCCCAGACGTCTGTTAATATCCTTGAGCAGCGCCAGAATGGAAGAGGTGGTGTTCGGGTCCAGCGCGGAGGTTGCCTCGTCGCAGAGCAGAACCTTCGGATTGGTGGCAAGCGCCCGCGCAATGGCGATGCGCTGCTTCTGCCCGCCGGACAGCTGGGACGGATAGGCATCTGCCTTATCGGTCAGGCCAACCAGATCCAGCAGTTCTTTTGCGCGCTTTTTTGCCGTATCTTTATCCACGCCGGAAATTTCCAGGGGGAAGCGGATATTTCCCTCCGCCGTCCGCTGCATCAACAGATTAAACTGCTGGAAAATCATGCCGATGGAATGGCGCGCCTGTCGCAGCTGCGCGTCGCTCAGCTTGGCAAGGTCCAAACCGTCCAGGAGGACAGAGCCTTCTGTGGGTTTTTCCAGCATGTTCATGCAGCGCACCAGCGTGCTCTTACCGGCGCCGCTCATGCCGATAATGCCAAAAATATCTCCCTTTTCGATCTGGAGATCGATATTCCGCAGGGCGTGCACTTCCGCATTTTTGGTTTGAAAGGTTTTACTGAGTGACCGTATCTGGATCATAGGTTTTTCAGCCACATCTGCGCCCTCCTTTTTCTATAATAGTATAGTCGAAAGAATAAACGGTCCTGCCGCAAAATAAATCTAATTAATTTACTGGGAATTATAGCTTTCTTTTGCATGCTTGTCAAGAATTCTTTTCACACATGCGCGCCACAAGCGCCTTGATCGGAATGCCTTTTTCCGTAAACATCCGCTCGTGCTCTGTGGGGGCGTCCTGCGTGAAAAAGCCCGGAGCGGCGTGCAGGTCGTCTGTCCGGCGGACCAGGGTAAAGCCGCCCTCTTCCAGATACTCCAGCGTGTCCGCAAACAGCGCGTCGTCGTCCGTTTTGAACCAAAGTTCCCCCTCCGGCTGCAAAAACTGCCGGTAACTGTTCAGCTGGCGCGGATGCGTCAGGCGGCGCTTGTGGTGTTTGGCGCGCGGCCATGGATTGCAAAAATTGATACAGACGCGCTGCACATTGTCCTCCGGCTTAATAATGTTGCAGATTTGCTCGACATTGTGAGCGGTCAGGGCAACGTTATCCACAGGGCGTCCGGCTTCCGCATAAGCGGCTTCAATAATCCGCTTGGCGGGGGCGAGCACGACGTCCTTGAGATCGACGCCGATGTAATTGATCGCCGGGTTTTGCGGAGCAAGCCCCGCGATGTACCACCCCTTGCCGCAGCCCAGCTCCAGATGGATGGGCTCTTTATGAGCAAACCAGTCCTGCCATTTGCCCGCGACCGGCTCGGCCTGACGCACAAAAAACGGGCAGGCGTTCAGCTCTGGTGTGGCCCAGGGCTTATTGCGCATCCGCATGCTGTGTTCCTCCTGCTTCCCAGTTTTTGCAGACGTCCACCCATTTCAGGCTGTGGGAGCAGTGCTCCAATTCTTCACAGGACAGTTCAATGGCGGAGTTCGCGGTGCCGCAGGCGGGAAATACCGTAGAAAAGCGCCGCAGAGATTCGTCGCAGTAGACCTTTGCCGTAGCCGGATTGCCGAAGGGGCATACGCCGCCCACCGGATAGCCGGTCAGCGGAAGCACCTCGTCGGCGGAGAGCATCTTTGCTTTCATATGAAACTCCGCTTTGAATTTGCTGTTATCTATTTTTGCATCACCGGCGGCGACCACCAGGATGCAGCCTTCGTCCGCTTTCAAAGAGATGGTTTTGGCGATGCGGGCGGGTTCTACGCCCACTGCCTGTGCGGCCAGCTCCACTGTAGCGCTGGAGACGTCGAATTCCTGTACACGGTCCGCAACGCCAAACGGCCGCAGGTATTCCTTGACTGCTTCAATCGACATGTTTCTTCCTCCCAAACCGGCTGAAAAAGCCGGTGTTTTACCGAATATGACGGATATTAAATTTAAGTATACCATACGAAAGGAGAATGAAAAATACTTGCAGAATATTTTGTGTATTGCAACAAAAAGTTTTTTCCGGATTTACGCTTTCTGGTTGAGATTTTGTGAAATAGATCAGCCGCCCAAATGCGACCAAAAAGTTAAAAATTCGGACAAAAAATGCCCGTTTAATTTGCGATGGGATAACAGTTGTGCTATACTAGGAAAGCAATTGAGGCAGCCGGTTTGATCACAATGGAGGCATACATGGATAAAAGTAAAAAAGTCGCGTCCGGCCTGATGGTTGTTCTGCTTTTGATCATCGCAGCGCTGGTGTTTTTATGGAATCAAACGAGTGCTCTGCAGGAGAAACCGTTTACCAGCACGTCGTTTGCGATGGGGACCTATGTGCAGCAGACGGTGTACGGAGAAAACGGCGAGCAGGCCGCACAAAAGGCAAACGGTGTGGTGCAGGAACTGGAGAACAGGATTTCCTGGCGTGTGGAAAGCTCCGATGTCGCACGCTTAAACGCTGCCGCCGGTACGGACTGGATCGACATTGCGCCGGAAACGGCGTCGATTTTGCAGGACGCCCTGGATGTTGCGGAGCGCTCCAACGGCGCATTTGAACCGACCATCCTGCCGATCAGCTCCCTCTGGGATTTTGGTGGGGAAAACCAGCATTTTCCCGGCGACGCGGAGCTGCAGCGGTTCCTGCTGTTTGTGGATTACCGCAATGTCCGCGTAGATACGGAACAATCGAAAGCGTCAATTAAAATTCGCGGCGCGGCGGTTGATCTCGGCGCCATCGGAAAGGGCGCCGCCTGCGACCAGATGGTGCGGGCCTATCAGGAGGCCGGCGCAAAAGCCGGCGTGGCGGCGGTGGGCGGCAGTATCGGCCTATACGGGACAAAGCCCGGCGGCGGCGTCTGGCGGCTCGCGATTCGGGACCCGGACAGCGGGGCCGATCAGGCGGTTGAAATGGGTACGCTGGATTTGGAAGAGGGCTTTGTATCCACCTCCGGATCGTATGAAAAAACCTTTGAAGAGGATGGGCGTACCTATCATCACTTGCTGGATCCCAAAACCGGGTATCCGGCGGACAACGGCCTGGTTTCTGTAACGGTAGTGTATCAAAACGGCGCGATGAGCGACGCGCTCTCCACAGCGGCCTTTGTCCTGGGATTGGAACAGGGCAGAGCGCTGTTGGAGGAATACGGGGCGGGCGGCGTGTTCATCGACCAGGATCACCGCGTGACCGTTACAGAAAATCTGAAGGATGCGTTCCAGATGGGATCGGACGCATACGCGTTGGCAGAATGAGCGGGCGCAGGGAAACGGTGCGTACCTTCCGGAAGCAGGATTTGGTTTTAATCGTCTGTGCTGTTCTGCTGGCTGCTGCGGCGTTTGCGTGGTTCCAGCTGCAGCCGTCGCGGGGACTGGTTGCGGTTGTGGAGCAGGAAGGGAACGTATTGTACCGGATTGATCTGGAGCAACAGACACAGGAGGAAATTCTTGATTTGGGCGGTCCGTACCGTGTGACGCTTGCGGTGGAACCGGGGGCGGTCGCGTTTCAGCATTCCGATTGTCCTGACCAGGTCTGTGTGCGTGCCGGGAAGCTGACCCGCGCGGGCCAGGCGGCGGTTTGCCTGCCTGCGCGGGTTTCCGTCCGTCTGGAAGCGGCGGGCGGCGAACAGGCCTTTGACGCGTATACCGGTGCGGTGCAATGGGGGAAGGGGCCATGAAAAAAGACAGGCTGAATCTTTCCCGCAGTACCCGCTTCGTGGCGTTTAACGGGCTGCTGGCGGCGCTGGCGCTGGCGCTCTCCGCGCTGGAAGGCATGCTGCCGCCGATTCCCGTGCTGCCTCCCGGGGCAAAGCTCGGCATTTCAAATTTGGCGACCATGTATGCGGCCGGTGCGGTGGGGCTGGGACCTGCGCTGTGCATCGCGGTAATCAAAGGCCTGTTTGCGGGAATGACCCGCGGGGTGACAGCCATGCTGATGAGCCTTTCCGGCGGCGTGCTCAGTACGCTGGTGATGTGGCTCCTGTTACATAAAAAGGGGGAACCCTTCGGCATGGTGGGGCTGGGCGTCGCGGGGGCGCTTTCCCACAATGCGGCGCAGCTCTGTGTGGCGGCGCTGCTGACAACGCCCGCTGTTGCGTGGTATATTCCCTGGCTGATCGTCTTTGGCGTAGTCTCCGGCATTTTAACGGGTCTGGTGCTCCGTGCGGTTATGCCGTTTTTGGATAGATTGGGTCCCGGCAATGAGGGCGCCGGTTTTTAACGGGCGTTTGCCGTTTACTATTTAATAAAGGAACTCTGAAAAAATGGAGGGAAAATAATGGAATTAACGTTTCCGGAAAAGCCATTTCATTCGCACGGCGGCGCGCACGTGCCGCACAGAAAGAACACGGCGCAGATGGAATCCGCCGTCATGCCGCCTCCCGCGCAGGTGCTGATCCCGATGCAGCAGCATTTGGGTGCGCCGTGTGTGCCGACGGTCAAGGTGGGCGACCTTGTGCAGGTGGGGCAGAAGATCGCGGACAGCACCGCGTTTGTCAGTGCGCCGATTCATGCCAGTGTTTCCGGCAAGGTGAGCGCCGTGAAGCAGGTGATGCTTTCCGGCGGGCAGTATGTGGATGCTCTGGTCATTGATTCCGATGGGGAAATGACGGTCTCGCCGGAGGTCAAGCCGCCGGAGGTCAATACGAAGGAAGAGTTTATCCAGGCGGTCCGGGAATCCGGTCTGGTCGGTTTGGGCGGCGCGGGCTTTCCGGCGCACGTCAAGCTGAACGTGCCAAAGGATAAGAATATCGATACGCTGATCATCAACGCCGCGGAGTGCGAACCCTACATAACGGCTGACCATCGGGAAGCCATTGAAAATTCTTGGGCAGTGCTTTCCGGCGTTTACGCGGTGAAGGAGATGCTGGGTATTGAACGCGTAATCATCGCGGTCGAAAACAACAAACCCGACGTCATCGAAACGCTGAACAAAATCGCCTATGACGACAAGAGAGATCCGGAAAACCATGTGCGGGTCCTCCCGCTGAAGGCCAGTTACCCGCAGGGCGCGGAGAAGGTTCTCATTAAGTCCTGCACAGACCGGGAAGTGCCCATGGGCAAGCTCCCGGCGGACGTCGGCTGCGTGGTTATGAATATCACGTCTGTCGCGTTTTTGGCGGATTATCTGAAAACCGGCATGCCGCTGGTCAAAAAGCGCGTGACGATCGACGGCTCCGCCGTGCAGTACCCCAAGAATGTCATTGTGCCGATCGGCACGCCGATTGAAGAGGTGATCCGCTTCTGCGGCGGCTATAAAGTCCCTCCCAAGAAGGTCCTGATGGGCGGTCCGATGATGGGCATCGCCATCACGGACGACAGCCTGCCCATCATTAAGCAAAACAACGGCATCATCTGCCTGGATGAAAAAGAGGCGCGTAGTCTTGAGCCAACCGCCTGTATCCGCTGTGGACGCTGCGTCAGCGGGTGCCCGATGAAGCTGGTGCCGACCATGCTGGAAAAGTATGCGGAGAAAAAGATGGTGGAGGAGCTGCAGGAATACAGCATCATGGACTGTATGGAATGCGGCACCTGCGCGTATAACTGCCCGGCGGGCCGTCCGCTGGTACAGGCTGTCCGTCTCGGCAAGGCATTGATCCGAAACGCAGGAGGGAAGAAGTAATGGATACGAAGTTGATTGTATCGGCGTCCCCGCATTTAAAAAGCGGGACGACCACGCAGAAAATCATGCTGGATGTGATCATCGCCCTGATTCCGGCGGCGATTGCCTCCTGCTTTATCTTTGGATTGCAGGCGCTGCTTCTGATCTTGACCTGTGTGGTATCCTGTGTGCTGTGTGAGTTTCTTTCCCGCAAGGTGATGAAGCGCGACAATACCATTCTCGACCTGAGCGCCGTCGTGACGGGTCTGCTGTTGGCGTTCAACCTGCCGGTGACGATCAGCCCGGTGATTGCCGTATTCGGCAGCGTGGTTGCCATTGTGGTGGTCAAGCAGATGTTCGGCGGCATCGGCCAGAACTTTGTGAACCCGGCGCTGACGGCGCGCATTGTGCTGATGGCGTCCTTCCCGGCGAAGATGAGCAATTGGGTGGTGCCCTTCTGGTACCGCAGCGCCCATCCGGACGCGGTCACGACGGCTTCCCCGCTCGGTTTGCTCAAGCAGGGCGCGGTGGACCAGATTCCCAGCCATCTCGATATGCTGCTGGGCGCCCGTGCGGGCTGCCTGGGTGAAACCTGTGCGGTCGCCCTGCTCTTGGGCGGCATTTATCTGGTGGCCCGCAAAGTCATCAGCCCGGTCATTCCGCTGTGCTATCTCGGCACGGTTTCCGTGATCTCCCTGGTTGCGGGTCGCGATGTAATTCTGGACCTGCTGTCCGGAGGCCTGCTGCTCGGCGCGATTTTTATGGCGACCGATTACACGACCTCCCCGATCAATTTTAAAGGACGAATCGTGTTTGCTGTTGGCTGCGGCGTCCTGACCATGCTGATCCGTATGTTTGGTTCACTGCCGGAAGGCGTGTCTTTCTCCATTATTATTATGAATATTCTGGTGCCGCTGATTGAGCGGATGACGCGCCCGCGGCCCTTCGGCGTGAAAAAGGAAAAGAAGGAGGGCGCGCAGGGATGAAACTGAATCCAAAAGAAATTATCCGCCCTGCTGTGATGCTGACGGTGATCTGTTTGGTGGTAACCGCGCTTCTGGCGGGAACCAATCTGCTGACCAAAGATCAGATTGAGCGGCAGAAACAGGAGGCGGCCAGAACCTCCCGCGAGCTGGTGCTGCCCGGTGTGACGGAATTTGAAGAGGCGAAAGCAACCGGCGCAGAGGGAGAAGAGGTCAGCTACTACATCGGGAAAAACGGCGGGGAAATCGCCGGCTACGTCTTTACGACGACCGCCAGCTCCTATGGCGGTCAGATCCAGGTGATGACCGGTATCCAGGCGGACGGTGCGGTCACCGGCGTGGAGCTCCTGAGCATCAATGACACGCCCGGCCTCGGTATGAACGCGCAGAAAGAGGATTTTCGCGCGCAGTACCATCAGGCGATCCCGGAATCCGGCCAGTTCTCCGTGATTAAATCCGGCGAAAAACAGGACGGCGAAATTATGGCGATGACCGGCGCGACGATTACCAGCCAGGGCGTGACGGATGCGGTGAACAGCGCCGTCGCTCTGTATCAGACAGTGAAAGGCGGTGCATGAGGATGGAAAAAAGATCGCTTTTAAAAGAATTTACCAAGGGCATCATTAAAGAAAACCCGGTGCTTCGTCTTGTGCTGGGCTGCTGTGCGACGCTGGCGGTCAGCACCTCCGCGAGCAACGCCATCGGCATGGGTCTTGCGACCACTTTTGTGTTGGTTTGTTCCAATGCGGTGATTTCCCTGCTCCGCAAGGTCATTCCGGATAAGGTCCGCATCCCGGCCTTCATCACGGTAATCGCGGGCTTTGTCTCCGTGGTACAGATGCTGGTCAAAGCGTATTCCCCGGAGCTTGATACGGCGCTGGGCATCTTCCTGCCGCTGATTGTGGTAAACTGCATTATTCTTGGCCGCGCGGAGATGTTTGCGAGTAAGAATAAAATTCTGCCCTCCATCGTGGACGGGCTTGGCATGGGCGTCGGCTTTACGGCGACGCTGCTGGTCATGGGAATGATCCGCGAATTCTTTGGCGCGGGAACCCTGTTTGGATTTCCCATCACAGCGGGGATCATCGATCCGATTATTGTATTTATTCTGCCTCCCGGCGGCTTCTTTGTGTTTGGAATTCTGATTGCCATCGCAAACAAGATGGCAGGCGAGGGCGGCCGGAAAGCCGAGCTGGGCTGCCAGGGCTGTCCGCTTGCGGCAAGCTGTTCAAAAATCAAGGAAAAGGAGGCTGCTGAAAAATGATCAAAAGCCTTGTAGCCATCTTTTTGGCGGCCATTCTGACGGAAAACTATGTATTGAATAAGTTCCTTGGCATCTGTCCGTTTCTCGGCGTTTCCAAAAAGCTGAATACGGCGACCGGGATGAGCGTGGCGGTTACCTTCGTCATGGTGATCGCGACGGCGGTCACCTGGCCGATCTATACCTACGTTCTGGTTCCCAATAGTCTGGAATATCTGCAGACCATCGTGTTTATCCTGATCATCGCGGCGCTGGTGCAGCTGATCGAAATCGCTCTGCGCAAATTTATGCCGCCGCTCTACAATGCGTTGGGGATTTACCTGCCGCTGATTACCACTAACTGCGCTGTTTTGGGCGTAACCATGCTGGTGATTGAAAAAGGCGCGGCGGATCCGACCTTCGGTTATTTGCAGTCGCTGGTCAATGCATTTGGTTCCGGTATCGGCTTCCTGGTGGCGATGGTGTTGTTTGCCGGTGTGCGTGAGCGCCTGGAGACAAACGATATTCCGGAATTTCTCAAAGGCCTGCCCATTACCCTGATTGCGGCGTCCCTTGTGGCGGTGTCCTTCCTAGGGTTCCAGGGTCTTGTCGACGGCCTTCTGGGTTAATGGGAGGGAAAGAACATGAATGAAATTTTATTTCCCGTGTTGATTGTGGCGGGTATCGGCCTGATTGCGGGCCTTGGCTTGGCAATTGCCTCAATTGTGATGGCGGTACCAAAGGATGAAAAGGCGGAAGCAATCGCGGAGATGCTGCCGGGCGCCAACTGCGGCGCCTGCGGCTATTCGGGCTGCTCCGGCTATGCAAAGGCGCTGGCGCATGGAGAAGCGCCGGTTGGTCTGTGCGCGCCGGGCGGCGCGGCGGTATCCAAAGCGGTATCTGGGTATCTTGGCCTTGCGGACGCTGGCGTGGAAGCGAAGGTTGCGGTGGTCAACTGCCTGGGCAGTTATGATAACACGACCGATAAAATGGAATATGAAGGCATACAGAGCTGTTCGGCTGCGGCACAACTGGCGGGCGGTATTTCCAGCTGCCGCTATGGCTGCATGGGATTGGGCGATTGCCTGCGTGCCTGCCAGTACGGCGCGATCGACATTTGCAACGGCATGGCGCATATTGAACCGTCCCGCTGTAAGGGCTGTTCCACGTGCGTAAAGGCCTGTCCGAAAGGGTTGATTACGCTGGTTCCCACAAAGAAGCAGGCGGTAGTGCTCTGTGGCAACTGTGACCGCGGTGCGATGACCAACAAAATTTGTAAGGTTGGCTGCATCGGCTGCATGAAATGCCAGAAGTCCTGCGAGGTGGGAGCAATCAAGGTGGACCACTTTAATGCAACAGTGGACCCGGAAAAGTGCATTGGCTGCGGCAGATGTGCGGAAGCGTGCCCGCGCCATTGTATTACCATGATGGAAATGTGATATCGTGCGGTTCTGATTGAAATAGCAAAGTTGGCGCATGCTTTTTTAAAAAACCAGTTGCTTTTTGGTGGAGTTTATTGTATAATAATTTGCAGTTCCTTCGCCAGTGTGATGGAATTGGCAGACGTAAGGGACTCAAGTTTCAACGATGATTTATCCCCGGCTTATCACGAATTTAATGCTTATGCGTTTCTTTGGGCTTCTCCAAAATCAGCGGAATGAGTAGTCTGCCATATTTTTGAGAGAAGCCAAATTTGCCGGTGTGTCGGAATTGGCAGACGAGACAGACTCAAAATCTGTTATCCGCAAGGGTGTGTGGGTTCGAGTCCCACCACCGGCACCAGACTGAGTCTGGACGCGATTCGCGTTCGGACTCTTTTCTTTTGCTCGGAGTGAAGCGCTCGCGCTGAAAACGGGTATCTTTTTTGTCAATGTTTCTCAAACACACATAATCCGAACCCATCGCCGACAGATTGTACCTGTTGGCGATGGGTTCGGATTATGTGCTATATTTAAATAAATAGTGATTAACGCTATAAAAGGTTACCTTCTTAGCTCCAAGGCTCCACAATTTATGGGGATTTGGAGCTTTTTGTTTTAATCATGTAGCCTCTGTATCCTATAACATATTGAACCCGTATAACCACGTTATTGTATATTAAATACAGTATTATGTTGTAAAAGGAAGAAAAGATAAATGAGACTTTTAATTATAGAAGACAATATGGAACTCTGTGATTCCATGAAGATAGGTCTTGAAAAAGCAGGCTTTCAAGTGGATACCGCATATGCCGGTCTGGAGGGCGAAGAAAAAGCCTATGCCGGCAGTTATGACGCCGTACTGCTGGATCTCAACCTGCCAGACAGGGACGGGCTGGAAATCCTGCGCTTTTTGCGGGAGTCGGACGTGGCGGTCCCCGTGCTGATCATCACCGCAAGGGATGAAATCAAAGAACGCGCCTTGGGCCTTGATTTAGGCGCGGACGATTACATCACAAAGCCTTTTCAGCTTCTCGAACTGCGGGCGCGGATACAGGCTGTCGTCCGCCGCTTTCATGGACGCACCAATCCGCGCCTCTGCGTGGGCGCTCTGACGGTCAATCCTGCCTCACGTACAGTTGAATATAACGGAACGCCTGTTGTTCTTGCTGCCAAGGAATTTGACATTTTGGAATATCTGGCTATGCGGCATCCAGCGGTCGTGTCCATGGAAGAAATTGCCGAACACATTTACGATGAACGGCTGGACCCGAGCTCTTCCGTTTTGCGCGTCCACTTGACTATGCTGCGGAAAGAGCTGACGCAGGCCAGTGGAAAACCGCTCCTGCAAAATATTCGGGGAAAGGGGTATCAGCTATGCGTCGAGTTAATCTGAAAATCGGTTTGATCGTTCTCTGTTATGCTATTTTGGTGTCAGCGGTATTCCTCGCCGCCGTCCTTTGGCTTCGGTATTCCTACCAGGAGATGCCCGCTACCCCTATCTCCAGCAAGAACGTGTATTTATTGACTCAACAGGAATCAATTTACGCCTACAAGCAAAGCCTCTCCTCTTTAGACTTCGGAAAAATCGCGCCCGTCTCGTATATTTATGAACAGTTTTCTCCGGTTCTTCAATCCCGGCTGTTGCCTATTTCAATCGGCTTCAGTGTGTTTGTTGTTTTGTCTTCGTTCCTGCTTTGGGTGGTGCTAAAACGGTTTCACACTCACACCGTGAGACAGATCGCGCAACGTCTTGGACAGGTAGCAGATATCGGCGATTCCATAGGGGATCAGCCGGAGTTTTCAGAGTCGCTCCGGACAATCCGAGAGAAAACCGCAGCTCATATGGAAGACTTTAAGCGCCTGTATCACTATTTATCCCATGAACAGAAAAACACGATTGCCATTTTGCGGCAAAACCTGGAACTGCGTCAAAACAAACACGACCTGGAATGCCTAGACCATGTAACAGACAGTATTGATGATGTCCTTACCCTCAGCGAAAATGAGAATTTCGCTGAGAAGACGGAAGTAAATGTAATCTTAGTATGCGCAGAGGTCTGCGACCTTTACCGGAATGTATCGAAAGCTGTCACCTTTGACTATGACGAAGACGTCGAACCCGCCATTATGGGGAAAGAACGCTGGATTGCCCGCGCTGTCAGCAATCTTTTGGATAACGCATTGAAATACGGGCAGGGCGGGCCGGTGGAGGTTACGGTCAAAAACCGGCACAATTGCGTGATTATAAGTGTAAGCGACCACGGCATTGGGATTTGTGAAGAGGAACAAAGGAAAATATTTGACCATTGGTACCGCGTCAGCCCCCTCAAAAAAGACGGCTACGGAATCGGACTTAGCCTGGTTTCCCATGTGTGCGATCTCTGCGGCGGTTATGCGGCGGTAGAAAGCGAGTTGGGAAAAGGGTCCACTTTCTATCTTTCTTTTCCATGTGTCGGTTAAAATGTTTTTGAACTGAGCATTCACTTAACATTTGGTTTGCTATACTGTTCCTATCAAGAAACAGAAAGGAGCAAACAACATGTACATTCTACACAACGCGCTCAAAAATATTGCTCGGAACAGGGGCAGAAATATTCTATTAGCGATTATCCTTTTCGTCATCATCCTGACTACGGTGATTTCCATTATCATAAACAGTACGACGAAAGCCGTTATCAACGATTATAAATCCAAATTCGGGGCAGAAGTGTTTATTTATTATGACTCAGAGAAGTTGAAAGGCGTGGATAATCCCCGGCAAATAACTGCCGAAGAGCATCTCCGGTTTGGAGAATCCGAGCTTTTACAAAAGAAAGTGTTTGTCGCCACCCATTCCCTTTTCATGACCAATATCAAAGGAGTGGGCGAGGGCGACATGGAAGGGGCGGAAACAGATAGAAATGGACAGGGAGGACAGTCACCGAAGCCGTCAGCGAGACCCAATGCTTTGCTGAAAGGGTTTTCCGACCCCGAAATCGACGAGGAATTCAGCCAGGGTGTGCGAAAAATCGTGGAGGGAAAGATGGCGTCCGGCACGGGTGAGGTGATTATCAGCCAGGAGCTGGCAAAGCTTAACAACTTGGAAATAGGCTCTGCCATCACGATCAAAAAGATTTCGTCCCCCTACGATACGGAGACACCCGTTACCGAACCCCTGACCGTCTGCGGCATTTATGAGGATAACCTCCCGGAACAGCACACGATCGGCGCCATGACAAACCGCAGCAACGAACTCATTACCACGCTGGATATTTTTACCTCCATGAAAATCAATGAGCTCAGCGGCTCCGGTGATCAGTTAGTCAATATCCGGGCCACGTATTATTTGAAAGATCCGGATCAGCTGGAAGCGTTCCAGAAGGAGCTTCGTGATAAAGGGATGCCGGATTATTACAAGGTGACTGCAAACGAGAACACCTATAATCGGATTGTGGAACCTATGGAAGGGATGCAAAATATCACGATGATTTTTATGATTGTGGTGCTGGTGTTGGGTTCCGTCATTCTCATCATGCTGTCCACCATGTCTATCAGGGAACGAAAATATGAGGTGGGCGTGCTGCGTGCCATGGGTATGAAAAAAGGCAAAGTTTTGTTGGGGATTCTCTTCGAAATGGTGGTAATTACAGCCGCCTGCCTAATTTTGGGACTTGGTATCGGAGCGCTTACAGCTCCGCCGGTTGCCAATGCCTTAATGGAAAGCCAGATAACGTCTGCAGATCAAAAGCACCAGGAAGCAGGAGATTGGGTAGACTTGGGTGAAGAAGCGAAAAAACCGCTTTCTGAGGTGGAAATCCATTTGACAGGAACAGCAGTTGCTGAAATTTCCCTGATTGCCCTGTTGCTTGCGGGCGTGTCCAGCGTTGCGGGCATTGTCTTCATCACGAAATACGAGCCCATGAAAATTCTGTCGGAAAGAGATTGAGGTGCATAATATGAGCGTTTTGAATTTAGATAAAGTATCCTACCAGTATGCGGAAACCACAAAAAAGATACTCAAAGAAATTGATGCATCCTTTGAAGCCGGCACTCTATACATGATTATGGGAAAATCCGGCGCGGGTAAAAGCACGGTGCTCTCATTGCTTTCCGGGCTTGATCTGTGTACGGAGGGTACGATTTCTTATCAGGGACAGGACATGAAGGCGCTTGACCGGGACGAATACCGCGCGAAAAGCATCGGCGTCGTCTTTCAGGGGTACAACCTGCTTACCAATGCAACGGCTGTTGAAAATATCGTGCTGTCCATAAACATATCCGGCATAAAAAAGAAAAACAAAAAGGAAACCGCCTATAGTCTGCTGGAAAGCGTAGGAATCAGCCGGGAGCTAGCCGACCGCAAAATCCTCAAGCTCTCCGGAGGCGAACAGCAGCGGGTGGGCATTGCCCGGGCGATCTCTCATAATCCTCCCGTTATTATTGCAGACGAACCGACCGGCAATCTGGACAGTGACACGGAAGCGACGATTCTGGACATTTTACAGAGACTGGCCCACGAAGAAAACAAATGCGTCATTGTGGTCACTCATTCTAAAGCTGTTGCCAACTGCGGCGATGAGCTGTGGGGGCTCAATGCCGGAAGGCTGGTTTTTGTAAAGTAATGTATCAATAGAGGTCGAGACTTGGAACCAAAAACTTGGAGATTCCAAATCTCGGTCTCTTGTTTTAGCAATGCGTCATTGGATGCTTGTCTGTAGCAGACCTCTATAAGAACGAATCAAACCCCCTTATCTGATGGTTATGACTACAATTTTAATAATTCAATCGAACAGGCATTACAAATCGTTTGATCGAGGAATTGAACACCTAATTTTATGTTAGTAGATGATGGATTCAATTTTTACTGGGTATCTTTTTTGTCAACGCTTCTCATTTTGTAAAGGATCCTAAGCCCGTTTGGCGGGTTTAGGATCTTTTTCTGTTACTGAATCTGGTAAGCAATGAGAAACCGTGTCAGCGGTGTTCTTTTTGCTCTGCAAATCAATATGAAATAAATCTTCCTGCTGATTTTAGGAAATTTACCATGTCCCTGTTAGGCGGACTTTATATGGAAGTGCGAGAAGAAAGATGGCCACGGGCTAAACAGTATGATGTGGGCTCGTTTTGGTCATTTTGCCGTGGAATTATAGTCTATGGAATTGCCAATGAAATACCTGAGTTTCTTGATATTCGTGTAAAAACGAAAGAGTTGCACAATGAGGGTTTTACCGATTTTATTCCGTTCTTGTCCATTGTAGGGAATGGCGATAAAATATTCTGTTTTGATAATAACAGTAAAATTGTACTTCTCGACTATTATATGACAGGAGAAGTTACACCGATCGATGGGACTTTTTCGGACTGTTTAATGAGGCAGATTGAAGAACTGGAAGAACGGAAAAATATGAAAATTCGGGGAGAAGGTAAAACCAACTAGTTCACATTTGAGGATGGTTTGACTTATACAAACAGGTGAAAGAAAAGACCGTTTGTCCTGTGGATTTAAATACATATTTTGAATTATCCGAGATCGCTGGCAAACAGCTGGTAGTGATGGACATCGGGCCATGCTCCCTAATCAGTATGACGATTACTTTGCCGCCCTGTTTGCCGAAAATTACAAGGTCCACCCGGAGTTTCAGCGTAGTGGCGGCGATTGGCTGAACTGGAGCATCCCCGGCACGGAATACCATATTCCCTTGTTCCAATCCGGTTTTGAAGCGGACCTTTATGATCAAAACCCGGGTCATTAACTGGGAAGGCCGCCGGGCGCGGCTGGAGCTGTCCCACGATATGTACAGCACGGAATACAAGCTGGCGAAAAAAGACCAGGAAAGGGACGCGCTGATCCGCAGTGTCCCCGAAGGCCTTACCCGGGTGGATGGCCGGGATATGCGTACCGACGCGCAGACCGGGGAGGACGTCTGGTATTATCAGAACCAGGGATACAGCCAGCCCGGCTTCTGCAAGGGAGTGGCCGTGGACGGCCGCGGCTATGTCTATGTAGGCGTCACCATCTGGGAGCAGGAGGGCGAGGTCCAACTGGCCGTTCTGGACGCCGAAACCGGCAAAGAGCTCTCCCTCACCCCGATTTCAGCTATTGGAAAAGTTGGGACCAACGGCGCCGCAGTCCGGAAGGACGGCGATAACTACCTGCTCTATCTGATTACAAATTACCAGACCAACGCCGTCTACTGCTCTGACGTCACCGGCGTGAGCGCCCCGGTCCCCTATTCCGGCTTTGGCGTGGATGGGGGTCCTGGACATCCTCGCCCTTGTGAAATCGGACTCCGCCGAGGGAACCGCTCTGGCTTTCGCCGAAGACAGCAGCTTCTATCTGACCGCCAACCTGTGTGATTAATCAGAGCGCCTCCGGCAGTTAATACAGGACAGCAAAAGCTGGGAGACGTTTTTCATCTCCCAGCTTTTTTAAGGCCGGTATCTTCATAACGGCAGCTATACTTTCCGTACCGCTTTTCCCCACTCAGGAGCATACGCAGCGGTCCGGCGGCAGTCTTCCTTCGTCGGTACGGAAGCTGCTCTTGTCAGGAATCAAAATGTTTTCTGTTTCCGGAATCCTGAGCCGGGATAAAATATTCACATTGCTGTGAAGTTCATAGAGCATCAGCTCCTCCAGCTTGGCGGAGAACCGGGGGAAATCCGTTTTTTCCAGAGTTTCGATGAACTCGTCATAATAGGGATCATAGATGGCGTTGATGGCCTCTTGGCTTCCCTTCATGCCCCGGAGCGAATAGCCCCAAAAGTTCTGCAGCAGCAGCTCAGAGTAAACGATTCGTATCGTCTGATAGGGAGCGTGTTTTGCTATCAGATCCAGTACAAAATAGGACAGGGTCTCGCCGCGCCGCCATTGTTTATGTTTTTTTAGTGCTTTGCACAGCTTATCGACAGAAGCGGCATCAAGTGAAGAAAATGTCTGCAGGGATACTTCCCTGCAGGACAGGGCGAATACCTGCAGCCCTTCCACCATATTCAAAAGCCGGCGTTGGAGAACAGGCTTGGTAAAATCGCTGTTCTCAGTGGCTTTGTCAAACGGCAGGATTTGTGTACCTACATATTTGGCGGCCTTGATGGCGCCGATGCTGCCAAGAAGCTCAAGCGCCCTACGGACTGTGCTCAGGGAAACGCCTTTCTGCTTTGCAAGCTCCTTTTGGGAAGGAAGCAGGCTTCCGGCCGGATATACCCCCCGATTGATTGCGATCAGAAGCTCCATGGCGAAGGTATAACAAAGTTGGCTTTTTTTGTAGGAACTCCAGGCAAAGGTGGTTTCGTATTCCTGGGAAGTCATGGTGATTCTGGACGCATAGAACTGGCTGAGGGCCAAGGATAATCGCTCCATCATTTGATCCGCCGTAACGCGCAGCGCGGGCCAGTCTCCGTTCCGGCAAAGGGTCAGAACCTCCGGCAGATAGTCGGCGGATTGATCGAAATACCGCAAATTCTCTTTTATGCTGAAAAAGGGATCATGTAAAAACATGAAGGTTTGCCAGACGAGGCGCATGAGAAGAGAATTTCCAAGGGAGCAGTATTTCTGGTTGAGGTGCTCCAGCATCGCATAAGGCGCCGAAGTAACCTCTTCCCCTAAAAGCGATTCCATCGCCTGCATCGTTTCTGTGGAAGCATGTTTCAGACCGATCCACTGGGCATTGCCAAACAGAGGACCCATGGAGTTTGCCAGGTCGATCATCGCGTTTTTGCGCATGGAAAAGAATGTCTGGATAAACCGTTCTGTCTCCCGATCATCATAGCTCACTTTTACCGTGGCGCCTACGTTTTTGGAAAGAGAAATATAGCCATCCTCCTTGAGCTTCAGGTACGCGGTACGGACGGTATCGATCGATACATGAAGCCGTGCGCTGGTCTCCTCCATGGTGGGGAGCTTTTCCCCGAAGCGGTAGGCGCCAAATTGTATCTGGGTCAGAAAAACATTGTAGATAACCTTGTGTAATTCCGTTCCGTTTTCCAAAACAGGCCCTCCATTTTTCCTGGGAATCCGACTTATGATAAGTGTAGTATAGCATTTTTCGGGCTGGATTTCTACAACCTTCTCATTTTCGACGCAAGGTTGCTATTTCCCTTTCTATTTGCTATACTTATTGATAAATATGTATCTGAACAATTAATACTTGCCGCATGAGAGACAAAAGGGGTGTCAAAGTGTGATGACCGCGAAAAAGAAGATTCTGGTAGTGGAGGACAACGCGCTCAACCGCAGCCTTCTGTGTGAGATATTGAGGCCGGATTACGACGTTGTGGAAGCGGAAAACGGACAGAAGGCCCTTGCCTGCGGCAGTATACGGGGGATTTTCCCCTCATCCTGCTGGATATCGTTATGCCAGTTATGAATGGATATGAGGCGTCCCGCGCCATCCGCGCCTTGGCGCGGCCCGATGCAAAAACCATTCCCATCATTGCGCTTACGGCCAACGCCTTTGCGGAGGACGTCCGGACCGCCGCGGATGCGGGTATGACCGCCCACGTGGCCAAGCCCATTGGCATGGCCGTGCGGAAAGCAACACTCAGCAAGGTTTTGGAGCCATAAAAGCCGATGAAAAAATGTTTGGGTGGCAAAGATTTAAGAAGGCAAGCGCCCGGCCGGAAAACGAGGAGTTAAAAGTGATGCAAAAAACTGTGAAAGAAAAAGAGCGGTCCGTGATCCGGAGCCAGCGGTTGAGCGTCATCAGTACGGTGATCCTCATCCTGCTGATGCTCTGCTATCTGGCTATGACCATCAATAACTCCGCCAGTCTGGCGGCGCAGACGGAGATCATTTCGGACCATCCCTTTGAGGTGGTGATCTCCGCTGGGGATGTGAAGCTCTACGTCTCTGAAATGAGCCTTCGAACCGGGCGGCTGGAGCGCTACTCCAGTGTCGACGATGTGGACTTTGCTAGGGTCAGCCTGGAGGAGTTGGATCGTCTGCTGGATACCCCGGTGGCCCAAATTGAGAAGCTGTATTTGGGCGACGCGGAAGACGTGCAGGCATTAAAGGATACGCTGGCACTTTTGCAGACGGAACAGGCGGATTATCTGGACTTCTGCGCCCGGCCGGATACTACGGCGGAGGATATTGAGGCTTACGCGCAGAAACATCTGCAGCCGCTCTATGACGAGGCGCTTCATCAGACGGAAGAAATAATCAACACCGCCCAGGCGAAAAAGGTGGGCTATGGAGAGACGGCGAATGCGCTGCGGCAATCCAATCTGATCGCTTCTATTGTACTGATGGGCCTGATGGTGGCCGTGTTGCTGGTCTCCCAGTTTGTCCTGCACCACCAGAGGAAGGAGCTTGTTTACCGCAGCAAGCTGTTTGACAACTTGTCGCTGAGCATCGACGACGCGTTCATCATCCGGGACGCCAACACCGGGACCATCAGCTACCGCGGGCTAAATGTGGAGCGGATATTGGGGATTCAGATGACGGATGTGGAAAACCTCTATCAGGGCCTGAGTGAGGAGGACACGCAGGACTTCCGGGAGCGGGTCGGCGATCCCCTGACCGCCTCACCCCTTGAAAAGCTGGTAGAGTATACCAAACCCAACAAGGAAAAACGCTGGATGCTGATCCGGGTCTACCGGGTGGAAGATATCACCACTCCGCAGCTTATCACCGTGTTTTCCGACCGCACCGAGGAGGTCCGGTCCCGTCAGGTCCTGCAGGAAGCCATGCTGACCGCAGAGCGTGCCAATATGGCCAAAAGCGAGTTCCTGTCCCGTATGAGCCATGAGATCCGCACGCCGCTTAACGCCATCATCGGCATGACCACGATTGCGGCCGCTTCCGTCAAGGACCCCGCCAGAGTGGAGGACTGCCTGGCGAAGATCACCTTCTCCTCCAAGCACCTGCTGATGCTGATCAACGACGTGCTGGATATGTCCAAAATTGAGAGCAGCAAGATGGTGCTGCAAAACGAGTCCTTTGACATTTTTGAGGTCGTCAACGGGTTTGTCTCCACCGTTTATGCCCAGGCCAAGGGAAAGGAAATTGAATTCAGGGAAACCATGGAGGGCTTTGGAGAGGATACCGTCTTTATCGGCGACTCCCTGCGGCTCAACCAGATTCTTTTGAACCTCAGCTCCAATGCGGTGAAGTTCACCGCGCCGGGCGGCAGCATCCGCCTGAATGTTTCCAGGCATAAGATCGGAAACACCACCGACGTTCTCCGTTTTATTCTCTCCGATACCGGGATCGGCATGACGAAGGAGGCCGCGGAACGCATCTTCCAGCCCTTTGAACAGGCGGACGCCTCCATCTCGAAACGCTTTGGCGGCACGGGACTTGGCATGTCCATTACGAAAAACCTGGTTGCGCTGATGGGCGGCCAGATCCAGATCGAGAGCGAACCCAACGTGGGTACCACCTGTATCGTGGACCTGCCGTTCCAAAAGGGGAAAGAGAACAGCATACCGGAGCCTGATTTTGCACAGCAGAGGCTTCGGGCTCTGATTGTGGACGACGAGCAGCAGGTCTGCGAACAGACGGCCGTTCTGCTGGAAAAGATCAAGATCGGCGCGGAATGGCGCCTGTCCGGCGCCGAGGGCGTGGAACTGGTGAAGAAGACACATAGGGCGGGGCGGGACATCGACCTGTGCCTCATTGACTGGAAGATGCCCGATATGGATGGCGTAGAGGTGACCCGCCGCATCCGCCGGGAGGTGGGAGACGACGTCCCCATCGTGATGATCTCAGCCTACGATATTTCCGAAGTGGAGAAGGAGGCCCGGGCTGCGGGCGTCAACGGTTTCCTTCCCAAACCCCTTTACCGCTCCTCCGTCTATGCCACGATCAGGGCAGCGCTGGAGCACAAGGGACAGCCGGCCGATACCGGAAAACAAAAACCTGACGGCAAGCCTCTGGAGGGCTTCCACCTGCTGATGGCAGAGGACAACGCCCTCAATGAGGAGATCGCGGCGACGCTGCTGCGCATGAGCGGGGCTACCGTGGACTGTGTGGAAGACGGCCAGCAGGCGCTGGACGCCTTCCTTGCCTCCAAGCCGGGAGACTACGACGCCATTTTGATGGATGTACAGATGCCAGTCATGGACGGACATGAGGCCACCAGGTGTATTCGTGCGTCAAAGCACCCCCTGGCCCATACCATCCCCATCATCGCCACAACGGCAAATGCGTTCAGCGACGATATTTCCGCAGCACTGGCTTCGGGGATGAACGCCCACGTCAGCAAGCCGCTGGATGTGGCGCAGCTTTGCAAAACGCTTGCGGATTGTATCCGCAGGGGTGGTCACGAATAAACGGACGCCCCCGATCCGCTTAAAGGAGTTATAGATGACTATGGGAAAACGGCCGAAAAACTGGATCAGGCGGGGGACCGCCGCACTCCTGACGGCGTTTCTGACTGCCGTGCTGTGTACCGGCGCACTGGCGGCGGAGCAGGAACCCCGCGTGCTCCAGGTCCCTTTCCCCGAGGTGGCGGGACTCACTGAGACGGCGGCGGACGGCAGCCGCCATGGCCTGGTGGTGGACTACCTCAACGAGATCGCCAAGTACACCGGCTGGGAGTACGAGTACATCGACGCCGACGGCGACCACATGATTGGCGAGTTCCTGGATGGTAAGTACGACCTGATGGGGGGCAACTACTACTCCCCCGGCTTTGAGGAATACTTTGCCTACCCGGATTACAACATCGGATACAGCAAATCAATACTCATGGCCCGCCGGGACGACGGCAGCATCAACAGCTATGATTTGCGGAGCCTTAACGGCAAGACCATCGGCGTGTATGAGCGGGCAGTGGAAAACATCCGGCGGCTGCAGGAGTTCCTGTCCATGCACAATCTGAACTGTGAGCTCCGAATCTATTCCTATGAGCAGCTCCCAGAGAACGGGAAACTTTACCCCTATCTGAAAAACGGCGAGGTGGATCTGCTGCTGGGGAATGGGTTCGAAAATCCAATCGACTTCCGCACCGTCGCCTCCTTCGACTCGCAGCCCTACTATATCGTGACCCATGTGGGCGATCAGGAGATTCTGGACGGGCTGAACATGGCCCTGGAGAAGATCGCGGACTCCAACCCGAACTTCAGCCCGGAGCGGTATGCGGCGCACTTTCAGGACCGGAGCGCCATCGACATTCAGCTCAACGAGGCGGAGCGGGAGTATGTTCAGGGCCGGGACACCGTAACCGTGGCGGTGCCCGGGAGCTACCATCCCCTGTTTTGCCTCAGTGAGGCGGACACGCTCCATAATGGGATCGTGCCGGATACCCTCGCCGCGATGTCCGAATTTATGGGGCTTACCTTCACATACGTCACCACGGACAGTTACAGCGACGCGGTGCGCATGGTTCAGGAGGGGAAAGCGGAGTTGCTGGGCTTCTACTTGGGGAGCGAGGAAGAGTCGGTATAGCAGGGGCTGACCCTTACATCGTCCTACGCGGATCTGAATAACATCGTGGTGCGCAACAAGGCGTCCACCTATCCGGACAACGATCTGGTTTGCGCCGTTGTCGAGGGGCAGCCGCTGCCCACCGGGATCATAGCCGCTGAGGTGCGGACCTATCCCACCGTCACCGACGTTCTCCGTGCGGTGAACGAGGGCAAGGCGGACTTTTCCTACGGCTTGGCCAGCCGCATGGAGTGGGATATCCAGCGCTACCACTTCTCCAACCTGGTGCCGGTGACCCCGGTCAACGATCGCAGTGACCTCAGTTTCGCGCTGAGCAGGCCCGCCGACCCCAACCTGCTGACTATCCTTAACAAGGCCATCAACAGCCTCTCCACCAAGGAGCGCTCTACGATTTTGGATCGGAACATGGTTTCCATCGGGAACAGCCGGCTTTCGCTGATGGAGCTCATTTACGCCAATCCCCTGACCTTCATAGCCGTGCTGACGGTGTTCCTTTTAGCCCTGGTAGCGGTGGTGCTGTGGGTCTACCGGTCCCGGATGCGGGCCGCCGTCATGCAGAGCAATCTGGAAAAGGCCGAGGCGGAAAGCCGGGCCAAGGGGGAGTTCCTCTCCCGCATGAGCCACGAACTGCGTACACCCATGAACGCCGTGGTGGGCCTTACGGACCTCACCAGTATGAAGGAGGGAGTCCCGTCCGACGTGCGGGAGAACCTGATGAAGCTCCGGGCCTCCTCCCACTATATGCTGGATCTCATCAACGACATCTTGGACATGAGCCGAATCGACAGTGAACCCTTCTCTATGGAGCGCATACTGGGCGAGATCCAGGCCATGATGGAACCCGAGGCCCGGCGGCGGGGCCTCAAGTACACGTTGGAAAAGGAGATTACGCACAGCGGCCTCACGGGCGATGTCATTCGCCTGCGGCAAGTACTCACCAATCTGCTCTCCAATGCATTTAAGTTTACTCCGTCAGGAGGGGCGGTCTTCCTGACGGTAACGGAGGAGGCCGGGAACAGCATAGAGGCCGTCTTCACCTTCCGGTTACGGGATACCGGGGCAGGCATCACGCTGGAGGACCAGAAGCGCATCTTCGGGAGCTTTGAACAGGTGGGCACCAGCCGCGCCAAGAGCCAGGGGACCGGTTTGGGTCTGCCCATCATCAGCAGCATCGTCCAGAAGATGGGCGGTGAGCTGCGGGTCAGGAGTGCTCCCGGCCAGGGAAGCGAGTTCTACTTCACGGTCACCCTGCCGCTGGACAGCTCTGATGACGAATTTCTGAACGGACAGGATGGGCAGCCGGAGGGAAAACTGCTGTGCGGCGTCAATATCCTCCTGGCGGAGGACAACAACCTCAACGCCGAGATCGCGGCCCAGCTTTTGGAGATTCAAGGGGCAAGAGTGTGCCGGAGCGTAGACGGAAGCCAGGCGCTGGAGCGTAGACGGAAGCCAGGCGCTGGAGCGCTTTACAGAAAGCCAGCCGAGCGAATTCCAGGTAATTCTGATGGACATTCAAATGCCCGGGATGAACGGTCTGGAGGCCACCCGCGCCATCCGGGCTCTGGAGCGCCCGGACGCGGCCACCGTCCCGATCGTAGCCATGACCGCCAACACCTTTAAGGAGGATGTGGACGCGGCGATGGCCTCCGGAATGAACGGCTTTGTCCCCAAGCTGCTGGACGTGAGCTATCTCTACCGCCTGCTGTATGATCTGCTGCACAGTAGTGTTTCCCAGTGATGTATGCAGGGATACCGATATGAAATGGAGTTTAAAATTTCGCCCTTTTCATTTGATAAGAGGGAATGGACAACGATAAAATACCCCCTGATGTAAGGATGCATCAGGGGGTATTTTTCCTTAAATGTTCCTGTTTCCGATTTTGATATGCCACAGATTCCGCCGCTGTAGCGGGTCTGATGCAGTAGTGCTTCCCGCAGTCCGGGCGCTGCTCCACCTCCAACGTGGCTTGTTCCAATTTATAGTGGCAATTCTTGCAGACGTACGCCATTTTTCTCCTGCCTTCATTTTTTCAAAGTGCAGCACAGATGGCTGTCTGATACAAACGCATGCTCCCGTTCGTCATAGTGGGGGGTTCGCAGTTAGCCGACCTGGCCGGGGAATACGCTGTCATTCTCAAGGAGAAAAGGTTTAGCGGAAACACCTTCCGTATAGAAGTTTTGGAATCGGGACATCAGGTAGGTTTTAAGTTCGCCCCGGTCTTTGAGCAGTGTAGCCTGATAGGGTTGCGCCGGGCCATACTTTTCCAAAAAGAGCAGCTGCGTTCCATTGTCCACAAGCACGCCGCAGTGACCGATAAAGGCAATGTTGTCCAGTTCGCTGTGGACGATAACGCTTATGAGGGAAACGGGGCCCGATGAGAACGTGATGCCGCGGGTCTGCCATTCTTTCAAAAAGCCTTCCCGGACCACGTTGAAATCAGTGGTTGGTTCCACCGCCACGGCGTCGATCAGGGCGAAGAAATTTCCCTGTTCGGCGTCATTCAACTGATACCAGGGATTCTGCCCAATGATCTCCTGGTCATAGGCGGCAAAGCTGTCCGCCGTCTGCGGCTGTACGGCGGTAATCAGGTCACGCATCAGCGCGAAGGCGGTAACGCGGCAGTTGGCGTCATAGTAGTCCCGGTCGCCCGGCCACTCAATACCTGAATACTCAGGGTCTTGAAGAGACGCCTCAACAAATCCGATATTCTGAGAAAGGGAAGCGTCCAAAGTATTGTAATCGTCAACGGCGGCAAAGAGGCTGTCTACATACCCGGTATTGATGCCGGCAGACTCCAGAAACTGTCTTACCTCGACTTTGGAAGCGTCGTCCTTCAGATTAGAGTAGGACATAAGCGCTGTGTTGGCGGAGGATGATGAAGAAGCATCCGGAAGCGGAGGAGTGCCAGAGGTGCCGGCATCTTGACAGGATATTAGGGCCAGCGCCATAAGAAGTGTGGAAAGCAGTATAACTGTTTTTTTCATTAGAACTACCTCACAATAAAAATAATGAATACATTATTTAGATGTCACTGAGGTATGAAAAGTTTTCTGTTTTAATTAGATCAAATAAAAGCATCCTGTTGAATTTGTGATTTAACCATAGCGGTCAATAGAAAGCCGGACAGCCCCTTCGGATTTCTATTCCCGCCTATTCAGAGGCCCACAGCAGATGGTTTGGCAGTAGTCGCCAGCCCTGACAATAATCTAACAAAGGATGTGGTAATCTCTAATCACAGTACCCCGCGCTGCCCTACTGTGTCGCGGAAAAAGAAAGGATATTTTTATGGAAACAAGGCTTTTTACAGAACTGACGGCGACGGCGCTGACCTTGGCCCTGACGCTGACTGTCTGCGCAGCCCCAGCCCCCGGGGCGGGACTGCTATAACCCCAAGGCAGACCGCAAAGCGGTCCTTGAGGGCTTTGATAAGGAGAAACAGGCCACCCGGCTTGAAATGTTTGTGCTGGCGAGCCGTGTTTTTGGAGAACTGCCCACACCCACAGGCAGCGAAAAGAACGCCGCCCACTCGGCCGTAGACCTGACCGGTACGCCCGAGTGGTCTAGGAGCTGGAGGCCCGCATCCGGCGGCTTCTGCGGCGGTGCTTTGCAACCGATTTGGCGATGAAACTCATTGTGGTCCTGACCGTGGATGTACCTACTGGGCTGCGGGCCGGGTATTACGGCCCCTCAAGCGGCTGACGTCATCAGCGCGGGCGGTAGACGATCGGCATCTGAACCGGCGGGTCTCCAGCAACTGTCCTTTGATCCTGGTACAGTTCAGAAGCCGGGAGTCTGTTGTGGCTGTGTTCAGCTGGGGATCTGTTTTGTCAACACATCCCAGAAAAGCCAAGAAAAACCGATGCAGTTATGTATCTGTTTTATCTTGGCTTTTTTATTTGGTTTCACTATGACACAGATATCACGTAGGCTTATCCTCCAACAACCGCTGAAATGTTTTTACAAAACGGCAAATCCGTTCGTATCTTGCAATAGGAATTATGCAGTCCTTTTAAATTTTGTTCTTTCGTTGTAAAAACAACATACAAACAGATTCCCATATAGTACGATAAGTTCAGAAAAACAGGGCAATTACAGCTGAGAAGAAAAGGCAGAAGCATTGCGAATGCGATGCCAAAGACACATATTCGCCAATATGACTTTTTGAGGACGCAGCTTTCCCGAACGGCTATATGGAACATTCGCATAGAAACAATAGTCAGAAAACGGAAAAGTACGGTAAAGATGGAAAAGAACTGAAATTTGGGAGGACAGAGGCGTGAAACGTAGAATGATTCACATTAATGAAGAAAAATGTAATGGGTGTGGTCTTTGCGCGGCGGCATGCCACGAAGGCGCGATCGGCATGGCAGACGGCAAAGCGAAGCTGCTGCGGGAGGATTACTGCGATGGTTTGGGTGATTGCCTGCCCGTTTGCCCCACGGGAGCGATCACGTTTGAGGAACGCGAAGCGCCTGCGTATGATCATGCGGCAGTACAGGCGGCCAAGGAAAAAAGTGTTTCCAAACCGTTACCCTGTGGCTGCCCTGGCACCCAGAGTAAACAAATTATCCGACAGACCGAATCGGTCCCAGGGCCGGTGGAATCCGGCAGTATGCTTTCTCAATGGCCGGTACAAATCAAGCTGGTTCCGGTCAATGCTCCTTATTTTGATGGGGCGGACTTGTTAATCGCTGCTGATTGTACTGCTTACGCATATGGAGGATTCCATCAAAAGTTTATGCGGGGCCGGGTAACGCTGATCGGTTGCCCGAAGCTGGACGAGGGAGACTATGCGGAGAAGTTAACGGATATTATCATGCAAAATAACATACACAGCGTCACTGTTGTGCGAATGGAAGTTCCCTGTTGCGGAGGAATTGAAAACGCGGTTAAAAATGCGCTTCAAGCAAGTGGAAAGTTTTTGCCGTGGCATGTTGTAGTGGTTTCTACCGACGGACGGATTCTTTCCGAATAGATAGGATGGAGGATTTACCAATGAAAGAGAAAATGTATTGTTATCAATGCGAGCAGACAGCAGGTTGTACAGGATGCACGGGAAAAGCGGGCGTCTGCGGCAAAAGCGCGGAAGTGTCCGCTTTACAGGATGAATTGACCGGTGCGCTGATTGGATTGGCCCGCGCGTCAGACGGCAACCAGGCGACAGAGTCGACCCACCGGGCTATGATAGAAGGATTGTTTGCCACACTCACCAACGTCAGTTTTGATGAAACAGCGCTACAAAAACAGATTAAAACGGTCCATGAAGAAAAGGGCAAGTTGATTCCGAGATGCAGCGCCTGTACGAGTCCCTGTCTGCGCAACGATGACTATGATATGTCCCGGCTTTGGGGAGAGCCGGATGCGGATATCAAATCGCTGAAGTCCCTGCTGCTGTTTGGATTGCGCGGAATGGCTGCTTATGCATATCATGCTCTGGTGCTCGGTTATACGGATGAGGAAGTAAATGGATTTTTTTACCGTGGACTTTTTGCAGTGGGAGAAGCATTTGATACGGACGACCTTCTTGCGCGCGTGTTGGAGTGTGGGCGGATCAACCTGCGCTGTATGGAATTGCTGGATCGGGCAAATACGGAAATGTATGGAATGCCGACTCCTGCTACCGTTCCTTTGGCAATTGAAAAAGGGCCGTTTATCGTTGTTTCCGGCCATGATCTGCGTTGTTTACAGCTTCTGCTGGAGCAGACGGAAAACAAGGGAATCCATGTTTATACCCATGGGGAAATGCTTCCCGCTCACGGGTACCCAAAACTGCGGGCGTACAAACACCTGAAAGGGAATTTTGGAACTGCCTGGCAGAACCAGCAAAAGGAATTTGACCATATTCCCGCGCCGGTTCTCTTTACGACCAACTGCCTGATGCCCCCAAAAGCATGCTATGCCGACCGTGTCTTTACCACGGAAGTAGTAGCTTATCCGGAAATGGTCCACATTGGGGAGGAAAAGGATTTCACACCTGTGATTGAGAAAGCGCTTGCATTGGGCGGCTATCGGGAAGAACATCCGATGGCAGGAATAAATGGCGGCACGCAGGTGACGACCGGTTATGGGCACGGAACCATTTTATCGGTGGCGGACCAGGTGGTAAACGCAGTGAAGACCGGTGCGATACGGCACTTTTTCCTGGTTGGCGGCTGTGACGGAGCCCGGGCCGGCCGCAATTATTATACGGAACTGGTGAAACAGGCTCCGGCAGATACCGTAATTTTAACGCTGGCCTGCGGTAAATACCGCTTTAACGACTTGGAGCTGGGAGAGATCGGCGGGCTTCCGCGGCTGATGGATGTAGGACAGTGCAATGACGCGTTTGGAGCAATAAAAGTGGCACTGGCCCTTTCGGAAGCGTTTGGATGTGGCGTTAACGAGCTGCCGCTCTCTCTGGTGCTTTCCTGGTATGAGCAGAAGGCGGTCTGTATCTTGCTTTCGCTCCTGTACTTGGGTGTGAAAAATATCCGTATCGGGCCGACGCTGCCAGCGTTTCTCTCTCCGGGCGTTTTGAAAATCCTCGTGGAAAAGTATGCGCTCACACCGATTACTTCTGTAGAAGAAGATCTAAAGAAAATGCTGTCCCATTCCATCTGCTAAACAGCATGTCTGATAAAGAGAGCTGGAAAGCAGCATTGCCTGCTCATGAGCTGATCCGGCGAATGAATCTTAGGATCTTTGGATGAATAGATAAAAAACGCAGACTGCTTTAAGCAGTCTGCGTTTTTGCATGGCCTGTTTACTGAGCAAGAAATTTCTGCTTCACGTTACTGATTTTGTTCTGCTCCACTTGCTCGGTGGTATACCAGCCTTTTGCCATCATCTTGTTGTAGATGGTGTCCTGCATGCACAAGGAATCATCCAGTGCGGTGCAGAAGGCCTGGTGTACCTGATCCGTGCCGGATTCGATCGCCCCATGCATAAACAGGTCGCAGACGCCCTTTTCCAGCAGGAGGATATTTTCCATCAGATTTTTGTCATCCATGTTCGTTCCCTCCTTACAGCAATCCGTAGAAGTTTTGGAAAAGCTGCTGATGCTTTTTTTCCATCTGTTCTACATACGCTTTTAGCTCGGCGTCCTGCAATTGGCCAGCCACTTCTTTGCACTTGGTTTGAAAATATTTTTCGTGTCCCAGTGCGTCTTCAACATACAAGAGTTCTTTTGAAGTCATTATCATCACCTCACAGGTATTATGAGGAAGAAACGGTTCCGTTATGCGTTAAGTCGCACTTTTTATAAATATATTGAAGAAATATTGTTGTAAAAAGAGGCCGTTGCAGACGAGGTTCCAAAGAACAAATCTGCAACGGCCCGATTTGAAAAATTTTGCGTTAGTGTCCCCTGTGCTTCTCTTTGCGTTTTTCCTGCCGCAGGGTAAATTGCCGCTCTTTCTCGGCTTCCCGCTGTTCCCGGGATCGAACTTTGCGCGCTGTTTTCCCCTGTTCCTGCTGCAGCTTTAATGCCTGCTGCGCTTTGGTTCCAATGCCGGTGCGTTCCGTCTGCTGTTTTGCAAGGCGCTGCATGCGCTTGGGATTCACCTGTTTTTCAACAAGCGCGGCAGCTTCTACGGACGGACTGAATCGGAGCGTCTTCCAGTTCTTCAGCATAAAATCGTAAACCTGATACTCTTTTGGCTCTGCTCCAAACGTGATTTTGCTGACTTCGTACTTGCCGGAATCCTCCCGCTCATAAAGACCGATCCAGAAGGGGTCCTCAAACAGGACGGTGAGCTTAGACGCAATTTTGCCCATAAGTGATTCCTCCTTTAATGTGTTCTGCGCCGCAAAGAACGGACAACCAAAGGAGGCAGGTTACTGACAACAGCTTGTTGCTTCCGGACTACCAACCGGAATGTGTTTTTATCTTTGCGATTCTTATTTTACAGGAATTCCGGAGGGTGTCAAGCTATTGTCAGGATTAGATATGCGGCTTTTTGATCTGTTTTGATTGCCGGATATTCCATCATTTGCTATAATTAACAAATCAATCAAAAGTGGACAGGGGGATAAGACGTGGTAAATCATGGCTCCGTATTTCCTGCGGCGGAATACGACGAGGAAATCCGGCGTACGCTCCCGTACTATGAGGAATTTTACAGGCAAACAGCCGATGCGGTGCAGGCCTGCCAAACAGGGGCGCTATCATGGCTGGACGTGGGATGCGGCACGGGAAAAATGGCGGAATTGGCGTTTAAGAAAATCCATCTGAAAAGATTTGTGTGCTTGGATTCCTCATCTGAAATGATTCAAATCGCGCGTGCCCGCTTTGCTTTGCCATGCGCGGAATTCCAGGTCGCGGATATGCGGGAAATGGACTATGACAACGAGTTTGACGTTGTGACCGCCATACAGGTCAATCATTATTTACAGAAGGAAGAACGAATAAAGTCGCTTCAAAAATGCTGGAAGGCCTTAAAAGTGGGCGGCATTTTCATAAGCTTCGAAAACTTTGCGCCAAACAGCGGTTTTTTGCAGCGGCTCTATCTGGACCGATGGAAAACTTATGAATTACAGCAAGGGAAGGATCGGGAAGAATGTGAACGGCATATTGCAAGGTATGGCAAAGCGTATTTCCCGATTACTCTGTCGGAACAGCTTGATGCCATAAAAAGCTGCGGTTTTCGAGAGGCGGAGCTGCTGTGGCTTTCCGGCATGCAGGCGGGATTCCTGGGGATAAAATAATTTTTAGCATTTTCCGTTTGGATAGCGTGAGAGCACAATAAAAAAGAGCTGTGTTATTCCAGTTGCGGGTATACTTCGGTTAACCCAGCAGAAATGCGTTTTTGTTATATTCATGGGGGAAAATCTAACGATTTTCCTGATGCAATAAAAAAACCTGTGCCGTTTTTTCCGAGAGAAAGAAACGGCACAGGACAGCGTTTTTTGTTTTGCAATATCCAATAGTTTAAAATGAAGGAAGGAGTATGAAATGATTTCTGCTATTTTACAGCGAAGAAGCGTTAGAAAATACAAGGGAGATATGATAGCAAAGGAAACCGTCGAGCAAATTTTGCGCGCGGGAATGCTGGCGCCGTCCTCCAAAAACAGGCAGCCGTGGAAGTTTATCGTGGCAGCCGGAACAGCAAAGGAGGAGGCGCTTTTGGCCATGCAGGAGGGCTTGCTGCGGGAAAAAGCAGAGGCGATCCTGCCGGGGAGCAGGCAGCATTTGAGCGGAGCCGAGTATACGCTGCAAATTATGAGACAGGCGCCTGTGGTGATCTTTGTCGTCAATCCTCTGGGGCTGGATCTTTTCCGCCCGCTTACAGCGGAAGAGCGTATTTATGAAATCTGCAATGCGCAGTCTGTTGGAGCCGCCATGGAAAACATGACCCTGGAGGCGACGGAGCTGGGACTGGGAAGCTTATGGATCTGCGATACCTATTTTGCCTATCCGGAGCTTTGCAGCTGGCTGCACACGGGAGGAGAATTGCTTGCCGCCATGGCGCTGGGCGTACCGGACGAAGCGCCGCCGCCAAGGCCGAGAAAACAACTGACGGAGCTTGTGGATTGGAGAATTTAGGGCCGACGGTCAACCGTCCCCCAGAAGCATCTGATACAGAGTATGTGCGCGCAGTTCGTCATCCAAAGCCTTTTGGATGTGGACTAAGCGGTTGTGGACGGCGCATTCTGTACGATGTGTTATGCGCCATTCGCATAGATGCCCTGGTTTCATGCAGGCATTGATTTGTGTTTCTGCTCCTACCGCCGTCATCAGGTCGTACAGAGTCACGGTCTTCAGGTCGACGTTTAAACGGCAGTATTCCGGTGTGTCGTTCGAAATTTGAATCAATCCGCCTTTTTCCAGCTTTTTGAGAACAGTTTCTCCAAATGGAGCGGGAATAATTTCTTTTTGATAGATTTTTTCTGCGTCTGCCGGTTCTCCGTTGGACAGTGTGCGGAGAATCCGCAGGGCGTAATCCATTTCCCTTGTAATCAGCAATCTTTCCACCTATCTTTCTGAGTAATTCATTTTGACAAAAGTATAGCCAGTTCCCCAAATTCTGTCAATATGATATTGTCCAAAAAGAAATAGATGGGATTGGTAAAAAAGCGTAAAAAAACAGATGGTTCCCTCTCTATGCATATATGGAGGGGGAACCATTTTGTTTGTTGTAATCTTTGGGGATTGTTAAATCCGTTTTACAGGGAACAGGATGCCGGTTTCCAATTCTTCCGGGCTGTTTACCATTCCCTCGTCTTTCAGATAGCGTTCGATTGCCGGACCGCACACCTGGTATTCCGGATGCTGTGCGAACCAGGAACGGAGCGCTTCATATGCACATGCGGTTGTTTCATACGGACCGATGTGCGTGGTTGCAACGCAGGTCATTGCCGGGACAGTCTGGATATCCGGTCCGTCCGTGTTGACAACCGCCTGTGCCTCCACATCCATGCTTTCATAGGAAAATGTCTCGCTGTGACAGATGAGCTGTGTCGCCCCGGTGCGCTTGTATCCGCGCGCCTCCATCTCACGGTGCAGCTGGGCGAACAATTCATGCACCTCGCTGATGGAGATGGTTTTGCGAATGCCAAAGACCTTTTGCTCCGGTACTTCCATTACAATAACCGCGTATTTTTCCATTGCCATACCGATTCCCTCCATACGGATGATGTCATCCTCCATCAGACGAATCGACCGGCGCATATCGTTCAGCTCTTTATAAGCGTGGACCCTGCGCGCGTAAATCCGCTGTGCCAGCTCCTTTTGAGGAAGAGGCAGCAGTCCGGCGATTTCCACAAGAGTAAAGCCATAGTTTTTCAGCGTTTCGATCTGTTTGAGGCTGGAAAGCTGGGCCGGGTCGTAATAGCGGTAACCGTTTTCCGCGCCGATATGGGCGGGACGGAGCAGACCAATCGCATCATAATGCCGCAGCATGCGCGTTGAAATGTGCCCAAGAGCAGAAAATTCGCCGATGGTGAGCATGACAAACCTCCTTTTACTTTTCTGAACCGGTTCTATCATAAGGATATACCTTCACACAGTGTCAAGGTCAAGAGGGTTTAACAGATTCTTTTAATTCATATTCTGCACAATGCGGTAATAGGTGCGGGCCGTCCGTTGATACACGATGAAATACAGGATGGCGAACAGAAGAATGGTGACAATGGTGCAGATGAAAAACGGCGTGGTGTCCGTCATGCTGAATGCCGTCATGATCTTGCACAGAACGGGGTAAGCGACGATCATATGCAGCACCGCCATACCCAGCGGCAGAAAGAAGACCATCAATACCTGCTTCTGGATGGTGCGGCGGACTTCCTTATCGCTCATGCCGACCTTCTGCATGATCTGGAAGCGGTCGTGGTCGTCGAAGCCCTCCGTGATCTGCTTATAGTAAATGATCAGCACGGTAGCGATCAAAAACAGCACGACAAAAAAGACGCCCACAAACAGGAAGCTGCCGTAAAGCTGATAAAAGTCATCGCGCGTATCGTCAATGTTTTTAATAAAAGAGAGATGCGGCACGGTCTTGTTGAACCCATCGCGCAGGTTTTCATAAAACGCGGGAAGCTGATTCTGGTCGCCCTGCACGTCAAAATAGTAATGATAGCGGGTGATGCGCTGATAGGAAGCGCTGCTGCCGTTTATATCTGCCAGAAGCCGGTTTACTTCGTCCAGTGAGGGCATAATGACAGTCGCCCTTGACATGCCGATGGTGTTGTTGAAAAGGTCGGGAGAGGGGATGGCCTTTTTGACCCGGTAGGTCAGGTTTCCAATCTGGATGCTGTCCATTTCCTCTGTGAGGTCGGAATCATAATACAGGACCTCATCAGGGGCAAGCGATTCGTTGGAACCACTGGCCTGGTTGTAATCGCTCAGCGGGATGCAGGAGATGCTGTAATATTGCCCTGAAAAATCATCGGCGGAACTTTGAAAGTGATTGCCGTCTTTCACAGTGGTGAATTCCAGCGCAGCATATCCAAACGGATTTTCAACCGTAAAGCCGTAGAATTTTGCGTAGTCCTGCGCGGCCTGATTCATTAAAGCGCCGCTGGCTTTGTCCGCATCCGTGCAAGTCACATGAATTTGCCGGGGAAACTGGGAGCGGAGCGTATCCTCTTCCCCGATAAACAGGCTGACCGTAAAGGAAAGCGTTGTCAGCACACAGGTGGATAAAATACAGATGGTCGCCAATCCGGCCGCATTTTGTTTCATCCGGTAGATCATGCCGGAAACGGAGATAAAATTCTGCGGCTTATAATAGAATTTGCGATTTTTGCGCATCAGCTTCAGGACAGCGATGCTGCCGGCGATAAACAGCAGGTACGTACCGATGATGACCAGCATGACGCAGGGGAAAAACATGAGCAGTGCGTCTGCCGGGTTTCCCACGATGCACGCCAGAACATAGCCGCCGCCCAGGGTCAGGACGCCGCCCAGCGCAAGCAGCCAGCGGGCCTTCGGTTCCCGTTCGCCTTCCTTGCTGCTGTGCAGCAGGTCGATTGGATTGGTGCGGCAGATGCTGACAATGTCGTACAACAGGATAAATGCAAAGATATACAAGAAGAGCACGATGGTCATAGAGACAGCGTCCAGCGGGATGCTGAAGGTGAGAGGGGAGGGAATACCGACGATATAGAGCAGCAGGAGGAACATCAGCTGGCTCAGCAGCGCGCCGCCCAGGATACCGACGACGAGGCTCAGCAGGCCGGTAAACAGCACCTCAAAGAAGATCACAATGGAAATGTGCCGTTTTTCCATTCCCAGGATACTGTACAGCCCGAATTCCTTTTTTCTCCGCTTCATCACGAAGCTGTTGATGTACAGAAGGATCAGAATGGCGATTGTGGCGAAGATCCAGAAGCTGAACCCCAATATAAAGGACATATAATCCGCGCCCTTTGCGCCGCTCTGTTCGACCATGATAGTAACGGAACGCAGGATGTAGCACAAGCCGACGATCAGGGTGCTGGCCATCAGGTAGGGCAGATAGATGCTTTTGTTTTTCTTTATGTTTGTAAAAGCAAGGCGCGAATAGAATAACTTACTCATGCAGTTCGCCCCCTGTTGCAAGCACCGTCAGCGTATCGGAAATTTTCTGGTACAGCTCGCCGTTGCTCTGGCCGCCGCGGTAGATCTGGTGGTAGACCAGGCCGTCTTTGATAAACAGGACGCGTCCCGCGTGGCTTGCGGCGCGCGTGCTGTGGGTGACCATCAGGATGGTCTGGCCCTCCCGGTTGATCTCTTCAAAAACCCGCAGAAGGCTTTCCGTCGCTTTGGAGTCCAGCGCGCCGGTCGGCTCGTCGGCAAAGACGATATTGGGCTGTGTGATTAAAGCGCGGGCAACGGCCGCGCGCTGCTTCTGTCCGCCGGAAATCTCGTAGGGGTATTTGTTCAGCAGCTCACTGATGCCGAGCCTCTGTGCGATGGGCTCGATGCGTTTTTCCATCTCCCGGTATTCCTTGCGGGCCAGGACCAGAGGAAGGAAAATATTGTCTTTCAGGGAAAAGGTATCGAGGAGATTGAAATCCTGAAAGACAAAACCCATGTGGCTGCGCCGGAACGCCGCCATCTGCCCTTCTGGAATGGCCGCGATGTTGTTGCCGTTGAGCAGCACTTCACCGCCGGTCGGCTTGTCGAGCGCCGCCAGAATATTCAGCAGGGTGGTTTTTCCGGAACCCGATTCGCCCATGATTGCGACGAATTCGCCTTCCTCCACGGAAAAATTGACGTCTGTCAAAGCCTGCACCAGGCTGCCGCCCATGCGGCTGGCATAAATTTTCTTTAAATGATTGACCTGTAAAAGGGTCATGATAAGCGCCTCCTTTTAGAACGATCGATGTTGTTGGGAACTTCTCCTATAGTATAAAAAAGGTCGGACCGTTCATCCATCGGATTGGCTTACGTTTTCGGCTGGTTTCTTACATTGCTGTAAGGTTACTCGACCTCCAGCGTTTCGCGGGAGAGGTCCAGGAATACCCGCGTCCCTTTTCCCACCTCAGAGGTGATCTGAATGGAATGCCCCAGCATGGCCAGTGCCTGGCGGCAGAGGCTCAGCCCAACGCCGGTAGAACGCTTGTCCAATCGTCCGTTATAGCCGGTATAGCCCCATTCAAAAACCCGGGGCAGGTCCTCCGGGCGGATGCCGATACCGGTGTCTTCAATGACAAGCGTTGCGGGCGCATCCGGCTGTAAATAGATGGAGACAGAACCCTTCGGCGTATATTTGACGGCGTTGGTCAGCAGCTGTTCCAGGATAAAAACCAGCCACTTTTCGTCAGTGATTACCCGGCAGGAAACGGTTGCAAAATGTAGAGCAATCTTTTTGTGGATAAAGAGCGTGGCAGTTTTTTTGATGGCCTGCCGGATTAAAAAATCCAGCGAGTATTCCTGAAACAGTAAGTCCATCGGGCCTTTTCCCAAACGCTGATATTGCAATACCATTTCCACATATTGTTCGGTTTTGAAAAGCTCCTGTTCCAGCGCGCTGCGGTCCGGCATTTCCTCGCGCAGAAGCAGCCGCATGGCGGCAAGGGGCGTTTTAATCTGATGGGACCAGAGCGTATAATACTCTTTGGCGGTTTCAGCCGACTGGCGCGAGCGTTCTTCCGCGTCCTGGCAGCGCTTTTCCAGCAGGTGCAAAAGCTCCTGATAAGCGCGTTCCTGCCGGTCCGCCGCAATGGGGAGCGCACCCAGGTGAGTGGGCGCCTGCTTGCGTAGAAAATACAGGTGCTGCTGCCTCTGCCGGTAATGCCGGAAATCCCAGAAGCTGAACAGGATCAGGACTGCAGTGAATAAAAGCGCCGTGTAGAAGGCCGGCCCCCAAGGCAGCCCGTACAGGCCATACACGACGAAAAGGACCGTGATAAACAGGAGAAACAGGAAAAGCGTTTTCCAATGCCTCTGGATATATCCCAGAATGTCGGTTAAAAATTCTCTTCCCATGTTCTATGCCTCCACCAGATAACCCATGCCTTTTTTGGTGAGGATCAGATGCGCCAGCCCAATGCCCTCCAGCTTTTTGCGCAGGCGCGTCATGTTGACCGTCAGGGTGTTGTCGTCGATGAAACTTTCCGTTTCCCAGAGCTTTTGCATCAGGTGCTCGCGCGGTACGGTGTTGCCCCGGTTTTCCAGCAATACCTGCATGATTTTAAACTCGTTTTTGGTGAGTTCCACCTGCTGTCCCTGGTAGGAAATCGTCGCGTCCCCCAGATTAAACACCATGCCGTTATGTTCCACAATATTGAAATCCGCTCCGAAGGAATAAGCGCGCCGCAGGACGGCCTGGACCTTTGCGGTCACAATATCCAGATCAAACGGCTTGGCGATAAAATCGTCCGCGCCCAGGTTGATTGCCATTACAAGGCTCATGTTGTCCTTTGAAGAAGAAATAAAAATAATGGGCGCCTGGCTGATTTTGCGTATTTCCGTGCACCAATGGTATCCGTTGAAGAACGGCAGGGAGATGTCCAGAAGAACCAGGTGCGGCTGGTTGTCCTGAAATTGCTTTAAAACCGTTCCAAAGTCCGTGACGGTTTGTACCCGGTAACTCCACTTTTCCAAATGGCGGGACAGAACGCCGGCAATGGTGAGATCGTCTTCCACAATCATAATTTTATACATAAGCGGTGCACATCCTCAATTCTATAATGTTTTACAGCAGGTTTCATCATAACATGGATTGCGCCTCTCTACAATAATTTATCTGTTCTGAAAAGCGGGAGGGTGCCGAAAGTCGTATGCTGAAATGATCGTTTTATCCATATTGATGTATTTTGACTTTTTCCAGAAAAATGGAAACAGTTTTGGTGTGTTTTAAATATTACGCCATGTAAGGATAAGGCTGGTAAATGATTTCATTCAGTAGCGGAACTATGGTGCATGATTGAGGAATTAATTGTCATTTTCGTCCGCACCCCATGGACAATGCTTGATAAAAATTTCCATATAATGTTATAATACAAAGGATATAAATACTACAAAACTTATCTGTAAATTGAATGGAAAACCATTGTAAATTGACAAATACTGGACCGTGGGTTTGTAAATAAGCGTTCAATTTGAATAGATTTTAATGTACAATGCAGTCGTTAAGAAGGAGGGATGGCGCGGGAAGGGAAAATTGGCGGACACAGATGTCTGCCGGAAGGATATCTTGGAAATACGAAGAAGGAGGTAAAGGAAAGAAATGAGACAAAAACGTTCAACAAAGCTTCTGTCGTTGTTTCTGTCGTTGACATTGCTCTTGAGTACCTTTACAGGCACCATGGCGTTCGCGGCAAAAGACACGGGAGCATCCGCCTTTGCGGGCGGAGCCGGAACGGTGGAAGACCCGTATGAGATCACAACGGTCGCGCAGCTGCGTGCGATCCGCAATGATCTGGAGGCGTCTTACCGTTTGGGCAAAAGTCTGACTCTGCCGGAAGGTAACTGGGAGCCCATCGGCAAAATGGACGCCGAATTTAAAGGCACCTTTGACGGAGCCAATTACACCATCAGCGGGTTGACACAGGACGACCGCTATGCGGACAGGCTGGGCCTGTTCGGCTACATGAGAGATGCGTCCGTCAGCAATCTGTTGGTGGAGGTAGACTTCATCAGCGGTCATAACCTGGTGGGCGGCATCGCCGGCTATGCGGTCGGCGGCGCTATTTTGAACTGCGGCGTGGTGGGAATGGATGAAGACAGCTACATTTCCGCTACAAATACCAACCTTGGCGGCTTGGTCGGAGAAGCGCACCGCACGGTGATCGACGGCTGCTTCACATCTATCGATGTGCTGGGCGATGTCAGCTGCAGCCCGGTCGGCGGTCTGGTAGGCGCTTATAACGGCGAAAAAACCAACATGGAATACGGCACGGAGGATGCAATCAAGAATTGCTTCACCACGGGCAATGTGCGCAGCGGAAGCAGCAGCGCGGGCGGCCTGGTCGGCGCGCTGAACGGCGCGAGCATGTTCAACTGCTTTGCGACAGGCAACATCAGCACAAATGGCAGCAGTTCTCAGTTTGTCGGCGGCCTGGTCGGTTCCATGAAGAGCGACAATGTCGGCTCTACGGGCTATAAGCATGCCGGTACGGTGGAAAACTGCTATTTTGCAGGCGCCGTGCAGGAAGGCGGCGCGGGCGCGGTTGCATATCTCTTTGGAGAAGGCACCGGCGCGGGCGTCAACTATTATAATGACGCAATTGAAAACGGATTCAATCAAGTGCAAAAATGTGAGGAGCCCGTAGATCTGACCCCGAAGTCCATAGAGGAGATGCAGAGCGAGGCCTTTGTAGAGGAATTGAACGATGCGTCCGTGGACGTAAGCTGGATCGATTGGACGTACAATGAAAATGGCTTCCCGGCGCTTTTCGGCGTGGGAGAAAACTTTGAATCGGCAGAGCCCGGTCCGGAGCTGGAATCCTATTCGCATTACAGCGAGTGGAAGACGGACGGCAATAACGACGGCCCGGTCTGGTTCTATCAGAAGAGGGTCAAGGCGGACAAGAGCTGGACAGATTTTACCAACTGGAATACGTCCGAGTCGGCCTGGGCGGAGACGACTTTTGGCAGCAGTTCGGATTGGGGCAAAATCGGACAGGATATCATGGTATCCCTGTTTGGCGCCAACTCCAGCTATGACGGCGTAGCGTATGCATGGAAAGCGCCGCAGGCCGGCCGCATCCGTATTTCCTTTGAGACCGAAATCACGGCGACCAAACCCAATGAGGCGCCGGTGCAGATTTCCAAGGGAACCCAGAGCGCGGTGGAAGAAATCCTGCGCACCTATACAGTTAAGAATGATTCTCCGACCACCACGGCAACGGCCGATCTGACGGTTGCGGAAGTTGCGGCAGGGGATTATATCCGCATCGCACAGTTTGGCAATGTGGACAACGATGTGAAAAATGTGCGCCCGGTTATTTCTTATCTGGCGGACGACGATGCAACGTACGAACAGGCCATTTTGGGCCAGCTCTGTGACCAGGCGGAAGCATTGCTGAGCGGCGATTATACGGCTGAGTCCCTCGCGGCGCTGCAGGATGAGCTGGATGCGGCCCGTACCGTTCAGGAGAACGGCTTTGCAACGGCGGCGGAGTATCTGGCGGCGTATGATGCGCTGCAGGCTGCGATCGACGCGCTGGTTGCCATTTCGTATACCAAACTGGATCAGGCGCCGATGGCCGCGACAGTTGTAGCGGACAGCGAGCACACCACCAGCAGTTCCTCCGGAGACGGCCCTGCGAGATGGGCCTTTGACGGTAAACAGGATACCTGGTGGCATTCCCACTGGACACTGAATATTCAGCCCAATCACTGGATTGCGTGGGGCCTGAGCAATGATTTGTCCGAATCTTACTATGTGGCAAAAGTGGAGTACCAGCCCAGAACTTCCGGCGGCAGCCCCAACGGACGTTTTGGCCAGTATGTCCTGGAAGTGAACAACGATGCGACCTCGGTTGCGGATACGCCCGACAGTGCGTGGACGCAGGTGGCAAATGGCACTTGGGCGAACGACGCGGTACTCAAGACGATTGTGCCTGAAACACCGGTGCAGGCAAACAAGATTCGTCTGAGAAGCCTGACGACCTACGGAGATCCGGCCAACAGCTTTGGCAGCGCGCAGGAAATCAATGTGTATGCCACAGATGAGCCGACGCCGCCTTCTGTGAATAAGGATGCGCTGCAGGAGCTCTATAACATTCATAAGGACAAAGAGCAGGGCGGGTATACACAGTCTTCCTGGCAGGCGTTTGTCACGGCGCTGGAAGCCGCCGGACTGGTGCTGGCAAACAACGATGCGACCCAGCAGCAGGTTGACGATGCCAAGAAAGCTTTGGAGGATGCGGTTCTGGGCCTGACAACACCGTCTGGTGAAACCCGTGCGTATATCTTCCATCCGTATCTTTTGAAGAATTGTATGAACCTGATTGTTCCTGTAGGAGAGACTGCGGTTGTCAAGTGGGAATGGGTTCAGGAGCAGAACGGCTATGTGCCGACGATCAACGGTTCCATGCTGCGGAACGACCTTACATTTGATGCAGCGGCAATTGCGCCGGTGGTTGCGATGCCGGTCAGCGGCGACAAACAAGTGGTCGGTGGATTGCAGAAGGTCCGTGCCATTCCGGACCCGGCGGAATATACCCTTTCCCCGACGGCGGAAACCCCGGCGGAAACAGATATTCAGACGAACAGCAAGTCGCCGGATGTTCCCTTCAGTGTCCAATACGTGGATCAGAACGGTGAAACCCTTGGAACCGTTCAGAGAGTAGCGGGTCTTTATGACAGTGAGTTTTATGTTGGCGCGACGCTGAATGATATTCCCGAGTACAAGGATCAGGGCGCAAAACTGAGCGGGAAGACCTATACAACAATTAATGTGACCAGAGACGCGGATGGAAACGACATTGCTATTCCGTCCTCTGTCAGCTTTACAGTCGATGTCCCGGAACAGACGAAGGAAGTCTCAATTCAGTACACCCTGAATAACGAAGTGGTCAGCACGGCGACGGAAACCCTGTACTTGGGCGATCCGGCGAAGACCATCACGGCGGTCAGCCCATCCGATGCCTATCTGCTCAACCCGGCGGTCCAGACTGCCACAGCGGAATACACGCTGGATGGCAAGATCAAAATTAACGGTAAGATCGTAACCGGTGCGCCGGTCATCACCTTTACTTTGAAGAGAGTGCCGCCTCCCAAGGCCTATTATGACTTTGTTGTCAACGGTGAAAAGGCGTTCACCCTCGGATTGGAAGAGGGTAAAACGGCAACGGTGCAGTGGAAGAAGTACCAGCCGCCTTACATTGACGGAAAGCCCACGCCGGATCCGTATCTCCGGTTGGAAATCCGTCTTCCCAGCGGCAAGAGCTTCTATCCGACCTATCTGACTGAGTTGGACGGCACCAAGTACAATGGATTCAAGCATAATGAAATCGAACTCAAAGCGGCGGGCTTTGATGTAACAGGCGCCTATAATCTGCCGGATATTGTCCGCAGCGTTCCGCTCGATCAGACGATTACGCCGATCGCACTGGATCTGGCTCCGGCCTCCGGAGACGCAGTATTGTATCCGTCCGGCAGCCCGAAAGCGCTGGGAATTACAATCGGCGAAGTTCAGCCGGAAGTAACCGTCGTCAAGGTGACCCATCCAAGCGAGAAAATCGAGAAGGGCACAACAGAGCAGTTCCTGGCGACCGTAGAGGGAACCAATGTGACGCAGAACGTCACCTGGAGCATTGTCGGCGCTCATCAGAACAGCAAGACGACCATTGATGAAAATGGTTTGCTGACAGTCGATGAGAACGAGCCGTACGATATCTTTATCGTCCGGGCGACCTCTGTGGATGACCCGACCAAGTACGGAGACGCACATATCACAATGACGCCGGCCGGTATGCCGAAGGGCTCCGGTACGGAGGAAGATCCGTACATGATTACCACGGCGAAAGAACTGAATGCAATCCGGAATCTGTCCAGCACCTATTCTCCCAAGTACTTTAAGATTGTCAACGATATTGATCTTTCCGACTATGCGGAAACCTGGACGCCGATCGGCACAGAACGCAGCAATCGGTTTGGCGGTATCATTGACGGTAACAACAAGACCATCCGCGGTTTGAAGGTGGATACCGGCGATGCAATGTATGCCGGACTCTTCGGCTTCACGGAAGGCACGATGATCCGGAACCTGACGGTGGAAGTCGTCAGCGTAAATGGCAAGACCTATGTTGGTGGCCTGATCGGTTACGCCAATGAAACCACTCTCATCGGCTGTGGTGTCAAGGCGGCCAATGCGGACAGCAAGGTCGTTGGCACCGGCAGCGAAATCGGCGGTCTGACGGGCGTTGCGCTTGGTACCACCCTGAAGAACTGCTATGCGGAAATCCCGGTGCAGGGCATTGCCAAGCTGGGCGGCCTGGTCGGCAGCTACAGCGGCAACAGCAAGACTGAGATTACCAACTGCTATGCGACCGGCGACGTGACCTCGACGAATACAAACGTTGAAAGTCATATTCACACCGGCGGCCTGGTCGGCAATGCGCAGAAGGCGAAGATCAACAACAGCTTTGCGACCGGTACGGTTACGGCAACCGGTAAGCGCATCGGCGGTTTGACCGGTACAATCAGCGGCAGCAGCGGCGGAGAAAAGGGCTGGCTTCAGAACAGCTTTGCTTCCGGCGCAATCCATGCGGGCGAAGGCTCCACGTGGGTCGGCGGCCTGACCGGTACGCTGGAAGGCGGCGGAACAGCGATCGTCAACGGCTATTACAACAATGCTGCATCTTCTGGCTGCGGACTTGTTTCTCCCAGCCTGTCTGATACGTCCACCGGAAAAACGGCGGAAGAGCTGAAGAGCCATGCGTTTGCCCTGGAGCTGAATACCAATGCTTCCAGTTATTCCAACTGGGCAAAATGGGGCTTTGATTCTACAATCAACAATGGTCATCCGGTCTTGTGTGAAGTTGGCGTCGGTGAAGGCGTGGACGAAGTCACAGATCAGCCGGTTGACAAATATGTGCATTACACAGTACTGCTGAGCAACGTGGGCGGCCTGCTGCAGACGAGCTTTGAAGTAGACGTCAAGGTAGGAGACAGCCT
>NZ_JADPEG010000001.1:283380-312065 GCF_015667585.1 Clostridium sp. D33t1_170424_F3 | reverse complement strand
TAATTCCGTACGGAATTACCGAAGCCTGTTTCTTTGCAGTTTACCGAGTAGAAATAAGAGGTGTTTGCGGGGGCAGATTTAGTTTAGTCCGGCCGCTGATTTAATTGTGAGTCAATCTGCTGAGTCACTAAGTATTTATAAGAAACAACATTTTAATTGATTGTCTAAGTATTAGTTTCAGATATCCACAGGAAGAGAACTGCCGGATTCTATGTGTTTGATTTCAATATGGCTATTTGTCATAAACTGCGTCCTCCCCTCAATAAAAAATGACGCCCATTGGACCGGCAGTTTCTAGAGTTATCAAAGAAATGATCCGTTATCTATTGACCTTAGGGGAAAATTGTATTACAATAAATCAAACAAATCTGTTGCTTTTACAACGGAGGCTATAAGAATGAAAACGTATTTACCCATTATACTGCATTCGCAGCTGTTCAGCGGCGTTACGCAGAGCGAAGCGGAAGTTATGCTGCAATGCCTGGCCGCACGCACAAAAGAATATGAACGGAACCGGCCGCTTCTCCGTTTAGGAGAAGCAGTAGATACAGTGGGAATGGTTCTTACGGGGAGCGTATACGTGGTGCAGGAAGATTTCTGGGGGAATCGCAACATACTGATGAAGGTACTGCCTGGAGAACTCTTTGCAGAAACTTATGCCTGTGTTCCAGGGGCGGTCTCCAATGTGAATGTCTTTGCAGCGGATCCGGCGACCGTTTTATATTTGGATGTGCATCGCGTGCTGCATGTTTGCGCTTCAACATGTGAATTTCACGCACGGCTGGTGCGTAATTTAGTGTCTGTTCTGGCGGCTAAGAATCTGGCGATGAATGAAAAAATGATGCATATGTCAAAACGAACCACGCGGGATAAACTGTTGTCCTATTTATCTGCGGAATCTCTGCGCAGGGGCAACGCCTCATTCGAAATTCCTTATAACCGGCAGCAGCTTGCCGATTATTTATCGGTGGACCGCAGTGCGATGTCCAATGAATTGGGTAAGCTGCGCGACGAAGGCGTTCTGAAGTTCGACCGAAGCCATTTTCAGCTGCTTCAAAAAATCGATCGAATCTAGCAAAATACTCTGTCATGTCAGCAAATGTTCCACGGTTTTGTAGAAATGTCCAGATATGGAACAGAGGCATTGACAAACAAATTATAAAGAAGTAAAATAATTTAAGAAAAACATTTGTTCTTGATTGTGGAAGGCATATACGGACAACGATACCATTGGTGTCTGGAATAAAAAATGGGGAAAATAATATATGAGTGAGCAAGGATTATTTAGACTGGCATCGCCGTATCAGCCCACCGGGGATCAGCCGCGGGCCATTGCAAAGCTGGTGGACGGCGTGAATCAAGGCTGCCGGGAACAGACGCTGCTGGGAGTTACAGGTTCCGGCAAGACGTTTACCATGGCCAATATCATTGCGCAGACGCAGCGTCCAACGCTGGTACTGGCGCACAATAAGACACTCGCGGCGCAGCTTTGTAACGAGTTCCGCGAGTTTTTTCCTGATTCCGCCGTGGAATATTTTGTGTCCTACTATGACTACTACCAACCGGAAGCGTATATTGCGACGACGGATACTTATATTGAAAAGGATTCTGCGATCAACGACGAGATCGACAAGCTGCGGCATTCGGCGACCTCCGCGCTGTCTGAGCGCCGCGACGTTATCATTGTGGCCAGCGTATCCTGCATTTACAGCTTGGGCGATCCCATTGATTACCGGACCATGGTCATTTCCCTGCGGCCCGGCATGCAGAAGAGCCGCGACGAATTGCTGCGCAAATTAGTGGAAATTCAATACGAGCGCAACGACATTAATTTTATACGAAACAAGTTCCGTGTGCGCGGCGACGTTGTGGAGATCTTTCCCGCACAGTCAAACGATACCGTCATACGGGTAGAATTCTTTGGCGATGAAATTGATCGGATCAGCGAGATTAACTCTTTGACCGGCGAGTTTAAAGCGGAGCTGCGCCATGTGGCGATCTATCCGGCGTCCCATTATATTGTGCCGCGGGAAAAGATGCAGCATGCGATCCGCGATTTGGAGCAGGAAATGGAGGAACGCGTCCGTTTCTTTGAGGAAAACGGCAAGTTGATTGAGGCGCAGCGTATCCGGGAGCGCACCCAGTACGATATGGAAATGTTGGGCGAAATCGGGTTCTGTAAAGGGATTGAAAACTATTCCCGCGTCCTTTCCGGCCGTGAGCCGGGCAGTCAGCCCTGTACGCTGCTGGATTATTTTCCTGACGATTTCCTTTTGTTTGTGGACGAGTCCCATGTAACGCTGCCGCAGGTGCGCTCCATGTACGCGGGCGATCATGCGCGAAAGCAGACGCTGATCGATTTTGGGTTCCGTCTGCCGTCTGCCTATGATAACCGTCCGCTGAATTTTGACGAGTTTTATGCGCATGTCAATCAGGCGATCTTTGTCAGTGCGACGCCGGGCGATTTTGAGAAAGAGCATTCGGCGCAGATCGTCGAGCAGGTGATCCGTCCGACCGGCCTTGTTGATCCGGAAATTATTGTGAAGCCGACGGACGGGCAGATCGACGACCTGATTTCAGAAATCAATCTTCGTACAGCCAGTCAGGAGCGGATTCTGGTGACGACGCTCACCAAAAAGATGGCGGAGGACTTAACTTCCTACCTGGAGAATATGGGAATTCGAGTGCGCTATATGCACCACGATATTGATACGGTGGAACGCATGGAGATTCTGCGCGACCTGCGATTGGGAGAATTCGACGTTCTGATCGGTATTAACCTGCTGCGCGAGGGTTTGGATATTCCGGAGGTTTCTCTGGTAGTCATTTTGGATGCGGATAAAGAGGGTTTCCTTCGTTCGGAGCGTTCCCTGATCCAGACGATCGGTCGTGCCGCCCGAAATGCAAAGGGACAGGTCATCATGTATGCGGACACGGTCACGCCTTCGATGGAGTCCGCGATCCGGGAGACGGAGCGCCGTCGCGCGATCCAGATGAGATACAATGAAGTGCATGGGATCGTACCCAAGACGATCGTAAAAAAGGTCGGCGAGGTGTTGGAAATTTCCACGCATAAGGATGAGAAGAAACCAAAGAAAGGCAAGCGCCTGACGGCGTTGGAGCGCAGACAGCAGATTGAACAGTTGACGAAGGAAATGAAGGCCGCGGCAAAATTGCTCGAGTTTGAGCATGCCGCTTATCTGCGCGATAAAATTAAAGCGTTGCAGTCGGGAAAATAAGATCAGCAAAAGCTGTTTTACAGCGCTGAGAATGGGGAAAGGAACCAGGTATGACAACAAAGAACATTTTTATTAAAGGCGCGCGCGAACACAATCTGAAAAATGTGGATATTGAGATTCCGCGCGACCAGCTGATCATATTTACAGGGCTTTCCGGTTCCGGAAAGTCCTCCCTTGCGTTCGATACCATTTATGCGGAAGGGCAGCGGCGCTATGTGGAGTCGCTTTCTTCCTATGCGCGTCAATTTTTGGGACAGATGGAAAAACCGGATGTCGACTATATTGAGGGTCTTTCCCCTGCCATTTCAATTGACCAGAAGACAACATCCAAGAACCCGCGTTCCACAGTGGGAACCGTGACGGAAATTTACGATTACTTGCGTTTGTTGTATGCCCGCATCGGTATTCCGCACTGCCCGGTGTGCGGCAGGGAAATCAAACAGCAGACGGTGGATCAAATTGTGGATCAGGTGCTGAAGCTGGAAGAGGGAACAAAAATCCAAGTGCTGGCGCCCGTAGTGCGTGCCCGAAAGGGGGAGCATGTCAAGGAGTTTGAAGCGGCCAGAAAAAGCGGATTTGTCCGTGTCCGTGTGGATGGAATCATCTATGACCTGTCGGAACAGATTAAATTGCAGAAAAACAGTAAACACACCATTGAGATCGTGGTGGACCGTCTGGTGATTCGCCCGGATATCCGTTCCCGCCTGGCCGACTCCATTGAGACGGCGGCGTCTCTTTCCGGCGGCATTCTTGTTGTCAGCACACAGGAGGGAAAGGACCTGACGTTCAGTCAAAACTATGCCTGCCCGGAGCACGGCGCAAGCGTAGAAGAGCTGACGCCGCGCATGTTTTCCTTTAATAATCCGTTCGGCGCCTGCCAGAAATGTACGGGTCTGGGCGTGTTTATGAAGATTGACCCGGATTTGATCATACCGGATAAAAAACTGTCCATCAATCAGGGCGGACTAAAGGCCAGCGGATGGGCAATGGAAGGCAGCACCATCGCCGTAATGTATATGCAGGCGCTGGCGAAGCACTATCATTTTTCGCTGGATATGCCGCTTGGCGAACTGCCAAAGGAGACCATTGACGTTTTGCTCTATGGAACCAAAGGGGAAAAGATCCGTGTGGAGCGAAAAAATGAGTATGGCAGCGGCGTTTATCAGACGGAGTTTGAAGGGATCATCAACAACCTGGAACGCCGTTTCCGGGAGACACAGAGCAATTGGATCAAAGAAGAAATTGAAACCTATATGAGTGCCATCCCCTGTGACGATTGCCATGGAAAGCGGCTTTCTCCGATCAGCCTGGCGGTTACGGTCGGGGGCATCAATATTGCGGATTTCTGCGACAAATCCGTTTCACAGGCGCTGGATTTTGTCAATCATTTGGAGCTGAACAAACGCGATGCAATGATTGCCCATGCCATCCTGAAAGAAATCAAAAGCCGGCTGGGCTTTTTGCAGAGTGTCGGTCTGGAGTATCTGACGCTTTCCCGCGCATCTGGAACGCTTTCCGGCGGAGAGAGCCAGCGCATCCGTTTGGCGACACAGATCGGATCCTCTCTGATGGGCGTCCTGTATATCCTGGACGAGCCCAGCATCGGGCTGCATCAGCGGGATAACGACAAGCTGCTTGCCACGCTGCAGCATCTCCGGGATATTGGAAACACCGTGATCGTCGTAGAACACGACGAAGATACCATGCGTGCGGCGGATCACATAGTGGATATTGGACCCGGTGCGGGAATCCACGGCGGAAACGTCATCTTTAACGGAAAACCGGAGGATATCCTCCACTGCGAAGCCTCTATCACAGGGCAGTATTTGAGCGGTGTACGCAAGGTTGAGGTACCGGGAAAACGCCGCAAAGGGAATGGGAAGAAGCTGCGGGTGGTCGGCGCAACACAGAATAATCTGAAAAATATTACAGTGGATTTCCCACTGGGAGAGTTGGTCTGTGTAACAGGCGTATCCGGTTCTGGAAAATCCTCGCTGATCAATGAGATTCTGTACAAATATCTGGCGTCAACGCTCAATGGCGCCAAATGCCGGCCCGGTGCTCATAAGCAGATCAAGGGTGTGGAAGAACTCGATAAGGTGATTGAAATCAATCAGGCGCCGATTGGCCGCACGCCCCGTTCCAATCCGGCGACCTATACGGGCTTGTTTACCGATATCCGGGAATTGTATGCTTCCACACAGGACGCCAAACTGCGCGGCTTTAATTCCGGCCGGTTTTCTTTTAACGTGAAAGGCGGACGGTGCGAGGCCTGTCAGGGCGACGGCATTATCAAAATTGAGATGCATTTTCTTCCGGACGTCTATGTGCCCTGTGACGTCTGTAAGGGGAAACGCTATAATCGGGAGACGCTGGAGATTCAGTATAAAGGGAAAAGCATCTACGACGTGCTGGAGATGACCGTGGAGGAGGGGCTGGAGTTTTTCTCCAATCTGCCGCGCATTGCCCGCAAATTACAAACCTTGCAGGATGTCGGATTGGGCTACATCAAGATTGGCCAGCCGGCGACCACATTGTCCGGCGGCGAGGCGCAGCGTGTCAAGCTTGCGACAGAGCTGAGCAAGCGGTCCACGGGGCGCACGATCTACATTTTGGACGAGCCGACCACGGGGCTGCACATTGCGGATGTACACAAGTTGATCGAAGTGCTGCAAAAGCTGGTGGATGCAGGAAATTCCGTCATTGTGATCGAGCATAATCTGGATTTGATTAAAACGGCGGATTATATCATCGACCTTGGTCCGGAGGGTGGCGACGGCGGCGGAACCATTGTAGCTACCGGAACGCCGGAAGCGGTGGCGAGGGTGGAAGCCTCCTATACGGGAAAATATCTGCAAAAAGTTTTAGATTAGAAAACAGAGGAAACGCACCCGGGTTTTATAGGAAACCCGGGTGCATTTTTAAGTGAAGGGTATTTTGCTACCAGAGGAGCAGGATTGATTGTTCAGGCAATACAACGTTTTATGCAAAAAAGTCCCTTTCCCAGTCCAATATTTGGTTGCGATTTAGAAAAAAGATAGGGCGTAGGAATTGAAATATTTGCAGAAAATTGTATAATATGTTTATTGGCTAAAAACAGTAGGGGATGTGGAAAAGTTGCTCGCAACCTTGTTGGCCCTGATTGACGACGAAGATGATCAAAGGAAGTTTGAAGCGGTATATCAGACCTATAAGCATTTGATGTTTCATGTGTCCAACGATTATTTTCATACGCAGACAGAACGGGAAGATGCTGTACAGGAGGCGTTTGTCCGGATCATTAAAAACTTTTCCAAAATCGGAGAGATCGAGTGCGCTCAAACAAAAAACTTTATCATTCTGGTGGTACGGTCCACCTGCATCGATTTGCTGCGAAAAGATAAAGAAGAGGTGGATGTATATTTTGAAGATATATCGGCCGACACGCCCACGCCCAGCCGTTTAAAGCCCTATGTGAAAATTGAGAGTCAGGAAAGCTACGAAAGATTGCTGCATGCAATCAATTCTCTTCCACAAAATTATCGCGACGTATTTATGCTTCGATATTTAAATGAACTTTCCCTCACACAAATTACAGAGATTACCGGTTTGAATTTGCCGAATATAAAGAAAATTCTGCAAAGAGGCAGAAAGAAATTAAGCAACACGTTGAAGGAATAGGAGGTTTTATATGGAGCTATCCGACGAACTTTTACATGCTGCTTTGCATCAAGTCATGCTGTCCGAACTGGACGAGCTTCCGTCACAGGAAGAGTTGGCAGAACGGTATCCGGTAAGCAGACGTTTTGATCGTAAAATCATTAGAATAATTCGGGAAGAGGAGCGTTCTCCCTTTACCAGAAAACTGATCCGCTGTTCAAAACGCGCCGCCATGTTTTTCCTGGCACTTCTGGTCACAGCGTTTACAGCCGTCATGTCGGTACAAGCCGCACGCGAATGGTTGATTTGGATATTTACAGGAATGTTTAACACACATACCGAAATTGCAATAGACCGGACGGAATCGGCAAGGGATCAGCCCTTTTTAGGATATCTTCCGGAAGTGATGCCTGAGGGATACATACAGGATTCCTATACGATAAATGAAACGCATAAGCTATCGATTCTCATATACAAAAGAGAGGACAGCTCTGGTGAAATACAGATTAAGCAGTTCGGTGGAGGACGTCTCAAAGTAGACACAGAAGGGGCGCGTAGAGAAGTCGTTCAGGTATGGGGTGAAAGAGCGATATACGCAGAGAAAAATGATCTTCAAATGCTGCTTTGGACGGACAGTCTGTATCAGTTCTACATCGTTGCAATTGATAAGGAACTGACGAAATCAGATCTAATAGAGATTGCTGAGCACATGCGGATTCAAATGCAGGAGGAGTAGGATTCGCAAAAAGTTTTGATTTTCATCAACAAACGTTCACATTTGCTTTGTATACTAGAATCATCGCAAGGGAAAACAATTGGTTACAAGTTTCTTTTTCATAAATTCTTCCTCAAAAAACCGTTCTGTGCAAACAGGACGGTTTTTTATTTTTCTGAAAAATACTATAAAAAACCCTGCATCCAATAACAGGATGCAGGGTAAATGCCTTATGTTATTCCACACGGGAGACCAACTGGCAATATACATATATATTCTGAATCTTTTTGGCTTCATTGCCCTTGTCTGTTTGAATAACGGGTTGTGTCTCTGAAGGCGTTGTGTAGAGCTTGAAGACCAAGCCATCCTGACCAACATGCATATCCCGAAAACGCTTATGCTGGAAATTGCGTTTTTGAATTTCCAGATATCCAAAAATAATGTCCTCAATATCCAGATTAGTAAAACATTTTAAGATATCTTCTTCCGGGTGCATATCAATGATGGCTTTGGCCTCGTCAAAAGTGAGGTCAGTGCATTTAAAGGTTCCGCGGTTCATCACAGAAATCATGGAGTTGTTATCCAGCAACAACAGTGGGTTAGTCGTCATAATAAGCACCCCTTTATTTTTATTTTGTATTTTAAGTATACGGTGGTGGGAGGAAAATGTCAATAAAAGTTAATTTAATAACGATTTAGGAAACAATTTTGTGAAGAATGCGAATGAAAAACGAGTGTTCCTGTTTCCACATAAATTCCTGCGGATTTGCCATAATAACGGTAGAAACAGCAGGAGGCGTTGGAATGGAAAAGGTTTCCTTGTGCAGGGATTTTCAGCAGAATAAAAAACAAATGGAAAAGCTGCTCCGGTTGGATGCGAGCTTTGATTTAATTGGACGCAACATGAAGGTTGCAGGACGCAGCGCGGTGCTGTATTTTATCGACGGCTTTGTCAAAGACGATATCATGGAAAAAATCATGGAATACCTGATGTCGCTGTCGCCAAAAGATCTGGAGGACGTTGCATCGACGGAGCAATTTGCCGACGCGTTTATTCCCTACGTGGAGACGGACTGTGAAACGGACCCGGAAAAGGTGGTAACTGGCGTTTTATCCGGAACGATCTGCTTGTTGCTGGAAGGGTACGACCAGGCTATGATGATCGACGCCAGGACCTATCCGACCAGGAGCGTGAGCGAACCGGACGACGATCGGGTGCTGCGCGGTTCCCGCGACGGCTTTGTGGAAACCCTGGTGCATAACACCTCGCTGATCCGTCGCAGGATCCGCGATCCCAGTCTGACGATGGATATCATGCAGATTGGAAGAAAGTCGAAAACCGATGTGGTGATCTGCTACATGGCGGATGCAGTGGATCCCAAAATCCTGAAAAACGTCAAGGAAAAGCTGCAGAACGTTACCATCAACACCTTGACAATGAGCCAGGAAAGTCTGGCCGAATGCCTGGTTAAGCCGAAATGGTACAACCCGTTTCCCAAAGTGCGCTATTCGGAGCGCCCCGACGCGGCGGCGGCCAGCGTGATTGAAGGGAGTATTGTCATTCTGGTGGACAACTCGCCTTCTGCGATGGTGTTGCCTACCTCCATTATTGATTTTGTACAGGATACAAACGATTACTATTTTCCCCCGTTGATCGGTACCTACCTGCGTATTGTACGAATGGTGGTGTTTTTGCTGACCCTCATTCTAACGCCGACCTGGTTTTTGCTGGTCAGCAATCCGCAGTGGATTCCAACCTGGTTGGAATTTATTCAAATAGAAGAGCCGAACAGTGTGCCGGTGATTGTACAGCTGCTGTTGATCGAATTTATCATAGACGGTTTAAAGCTGGCTTCTTTAAATACGCCGAGCGTCCTAAGCAATTCCTTCAGTGTGGTAGGCGCGCTTGTTCTGGGGGATTTTGCGGTGCAGGCCAAATGGTTTGTACCAGAGGTAGTGCTCTTTATGGCGTTTGTGGCTATTTCCAATTTTACGCAGCCAAGCTTTGAGCTGGGTTATGCGTTTAAGTTATTCCGGGTTCTGATTCTGATTCTCACTGCGTTGTTTCAGCTGTGGGGGTATTTGGCGGGGCTTGCGATTATCCTGCTGATTCTCTTGTGTAGTAAGACTATAACAGGCAGGGGATATCTTTATCCACTGTTGCCGTTTGATGGAAAAGCTTTGTCACGCTTATTGATACGGCGCAGGATCAATGATCAGAATACCTGAAAAACGGCCGCTTCCATGCGGCCGTTTTTTTATATGACATAGAAAAAGCGCAGCGAAATCGCTGCGCTAAAAAGAAAGGAGGGCATGAAACGAATTTTTATATGTAAACCCCTGCTTGTCTCCGGTGCAGGAAACGGGCAAAGGGATTTTATGTAGTCTGTCGAGTCTGACAAGCCGGTATTCCGACCACCTTTCAGACTGTAACAGTTTTTTTCGATGTCATTAGTATAGAATTTGAATGTGTATACAGTTTGAATGAAATGCAACGTTGGCGTTAAAAAACAGAAACCATATTGTGAATATCTGGAATGTTCTTGCATTCCGCCTGGTTTCTGATTACAATGAAACAAATGGGTGGAGAGGAACGAAAAGCTTGAAACGATTAACAACAAACTTTACATATTATGGTACATTGGGCCCTTCCTGCCAAACGGAAGAAACTCTATATGCGTTGTTTCGGCAGGGGATGACAGGTGTCCGGCTCAATCTTTCCCATACCGGTCTGGAGCAATCTCAGCCGTGGCTGAGGGAATTGCAAAAAGCAGCGGAAAGAGCTGGAATTGCGCCACAGTTGCTGATCGATCTGCAGGGACCGGAATTGCGTATCGGCACATTACCTGAGCCTGTTCTTTTGGTGAATGGTGCGTCTGTTCTTTTGGGCCGAACAGGAATTCCGGTTCCACAGTCTGTTGTTTCTTCAGTGGTTCCTGGACAGGAAATACTGCTGGATGATGGAGCGCTTTTGCTGCGTGTAACATCCTGCGTGGCGGATACAATTATCTGCACAGTAGAGCGCGGCGGTGTCCTGCATTCCAGAAAGAGTATTGCGATTCCAGGAGTGGAGTTGTGCCAACCGACTTTGACCGATCAGGATCTATACCAGCTGTCGCATGCAAAAGAATACGGTGTAACAGGCGTTATGCTTCCATTCGTGCGCAACGCGCAGGATTTGATGACGCTTAGGGAAACGCTGCAGCGGGCAGACAGCGGACATATACAGGTTTTTGCAAAGATTGAAAATCGCAAGGGAGTAGAAGCTCTGCCGGATTTACTGCCTTATGCGGACCATATTGTCATCGCCCGGGGAGATTTGGGGAACAGCATGCCGCTATGGGAGCTGCCCAGTGTACAAAAACAGATTGCCAGAACCTGTAAGGATGCCGGAATTCCTTTTATGGTAGTAACGCAGCTGCTTCATTCCATGCAAAAAAGTGCAACGCCAACCAGGGCTGAAGTATCTGATATTTTTAATGCGGTGCTGGACGGTGCATCCTCTCTCATGTTGACGGGAGAAACTGCCGTTGGCGATTACCCGGTAGAGGCAATGCGTTATTTAGTAAAAACTGCGCAAGGTGCGTTGCAATATCGCCAATAAAATAAGGAGGCTGGATTTCATATCTTGAAATCCAGCCTTCTTGCAGGTATTAATTGAAATCGTTATGCGAGACGGATTACGGTCAGGTTGGCTCCGTTGCCACCCTGTAAAACAGCGGCTCCCAGCAATCCAAACAGCTGCAGTTGCAGCGTATCTCCTGCAGTGAGAGGCGCAATGCGGGTCGCGGACAAATTACTCACGGAGACAGCGGGAGCAAAAATGGTTCCCGCGAGAGGCGTTCCATTTAACAGGACGCGAGAAGAAAGTAACAGGCTGGCTGTCGTTTTGATATCATACGTGATCAAATACGTGCCGGTAGCTGGGACTGTAAAGAGATCATTTGCGGCATTCACTGTAAAGCTGTCCAGTACCTGGTCGTTTGGCAGCGGAACAGGTGTTCCTCCCAAGACAACAGCAATGGTTGTTCCATTGGTATTCAGAGCGCTCATGCTGTTGGCGGTTGCAGCTGGCCCTGTAGCGCCGGTCGCACCTGTAGCGCCAGTCGGTCCTGTGGCTCCCGTGGCGCCAGTCGGTCCTGTAGCGCCAGTGATGCTGGTGCCGGTCGCGCCAGTGGCGCCCGTGGGTCCGGTTGGCCCTGTGGCACCGGTAATACTGACACCATCTGCGCCGGTCGCTCCAGTGGGGCCGGTTACTCCGGTCGCACCCGTAGGTCCAGTTACACCAACCCCGGTCGCACCGGTTATGCCTGTAGCGCCAGTCGGTCCGGTTGGCCCTGTGGCACCGGTAATACTGACACCATCTGCGCCGGTCGCTCCAGTGGGGCCGGTTACTCCGGTCGCACCCGTAGGTCCAGTTACACCAACTCCGGTCGCACCTGTGGCGCCTGTTGGACCTGTGGCTCCAGTAATGCTGGCGCCATCTGCGCCGGTGGCCCCGGTAGGGCCGGTTATGCCCGTAGCGCCCGTGGCTCCAGTTGGGCCAGTTGCACCAGTCGCTCCGGTTACAGAAACACCATCGGCTCCTGTTGCACCCGCCGGCCCTTCAGGTCCTTGAATACCTTGAATGCCCTGTGGACCAGTCGCACCGCTAGGTCCGCGCGGTCCTTCCGGCCCCGTTGCACCAGTGGGACCGGACACGCCTGTTGCACCCGTTGCGCCGGTTGGCCCGATAAGTCCGGCAGGTCCTTCCGGACCTTGGATACCTTGAATGCCCTGTGGTCCGGTTGGTCCGGTTGAACCGCGGTCGCCGGTAGCACCTGTAGGTCCTGTTACACCGGTTGGTCCGGTGGGTCCTGGTATGCCGGGAAATCCCTGTGGTCCCGTCGTACCGGTAGCACCCGTAGGTCCTGTTACACCGGTAGGTCCGGCAGGTCCTGGTACGCCGGGAAATCCCTGCGGTCCTGTAGCGCCCGTTGCGCCTGTCGCACCGGTTGCTCCTGTTGACCCGGTTGGTCCTGTGGGGCCACCGGCAGGTCCAGTCGGTCCAGTAGGACCTGTAGGTCCGGGGATGGGACAGGGAACAGGACAGCAGCAGGAGGGTTGCGGACAACAATTTTGGTTAAAGCTCTCATTTGAATAAATTTTCACCTTTTAAAACCTCCGATCGAAGATTTGGAATACTCCAAATACAGTTTATGCGGAGGAACGTTTTTCGGATACAAAATGGCCGCATGGAACATTCATCCATGCGGCCGGTTTTGTTTATGCTTTTTTATTTACTTTTGCCTTTGCGATCTGTTTGTCAATGTATTCCTGGAGGGGACGTTCTTTCAGATTAATAGTCATTTTAGAAGAATCGGGCTTGTGGAGTGAAATGACAGTGGCAATGCGCTCATCTGACTTTTTGTTGGTGATGTCGAAGGTGCCATCGTCTTTATCGGGTTTTACGAAGACCACGGTGCAGTAATACTTGTCTTTATAGTAGGTTCCCGCGGTTTCTTCCGCAAGCTTGTTCAGCTCCTTTGTTTCCATAGAACTGCCGTCTTTCGTTACAATGAACATGGCGCGGTTGCCGTAAATTCTCTTGTATACGCCATCTTTAAAAGTGAAGTTTTCATCTGTTTCCGTGTATTTTTTACCCGTAGTGCCGGATGCGTTTGCACCGGAGGGAGGCGTGCTGGAAGGAGCGGCCTCTGAAGATGCGGCGGCGCCGGAGCTTTCCCCGCCGGAAGCAGCAGCGGAGGAATCTGTACTTTCGGATGATGTACCGGAAGAAACCTCACTGGACGATGACGATATATTGGTAGACGACTCCGGCAGGGAAGAAGAACCGGCGTCCTCTTTGGGACTGCAGGCGATCAAAGACAAACAGGACAGGGCTGTGACTAAAAGTACAGCGGTCATTTTTTTAAACATTCAAAATCTCTCCTTACAAAAATTTCTCAAATCTTATCATAGGGGTATGGACAAGTTATGAACAGGTTTAAAAGCGTTTTTGACGTAGATGGACTTTTGCTGAAAGTTTGCCCGGTACAGCTGGAAATATGCGAATTTGTAAACAATTTTAGAACGCAAGCGTTTGGCAGCTGGACGGCTTGTACACAGACGAGTTGTAAAAACAGGAAATTATTATAGCACTGAAGTTTGGCAAAAAACAGCGTTTTTTAAAGTTTTTCCAGTCGTAAAGAATCTTACACATTTCTTACATTTCGTTTAAAAGACTTTTAAATTCGGATGATTTTTGTTTTCATATGATATACTGCTTGTATGAAGATAAACGATAAGGAGTAATGATAATGTGGAATCAAATAAACCTGTCCGAATTTCAATCTTGTATACAGGACCTTTTAAATATGCCGCAGGTGAGTAAAATGGAGCAAATAGACCAGCATGTTAAGGACGCAAACTGTTTTCAGCACAGTATTTTTGTTGCATATATAAGCTTTATCATTTGTAAGAAGATGGGGCTGGATTATGTTTCGGCGGCACGGGGCGGTCTTCTGCACGACCTGTACCTTTACGACTGGCGAAAAAGGGAAAGCCATACGGGGAACCATATGACCATGCACCCTGTTACAGCGCTTTGCAACGCCATGCGATTGACATCTCTGAACGACACGGAAAAAGATATTATCGTCAAGCATATGTGGCCGTTGACGCCGTATTTGCCTCGCTATAAAGAGAGCTTTATTGTCAGCAGTGCGGATAAGCTGTGTGCGCTTGCGGAGATTTTCCGGGTGTACCGTTGGATGGAGGTGGACCGGCACCTTGACTTCCTGCCAAAGGAGAATGTGATCTCCTGTCCGGCGTAATATATCTGTGTTTACTTGGGGAAGTATGCTATAATAACCTCACGGCGTAACCAAAATCAGAGATTTTGACGCCTGAGAGAACATTGTTCCGTTGTGACGGAGGCTGCGCCTCTTAATGGAATAATAACCTCACGGCGTAACCAAAATCAGAGATTTTGACGCCTGGGAGAACATTGTTTCGTTGTGACGGAGACTGCGCCTCTTTAGAAGTAGAATGAATGCAGATAAATTAAGGAGGATTACAATGCAGGAAATTGAAAGAAAGTTCCTGATCTCTGATTTTCCGGAATTGCCGCTGTTGGAGGAAGCCGTTGTTTGGCAGGGATACCTCAGTACGCAGCCGGTAGTCCGTATACGGAAAAAAGAGTCGGCAAATGGAACGGATTATGTGCTGTGTTTTAAAGGGAAAGGAACTCTTTGCAGAAAGGAAATCGAACTGGATCTCTCTCAAGCCGTGTTTGATGAATTACAGGAGCTTTTGGAAGCGCCGATGATCCGGAAGGACTACAAGGTCTACGCACTCGACGGTTACCGGTTGGAGTGCAGCTTGGTGGATTTCGGTACGCCAACGGAATTTCTGTTTGCAGAGGTGGAATTTGCGTCGATGGAAGAGGCAAAAGCGTTTGTACCACCCGCGTTTCTTTCCAATGAGGTGACAGAAACCCCCTATTATTCCATGGGGCGGTACTGGCAGAGAAAATGTGAGGCGCTCCGTTCCGATAAAGAGTAAAAAAGCAGGCTTGGATGCTGTTTATTGCGCACTTAGGGGCAGGATGCTGCATATTTTGAAAGAGAAGACCGTATATTAGATTGCCGTACCGGATGTTTTCGGTACGGCATTGTGTATTTGGGAAAGGGGAACAAATAATGGTTGACGGTAAATACAGTATCACCATGCAGACGCCAATTGGCCCGGTGCGCGGTATGATTACACTGGTGACGAACGGGGAAAGGCTCAGCGGCGTTTTGGAAGCGATGGGAGGGCGGCACGAGTTTTCCGGTGGATCGGTACAGGGAGAAGAGTGCGTTTTTTCCAGTGAGGTGCGAACGTCGTTTGGAAAAATTCATCTGAACGTCAAAGGAAACGTACAGGGCGACGTTTTCCGCGCGACAGCCCATACACAGATGGGTGTGATCACCGCGATGGGGCGAAGAATGCAGCCGGGAGGAAACCGGAAAAATGTCTAAATCGGATTGTCATACAAAATTCGATTTGTTATAATACAAAGAGGAAGAAAATGAATCAATCAGGAGGAAAAACATATGGAGAAGTCCAAGGTATATTTTACGGATTTCCGGGCCAGCATGAACCAGAACCTGCTGCAGAAGCTGGAGAAGCTGGTAAAGAAAGCTGGAATCGGGCAGATGGATTTTCAGAATAAATTTACCGCCATTAAAATCCATTTTGGCGAACCGGGTAATCTGGCTTATCTGCGGCCCAACTACGCGAAGGTTATCGTCGACATTGTCAAGGAGAACGGAGGCAAGCCGTTCTTAACAGACTGCAATACGCTTTATGTCGGGCGGCGCAAAAACGCGCTGGATCATTTGGATTCTGCTTATGAGAACGGTTATAACCCGTTTACAACAGGCTGCCATGTGATCATTGCGGACGGTCTGAAAGGGACGGATGAGGCGTTGGTTCCGGTGGCGGACGGAAAATATGTCAAGGAAGCCAAGATCGGCCGCGCGGTAATGGACGCGGACAATCTGATCACGCTGACGCACTTTAAAGGCCATGAATGCACGGGCTTCGGCGGCACATTTAAAAACATCGGCATGGGCTGTGGTTCCCGCGCGGGAAAAATGGAGATGCACAGCAGCGGCAAGCCGTTTGTGGAACAGGATTTATGTGTGGGCTGCGGTTCCTGCCAGAAGAACTGTGCGCACTCCGCTATCACTATCACAGACCGTAAAGCCAGTATTGACCATAATCGTTGTGTAGGCTGCGGCCGCTGCATCGGCGCCTGCCCGGTGGACGCTGTGAAATCGCCCGACGATGAGGCAAATGATATTTTGAATATGAAAATTGTGGAATATTCCGCAGCGATTCTGCGCGAAAAGCCCAGCTTCCATATCAGCCTGATCTGTGACGTTTCGCCTTACTGCGACTGCCATGCGGAAAACGATCTTCCAATTATTCCGGACGTCGGTATGCTGGCATCCTACGATCCGGTAGCGCTGGATATGGCCTGTGCGGATCTCTGCAATCAGCAGCCGGTCACGCGCGGCAGCATGATTGACGGTTGCCCGGACGGCGACCACTTTGATACAACTCATCCCACAACCAACTGGCGCATTACGGTGGACTATGCCGAAGAAATGGGACTTGGCAGTAAAGCATATGAATTAATCCATATTTAAAAATAGAACCGGTCCGGATACCAATATGGTATCCGGACCGGTTCGCGTTTAGGACTCTTCGTCCGGTTCGTGGTATTCTGCAATTTCGCGCAGGTCCTGAAATGAGTGAATGTCGGCAGCACGCCGGTTGATTTCTTCCTTCATTTCCAAAGGGAGCTTGTCAAAATAGTTTGCTGCCGCAATGTCCCCATTCATTCCCCTGTTGTAACCGCCGTATCGGTTATCCATGCAAGCACCTCCACAGCTAAGATTGTATGCAGCTTGTCTGTTGTATGTGCATACGGTCTTATTTTCTGCGGAAAAAGAGAAAACATGGGAGGTAACTTTTTGCATTTTATCCTGCGTTTTCCATATCAGAAACGGGAGAAAGCATGGAGAGCACTTCGTCTACGGATTTTCCGGATCGCTGCACCGCGTCGTACAGGATGCAAATTTCCGCCTCGCGCTTTGCGTTGAGCAGCTCCCGCTTTTTCTCTTCCAGCTCGACGATGGTCTTTTTCCATCGTGTGATCTGCATCTCCACTTTCATGATCTCTGTGTCGAAGTCCATTCCTCTGCGATTGCGTGCCATAGGAAACATCTCCTTGTCCATCAAGTATTATGCTTCCAGTATGGACCAAAAAATGGGATTTATTCAAACAACAGGGTCAACCGTTTTGTTTCGGTTTTTGCAGAGAAAAAGCGATAGCGGACTGATAGCACTCTTCCAGCGCAATGGCCTGATTCGTATCTGTCAGGCTGGCGGCTGTTTTGCGAATCAGCTTGCGCATCAGGATTTCTCCGTCGGCGTCGAGCTGTGCAAGCTTTTTAACAAGCTCTGCAAACTCCTGATCCGTATGATATGTAAATCCGTTGACGCCGCTGATGACCAGGTCTGCGTTGGCGCAGTCTGCTTTCAGCAGGACGGGCAGTCCGCTGGCGATTGCTTCCAGCGGAAAGGATTCCATGGTGGGCGATGTGGAAGCGCTGACAAAAGCCTTACAGACAGAATAACAGAGGTTCAGATCGTCGCGCGTCAATCCGCCGGCAAAGGTAACGCGGTCGGTTATTCCAAGGACCTTTGCCCGCTCCATCAAAAGGGAAGCGTCTTTTCCGCTCCCGATAAGGACAAGCTGCAAATTGTCTTTGACCGAAAAAGACCGGCTCCAGAGCTCCAGCAGATCAGAAAGGCGGTTTGCCTCAGAAAGCTGCCCGGTATATACAAAGCCGGCCTTGCCGCCGGTGAGATGCAGGCGGGCGCGCATGTCCTCTTTTGCCGTCTGGCTGCCGGCCAGGATGGGCTGAAACAGCTCGGTATCGACGCAATAGGGGATCATTTGCACTGTGTTGTCCGCAAAAGCTTTTACAATTTCCTTGTTTTTTTGGGAGGCAGTTGTAATCAGGTCCGATGCGGAAACAATCTTTTTAAACAGGAGCTGGCATTGCTTTTTGTTGAGCAGGTCCAGAGCCTTATTGGTCTCGTATCCGTAAAGCACATCGTGCAGATTGTGCAGCGTACAAACAACGGGCAAACTGTTTTTCTGTGCGTATTTCAAGCCGGCGGCGCCGATTTCCGTGATGGTATGGATGTGGATAAGATCCGGCGCAAATTCGTCGATGTAAGGGAAAAGAGCGGACGTTTTTCCCATCCGCGCGCTTTGCCCGCAGACATTGGAACTCGGTTTGGCGGGGCAGTAGACAATATTGTCCTGTTCATAGCACTCGTCCGTCTCCAGGTCGGAGGTTACGATTAAGACCTCATGACCGCGCTTGGCCAAACCCGCACGCAGGATGGAAACATGTGCGGCGGACGCGTCGGTTGGGGTCAGATAGGATTCCAAAAAGATGGCAATTTTCATTCTTTCACCTGTCCTGTATCAATCGCGCTGAAACGGCCAACGTTTTTTGACCGGACAGCAGGGAAAACAAATTCATTTCCGTCTGTAAATCATGGACGGTTATTTTATTATACCATAAAGAGGCGCAGCCTCCATCACAACGGTACAATGTTCTCTCAGCCGTCAGAAGCTCTGCTTCTGCTAACGGCGTGAGGTTATTATACCATAGAACCTCCCTTCTTCAACAGAAAATCCGTGGCATAATTTTAATAAATCTCTTTAAACTTGCCCCATATTGATATATAATAACAATAGTACAGTCCTTTCCCGATGCGGATTTTGTTAAAAAGAGAAAGCAGGTGTATCAATGCCAACAAGTAATTTCAGTGTGTCTTTGTCCAAAGTGGTGGAAGAGCTTTCTTTGGACGTGATCAACATGTGCGGGGATCCCGATAAAATTATGATTTCCTCCATGGATGTGAACCGTCCGGGCCTGGAGCTCAACCATTTCTTTGATTATTATGATACCAACCGAATCGTCATTTTGGGCAACGCGGAAACCGCCTTTTTAAATTCCATCCCTGCGAAGCAGCGCAGGGACGTTCTGGACGAAATGTTTTCCAAGAAGCCCCCGGCAGTCATCATCGCGCGCGGGCTGGAGCCCCCTCCGGAATTGCTGGACGCGACTAAGAATAACGATGTGCCGCTTCTCGGCACGCAGGAGACGACTTCCAGTCTGGTGGCGGCGCTGGTGCAGTTTATGAACGTCGAGCTGGCGCCCCGCATCACGCGCCACGGCGTCCTGGTGGAGGTATACGGCGAAGGGATCCTGCTGGTGGGAGACAGCGGCGTCGGCAAGAGCGAGACCGCGATTGAGCTGATTAAGCGCGGGCACCGGCTGATCGCGGACGACGCGGTGGAAATTCGCCGGGTATCCGCCAAATCCCTCGTCGGCTCCGCGCCGAAGAATATCCGTCACTTTATCGAGCTGCGCGGCATCGGTATTATCAATGCGCGCCGGATTTTTGGTATGGGCGCCGTCAAGGTGACGGAAAAAATAGATATGGTCATCAACCTGGAAATCTGGGACAATAAGAAGGTCTATGACCGTATGGGCATCGACAGCGAATATACGGAGATCCTCGGCATCAAGGTGCCGGTTCTCACCATCCCTGTCAAGCCCGGCCGAAATCTTGCGATCATCATTGAGGTTGCCGCGATGAACAACCGTCAGAAAAAGATGGGCTATAATGCCGCGACGGAACTGCTCGCCAGCCTCGGCATGGACATTTCCTCGCTGCAGGAGGACGAGAAAAAACTGGATCTCGACCTGTAAAAAGGTTCTATGCGGTTTTACATTCCCGTAGATTTAGTGAATGAACAGGAGTTAATATGAATATCATTGCAGATACACACTGCCACACGCTGGCTTCCACGCACGCCTACTCCACTCTGACAGAAATGGTGCATGCGGCGGCCTGCAAGGGCCTGTACGCCCTTGCCATTACGGATCACGGCAGAATGATGCCGGGCGCGCCCGGGCGCTGGTATTTCCAGAACCTGGTGGTCATACCGCATAAGCTGGAAGACGTTCTCGTCCTCCGGGGAGAGGAATGCAACGTTGTGGACTACGAAGGCGGTACGGACCTGCTGGATGCGGACGTTGGGAGCCTGGACTGGATCGTGGCTTCCATGCACGAACCCTGTATGCCGGAGGAAGCGCCGACGATGGAGGCGGTTACGAACGCATGGCTGGGCGTCGCCCAAAACCCGCATGTCAACGTCATCGGGCACAGCGGCACGGAGCGGTACAAATACGATTACGAGCGTGTGATTCCGGAGTTCGGCCGGCAGGGAAAGCTGGTGGAGCTGAACGAATCCACCTTCAGCAACCGCAGAAGTTCTGTGAAAAACTGCGTGCAGATTATGAAGCTCTGCAAACAGCATGGCGTGCCGATTGTGGTCAACACCGACTCGCATTTTTCATCCCGTGTGGGCTGCTTTGAGAATGCGCTGCGTCTGCTGCAGGAGCTTGCGTTCCCGGAGGAGTTGGTGGTCAATTCCAGCGTGGAGCGGTTCAATCAATATCTGCGGACATACACACATGTATTTGAAGATCCCCTGTTGGAGCTGAAACTGATCTGACGTTCGTCCTGCCTGTTTCTCAAACGGGCAGGACAATCCATATCATTTATTTCAGAAAGGAATACCGATGGAATTGATGAAAGAGCTTGCGAACAAGGCCCGCGCGCTGGGATGCGCCGTTTCCCTTCAGGAGCCGATGTGCCGCCACACGACCTTCAAAATCGGAGGCCCGGCCGACCTGTTTGTAACCGTTTACACAGAAGAAATGCTGTCCGCGTTTTTAAAAGAAGCGCAGGAACAAAAAGTGCGCACGATGCTGCTGGGCAACGGCTCCAATCTTCTGGTGAGCGATGAAGGCATCCGCGGCGCGGTGGTTTTCCTGGACGGCGATTTCTGCAAGGCCGGAGGAAAAGGGGAGACCGGGATACAATGCGGCGCGGGGCTTTCTTTGATGGGACTCTGCAATTTTGCCAAAGACCGGAGCCTGACCGGGCTGGAATTCGCATGGGGGATCCCCGGCTCCACCGGAGGCGCTGCGTTTATGAATGCGGGCGCGTACGGCGGGGAGATGAAGCAGGTGGTGACCTGTGTTCATCATATTGCGCCGGACGGGACGGCGGGCTGCCTGCGTGGAGAAGAGCTGCAATACGGCTACCGGCACAGCGCCTATATGGAGAACGGCTGCGTCATCACGTCCATTGAACTGGAGCTGCAAAAGGGCAACGCGCAGCAAATCGCGCTGCGGATGGAGGACTATTACAACCGGCGCAAGTCCAAGCAGCCGCTGAATAAGCCCAGCGCCGGCAGTGTCTTCAAACGCCCGGAGGGGCATTTTGCAGGTACGCTGATCGAACAATGCGGGCTGAAAGGCCGAAGGGTCGGCGGCGCGGCGGTCAGTGAAAAACATGCCGGTTTTATCGTCAATCTGGGCGGCGCGACCTGCCGCGACGTGCTGAAACTGATCGAGGTGATCCGGGAAACTGTCTTAAAGGAGACAGGCGTCACATTGGAATGCGAGGTTCGGGCGATCTCTTAACGGATACGGCAGGAAGTGCTGCGAGAAAGGATAGTGCATGCTATGGAATTTTTAATTGTAACAGGGCTTTCGGGAGCGGGAAAATCCAGGGCGGTAGACGCGCTGGAGGATATCGGCTTTTACTGTGTGGACAATATTCCGCCGAAGCTGATTTCCACCTTCTATGATCTGTGCGAAAAGGCGGAAAACACGTTTACACGGGTGGCGGTCGTGACCGACATCCGCGGCGGGGATATGTTCAGCAGCCTCTTTGAAACGCTGGACGAACTGAAGAACGAAGAAAAAGCATATAAGATCCTTTTTCTGGATGCCAATGATTTTGTGCTGATCAACCGGTTCAAGGAGACAAGAAGAAAACATCCGCTGGCGGAGAACAACCTGGGTTCCCTGGAGCAGGCGGTAAAGCTGGAGCGGGAGATTCTGCGTTCCGTGCGGGAAAAGGCGGACTATATCATCGATACCTCCTTCCTTTCGCCTGCGCAGCTCAAGGAACGCATCTCCAACCTGTTCCTGGGGGATTCCTCCGATGCGTTGATGATCCACTGCGTGTCCTTTGGCTTCAAATACGGCATCCCGACGGAAGCGGATCTGGTTTTCGATGTGCGCTGCCTGCCCAACCCGTTTTACATTGAAGAGCTGAAATATCTGACCGGGCTGGATGAACCCGTGTATTCTTATGTCATGAAGTGGGAACAGACCAAGGGCTTTGTCAAGCGGTTTATCAGCCTGATCGACTATATGATTCCGCTGTACTGCAACGAGGGGAAGAGCCAGCTGGTCGTGGCCATCGGCTGCACGGGCGGAAAGCACCGTTCCGTCGCTCTGGCCCAGCTTCTGTACGACCATTTGCTGGAGGACGGCAGGCGCACCAGCGTCAATCACAGGGATATACGAAAATAACGAACGGCGACAGGTGGTGAGGCGATGTCTTTTGCATCGGATGCCAAAAATGAAATGTGTAAGGTTATGCCGCAGAACTCCTGCTGTCAAAAGGCGGAGTGCTACGGTTTGCTTTTATTTGGAAGAAGTTTTTCAAAATCCTCTGTCTGTATGGTGACGGAGAACGCCGCTGCCGCGCGCCGTCTGGCGCTGCTGGCCGCGCAGAGTATCGGCGTGATCGCGGATGTGCGCAGCGTGCTGTCCCATAGAAAAGAAAATAAAAACACCTTTACGATTACGATAGAAGGGGACAACCAGCGGCAGATGATCCAGGAGCAGTTTGGGCACACCTTTGATGAATTGAACCTGCGCATCCGCCGGAGCAATCTGCCGAACGAGTGCTGCGTCGGCGCCTTTCTGCGCGGCGCATTTTTGTGCTGCGGGTCCGTGACGGACCCCAACAAGGATTATCATCTGGAATTTGTGGCGCCGTATCACAATCTGGCGAAGGACCTTGTCACACTGCTGGAGGTCTGCGGGCTGGATTTACAGCCCGGATTGACGAATCGGAAAGGTTCTTTTGTGGTATATATCAAGGGCTCGGAACGCGTCACAGACCTGCTGGCCTTTTTGGGAGCGCAGGCGGCGGCGATGGAGCTGATGCAGATCAAAATGCTGAAGGAGGTCCGCAACAGCATCAACCGCAAGACCAATTTTGAAACGGCAAATCTGGACAAGACCGTGTCCGCCGCGACAAAGCAGATGTTGGCGATTCAAAGGATTGCGGAAACGACCGGTCTGGGCGAACTGCCGGAAGAATTGCAGGAACTGGCGGAATTGCGCCGGCAAAATCCGGACATGTCCCTGCGGGAGCTGGGGCAGATTCTGGAGCCGCCCCTCAGCCGTTCCGGCGTGAACCACCGCCTGCAGCGTGTTGTGGATTTTGCCGAACAGCTTCCGGACCGGTCCTGAGGGAAGAAGGGAGGAATACGATGTTTGCACACCTGCATTTACATACGGAATACAGCCTGTTGGACGGCGCGTGCCGAATCAACCGGCTGCTGGACGCCGCGGCGGAACGCGGTGACAAGGCGGTTGCCATCACGGACCACGGCGTCATGTACGGCGCGGTGGATTTTTATAAAGCCGCCAAGGCGCGGGGAATCAAACCGATCATTGGCTGTGAAGTTTATGTGGCGCAGCGGACCCGGTTTGACAAAACCAGAGAGTTGGATTCCGAGCACCGGCACCTGGTTCTCCTCTGCGAAAACAACACGGGGTATCAAAACCTGGCGAAGATTGTATCCCAAAGCTGGACGGAAGGCTTTTACAGCAAGCCGCGCGTCGACTTTGAGCTGCTGGAGAAACATCATGAGGGATTAATCGCGTTGTCCGCCTGTCTGGCGGGCGAGGTTGCGCGCGCGCTGACATCGAACGACTACGACCGGGCGAAAGAAGCGTCTCTGCGCTACCAAACGATTTTTGGTCCGGATAATTTTTATTTGGAATTGCAGGACCACGGCATCCGGGAGCAGAAGATGATTAATCCGCGCATCATCCAGTTGTCTCAGGAAACGGGTATCCCGCTGGTCGTGACAAACGACTGCCATTATATCCGGAAAGAGGACAGCAAGATGCACCACATCCTGCTGTGCATCCAGACGAACCATACCGTGGAGGACAAGGACGGCATGGAATTTGCCTCCGATGAGTTTTATTTCAAGTCGGAGGAGGAGATGCGGGCGCTGTTCCCGGATCATCCTGAGGCGGCGGACAACACCTGGAAAATCGCGGAGCGGTGCGAAGTGGAATTTGAGTTCGGCAAGACCAAGCTGCCGCGCTTTGAAACCCCGAACGGGCAGGACAACGTCAGCTATTTCCGCGAAAAATGTTATGAAGGTCTGCACCGCTACTATGGGGAAAATCCGGAACAGTCCATTGTTGACCGGCTGGAATACGAGCTTTCCACCATCGAAAAGATGGGGTATGTCAACTATTATCTGATCGTATACGATTTTGTCCGCTATGCGAAAAGTGTCGGAATCCCGGTTGGCCCGGGCAGAGGCTCCGGCGCGGGAAGTTTGGCGGCGTATTGCATCGGCATCACCGGTATCGATCCGTTAAAATATAACCTTCTGTTTGAGCGGTTTTTGAATCCGGAACGCATCAGCATGCCGGACTTCGATATTGATTTCAGCGACGAGCGCCGGCAGGAAATGATCGAATATGTCGTGCGCAAGTACGGAAGCGACCATGTGGCGCAGATCGTTACCTTTGGCACCATGGCGGCGCGCGGTTCCATCCGGGACGTGGGGCGCGCAATGGCGATCCCATATGCGGCGGTGGATGCGATTGCCAAGCTGGTGCCCATTGAACCGGGTACGAACGTTACGTTGGAAAAGGCGTTGAAGGTCTCGCAGGAGCTGCGCCAGAAATATGATACCGACCAGCAGGTGCATGACCTTCTGGATATGGCGCGCCAGCTGGAGGGCATGCCCCGCAATGCGTCCACCCACGCGGCGGGCGTTGTCATTACGGACCGGCCCGTCTATGAGTATGTACCTTTGGCGAAGAATAACGATTCCATTGTAACGCAGTATACCATGACCACGCTGGAAGAACTGGGACTGCTCAAAATGGATTTTCTTGGCCTGCGCAACCTGTCTGTGATCAATGACGCACAGGAGATGATTCAGAGAAAGAGCCCGGATTTCCACATCAATAAGATTTCCTATGACGACCGCAAGGTATATGATATGCTTTCCACCGGCGCGACGGACGGCGTGTTCCAGTTTGAATCGGCCGGCATGCGCAGCGTCATTATGCAGCTGCGCCCGGAGCACCTGGAGGATTTGATCGCGGTTATTTCTCTGTACCGCCCCGGACCGATGGAATCGATTCCCAAATATGTGGAATGCCGCCACCATCCGGAAAAGGTGCGGTTCCGCCACCCGCTTCTGAAGGACATACTGGACGTGACCTACGGCTGTATCGTCTATCAGGAGCAGGTTATGCAGATATTCCGCAGCTTGGCGGGGTACTCCCTGGGGCGCGCGGACATCGTGCGCCGCGCAATGAGCAAGAAAAAAGCCTCCATTATGGAAAAGGAACGGCAGATTTTTATTTACGGCTTGACCAATGACGACGGCACAATTGAGGTGGACGGCTGTATCCGGCGCGGTGTCGACGAATCCACAGCGATCGCAATCTTTAACGAAATGGAAAGCTTTGCATCCTACGCGTTTAATAAATCCCACGCGGCGGCATACGCGACGGTTGCCTATCAGACCGCCTGGTTAAAATACTACTATCCGCGCGAGTACCTTGCAGCGCTGTTGACCAGTGTGTTGGACAACACCAATAAGCTGTCCGCCTATATCGCGGAATGTATGCGGCTGGGGATCAAGGTTCTGCCGCCGCATGTAAACCAGAGCGGCAACGGTTTTATCGTATCGGGGGAGGACATCCGTTTCGGCCTCTTGGCGGTGCGCAATCTGGGCAGAGGATTTATCAGCGGCCTGTTGCAGGAGCGGGAACAGGGCGGGCCCTATACGTCCTTTTACAATTTCTGTAAGCGGATGTACGGCAAGGACCTGAACCGACGTGCGTTGGAAAGTCTGGTTAAATGCGGTGCCTTGGACAATTTGGGCTATAACCGCAAGCAGATGCTGGAAAGCGTATCCTCCGTTCTGGATTCTTTGGACGCGGACAAACGGCGCAATGTGGACGGACAGCTCGGCTTCTTTGACAGCCTGCTGCCTCAGACGGCGGAAGAGGAGTTCAGTATCCGGCCGATGGAAGACCTGAGCATTGCGGACAAGCTGGCGATGGAAAAGGAAGCGGCCGGTATGTACCTTTCCGGCCATCCGATGGCGGCGTATCTTGGAGAATACGAAAAGATTCATGCGGCCAAAACAGGCGAGCTGCTGGACGGCGCGCAGGAGGACAGCGGCCGGTACAGGGACGGCGACAGAGTGACGCTGCTGGGAATATTGACCAAGGTGCGCATGAAGGTAACCAAAAGCAACAGCACGATGGCGTTTGTTACATTGGAGGATATGTTCGGTTCCATTGAAATTTTGGTATTTCCCAGCACGTTGACCCAATATGCGGGATTGGTCGCAGAAGGGACGATTGTGCAGATAAAGGGGCGGCTCAGCGTCCGGGAGGATGAAGACGCGAAACTGGTCTGCGAGCAGGTGCTCCCGCCGCCGGGACAGTCGGAAGAGGGCGGCGCAGCGGCGCAGAAAAAGTCCAAACGGCCCGGGTACTATATTAAAGTGCCAAATCAGGAAAGCCCTCTTTATGACAAAGCAAAAAAATATCTGGCGGTTTTTGAAGGTCCCACACCGCTGTATATTTATTTTAATGAGACAAAGAAGCTGGTTTTGGCGCCGGCCTCCATGCGCGTCAGCGTGAACGCCGTCCTGACGCGGGAGTTGAAAAAACTTCTGGGGGAGGCGAATGTTGTCTTAGTAGAATGATGAGTAAAAAATCCATATAGCGGGTCGATTTATCCATAAAATCATCTTGATTAATTCTTGCAAGTTACGCTATAATAGGGATAATTGGAGAAAGAATCCAGTCTTAGCGTTTTTTGCGCTGCTTTCATCAATATTTTGGAATTATTGTCTAGGAGGATGCGGTTATGAGTATGAAAACAATTGCTGTTTTAACAAGCGGCGGTGACGCCCCAGGAATGAATGCGGCTGTACGCGCGGTTGCGAGAACCGGTTTGACGTCCGGAATGCGCGTTTTAGGAATTCACAGAGGCTATCATGGCCTTTTGAACGGCGATGTGTTTGAAATGGACCTTCGCAGCGTTTCTGATATCATTCATCACGGCGGTACAATGCTGTATACCGCCAGAAGCAAGGAATACAATACCCCGGAGGGCGTTCAGAAAGCGGCTGACATGTGCCGCAAGCTGGGCATTGAGGGTGTGGTCGTCATCGGCGGCGACGGTTCCTTCCGCGGCGCGCGCGACCTGACCGGCGCTGGTATTCCGTGTAACTGTATTCCCGGAACAATCGATAACGACGTTTCCAGCAGTGAATACACCGTTGGATTCGATACCGCGATGAACACCGCCGTGGAGATGGTGGACCGCCTGCGCGATACGACAGAGTCCCACGACCGCTGCAGCGTGGTTGAGGTAATGGGCAGACGCTGCGGCGATTTGGCGCTGCAGGTCGGTATTGCAGTCGGCGCGACCGTTATCCTGGTTCCGGAAGTTCCCTATGATTTCCAGAAGGACATCATTGACCGGATGCAGTTTACGCAGAAGACAGGCAAAAAGCATTTTATTATTGTGGTGGCGGAAGGCGTCGGCGGCGTGACGGAGCTTGCAAAGAAGATCGAAGCGAGTACAGGCATTGAGACCAGAGCGACCGTCCTGGGCCATGTACAGCGCGGCGGTTCTCCGACCCTGCGCGACCGTGTCGTTGCAAGCGAGATGGGTTATAAGGCGGTGCAGCTGCTCAGCGAGGGCAGCAGCAACCGTGTGGTTGTTGTACGCAATGGCAAGGTTACAGACCTGGATATTACGGAGGCGCTGGCAATGACGCGTCCGTTTAATAAAGAGCTTTATGATATTGCTCTGAAAATTTCCATCTGATTTTGAACCGGGTAAAGCCTCTGGAAAAGGGCACAGTTCTTTTCCAGAGGCTTTTTTATGAATGTCTTTAGGCGGTTAAACGCAGGAAGTGCGAAACAAAAACCATCTGCTATTGAACTGTTTCAGAATCAAAGAATCGTTCATTCGCGGGTGATGTTGATTCCTGTGGCGATCATCCAACGAAGGTCTGCCCATTCTAAAAAGCGCTTCTAGAAAGCGCTTCCAGCATGAATCTGCAAGAAAATATAAAAAAATTCAAAAAATGTATTGACAGATCGCGCAAGTGATGGTAATATAATATTCGCGCTTGAGAGTACCGCGAAAAAATAGGGGTATAGCTCAGTTGGTAGAGCAGCGGTCTCCAAAACCGCGTGCCGAGGGTTCAAGTCCTTCTGCCCCTGCCAATACGGCTCGGTAGTTCAGCTGGTTAGAACGCTAGCCTGTCACGCTAGAGGTCGACGGTTCGATCCCGTTCCGAG
>NZ_JADPEG010000001.1:58449-283282 GCF_015667585.1 Clostridium sp. D33t1_170424_F3 | reverse complement strand
GCCAATACGGCTCGGTAGTTCAGCTGGTTAGAACGCTAGCCTGTCACGCTAGAGGTCGACGGTTCGATCCCGTTCCGAGTCGCCAATTTTGCTGCTATGGCTCAGTTGGCAGAGCACGTCCTTGGTAAGGACGAGGTCACGCGTTCGAATCGCGTTAGCAGCTCCATAAAAAGTCCAGTAACCGTGCAGGTTACTGGACTTTTTATTTTACTTGGACCTAATAAAGCCGTGAATAGGTGGCATCAAAAAAACTGTGTGCTGAAAAGAGACCGTGAAGAAGGAAAAATTCTGCTGGACAAAGAGGAAGAAAAGCATTTTCATCCTGTGGGCGAGCAGAAGAAGGGAAACAGCGTACAATACGGTATCCGGCCATTCCAATTGTAAAAACGTATTTTACATCCGATGTAAATTTGTGATATACAAGATGGATGCTTTATCTTGTTTGTTTTCAAATGGTATCCAGTTTGGTGGTGAACGCTTACGGCGATCAACCGGCGGATAAAAAGAAAAAGCCGAACTTCTTGTTAAAGAAGTTCGGCTTTTGGTGGAGCATAGCGGGATCGAACCGCTGACCTCTACACTGCCAGTGTAGCGCTCTCCCAGCTGAGCTAATGCCCCAAATTGATTTGCCGCGGAACAGCTTCATAATATTAGCACATATTTTGATAGAACGCAAGAGGTTTTTACAAAAAAATACCGCTATTTTATAGAAGAAAAGGATCACACGGTTTAGGCAACTCACAAAAACGATTGATCTTTCGTTTCTTAACAAGGAATGATTGAAAATCCCCTTGGACTCTGCTAAAATATATTTTTACAAACTTAAAATTCAGTAAATGAGGAGACGAAAAATGGAAGGTTCTGACATAGGAATATTGATTGGTATTTTGGTTTGTGTGTTATTTTCTGGCTTTTTTTCTGCTTCGGAAACAGCTTTTACAACACTGAACCGCATCCGTCTGAAAAATGCTGCGGAGGATGGGGACAGCAGGGCGGCCTTAACCCTTTCACTTGCCGAAAATTATGATAAGATGCTGTCGACGATCCTGATCGGCAATAACATTGTCAATATTGCAGGCGCTTCCCTGGCGACCATTATCTTCACCAGGTGGATGGGGGACCCGGGCGTCTCCGTTTCCACGGCGGTCATGACGATTGTGGTGCTGATTTTTGGCGAGATATCTCCTAAAAGCCTTGCGAAGGAAAACCCTGAGTCGTTTGCCAGGTTCAGCGCTCCTTTCCTGAGATTTCTGATGACCATTTTAACGCCCATCAATTTCCTGTTTTCACAGTGGAAGAGGCTGCTGAGCCGGCTGTTTAAAAAGAACACCGACAACCGGATGACGCAGGAGGAACTGAAAACCATTGTGGATGAGGCGCAGAACGAAGGCGGCATCGACGAGAAAAAGGGAGAGCTCATTCGCTCGGCGATTGAATTTGACGATTTGACCGCGGATGATATTCTGACACCCCGCGTCGATATTGTTGGCGTGGATGAGGAGTGTCCGTTTGTTGAAATAGCGGACATCTTTGTCCAGAATACCTATTCGCGCCTTCCGGTTTATTCGGATTCCATTGATAATATCATTGGAATGATCCATGAAAAGGACTATTTCAGCGCGCTGCACCACGGCGTCACCGACATTCAGCAGGTTTTGAAGAAGGTCCTTTATATCAGCAGTGGTATTAAAATTTCTGACCTGCTGCGCACGCTCCAGAAATCCAAATCCCATATGGCAATTGTCGTTGATGAATTCGGCGGCACGGAGGGACTGGTCACGATGGAAGACATCATTGAGGAGCTGGTCGGTGATATTTGGGATGAGCACGATGTGGTCATTGATTATTTTAAACAGATTGACGACAGGACGTACTTAATCAATTGCAGCGCGGACCTGCACGATTTGTTTGAAGAATTTGATCTGGGCGATTCCGACGATTTCGAGTCCTCCTCCGTGGGAGGCTGGGCGATGGAGCTTCTTGGAAAAATACCGGCGGTGGGGGATGCTTTTACATTTGAGGGTCTGCAAATTGTCGTTTCAAAAGCGACCTCGCATCATGCAACACAGCTGACTTTGAAGCTTCCGAAACAAGAAGAAAGCGAATCCGCCTAAAATCTTTGGCCCTTTTCACGCTATCATCTTTTAATAAATGTGCTATACTTACTCTTACCAAACCAATTTGCTGGCGGAGGTGGGCGGATGCAGACGCTAAGCTTATCCATTATACTTCCTGTGAAAAATGTGGAACAGGAGATCGGCGGGATTCTGCGGTCGGTTATCAGCCAGGTAAATGGAATAGAAACAGAATTCTTAATCGTTGATATGGGTTCCAGAGACAGTACGGTCCTGGAATGCGTTCAGTTTATTAAGGACGAAAAGCTCCGCGGCTTTGTGGTGCAAAATGGGGACGGCAGTGTTTCCGCCGCTTTAAACACGGGGATTCAAAAGGCGTCCGGAGATTACGTCACCTTTATCTTTGCACGCCGTTTGTATATGGATTTCCTCAAAGGCTATCTGGACACAGCCGCGCGCACGGACGCGGACTTTGTCTTTGGCAGCTTCAGCGAAGACGACGTCCGCACGGCGGAACGCCGGGCGCTCAGCAAGGCGGTGCAGAAACAGGATGGCCTGGAATATATGAAAACGGTCATCAACGGCGCCGTAAAAATCGACATCTCCGCAGTGCTGCTGCGAAAGAGCTTTCTGCGGGAGAAGGAGCTCTATTTCCACGAAGAATGCCGGTACGGCTATGTGGAGGAATTTGTATACCGCTGCCTGCTGCAGGCGCAGACCATTGTGCAGTCTCCTACGGTCCTGGCGCGCAATACTGTGTTTGAACTGAAACGGGGAAAGACAAAGCCGATCGGCAAAGATATTTTTGAAAAAGTGGAGGCGATGCTCCGCATAGGCCTGATCCTGCGGACCAGCTATAAACAGGATGCGGAACTGCTGGCGCTCTTTACTGATCAGGTGATCCCCAAAACCATTATGAATTGTGTGGATGTGCTATTGCGGGAAGGCAACGGCTACAACGCGATTCGTGGTCAGCTGCGGCTGTTGGAGTACGATAAGCTGCTGCTTTCCGGCCGTAAGACGGACAAGGCGCTCAAACGTCAGCTCCGTACCTGGAATCTGATCCCATGGATGTATAAATGCAAACCATAAAAAAGGCTGCTGAAATGGCAGCCTTTTCTTGACAGCATATACTATGCATTGTATAATATAAGCCAATGGGAGGTATATGCTTTGGACATTCAATTAAAGAAGGGCCTTTTGGAAGTCTGCGTGTTGGCGGCTGTGGATCAGGCGGACTCGTATGGTTACCAGATCATTAAGGATATTTCGGAATGTGTGGAAATTTCCGAATCGACGCTGTACCCCATTCTCCGCCGGCTGGAGGCAAACCGCTGCCTGGAAACCTATTCTCTCGCACACAACGGGAGGCTCCGTAAATACTACCGGACAACGGAGTTGGGAAAGCGCAGGCTGTACGATTTTTGCGAGGAGTGGAGAGAACTGGAGAAAATACACTGCTTTATAGAACAGGCCGGCCGGAAAGCGGCGGAACGTGCAATTAAGGAGGAGGAAAAGAGATGACAAGGGAAGCTTATTTTCAAACGCTGCGGAAATATCTGAAGAAACTGCCGGACGATGACCGGGAGAAAATTTTGGCGTTCTATCAGGAGATTGTAGAAGACAAGATAGAAAGCGGAATTCCGGAGGAACGGGCACTGGCGGACTTGGGTGATGTGCAGCAGCTGGCGCAGAAGATTCTTTCTGAGAATCCCAACCGGCGGCCCGGCGGAGCGAAACCCTTTCTTGTAGCGCTGGGGGTGACCGCGTTAATCCTTTTTCTGCTGACCGGTGTTTTCTATGCGAGCTTTCTTTTGCCGGGGAGAGGGGAAGAGCACCTTTCCGCTTCAAGCTTGGAGGTTTCCTCGGAACGGCCGTTTCTCAATTCCTCCGAACAGGAACAGGCGTCCAGACAGCCCGCGGCGACGGCAGATCCGATTGCTTCCGGCGTCAAAGAGACAAAAGAATTTGTGATTCCATTATCGGACGTCCGGGAGCTGAAACTCGATGTGCAGAACAAACAAATCCATTTGGAAGCGGTAGATGGAACGGAATTCCGCATCCAATACGAGACGGATGAAACACAGATTTATACGCTGCTCCAGGAAAAGCCCGGAGAATATGAGGTGAAGAATCAGGACCTCAGCAGGAATATCCCGTACGACGAGAATCGTGAAATATATCGGATTGCCGTCCAGGTTCCAAAGGCGTATGCTGGAAAGCTCAAGGCGGAAACCGGCAACGGGCATATTACAGCAAAGGAGCTGCAAAATCTGGAGGAGCTGGACTGTGAAGCGGTAAACGCGGAAATCGAGCTGGAAAAAATCTCCGCCCTGGAGGTTTCCGTTGAAACCAGCAACGGACGCGTTTCTGTAGAAACAGTACAGGCGGGGGCAAAGCTGGATGTAGAAACGAAAAACGGAGAGATTGAGCTGCGGTCCTGCACAGCGGATACAGTGGAGGTTGAAACCGAAAATGGGCAGATTTCCCTGCAATCGGTTGAGGCGCCCGTGAAGGCGGAGGTAAAAACCGTCAATGGAATGATTGTATTTACAGGCCTTCGTTCTCCGGACATCAGCCTGGAGACCCATAACGGTGCGATTGGCGGCAGCATACAGGGAAAAAAATCGGATTATCAGATACAAACCAGCAAGACCCTAGGCGTCAACAATCTGGAAAATAAGAGAGACGGTTCCAAAAAGCTGCGGGTGGAAACCCGCATCGGCGCAATCGATGTGACATTTGAAGAATAATCCGTGCTTCCCGCCGGTTCTGCCGGCGGGAAGTTTTTGCCTTGAAGGTTACCGCACAATATGGTATAATAACTCGAAAACGGTACAAGATGGGGGAGGCTAACTTTTTGGCAGAGATAACCCAGACTCAATATATGGAGGACGTTGCGCAGATCATGGCGATTCGGGCGCGCGGTTCCCAACCCATGGCCCTGGTGCGCACCTACGGATGCCAGCAGAATGTGGCGGATGGGGAAAAGATCAAAGGCCAGTTGGAGCAGATGGGGTTCGGCTTCACCGAAGAGGAAGAGGAAGCGGATTTCATCCTGTTCAACACCTGTGCGGTGCGTGAGCACGCGGAAGACCGGGTGTTTGGCAATGTCGGCGCGCTGAAAAACGTAAAACGCCGCCACCCGTCTTTGCTGGTGGCGCTCTGCGGCTGCATGATGGAGCAGGAACACGTGGCGGAGCGCATCAAAAAAAGCTTTCCGTATGTCAATCTGGTGTTTGGCACGCATGTGATTCACAAGCTGCCGGAGCTGTTGTTCCGGACGCTGACGGACGGCAGGCGGGTGTTTGAACGCGGAGACGACAGCGAGGATAAGCAGATTGTGGAGGGCCTGCCGGTTCATCGGGACGGCACGTTCCGCGCATGGTGCACGGTCATGTACGGCTGTGACAATTTCTGTTCTTACTGTGTGGTTCCCTACGTGCGCGGCCGGGAGCGCAGCCGGTCCTCACAGGCGATTTTGGAGGAGTTTACCGGCTTGGTGCGTGCGGGCTATAAGGATATTACGTTACTGGGACAGAACGTCAACTCTTACGGAAAACACTTGCAGGAGGATGTCAATTTTGCCAAACTGCTCCGCCTGCTGGACGAGGTAGAAGGCGATTACCGCATCCGTTTTATGACATCCCATCCGAAGGACGCAACCCGCGAGCTGATCGACACCATTGCGGCGGGGAAGCACATCAGCCATCATCTGCACCTTCCGTTTCAATCGGGCAACAACCGTGTGCTGAAAGAAATGAACCGCGGCTATACGCGGGAAAAATATCTGGACCTGATCCGCTATGCAAAGGAGAGGATTCCCGATCTTTCCCTGACTTCCGATATCATCGTCGGCTTTCCGGGGGAGACGTACAGCGAGTTTTTGGACACGGTCGATTTAATCCGTCAGGTGGAGTTCACCTCGCTTTACACCTTTATCTATTCGCCGCGCGTCGGCACGCGTGCCGCAAAGATGGAGGACCCGGTTCCGGCGGAAGAAAAATCCAAGTGGTTCCAGGAACTGTGCGCGGAGCAGGAGAAAATTGCCGCCCGCCGCTGCGCCTCCATGATCGGTACGGTACAGCGGGTGCTGGTGGAGGAGCAGAATGCCAAAACGGGGTTGCTGGCCGGCAGAACAGACGGCAATATTGTGGTGGACTTTCCGGGCGATCCGGCCCTGATCGGGACATTCGCAGACGTCAGCATTACAGAAGCCCGCAACTGGATCTTAAAGGGCGTACTTGCCTGAACATCCACAAGCGGAATCAAATATATGAAATACAGAATGGAGAAACAAAATGGATATTATTGAATTGACCAGAGAACTGGGAAAAGCCCTGCAGCAGGATGAAAGATATTTGCAGATGCGTGCGGTGAGCGCCACTTGCGATAGGGACGAGGAACTGCAAAACCTGATCGGCGAATTTAACCTCAAGCGCATTGCGATCAATAACGAAATGCAGAACGAGTCCCGCGACGAGCAAAAGCTGGAAAAACTCAATGGGGAACTCCGCCATGTGTATGCCCGCATCATGCAGAACGAGAATATGACTGCGTATAACCGCGCCAAAGAGGAGATGGACAAGCTTCTGAACCGCGTCAGTGCGATCATCAGCCAGAGTGCGGACGGCGAGGACCCGGAGACGGCGGACTATGTGGAGTCCTGCGGTGGAAATTGTTCCTCCTGCGGCGGCTGCCATTAATTTTTGCATAAAAAGCTTGTCCCGTGCGGATCAGCAGATAGAATGAGAACAAACGAAATCCCGCCGGATTTTTCCGGCGCGGATTGTTTCTTTTTGAAGGAGGAAGAGCGGCGCATGGCGAATTTATCCCCGATGATGCAGCAGTATTTTCAGATCAAGGAGCAGTATCCGAATACGCTGCTGTTTTTCCGCCTGGGCGACTTTTATGAAATGTTCTTTGATGATGCAAAGACAGCGTCCCGGGAGCTGGAGCTCACCCTGACCGGACGGGACTGCGGGCAGGAGGAGCGCGCGCCCATGTGCGGCGTTCCGTTCCACAGCGCGGAGACCTATATTGCCCGCCTGGTGGCCAAGGGATACAAAGTGGCCATCTGTGAGCAGATGGAGGACCCGGCGCTCGCAAAAGGCCTGGTCAAGCGCGACATCGTGCGCGTGATTACCCCCGGAACCGTGCTGGAAAGCAGCATGCTGGACGAGACAAAGAACAATTTCATCTGTTCCCTCTGCGCGGAGGAAAACCAGGCGGGTATCTGCTTTGCCGATATTTCCACCGGGGAGCTGCACGCGACGACGCTGGACAGTACGGAGCTGGAAGAGCAGCTGAAAAATGAACTTTCACGCTATTCTCCGCGGGAGATTCTGATCAATCCTGCGGCGCTCGCATACAAGGCGCTGCCGCCCTTTATCAGGGAACGCCTGTCTGCCAGCCTGGAGCTTTTGGAGAATAGCGCCTTTGAAAATGACGTCTGTACAGCGCTTGTTTTGGAGCAGTTTCAAAAAAGTGATCTGGAAGAGCTGGACCTGCGGGAAAGTCCGCTGGTAGTATGTGCGGTTGGCGCGTTGCTGCGTTATTTAAAGCAGACGCAGCGCACCGGGCTGGAGCGTATGACGCAGGTGGAGCTCTACAGCGGGGCGCAGTTTATGCGGCTGGACCTGAACGCACGCCGGAATTTGGAATTGCTCGAAACCATGCGCAACAAGGAAAAGCGCGGCTCGCTCCTGTGGGTGCTGGATAAAACGCGCACTGCGATGGGGAAACGGTTGATCCGGTCCTGGATTGAGCAGCCGCTGCTCAGCCCTGCACAGATCGGCCGGAGACAGAACGCGGTGGAAGAGCTGACAGAGGACGCCATTCTGCGGGACAGTCTGGCGGAGCAGCTCACCGGGATTCACGACCTGGAACGGTTGATGTCCCGTATCGTGTACGGTTCGGCCAATGGGCGGGAGCTTCGTTCCCTCTCAGCGGCAGCGGCAAAGCTGCCGGGCCTGAGGGCGCTTTTGCAGGAGGCGAAGTCGGGACTGCTGTCTGGCATTCATCATGCTATCGATCCTTTGAAGGATGTGCAGGATTTGATCGACCGCGCCATCGTGGACGACCCGCCGTTCTCCATCCGCGACGGCGGCATGATTCGCCCGGGGTACAGCGAGGAACTGGATTTGCTGAAGGGCGACATGAGCGACGGCAAGGGAATTATTGCGCAGATTGAAGCCAAGGAGCGCGAGCGAACGGGCATTCCCAAGCTGAAGGTCGGCTACAACCGCGTGTTTGGTTACTATATTGAAATCAGCAATTCCTATAAAGAACAGGCCCCGGCAGAGTACATACGCAAACAGACGCTGACCAATTGCGAGCGATTCATCACGCCGGAGCTCAAAGAGCTGGAGGGCCGCATTCTCGGCGCGCACGACCGGTCCGTACAGCTGGAGCACCAGCTCTTCGACGAGGTGCGCAAAACGGTTGCCGCGCAGCTGAACCGCGTACAGCAGACCGCGCAGGCAGTGGCAAAGCTGGACGTGCTGCTCTCCTTTGCGCAGGTTTCCGTCAAAAATGATTACACGCGCCCGGTGGTCAATCTGGACGGCAAGATTATTTTGAAGGAAAGCCGTCATCCGGTTGTAGAAGCCCTGCTGGACGCGCCGTTTGTTCCAAACGACGTGCAGCTGGACAAGGATGAAAACCGTGTGGCGATTATCACCGGCCCCAACATGGCGGGTAAATCCACTTACATGCGGCAGATTGCCTTAATTGCGGTGATGGCGCAGATCGGCTGTTTTGTGCCTGCCGCACATGCGGAGCTGGGCATTGTGGACAGCATCTTTACGCGCGTCGGCGCGTCGGACGACCTGGCCTCCGGGCAGTCGACCTTCATGGTGGAGATGACGGAGGTGGCGGAGATCATCCGGAACGCCACGGACAAAAGCCTGCTAATCCTCGACGAGATTGGACGCGGAACCTCCACCTATGACGGCATGAGCATCGCCCGCGCGGTACTGGAGTTTGTGGCGGATAAAAAGACCTTGGGGGCCAAGGCGCTGTTCGCCACGCATTACCACGAGCTGACTGCCCTGGAGGAACAGCTGGCAGGGGTAAAAAATTACAACATCGCCGTTAAAAAACGCGGCGACGACATCACCTTCCTGCGGCGCATTGTGCGCGGCGGTGCGGACGACAGCTTCGGCATTGAGGTGGCAAAACTGGCCGGCGTTCCCAACAAGGTGGTCGTGCGTGCCAAGCAGATACTGGCGGAGCTGGAGGGCGGGCAGGAGGTTTCCATGCCGAAGCGCCGCGGGAGAAAATCCGCTTTGGAGCAGGAGGATATGCAGCTGGCGCTGATCCCGCCGAACGAAACGGAAGTGATGGAACGGTTGCGCGCGCTGGACGTCAACACGCTGACGCCGATCGAGTGCATGAATACCCTGTTTGAATTGAGCCGTCTGGCCCATTCGTCTTAAATTTACGATACAAGGAGGTGCCGCATGGCAAAGATCCATGTTTTGGACAAGCATGTCGCAGAGCTGATTGCTGCAGGAGAGGTGGTGGAACGCCCCTCGTCCGTCATCAAGGAACTGGTGGAAAATGCAGTGGACGCGGGCGCGACGGTTTTGACAGTCGAAATTAAGAACGGCGGCACCACGTTTATGCGCGTGACGGACAACGGCTGCGGCATTGCGCGGGAGGACGTCCCCACGGCGTTTCTGCGCCACGCGACCAGCAAGGTGCGCGGACAGGACGACCTGGAAAAAATCGCGACGCTCGGTTTTCGCGGTGAGGCGCTGGCGTCCATCGCGGCGGTTTCCCGTGTGGAGCTGCTGACCCGGACGGCGGACGAACTGGCCGGGACGCGCTATGTGATCGCAGGCGGCGAAGAAGAGCTCTGCGAGGACGCCGGCTGTGCGCAGGGTACGACGTTTGTGGTGCGGGACATCTTTTTTAATACGCCCGCCCGCATGAAGTTTTTAAAAAAGGACGTGACGGAGGCAAATGCCATTGCAAGCGTCATGGACCGTTTGGCGCTGTCTCATCCGGAGGTGTCCGTCCGCATGATTCGAGACGGCAAGGAAACGCTGCACACCCCGGGCGACGGCAAGCTGAAATCCGCTGTCTACGCTGTGTTCGGCAAGGAGTTTACAAGTGGGCTGATGCCGGTCGAATACGCATACAACGGCGTATCGGTCTCCGGTTTTGTCAGTAAGCCGGCGGCGGCGCGCCCCAACCGCAGCATGCAGCATTTCTTTATCAACGGGCGGTATGTCAAAAGCCGCACCGCGATGGCGGCACTGGAAGAGGCGTTCAAGGGTTCTCTGATGGTTGGCAAAATGCCCGCGTGCGTGCTGCATCTGGAGATTCCGTACCAGTCGGTGGATGTCAATGTCCACCCGGCGAAAATTGAGGTTCGGTTTATCAACGAGCGCCCCATCTTTGACGCGGTCTATCACGGCGTCAAAACGGCGCTGAATCAGTGGGATTCCCCCAGTGTGATGAAATTGCACGCTTCGGCTCCGATTGCGCCGTTTCCGCAGACTAAAACGGAAGCGCAGACCGTCTTAACCCCGCAGAAACGGGAAACCGTTTCCATCAGTCAGGTGGAACCCATGCAACCGGAACGAAAGATTCCGACGGTGGAGGCGGAACGCTTCCGGCCGGCGCCTGTTCAGACAGATTGGACAGTGCGGGACAGCGGTGTTCCGTCTGGCCTGACCCACAGCTTTGGCGCTGACATCCGGAAGGCGGAGGTATCCGGGCCGGAGGAGGGAGAACAGCCGCCGGCACAGGACAAATCCGCAGGAGCTGACGCGGCGATGGAAACGCCGCCTGCGGCTTTGGAGAGAAAATCAGAGGCTGAGGCAGCTCCAACACCGATTGTACCGGAAAAGCCGCCTGCCAGGCTGGCAGGCGAAGCGTTTGGCACGTACATCCTGTTGGAACGGGGAGACGAGCTGGTTGTGATCGACAAGCATGCGGCGCATGAGCGCATGCTCTATGAAGAGTTGAAGGCGAACGGCGAACAGGCCCTGCCGCAGCTGCTGTTGCAGCCCATCCCGGTGACACTGGAAAAGAACGAATACGCGGCGGTGCTGAATGCGATGGATCTCTACGAAAAGGCCGGCTTTGAGCTGGAAGACTTTGGAGAAGGCACCGTTCTGGTGCGCAGCGCGCCGCTGATTTTGGGCGGCGAAGATGTGGCTGACGCGGTGATGGAAATTGCCGGCTACCTGCAGTCGTCCAAAAACGACCTGACCACAGAAAAGCTCGACTGGCTGTATCACAATGTGGCGTGCCGCGCGGCGGTGAAAGCCGGGGACGAAAGCCGCCCGGAGGAGCTTCTCGCATTGGCAGAGCGCTTGGAACAGAATCCCAATATACGCTACTGCCCGCACGGGCGTCCGGTGTCCATTGTGCTGAAAAAGCGCGATTTGGAAAAGCAGTTCGGCCGTATCTGACAGAATATGCAGCGATTGAGGTTATAATAGAAATGATGTCGATTCAGACGTTACCGAAACAGCAGAACATTCCCGTTGCGGCGGTGGTCGGTCCCACGGCGTCCGGCAAAAGCCGGTTGGCGGTGGAGCTCGCGCTGCGGTTTGACGGAGAGATCGTCTCTGCGGATTCCATGCAGATTTATAAAGGGATGGCGATTGGAACCGCAAAGCCGACAGAAAAAGAGATGCGCGGCGTGCCGCACCATCTGATCGATTTTGCCGATCCGGAGGAACCCTTTAGCGTGGCGGAATATGTGGAGCTGGCCGCGAAATGCGTCCGGGACATTTACGGACGGGGCAAGCTGCCGATTCTGGCTGGCGGGACAGGCCTGTACGTGCGCTCGTTTCTGCAGAATATCCAGTTTACCGAGGAGGAGCGCGACGACGCGTTCCGTGCACAGATGGCGGCCCGTGCGGAACGTGAGGGCGCGCAGGCCCTTTGGGACGAGCTGCGCCGGATCGACGCGGCGTCCGCATCGCGCATCCATCCCAATAACGTCGGGCGCGTGATTCGCTCTCTGGAAATCTATCACACGACGGGGAGAACCATGACGCAGCAGTTGGAAGCGTCCCGCCGCTTTACTTCCCCGTACAATGCCTGTATCATCGGGCTGGACTTTGCAGACCGGCAGGTTCTCTACGACCGCATCAATGCCCGGGTGGATGAGATGCTTGCGTTGGGCCTGGAGCAGGAGGCGCGCGAGGTCCTTGCGCAGAGTCCACAAACCGCAGCGCAGGCGATTGGTTACAAGGAATTCCTTCCCTGTTTTGCCGGAAATGGTACGTTGGAGGAAGCGGTGAATTCCATTAAGCAGGAAACCCGCCGCTATGCCAAACGGCAGCGCACCTGGTTCCGGCGCGATGAGGAGATCCATTGGATTCTGGCGGACGAGCATCCGGATTTTTCATCCGTCGCCGACGAGGCCGCGCGGGTTTTACACGCGTGGCTGGAAAACATCCGTTGAAAGGAGGCGTCCTGTGAACAGTCCCATGCTGAAGCGGCTGCTTTCCCTGTTTGTCGCTTTTTTGTTGTTTCTCTATATAGGCTACCAAATCTACAATGCCAATTACAGCTCTGTGCGGACGGAAACCGTCTACAGCAAAATGGAATCGGATACGATCCAGACCAGCGGCATCGCAGTGCGCGACGAAAGCCTGATTGAGCAGCCGGTCAACGGGGTAATCACCTACGTGGTGGAGGACGGAGGCCGGGTATTCAAAGGCGGCACAGTCGCCGTTACTTACGCCAACGACGCCGATGCAGCGGCGCAGCGGCAGCTGGAGGATCTGGACAATGAGATTGCCAAGCTGCAAAAGCTGAATTCGCCCGGCGATACATACGCGGCTAACCCGGACTCTCTGAACAAGCAGATTAACCAGCAGTTCACAGACCTGCTGATCGGTTCGCGCAAAAACGGCTTCAGCGAGCTTTCAGATAGCCGGGAACAGTTTTTGTATTTGCTCAATGAAAAACAGATCGTCACAGAAAAAGTGACGGATTTTAACGCCCGCATCAGTTCCCTGCAGGCGCAGCGGAATGCGTTGGCGGCTTCTCACGGCGCACAGACAGGCACGATTGCCTCGCCTGCATCCGGATATTTTATCAGCCGTCTGGACGGCTTTGAAGGCGTTTTTGACTATCAGAACATCAAGCAGATTACACCGGAGGAGGTGCGGGAAAAGGCCGCGCTGCAACCTGCTCCCTCCAATGCAGTGGGGAAAATCTGCGGGGAATTCAACTGGTATTTTGTGTGCGTGGTCGATGCGAATACCGCGTTGAAATTCCAGGAGAAAGCCAACCAGACCCGCTATGAAAGCAAGCTGGTGACGCTGTCCTTCCCGTTTGCGGCGGCCGCGCCGGTTCCCGCGGAAGTGGTCAAGGTAAACCAGAAGGACAAGGAATCCGATGCGGCGATCATCATGCGCTGTAATAATATGGACGCATCCCTGGCGCAGCTGCGCAATGAGACCGTGCAGATTCAGATCGAAGAGTACAGCGGCCTGCGCGTCAGCCAGAAGGCCATTCACTTTGAGACGATTACCAAAAAGACCAAGGACAAGGATGGCAACGACAACGGCGTCGTCACCAGAGAAGTTAAGGGTGTGTATGTCATGCATGGCAGCGAGCTGGAGTTCCGGCAGATTATTCCGCTGTACAGTACGAACAGCTATGTCATCTGCAAGTCGCTGACGGAGGACGAAGAAAAGGATATGGCCAGAAAGCCGTTTGTGCAGTATGAGGGGCAGGAAGCGCCTCAGGACCCGATGGAGGGCCTGTTCACCGATCAAACGGTGCATCTTTATGACGAGATCGTCGTGGAAGGGACGGATTTATATGATGGAAAAGTCGTCAAATGATCTGGAACGCCGGTTTCTGGACCTGGAGGAAAACCTGAAACGGATTCGGGAGAAAATCGCGGAGGCCGCGGTCCGGTCCGGCAGAAAGCCGGAGGAAATTACCCTGCTGGCCGCGACCAAAACCGTGCCGGTGGAGGTCATCAATCACGGGATCGAAATCGGTTTGGATCACATTGGGGAAAACCGTGTGCAGGAGTTGTGCGATAAATATGATTCTCTGCGCAAGGAGCAGACGGATGTGCAGTTTATCGGTCATTTGCAGACCAACAAAGTAAAATATTTAATTGGCAAAGTCAGTATGATTCAGTCTGTGGACAGCATGAAACTGGCAAAAGAGATTTCCCGCCTTTGTATGCAGAACAAATCGAATATACAGGTTTTGATTGAGGTAAATATTGGAAAAGAGGCTAATAAGTCCGGTGTGATGCCGGAGAAACTGCCGGAACTTATGGAAGAAATTGCCGTGTTTCCTGGTATTCAAGTGCGTGGATTGATGGCAATTCCACCGGCGGACGCCAATTCCATGGAAATGGACCGCTATTTTTCAAAGATGTCCGATTATTTTATTGACATGAAAGCCAAAAAAATAGATAATGTTACCATGGACTATTTGTCCATGGGGATGTCTGCCGATTATGCGCAGGCAATTTTGCGAGGCGCGAATATGGTACGCGTCGGATCTGCCCTGTTTGGGGCAAGGCAGTATTGATTTGTTTACTAAAAAATCGGCCGCCGTATGGAGACCGGGAGAATTTATAGGAGGCTAACTTTATGGCAGGACTGGTACAGAAATTCAAGAATATGTGGAATCCCCCGGACGATGAGTACGATTACGACTATGATTACGAGGATTCCGCGCAGGACAGCGCACCGCCGGAACGGGAAGAGCCGCGGGAGCGCGAAGTGCGCGATACCATTAAGCGCGCGCCGTCCAGTTCTTCCAACAACAAGGTAGTCAACATTCATGCAACCGCCCAGCTGCAGGTGGTTTTGTTCAAGCCGGAGCGCTTTGGCGAGGAGACCCGCGCGGTGGCGGACGAGCTTTTGAAAATGCACACCGTGGTTTTGAATCTGGAAAACACCGAGAAGAACGTATCCCGCAGGATCATCGATTTTCTCAGCGGCGTGGCGTATGCCAACGGCGGCAAGATTAAGCGCGTCGCGACCAGCACCTTTATCATCACGCCGTACAATGTGGATCTGACAGGGGACGACGTGCTCGACGAGCTGGAAAGCAACGGCGTGTACTTCTAATGGAAAAGCGCGCCGGAACAGAGGACGCGGTGCTGGAGGCAAAGCTGGAGGATGCCTGCCGCTTTGCCTCGAATGGCAGGCCGCATTTTATCGGTTTTCTGGATGAACGGCAGGCGGCGTTGGCAGAGCGGCAAATGCGCCGGGCCGGTTTTACAAACTATATGCTCTGGGGCGGAAACGACGAGGCGGAACGCGTCCTGTTTGGCGCGTTTCCCGACTACATGGAACCCGCCGCGGAGCTGTTTCCGATGGAGACGCTGACATTTTCCTACCGTACCTGCGATACCCTGACGCACCGCGACTTTCTGGGCGCGCTGTTGTCAAAAGGGATTGTGCGGGAAACGGTTGGAGACATTCTGGTGGAGCCGGGGCGCTCCGTCCTGTTTGTGCGGGAGGAAATCGCTCCCTTTTTGACACAGCAGGTTGATAAGATCGGGCGCGTCGGCGTGAGAATTTCACCCGGGGCGTCGTTGCCATATCCGGAGCCCCATGCATTTTCTCCGTTTTCCGGTGTGGTGGCGTCCGCACGGCTGGATTGTATCGCCGCGCTGGCTTTAGGGCTCAGCCGGGAGAAGGCTGCGGATTTGGTCCGCGCCGGTCTGGTTATGCTGAACCATGAGGTGCAGTCCTCCGCCTCGGCACAGGTGGCGGAGGGGGATAAGCTTTCGGTCCGCGGCAAAGGGCGGTACGTTCTGGACCGTCTCGGTCCCATGACAAAGAAGGGGCGGCTGAGCGTTGCAGGCAGGAAATATATATAATGGGAGGCTTCTTTTATGCTTACGCTGAATGACATTATCAATGTCACTTTTAGAAAAACAAAATTTTCTGGTTACCATCCCGACGATGTGGATGTTTTTGTCGATAAGGTGAAGGAATCCTACGACGAAATGATTCGTAAAAACATCGAGCAAAAGGAAGAGATGGAGAAGCAGAAGGAAGAATATGACCAGCTTCAGAAGAAGCTGGAGGTTTTGGCGGGCAAAATAGAAGACTACCGTCAGGAAGAAAACGAGATTAAAAACGCCCTTGTCAGCGCGCAGAAGCTGGGAGACGCTTCGGTTCGGGAAGCGCGCCATAAAGCGGAGATTATTATCAAGGATGCCACCTTAAAGGCGGAACGCATCATAGCCGGTGCGGATGAAAATGTCCTTGCACAGAAGCAGGAGCTGGACCTTCTCAAAAGGGAAACCGCCGCGTTCCGCGCGCAGCTGTTGGAAACCTATAAGCAGCATCTGACCCTGATCGATGCCATTCCGAATGAGCGTCCGCCGGAAATCAAGCTGACCAAGGAGCCGCAGGCAGTCGCGCCGCAGACGGAGGAGTCCGGTTTTCCGGACGATTTTCATGTGACGATCGCGAATTTTGACGAGGAGCAAACCTCCGCGAATTTGGATCCGTTTGCCCACGGCGGTGACACGGACGTTTTAGACTGAGCCGGGCGGCGTTCAGTAAAAATTTAGAAACGATAAAAGAAAGGGCGGGCGTAAGTTCGCTCTTTTTCCATACGAAGAAGCTATGCGCGGAGACGCGCAAAGGAGAATTTTATGACAGTGGTGATATCTTTGCTTTTAGCCGCCGTGGCCGTCGCTGCGGATCAGTGGATCAAGTGGCTTGTCACAACACAGCTGCAGCCGGTGGGCTCGGTTACGGCCATTCCGGGGTTTTTGGACTTTACCTACTTGGAAAACAGGGGAGCGGCATTCGGCATGCTTCCGGATCAGCGTTGGTTTTTTATTATTGTGACCGGGTTAATTACCCTTTTGTTGATCGCGGGGCTTTTTGTCTATAAAAAGCACAACTGGCTTTCATTGACGTCCTCCATTCTGATCATCGGCGGCGGGATTGGAAACCTGATCGACCGGCTGCTCTATGGGTATGTGATCGATTACATCCATGTTTCCTTCTTTCCTCCTATTTTTAATTTTGCCGATTGCTGTGTGACAGTGGGAACGGTTCTTTTGATGCTGTACATCCTGTTTTTCTCCGATCAGAAAGAGGGGAAAAGGCTGACTGCGAAGGATCCGTCCTCCGGAGGGCGTTGATTTGGCGGAAATAGTTGAAATTGCGGCGGCGCCAGACGATGTGGGAATGCGTATGGATAAATTTCTGGCGGAAAGGCTGGAAGACTGTACCCGTTCTGCAGTGGAGAAGCTGACAGAGCAGGGGATGATCCGTTGCGGCGAAAAACCGGTCGCAAAGAACTACAGGCTGCGTGTTGGGGATATCTTTTTTGTAACGCTGCCGGAACCCGTCGCGCTGGACGTGCGGCCGGAACATATTCCGCTGGATATTTGCTATGAAGACGGCGATCTGTTGGTGGTCGATAAGCCGAAGGGAATGGTGGTGCATCCGGCGGCGGGCCATTACAGCCATACGCTGGTCAATGCGCTGCTGGCGCACTGCGGAGATTCCCTGTCAGGCATCAACGGCGTCATTCGTCCCGGGATTGTCCACCGGATAGACAAGGATACCAGCGGCTTGCTGATTGTCGCAAAGAACGACTTTTCCCATCAAAAGCTGGCAGAACAAATTAAAGTGCACAGCTTTACGCGCGTTTATGAAGCGGTGGTCCACGGCAATTTAAAGGTGGACAGCGGGACGGTGGATGCGCCGATCGGCAGGCATCCGACGGACCGGAAGCGCATGGCGGTGACGGACCAGCACGCGCGCAACGCCGTTACGCATTACGAGGTGCTGGCGAGGTATGCAGGCTTTACCCATGTGCGGTTGAAGCTGGAGACCGGGCGTACGCACCAAATCCGCGTGCATATGGCATATATCGGTCATCCGGTGGCAGGAGACCCCGTCTACGGCCCGAAGAAGCCGGTCCCAAATCTGGACGGGCAGTGTTTGCATGCGCGCACCATCGGCTTTATTCATCCGCGCACGGAGGCGTATCTGGAGATCACCAGCAAACTGCCGGACTATTTTACCGCGTTTTTAAACAAACTGTCCGCGGGAGGTGTGTAGATGGATTTAAGTGGAGTCCTGTTGGTCAGCGATTTGGACGGCACGCTGATCGGTGAAAATTTTACAGTGCCGGAACGAAACCTCCGGGCGATTGAGCGCTTTCAGAAGGCAGGGGGCAGTTTTGCCATTGCAACTGGACGGTCAATTCTATCCGGCGGAAGATACGCGGAGACAATCCATCCCAAGGGGCTGTGTATCTGTCTAAATGGAACGATTCTGTATGATTATCAAAGACAAACGATTGTGTGGGACTGCCGTTTGGACCAGCACACAGCGGCCGCTTATATCCAAAAGTTTTACGACCGGTTCCCAACGGCGGGAATTGAATATTTTTGCGTTAAGACTATTCATATCCTGCGCAACAACGCATATGTGACGGAGCATTTAAACCATGAGAGTGTATCGTGGAGTGAGGGCCCGCCGATCGATGCAGACGAACCCTGGTATAAAGCGCTGTTTGCAGACGATCCGGACAGAAAGGATGAAATGGAGGCCTTTGCCAGAACTTTTTCACATGAGGATGTGCGGTTTGTTTCATCTTCTGAAAATTATCTGGAAATGCTTCCCGCGCAGGCCAGCAAGGGAAACGCCCTGCGAAAGATTGTGCAGACGGCCGGCTATGATTTAAAACAGGTCTATGCGATTGGAGACTACTACAACGATACGGAGCTTCTGGAGGCCGCGGGTGTGTCGGCTGTTCCGGAGAATGCGCCGGAGGACATGAAGCGGCGGGCCGACCTGGTGGTAGGGCATTGCTTCCAGGGAGCGGTGGCGGATTTGATCGAGGAGATTGAGTACAGGCATTCGTAAGAAGATAGGGCGGTGGAAGCGGTTGGAAGAGGAAAAGAAGCAGGTGCGGATCCTGATTGGAATCGCGGCGTTTCTCTGTGCGCTGATCATCGGCTACAATGCCTTTTATGTACCGGATATCCCTTTGCAAACTGAGGTGTGGACCGATGAAATGCCCGGCAGCAATGGCACGGAATCGTATGTCCCACAGAAGCCTGTTGAGAAAATCGATTTAAATTCGGCGACGGCGGCCGCGCTCGACACGCTGAATGGAATCGGTCCCGTTCTCGCCCAGCGGATCGTGGATTATCGCGAGGAATACGGCGGCTTTTACAGTGTGGAAGAATTGATGGAGGTAGATGGTATAGGGGAGAAGCTGTTTGAACAAATTAAGGACAGGGTAACGGTGTCGCCGCCGTAAAGCGCTTCAATAAAAACAGGAATCAAACGACGCGTTTTCGTTTGATTCCTGTTTTTATGTTTCGTCTGTTTTTTCCAATGCGGACGGCTCACTGCGCAGCATGGAAAACGCGGAAACGGTATCGGAGAGCCATTCATCCGCCCGTTCGGCGGGGATCACGACGGGAAGGCGTTCTTCCCGCTTTCCGGTATGGTCTCCTGTTGGTGCGGTAAGGACTACACAATGCCGTTCCTGATCGTAATCGTTGTACATACCGGCAATATAAACGGGGGTATGGTCGGGATTGGTATAGCGCTGTCTGGAGGATTCAGGCCCCCATTTGCGAAAGCCGGTGCAGGGAATCAGGCAGCGCCGCGTGTAAAGGCTATTGTGAAATATCCACTTTTTTTCGGCTGTTTCCACAGGCGCGTTGGCCACGACACTGCCACTCGCGAAGTGAGGGAATCCCCATTTAGCCATATCCGGCTGGATCCCGTTTTCGCCGTCCACCAGAATCGGAGCGGCAGCAGTGGGAAAGATCTCCCCCGTCTTAATACAGTCCCTGCCGTGTTTCCGCTCAATCTGTTCCAGAATTTCCCGAATGTTTTGGTTTCGATCGTCCTCCAATAGTGTATACCGTCCGCACATAGTCATCCTCCTCAAGGTCATGGGGTTCTATCATAAAATACCCAATTTTGCAGAGGATATGTTCAGATGGTTTTATTGCCAAAAAGAAGCGGCAAAGGCAGGTGTTTCCAGTAATGTTTTTACTGCCTATCATTTATCGAAACGTATAAACGTAAAGAAAAGCATACCGACAGCCAAACTAGGCAAGGCAAAACGCAGGAAATTATAATATTTTTTCGTTTCGTATTTGTTTGGAGAAAAGAAAAAATCCGAACCAATCGGTTCGGATTTTGTGGTGCAGGTAAGAGGACTTGAACCTCCATGAAATTGCTTTCACATGGACCTGAACCATGCGCGTCTGCCAATTCCGCCATACCTGCATATTTGGTTTTGCTCTTGCATTTGGGCTCTCGCCCGACTGCTTGGCTAGTATAGCATATACAAAAACAGATTGTCAAGCGGTATTCTAAAAAAAATTGAAAAATTTTGTAATTCTCTGCGAATTTCTGAAAAGGGTTGCAAGTTTGTAACTTTTGTTGTATTATAAGGTATCAACATTACAAAGTTGTAACCAATTTATGAACAAGGAAAGGGAATAGAGTGATGCAGCTCCTAAAAAAGGAAAAACAGGCGTCGTCTGTTGAACCTTCCGCGCAGGCAGAAATAAAAAGCCGATGGATCAACAGCAAGCGAGTGCGCTGCTTTTTCGCGTACTTCTGCCGCTTTTTATACATTGTGGGGATACAAACGGTTCGTATTATCAAGCGAGTCCACAAAAGGCTCCACCGCTTTTTTCTGCCGCTTATTACGATTTTAAAGCGGATTTACGCACGGACGATCGGCAGACAGGTCCATCGTTTGAAAAATGAATTCCGTTCCATTAAAGAAGGTTTTTTGATCGCCGGACGCCGTTTAAAACAGGCGAAGCGTCAGGGGATGGGACAGGCCATGGTAGAGTCCCTGAAGATTACAGGCAAAAGCTTTGTGCGGCATAAAGGGTTCCTGTGCGGTCTGCTGAACGTGCTGGCGCCGTTGGGGGCGCTGGCGCTGCTGGTTTTTACCGTACAGTATTGGAACAATCTGAATTACGGCCTGGTATTAACCTACGACGGACAGGAAATCGCGACCATTCAAAGCGAATCCGTGTTTGAGCAGGCGACAGAGATGGTCAATCAGCGGATGATCCATGACGCTAAAGGAGAAGAGGCCACAGTGGAGATCACGCCGGCTTTCAAGCTCTCCGTTGTGGATGAAAGCCGTTATGCCGCCGCAAGCGCCGTCTGCGATATGATTATCAAGCAGTCCGACGGCATCATTGAAGAAGCCAGCGGCCTGTATGTGGACGGCGAGCTGATCGGCGCGGTGAAGAGCAGTGCAGACCTGCGCTACATCTTACAGAATATTCTAAACGATGCGCGCGGCGGAGATACCGCGGCGGACGCTTCTTTTGCACAAAACGTGGAGACGGTCAGCGGCCTGTTCCCGACCAACAGTGTGATGACCAGTGACCAGATGCGGGAACTGCTGACGGGCACCGAGAAGGATGCGGTCATCTATACTGTCAAAGCAGGGGATACCGCAACCTCGATCGCGCAGGCGCACAACCTCACGATCGCACAGCTGAACAGCGTCAACGATGGGCAGATTGGCGACGTGATGCATGAAGGCGACCTGATTAACATTGAGGTCGCGGTTCCCAGGCTCAGCGTGGAGCTGACCAAGACGGAGACCTATGAAGTGGCGCTTCCCTACAAGACGATTACCCAAAAGGACGATTCGCAGTATACCGATTATTCCAAGGTGTTGACGGAAGGCGTCAATGGGCAGCAGCAGTGCGTAGATAAAGTGACGTATCGAAACGGCAGCGAGGTGCGCAGGGAGAATATCAGCAAGCAGACGTTGCAGGACCCGGTGGATAAAGTGGTGGTAACCGGAACGAAAAAGCGGCCCAAATCCGCTGAACCTGGCTATAGTACAGGAACCATGATGTGGCCGGTCCCATCCTTGCACACGATTACCACGTATTACGAGTACCGTTGGGGCAGTTTCCACAGCGGCATCGACATTTCCGGCAGCGGCGCGTACGGCAAAACCATCGTGGCAGCCGACGGCGGAACCGTCACGGCGGCCGGGAGTTCGGGCAGTTACGGCCTGCGGGTGCAGATCAATCATGGAAACGGTCTGCAGACGCTGTACGGGCATTGCAGTAAGCTTCTGGTGAAGCCGGGGCAAAAGGTTGCCAAAGGGCAGGCCATCGCGCTGGTTGGAAGCACGGGCAATTCTACCGGACCGCACTGTCATTTTGAAGTGTACCGAAATGGAAGCCGCCAAAATCCGCTTAATTATGTGAGATAAACGAAAAAAGAGCGCTCTGCACGTTTGAATTTGCAGGGCGCTCTTTTTCCATGGCTGGCGCAATATGCCGCAAAGAAAAGGCAAATTATGTAAAGTTCATCCCTGTGCACAGATTTACATACAAGGGGTCTTTTGCAATTCAATTATTTTTATTTACATTCACAAAGTTTTCCAGATTGTCTGGCTTTGCTTGACTTTTAGCGGCAGGTGTATTATTATCGTTAGGAGTAAACGATGCTCATATTAGGCAAATGTTTCGTGATTTTTGAAGAATATAACTGAATCATTTTGTAAATATTAACAGTCTGCGACATCACTAATTTTGCGGTTTCTGCAAAAGATAGTGATACTTTCATTTTTAAAACGGAAAGAAGCGCAGGCTTTTTATTTGGGTCCAATTCCCTGACATCTGGGTAGGATTATGTGAATTTTGAGATTGGAGCGTGCCGCATTGGACAAATTTGTGATTAATGGTGGCAACCGGCTTACCGGCGAGGTAACGATCAGCGGTGCAAAGAATGCCGCAATTGCAATTATTCCCGCAGCGATTTTATCGGACGGCGTATGCCGTATTGAAAATATACCGAATATTACCGATGTGACTTCCATTACACGTATTTTGTATGACATGGGTGCGCAGGTGCGCACCATTGATAAATCGACCATTGAGATTGATCCGCGCAAAATTCATACCTGCGTCGCTTCTTATGAGCTGGCAAAGCATATCCGTGGCTCCTATTATTTGCTTGGCGCGCTTTTGGGCCGCTTTTCCCATGCCGTGGTCACGATGCCGGGCGGCTGCGACTTCGGCGTGCGGCCGATTGATCAGCATCTGAAGGGCTTTGGCGCGCTCGGCGCAAATTACAAGTTGGACGGCGGTATGGTCGATGTCAGCGCAGAGCAGCTCAAAGGCAGCCATATCTATCTGGACGTCGTTTCCGTAGGCGCGACGGTCAACATTGTTCTGGCGGCAGTTCGCGCGCAGGGGCTGACAGTGATTGAAAATGCGGCAAAGGAGCCGCATATCGTGGATCTTGCAAACTTCCTGAACTCCATGGGCGCCGACATTCGCGGCGCCGGTACGGACGTTATCAAAATTTATGGGGTAGACCATCTGAACGGCACGACTTATTCGATTATTCCCGACCAGATTGAAGCAGGCACCTATATGGTCGCCGCCGCCGCAACGGGCGGAGATGTGCTGGTTAAAAACGTCATTCCAAAGCATCTGGAGTCCATTACCGCAAAGCTGGAGGAGATGGGCGTGGAGGTAGAGGAATATGACGACTCCATCCGGGTGCGCAGAGACGCGCGCCTGAATAAATGCAATATCAAAACAATGCCGCACCCCGGATTCCCGACGGATATGCAGCCCCAGATTGCGGTGCTGCTCGCCATTGCAAACGGGACCAGCATCATCAACGAAAGCGTTTGGGACAACCGGTTCCGTTATGTGGAGGAGCTGAAGCGGATGGGCGCGCAGATTTCTGTGGACGGCCGTCTGGCGGTCATCGAAGGGGTGGAGCATCTGTCCGCCGCGCCGGTCAAGGCGACGGATCTGCGTGCGGGTGCTGCGATGCTGATTGCCGCTCTCTGTGCGGAGGGAACTTCTCAGGTGGAGGATATTCAGCACATTGAACGCGGTTACGAAAATGTGGAAGAAAAGCTCAGCAGTCTGGGTGCGGATATTCAGCGCATCCACGTATCGGAACCGGTGATTGCACGGGCGATTTAAGAAAACCAGTGGGCAATAGAGAATGGGTATACATCCATTCTCTTGTTTTTTAGGCAGTCCCTTTCGGACTGCCCGCATAGGAGAAAGGGACGGGTCTTTTGGCAAGATTTACGCCGCTTTTCAGCGGCAGCAGCGGCAACGCATATTACATAGGTTCATCCGCAGAGGGTGTTTTAATCGATGCGGGACGTTCCGCCAAACAGCTTGTAAATATGCTGCGGACGTGCGGGACAGAGCCGGAGGCGGTCAAGGCAATTTTTGTTACGCATGAACATTCGGACCATGTGAAGGGCCTCCGCGTGCTGGCAAACCGGTATCATATCCCAGTATATGCTTCCCGTGGAACTTTGCAGGCGCTGTTGCAGATGGGCTGCCTGGAGGGGGACTTCCCGGTCCAGGAGATCACGCTGGACGGAGTAGAGTGCGCCGGGATGTATATTCAGTCATTCCGCACCCCGCACGACTGTGCGGAAAGCGTGGGATACCGCGTGTTTACCGCGGACGGGCGCAGCGCGGCGGTATCGACGGACCTGGGGTACATGACGGATACAGTGCGCGGCGCGCTCTGCGGGGCGGACCTGATCGCGATAGAGTCAAACCACGATGTCCGTATGCTGCAAAACGGCCCGTATCCGTATCCGCTGAAAAAGCGTATTTTGTCGCAGATAGGGCATCTCAGCAACGTCGCATGTGCAGACGAGCTGTGCCGCATGGTCGAGATGGGGACCACGCGTTTTGTATTGGCGCATTTAAGCGCGGAAAACAACACGCCGGAGCTGGCCTATCAGACGTCGGTGTGCTCCCTGTCCCTGGCGGGTATGAAGGAAAAAATAGATTACAAGCTCTGTGTAGCGCCGCGTGAAAATTGCACGGGGCAGTCCGTTTTGTTTTAGGAGCGATCATGTTTACAGTCAACCTGATTTGTGTGGGAAAGTTAAAGGAATCCTATTGGCGGGAAGCTTGTGCGGAGTATGCGAAGCGGCTTTCCGCTTTTTGCCGTTTTACAATTTTAGAACTGCCGGAGAGCCGCTTGCCGGACAATCCCTCCGCATCGCAGATCGAAGCGGCGCTGCGGGCCGAAGGGGAAAAAATCCTTGCTGCTGCAAACGGAGCGCCATTGTTCGCCCTTTGCATTGAGGGGAAGCCGGCGTCCTCCGAACAGCTGGCGGAAAAGATCGGCGCGCTCGCGGTCAGCGGTGCAAGCACGCTCTGCTATGCCATCGGAAGCTCTTTTGGGCTGAGTGATGCGGTCAAGCGGGCGGCGGCGCTGCGCCTCTCGATATCGCCGATGACTTTTCCGCACCAGCTGGCGCGCGTGATGCTCTGTGAGCAGACCTATCGGGCGTTTCAGATTTTAAACCATGGAAAATATCATAAATAGGACTTTTTTGAAAAGCAGCTTGCCTCATAGAAAATGAGATAAGCTGCTTTTCATTTTGCTGCCACTGACACAGCATATTAAGACAAGAATGTTTTGTGTATTTGCCATAATGAGGGACGATCCGGCATAAGAATTAGTGGAATGCCAGAGCAGGGCCAAAACGCCTGCCGCGTTCGGGCGGTTGGCCCTGGGCTGGAACCAGAACTAGGAGGTGTCGGATATGAAGTTCAAAAGGATCACAGCGGGGCTGCTGGCCGCTTTGCTGGTGGGGCTGACTGTGCCTACGCGAACGGCGGCTGCGCTGTCGGAAGAGGAAGTCAAAGCACCCGCCGCGATTTTGATGGAAGCGCAGACGGGAAAGGTTCTATATGAAAAGAATTCGCACGAAAAGCGGCCGTGCGCGTCAATTACGAAGGTCATGACGCTGCTGCTGGTGATGGAGGCGCTGGACTCCGGGAAAATCTCCCTGACGGATACGGTTTCCGCCAGCGCACATGCCTCTTCCATGGGCGGATCGGACATCTGGCTCAAAGAAGGCGAGACCATGACGGTGGACGATATGCTGAAGGCCACGGTGGTGGCCAGCGCCAACGACGCAGCCGTTGCACTGGCGGAGTTTGTGGCCGGCAGCGAGGATGAATTTTTGCGGCAGATGAACGAGAAGGCACAGCAGCTCGGTATGGCGGACACCACGTTCCTGAACTGCAACGGGCTCGACGAAGACGGCCACCTGACCTCCGCGAACGATGTTGCCCTCATGTCGCGTGAGCTGATGAAGCATAAGAAAATTTTTGATTATACGATGATCTGGATCGATTATGTGCGCGGCGGACAGACACAACTGGTTAATACCAATAAGCTGATTAAAACCTACAAGGGGATTACCGGCCTGAAAACAGGCACAACCGGAAAGGCGGGAAGCTGCATCAGCGCCACCGCGGAACGGGACGGTGTGCAGCTGATTGCCGTTGTTTTGGGTGCGGCGAATACAAAAGATCGCTTTGCGTCCGCGGCAACCCTCCTGGATTACGGTTTTGCAAACTGGGCGGTTGCCGCGCCAGAGGTGCCGCAGGATGCCCTTGCGCCGGTTCCGGTACTGAACGGTATGGTGGACGAGGTGGAAGCCACCGTCACAGCGGACGGCGTCCTGCTGGTTCCAAAGGGCAGGGAAAAGGAAATCCAGTATCAGGTCTCCATGGGAGAAAATCTGACCGCACCGGTGGAGGAAGGGCAGGTGCTGGGAAAAATCACCTGCACTTTGGGGGATGAGACGCTGAAGGAGTACAACATTCTTGCCAAAACCTCTGTTCCGGAGATCACTTTCTCAGCGGTGTTCCAGCTTCTGTTCCGTAATTTTGTATCGATGTAGAGAGAACGTCCAATCAGGTCCGCGCGTCCGTTTTGACAGGCGCGCGGTTCTTTTTCGACTACTCTCAAAAAGAAATACACAATTTGCACAAGAGCGCAACCTTCCAAATAATTTTAATTATAAAAGTTGTGACTTCCCTTGCAAATAGGGGCAATCTATTGTAAAATAACAACAGACCCATATTTGCAACATTTAGGAGGATTTCATATGTCAATTAGGATTGATACACAACATCTATCCGGGTTTATCAATGAGAATGAATATAAGGCGCTTGCGCCGCAGGTGAAGCTGGCTCACGAAATGCTTCATTCCGGCACGGGCCTCGGCAATGATTTTATCGGCTGGGTGGACCTGCCCACCAACTATGATAAAGAAGAGTTTGCCCGCATTAAGGCGGCGGCGGAGAAGATCAAGTCCGATACGCAGGTGTTTATTGTCATTGGCATCGGCGGTTCTTACCTTGGCGCGTGCGCGGCGATTGAATTCCTGAAGTCCCCGAATTATAATGCGATGAAAAAGGACACGCCTGAAATTTACTTTACAGGCAACAGCATCAGTTCTTCCGCTCTGAGCGAACTGCTCGCGCTGTGCGAAGGCAAAGATGTGTCCATCAATATGATTTCCAAGTCCGGTACGACGACGGAGCCTGCCATTGCGTTCCGCGTCTTCCGTGAGTATCTGGAAAAAAGATATGGCAGAGAAGAAGCCAAAAAGCGTATCTATTGTACAACCGATAAGGCGCGCGGCACCCTCAAGCAGCTGGCAACCAAGGAAGGCTATGAGAGCTTTGTGGTTCCGGACGATGTCGGCGGCCGTTATTCCGTCCTCACGGCGGTCGGCCTTCTGCCCATCGCGGTCTGCGGCGCGGACATTGATGCGTTGATGGCCGGCGCGGCAAAAGCCCAGCAGGAATATAACAACCCGGATGTGTATACCAATCCGTGCTACGAATATGCGGCGCTTCGCAATATGATGTACCGCAAGGGTAAGGAAATTGAAATCCTGGTCAGCTACGAGCCCTGCTACACGATGATGTGCGAGTGGTGGAAGCAGCTTTACGGCGAGAGCGAAGGCAAGAATAATAAAGGTCTCTTCCCGGCGTCCGTCGTGTTCTCTACCGACCTGCATTCCATGGGACAGTACATTCAGGAGGGCCGCCGTTCCCTGTTTGAAACGGTTGTCCTGTTCGATAAAGCCAAACAGGAAATTTACATCGGCAACGATCCGGAAAACGTGGACGGCCTCAATTTCCTGGAAGGCAAGAGCATGGCGTACATAAATGAAAAAGCCTTTGAGGGAACTGTGCTGGCGCATACCGACGGCGGCGTGCCCAACGTAGTGCTGCACGCGCCGGACTTCTCCGAGGAGTCCTTGGGCTATCTCATTTATTTCTTTGAAAAAGCATGTGCAATTTCCGGTTATCTGCTCGGCGTGAACCCGTTTGACCAGCCTGGCGTGGAAAGCTACAAGAAGAACATGTTCGCTCTTCTCGGCAAGCCCGGCTATGAGGCGGAAAAAGAAGCGCTGGAAGCGAGACTGAAAAAATAAAGGCGAGCGTTCTATCCGCTGAGGCGGAAATAAAATCATACAGGGGGAGTTTCAATGGTTACTCTGATCGTAGGAAAAAAAGGTTCCGGAAAAACAAAAAAACTGATCGAACACGCAAATGAAGCGGTTAAAACATCCAACGGTAACGTCGTCGTTATCGAAAAAGGCCTTAAATTGACGTATGACATCTCTCATCAGGCGCGTCTGGTGGACAGTGACAGCTACAGCATCCAGGGAATGGACGCTCTGGCGGGTTTCATCAGCGGCATCTGCGCCGGCAACTACGATGTGACCGATATTTTTGTAGATTCCACATTGAAGATTATCGGCCAGGATATGGAGAACCTGAAGACGTTTGTCGGCAGAATGAGCAAGCTTTCTGAGAGCGCGGACACCAATATTACCCTGCTGGTTTCTGCGGAGAAGAGCGATCTGCCGGATGGTGTCGGCGAACTCGCCACACAGATTTAAGTTCTTACAAAACCTTGATGCTGCCGGGTTGCGGACGCGCCCCGGCAGCATCTTTGTGCGAATATTTTGCCGTAATTCGCAAATTTTCCCTACAAATTGTATTGACAAAGCGTATATTAACCTATATAATAAGCTAATGTAGCGTCGAGGTGTGAAATGCTTCTTGATTTAAAGAATGTGTTTTTGGAAGAGGGCGCAATGCGGCCCTTCCGGCATGCTTTGGATTTACAGTCCATTGACGTAAATGGCGTTTATCCGTTTGTCTCGCCGGTCGAGGTGAAAGGTACTGTGGAGAATCATGCGGGTGTTGTGCAGCTCGCCGCAACCGCGGAGTTTGATTTTTCCATTCCCTGTGACCGTTGCATCACACAGATCGATAAGCACGAACAGTATTCCTTTTCGTATGTTTTGGTTCTGTCTTTGGAAAATGAAGACAGTGACGAGTACATTCAGGTGCCCGATTACCGCTTGGATTTGGACGAGCTGATTCGCTCCGACATTCTGTTGGAATTGCCGACCAAATACCTGTGCAGGGAAGCCTGCAAGGGGTTATGTCCCAAATGCGGTAAAAACCTGAACGACGGCGCATGTGATTGCCAAACGCATCAGATTGACCCTCGCCTGGAGGTTCTTAAAAAACTGATAGATTAGATAGTTTTGTAAGGAGGTGCTGACGATGGCGGTACCAAAGAGAAAAGTATCCAGTGCAAGACAGAATAAGAGACGTTCCAACGTATGGAAGCTTCACGCTCCTGCTCTGATGAAATGCCCGAAGTGCGGGGAGTATAAGACCCCTCATAGAGTGTGCGGCAGCTGCGGTTACTACAACGGCAGAGAAGTAATCAAGAAGGAAGCCTAATTTTGATTTCCGAAGGATAGAGAAGGAGCAATCCTTCTCTATTTTTTTGCTCTGTTCAAACGGAGGGTGAGTATGTCTGTAACAATTCGATCGGTGGATGACGGCAGCGCAGCGCAGCGCGCAAACATTCTGCCGGGGGAAACGCTGGTCTCCATCAATGGGAATGAAATATGCGACGTCCTGGACTACCGCTTTTATGAGACGGACCGGCAGCTCGCCATTGTCCTGCAGGATGCGCAGGGGAAAGAACGCACGGTGCAGATCCGCAAGGGACAGTACGAATCCATCGGACTGGAATTTGAAACGTACCTGATGGATAAGCAGCATTCCTGTACGAACAAATGCATCTTTTGTTTTATTGACCAGCTTCCCAAAGGGATGCGCGACAGTCTGTATTTTAAGGACGACGATTCCCGGCTTTCCTTTTTGTTCGGCAACTATGTGACGCTGACGAACTTGAAAGAGCGCGAGGTGGAGCGCATTATTAAAATGCACATCAGCCCAATCAATATTTCGGTTCACACGACAAACCCGAAGCTGCGCGTCAAAATGATGGGCAACCGCTTTGCAGGGGAACGGCTGCGGATTTTATATCACTTCGCGGAGGCGGGTATCAAGCTGAACTGCCAGATTGTCTCCTGCAGAGGCGTCAACGACGGCCCGGAATTGGACCGTACGCTTCAGGACCTGGGCGCCCTTTGGCCATCTGTGCAGAGTATTGCGGTGGTGCCAATCGGGTTGACCAAGCACCGGGAGGGGCTGTACCCGCTGATCGGATACGACGCGCAGAGCGCCTGTGATACGGTGCGGCAGATCGAGGCGTATGGGGAGCGATTCCTGAAACAATATGGGCAGCGCATCTGCTATGCGGCGGACGAGTTTTATTTAAAAGCGGAGCTGCCGATTCCGCCCGCGGCGTTTTACGGCGATTTTGACCAATTGGAAAACGGCGTGGGTCTTCTCGCCAGCCTGAAGCAGGAATTCTGCGATGCGCTGGAGGATTTTGTACCGCCGCAGGGACAGCGCCATGTTACGCTTGCAACCGGTGAGGCTGCCGCTCCTTTTCTGGATACGCTGCTTGACGAACTGCGAAGAAAATGTAATAATTTAACATGCAGCGTGGTACCTATTGTTAACCACTTTTTTGGAGATACTATCACCGTTGCGGGTCTGGTGACCGGCGGCGATCTTTTAAAACAGCTCAAGGGCAAACCGCTTGGCGATGCGCTGCTTTTGCCGGACGTGATGCTCCGGCGCGAGGGCGATATCTTTTTGGACGATCTGTCTCTGGAGGAGCTGTCAGAGGCTTTACAAGTGAAAATTGTGACCGTGCCAAACGACGGCTATGTGCTGTTGGACGCGGTAACAGGGAGTGATACAAATGGCTAAACCTGTAGTAGCGATTGTCGGCCGCCCGAACGTCGGTAAGTCGACACTGTTTAATAAGCTGATTGGTCAGCGCCTTTCCATCGTGGACGATACCCCCGGCGTGACCCGGGACCGAATTTACGGCGAGTGTGAGTGGGAAGGGCGGAAGTTCTCCGTTGTCGATACCGGCGGTATCGAACCGAGCGCCAACGATGTAATTTTGTCGCAGATGCGCACGCAGGCGCAGTTGGCGATCGATGCGGCGGACGTCATTGTATTGGTGACAGATCTCCGTTCCGGCGTTGTGGCGACGGATGCGGACATCGCCGCCATGCTGCAGAAAAGCGGACGGCCTGTGATTCTGTGCGTCAACAAGTGCGATACGGTCGGAAATCCGCCCGCGGAGTTCTACGAGTTTTACAATCTGGGCCTGGGCGATCCGGTGCAGGTTTCCTCGGTGCACGGCCACGGAACGGGCGACCTGCTTGACCGCGTGGTAGAATTCCTGCCGCCGGAAACGGACGAGGAGGAGGACGGCGAGCTCATCAAGGTGGCGATCATTGGCAAGCCGAATGTTGGTAAAAGCTCTTTGATCAACCGCATTTCCGGTGAGAACCGCTGCATCGTGTCCGATATCGCGGGCACGACGCGCGACGCAATCGATACTGCGATTGAGAATGAGTACGGGCGGTTTATCCTGATTGACACCGCGGGCTTGAGACGCCGCAGCAAGGTGGACGACAGCATTGAGAAATACAGTATTATCCGTGCGCAGATGGCAATTGAACGTGCGGATGTCTGCGTCATCATGATTGACGCGACGGTTGGCTTCACCGATCAGGATTCCAAGGTCGCGGGCCTCGCCCACGAGGCGGGTAAGGGCTGCATCATCGCGGTCAACAAGTGGGATGCGATTGAAAAAGACGGCAATACCATGTCGGCCTACCGCAGGCAGCTGGAAAATGATTTTTCGTTTATGTCCTATGCGCCGTTTATCTTTATTTCCGCGCAGACGGGGCAGAGGGTTGACCGCCTGTTTGAGCTGATTAAGCATGTGGCAAATTCCAACGCGATGCGCATTGCGACCGGCATGCTCAACGATGTGCTGGCGCAGGCGACGGCGCGCGTTCAGCCGCCTACCGATAAGGGTAAGCGCCTCAAAATCTACTACATGACGCAGGCTTCCGTGAAGCCGCCCACCTTTGTATGCTTTGTCAATTCGGCGGAGCTGTTCCATTTTTCCTATCAGCGGTATCTGGAAAACCGGATTCGGGAAACCTTTGGCCTGGAAGGAACGCCCGTGCGCTTTATTATCCGGGAGCGCGAAGGGAAGTAACGGTGATCGGTTGGCTGCCGCGCGGCGGGATGAAATCCGGCGGTGCGGCGTCAGTTGACAAATAGAATATTTGAGGAGGTATCACAATGGAGATTTTGCTGGGGGCTGTTTTACCCGCTGTGCTCACAATCGTCATTGCATATCTGCTGGGCAGCATCAGCTTTTCTATCATTTTCACAAAGCTGTTCAGCCATGAGGACATCCGGAAGATGGGCAGCGGCAACGCGGGCACTACCAATGTGCTGCGTTCCGTCGGCGCGAAGGCGGCGGTATGCACGTTCATTTTTGACTTTGCCAAAGGGGTGCTGGCGGTCTTTATCGGCAAGCTGATTTTTCAGTATTTTGCGGCAGCCTATCCGCTGGCCGGTGTCCCGGCGTGGGAATTTGTCCAATACGGCGCGTATCTTGCAGGCGCGCTCTGCGTTTTGGGGCACGATTTCCCGGCGTTCTTCGGGTTCAAGGGAGGAAAAGGCGTTTTGACCAGCTGGTCCATTATCCTGCTGATCGACTGGCGTACCTTCCTGTTTGTCATAATCGTTTTTATTTTAATGGTATTGTTCACCAGAATGGTTTCAGCAGGTTCAATCAGCGCGGGAATCGCCTTTCCAGTCAGTACGTTTCTGTTCAACTATCTGGTTGACTGCGTATGGAAGGGAAGCGTATCCGCCACCTACTGTATCCTCAGCGTCATTGCGGCTGCGCTGCTGGGCGGTTTGCTGGTGTGGCAGCACCGTGGCAACATCGAACGCCTCCGCAACGGCACGGAGAAGAAGCTCAGCGTGAAAAAGCACTGAATTACATAAAAAGCAGCCAGAAGACGGCACGGTCTGTGCTCCGAATCCTCTGGCTGCTTTTTTATGTATGAAAATCAGGCAAGCAAAAAGGAGCCTCCAAAGGCTCCTTCACACTTTATGGTTTTTTGCATTAGACGGCACGGGTAACCTTGCCGGAACGCAAGCAACGGGTGCAGGCGTAAATACGCTTGGGACTGCCGTTTACAACCGCTTTGACGCGCCGGATGTTGGGCTTCCAGGTTCTGTTCGCACGTCTGTGAGAGTGAGAAACCTTTATACCGAAAGCAATATCCTTGCCACAAACATCACATTTTGCCATGTGTCTGCACCTCCTTTAAAAGGGCTTAATCGTATTGCAACAGTAGTATTCTATCAGATTCATTTTGCAATTGCAAGCTTTTTCGCAAGAATATTTGTGAAACCGGCAAACATTTCCACAATTGCTGTGTGCTGCGGCGGGAATGCCTTGTTTTTTCCAGCCAAATCGATTATAATGATACGATAAAAAAGGAGAGTGTTTTTATGCTGTTTAGTGTCATCCGCTCGCTGTTCAGCGGCGGTTCCGTTGACTTTATGAGCATCCTGATGCAGATTGTGGCGGTCTTGTTCATCATCTTCTGTATCTTGCCTCTGCACGAGTTTGCCCATGGGTGGGTGGCTTATAAATTGGGGGACAGTACGGCCAAATACAGCGGGAGGCTGACGATGAATCCTCTGGCCAGCGTGGACCCGATGGGGTCTCTGTTTTTGCTCTTATTCGGCTTTGGCTGGGCAAAGCCTGTGCCGGTCAATCCCAACAATTTTAAAAATCCGAAGCGGGGGATGGCAATCACTGCAATTGCAGGCCCGGTTTCCAACCTGCTGGCCTCCCTGGTCGGCGCGCTGCTCTATGTGGGGCTGATGGTCGCGACAAATTTTTCCCTGCCGACATTTTTGCTGGTGTTTTTCCAGTATTATATCATCATCAATGTGGGTCTGGCGGTTTTTAATCTGATTCCCGTCCCGCCGCTCGACGGTTCCCGGATTGTCGGCGCGTTCCTGACCGACCGGGCGCTGGCAGCCTATTACCGTTATCAGAACATCATTGTCATGGTGATGTTTGTGGTGCTGTTTACCGGTATCCTGGACGGCCCGATCGGTTTTTTGCAAAACGCGTGCTTTAACGGCGTGATGTGGCTGGCGCAGCTGCCGTTCCAGTTGCTTGGCCTGTTATAAGTTGCAAAATAATGGAAAAGCTATCCTATAAGCTGGAAACCTTTGAAGGCCCGCTCGACCTGCTGCTGCATCTGATTACCAAGAATAAGCTGAATATCTGTGAAATTCAAATCGCGGAGCTTCTGGACCAATATATGGAGCAGATTAACGCGATGCAGGAAGCCGACATGGACATCGCCAGCGAGTTTCTGGAGATGGCGGCGCGCCTGGTCTATATGAAATCGGTTTCCCTGCTGCCGAAGCATGAGGAAATAGAAGCGCTCAAACGCGAGTTGACCGGGCAGCTGCTGGAATATCAGGAATGCAAGCAGGTTGCCGCGATGCTTGCGGAGCGATTCAGTTATAATGTCATGATCCGTAAGCCCATGGAGATTGAGCCGGACAAAAGCTACAAGCGGCATCACAGGCCAAAGGAGATTCTGGAGGCATACCTGGCCGCGGCGGGCAGAGGGAAACGGTTTGTTCCGCCGTCTCCGCAGGTGTTTTCCGGTATTGTCACGCACCGGATTGTCTCCGTGACGTCCCAGATCGTCTATGTGCTGCGGCGGCTGTGGAAAACACATTCACTGGAATACAGCAGCCTGTTTGCGGAAAAGACGGACAAGTCCGACCGTGTCGCGACGTTTTTGGCGGTGCTGGAACTGGTCAAGGGAAAACGGATCCGCGTCGAGGGCGAAGGAGATACGGCGGTGGTAAATTTGTTGGACGGCGGTGAAAGACATTGGAAATCAAAAAGATCCGAGGAGCCATAGAAGCGATCCTGTTTGCCAGCGGCGATCCCGTTTCAGAAGACCGCGTGGCGCAGGTGCTCTCTCTGGATAAGGCGACCGCCTCCAAGCTCATGCAGAACGTCATGGACGACTTTAACAAAGAGGACGGCGGCGTGCGGATTGTCAAACTGGACGACGCCTATCAGATGTGCAGCAACCCTGTTTATGCGGACGAAGTGCGGCAGGCGCTGGATCTGCGGCGGAATACGCCGCTGTCGCAGGCCGGCATGGAGGTGCTTGCGATTGTCGCCTACAATCAGCCGGTGACCAAGGCGTTTATCGAGCAAATCCGCGGCGTGGACTGCTCCGGCGTATTGGGAAGCCTGATGTCCAAGGGGCTGGTAGAAGAGCGCGGGCGGTTAGAGCTTCCCGGCCGGCCGCTGTTGTACGGGACGACGTCCGATTTTTTGCGCTGTCTGGATATTTCATCCTTGGGCGAGCTGCCGCCCCTGCCGCATAAACAGCGGGAAGAGGCGGAGCAGGAGGAGGCAGAATGACCGCTTTATGGATCGTCCTGGGCATTTTTGGCATCCTTTTACTGTTGTTGCTTTGTCCGATGTCTGTCACGATAGAATATCAAAACGAACTGTCGCTGAAAATCCGCTACCTGTTTTTTACGTACCGCGCGCCGTCTTCCAAACCGGAAAAAGAAAAGCAGGCGGCGCCAAAGGAAGAAAAACAGCCGGCAGAGCATAAAAAGACGAAGCTTCAGGAGATACTAGAGCAGAAGGGCCTTTCCGGTTTTCTGCATATGCTGAAGGAAATGGCGGGCATCGCCGCAAGCACGGCAAGAAAAGTCGCGTCCCATCTGGTGTTTACCCGGTTCCGTCTGGAAATTGTGGTGGCGGATGAAGACGCGGCGCAGGCTGCCATACAATACGGCTATGTCTGCGGCGGCGTGTCCGCCGCTATGAGTGTGTTCTTGCACAACTGCAAATGCAAACGGTATCACGTCCATATTGTTCCGGATTTTGACCGGAAGGAGAGCAGCGTGGTTTTTTCCTGCAAGATAAAGATCAAGCCGCTGTTTCTCGGAATATCCGGGCTGCATGCGCTGGTTCGACTGGTTCGCATACGGATGCATGATGCAAAGGAAAAAGCGGCGGTTCAACAGAATGTCCCGGCAAAATAAAGCTGATTGAATATCAATATTGTAAAAGGCGGTGCTGACTATGAGCGACCATCCCATTGAAGGCATGATGAATACCACCCTGGAAAAAATCAAACAGATGGTGGACGTCAATTCCATTGTCGGAGACCCGATCACTTCCCCCGACGGAACCGTGATCATCCCGATTTCCAAGATTTCCTATGGCTTTGCCTCTGGCGGATCAGACTTTCCCTCCAAGGTCCAGAGCGACAAGGAGTTTTTCGGCGGCGGTACCGGCGCCGGAATCACCATCAACCCCATCGCGTTCCTGACCATTTCCAATGGCAATGTGCGTTTGCTGCAGATTGACCCGTACAACAGCTCCGCAGACCGGATCATCGGCATGGTGCCGGAGGTTGTAGACAAGATCAATGGATTTGTCAGCAAAAAGAGCGAGGATAAAAAGGCCAAAAAGGAAGCGGCGGAAAAAATTGCCGTGGATGAGAAAAAAGAAGAACCGTAAATTTGATGACTAAATAAAGCAGCCGCCTGCATATACCTTTATGGGCAGGTGGTTGCTTTGTGTAAAAAAACAATTTCTTTGTTACTGGCGGGCGTTACATGTTTCTGGATGCTCGCGTTTCCCGGCTTTATCCAGGCGTATGCCGAAGGGGAGGCCGCTGCGGGAGAACCGCAGGTCTCCGCGCATGCGGCGGTGCTGATCAACGCGGACAACGGCCAGATCCTCTTTGGCAAAAACGAGGAAGAACAGCATTCCATGGCCAGCACGACCAAGATCATGACGGCGCTGATCGCATTGGAGAAAGCTTCTACCGACGACAAGGTCGTTACGATTACCGACCAGATGGTGCGCGTGGAGGGTTCCTCCATGGGGCTGATGCCCGGCGATAAACTGACGTTGAAGAGCTTGGCGGCGGGCATGCTGATTGTCTCTGGAAACGATGCGGCCAATTCGGCGGCGATCGCGGTAGCGGGTTCCGCGGAGGATTTCGCCGTGTTAATGAACCAGCGTGCGCAGGAGCTGGGCATGGAACATACACATTTTGTCACGCCGTCCGGATTGGACGACGAGCAGCATTATTCCACGGCGCATGATATGGCAAAGCTTGCCATGGCGGCGATGAAAAATCCGGATTTTGCCAACATTGTGGGGCAAAAAGCGATGAATATCGATTACATACACCCCGACCAGACCCGGCGGTATACCAACCACAATAAATTGCTGAGTATGTACGAGGATTGCACGGGGGTCAAAACGGGCTTTACCAAAAAGTCCGGACGCTGTCTGGTTTCCGCAGCGGAGCGGGACGGTGTGCGGCTGATCGCTGTGACACTCAATGCGTCGGACGACTGGAACGATCACCAGGCGATGCTGAATTACGGGTTCTCACAGCTGGAGCAGATGACGGTGGACGACAGCTCGTACCGCGTATCCGTGCCGGTCGTGGGAGGAACAGTACCCACGCTCTCCGTCATGGGCGAGGCGGGGGATCCCGTCGTGGTGCCGCGCGGCAAGGCGGCGCAGGTGGAGCGCGTTGTGGAGCTGCCGCGCTTTCTCTACGCGCCTGTGGCGGCAGGCCAGACGGTGGGGCGCGTTACCTACCGGCTGAACGGAACGACACTCATACAGACGGATTTGATCGCTGGAGAAGGCGTCGATTGCCCGGTGGTGGAAAAGACTCTGTTTCAAAAGATCGCGGATGTAATCAAGCATCTGTTCTTATAGAAAACAAAAAGCGGGCCATGCTGTTCCGGCATGGCCCTGTAAAATGTAAAGGATGTTGAATGTATGGCGAAAGATGTCAGATTGCAAAAAGTATTGGCAGACAGCGGGATTGCTTCCCGGCGTAAGGCGGAGGAGCTGATTGCAGCGGGCGCGGTCAAGGTAAACGGCGTGACGGCGAAGATTGGCGATAAGGTGGACCCCAAAACGGACAAGATCATTGTGAAGGGGAAACCTGTGGAGACGCACGCACAGAATAACATATATATTATGCTGCATAAGCCGCGCGGTTTCATCACCACAATGAGCGATGAAATGGACCGCCGGTGCGTGGCGGAGCTGGTCAAGGAAATCCCGGAGCGCATTTATCCTGTGGGACGGTTGGACCGCGATTCGGAGGGGCTTTTGCTGATGACGAACGACGGCGCGTTTGCCAACGCCATGACGCATCCTTCCAGGCACGTCCCAAAGACGTACCGCGTTACGGTGCGCCCGTCCGTTACGGAGGACCAGCTGACACAGATTGCGGTCGGCATAGAGGTCGACGGCAGAAAGACGGCTCCCGCCGACGTACGCGTCATTTCGCAGGAGCCGGGGCGCGTGGTACTGGAGATCGTCCTCTATGAGGGCCGCAACCGGGAGATCCGCAAAATGTGCGAGTCGCTCGGCCTGGAGGTGGCACGCCTGAAGCGGACGGCGGTCGGGCCGGTGCGGCTCGGCATGCTGCAGCAGGGAAAATGGCGCGAGCTGACGGCGGATGAAATCAAGCGCCTGAAGGCCGCGGCAAAAGCGGACAAGCGCGCCAGTGAAAATCAGAAAGGGGATAAGGAAAATGATCACCATCCTGCCAATGGAAGACAAAAAAAGAGAGGAAGCTATCCTGGCGGACATTTCGGACAGAGGAGATAACACGGCAGTGCTGCTGATGGGGGATGCCAGCGAGGAGCTCGGCTACGTAGCGGTGGACATAAAGGATTCCGTCCTGCGGATGCGCAAAATGGAAATCAAGGGTTCCCGGTTGGAGCAGCCGGATTTAAACGCGCGGATCTGCTCGGACAGCCTGATGCGCGCGGCGGCTTCTTATGGAGCTAACAAGGGCGCTTACCGCATCGCAACGGACATCGCAGGCTTGGGGAAGCTGCTCGCTCCCATCGGGTTTGTAGAAGAAGAAAATTCATTTGTCTGCGAATTGTCAAAGATTGTGAAAATATGTAAAGAATGAGATCGAATTGCTTAATTAACTCTTGTCAAGCCTTTTGGAATATATTATAATTAAAACAATTGTGATAATCTATTTATTGCGATAACGTTTCATTATATGTTTTCACCGCCCGGAAAAACGGCCTGCCGAATCCCTGGGCGGAATGGAGCACCTAACCGATAGAATGGAGGAATTATCATCATGAGCACAGGAAACAGTGCGGAATTGCTGCAGACTTCCCGTGAAGCCGCGGCAAAGACAAAAGGATTTCAGCGCATCACCGCTTTGTTTGACGAAGGCACCTTCAACGAGGTCGACAGCTTCGCAAAATCCGGCGACGGTTCCGCAGAGGTGGTAGCGGGCTACGGCGAGATCAACGGCAGCCCGGTGTACGCCTTTATACAGAACAGTGATGTGGACGGCGGCGCAATGTCCAGAGCGCAGGCCGCAAAGATTAAAAAGATCTATGACCTGGCAGTCAAGACCGGTTCCCCGGTGGTGGGAATTTACGATTCCATCGGAGGCCGCTTGAATCAGGGCGCGGACATGCTTGCCGCATACGGCGAAATTCTTTTGGGAAACAACAATCTTTCCGGTGTTGTACCGCAGATTTCCCTTGTGCTCGGCCCGTGCATCGGCACCTCCGCAATGATCGCCGCAAGCGCGGATTTTGTAGTCATGGCGGAGAAGGCGGAGCTTACAATTGAGACCAGCGGCAAAGATGGTGCAGCGGAAAATGCTGCGAAAATGGGCGTTTGTTCCATCCTTGCGAAGGACGACAAAGCGGCCATGGAGCAGGTCCGCAAGCTGATTGCGGTGCTCCCCTCCAACAACCTTTCCGGAGCTCCTGTGTTTGAGGACGCGGGCAATGCAAGTGCGGCGATTCCGAACGGCGCGGACGCAAAGAAGATAATCGCTGCAATTTCCGATACGGACAGCTTTGTAGAGCTGAACGGCCAGTTCGGAACCGCCGCGGTAGCCGGCCTTTCCCTGATCGGCGGCGCGACGGTCGGCGTTGTTGCATACAACGGTGTGCTGGATGCGGACGCCTGCTCCAAAGCGGCCCGCTTTGTGCGCTTCTGCGACGCGTTTTCCATTCCGGTTGTAACGCTGGTGGATGCAAAAGAATTTTCCTCCGTACGCGAGGCTGCAAAGCTGAGCAATTCTTATTCCGAGGCGACCACGGCGAAGATCACCGTGATCACTGGCGAGGCGTATGGCCCGGTTTATGTGGCCGTTGCAGGCCGCGGCGCGAATGCGGATTACACCATGGCATGGGCCAATGCAGTTGTTTGCCCGCTGGCGCCCCAGACAGCCGCCATGTTCCTGTGGAGCGACCGCCTGAAGAAGAGCGGAAACACCAAGGACGCCCGCAATAAGCTCATCGAAGAGTACAAAGCCACAGAGGCGACCCCGTTCGCGGCGGCTGCCGAGGGCTATATTGAAGATATTATCCGTCCGGAAGAGACGCGCGCAAGATTGATCGCCAACCTGGAGATGCTGGACGGCAAACGTGTTTCCCGCCTGCCCAAGAAGCACTCCAACATCCAGATCTAAGCTGGACGGTATCCTGGATCATTTGTTTTAAATTTGTCAATATTGTCAGGAGGATAACATAATGAAAACGCTCAAGATTACTGTAAACGGCACGCCCTATGATGTTCAGGTAGAAGAAGTTGCCGGCGGTGCGTCCGCACCCGCTGCTGCTCCGGCTCCGGCCGCTGCGCCCGCTCCGAAGGCTGCCGCTCCTGCTGCTCCGGCTCCGAAGGCCGGCGCGGAAGTCGTTTCTTCCCCGATGCCCGGTACCATCGTTTCCGTCGCTGTGAATGCCGGACAGGCTGTCAAAAAGGGCGACGTTCTGATCGTGCTGGAAGCAATGAAGATGGAAAATGAGATCATGGCTCCTCATGACGCGACAGTCGCCGCGGTTCATGTTTCCAAGGGCGAGAGCGTGGAATCCGGTTCGGCCCTCGTTTCCCTCCAGTAAGCAAAACCGGTTTGAACGTACAAAGAAATTTATAGGAGGGATTTTTCAACAATGGCTAATAAAAAAATTGGAATTACCGAAGTTGTGCTGCGTGACGCGCACCAGTCCCTGATTGCCACCAGAATGCCGATCGGCGACATGCTTCCGATTCTGGAAAAACTGGACAAAGTTGGCTTTCATTCTCTGGAGTGCTGGGGCGGCGCAACATATGACGCCTGCCTGCGTTTCCTGAACGAGGATCCGTGGGACAGACTGCGCACCATTCGCAAGCACTGCCCGAACACCAAGCTGCAGATGCTGTTCAGAGGCCAGAATATGCTGGGCTACCGCCACTATGCGGACGACGTTGTGGAATATCTGGTACAGCGTTCCATCGCGAACGGTATTGATATCATCCGTATTTTCGACGCGTTGAACGACATTAAAAACCTGAGCGTCGCGATTAAGGCGGCGAAGAAGGAAGGCGGTCACGCGCAGGTTGCGATTTCCTACACGACCGGCCCGGTCTTCACCAATGATTATTATGTGAAGTACGCAAAGCGCATCGAGAATGCGGGCGCGGACTCCATCTGCATTAAGGATATGGCTGCGCTGCTCACCCCGTATGAGACATACGACCTGGTGAAAGCACTGAAAGCAGCAGTCAAGATTCCGATCCAGCTGCACACGCACTACACCTCCGGTCTGGCATCCATGTGCATGATGAAGGGCATTGAGGCGGGTGTCGATATGATCGATACCGCAATGTCCCCGCTGGCTCTGGGTACTTCCCATGCGCCGACAGAGTCCATGGTTGCAGCGCTGCAGGGCACCAAGTACGACACCGGCCTGGATCTGGTCCTGCTCAATGAGATCCGTGAGTATTTCATGCCGATCCGCGCGAAGTACATCAAGAGCGGCCTGCTCGATCCGTCCATGCTGGCCACCAATACCAAGGCGCTTGTCTATCAGGTGCCGGGCGGCATGCTCTCCAACCTGCTGTCCCAGTTGAAGCAGGCGGGCAAGGCGGACAAGCTCGAAGACGTGCTCAAGGAAGTGCCGCGTGTCCGCAAGGATTCCGGTTACCCGCCGCTGGTTACCCCGACCTCCCAGATTGTCGGTACGCAGGCGGTTTACAACGTCATCACCGGCGAGCGCTATAAGATGTGCACTAAGGAGTTTAAAGACCTGGTAGCTGGTAAGTATGGCACCACGCCGATGCCGATTGATCCGGCGTTTGTTAAAAAGATCATTGGCGACGAAAAGCCGATCACCTGCCGTCCGGCAGACCTGCTGGAGCCGGAGCTGGAGAAGCTTCGCAGCGAGGTTGCGGAATGGTCTGAGCAGGAAGAGGACGTGCTCTCCTATGCACAGTTCCCGAAGGTGGCGCTCGACTTCTTCAAAAAACGCAGAGATGCGCAGTATGGCATTGACAGCCAGCATTCCAGCGTGGAGAAGCAGGTTCATCCTGTGTAATATTGAGTAAATTAGAAATCCGGAGCAACAGGGGATTTTCCTGTGCTCCGGGTTTTGCTTTTATAGAAAAACTATCCACTATTAAACTGTACCAGGATTAAAAGACCATTCACCGACGGATAGTATGATTGTACTTGTCTCCGTCATAGTCGTGGGTTCGAGTATCATAAAAAGGGAAAACCCACTGTAGGCGGTTTAATGAAACAAGCGTAGAATTGTGTTCGGGAACGGCGTAGCTTCGGCTATGTCGTTTCTTTGTTTCACAGGTCGTTTAGCAATGCGGTAGAGTATGTGTCTCGTTGCCCTTTGGGAATACGGGTGATTTGTGATGGTCCGTACTCATCCAAATTGAGGATAAGTGTCGCATTACGACTGCGATGGCTTTGCTGTTCATTACCTAATTTGCTTTTTAGAGTGATTTTGCCAAACATAAAGACAAGCTTCTTGAAAAATGCTGAAAAGAAAACCGTTGCGGACTTGTATGCCCACAACGGTTTTTCTTAGTTCAGGTTCCTATATAAACTTGCACTTGGTAATTCCATTGTAATATGCCCGATACAATGACCTGCTGTATCGTAAATTGCGGCTTGGAGTGATATTCCTTTATTGCGGTTTGTATCAGTTCCGCAGTTTTTTCCTCTCGATTTTCCTCGCTGCAATTCGCGCACAGATAATCACCCGCTGGCAATATTTTCAGCCCGTCTATATCCGTATATCGAGCGCATATCGCGAATAGTCGGGATACTCCGTTTTCAGTATATATTCCTGCTGCGTCTTCAAAAGCAAATTGTTCCCGCTGCGATGGGGCGATCTGATCGTAGAAGTGAGTTAAATACCCCCAAAGATTATCCAATGTAGGTGCTTCCAAAGTATCGGACAGCAAAATTACGCGCTTTGGAAAACGCTTTACCTCGCCGTTCCCTATATGCTGACGCATGCGCAGTTTGTTTTCATAGTCCCTTTTCGCTAATTGTATCTTTGCCTTGCTGTACTGTAATTGGACGATCTTTTCATCTGCTTTCTGTTCCGCTTCCTGCAAAAAATTGATAATTTGCTCAAGATTATCGTACTCCAAAACTTCTTTAATTTTTTGCAGCGGCAAATCCATTTGCTGTAAGGCGTGTACAGTGTCCAAAAGAACGATATCTTGTTTGGTATAGTAACGGTACTTCGTCCACTCATCTTTTTTACTCGGCTTTACTAACCCGATACGGTCATAATGCCGCAGTGTTTCACTGGTCATACCGGCAGCTTTTGCCGCTTCACTTACCGAAAAATATTCTTGCATTTTCTATTTTTGCTCCTTGACCTTTGTGTAACACAAAAGTTTATAATTTATTATAACACGGGAAGTTACGAAAAACAATGGGCGAGTAGCCACTCATTAGGAGGAATGACAACGTGATCGAACTAAAAAATGTTGGAAAGCAGTATAACCAAACAACTGTACTGAAAAAGATAAATCTAACGATTGACGAGCCGGGGATATACTGTCTGTTGGGCAGAAATGGGGCAGGGAAAACAACGCTGCTGAAAGCCATGGCAGGGTATCAGAATATTTCTGAGGGGAGTATAAAAGTAGATGGGCAGACAATTTCCACCGCGACATTGGACACGGGCGTAAGCTACATTGAAAACTTTGCCAGGCACTTTAATCTGCCTGTTGGTAAGCTGCTTCGAATCGCTTCGGAAGTAAATCCGGAATATGATTTGGAGTTTGCCTATGAAATGATGGATCGCTTTGAACTGGAGAGGAAGAAAAAATTTAACCATCTCTCGCTCGGAATGAAAACAATGGTATCCACCATCATCTGCCTTGCCAGTAATAAAAAGGTCGTACTTTTGGACGAGCCTGTTTTGGGATTTGATGCAATTATGCGTGTAGAGTTTTACGATATGTTGAGCGAGAGTTTCCACAAACATCCTCGTATCATTATTGTGTCCACCCACATCATTGAGGAAATTGCAAAGACCATTCAAAAGTTGATTATCATTGACAGGGGCAGTATTCGTTTTTTTGACACGTTGCAAGCGGTAGAGGAAAGGGCATACAGTATCAGTGGATTAAAGAGAGATGTAGACAGCGCGGCAAGCGGTTTGCATGTGATCGGACAAGATATTGTCGGCGGGCTTGTCACAAGTTATATTTTTGACAGGCCCCCGGAGCAGACAGACAGGCTGGAAATTGCGCCGCTATCCTTGCAGGACTTTTTTATTCAGATGGTAGGACATAAAGGAGGAAATAAACAATGACTGCAGTTTTTGCGATTGTAAAACGCCTGTTTGCCAGCAACAAAATAAGTTTTATCATAACGGTGTTTGTAGTACTATGTGCGACTACTTCGGGGGACTCTGCAATTGTTTTGAGCAACGGCAACTATACCTGGCTGCTTGCCGCAATGACACCGTTCTTCTTTGTGTTCTATGACTACAAAAAGCTGATGCACCTCGGAATGAACAAACGGGATTTCTTTCTTGGCAGTATAGCCGGTTACAGTCTTTTGGCATTTGCCATTTCCGTAATTAACACTGGCATACATCTTTTAATCGATCCTCTTAATCGTTCACAGACAGTAATCAATTTAATGGATTTGTGTGGCTGGACGGAAAACGGCGTTTTCATTGCGTTCGTGCAGCAATTCGTCTTTTTATTCCTCGCAATGCTGTTTCTTCATGTGCTTTTATCGATGCAGGAGCATTGGTATGGCTGGATTACGGATTGCGTCTTGATCGCCATTATTTGCATATTTACGCCGATTGCGCCTTTGCGCCGACTGTTGGCAGGATTTTTCGGGCTTATTATGTTCAACAGCAACGCCCTGCTTCACATTGGCGTCTGCCTTTTGTTGAGTGCCGCATTATCTGCGGTTGGTCTTATGATTTTGAAACGAAAAACACTTTAAAGTTTTAGGAGGTTTATTGATGAAAAAGATTGCTTCACTTTTACTCTGTCTGTTATTCGTTCTGTTGGCATTGACAGGCTGCTCCAACGACGAAACTGCTTTTGTACCTAAAAGTTATACACCAGACAGCGACCAAATTACCGGGGTCTGTGTTGATGTTCGTGATCGACAAATTGAAGTAGTTCTGTCGACTGACAGCTATATCCACATTGATTACTACGAAAATGAAGAAGAGTACAATACTATTTCTGTTTCCGAGGACAATAAGCTGACTATGATCGCTGAAACGAACAAGGAATGGACGGACTACATCGGCGGCAAATCCGCCGCAGGCTCCCGAAAGATAACTTTACATTTGCCCGACAAAACACTTTCCGCATTACAGTTATCTACCACGAATGAGGACATTACGCTTGCCGCCCTGTCTATCGGCAGGGAAGTAAGCCTTTCCAATAATGGCGGGAATATCAGCTTTGAAACACTGAATGTCGGCAATTCAATCGTACTTGCCACCAAGAACGCAGATATTTCCGGCTCCCTCGTGGGGACATATGAGGATTACGCTATCACATCCACAATCAAAAAGGGGAATAGCAACTTGCCTGCAGACAAGGAGGACGGCGATAAAATGCTGAATGCGTCGAATAACAATGGGGATATCAACATTGAGTTTGTTGGCGAATAAGGTCTGCACTTCATAAAGAACCTTTGCGTTTCGGTCATAGTACGCTTGTAAACGGCAGCTGAATATCATATTTCAGCTGCCGTTTTTCCTTTTGAAAATCAGAAATACGGAGGACGTGATAAAGTTACCCTTTTTTAAGGATACGGCAGGATCAAGAAGGTATCACCGTGTTCTTTTATGCTAATCCATCTAATGCGTTACGGTCAAAAAACATAATTTTACATCCCCTTAAAAATGGCGGTCTACTGCGTAACGGCAAAAGAAAAGACGGGCGAGAAGTTTTGGCTTCTCACTCGTCTTTTTCTGCACCCTGTTTGGCAGCTACCCTATCCGTTTGTTAGTTAATACTGTTTTATGAGTAGATACCTTTTTGTCGTAGATAAAATATTACATGCTCTGTGTAATGCCGCTGTATACGATACCGCGCGAGGCGTCCAGAGTGATAGTAGTACCGCTTTTTAAAATCTCAGTCGCGTTGCTTGCGCCTGTAATCACCGGCTTATCCAACGCAAGACCAACGATTGCAGCGTGTGAATTGGAGCCGCCCTGCTCGGTAATGATGCCGGTCGCGGATTTGATCAGGGAAAGGATAGCATTACTCGTCTGCGGGATGACCAGAATATCGCCGGTTTTGTAGGAAGCCAGCGCTTCCTCCTCGCTTTTGCAGACGCAGACGTTGCCGCACGCGATGTTTTTCGTAATGCCCATGCCGGAAAGCAGCACGTCGCCGACAAGCTGTACCTTTAGCAGATTGGTGGTGCCGGAGATGCCGAGCGGAACGCCTGCCGTGATAACAGTCAGATCGCCGTTTTTGACCAGGCCCTGCTGGCGTGCGACGTCGACCACGTGGTTAAACAGTTCGTCCGTGTTGTCTTTTTCATCCACCATAATCGGAATCACGCCCCAGGAAAGATTCATCTGACGCAGGACAGTCGGATCGGTGGTGCCGCTGATGATCGGGCAGTTGGGACGGTATTTGGATATCATACGCGCGGTTTTGCCGGATTTGGAAACGGTCATGATAGCGACCGCTCCCAGGTCGTGTGCCGTTGTAACGGTCGCATGAGAGATCGCCGAAGTAACGTTGGGCTGCTCCGCGACATCGCGCTTGGCGAAGCGGCCCTTATAATCGATGTCTTTTTCCGTGCGTTCCGCGATGGTTGCCATGGTTTTTAAAGCGAGGATGGGATATTTGCCCGCTGCTGTTTCGCCGGAAAGCATGATCGCGCTGGTGCCGTCATAAATGGCGTTTGCAACATCCGTGGTTTCCGCACGGGTCGGACGAGGATTTTTCATCATAGAATCCAGCATCTGTGTGGCGGTAATTACCTGCAGGCCCGCGTTGTAGCCTTTTTTAATCAGCTTTTTCTGCAGGACCGGAATTTCCTCCAATGGAATTTCTACGCCGAGATCGCCGCGGGCGACCATGATGCCGTCGGAGACGCGCAGGATTTCATCGATGTTCTCCACTCCGTCGGAGTTTTCAATCTTTGCGATGATGCGGATTTTATGGCAGTTATGTTTTTCCAGTTCCGCGCGGAGGTCGAGGATATCCTGTGCAGTACGGGTAAACGACGCGGCGATGAAGTCAAAATCGTTTTCCACGCCGAATGCGATATCCTCCTTGTCCTTCTCGCTGATGAACGGGAGTGTCAGCTGCACGCCGGGTACGTTGATACCCTTGTGGGACGAAATGACGCCGCCGTTGACGATGGTGCAGAGGATGTCGGTTTCCGTGCAGGACTCCACGCGGAGCTCGATCAGGCCGTCGTCAATGAGGATGCGGGAACCGATGCAGACCTCTTGCGGAAGACGGGGAAAGGTGATGCTGGTGATGGTTTCATCGCCTTCCACCTCTCTGGTGGTGAGCGTAAAGGATTTTCCGGCCTCCAGAGTTACTTTAGATGTTGCGAAGGTTCCGGTGCGGATTTCCGGGCCCTTTGTATCCAGCAGCAGCGCGATCGGAAGGCCCAGCTCTTCGCGCAGCCGTTTCACCTTATCGATGCGTACTTTTTGTTCCGCGTTGGTCTGGTGAGAAAAATTCAGGCGGGCAACGTCCATGCCGGCGAGCATCAGCTCTTTTAAGACGGATTCATCGTCTGTTGCAGGACCGAGTGTACAGATGATTTTTGTTTTTCTCATAATTAAGACCCCATCCTTAAAATTGTTTATGAATCTTTGGATAATATTAAAAATTTCTTCAGTATATAGTATACCGTATCCTTTGTTAAGAAGTAAACAAGAAAATCAGGGAAAAAGCCTGTACCCAGCGTTTTCCATTTTGCATACAAGGACGGGTCTGTTTGTTGAAAAATTTCGTGTTTCGCGATACAATAGGGAACAAGTTTTATTTTATCAAAATACATATGTCCGCTGATGCGGCATATCCATATAAAGGGATAACAGGAAAAGGGGCTGAAGAAATGCGCAGGGATAAAACAGAGAAAGTTGTGAAAACGCGTCCAAGCTGGAAGAAAGCGGACCAGGTACATAAGATCAAAGTCGTCATGACATTTGTAGCGGTTGCTTTGTGTATCTCCGTTGCGGCGGGCGCTATTCTGGCGTGGGTAGAAATTAAGCATCCTTTTGACCCGGTGAGCAGCGCCCCGCCTGTCTCTTCCAGACCAATATCTTCCGCAAGGGAGGAACTACCGGTTTATGACAACGCGTTCAGCCTGGTTGTAGTCAATCCCACCCAGCCGCTGAAATCGGATTTTACTGTTAATCTGAAAGAGTATGAGGGATTCTCCTTTGAAGAACGCATCCTGCTCGCGCTGGAACGCATGATGGAGGCGGCGCAGGCAGACGGATGCGCGTTGCAGATTGCAGGCGGGTACATTTCCGCGGAGGAGCAGAATGCCCTGTATGACCAACTGGTGCAGGAATTGACGCAAAACCAGGGCTACAGTAAGGTCCGTGCGGAAGACAAGGCGCAGAATACGATTGGCCGCGGCGGCTACAATGAATATCAGACCGGCATGCTGGTGCGGTTTTCCGCGGAGGGGGAATCGGACTTTTCTGCTTCCGCAGAATACCGCTGGCTGGTGAAAAACGGCGTGGAATACGGTTTTATCCTGCGGTATCCGGATCATAAGACCAGCGTTACAGGCATGGAATCCGACCCCTCCTGCTTCCGATATGTTGGCCGGGAAAATGCGATGAAAATGCGCGAATACTCCATGTGCCTGGAGGAGTACGCGCAGTATATCCGCAAACAATCCAGCTAGCCGTTTGGCGGTTTTCAGACGGATAGGGCCCTTTTTCAGCGAAATGGAAATTAATATACAATAGCTCTTGCAATTTTAGTCGTTCTGTGTTAAAATTCAAACGTTAGGTTGCAGTTTGGCTGAAAGAGGTGACAACAGATGAAGGAAAAGATCCATCCCCAGTATAAAGAGACGACCATTAAATGCGCTTGCGGCAATGTGATCGAGACCAGATCCACAAGAGAAGACATCCGCGTTGAAATATGCTCCAAATGCCATCCGTTCTTTACCGGTAAGCAGAAGCTGGTTGATACGAGCGGCCGTGTCGATATGTTTAAGAAGCGTTATGGTCTTCAGGACAAAAAATAATCGGGTTCTTTATTTTAACAACTTTGGCGGCGCAATGGATGTTGCGTCGCCTTCTGTTTTATAACACAGGCGTTCTGGCGGCGCGCCGGACGCCGGGATACCGGAGGGCGCTATGACGGAATATAAAACGGTGCTCAACCGCGCCAGCGGGGAATTTACGGAGCGCAGGTCCCGCTTTATCGGCCATGCCAAGCCCGTAAAGACGGAAGAGGAAGCAATCGCCTTCATCAATGAACTCAAGGGAAAGTATTGGGACGCCTCACACAACGTTTATGCCTATACTTTGCGGGACGGGCAGGTGAAACGTTATTCCGACGACGGGGAACCGCAGGGGACCGCGGGGATTCCCACTTTGGATGTTTTGCTGAAATCCGGCGTTACCGATACCGTGGTCGTGGTAACGCGGTATTTTGGCGGGATTCTGCTCGGCGCCGGGGGCTTGGTGCGCGCATATTCGCATGGTGCGTCCCTTGCGCTGGAGCAGGCGGAGATAATCACCATGCGGGAGTGCCTTCTGGCAGAGCTGTCCTGCGATTACAACCAGTACGGGCGGCTGCAGGCGCTGGTACCGGAATGCGGCGGCGTGGTGGACGACGCGCAGTTTACCGATCAGGTGAAGATTTGCTTTCATATTACAGAGGAGGAACTGGAACGTCTTCAACCGCGTTTGGCGGATGCGACCTGCGGGACTGTCACTGTGACAAAAATTGGCAAAAATTTTTTTAGAGTTTTTTAAAAATTTTGCAGGAAAATCGCATTAAGTTGCGTATATAATACATGGAAGCGCCTTTTATACCGACCGTTGATAGGAAGAGGGTGTGTAACCATGACCGTAAGAGAACGGACACAAAATATTGAAGAGCAGATTTTATCGCCCTATGCGGCACTGTCCCGCAATACCCAGGGAAGGGATGTGCCGGATGAGGAATGTGAGCTGCGGACGCCTTACCAGAGGGACCGGGACCGGATTATCCATTGCAAGTCCTTTCGCAGGCTGAAGCGGAAGACACAGGTGTTCCTGTCTCCAGAGGGGGATCACTACCGTACGCGTCTGACACATACGCTGGAAGTAGCGCAAATTGCGCGCACCATTGCGCGGGCGCTGCTCCTGAACGAGGATTTAACGGAGGCTATCTCTCTGGGACATGACCTGGGACACACGCCCTTTGGCCATGCGGGGGAACGGGCGCTCAACGAGATTATGCCGGAGGGATTCCGGCACTATGAGCAAAGCGTACGCATTGTGGAGAAGCTGGAAAAAGGCGGGCAGGGTTTGAACCTGACAAAGGAAGTGCGCGACGGCATCCTCTGTCACACCAGGGGCCGGGAGGCGCAGACACTGGAGGGCCGCATTGTCCGTTACGCGGACCGCATTGCCTACATTAACCACGACATCGACGACGCGGAACGGGCAGGGGTGCTGAAAGAAAGCGACCTTCCCAAAGAGATTACGGATTTGCTGGGGAACCGGAAATCCGTGCGGATCAACAGCCTGGTACGCGCTATTGTAGAGAACAGCCAAAACGGCGTCATTCAAATGGATCCGGAGCGTAAACAGGCGTTCGACCGGCTGAATGATTTTATGTATGAGCGGGTATATTTTAACCCGTATGCCAAAGGGGAGGAAAAGAAGGTCCCCGGTTTGATCGAGATTTTGTTTACCTATCTCAAGAACCCGGACCATCTGCCGCCCGATATGCGCTGGATTGCGGAGCAAGAGGGCCGGGAGCGGGCCGCCTGCGACTATATCGCGGGGATGACAGACCATTTCGCGATTCAGCTGTTCAGAGAGATTTATATTCCCAAGGCCTGGAATATTTGAGTATCGGCCGTGAATCGGAGGAATTGCCATGCCTTTGCCGGAGTTATTTTTGCAGGAGCTGAAAATGCGGAGCGACATTGTCGAAGTCGTTTCGTCCTATGTTTCCCTGCGGCGCAGCGGCAGGAACATGGTGGGCCTCTGCCCGTTTCACAATGAAAAAACGCCGTCCTTCAACGTCTATCCGGAAAACGGGTCGTTCTACTGTTTCGGCTGCGGGGCGGGGGGCGATGTCATCACGTTTATCCGCCGCATTGAAAACCTGGATTATATGGAGGCGATTCGCCTGCTTGCCCAGCGCGCGGGAATTCCGGTGCCGGAAAACCATGTGGACGACGGTATGGCAAAGCTGCGCACCCGAATCTATGAGATTAACCGGGAGGCAGCACGCTTTTATCATGCAATGCTGTTGTCGGAGCAGGGTGAACCGGGGCTTTCCTATCTGACGGGCCGTGGGCTGTCCATGAAAACGATCAAGCATTTTGGTTTGGGTTATTCACCGTCTGCCCGCTTTGCGCTGACTGATTATCTTCAAAAAAAAGGATATGGATCCGAGGAAATCATCGCTGCAAACGTCGCGTTTAAGGGACGAAACGGCGGGACGGTCGACCGCTTTTACGACCGGGTGATGTATCCGATCATCGACCTGCGCGGGAATGTCATTGCCTTTGGCGGCCGCGTGCTCAGTGACGCAAAGCCAAAATATCTGAACACCTCGGATACGCTGGTATTCCGCAAAAGCGACGCGTTGTTTGCTTTAAATTTTGCCAAGAATCACGGCGGCGAACAGCTCATTTTGGCGGAAGGCTATATGGATGTCATCTCCCTGCACCAGGCGGGGTTTGCCAATGCTGTCGCCACATTGGGTACCGCGCTGACCGTTGAGCAGGCGCGTCTGATGGCGCGGTATGCAAAAGAGGTTGTCATCTGCTATGACGCCGACGAGGCGGGACAAAAGGCGACGGCGCGCGCGATCCCCATTTTGCGAGACGCGGGAATTCTGGTCAAGGTGCTGAAAATTGTGGGGGGAAAAGACCCGGACGAATACATACGATCGTACGGCGAGCAGGGTCCGGTCCGGTTTAAGCAGCTGTTGGATTCCTGCGGAAACGACGTGGAATACCGGCTCTCCAAAATTCGCAGTACCTGCAATCTGGAGAGCGCTGACGGGCGAGTAGCCTATCTGACGGGTGCGGCGGAGCTGCTGGCCACGCTGGACAACCGGATGGAGCAGGAAATCTATGCCGGGAAGCTGGCGGAAGAAATCGGCGTGGACCGGTCTTCCATCATGATGCAGGTGGACAAGAACAGCCGGAAGCGGCAAAAACAGCGCCAGCAGAAGCAGTTTAAAACATTTCAGCAGCAGGCAGTCGGCATCGGAGACAGCATCAATCCGGAAAAAGTCAAGCATTTGCGCGCTGCAAGCGCGGAAGAGGCGCTGATTGCGTATATTACGAAATATCCGGATCATGCTAAAGAGGTCGTACGCCGTTTGCCGCCTGAAAAATTTACCACTTCTTTCAATCGCCGCGTATATCAGACAATCGTGGGGAAAATGATGGATGGCAAGGATTACGGGCTGACGGAGATTTCCGGAGAATTTTCCGTGGATGAAATCGGTGCGATTGCCCGGATTTTTGCAAAATACAGCGACGTATCCGCCACCAGGGAGGATGCGGACGAATATATAGAAGTGATCGAACAGGAGCATGCTAAAATAAACATGGAAGATGTCGCTTCGGTTCCAACGCAGAGTATTGAACAATACCTCGCGGACTTGAAGTCGAAGAAGAAATAGGGGGACGTACACATGGGAGCAGCAGCAACACCGGATAAAAAAACAGTCATCAAAGACTTGATCGAGCAGGGAAAAGCGAAGGGCCAGCTCTCCACCAAGGAGATTCTGGACGCCATCGGCGAGCTCGATTTTGAACCGGAACAAATTGAAAAATTCTATGATACGCTGGAAGCGCAGGGCGTTGAGATTATTGAAGACTTTGCCGACGTTCCTCTGGAAGAGATTGAGTTTACCACGGAAACCACGGAGGATGAAAATCTGGAATCTGCATTGAGCACAGAGGGCATCGCAATTGATGACCCTGTAAAAGTTTATTTAAAAGAAATCGGCCGTGTGCCGCTGCTTTCTCCCGAAGAGGAGATCGATCTTGCGATCCGCATCAATGAGGGCGACGAGCGGGCGAAAAAGCGTTTGTCAGAAGCCAACCTGCGTTTGGTAGTCAGCATTGCGAAGCGCTATCTGGGCCGTGGCATGCAGTTTTTGGACCTGATCCAGGAGGGCAATCTGGGCCTGATTAAAGCAGTTGAAAAGTTTGACTATACAAAGGGCTTTAAATTTTCCACTTATGCGACCTGGTGGATACGCCAGGCGATCACCCGCGCCATCGCGGATCAGGCGCGCACGATCCGCATTCCGGTGCATATGGTGGAAACCATTAATAAGGTAAAAAAGGTTTCCAGTCAGCTGTTGCACACAAACGGCCACGAGCCCAGCGCGGAAGACATTTCCGCGGAGCTGGATATGCCGGTCGATAAAGTGCGGGAAATCATGCGTGTGGCGCAGGAGCCGGTTTCGCTGGAAACGCCGATCGGTGAGGAAGAGGACAGCCATCTGGGAGATTTCATTCCCGACGATGATGCGCCCGCGCCGCAGGACGCCGCGTCCCACACGCTTTTGAAAGAACAGCTGGCGGACGTCCTGGATACGCTGACGCCCAGAGAAGAAAAAGTGCTCAGCCTCCGGTTTGGACTGGAGGATGGGCGGTCGCGTACGCTGGAGGAAGTTGGCAAGGAGTTCAACGTGACCCGCGAGCGCATCCGTCAGATCGAGGCAAAAGCGCTGCGCAAGCTGCGCCATCCAAGCCGCAGCAAGAAGCTGAAAGATTTTTTGGACTAGGAGGGATTCTATGCATATGACGCTGGAGGCGGACTATGCGGTCCGGATTGTGGAGCGGCTGGCGGTTTCCAAAGAAAAAGTCGATGCGCGCACCATTGCGGAAGACACGCATGTGCCCCTGCGTTTTGCTTTGAAAATCCTGCGCAAGCTGGTTGCCGACGATATTATTGTTTCCTACAAGGGCGCGCATGGCGGGTATATGCTGGCGCATCCCGCGGGGGAAATCACTTTGCGGCAGGTCATCGAGTCCGTGGAGGGTCCGTACCGGATCAGCCGGTGCCAGTGTGAGGAATACTGCTGCTCGCATACGACAAGCTGCCGGTTTCACCAGATTTATGATGAGGTTTCCGCCGTCGTGCGGGACAAGCTGGACTCCTATACCTTTGCCTGTGAAGAGGGGAAGGATAAGTCTGCCCAATAAATACGCCTTACATAGTGAGAAAGCTCCCGGACGCTTACAGCGGTTTAACCGCAGGCATCCGGGAGCTTTTTTCAAAAATTTTAAACGGACCGAATCATAAACATGCAACCGCATATGAAAAAACGGGCGATATAGGGTCCCGCGGGTAAAGGTTGCCATGGCAGGAATCGGCTTATTTCGGCAGAAAAGAAATTTGTTCCTACCAGAATCTGGCATTTATACACAGAATTTATCGTTGAAAATAGGACGCATCATAAAAAAATAAAAAAGTCAAGGTAAAAACAAAAATTACCTTGACAAACACTATATATTGTTATAAAATAATAAACTGCATCATCATGGAAACATATACTCATGTCTATTTTTGTATATAATATCACAACTCCGCGAAAAAGGCAAGAGTTTCTCACGAAAGCCGGGAAATCGGTGATCAGGCAAAGTGATAATGTTTCATTTATGCCACAGGATGGTAAATATTTGAATGGAGTGATTGAGCCAATGGTGAATGTCAAACCGGTACAGGTCGGCAAAAATGTCCGTATGAGCTTTTCGCGCATTGACGAAGTTCTGGATATGCCAAATCTGATCGAGGTTCAGAAGAATTCCTATCAATGGTTTCTGAACGAGGGCCTCAAGGAAGTGTTTAAGGACGTTTCCGGTATTACAGATTACACGGGCAATCTGGTTTTGGACTTTGTCGATTACAAGCTGGACGTCGACAAGCCGAACTATAGCGTGGAAGAGTGCAAAGAGCGCGACGCCACCTATGCGGCTGCACTGCGGGTGACTGCCCGGCTTTTAAATAAGGAAAGCGGGGAAATCAAGGAATCCGAAGTATTCATGGGCGACTTCCCTCTGATGACGGCCAGCGGCACCTTTGTAATCAATGGTGCGGAGCGCGTCATCGTTTCCCAGTTGGTTCGTTCTCCCGGCGTTTATTATAAAATGGAATACGATAAGACCGGTAAGGAGTTGTTCAGTTCCACCGTTATTCCAAACCGCGGCGCGTGGCTGGAATATGAGAACGACGCGAACGACGTATTTTATGTCCGCATCGATAAGAACCGCAAGCTGCCCATCACGGTCTTTATCCGTGCGCTGGGGCTGGGTTCCGACGAGGAGATCCGCGAATATTTCGGGGACGATGACCGCATCAACGCGACCATCGAGAAGGACCCGTGTAAAAATATTGAAGAGGCGCTGTTTGAGGTGTACCGCAAGCTGCGCCCGAGTGAGCCGCCCACCATCGAGAGTGCGCAGACGCACATCAACGGCCTGTTCTTTGACGCACGCCGGTATGATCTGTCCCGTGTGGGCCGCTATAAATATAATAAGAAGCTGAACCTTGCAGGCCGCATCACCGGCCAGCAGCTGACCCGTCCGATCATTAACCCGCTGACCGGCGAGCTGATGGCGGAAGAGGGCCAAATTGTTTCTCACGATCTCGCACGGGAAATTGACGACGCGGGCGTCACCATCGCCTATGTCATGGTCAATGAGCGCGAAGTGAAGGTCATTTCCAACGGCATGGTGGACCTGAACAAGTTTGTTTCCTTCGACGCCCAGGAGGAATGCGGCATCAATGAACGCGTCCGCTTCTCCGTGCTGGCGGAAATTCTCAGCACCTGTGAAGGCGACGAGGAACTGAAGGAAGCGATTCGTACCAGGAAAGATGAACTGATTCCCAAGCATATCATCATCGATGATATTTTTTCTTCCATTAACTATATGAACTGCCTGGCTGTGGGCCTCGGCACCATCGACGATATCGACCATTTGGGCAACCGCCGCATCCGTTCTGTCGGAGAGCTGCTGCAGAACCAGTTCCGTATTGGTTTTTCCCGTTTGGAGCGCGTTATTCGTGAAAGAATGACGCTGCAGGCGCAGGATCTGGAGGTCCTGACGCCGCACTCCCTGATTAATATCCGTCCGGTGGTGGCAGCGATTAAGGAATTCTTCGGTTCCTCGCCGCTGTCCCAGTTCATGGACCAGACGAATCCATTGGCGGAGCTGACGCACAAGCGCCGTCTTTCCGCTTTGGGCCCGGGCGGCCTTTCCAGAGACCGCGCCGGATTTGAGGTTCGTGACGTTCACTACAGTCACTATGGCCGCATGTGTCCAATTGAAACGCCGGAAGGTCCGAATATCGGTCTGATCTCCTACCTGGCGACCTTTGCACGGATCAACCAGTACGGCTTTATTGAAGCGCCGTTCCGCCGTGTGGATAAAGAAACCGGCATCGTGACGGGCGAAGTCGTCTATATGACGGCGGATATGGAAGACGAATATATTGTGGCGCAGGCGAACGAACCGCTCGACGAGGACGGCCGTTTCCGCAATGCGAAGGTCAACGCCCGTTACCGCGATGAGTTCGTGGAGGTTGAGCGGGAGAACGCGGACTTCATGGACGTTTCCCCGCGAATGGTTGTTTCCGTTGCGACGGCGATGATTCCCTTCCTGGAAAACGACGACGCAAACCGTGCGTTGATGGGTTCCAACATGCAGCGGCAGGCGGTGCCGCTGCTTAAAACACAGTCTCCGATTGTTGGTACCGGCATGGAATATAAGGCGGGCGTCGACTCCGGCGTCTGTGTCATTGCGAGACGCGCCGGCGTGGTCCGCAATGTCAGTGCGGACGAGGTGCGCGTCACTGCCGACAACGGCGAGGTGGATGTTTACCACATTATCAAATTTATGCGCTCCAACCAGGGAACATGTGTCAATCAGGTTCCGGTGGTCGATGTGGGCGACCGTATCCAGGCGGGTTCTGTCATTGCGGACGGCCCGGCGACCAAGGACGGCGAGATCAGCCTCGGTAAAAATGCCCTGATTGGCTTTATGACCTGGGAAGGCTACAACTACGAAGACGCGGTTTTGATCAATGAGAAAATTGTCCGCGACGACGTTTATACCTCCATTCACATCGAGGAATATGAGACCGAAGCGCGCGATACAAAGCTCGGTCCGGAAGAAATTACCCGTGATATCCCGAACGTAAACGAGGACCTGCTCCGCGATCTCGACGAGAGCGGCATCATCCGCGTAGGCGCGGAGGTCCGCGCGGGCGATATTCTGGTCGGCAAGGTCACCCCGAAGGGCGAGACGGAGCTGACCGCGGAAGAGCGCCTGCTGCGTGCGATCTTCGGTGAAAAGGCCCGAGAGGTTCGCGATACCTCCCTGCGTGTGCCGCATGGCGAGTACGGCATCGTGGTGGACGTCAAGGTGTTTACCCGGGAGAACAGCCACGATGAGCTGAGCCCCGGCGTCAACAAGGTGGTGCGCTGCTATATCGCCCAGAAGAGAAAGATCTCCGTCGGCGATAAGATGGCGGGCCGCCACGGTAACAAGGGCGTCGTGTCCCGTATCCTTCCGGAGGAAGATATGCCGTTCCTTCCGGACGGCACGCCGCTGGACATCGTGCTGAATCCGTTGGGCGTTCCGTCCCGTATGAACATCGGGCAGGTTTTGGAGGTCCATCTGGGCATGGCGGCGAAGGCGCTGGGCTGGAAGATCATGACGCCGGTTTTTGACGGCGCGCATGAAGACGACATCCGCGCGTGCTTTAAGCAGGCCGGCATGCGTGAGGACGGCAAGATCATGTTGAAAGACGGCCGTACCGGCGAGTATTTTGACAACCCGGTCACCGTTGGCTATATGTATTACCTCAAGCTGCATCATCTGGTAGACGATAAGATCCATGCGCGTTCCACCGGACCGTATTCTCTGGTTACCCAGCAGCCCTTGGGCGGCAAGGCGCAGTTCGGCGGACAGCGTTTTGGTGAAATGGAAGTTTGGGCGCTGGAAGCGTACGGCGCCGCGTATACCCTTCAGGAAATTCTGACCGTCAAGTCCGACGACGTCGTTGGACGTGTGAAGACGTATGAAGCAATTGTCAAGGGCCAGAACATTCCAAAGCCGGGTGTTCCGGAATCCTTTAAGGTTTTGATCAAGGAATTGCAGTCCCTGGGCCTCGACGTCAAGGTGCTGGATAAGAACGATGAAGAAATCGACCTCAAGCAGAACTTTGACGAGGACGACGACATCGGATTCACACCGTCCGACGATCTGTTTGATGAGCCGAGCGTCGCGGAAGGCGACCTGGAAGGCTACAGCATGGAAGGCCAGGAGGAAGGCGACCTGTTTGGCGCCGAGTCGGAGGAAATGGCTGACGACGGAGCGGAAATTGATGATCTTTTTGAGAAGGAGGAACCCTTAGATATTTCTTCTGATGGGGACGACGAGCTGGAATAAATTGAAGGGGGTTACAATATGGAATTTAACGTATTTGAATCTATAAAAATCGGACTGGCTTCGCCGGATAAGATTCGGGAATGGTCGCATGGCGAGGTCAAGAAACCGGAGACGATCAACTACCGTACCCTGAAGCCGGAGCGCGATGGCCTCTTCTGTGAGCGCATCTTTGGCCCGCAGAAGGACTGGGAGTGCCACTGCGGAAAGTATAAAAGAATCCGTTACAAGGGAAAAATCTGCGACCGTTGCGGCGTAGAAGTCACCAGAGCAAAGGTCCGCCGCGAGCGCATGGGCCATATTGAGCTCGCCGCGCCGGTTTCCCACATCTGGTATTTTAAAGGAATTCCCTCCAGAATGGGTTTGATTCTGGATATTTCCCCCCGCATGCTGGAAAAGATTCTGTATTTTGCCATGTATATTGTTACGGACCCCGGCAATGTGCGTGAGCTGCAGAAGAAGCAGATGCTGAGTGAAAAAGAGTACCGTGATCTGCGCGAGAAATATGAGGACGATTTTGAGGCCAGCATGGGCGCTGAGGCGATCAAGAAGCTGTTGGAGGAGATCAACCTCGAAAGGGAATCCGAAGAGCTGAAGGATGAACTGGTCAATGCTTCCGGACAGAAGCGCGTCCGCATCCTCAAGCGTCTGGAGGTTGTGGAGGCATTCCGCCTCTCCGGCAACCGTCCGGAGTGGATGATTCTGGATGTTGTCCCGGTCATTCCGCCTGATATTCGTCCGATGGTCCAGTTGGACGGCGGCCGTTTCGCCACCTCCGACTTGAACGACCTGTACCGCCGTGTAATCAACCGCAACAACCGTCTGAAGAGGTTGCTGGAGCTGGGTGCGCCGGACATCATTGTCCGCAACGAGAAGCGTATGCTGCAGGAAGCAGTCGATGCGCTGATCGACAACGGCCGCCGCGGCCGTCCGGTTACCGGACCAAACAACCGCCCGCTGAAATCCCTTTCTGATATGCTGAAAGGCAAGCAGGGCCGATTCCGTCAGAACCTGCTGGGCAAGCGCGTCGACTATTCCGGCCGTTCCGTTATTGTCGTCGGTCCGGAACTCAAGATGTACCAGTGCGGCCTGCCAAAGGAAATGGCGCTGGAGCTGTTCAAGCCCTTTGTCATGAAGCGTCTGGTAGAAACCGGCGCGGCAGGCAACATTAAAGCGGCCAGAAAAGCGGTAGAAAGAGCGAAGCCGGAAGTTTGGGACGCACTTGAAATTGTAATCAAAAACCACCCGGTCCTGCTCAACCGTGCGCCTACGCTGCACAGACTGGGTATTCAGGCGTTTGAGCCGGTGCTGGTGGAAGGCCGTGCGTTGAAACTGCATCCGCTGGCCTGTACCGCTTACAATGCGGACTTCGACGGCGATCAGATGGCGGTTCACGTGCCGCTTTCCTCCGAGGCGCAGGCGGAAGCCCGCTTCCTGATGCTGGCGGCCGGCAACCTGCTCAAGCCGTCCGACGGCCGCCCGGTTACCGTTCCGACGCAGGACATGGTCCTGGGTTCCTATTATCTGACATTGGATAAAGACGGCGAGATGGGCGAAGGCAAGGTCTTCAAGGACTTTGACGAAGCGATTCTGGCGTATGAGTCCAAAACGGTCAGCCTGCATGCGAAGATCAAGGTGCGCCGCACGATGGAAATCGACGGTAAGATGGTCAGCAAGCTGGTCAACACCACGGTTGGCCGTATGATCTTCAACCGCCCGATCCCGCAGGATCTCGGTTTTGTGGATCGTTCCAATCCGGAAACGGCGTTTGATTTTGAAATTGATTTCCTTGCTGGTAAAAAGCAGCTTGGAAAGATCATTGACAAGTGTATTAAGACCCATGGCGTCCCAAAAACCTCTGAGGTGCTGGATGCTGTAAAGGCGCAGGGATATAAGTATTCCACCAAGAGCGCCATCACCGTTGCGGTTTGCGACGCGACCATTCCGCCGCAAAAGAAGGAGATCATTGCCGGCGCGGAGCAGCGGATTGATATGATTTCCGAGCAGTACAAAAATGGTTTGCTTTCCAATGGAGAACGTTACAACGCCGTGCTGAAGACCTGGGAGAAAGCGACAAACGATGTTACCAGCGCCTTGCAGAAGGGCCTTAACCGCTATAACCCCATCTTCATGATGGCGGACTCCGGCGCACGTGGTTCCATGAGCCAGATTCGCCAGCTCGCCGGTATGCGCGGACTGATTGCCAACACCTCCGGTAAGACGATCGAAATTCCGATCCGTGCAAACTACCGTGAAGGTCTGAACATTTTGGAATACTTTATTTCATCCCGCGGCGCCCGTAAGGGCCTGGCCGATACCGCGCTGCGTACGGCGGACTCCGGTTACCTGACCCGCCGTCTGGTCGACGTTTCTCAGGATGTGATCATCCGCGAGGACGACTGCGGCGCCACGGACGGATTGGTGGTTTTCGATATCCGCGAGGGCAAGGAAGCCATCGAATCCCTGCATGAGCGTCTGATCGGCCGTTATCTGGTGGAAGACTTTGTCGATCCGGAAACGGGTGCGGTTCTGGTTTCCAAAGATAAAATGATGACGGACGACGACGCGGATATCATTGTCGGCCACGGCGTGGAGCGCATCAAGATCCGTTCCATCCTGAATTGTCGTGCGCGCCACGGCGTCTGTAAGAAGTGCTACGGTGCGAACCTGGCGAACGGCCAGCCGGTCACCGTCGGTGAGGCGGTCGGCATCATTGCGGCGCAGTCCATCGGTGAGCCGGGCACGCAGCTGACGATGAGAACGTTCCATACCGGCGGCGTCGCGAGTGCCGAGGATATCACACAGGGTCTTCCGCGTGTTGAAGAGCTTTTCGAAGGCCGTAAGCCGAAGCATCTGGCGATCCTGAGCGAAATTGGCGGAAAAGTTTCCTTTGAGGAGATTAAGAAAAACAAACACGCAGTAGTCACCGATTTGGAGACAGGGGAGAGCAAATCCTACCTGATTCCGTTCGGTTCCCGCCTGATCGTCAACGAAGGCGACGTCATCCCGGCGGGTACCCGTATTACGGAAGGTTCCGTCAACCCGCACGATGTGCTTGCCATCAGCGGCACACATGCGGTACAGGATTACCTGATTCAGGAAGTCCAGCGCGTTTACCGGATGCAGGGCGTTGATATCAACGATAAGCATATCGAGGTCATTGTGCGCCAGATGATGAAGAAGGTCAAGGTGGAAGAGGCGGGCGACACCACGCTGCTTCCCAGTTCTTTGGTGGAAAAATCTGAGTTTGAATATGAAAACCAGAAGATACGCGACCGGATTGCCGCCGGTGAAACGGAACTGCAGGAGGCCACCTGCTCTCCGACGCTGCTGGGTATCACCAAGGCTTCCCTGGCGACCGATTCCTTCCTCTCCGCAGCTTCCTTCCAGGAAACAACCCGCGTGCTGACCGACGCCGCTATCAAGGGCAAGGTCGATCCGCTGCTTGGCCTGAAGGAAAATGTCATCATCGGCAAGCTGGTTCCGGCCGGAACGGGTATGAAATGCTACAGCGATGTAGAGATCGAACCCACGAATGAGGACTTGACAAACGAGGCCATTTAGCGTTATAATAACCAATTGTAGCGATTGAGCAGGCAATATTCTCCATAATGTCTGGGATTGCATGTAAAATGCATAAAATATGGGGAACATCGCCTTGGGATTCGGCGGATTTTGCCGGACAATTGCGAAAGTTGAAAAGCGTTTATCCTGTCCCGAGGAGAAATTTCGGGACAGGATAAAATTGTGTTCAAATCTTTTTTTGATGTTTGGCGGTTTTCCGCTTGACATATATTACTTCTATAGTGAGGAGGTGTCGTATGCCAACATTTAACCAGTTAGTTCATACTGGCCGTGAGGTAAGCGAAAAGAAAGCAAAGGCTCCTGCGCTTTTGAAAGGCTGGAACTCCAAGAAGCGTGTTCCGATCGATCAGGATTCCCCGCAGAAGCGCGGCGTTTGTACCGCTGTTAAGACTGCCACCCCGAAGAAGCCGAACTCCGCTCTGAGAAAGATCGCAAGAGTCAGGCTCTCCAACGGAATCGAAGTCAGCGCTTACATCCCCGGCGTCGGCCACAACCTGCAGGAGCATAGCGTTGTTATGATCCGCGGCGGCCGTGTTAAGGACCTTCCTGGTGTCCGTTACCATATTATCCGTGGTACGCTGGACGCGCAGGGCGTTGCAAAACGTATGCAGGCCCGTTCCAAGTATGGCGCTAAACGTCCGAAGGCAGGAAAAAAATAAGGTAGTTTCAATTTGACAGAGACCGAACGGCTGCAAAAATGCAGCGGCGTTTTAGATATAGATGCTTCTATTCTTGGAAAAACGCCTCTGTGTTGGCCAACGGGAGTTTGTCGCTTTCGAGTACCTATGATATCATTATGTGAAGGAGGGAAGTAAAGTGCCAAGAAGAGGTAATATCGCAAAACGTGATGTTTTGCCCGATCCGCTTTACAATTCAAAGCTTGTAACACGTCTCATCAATAATATTATGTTTGACGGTAAGAAGGGTGTTTCCCAGAAAATCGTCTATGGTGCATTTGATATTATCCGTGAGAAAACCGGAAAGGAGCCCCTGGAGGTTTTTGAGCAGGCAATGGAGAATGTTATGCCGCAGCTCGAGGTAAAGGCTCGCCGCGTCGGCGGCGCCACCTACCAGGTCCCGATGGAAGTTCGTCCGGAAAGAAGACAAACCCTTGGTTTGCGCTGGATGACGAAATATTCCAGACTCAGATCTGAAAAGACCATGAGGGAGAGACTTGCCGGCGAAATCCTTGACGCTGTAAATGGTGCTGGCGGTGCTGCTAAGAAGCGTGACGATACGCACAAGATGGCAGAAGCGAACAGAGCTTTCGCACATTACAGATGGTAATTTGCGCGGGCATTCAACTATTTTCAGAACTTTAAGGAGGAAACTATGCCAAGGCAGGTATCACTCGAACAAACCCGTAATATCGGCATCATGGCGCACATCGATGCCGGTAAAACAACAACGACAGAACGTATTCTGTATTACACGGGCGTTAACCACAAAATTGGTGAAACACATGATGGCGCTGCTACCATGGACTGGATGGCGCAGGAGCAGGAGAGAGGCATTACCATTACCTCCGCTGCTACCACCTGCTTCTGGAAAGGCCATAGAATCAACATCATCGACACCCCCGGCCACGTGGACTTTACCGTTGAGGTTGAGCGTTCTCTGCGCGTGCTGGACGGTTCTGTAACCGTCTTCTGCGCCAAGGGCGGCGTTGAGCCCCAGTCCGAGACGGTTTGGCGTCAGGCGGAGGAATATCATGTTCCGCGTATGGCGTATGTAAACAAGATGGACATCATGGGCGCGGATTTCTACAACGTCGTTCAGATGATGAAGGACCGCCTGAAGTGCGCCGCCGTCCCGATCCAGCTGCCGATCGGCAGTGAGGATACCTTCAGAGGGATCATTGACCTGGTCGAGATGAAAGCCGATATCTATTATGACGATATGGGCAAAGACATGCGTCAGGAAGAAATTCCGGAAGACATGCGTGAAAAGGCTGAGGAATACCGCACTGCGATGCTCGAGCACATTGCCGAGCAGGACGACGCGCTGATGGAGAAATATCTCTCCGGCGAGGAGTTCACCCGTGAGGAGATCATCACTACCATCCGTAAGGCTACGATTGCCAATAAGATGGTTCCGGTTTGCTGCGGTACTTCCTATAAGAACAAGGGCGTACAGAAGCTTCTTGACGCCATTGTGGACTATATGCCCGCTCCGACGGATATCGAAGCGATCAAGGGTGTGAATCCGGAAACCGGCGAAGAAGAAGTCCGTCACGCTTCGGACGACGAGCCGTTCTCCGCTCTTGCGTTTAAGATTGCCACAGACCCGTTTGTTGGTAAGCTCTGCTATTTCCGTGTATATTCTGGTACGCTGAGCGCTGGCGCTACGGTTTATAACTCCGTTAAAGACAATAAAGAACGCATCGGCCGTATCCTGCAGATGCACGCAAACCATCGCCAGGATATCGATATTGTTTATGCGGGTGATATTGCTGCCGCAATTGGCGTAAAGAACACCACCACCGGCGACACCTTCTGCGATGAGAAGCACCCGGTTATTCTGGAATCCATGGAATTCCCGGAGCCGGTTATCCGCGTGGCGATCGAGCCGAAGACAAAAGCCGGCCAGGAGAAGATGGGTATTGCGCTGGCAAAGCTGGCGGAAGAAGATCCGACCTTCAAGGCGTATACCGACGAAGAGACCGGACAGACCATCATTGCCGGTATGGGCGAGCTGCACCTGGAAATCATTGTAGACAGACTGCTGCGTGAATTCAAGGTGGAAGCGAACGTTGGTAAGCCGCAGGTTGCATACAAAGAGACCGTCCGCAAGCTGGCGGATGTGGATACCAAGTATGCGAGACAGTCCGGCGGTAAGGGCCAGTACGGCCATGTTAAGATCAAGGTTGAGCCGAACCCGGAGAAGGGCTACGAGTTTATCAATGCCACCGTTGGCGGATCGATTCCGAAGGAATATATTCCTGCGGTTGACCAGGGTATCCGCGGCGCAATGCTTTCCGGCGTATTGGCTGGATATAACGTTGTCGACGTAAAGGTCACCCTGTACGATGGTTCCTACCATGAAGTTGACTCCTCTGAAATGGCCTTTAAGATCGCCGGTTCCATGGCGTTCAAAGAGGCGATGAAGAAGGCCGATCCGGTCATTCTGGAGCCGATCATGAAGGTTGTCGTCATTGTACCGGAAGACTACATGGGCGACGTTATCGGCGATCTGAACTCCCGCCGTGGCCTGATTCAGGGCATGGATGCGGTTTCCGGCGCTCAGCAGATCAATTCCATGGTTCCGCTGTCCGAAATGTTCGGTTATGCGACCGACATGCGTTCCAAAACGCAGGGCAGAGGCCAGTATACAATGGAGCCCGACCATTATGCGGAGGTTCCGAAGTTTGTTGCTGACTCGATTATTTCCGAGCGTGGTAAAAAGACTGAATAAGTTACAAAATATGCTTGATTTTTCCGGTGTTACTTGGTAAAATGATAAGCATAGTTCTGACTTAAAAAATCTTACTCTGTATTTATAAAAGGAGGAGAATCCCAATGGCAAAGGCAAAATTTGAAAGATCCAAACCCCATGTAAACATTGGTACCATTGGTCACGTTGACCATGGTAAGACCACTCTGACTGCTGCGATCACCAAGGTTCTCAATATCGAGGGCGACGCCGATTTCGTTGATTATGCGAACATCGATAAGGCTCCGGAAGAGAGAGAGCGTGGTATCACCATCAACACCGCGCACGTTGAGTATCAGACGGAGACCCGTCACTATGCTCACGTTGACTGCCCTGGCCATGCTGACTATGTTAAGAACATGATCACCGGTGCTGCGCAGATGGACGGCGCGATCCTGGTTGTTTCCGCAGCGGACGGCCCGATGCCGCAGACCAGAGAGCACATCCTGCTTTCCCGTCAGGTTGGCGTGCCGTATATTGTTGTCTTCATGAACAAAGCGGATCAGGTTGACGATCCGGAACTGCTTGATCTGGTTGAGATGGAAATTCGTGACCTGCTCAACGAGTATGAGTTCCCGGGCGACGATACCCCGATTATCCGTGGTTCTGCTCTGGTTGCTCTGGAGTCCGCTTCCAAGGACACCAATGCACCGGAATACAAGTGCATTCATGAGCTGATGGATGCAGTTGACAGCTTTATCCCGACTCCGGAGCGCAAGTCTGACCTGCCGTTCCTGATGCCGGTTGAAGACGTCTTCACCATCACTGGCCGTGGCACAGTTGCTACCGGCAGAGTTGAGCGTGGCGTCATTAAGGTTGGCGAAGAAATTGAAATCGTCGGCCTGACCGAAGAGCGCAAGAAGACTGTTGTTACCGGTCTGGAAATGTTCAGAAAGATTCTGGACTTTGCAGAGGCTGGCGATAACGTTGGCGCGCTGCTCCGTGGCGTTCAGAGAACAGAGATCGAGCGTGGACAGGTTCTGGCGAAGCCGGGTTCCATCCACCCGCACACCAAGTTTCGCGGCCAGGTCTACGTCCTGACCAAGGATGAAGGCGGCCGTCATACACCGTTCTTCAACAACTATCGTCCGCAGTTCTATTTCAGAACGACAGACGTTACCGGTGTTATCAACCTGCCGGAAGGCACAGAGATGTGTATGCCTGGCGATAACGTCGAAATGGACGTTGAGCTGATCACCCCGATCGCAATCGAGGAAGGCCTCCGTTTCGCTATCCGTGAGGGTGGCCGTACGGTTGGTTCCGGCGTTGTTATCGCGATCAACGAGTAATTTTTAACAAAAGCAGGGCTTCATTCGCAGGAATGAAGCCCTTTTTTGCGTTATCCGTTGACGATGGTGCCGCCGTCCGGGTGCAGCACCTGTCCTGTCATATACCGGGAATCGTCCGAGGCTAAGAATACATAGCAGGGAGCGACTTCAAACGGCTGCCCGGCACGCTGCATGGGAACCTCGGAGGTATAACTGCCAAAGGTGGTCACCTCCTTTGCAGAATAAGAGGAGGGGATCAGGGGCGTCCAGATGGGGCCGGGGGCCACGCCGTTGACGCGGATCCCCTGCTTGACCAGGTTCTGCGACAGAGAGCGGGTCAGGGCAAGGACTGCGCCCTTGGTGGAGCTGTAATCCAGCAGGTTTGCGCTGCCCCGGTAGGCTGTGACGGAGGTCGTGTTGATGATGGAAGCGCCGGCTTTTAAATAGGGAAGAGCAGCTTTGATCATAAAGAAGAAGGCGTAAATATTGGTACGGAAGGTCAGGTCGAGCTGTTCCTCGCTGATATCCAGAATGCTTTTTTGGATAAATTGCACCGCATGGTTGTTAACCAGAATGTCAATTTTTCCAAAGCAGTTCAATACCTGTTCAACGGCCTCCTGTGACATGGATTCCTGTTTCAGGTCCCCGGGGATCAGCAAACATTTTCTGCCAAGCTGCTCTACGCGGCATTTGGTGTCTTTAGCGTCCTGATGCTCGTTCAAATAGCAGATTGCCACGTCGGCGCCCTCTTTGGCGAACGCGTAGGCGATCGCCCGACCAATGCCGCTGTCGCCGCCTGTGATGATGGCGACCCGGTTCCGCAGCTTTCCGCTGCCCTTGCTGTCTGGATTTTCCGAAATGGGGATGGGGTCCATGAGATATTCCATTCCCGGTTGACCGTATTGGTGCTGCGGAGGGAACAGGACAGGTATCTCCCGGCATTTACTTTCTTTCTTTAAATATGGATAAACCGGATACATAATGGTTCCACCTTTCTGACGGTCGGTTGCGCATATTTTTTCTACTTAATTTTTATGTGTATCCGGCGCGGGATATGTTGCGATGGGGCAAGGGAAAAGCCTCCGCCGGTGATTCCGGACGGAGGCTTTATTTGGTAGATTAGCAATTTTTTTGGAAGTTGGACGCGTGAAAGGTCTGGAAAATTCCCATCAAGAGGCTGGTTTTCCCCTTTTTATAGTAGCAGTAGATGGAAATTAAAAAGAGCAGGGAACCGATCAGGCAAACCAGCATATCCTGCATGGTATCATGTACGCCGGTCGTCAGAACATTTTGCGGGTCCGTACCAAAGACGACGCTGATGGCATATTCTGAAAGCTCCCATAATCCGGCGACTGCCATGGAAACGGAGAATGAAAAGACGGAAACCAAAGGAAAATCCCTTTCCCGTATCTCCTTTTGCGGCGAGAGGAGATAAAATAACAAAAGGGCGCCGAAGGTGCAGAAGACGCCTGATAAGGTATGGATTGCTTTGTCATAGTAGGGAACCAGAGAATAGGCGGGAACCACCAGTCCAATGACATAGGCCAGAAAGCTGAACAGGTATACGACAAAGCGGAATTGGTGGACGGTTTGCAGGTGGAACAGTTTTTCAAGAAGAAAAGGAACCGCCAGCAGAAAAAGTCCGCCATAAGCGAGAATGTAATAATACGGTCTTCCCAATTGAATGTTGTAGACGGCCAGACCGAGACTGACGATGCTGTAAATACCGATTAGAAATGGGTTCAGTTTTTGAAAAATTGTTTCACGATTGATCATAGATGGCCTCCTTACCGAAAATGGGGTACGATATCCCTATCATACAACAATCCGTACGGAAAAGGGAATGCCATAAAGGATTATTGCCGTTTCCCTCAGGAAACAGGAAAGGATGTGCAGGATTACGAATCAGATATTAGAGAGCTTGTACCGGAGAAAGTCTGTGCGTGTATTTACAGATCAGCCGATTGTACAAACAGAAAAAGATGCGATCATCAAAGCAGCCATGCAGGCGCCATCGGCTGGCAACCAGGCCTTGTATACTATTTTGGATATCACCGATCCGATGTTGAAGGAAAAACTTTCCGTCACCTGTGACAATCAGCCGTTCATCGCGAAAGCGCCGCTGGTACTGATTTTTCTGGCGGATTTCCGTAGATGGTATGACGCGTTCCAGTATTCCGGCTGTGAACCACGCAAACCTGCGGAGGGCGATCTTCTGCTGGCGATGGCGGACGCCTGTATCGCGGCGCAGAACAGCGTTGTTGCGGCGGAGAGCCTGGGAATTGGCTCCTGCTACATCGGGGATGTTCTGGAACAATACGAAGCGCACCGGGAGCTGTTGTGCCTGCCGGACTATGTGTTCCCTGCGGTCATGCTTGTCTATGGATACCCGACGGAGCAGCAAAAGAGACGGAAGAAGCCGGAGCGGTTTGCGCAGCCCTATATTGTGCAGGAAAATACATACCGGACGTTCAGCCCGCAGGAGCACGAGGCGTTTTTCCGGGAGCAGGCGGAACGGGAGGGAAAGTCCTCATTTGACTATCCGGCTTTTATGCAGGTGTTTTGCAAACGCAAATACAACTCGGATTTTTCCCGGGAAATGTCCCGTTCGGTATCGCTGTACATGCAGCAGTTTCAACGTAAATAGGAAAAAATCCGCATGGAGACAATGTATGTTTCATGCGGATTTTTTATTTGGATTCCAGTGTGTCGCGAAGAGAAGCATTATTGCGCTCCAGCTTGCACATTCCCTTTGTTCCCGCCAAAAGCGCCAATTCGTCGCCGATGACGTCGAACAGATCGCCCAGCAAGGCGAGTTGTTCCGGGGTTTTGTCATGTGCCAGTTGAAAGGCAATTGCTGTTCCCGCGGCAATTAGACGTTCTCCATAACAATAATCCATACCATGTTCACCCTGATACAAGATATGACAAAGCCAGCCGGTTGGTGCGTAAATTACGAAAAAGAAGTCGTATTGCCGGCAAGCTCCTGCACAAAGGCGTGCATTTCCTGTTTGGATTGGATGTTATGAGTGTGCGCGATAATTTGCTTCTGTTTGTTTTCCGGCATTGCGCAGAAGTGTTCCATCGCCTGCGGATGCTGAGCAAGCGCCATACCGAAACCGAGCGGTAATTCTTCCATGTGGAGTCCTCCTCCTAAAATTACAAGGATACGACCAGTATTTCCGTTTTCTGCTTGATCCATCAAAGATGCGGGTATGTAAAATCTGGATGGCTATAAAAACGGCCTTTTCTGGTATGAAAGGTTTTCTCTGTGCAAGAATAGCTGTGAGAATGAACAAGAGGATGGGATTGCATGAGAAAAACTTCTAAAACCAGACGGTTTTTCCTGTCGCTGGGTGTCATGCTGCTAACGGCTGCAATGACAGCCGGCGTCAGCGCCATTTTTATTTATACGATGGAAAAAGTCTCTGTGGAGCAAACAGAAGCCCGGCAGGAGATCCAGCAGGAATCGGCGCCCAGCGGAAAACAACCGCTGTCTGGGGCAACGCTGGTGGACGCCAAACCTGCCGAACCAGTCTATGAAAGGGCAGAGCTGGACGACACGCTGGTGCTCGTCAATTTTGAACACTCGCTGCCGGACAGCTTTCACCGAAACATCATTGATTTGTATGGGACGGATGTAGACGAGCGGCTGGAGGAACCGTTTAAGCAGATGCAGCGCGCGGCGCGCGCGGACGGCGTTTCTCTGTGGATTTCTTCCGGATACCGCAGTGTGGCGCGGCAGGAAGAGCTTTTTACCCGCGCGGTCAATGAAAATCTGGACAAAGGTATGGACCAGAAGGAGGCGGAAGCCGTCGCGGCGGTTTCCGTCGCGCGGCCGGGATGGAGCGAACACAACACAGGTCTGGCGATCGATCTCAACGGCGTGGCGGAAAACTTTGATACGACGCCGGAATTTGCCTGGCTGGACGAGCACGCGGCGGAATACGGTTTCATCCTGCGGTATCCAAAGGACAAACAGGAGATTACGGGAATTCGGTACGAGCCGTGGCATTACCGGTTTGTCGGCGTAGAACACGCCAAAGCAATACGGGAACGCCATTTCTGTCTGGAAGAGTATGTGGACTATTTGGAAGATAATCGTTGAAATCCTGCGTGTATTTGGTATAATAAAAGAATTGGGACGCCGGCCGCGCGTTGCGGCGGCGTTTTTCCTTATCCAGCCGGTTTTTCCGGCGGATAGCAGAGAGGGAAGCGCGGAAGCGGCCGCTTTTGCGCGCGAAAAAAACGAGAGGCGGATTTTTATGCAAAATCAAGTGGTAAGAACAAGATTTGCACCGAGCCCCACCGGCTTTATGCACGTCGGCAATCTTCGCACAGCTCTGTACGAATATTTAATCGCCAAGTCCATGGGCGGGCAGTTTGTGTTGCGCATTGAGGATACCGACCAGGAACGGCTGGTGGAGGGCGCGGTCGATATCATTTACAATACATTGAGAAAAGTGGGCCTGCAGCATGATGAAGGCCCGGATATTGGCGGCGAATATGGTCCCTATGTGCAGAGCCTGCGCAAGAATCTGTACAAGCCGTATGCGGAACAGCTGGTCGAGCAGGGAAAGGCCTACTATTGCTTCTGCACAAAGGAACGTCTGGACGCGCTGCATGAGAGCAAGGACGGCGAGGAATCCTTTGGTGGATACGACCGCCATTGCCGCGACCTGCCCAAAGAAGAAGTGGAGCGCCTGCTGGCGGCGGGGACGCCCTATGTCATCCGGCAGAAAATGCCGATGGAAGGCTCCACGACCTTCCACGATGTCGTATACGGCGACATCACCATTGAAAACCGCGAGCTAGAGGATCAGGTTCTGCTGAAATCGGACGGGTATCCTACATACAATTTCGCGAATGTCGTCGACGACCACCTGATGCACATCACGCATGTGGTGCGCGGCTGTGAGTATCTGACCTCTACCCCGAAGTATAACCTGCTGTATGAAGCGTTCGGCTGGGAGCTCCCCACCTATGTGCATCTGCCGCTGATTATGGGAAAGAACGAGGACGGAAGCGTCTCCAAGCTGTCCAAACGGCACGGCGCGACCGGCTTTGAGGATTTGGTCAAGGAGGGCTATCTCCCGGAGGCGGTCACCAACTATATCGCGCTGCTGGGCTGGTGCCCCAAAGAGAACCGCGAGCTGTTTACCCTGGCGGAGCTGGCGGAGCATTTCTCCATCGACGGAATCAGCAAATCCCCCGCGGTATTTGATTACGACAAGCTGACCTGGTTTAATGCGGAATATATCCGCAGCATGCCGCAGGCAGAATTTATCGCGGCGGCACAGCCATATTTCCAGCAGGTGTTCGGGGACAAGCAGATGAACCTGGAGGTACTTGCAACCATTCTGCAGCCGCGTGTGACCAAGCTGACAGAAGTTCCGGGGATTATCGGGTTCTTCCAGGATCTGCCGGACTATGACAAAGAATTCTTTGTCAATAAAAAGAGTAAGACCAATCTGGAAAATTCCGTGACCATGCTGGAAGCGGTAATCGCGGAGCTGGAACAGGTGGAGGATTGGCAGCTTGACGTGATCCATGAAAGACTGATTGCGCTGGCGCAGCAGCTCGAGGTCAAAAACGGAACCTTGCTTTGGCCGGTGCGCATTGCGGCGGCCGGTATGCTGGTTACGCCCGGCGGCGCAATGGAAATCCTGGCCATTTTGGGCAAGGATGAGGCGGTACGCCGGCTGAAGATCGGACTTGAAAAGCTGCACAATTGACAGAACGAAATTTTGGTATAAAGGAGCACCTGAAATGAGCGACGAGATCAAGAACAGGGAAGAGACGGAAGGCTGGAGCAATTTTATCCACGACTTTATTGATGAGGATATCCAGCCGGGCGGCCGGTTTGCCGGGGAGACGGTACACACGCGTTTCCCGCCGGAGCCCAATGGGTACCTGCACATCGGCCATGCCAAGGCGATCTGCATCGACTTTGGCACGGCGGAAAAATACCGCGGCGTCTGCAACCTGCGCATGGACGATACGAATCCCACCAAAGAGGATACCGAATATGTCGATGCAATCAAGGAAGACATTCAGTGGCTGGGCTTTTCCTGGGACGACCGCTTCTATTTTGCGTCGGATTATTTTCCGAAGATGTACGAGCTGGCGGTTGGCCTGATCCAAAAAGGGCTTGCTTATGTATGTGAGTTGACACCGGAGCAGATGCGGGAAAACCGCGGCGATTTGACGCATACCGCCGTCAGTCCGTATCGCGACCGTCCAATCGAAGAAAGTCTGGACCTCTTTGCACGCATGAAGGCGGGAGAGTTCGCAGACGGTAAAATGACGCTGCGTGCAAAAATTGATTTGGCCTCCGGCAACTTCAATATGCGCGACCCGGTGATTTACCGCATCAACCATATGCATCATCACCGCACGGGGGATACCTGGTGCATTTATCCTATGTATGATTACGCGCATCCGATTGAGGACGCGCTGGAGGGGATTACGCATTCTCTGTGTTCCTTGGAATTTGAGGATCACAGGCCGCTGTACGACTGGGTCATCGCCAATGTCGACCTGCCGGACAAGCCGCGCCAGATTGAATTTGCACGTCTGGGGATTAACAATACGGTAATGAGCAAGCGTAAGCTGCGCCAGCTGGTGGAGGGCAATTACGTCTCCGGCTGGGATGATCCCCGTATGCCGACGCTGTGCGGCCTGCGCCGCCGTGGCTATACCCCGGCGTCCATCCGCAATTTCTGTGAGCGCATCGGCGTTTCCAAGGTAAACAGCACGGTGGAATATGGTTTTCTGGAGCACTGCCTGCGCGAGGATTTGAACGAGAATGCACAGCGTGTTATGGCGGTGTTGGACCCGGTCAAACTGATTATCACCAATTATCCGGAGGATTTGACAGAAGAATTTGAAGTGGAAAACAACCCCGGCAAGCCGGAGGAGGGAACCCGCACGGTTCTGTTTTCCCGCGAGCTTTGGATCGAGCGTGAGGACTTCCTGGAGGAGCCCTTTAAGGGTTACTTCCGCCTGTTCCCGGGCAATGAGGTGCGGCTGAAAACCACTTATATCGTCCGTTGTACAGGCTGCAAAAAGGACGAGGACGGCAATGTGACAGAGGTATACGCCGAATATGATCCGGCTACGCGCGGCGGCAACACCCCGGACGGCCGCAAGATCAAGGGGACCATCCACTGGGTAGACGCCAAGACGGCGGTCGACGCGGAAGTCCGGCTGTACGACAGCCTGTTTACCGTTCCAGACCCGGATGCGGGCGATTTCCTGGAGGTGCTGAATCCGGATTCCCTCAAGGTGCTGACAGGCTGCAAGGTAGAGCCTGTGCTGGCGGAGGCCAAGCCGGGACAGTCCTTCCAGTTCATGCGCCAGGGGTATTTCTGTGCGGACAGTGTGGACAGCACGCCGGAACATCCGGTGTTTAACCGCTCTGTCTCCTTAAAGGACGGTTTTAAAAAGAAAGCGGGCAAATAAAAAGGCCTGATAACCAGAGATTCCCCTCGCGCGGCGCGCGGGGGGAATCGTCAATTCAGATGATTTTTATGCGTTCAGACAAGCGCTTTTGTTATTGGGGAAGCATCTGTCCGTAGATCCCCTGCACCACGACTTCGCCCGCGTTGATGGTGACTTGCCGCCCGTCGTCGGTGTTGACGAGCAATTCGCCGGTGGAGCTTACGCCGGCGGCTGTGCCGGTTGCCTGTGTCTTTCCCCGGTAGAATCCAACGCGCCGGCCGATGGAGACGCAGAGCGTTTGGTATTCATGCAGGACGGCGGGCGTGAGGCAGCTGTAATTTTCCGGCGTCAACAGCCCTTCCAGTTCCCATAAAACTGCCTGCAGGAGTTTTGCGCGGGAGACGGTACGGCCCGTTTCAATCTGCAGGGAGGTCGCCTTTTCCGCGAGGTTTTCCGAAAACGCGGGAATATTGGCGTTGATGCCGATGCCAAGCACCATGTATTCGATCCGGTCGATTTCCGCCGCCATTTCGGTCAGGATGCCGCAGACTTTCCGGCTACCGATCACAACGTCGTTGGGCCATTTGATTTTTGCTTCGTAGCCTATCAGGGAACGGATGGCGCGGCAGACGGCGATGCCGGCCAGCAGGGTGATATTGCCCACCTCCGACGGAATCAGCCCCGGGCGCAGCAGCACGCTGAACCAGATGCCGGTGCCCTCCGGCTGTTCCCAGCGGCGTCCCAGGCGGCCCTTGCCGCCGGTCTGCCGCTCCGCGGTAAAAACGCTTCCGTCCGGCGCGCCCTGCTGCGCCTGGCGCTTGGCTTCCTCGTTGGTGGAATCTGTCTCCGCCAGGCAGATGATTTTACTTCCCAGCGTTTTGGTGTGCAGGCCCGCGCGGATTTCCGCTTCTGTCAGCAGGTCCGGCAGGGCGAGCAGACGATAGCCCCGGTTGGTGACGGAATCAATCTGATAACCGGCGTCCCGCAGGGATTGGATGGCTTTCCAGACGGCGGCGCGAGAGACGCCCAGTTCGTCGCTCAGCTGTTCCCCGGAGAGATAATCTTCGGTATCCCGCAGGCGTTGGAGGATGTTTTCCTTGGTGGTCATTCTATCACAACTTTCCGTGAAATTTTCGATGTACGCAAAGTACGGTTGCTCTTATTGTAGTATAGCACAAATTGGAAGGAAGCACACGGGCCGCTTCGGAAGAAAGGTAGAAACGTAAAAAAGGTCTGTCTGTTTACTGGAAATGGTGTTATAATATAAATTCCGATATATAGGCAATTTCCAAGAAAGGGAGGTGCGGAGAATGGATGTGAGAACCGGCGATCTGCTGCAGATGAAAAAGACGCATCCCTGTGGGGGGAAAACGTTTCTGGTTCTGCGCGCGGGCATGGACTTTAAGATCCGGTGTACGACCTGCGGCCATGAGATCATGGTTCCGCGCCTGAAATGCGAAAAGAACATCAAAAAGATTCTGCGCGAGAACACGAGCGACGAGCTCTAACCGCTTTCTGAGTTTCTCAATTAAAATTTCAGAAAGCAGGTTTTGAATATGTTTGAAAATATACAGATTTTTGAAAAGCGATACGAGGAATTAAATCAAAAGCTCTGCGACCCGTCGGTCCTTGCGGACCCCGCTGTCTATGCGGAGCTGATGAAGGAGCACAAAAATATCACGCCGATCGTGGAAAAGTACCGCGAGTACCGCAAAGCGGAAGAAGCGCAGGACGAGGCCAAAATGCTGTTGGACGAGGGCGGTCTGGAAAAGGATTTCCGTGAGATGGTGGAACAGGAGCTGGAGGACGCCCGGGAAACCGTGGCGCGTACGTCCGACGAACTGAAAATCCTGTTGCTCCCGCGCGACCCGAACGACGATAAAAACGTGATTGTGGAAATCCGCGGCGGCGCGGGCGGCGAGGAAGCGGCGCTGTTTTCCGCCGTGCTGTTCCGTATGTACAGTATGTATGCGGAGAGCAAGGGATGGCAAACCGAAATCCTGAATGTCAACGAGACGGAGCTCGGCGGTTACAAAGAAATCAGCTTCATGATTACCGGCGACGGCGCGTATTCCAAGCTGAAATATGAGAGCGGCGTGCACCGCGTACAGCGCGTGCCGGAAACGGAAACACAGGGACGCGTGCACACCTCCACCGCAACGGTCGCCGTCCTGCCGGAGGTGGACGATGTGGAAATCGAGATCAATCCGAAGGATTTGCAGATCGATACCTTCCGTTCCAGCGGCGCGGGCGGCCAGCACATCAACAAGACGTCGTCCGCCATACGAATCACGCACCTGCCGACCGGCATGGTGGTGGAATGCCAGGATGAGCGGAGCCAGTTTAAAAACAAGGACAAGGCCATGAAGGTGCTGCGCTCCCGCCTGTACGAGATCGAGCAGGCCAAGCAGGATGCGCAGGTGGCGGCGGACCGCCGTTCTCAGGTGGGTACGGGCGACCGCTCCGAGCGTATCCGCACATACAATTATCCACAGGGCCGCATGACGGACCACCGCATTGACCTGACGCTCTACCGGCTGGACAGCCTTTTAAACGGCGACATCGACGAGGTGATCGACGCATTGATCGCGGCGGACCGCGCCGCCAAGCTGGAGGCGTCTATTGAAAGCCAGCGGTGATCCTGAGGAACATGCAAAGGAGAGAAAAGCATGCAAACGCAGCTTTTAGATGCAAATGAACCGGAATCTATCCAAAAAGCCGCCCGCATTCTGCAAAACAGCGGCTTGGTGGGAATCCCCACGGAGACGGTGTACGGCCTTGCGGCAAACGCGCTGAATGGCTCCGCTGTCGCCGGAATTTTTACGGCGAAGGGCCGTCCGATGGACAATCCTCTGATCGTTCATATCTCGCAGTTTGATCAGATTTACGGATTGGTTCGCGCGGTGCCGGATGCCGCAAAAAAACTTGCGGAGCGCTTTTGGCCCGGTCCGCTGACCATCATTTTGCCAAAGGGAGATTGTATCCCGGATGAGGTGAGCGCAGGGCTGGATACGGTCGCTATTCGCTTTCCGTCCCATCCGGTCGCGCAGGCGGTGATCGACGCTGCCGGCATGCCGTTGGCGGCGCCCTCCGCGAACCTCTCCGGACATCCCAGCCCGACGACTGCCACCCATGTGATGGACGACATGGATGGCAGGATCGAAGCGGTATTGGACGGCGGCCCCTGCGCGGTCGGCGTGGAGTCCACCGTCGTCACGCTTGCGACGGAACCGCCGCGTCTGCTCCGTCCGGGCGGCGTGACGCTGGAACAGCTCCGCGAGGTGTTAGGAGAAGTGGAAATGGACCAAGCGGTGCTGAACCCGCTTCCAGAAGGAGAACAGGCCGCGTCTCCCGGTATGAAATATAAACATTATTCGCCAAAGGCCAACGTGGTTATTTTGGACGGTTCTTTGGAACACTATATCGATTATGTCAATGCGCATGCGGAAACCGGCGTCGCGGCCCTCTGCTACAACGGTGAGGACAAAGCGCTTTCCGTCCCGGCGGTTTGCTACGGCGGGGAGCGGGATTGCGGCGAGCAGGCGCGCGAATTGTTCGATGCGCTGCGGGAATTGGATGACGTGCTGCATGCCCAGACGGTCTATGCGCGCTGCCCGGAGCCGAAGGGCGTCGGGCTGGCGGTATACAACCGGTTGATCCGTGCCGCGGGATTCGAGGTGATTTCTCTTGGCTAAGCCGTTTGTCATCGGCCTGACCGGGCCGACAGGAGCCGGAAAGTCCACGGTGGCGGAATCGTTTGCCGCCTTGGGCTGCGGGGTGATCGACTGCGATCTCGTCGCGCGTGAGGTGACTTCAGGGCCAGTTTGCCTGCAACGCCTGCAGGAGGCATTTGGTCCGGATCTGGTCCGTAAGGGCAGGCTGGATCGCGGCCTTTTGGCGGAACGGGCATTTGCGACCAGGGAATCCGCGCTGCGCTTGAACCAAATCACCCATCCGCTGATTCTGGAAGAGGTACAGCGGAAAATTAATCAGTATGGGGAACAGGGCATGAAGGTAGTTGTCGTGGACGCCGCACTGCTGTTTGAAAGCGGCGCGGATGCGCAATGCGACACGACGGTCGCTGTGGTGGCCGATTTGCAGCTGCGCCTGCGCCGGATCATACGGCGCGACGGCATCTTTGAAGGCCAGGCGCGGGCAAGAATCAGCGCCCAGCAGCCGAACGAATATTATACCGAACGCGCGGCATATGCTATGGATGGCGGCGTTCCTGCGGAACAGGTTCCGGAGGAGACAAAAAAGCTGCTGCGCGCCATTATGACCGCAGCCCAATGAGTTCCCTTTGGAGAATGCGATGAAGCGATGGATCAAAACAATTTTAACGCTGGCTGTTTTGTTTGTAGTGGGTTCCCTGCTGGTCAACTGGGGCTACGATTCCTTTATGAAGGCGGCGTATCCGCTGGCGTATGAGGAGCTGGTCACGAAAGAGGCGGCAGAACAGGGGGTGGACCCGGCGCTGGTCTATTCCGTGATTAAAGCGGAGAGCAATTTTGACCCGGAGGCGAAGTCCCACGCGGGCGCGATGGGCCTGATGCAGATTACCCCGGATACCTTTGACTGGCTGCAGACCAAGCTGCGGGAGGATATTACCTATGCAAAGGAAGACTTGTATTCGCCGCAGATCAATATCCGTTACGGCTGTAAGTTTTTGCAGATCCTGCAGGACAAATACAGCGAACGGGCGACGGCGCTGAGCGCGTATAACGCGGGAATCGGAACCGTCAATACCTGGCTGAGCAACCCCGAAATTTCACAGGACGGCGTCACGCTGAGCCGGATCCCCTATCCGGAAACGGAGCGGTATGTCAGCAACGTGCTGCGGAATTATCAAAAATATAAAGAAATCTATCAGTTTGAATAGACAGGAGGAACACATATGGCAAAGAAAAATGAAGCGCCGGATGTTAAGAAGCTGAAAGAGGAACTGTTGATCTGCCGGAAGAACGGCTATTTCCAGATTCCGGACGAAAAGGTCAAAAAGGCGGACGATTTCTGCGAGGGCTACAAGACTTTCCTGGACAGCAGCAAGATCGAGCGGGAGGCTGTCCTCTCCGCGGTTGCTCTGGCGGAGAAAGCAGGCTTTTCGGCATATGACGCAAAGAAAACATACGAAGCAGGGGACCGCGTGTATTACAACAACCGCGGCAAGGCTCTGATTCTGGCGGTAATCGGCAAGGACGGCTGCAAGAACGGCGTCCGTATCGCGGCGGCGCACATCGATTCCCCGCGCTTGGACCTCAAGCCGCATCCGCTGTATGAGGAGAGCGAACTGGCTCTGTTCAAGTCTCACTACTACGGCGGCATCAAGAAATATCAGTGGACGGCAATCCCGCTTTCCATGCACGGACTGGCCGTTTTAAAGGACGGCACGCGCGTGGAAATCCGTCTGGGAGAGGAGCCGGGCGAGCCGCAGTTCTGTGTGACCGACCTGCTGCCGCATCTCGGCACCGAACAGATGCAGAAGACCCTGGCTAAGGCAATCGAGGGCGAAAACCTGAACATTCTGGCCGGCAGCCGCCCGGTGCGCGCGGAGGAGGGAGACAACCTCTTCAAACTGAATGTAATGCGCCTGATCCATGAGAAATACGGGATGACGGAGGAGGACTTTGTCTCTGCCGACATCGAGTTTGTCCCTGCGTTCAAAGCGTCGGATATTGGATTTGACCGCAGTTTAATCGGCGGCTACGGCCACGACGACCGCGTCTGCGCCTATCCGGCCCTGATGGCGGCGCTGAACAGCAAGACGCCGCAGCATACGGTTCTGACTGTACTTGCTGATCGTGAGGAGATCGGAAGCGACGGGAACACCGGCCTGAATTCCGAATTTATGCGTTACTTTATCGAGGATCTGGCAGAGAAAGAGGGGCTGAAAGTCCGTCATGTGCTCAGCAAGTCCAAGTGCCTGTCCGCAGATGTGACGGCGGCGTTCGATCCGACCTATGCCAGCGCTTATGAGAAGACAAACTCCACGTTTGTCAACAACGGCGTGGCCATGAGCAAGTACACCGGTTCGCGCGGCAAGAGCGGGACCTCTGAGGCGACGGCGGAGTTCGTGGCGGAGGTGCGCAGCATCTTTGAAAAGAACGATGTTCTGTGGCAGATCGGCGAGCTTGGCAAGGTGGACGGCGGCGGCGGCGGAACCGTGGCGATGTTTGTCGCCAACCTGGATGTGGATGTGCTCGATGTAGGTGTGCCGGTGCTTTCCATGCACGCGCCGTTTGAAGTAGTTTCTAAAACAGACGTCTATATGACGTACAAGGGCATCAAAGCGTTTTTTGAATCCAAGGTATAACGATAGAATAGATAACGGCCTTTCTCGCAATGTACGTTTCATGTTAAATCTTGAAAAATGAAGCAATCCCCCTCCTGCCATTGACGGGAGGGGGGATTGTTGATTGAGTCGATTTTTCTATGTATTCGAATCACTATGACATAGCCGCTTTACTGCAAAAATCCCGCTGCCTGTCCGAAGGGCAGCGGGATTTTTTTACGTATGTGCAATCACAGGGTAATGTGGTCTAGGATACCGTTGAGCTTGGCGATCAGAACGCCGTAGTTGGTAATCGGCACGCCTGTATTTTCCGCGCGGGCAATGCGGGAAAGCAGGTATTTTCGATTAAACATGCAGCCGCCGCAGTGGACAATCAGGTCGTACGAGTGGAGGTCCTCAGGGAAATTGGCGCCGCTGACCACCTGGATATCCATGTCCGGCCCATATTTTTTGCGGAGCAGCGCAGGAATTTTGACCCGGCCGATGTCCTCGCTCAATGGGGCGTGCGTGCAGGCCTCCGCGATCAGGACGCGGGATTGATTGTTCAGCCGCTCCACAGCGTTGGCCCCGCGCACAAAGGCATCTAAATCTCCCTTGTGGGCGGCAAACAAAACGGAAAAGGACGTCAGTCTGCTCTCTTTTGGCGCCTTTTCGTAGACCGTTTTAAATGCCTGCGAATCCGTGATAATGAGGTCCGGCGGTGCTTTTAAAGAGGAAAGCGCGGCTTCCATCGTATCCGGCGTGGCGTTGATGGAGATACAGCGGTTATCCAGCAGGTCGCGGATGGTTTGCACCTGCGGCAGAATCAGGCGGCCCTTCGGCGCTTCGCTGTCCTGCGGCATGACCAGCAGGACGACGTCGCCTTCTTTAACCAGGCGGCCGGTGATGCTCTCCGAACCGTAATTCTCCGGCAGGACGCGCGTCAGTTCCTGCAAAAGCCGGGGGATGCCGGTGCGGTCCGCGGCGCTGACCGCGATGGGGGAGAGGTGAAGTTCTTCTTTTATTTTATCCAGCAAGGGGGCCGGTTCGGTTTGGTCGGCCTTATTGACGACCGCAACGACAGGAACGCCGCCCTGCTGGAGTTTTTTTAGCCATTCGGTTTCCATGGAGAGATCGCCGTCTGCAAAAATCAGGATCGCAATATCCGCTTTGGGAAGCGTCTGGCGGGTTTTTTCAATGCGCAGTTCTCCCAGCTCGCCCTCGTCGTCGAAGCCGGCGGTGTCGATAAAGACGCATGCGCCCAGCCCGCGAACCTCCATCGCTTTGTAAACCGGGTCGGTTGTAGTGCCCGCCACATCGGAAACCAGCGCCACGTCCTGATTGGTCAGGGCGTTAATCAAAGAGGATTTGCCGCTGTTTCGCTTTCCATAAATGCCGATATGCAGGCGGTTGGCGTTTGGTGTGCTGTTCAAACTGTTCATTTCAAACACCTCTTTATCCCGACTTAGAAACGGAAGTCGCGCAGGCCTTCGTCCAGCCCGTGGAGATTTTTCAAAGCAATCTCCCGGACCTTATCGTTCGGAATCGTCTGTACCTCTTGTTCGATCATTTCCAATGCAAGCTTTTTGGTTTCCGGTCCCGCGTAGTCTTCCGCATATTCTTTCAGGGTCATCAATGCGTTGGGCAGGCAGCAGTTCTTAATTTGCCCGGCCTTGACCAGCGTCATAAAGCGGTCTCCGGTACGGCCCTCCCGGTAGCAGGCGGTGCAGAAGCTCGGAATATAGCCCAGCTTGAGCAGCCAGTTGACCACCTGGTCCAGCGTGCGGTTGTCGCTCACTTCAAACTGGGAGGAATCCTCTTCCTCCTGGTCCTCCTCGGCGTAGCCGCCGACGCTGGTGCGGGAGCCGCCGCTGATCTGAGACACGCCGTATTTGATGACCGCTTCACGCGTCTTTTTGGACTCGCGCGTGGAGATGATCAGGCCGGTGTACGGCACGGCGATGCGCAGAATCGCAACAATCTTCTGGAACAGCTCGTCGGAAATTGCGTTGGAGAAGTCATTGACGTCAATATCGTCTGCGTTGCGGATACGGGGGACGCTGATGGTATGCGGGCCGACGCCGTGAACGGCTTCCAGATGCTCCGCATGCATCAGCAGGCCGACAAAGTCGTAGCGGTAGAGGTTCAGGCCGAACAGCACGCCGCAGCCGACGTCGTCGATGCCGCCTTCCATCGCACGGTCCATCGCCTCGGTGTGGTAGGCGTAATTATGCTTCGGGCCGGTGGGATGCAGCTTTTCATACTGCTCCTTGTGGTAGGTCTCCTGGAACAGAATGTAGGTACCGATGCCGGCTTCCTTGAGTTTGCGGTAATTTTCCACCGTCGTGGCGGCGATATTGACGTTTACGCGGCGGATCGCGCCGTTTTTATGCTGGATGGAATAGATGGTCTGAATGCTCTCCAGAACATACTCAATGGGACAGTTGATCGGGTCCTCGCCGGTTTCCAGCGCCAGACGCTTATGGCCCATATCCTGCAGTGCGATGACCTCGCGTCGGATTTCTTCCTGTGTGAGCTTTTTGCGCGGAATATGTGTGTTTTTCTTGTGATAGGGGCAATAGGTACAACCATTGACGCAGTAGTTGGAGAGGTACAGCGGTGCGAACATCACGATGCGATTGCCGTAGAATTCCTGTTTGATTTTGGTCGCCTGCGCAAAGATGCGCTCCAGTGCAGTTTTGTCCTCACATGCCAGCAGGACGGCGGCCTCGCGGTGCGTCAGGCCTTTCAGCGCGTCGGTTTTATCGATGATCTGATTGACCAGTTCCAGGTTGTCCTTGTTTTCCTCCGCATATCGGAGCGTATCCTGGATTTCCTGATCGTCTATAAATTCGGTTGCCACCAGAGAGTTTGGATTATACATGATTTTCTTCCTTTCAGTTTCCATACTTATACAGGCGTCCGGTTGAGCGCCCGGATTTCCGCCTCTGTTTCCTGCCGTCCGGCGCGGATGTCCGCTTCGGAAAAGGAGGCGGGGTAGATTTGATACAGTTTTTTCAATCGGTTCGGCGTGACCTTGCGCATGATTACGTTGGCTCCGCAGGAGAATACGCCCTGCTTCTGCGCGCTGTTCAGTACGCCGAGGGCTGTGGTGGCGGGCAGATTGGCCTTGGGCAGCAGCAGGCGGGCCAGCGCGACCGCGCGCTTGGTCAGCTCTGTGCTGCCGCTGGGGGTATCCCGCAGCGGCGTATCCGGGTGGGAGATAAAAGGCCCGACGCCTGCCATATCACAGCCGATCTCCCGCAGGAGCAGCAGATCCCCGGCGATTGTGTCGAGCGTCTGCCCGGGCAGGCCAATCATAAAGCCGCCGCCGGTTTCAAAGCCCAGACGCTTCAACGTCTTCAAGCATGCGATGCGCTGTTCCAGGGTACCGTCCGGATGCAGCTTTGCATAGAGCATGGGATCGCTCGTCTCATGCTTGAGAAGGTACCGGTCTGCGCCGCAGTCTTTCCAGTAGCGGTAAACGGATTCCGGCAGTTCGCCGCAGCTCAGGGTAATCTTCATGCCGGTTTTCTTGATCTGTTTGACGACCTCGCCCAAAACGTCCGCCGTGTACCAGCCGTCCTCTCCGGACTGCAGCACAATGGTTTTATAGCCGGCTTCCCAGGCCTCGCGCGCGGTTTCCACCATGTCGCGCGGGTCCATGCGGAAGCGCGCTACGCTTTGGTTGGCGGCATTCAGTCCGCAGTAGCGGCACAGGCGTTTACAGTGATTGGAGAATTCCAGCAGGGCGCGAATATGAACGACGTCGCCGACCGATTCCCGCCGGACCGCGTCCGCCTGCGCGTAAATCTCGTCGAAATTGTCCCGAGCCAGCCACGCGGCAAGCTCTTCCTTTGTGAGCTTCATGCCGATTGCCCAGCCTTGGAATAAATGGTCTTTACACTCAGCCCTTTGAGCATTCCCAGTTTGCCGGAAAGGGAACTGATGACGTTCATCGGCGCATCGATTGCTACGCTGATGATTGAGATACCGCGGTCCCGGTAGGGGATCCCCATGCGGCCGATGATGTATTCGCTGAATTCATGCAGGATGTGGTTGAGCTCCTCTGTGTTTTCCAGATCCTCTACTACAATTCCAATCAGCGCCACGCGTTTTTCCATTGCTGTTTTCCTCCTTTGTAACAAAAAAGCTCCGCGCAAAAAAGCGCGGAGCTACCCTGATTGTTCAGTCATAACAACCGCCTTCTTTCTCGGGAAAATCCCTCGTAAATCAGAACGTATCTGTGTTTTTTGTCATCCTCGCCCGCGGATATTTCCTTGGGTTGGGAAGTTATCCTTATCTTACCAACTTTTTGGGGTAAAGTCAACACTTGGTATCCGGCATGATTTCCTCAGTGTCCAGAATGATCGTAACCGGCCCGTCGTTTTCAATGGAAACGAGCATATCCGCGCCAAACTGCCCGGAGGCAGTTTGGACGCCCTGTGTTTGCACCTGTGCGATGAAGCGCTCGTACAACGGAACCGCCTGTTCGGGCCGTGCCGCCGCAATAAAAGAGGGCCGGCGGCCCTTGCGGCAGTCGGCACAGAGGGTGAATTGGGAGATAATCAGCATCCCGCCGCCGATGTCCAACAGGGAACGATTCATCTTCCCCGCGTCGTCCTCAAAAATGCGCAGGTTGACGGCTTTCTCCGCCAGGTAATCGCACTGCTTTTCTGTATCGGCTTCCGTCACGCCGAGTAACAGCGTCAGGCCGGGGCCGATTTCCCCGACGACGGTTCCGTCAATTGTTACGCTGGAGCGGCGGACGCGCTGAATAACTGCTTTCATGTTGCTGAATTCCTCCTGTTTTTTAAACGTTCTTGATTTCCTCCTCGTCTTTTGGCAGACGACTGTCCAAGTTGCGTAAAATCTGTTCCGCAGTGGAAATGACCAGGCGCATCATGCTTTTCAAACTGTCATGAAAAACAAAACGGTCTTCCGTATCAAGGCCCTGGATGAGCAGCGCGGCGTGAGATAAAAGCTGGGAGCCTGTCTCCGGCTGAGTGGCAGCGCAGGTCTCCAGCAGCGGAAGGCCTAAAAGCAGCGCTTCGTGGAATTTGTCCCATATTTCCTTTATAGGACGGTCGTCGTTGCTGTACAGCAAAATACCGGCGCCGATCAAAAATATGCGGAAGCTGTTTCCTTGTGCCTGCTGTGCTCTGAGGGTGCACAGGCATTCGTCAGTCCGCCATCTCGGGCCGGGAAAAAATTGTTCGATGATGCGCTCCAATGAAATGGAAACTATTTGCAGCACCTGCAGGAACATGGACATGATCCGCTGTAAAATCTTGTCCGATGAGGCAGCATCTGCTGAAGCCGCCACCTGGGTGCCTAATCCCTGATGCGTGGTTACAACTCCCAGACCGGCCAGCAGCTCCACAGCGCGCCGAACCGTACTGAATGAAACCGAATAACTTTCTGCCATTGTCCCATAGGAAGGCAGAAAATCCCCCGGTCCGTATGCCTCCCGGATATAGATTTGGCCGATCAGATGAGCGGCTACCGAATAGCACTTCTGAGGGCGCTCCCGGTATACTTGCCAATGGAATCGGACCGGCGCTGGAACAGGCCGCACAGACTCGGCCTGTTTGATAAAAGCATATAAGCTGTGGTTTAAAAGCTCCAGCGTTTGAAAATAGTTACCAACGAGCTCCTCGCGGTCGCCCTGTTCGCAGTCATCCGCCATCTGCTCTGAAAGCTGCTTCAATTGCCGTTTGGTTTCCGGTGATGAAACATGCATTGCAAGGGAGGGAAGAAACTGATAAAAGAGAATGGATTCGGTAAAGAGATCAAACGCCAGGCGGTTTTTATGTGCAAGTATGGCTTGACGGCCACAGTAGAAAGAGATCTGAAACGGCTCTGTGGCTACCCTGAGCGCGTTCGCATTGATTGCAAGCATATCCTCCTTCCGCAGAAGCCGTGCTCCCGCGAGAAACAGGGGATAGAACAAGGTCCTCAGATTCCGGTCCAGTTGTTGCAGCGATTCTTTTCTGGCCAGGTAGTAGTCTTGCAGGCTGTGAAGATATACATCTGCCGCAGCGTTATACAGCACCACGGTATGCCGTCCTCTGGCAAGCTGTATGTAGCGTTCCTTTTGAAGCTGCAGGTAAGCGCTGCGAACGGTTTGCAAGGAAACTTGATAGATGCTGCACAGTGTTTCCACAGAAGGCAGGCAGTCCCCTTCCCGATAATATCCGAATTCTATTTGTTTTTTGAAGAATTCATAGATCAGATTATACCTTCCCGGCCCCATTGCGCATTCACGCCCCCTTCGGAAAAACGTTTGTCCATGAATAATATTATACTATGGACGCAGGCGGAAATCCACCCGGTCTGGCACATGGAGTTGCCGGATTTTGGAATGCAGGTTGTATTTAAAAGGAAACGCACGTTTACAGTCTTGCCATGCGGCTCTTTCTGCGCTACAATGGATTTAAAGTTTTGTATATGAACACAGTTGGTTATTGCGCGGCCAATCGGTTCCGTTACACGCCTCCATTTCTTTTCCGCCCTGTTTTGAATTACTGGACGGACGTTTGCAAAGGATCATGGCGGCCTGCGAGAACACGTTTCTGTTTAAAAGGAGTGGGGCTAATGATTAAAGACTATGCGAATAAGGTCATGGACTATGAATACAATGCGTTTATGACGCTGATGAACGTCAGCGTCAGCAAACATCTGTTAGACGAGCATTTTACCGTCCTTTGGGCCAACGATTATTTTTATCAATTGATCGGGTATACAAAAGAGGAGTATGGGACGCTGTTTCACAGTCATGTGGATGAATATTTCAGGGACGATCCGGAATCCGTCGCGCTTATGGCGCGCATCATTGTGGATGCGTATCAGCGGCAGGAGCAGGGCTATGAGTTTGAGTGTCCCATGCATGTGAAGGGCGGCGGGACCACCTGGATACGGGTGACTGGGCGATTTACCGACGAGGTGTTTGAAGGAATTCCCGTCATCTATACGATCTATACAAATATTACGAAGCTCAAGGAATTACAGCAGCAGTTGGAAGAGCAGTCAAAGCAGCTTGCGGAAGCATTGGAAATGGCGGAGACAGCCAGCCGGGCAAAGTCGAGTTTTCTTTCGCAGATGAGCCATGATATTCGTACGCCGATGAATGCAATTGTTGGAATGACGGAAATCGCATCGATGCATATTGGCGAGCCCTATAAAATAAAAGACTGCCTGAAAAAGATTTCTCTGTCCAGCCAGCATCTTCTCGGCCTGATCAACGACGTACTGGATATGTCAAAGATCGAAAGCGGCAATATTGCGCTCAATTTGGAACCTGTGTCGCTGCCGTCCGTGCTGGAGAACATAGTGGCTATCATGCAGCCTGTGGTCAAAGAAAAGAAACAGCATTTTTCCGTCCGCCTGCAGCATGTCCAGCACGAGGAATTCCTCTGCGACGCGCTGCGGCTCCGCCAAATCTTTATTAACATTCTGTCGAATGCTTCCAAATTTACACCTGAAGGCGGGCAGATCATTTTTGAGGTGGAGGAGCTTGCCTTGGTGGACGCGCCCGGTTATGCCCGGCTTCGGTTTACCTTCTCCGATACAGGAATCGGTATTAAACCGGAGTTTCTTCCGTATCTGTTTGAGGCTTTTACCCGGGAGCGGGACAGCCGCGTAGATAAAACGGAGGGCAGCGGGCTTGGTATGGCCATCACCAAAAAGCTGACGGAGTTGTTTGACGGTACGATCCAGGTGCAAAGCCATTTGGGCGAGGGCACCACTTTTTGTGTGGAGCTGCCGCTCGAAATTACTTCGTCCAAATGTGAGCAGGTGGTCGATTGTAAAGATTTGAAAATTCTTGTGGTGGATAATGACGTTGTCGCGTGCGAATATCTGGCAAACACTTTAGAGGAGTTGGGCGCGGACACATACTGGTGTACGAGCGGCGTCAACGCAGTGGAAAGGGTGGCGCAGGCCCGTGTGTCAGGCCGGAACTTTGACATTGTACTGTTGGATTGGCAGATGCCCGATATGGACGGCGTACAGACCGCCCGTGCGATTCGCGCCCGTGCCGACGCGGAAATTCCTATTTTGATCGCCTCTGCCTACGATTGGAGTGATATTGAGGACGAGGCAAAGCAGGTTGGCGTCAACGGTTTTTTGCAAAAGCCTCTGTTTAAATCCACTTTATGCAGCGGAATCCAGCGATATTTGGCTGGCTGTCCATCTGTTCCCAAAAAGGAAAGAGAAAGCTCGCTGCACGGCAAGCATATATTGATTGTGGAGGATAACCAGCTTAACCGTGAGATTGCCATTGAGCTGCTGTCTACGATGGGTGCGGAAGTGGAGGCGGCAGTCGATGGCACAATGGGCGTGGAACGGTTTCACCAGTCCGAAAAAGGATACTTTGACCTGATTTTAATGGATGTCCAGATGCCCAACATGAACGGATATGAAGCGACCCGGCAGATTCGGGCCTTGCCCCGCCGGGATGCGGCCTCCGTGCCGATCATTGCGATGACGGCCGACGCTTTTGCAGAGGATGTGGAGACGGCGAGGAAGGCGGGAATGAACAGCCATCTTCCAAAGCCGTTCAACCTGGATTCTCTATATAAAGAAATCGGTAAATATCTGTGACGGCCTGGATTTCTCAAAGCGGACGGGTTCGTTTTGTAAGAGAAAATCCCCACCGGACTGCATACAGCCGGCGGGGAGGTGATTTATGCTTTTTTTACCGGGAATTGGATTTCCGTCAGCCAATGATCCACGTTGTCCTGATTCCAGTTGCCGTCAATATAGACCTCGCGCGGACAGCCGGTAATTTCATATCCATTGTCTTCAATCCATTTGATGACGGACGCGTAGGCGTCTCCCAATCGGGCATATGCCCCTTTGTGCAGGACGCAGGCAGCTTGCGGGATCGCCGGAATCTCCTTGAAGGTCAGCAGCTCTGAGTCTGCTTTCTTCTCCGTAACGGCCTGACAGATTTCCACGTCGATGTCGTGCTCGCGGTATTCGCCATCATGATAGATGTTGAAACAGTAGCTGGGTTCTGTGCATTTGCAGCCCAGCCGTGTCAGCTCCGGCTTTATCACCTCCGGATAAAGATGGCTGAGCATATCAAAGCCAGAAATCATGCGGCGCAGGGATGCCGCAACGGCGCCCGGAAGTTCTTTTACAGATACGGTATAGTTGTTCATAAAAAATCCTTTCCCAGCCTTCAAAAAGCTTTCGATTCGGTTGAGTTTATCCTGCTCTCTGCAGATGACGGAAGAGACCTCCCGCCGCTTTTGTTCCAACAGGCGCAGGATCGTTTCCTCCGGACAGCCGGTGTTCAGCAGAACGGATACTTCTGTCAAGGTAAATCCCATCTGCTTTAACGCCAGAATCTGATGCAGACGGGTCAGCTGTTCGCTGGTATAGTACCGGTATCCGGTGAAACGGTCGATGCAGGCGGGTTTCAGCAGGCCTAATTCATCATAGTGCCGCAAAGCCTTGGTTGTAACACGTCCGATTTGAGAAAACATTCCGATGCTGTACATAATGCAGTCCTCTTTTCCTGTTCAACAGTCGCGCGTTTGTTGATGACTCTATCATAAACGTTGCCCCTGGGGAAAAGTCAATACTCTATGATCAAAAACTTTTTCTGTTAATTGTCGCAAAATAGGTGGATTTTCGATATGGATATAAGGTATACTGGTTTACAGCATTACATAACATGAAAAGGAGCTTCTTTCTATGTGGAGTTGCACAAACCGTGCTTTATTTCAGGAATGCATTCAGGATTTAATCGATACGCCCAGCGTGCAGGCGATGCGGGACGTCACACAGCATGTGGACATCAACTGTCTGGACCACTGTATCTTTGTGGCATATCTCAGCTTTTTGATCTGCCGCCGATTTGGCTGGGACTTTGAGGCGGCCGCGCGCGGCGGCCTGTTGCACGATTTATTTTTATACGATTGGCATGAGAAGGGCAGCCATGAAGGGCTGCACGGATTTACACATCCTGCGGCAGCGCTGGAAAACGCCAGCCAGATCTGTGAGCTGACAGATGTGGAAAAAGACATCATTGCCAAGCACATGTGGCCGCTGACGCTTCGGAAAATGCCCAGATTCCGGGAGTCGTTTGTGGTTAGCGGCGCGGATAAACTTTGTGCGCTGGCAGAAATGCTGCAAATCTATCGTCTGATGCGTGTGGGGAAAAAGCTGAATTTCTCTTACGCGGGCCAATAAGGCGGCTTGCTGTTTTTCGGTTTCTTTTGGTCAATTTATCAGTATGATAAAAGTCCGGCTTTGCATCATGGTTTCATGACAAAGCCGGACTTTTTATGCCTCAATAAAGGCTTGTATTTTTTGGTAAAGTTCCGGGAAGCGTTTTTTCATGCTGATGGGCCGAAAGGTTTGCGCATCTACCCAGGCATGCAAAGTATAGCCGGTATTCATTGGCGCAGATGCGTCGCTGTGGAAAATTTGATACCGGAATTTGATACGGGCGGGAGTCAACTCTTCCACACAGGCTTTCACCAAAAGCTCGTCCTCATATCGGGCGACGCCGTTGTATCGGCACTGCAGTTCTACCAGTGGAGTCATAACACCCATTTGTTCCATCTCTGAATAGGTCATACCGATCTTTTTAATCAAATCGGTACGCGCTATTTCATACCATACCGGGTAATTGGAATGATGCACAATTCCCATTTGGTCCGTTTCCGCATATCGTACGACAATCTTGCTGATCGATGTCATGTGGTATTACCTCCCATAATAGGCTGTTTTGTTTCGCTTTTCATAAATAATCTATTGATAATTCTAAACTATAAATAAGAAAAAGGCAAGATGATTTTTTCAGCCGTTCAGCAGATATTTTCATCTTAAACAATTAAATCTTTTTAAATGATGATCTGTTTTTATTAATTAACAACAAATGATAAATACAATATGGATTATTGTTGCTTAATTATGTAATCTTGTATCATTTTGAACGCGGGATATTGAATTTTGAATTCATTTGTGATAACGTTATGGAAAAGATTCGTAACAGCAGCCTTTTTTATGCATATGTACATAAAAATTCAATTGATGGAAAATTTTGCTGTTTGTAATCTTTGGGAAAGCAATAAAAGACAGCGATTGTAATTGTGGGGAAAGAAGACCGGAAAATGGTCTAAATCAAGGAGTCTGTAAATTTGGTAGAAGAGAGGTAAACACATGAAGAAAAAGACAGTTCGGTCGGCATTGGCAATGATGCTGGCAGTACAGATGGCTTTTGCAGCTTCCGCACCGGCCTTTGCGGCCGCTGAAGCCGTACGGGCGGGAAGCCAAAACGCCGTTGTTTTGCAGGAAGGACAGGATATTCCCGTTTATCTGAGTGACATGAATTGGAAATCCGCTTCCGTGGGATTCAGCAACGCAACCAAGGATAAAGATATGGATGGCAATCCACTGAAGCTGGTACAGGCGGACGGATCGCTCAAAACCTACAGCAAGGGTATTTTTGCCCACGCACCTTCCGAAATCTCCTATGATATCGAGGGCAAAGGTGTAAAATCCTTCCATGCGGAGGTCGGTATCAACAATGGACGTGATGGGGCAAGCTGTGCGTTTGTCGTTAAAGCGGACGGCGAGGTGCTGAAGCAGACCGGTGTGATCCGCGGCAAAGCGGCGGCGGAGACCATCGACGTAGAAATTCCTGCCGATGCCAAACTGTTGACATTGATCTCGACCGATGGCGGAGACAACAAAAACAATGACCACAGCGTCTGGGGCGACGCGCAAATTGTTTTGGACGGAACCGTTCAAAAGAACTTGAAAAGAGTGACCCTGCAGGCGTCGAATTCGATCCTGGAGGTGGGGAAAACCTCGAAGATCACAGCGTCCGGCATCTTGGTGGACGATTCCACAGCGGGAGCATTTGACAGCCTTTCCTTTGAAAGCAGCAATCCGGAGATTGCGACTGTAGACAGTGATGGCGTAGTAACCGGCGTTTCCAACGGTGTGGTGACCATCTCCTGTGCGGCGACGCTGGGCGACATCACAAAAACCGGCATGGTGGAACTGATCGTCGGTACAGAAACGCAGGGGACCGCTTGGTCCATCCAGTCTCCAGATGGCAGCAGCACCGCGGTGTTTGCACTGAACGCGGATGGCAAGCTCTCCTATTCTGTATTGAACGAAACAAGGACGGTTCTCGGATTGGCGGATACCGGCATTGTAACCAGTCTGGGCGATTTCTCCAGCGGATTGACATTCAAAAGTGTCACAAATGCAAAGGAAATCAACGAGACGTATTCTGTCATTTCCAGCAAAAAGGACGCCTATGTAAACCATGCGATGGAACGCACCATCACCTTTGAAAAGGATAACATGGAATTTGATGTCATTGTGCGCGCCTACGACGACGGTGTGGCATTCCGCTATGCGATTCGATCGGCGGACGGCTCCGAGCAGGATATGACAATTTCCCATGAAACGACAGCCTTCCAGGTGCCGGCGGGTTCCAAAACCTGGGCGATGGCGCACGGCACCGGCGGTGCATGGTCTTATGAGGACAGCTTCTACGAGAAGCAGATTGAAGACGTCACCGGCGGCCAGTCCATTCCGCTGCTCTATGAGACGCCGGAGGGCGACTTTGCCCTTCTGACGGAAGCGGAACTCAGCGGCGAGTACATCGGTTCCATGGTTAAGGCGGAAGGAAACGGCGTTCTGCGCGTCTCCTATACCCCGCAGCAGGGAACCAAAGAGGTTGTTACCTCCGCGCCGTTCCAGACCCCGTGGAGAGTTGCGATCACCGGAACGCTGGCAGATATCGTGGAAAATACCATGGTGGAAAATTTGAGCGCGCCGGAGAAGACTGAGTACGATTATGAGTCCTGGGCGCATCCGGGTTTGACCTCCTGGTCCTGGATTGCAGCGGGTCAGACCTCTGCGAATCAGCATGATCCGGATATGATTAAACGATATATTGATTTTACAGCCGAAATGGGCTGGAAATACTACATACTGGATGAGGGCTGGCAGCCGCCCGCACCGAGCGGGAGCGACAGCCGCTATGCCGGGTATTACGATTGGTTTGATGAGATTGTCGATTATGCAGACAGCAAGGGCGTGGGCTTGATCGCGTGGGTCATTTGTGACGATCTGAACACGCAGGCTAAACGTGACGCCCGTCTGATTGAATGGGCGGAAAAGGGCATCAAGGGTATCAAGATTGACTTCTTTGACCGCGAAACACAGGACAGAACGCAGCTCTTTACCGATGTTTACGAGCAGTGCTCCGATTTAAAAATGGTAGTAAACGCGCACGGCGCCAATAAGCCGACTGGTGAGACCCGTACGTATCAGAATGTTCTGACCCGTGAAGCAATTCGCGGCCAGGAGCAGGGGGATCTCAAACCGGAACAGTTTACGATCCTGCCGTTTACCCGTTGTGCGGTTGGCGCGGCGGATGTAACGGAGACTTTGTATCCCAGAGGCAGTTCCAGCACCATCGGCTTCCAGATTGCGTCTTCCATTCTCATCCAGAGCGGCCTGCATTGCATGGCGAGCGGTCCAGATGATTATCTGAACAGCCCAACTTACTCGCTGTACAAGGATATGCCTGCTGTGTGGGACGACACCAAGCTGATCGATGCCTATCCGGGCGATTTTGTCACCATGGTGCGCCGCAGCGGTGAAAACTGGTTCGGCGCCTCTACTACGACGGAAGCGCGCGACGCGGAATTCCCGTTGGATTTCCTGGGCGACGGCAAGTATTATGCATTGGTTTACAAGGATGCGGGCAGCAGCCGGAACGACATTGCAATGGAATGCATCGAAGTCACCAAGGCGGACAAGCTGACCATTCCCATGAAGAAGGGCGGCGGCTGCGCCGTCAAAATCGTCAAAGAGAAGCCCGCTGCCATCGCTTCTGTTACGCTCAACAAAAATGTTCTCAGCATGGAAGCCCGCCAAAAGGTTACGTTGAAGGCGGACGTCACGCTGGAGGAGAACGCCCTCATTAAAACTGTCAACTGGACTTCCAGCGACGAATCGGTCGCAACCGTGTCCGCAACCGGTGAAATAACGGCGGTTGCGCCGGGTACCGCGGTCATTACAGCGATTTCCCCGGTAGATCCCACCATCAAGGCGGAATGTGCTTTGACGGTTATTCAGGATAAGTATATTATTAACGATGAGACCTGGTCTGTCGTCAACGACGACCTGGACAAGGTCCGCTATAATAACGAGAACTCCATCACGATCACATCCCAGCAGGGCGAAATCGGCGAAGGCAGCAATGCGTTGGACAATATCTTCGCAACGGTTCCGGCAGATCAGGACTTTGCCATCAGCGTTAAGGTAACGGGCGGCCTGACAGCCAACTACCAGGCGATTGCTTTGACAGCATTCACCGATACAGCAAACGTTGTCAGTGCGATGAGAAGATACCACAGTTCCTTTGGCAACAACTGCTTTGCCATGGTCCGCAACGAGAAAGGCCAGGGGATGACGGAGTCTCCGGTACAAAAGGATACCAATAAAGACGCGGACGCCTACCTGAAGCTGGTCAAAAAGGGCAAGACCTTCACCAGCTATTACAGCTACGACGGCACAAACTGGACAGAAATCCGCAGTCAGGATGCGAAGGGCGATATCGCCAATGCAGAGGCAAAGGACATCAAGATCGGCGTGTATACCAGCACCGGCAACTCCGCCGCTTATCAGGATGCCACCTTTACCGATTTCACCTACTATCCGGGCGAGAGCACGGAGGGGACTGTCATTCCGTTTGCAAAACTGCGCGACGACATCAGCACTTACACAGTCGCGTTTGACAGCCAGGATGCGGATGTGCCCGCTTCTCCGGCAACGATGGACGTTGTGTTCCCGGCGACAACGGTAACCGGCCTGCCAAAGAATCCGGAGCGCGAGGGCTATACCTTTGGCGGATGGTTTACAGAGCCGGACGGCGAGGGCGCCGCGTTTACCACCGATACGGAAGTAACCGGCAACATGACCGTTTATGCTTATTGGATCCAGGATGACTATGTGCTGGGCAGCGATTGGTCTGTGATCAATAAGGTTTCGGACAATCTGGCCATCAACAGTGAGAATTCCGTCAGCATCACCATGCAGGAGGGAGAAATTGGCGGCACTCTGAGAAATGTTCTTACCACCGCCCCGGCGGATCAGAACTTTGCCATCAGTGTCAAGGTCAGCGGCGGCCTTACGGATGACTTCCAGTCTGCAGCGCTCGCAGTGATGACCGATACCAACAATGTTGTGGCAGCCATGAGAAGACATCACAGCTTCTTTGAGGACCAGTGCTTTGCCATGATAGCCGGCGGCGTGGAAAAACCGTATAAAGTGGACACGCAGAAGGATCAGGACGCCTATTTGAAGCTGGTCAAAAACGGCGCAATGTTCACCAGCTATTACAGCTATGACGGCGAGAACTGGACGGAAATCCGCAGCCAGGAATACAATAATTTGAAGGATGTTGCGGCGGAAGACCTGCGTATCGGCGTGTATGCCAGCACCGGCAACTCCAATAAGTACAAGCCGGTCACCTTTACCGACTTTACGTATTATTCGGCGGACAGCGAAACCGGCACGGTCATTCCGTTTGCCAAGAGCAATAAGCCGGTCGTTCCGAATGAGGGAACGCTTTCCGTCAAGTATGATAACAGCGTTGCGCTCACCGTCAACGGCGAAGCGCAGAAGCTCGCGGATCTGCTCGGCAAGTATGAAGTGAAAAAGGTGGAAGCGGATACCCCGTACACGCTGGCGTTCAAGCCGCGCGTAGAGGGTAAGGAATTCAGCTTTGTCAGCGTCAACGGCGTTGATCAGAAGATTACGGATACAGGTTCGTTCACCTACGAATTTACTACAGACGGCAAGGCGCAGGAACTGAACTTTGCATTTACACAGGTTGACAAGCGTATTCTGCGCAACCTGATTGCCTATGCACAGGAGTATGCCGCAAATAACGACATGGAATCCCTGGTGCCGGTGGTCAAAGAGAAGTTTGAAAATGCATTGGCGGATGCGGTAACAGTTCGGGATACTGTCGCAGTCACGCAGAATGAGGTCAACGGCGCGTGGACCGATTTGCTGAACGCGGTTCATCTGCTCAGCTTTGTCCAGGGAGATAAGGCGGAACTGATCGAGCTGGTCGACTATGCAAACAGCATTGAGACGGAGAACTTCACGCCGAACAGCGTGGCGGCATTTGAAGCAGCCCTTGCAGCGGCGCAGGAAGTGCTCGATGACGAAAATGCGCTTCAGCCGGACGTCAAGGAGGCCTATGATACACTGCGTGCGGCGGCCCTGGCCCTGGTGGATGCGGCAAGCGTGGAGAATCTCCAAAATCTGGTGGACATGACGGCGGACATTGATCTGAGCGAATACGTTGATATCAATGAAGACGATTTCAAAGCATACCGCGATGCGCTGGCAGAGGCGAAAAGAGTCCTGGGAGATAAGAATGCAACGCAGAAGCAGGTGGACGCGGCGGCGGACGCGCTGGTCAAGGCAATTGGCGAGTTGCGCAAGACGCCGAATAAGGATGCCCTGCGTGATCTGGTTGCAGAGGTGGAAGCCCTCGACCTGAGTGCCTACACTCCGGAAAGTGCGGCGCGCGTCCGTATCATGATGGCCAATGCGCTCCGTATTCTTGATAATGAGGATGCGACACAGGAAGAAATTGACGGAATGGAAACGGATTTGAACAACGCTTATAAGGCCTTGGAGACCAAGAAGAATAACAAGCCCTCTGGCGGAAGTTCTTCCTCCAGTTCCGGCTCGAAACGGCCGGCCGGCGGCTCCGGTACAGCGGTTGCGGTTCCTGCAACGGTTGTAAACGCAGCGCAGGATGTAAAAGCGGCGGCTTCCGTCCGTTCCGACACAACGCTTCCGTTTACGTTGAAGAGAGGACAGGCGTATTGCTTCAAGATGACGGTTCTGAACGGCAGCACGGCAGCGCCGAGCTTCACAGTCGGCAACAGCGGTGTTTTGAAGACACAGTTTGTTGCAAAGATCGGCAACGACTACTATTATCGTGTGTGGGCGGTTGGCACGCCGGGCGAAAGCACAGGTGTGTATACCACGATGGTAAATGAGGCGCCGCAGCAGCACTGTACGGTAACCATCGGTTAAAACATTCTGTTGGTTGAAATAACGGGCGCATACTGGCGGCAGGTTTCGCAGCCGTACGGCACTGCCTTGAATAAAACAGGTTTATAAGGAAATCCTCGATAGGAGGATGTATTGAATAGGCGATCAGATAGGCCGCCCCCGGTGGGAGAACCGGGGGCGGCTGTCGTTTTTTGGCTTGACAAGTGCGCGCAGGTCAGCTATAATAGGCGGCGTTAGACTTGAATATGCAGTACCGCCGGGTATTCAGCGTTGGATCTTCATGCCGTTAGGCCATCGGGCATGAAGCGTCTGGCGCTTTTTTATTTTTCCGGCCAAAAGAGAGGAGGAAATTATATGCATAAAACAGAACCCCTGCTCCGGACCTTTACGCGCTATGTTTCGCTCAATATTTTAAGCATGATCGGCCTGTCCTGCTATATTCTGGCAGATACCTATTTTATTGCGAACGGCGTGGGGAGTGCCGGCATCACCGCGCTGAACCTGGTGCTGCCCGTGTACAGTTTTATCAACGGAATTGGGCTGATGCTGGGGATGGGAGCGGCAACCTGGTACGCTATCCTGCGCGGCGAAAAGGATGCGGATTCGGCAAATCGGGTGTTTACCCATGCGCTGCTGCTGGGAGCCGCTGCCGGTGTTTTATTCACGGTATTCGGGGTTATAAATGCGGGATATCTGGCGCGTCTTTTGGGTGCGGAGGGAAATATCCACACGCTGGCAACTGTTTATTTGCAGACGATATTGTCGTTTTCCTGTCCCTTTATTCTCAACAACATTTTTGTCTGCTTTGTCCGCAATGATCAAAATCCAAAGCTTACCATGACCGCGATGCTGGCAGGCAGCCTGCTCAATATCCTTTTGGATTATATCCTGATCTTTCCTCTGCGGCTGGGAATGTTCGGCGCGGCCTTTGCGACAGGGCTTGCGCCGCTTGTCAGCATGTTGATTTTGCTGGCGCATAAACGGAAGGGGAAGAACCAGTTTCATTTAAGTCGGTGCGGTGTGAGCGGGCGACGGCTGCTCCGCATCCTGATGTTCGGTTTTCCCTCCTTCATCACGGAGTTTTCGTCCGGCGTCGTGATTCTGATTTTCAACATGGTGATTCTGCGTCTCGCAGGGAATACCGGTGTGGCCGCGTACGGGATCATCGCCAATATGGCGCTGGTGGCGGTTGGAATTTTTACCGGAGTGGCGCAGGGCATCCAGCCAATTGTCAGCACAAACTACGGTATGGGGGAACACCGCAATATAAAAAAGACTTTTTTCTATGCGGTGTTATTGGCGTTTGCCCTCGGCGTATGCTTTTATGTAGCAGGCCTTCTGTTTACCGCGCCGATTGTTTCTGTTTTCAATGGGGAACAGGATGCGGAATTGGCACGAATGGCGGAGGAGGGCGTCCGCCTGTACTTTCTTGCGTTTTTAATTATGGGGGTTAATATCGTAGCGGCGGCGGTCTTTGCCGCGCTGGAGCGTCCGGTGCAGTCGTTTGTGCTGTCCATTTCACGCGGAGGGGCGGCCATTGTACCTGTCATTTTCCTGCTGGCCTGGAGCTTAGGCATGACCGGCGTCTGGCTGACGATCCCCTGCGCGGAAGGAATTACGCTGCTTCTGACGGCGCTGTACAGCCTGCAATATTTTAGAAAGAAAAAAAGGGAACCAGCCGTTTAATTTGGCTGGTTCCCTTTGCTGCATCCGGATGTTTTTTAAAACAGGCTTTCTACGGGGGCGTACTCGCGGTTCTGCGCCTCCGCCACGGAGCGATAGGTCAGGCTGCCCTTGTAGACGTTCAGGCCTCTCAGCAGGGCGGGGTCGTCCTTCATCGCCTGTACGGCGCCTTTTTCCGCAATGCGCAGCGCATAAGGCAGCGTCGCGTTGGTCAGCGCAAAGGTGGAGGTGCGCGGCACGGCGCCCGGCATGTTGGCAACGGAATAGTGCACAACACCGAATTTCTCAAAAGTCGGGTTTTCCAACGTGGTGATCCGGTCGATGGTTTCCACGGAGCCGCCCTGGTCGATAGCCACGTCAACGATAACGGAGCCCGGGTTCATGGACTGGACCATATCCGCCGTAACCAGACGGGGCGTTCTGGCGCCCGGGATCAGTACCGCGCCAACCACAAGGTCCGCGCGCTGAACCGCCTTGGCAATGTTGTACGGATTGGACATCAGGGTGACGACGCGTCCGCGGAAAAGGTCGTCCAGATAGCTCAACCGCTGCGCGGAGACATCGAGAACCGTCACCTGTGCGCCGAGGCCGACCGCCATCTTGACCGCGTTGGTGCCGACGGTGCCGCCGCCAATAATGGCAATGTGCGCCGGTTCCACGCCCGGAATGCCGCCCAGCAATACGCCGCGTCCGCCGTTGCTTTTTTCCAGAAGATTTGCGCCGATCTGCACGGACATGCGCCCTGCGACCTCGCTCATGGGAGCCAGGAGCGGAAGAGCGCCGTTTGCAAGCTGTACGGTCTCGTAAGCGATACCGACGATTTTGCGATCCAGCAGGGCCTGCGTTTGCTTCGGATCGGGTGCAAGGTGCAGATAGGTAAACAGCGTCTGTCCCTCGTGCAGCCAATCGTATTCCGGAGGCAGGGGTTCCTTGACCTTGATAATCATTTCCGCATCGTCAAAAACCTGTTTGGCGGATGTATAGATTTCCGCTCCCGCGGCGCTGTATTCCTCGTTGGTGAAACCGCTTTCCAACCCTGCGTTTTCTTCGATGAGTACCCGATGGCCCGCATGAATAAACGCGTCCACACCGGCAGGGGTGATGGCAACGCGGCACTCCTGCGGTTTTATTTCTTTTGGGATACCAATAATCATGGGAAAAACCTCCTAATATGTCGATTTTCAACATTTGATACTTTATTGTAACATCTCATCACAGCGCGTCAATAGAAATAGAAAAATTTTAACAATTTGTTGGGCTGGCAATGGATATTGACAGCCTCTTCATGTAAAAATCGCATCGGAACGGCAAACTGGAAAAACAAACCGCAGGTCCTTGCTTTATCAGATATATGATATAGATAACTAATAATAATTTGTGATATTAAATGAAAAAGATAGATAAATTAAAAAATCAAAAAGAATCAACAAAATATCATAAAATATAAAGTAATTTCAGTATTTGTGATAAACATTGTATCAAGCGTATAATGAGCACAGTAAACAGAATGCGTTGCAGAAAGGAAGGGACGATTGTGCAGTACGGAGAAAGCATTCAGCCGATGGCGCAGGCGTCGGAGTCGTTTGGTGATTCGCTCATTTACCGCGCGCTGAAAACCGACCAGTTTGAAAGCGGCCTGCTCTGTTTGGAGCCGGGAAAGACCGCCGGCTACGATGCGGGACACAAAAACGCGGATGAGCTTTTCTATGTGGTGGAGGGGACCGCCTGTGTGGAATACCCGGCCACAGGAAAACAGGTTTTGGTGAAGCAGGGGGAGTTGATCGTCAACGACCGGGATTTGCCGCATGTGGTGAGTAATCCGGGAACGGAACCCTTAAAATTGTTGTTTGTCTGCTGTGCGGAGCACTGAAAGGAGTAAAACCATGGCTTATGATATTGTGACCATCGGCGGACTGCTGGTGGAAATTATGCGTAAAGAGGTAGATCGCCCGTTTGACCGGGCGGCGGATTTTATCGGGCCGTATCCGAGCGGAGATACCCCCATTGTAATTAATGCGGCGGCGAAGCTTGGCGGAAACTGCGCGATGATCGGCGTGGTTGGTCCGGACGATTTTGGAAAATGTGTTCTGGACCGTTTGCAGGAAAGCGGCGTTTCCACAGAGATGATCCGTGTGCAGCCCGGCGCGACCACCGGCACCGCGTTTGTGGGATACTATTCCGGCGGCAAGCGTTCCTTTATCTATCATTGGCGGCACGCAGCGGCCGGAATGCTGGACGAACAGGATATCCAGCCGGAAAAACTGCAGGGCGTCAAATGGGTTCATGTAACCGGCGTGACGATTTCTTCCAGCGAGAGCAGCGCACGCGCGGTGTATAAGTTGATTGAATGCCTGCCGGAGGACGCAAAGCTGAGCTTTGACCCGAATATTCGCCCGGAGGTACTGAGCGTGGAAGAAATCCGGGAAATCTGCCGTCCGGCGATCGAGCGTGCGGACATCGTTTTCCCGAGCGTCAGCGAGGCGGTAATGCTGACCGGCGCGCCGGACGATGAGGCGGGCTGCGCAGAGTGGGTCCGGCAGGGAAAGACCGTCGTGCTCAAGCGCGGGGAGCTGGGCTGCCGGATCTATCAGGGCGATACCGTGGTGGATGTGCCGAGTTATCAGGTGGAGGAGATTGACCCCACCGGTGCGGGCGACACCTTCTGCGGCGCGTTTCTGGTGGCAATGCTGGATGGTATGTCTCTGAAGGACTGCGGACGTTTTGCCAACGCGGCGGGCGCGCTGTCTGTAACGAAGAAAGGCCCCATGGAGGGCGCGCCGGACCGGGAAGCGGTACTGGCTTTGATGCGGAATGGAGAAGGAGGGGATTCCTTTGGTCATTGATCTCTGTACATATCCCGGGTTTATCCAGGAAATCAGCGAGGATCCGGAGCGCGTCGCATTCCGGCGCAAAACCTTTGGGCTATATAAACAGCATGTGTGGCCGATGAAGCTGTTCATCACACAATTAAACGCGGCGGGAATCGACAAGGCGGTCTTGCTGGGCGAGGATTTGACAACGCGCTGCGGCGGGTGTATTGTGACAAATGAGGAAATCCGGACGTTAGTGGATCTGGCTCCGGATCGTATGATTGGCTTTGCAAGCGTTGACCCGCACAGGGAGGATGCTCCGGCGGTTTTGGAAGACGCCTTTACCCGTTTACAGCTGAGCGGATTGGTGCTGAACCCGTCCACGCAGCGCTTCTATCCGGGCGATGAGGCGTTGGAGCCGTTGTATAGCCTCTGTGAACAATATCATAAACCTGTTATCTTCCAGATGGGCGTCAGCCTGCAGCCGGATGCGCCCGCCAAATACGGCAAGCCGCTTTTGGTGGAAGATGTTTTACTGGCGCATCCGAACCTGCGCGTCTGCGTATCGCACTTCGCGTGGCCGTGGGTGGAGGATGTCGCGGCGCTGTTGATTAAGTATCCGAATTTCTACGCGGATACGTCCATGCTGTATTTTGACTCTCCAAAGGAGTTTATGCACCACGTGTTCGGGCAGCAGCTGGGTACGTTCTGGCTGGATCGCAGTCTGCACAGCAAGGTGCTGTTCGGCTCCGGTTATCCGCGCATTGAGCAGCTGCGGATGAAGGAAGCGGTGGAGGACCTGGAGCTCCGTCCGGAGACGCTGCAAAAGGTACTGGGCGGCAACGCAGAACGTTTTATCTATGGGGAGGCGGATTAATATGGTATACTTTCAGGACGCAGAGGTTTTAACCGAAAAGCACTTCCAATTTGTCCGGCTGACAGATTCCGTCCGTAAAGCGGTCCAGGAATCTGGGATCCGAAATGGCATGGTGTTTGTGGTTACAGCCCATACGACCACCGGTATTACGGTGAATGAGGGGCTGGAATGCCTGGAAAGCGATATGGAAACTGTCCTGTGCAATTTGGTGCCGGACGACGCCCCTTACGTGCACGCGCACTGGCTGCCGACTTATGGCCGCACCTCCGCCAATGCAACAGGACACCTGCGCGCCATGGTGACAGGCAACCACTGCGCGTTCCCGGTGCGGGATGGAGAGATGCTGCTGGGCGCGGCGCAGGAAATCTACTTTGCGGAATTTGACGGCCCGCAGATGCGGAAAATCACCATTGAAGTGATGGGCGAATAACACAAAAAACAAGGAGAAACCGGATGAAAGTAACGCTGCAGTTCATTGCCGATAAGGCGCATGTTTCCCGTTCGCTGGTGTCCAAGGTGCTCAACGGCAAGCCGGTGCGGGTCTGTGCAGATAAGCGGGCGCGCATTTTAAAGCTGGCCTGCAAGTACGGATACCAGCCGCGCGGCGCCGGCGCCGGGGAGGACGGTCCGTTGGCCCGTGTGAAGCGGAAACATGTGATTGGCCTGATTCAGCCCAGCCTGGATTTTTTGTTCCTGACGGAGCTGACCAACGCCATCAGCCTGACCGCGAGGAAACTGGGCTATCAGGTGATGATCCTGAATTCCCATGAGGACGCAGAGACGGAACGGCGCTGTCTGGATATTTGCAGCAGCGGCATTGTGGACGGCGTCATCGTCAGCGCGTCGGACAATATGGCCAATTTGGACTACTGCCGCGCGCTGAAACGCAGGGGCCTGCCGATGGTGTTTGTGGACCGCTTCCTGCCGGACCTGGATTGCAGTTATGTGACCACCGACAACCGTGCCGGGGCGTTTGAGCTGACGGAAGAGTTGATTCAGCGCGGCCATAAAAACATTTTGTTCGTGTTCCATGGGCGGTCGATTTTTACCACGGCGCAGATGGACCGTTTTGACGGCTATCAGCAGGCGATGGCGGCGCATGGACTGGACAGCATCAAAGAATATATTTATTCCAACCGGGAGCTTTCTTATCAGCCGATCTACCGGGCCTACGGAGAGTCCCAGAAGTTTACCGCTATCATGCTGGCGACCACCTGGGACTTTGAACGCCTCGGCAAACTGGTGCAGGGCATCGGCGGGGGAGACCCGGTAGACATTGCCGCGTTTGACTCGTTTTCCCTGCGTTATCCGCAGGCGGGGCTTGCAGACGTCGCCGGCTGTTTCCGTGATCTTCTGATTATGGAGCAGGACCCAAATGAAATGGGAAAGCGCGTGGTAGAGGAATTAATCAATCATATTGAAAACGGTGAACATCCGTCGGAGCATGTTTATTTGAAACCACATATGATCTGTACAGAAAAAGGAGGTACCCCATGACCAGAACCGAACGTATTAAAGATTATATCCTTTCGACAAAGCCGGAAATCTGTCTGGAACGCGGCCGGATTTATACGGAAGAATGCTTGAAAAATATGGCCCAGCCCGTGGTGATCCGCCGGGCACGCGCATTCCGCCGCTATCTGCGGGAAATGACGCTGTACATCGGTCCGGACGATCTGCTGCTGGGCAACACAGCGAGCAAGCCGCGTGCGGCCGCTCTGTTCCCGGAATATGCGGTCAACTGGATCCGCGACGAACTGGATACCTTTGCAACGCGTCCCAGCCAGCAGTTCCCCGTATCGGAAGAGCAAAAGGCGGAAATCCAAAAGATGTGCGATGCATGGGACGGGGCCACGCATTTTGACCGTGTGGATTATACGCTCAAAGATACCATCGGAGAGTATCTGATGGAGCCGGGCCCGGACGGGAAAGGCCACCAGCATCCGAGCATCAACCAGACCATGTCCATCGAGCACAACCAGAACGGCGACGGGCATATCATCCCGGACTATGTCAGTCTGCTGCAAACCGGACTGGGCGCGGTGACACTGCACGCGCAAACGCGTCTGTCCCTGCTGGATGAGCACGACCCGGAATACCTGGACCAGCGTGCGTTCCTGGAGTCCGTTATTCTCTGTATGGAGGGGACAAAAGAGTATCTGGAACGGCTGGCACATCTGGCGATTGAAATAGCAAAGAGTGAGTCTGACGTGGGACGCAAAGCGGAGCTGACAGAGCTTTCCCGCATTTGCCATAAGATTTCCACAGAGAAACCGGATACCTTCTATGAAGCGCTGCAGCTTGTGCTGACGGTGCATCTGCTCATTCAGATAGAGTCCAACGGGCACAGCATCTCTATGGGCCGCATGGACTCCTTCCTGTATCCGTTCTACCGCCGCGACTGCGAGGATGGAATCATGGATGCGGAAAAGGCGCAGCAGCTGTACGAATGCTTCCTGCTCAAATGCTTTGAGGCGAACAAATTGCGCGATTGGGGCACAACGGAAATTCTCGGCGGCAACCAGCTGTTCCAGTCCATTACCCTGGGCGGACAGACGGAGGACGGCGAGACGGCAGTCAACCCGCTTTCGTATATCTTCCTGAAGGCGCTGGGCAACACCAACATGAACATTCCCACTGTGGTGGTGAGCATTGGCAAAACCACGCCAACTTCCTTTATCGAGGCAAGCCTGGAGGCGTTGGTCGCGCACAAAGGCGGCATGCCGGCCTTCTTCAACGACGACATTGCGGTGGACATGATGACCCGCGCGGGCGTCAGCCTGCGGGACGCGCGCAACTGGGCTTCCATGGGCTGCTCTGAGGTTCGTGTGCCGGGCAAACACGGTACAGGCGTCACGCCGGTGTATGTCAACATGCTCAAGATTTTGGAGCTGGCACTGCACGGCGGCTGCAACCCCGCGACAGGAAAGGTACTGTGCGCATCATCCAGGTCTTTAAAGGACTGCACATCCATCGACGAGGTAATTGCTCTGTTTGAGGAGCAGCTCGACTACTACCTGCCGTTTATCCCGAAGATCGAGAGCGCCATTGCGGAGAGTTACTTTACCCTGACTCCAACGCCGTTCCTGTCTGCCGTAATGAATTACCGCATCGATATGGCAAAGGACATTTCCTGGGGACGCGGGCCGAATTACAATGATACCATCGTACATGCGCATGGCTTCCCCAATGTGGCAAATGCGCTGACCGCTCTAAACCGCGTGGTGTTCCAGCAAAAGAAATATTCCATGGCGCGCGTAATGGAAGCGCTGGACGCAAATTTCGAGGGGGAGGAGAACGAGGCGATCCGCAAGGCGCTTCTGGATTGTCCCAAGCTGGGCAACGACGAAGACGAGGTCGACGCCATGTGCGACCGCATTTTCCGCATCATGCCGGAGAAAATGAAGCAATATAAGCCCCTGCGCGGCGGACAGTTCGGCTGCACGGCGCAGACCGTTGTTATGAATGTAATCGACGGCGAGGTGATCGGCGCAACGCCGGACGGCCGTCTCAGCGGAGAGGCGATTGCGGATAACCTGTCTCCTACGCCCGGTACGGATCACAACGGCCTGACGGCTGTGTTTAACTCCGTTGCAAAGATCGACCATGCGCTGATGGACAACGGCTCAATTCTGAACGTGAAGTTCCATCCTACATCCTTGAATGACGCGGAAAAGGTGGCAAAGGTTGCCAGTGCAATCCGTGTGTATTTCATGAAGGGCGGCTTCCAGGTGCAGTTCAATGTGGTCAGCCGGGAGGTGCTGGAGGATGCGCAGCGCCACCCGGAACAGTACCGCAGTTTGGTGGTCAAGGTTGCCGGTTTCAGCGCCTTTTATGTGGAGCTGGAAAAGAAATGGCAGGATCAGCTCATCGCGCGGACCGAATACGCATCGTAACGGAGAGCTTATATGGAAGAAAAAAGAAATCTGTCTGGTTGTGTATTTGATATTCAGCGCTTTTCGTTGGACGATGGACCGGGTATCCGCACGGTGGTGTTTTTGAAGGGTTGCAACCAGGTTTGTCCCTGGTGCCATAATCCGGAATCACTAAGCGGAAGGCCGGAAATCTTTCACGCGCATTCGCTCTGCACCCATTGCGGGAATTGTGCAAAGATATGCCCCGTTCAGGCGGTTTCCCTTGTGGACGGAAACTATGTGACGGACGGAGCGCTGTGCACACGGTGCGGCAAATGCGCCGCGGTCTGTACGGCGGACAGCTGCCGGATGATGGGGGAAAACAGGACGCCGGAACAGGTGATGGAAGCAATTCTGAAGGATCAGGCGTATTACGAGGTCTCCGGCGGCGGCGTGACGTTCAGCGGCGGGGAGCCGACGCTGCAGGCGGAGTTTTTAAAAGAGATGCTGCGCCTCTGCAAAGAGCAGGGAATCCACACAGCCATTGAGACAAACGGGAACAACGAGTGGGATGTTTATGAAGGTCTTTTGCCGCTGCTGGATTTTGTAATGATCGATTTAAAGCACACGGACGATGCCATTCATCAAAGAGTGATCGGCGCGTCAAACCGCCGGCCTTTGGAGACGCTTGCAAAGCTCTGCGGAAGGGTGCCGCTGGAGGTTCGCACGCCGGTAATCCCGGGCTTTAACGATCAGGTCCTGCAGCTGCAGGAGATTTTGGATACGGCGCGCGAAATGGGCGTACAGACGATCCGCCTGCTGCCGTACCATGCGTTTGGCATCGGCAAATATACCGCGTTGGGAAAAGCGTATCCCTACCCGGCGCGGGAGTCCATGCGCAAGGAGGAGCTGGAAGGGCTCCTCCAAAATGTGAATACGGACGGCTTAACGGTAAAAATCGGGTAGCTGCCATCCGCAAAGGAGTAAAGAGTAATGGAATTTTTATTGGATACCGCAAATCTGGAATGGATTCGCCGCTGCTGCGACGCATTTTCGATCACCGGCGTTACAAGCAACCCCAGCATTTTGAAGGCGGAAGGAAAACTGGATCTCTTTGCGCATTTCCGTAAAATCTGCGCGTTGATCGGACCGGAACGGACGCTGCACATTCAGGTTCTGGCGGAAGACTGTGAGGGAATTCTGGCGGAGGCCGCAACCATTTTGCAGCGGGTGGACGAACGGGTCTATATCAAAGTGCCAACGACGGAAGAAGGCCTCAAGGCCATGAAGGCGCTGAAGGCGAAGGGCATTGGCGTGACAGCTACCGCGATCTATTCCAAAATACAGGGCTTTTTGGCAATTGCTGCTGGGGCGGATTTTATCGCGCCGTATTTCAACCGCATGGAAAACCTGGATGTTGACGCGCGGGAAGTAATTTCCGCATTTGCAGAAATGATCAGCCGTACCGGCGCGAGTACAAAAATTTTAGCTGCCAGCTTTAAGAACATTGCACAGGTGAACGACGCACTGCTGGCGGGCGCACAGACCGTAACCGTACAGCCTGCGCTGCTTTGCGACACGCTCAAAAGCGCGTCGGTGGAAAAGGCGGTCAGGGATTTTGCCGCGGACTGGAAAGCGGTGTACGGAGAAGAGACCTTGCAGAGCATGATGTAACCGCAAGCAGGAAAAATCGGCGGAAGAAACACGGAGACCTTTATCCCAATAATGATAGAAGACAGCGCAATGTACAAAAGTACGTTGCGCTGTTTTGTTCTGGACGCGTTATAAATCAAAAGGCAGCGCTGGAATTTCCAGCGCCGCCTTTGCGATAAGGGGATACATTTTTCTAAATATGGGGTTACCGGACATTGCGGAGCATTCGGTATCGTGTTTCCTGATTCGTATACAGTCGAAATGTAATTCCTACATGGGCTTCAGATTTTTATCCAGCCGTTCGAGCATCCATGCAAAGCGCTTTTCCCGGCCAGCGTCTGTTTTTGCGTCAAAATAAGCGCGGGTGTACGTCTTTTTGACGGAGGGCGGCATAGCCGTAAAATTTGTACAGGCGGGTTCATGGCCCTGCAACAGGGCGGACAGGCACGCGATTTGTTCCTCTGTAATAGCCGGAGGCTTCGGCGCATCCCACTGGCCGTTTTTCTTGGCTTCTTCCATTTTGTTTTTGCCCCAATCGGTCATTCTGCCCTGCTGGATCAATCGCTCGGCCAGCGCCTTATTTTTCTCCGACCATTTGCTGTTTTCCCGCCGGACGGAGAAGTATTTTCGATACGTTTTGTCGTCGATGCTTTGCATTTGCCCGTCGATCCAGCCAAAGCACAACGCTTCTTCCAAGGCTTCGTTTGCGGTGAGCGTAACCGGTCCGCCTTTTTTGCCAAACAAAAGCCATACACCATCGCTGCTTGTACCGTTTTGCTCCAGCCATGCGTGGAAAGAGGCCCGGTCGGGAAAGATCAAATATTCCTTCATTAAATTTCCTCCTTAAATATATGCGGGTTTACATGGTTGATTGTTCTCCATTATACGGTAAATCCGGCTGGATGGAAAGACCGGTCGATCGATTCTTTACCATTATGTTACGGCGGTGTGCCGCACGATCTTTTGAGCTGCCCGTCCTACGGCCACAAGCAGCAGAATTTCAAGCGGCAGGAGCAGCAGGCTTTTCATCAGCCGGGCCGGAAGTAGAAGCTCGTACGATTTACCGTACAGCATCACAAGCCAGAAAGTATTTAACAGGACGTTGAGCAGCAGGGAAACGGAGATTCTCGCCGCGGCAATGCGGCCAAGAGAAACAGGACGGCGGTATAAAAAGGTACCGTACAGGAAACCTTCAAGAGCAGCAGTCAATGTAAACCCGGGAAAGTAGGGGCCGCCGGGCGCGATAAAGAATGTTAAAATATCGCCGATAGCGCCCGCGTTGAAGGCAACCACCGGTCCAAACAGCATGCCTGTCAATGCGCTGATTAGAAATCCAAAACTGATCCGGGTCTGCGGCGTCAGCTGCAGACGAAAAGAAGACAGAGCGATGTTCATGGCGATCAAAAGTGCGGTCATGACCAAAGATTGCAAGCGCTTTTGTTCGGCGGCGGATTGCCGCAGGGCAGAGAGGAAGCTCTGCCACCAGGATTCGTTTTTATGCATAGAATACCTCCATCACAATGGGATAAAAACTATTTTTTATTTTGCTCGTTCTGGATGGACGGCGGTTTACCGCCTGCAAATTGGGGATGACTGCCGCCCAAATTCGACCAAACGCTCTCGATTATAGCATATCGCCGCACACCCGGCAAGGAAGGCGGCTGGAAATGAATCTTTATGCGTTCTTATCTTGACAAAATTCGGAAAATTTCTTATACTTATACCGTATTTTTGAAAGTTGATTATTGCTAACTTGCGGCGGCAATGAATGAAATAAGGAAAGTAGGAGCCTGAATATGAAAAAAACGTTTGTTACAAAGGAGCAGCTGCAGCAGATTGTGGAACAGTATCCGACGCCGTTCCATTTATATGATGAAAAGGGAATCCGGTCGTGTGCGCGCAACCTGCAAAAGGCTTTTTCCTGGAATCCGGGATTTAAGGAATATTTTGCGGTGAAGGCGACGCCCAATCCGTTTATTTTAAATATCCTCAAAGAGGAAGGCTGCGGCGTGGACTGCTCCTCCCTGACAGAGCTGATGATGGCAAAGGCCTGTGGATTTGCCGGGGACGACATCATGTTTTCGTCAAACGTCACGCCCGCGGAGGATTTTCAATACGCTTCAGAGTTGCGTGCAATTATCAATCTGGACGATTTTACCCACATTGATTTTCTCAATAACCTGGTGGGCATTCCGGAGACGATCAGCTGCCGGTATAATCCGGGCGGCGAATTTGCGATCAGCAATACCATCATGGACAACCCCGGAGAGGCGAAATACGGTTTGACCAAGCAACAGATGATCGAAGGTTTTCAAAAGCTCAGGGAGCTGGGCGCAAAGCACTTTGGCATCCATGCGTTTCTGGCGAGCAACACAACCACGAACGAATATTATCCGACGCTGGCCCGTATCCTGTTTGAAACGGCGGTGGAGCTGAAGGAAAAGACCGGCGTACACATTGCGTTTATCAATCTGTCCGGCGGCGTGGGAATTCCCTACCGGCCCGATGAGGAGCCGGTGGACATCTTTGCCGTCGGCGAGGGCGTGCGTAAAGCGTTTGAAGAAGTCCTGGTCCCGGCGGGTATGGGCGATGTAGCGATTTATACAGAGCTGGGCCGCTACATGCTGGCGCCGAATGGCTGTTTGGTGGCGACGGCGATTCATGAGAAGCATATTTATAAGGAATATATCGGCCTGGATGCCTGTGCGGCCAACCTGATGCGTCCCGCGATGTATGGTTCCTACCATCATATCACAGTGGCCGGCAAGGAAGACCAACCTTGCGACCACAAGTATGACGTCACGGGCGGACTCTGCGAGAACAACGATAAATTCGCGATCGATCGGATGCTGCCGAAGATTGACAAGGGCGACCTCATCGTGATCCACGATACGGGCGCGCACGGGTTTTCCATGGGCTACAATTATAATGGAAAGCTGCGTTCCGCGGAGCTCCTTTTAAAGGAGGACGGCTCCACGGAATTGATCCGCAGGGCGGAGACGCCGGAAGACTATTTTGCAACCTTTGATTTTACAGGGCTTTTCAAAGACCTGTAATGTAAAAAAGAAGTGGCAGGCGACAGAGATGAAAAGCAGCCCCAATCCGCCGATTTATGAGCAGGTGGCGTTTGATATTGCAAAAAAGATCGCCGCAGGCGTGATTGCCGAAGGAGAGCGGCTGAGCGGCCGGTCTCTTCTGGCGGCGCAGTACGGTGTTTCCTCAGAAACGATCCGCCGCGCGGTGCGCTGTCTTGCGGACGCCGGCGTTGTGGAAACGCAGGACAACGTCGGTTCAACCGTGGTGTCTCAGGGAAACGCGGTCAGCTATACGGAAAAATTTCAGCTGGATCATAACACCCGAAATTTGAAGCGGGAGATGCACCGCCTGATTGAACAGCGCAACCGTTTGAACGACCAGATTTTGGAGCTGATGGATCGCATTACCGATTTGAACGGGCGTTTTGCAGAGAGCGATCTGCTTCGCAACTATGATTTCACCATTCCCTCCACTTCTTCCCTGAGGGGAAAGAGCATCGGGGAATCGGGCTTTTGGCAGAACACCGGGGGGACGATCGTGGCGATTCGCCGGGGTGAGGAAATTCTTTTGTCCCCGGGTCCGCATGTGCGGTTCCAGGCAGAGGATGTGCTGGTGGTGGCTGGCCTGCCGGGAATTGTGCCAAGAGTCCGGGAATTTATATCGTAGCACCGGCCCGCGGAGCGCTTCCGCGGGTCTTGCCATTTTCCGGAGGGAAATCTGGAACTGCCGGTCAAAATGCGCGTAAAAAGGAGAAAACGGGAGAGAGAAGAAGGGCGGTCCCCGTCTTGACAATAGATACCTCAAGCTGTTACAATAAAAACATATGTAAAAAGCTGGGGCGCGCTGTCCCTGAGAAGGTATGAATTACATTTTGAATTGAGATGATGATGTGATCAAAAGCATGACCGGCTACGGCAGGTTTGAGGGAGTCATCAACGGCCGCGGCATTGTTCTGGAGATGAAATCGGTCAATCACCGGTATTTCGAATTTTCCTCGCGCATCTCCCGTGGGTATGGCTTTTTGGAGGAAAAGTTAAAATCTTATTTGCAGGGAAAAATTGCACGCGGCAAGGTGGACGTGTATGTTTCCATTGAGACGCTGGAGGATGCGGATGCGCAGGTACTGGTGAACCACTCGCTTGCAGCGGGGTATGTCCATGCGCTGCGCGAGCTGGCGGAACGGTACCAGTTGCGGGATGATTTGTCCGTTGGTACGCTGGCCCGGTATTCCGACATCTTTACCATCCACAAGACGCCCGAGGACGAGGACTCCATATGGGAAGCGGTCCAAAAGGCCGCGGAGGAAGCGTTTGGTTCCTTTGTGCGGATGCGGGAGCGTGAGGGGACGCGCATGAAGGAAGATATTGAACTGCGCGCGCGGACGATCCTGGATCTGGTGGCGCAGATTGAGGAGCGCTCCCCGCAGACCGTGGCGGAGTATCAGCAGAAGCTGCAGGCACGGCTGGACGAAATGCTGGCGGATGCGAAGGTGGACGAGCAGCGGATTCTTACGGAGGCTGCTATTTTTGCGGATAAGGTGGCCGTGGCGGAGGAAACCGTCCGCCTGCGCAGCCACTTTGACCAGCTGGATCATATGCTGCGTGCAGATGCGGCGGTGGGAAGAAAGCTGGATTTCCTGGTACAGGAGATGAATCGGGAAGCGAATACCATCGGCTCCAAAGCGGTGGATGCGCAGATTGCCCATCTGGTGGTGGATATGAAAGCGGAAATTGAGAAAATCAGGGAACAAATCCAAAATATTGAATAAAGACCGGCTTGAGGAGGCATTTTTAAAATGAAACTGATTAACATTGGCTTCGGCAATATGGTATCCGCCAACCGGCTGGTTGCGATTGTCAGCCCTGAGTCCGCCCCGATTAAGCGCATCATTCAGGATGCGAAGGAAAAAGGTACGCTGATTGACGCAACGTACGGCCGCCGCACCCGTGCGGTGATCGTGACGGACAGCGACCATGTCATTCTTTCCGCCGTGCAGCCGGAGACGGTTGCCAACCGCCTCAATGACCACGACGAGTTGGACGACGAGGAGGAAATCGACGAGGATGACTAAGGGTCTTTTGATTGTATTGTCCGGCCCTTCCGGCGCGGGCAAGGATACAATTCTTCATACGCTCTTGCAGAAGAGCCAGGATTTGCGCCTGTCGGTATCCGCCACCACGCGGCACCCGCGCGAGGGAGAGGTGGACGGCCGGGATTACTTTTTTGTCACAAAGGAACAATTCCTGGCGATGCGCCAGAATGGAGAAGTCCTGGAAAGCGCGGAGTACTGCGGCAATTATTACGGGACCCCGGCAAAGCCCATCCGGGATTGGATGGATGCCGGCAGCGACGTTGTCCTGGAGATTGAGGTGCAGGGCGGCGGCCAGATCAAGCAGAAATGCCCGGACTGCGTCAGCGTATTCATTCTTCCGCCCTCTGTTGGGGAGCTGGAGCGCCGCCTGCGCGACCGCGGTACAGAATCCGAGGAGGCCATCCAAAAGCGTCTGCAGGCTGCCCGGCAGGAAATTCTACAGGCTAAGGCATATGATTATGTTGTCATCAACGACACGGTGGATAACGCCGTGGCTGCGATCCAGCACATCGTTGCCGCTGAGAAATATAAGAAGGACAGAAATCTTGATACAATAGAAGGAGTTCTGCAATTATGATTAAACCGATCAAAGATTCTATGTTGGGTCCGAATCAGAGCCGTTATTCCTTTGTGGTGGGCATTGCGAAAAGAGCGCGGGAAATCTCGGCGGAAGCGGAGGCGAAGGGGGATATTCTGATTGTCAAGCCCGTGGATTTGGCTTTGGACGACTATGCGCAGCATAAGTTTAAGATCATCGAAACGCCTGAGCCGAACGACGACGACACGGAGGCGTAATGCCGGCGTTGTATGCCAGGGTGGCAGTTGAGAATACCGCCTATCATTTTGACAAGGCCTTTGACTATCTGGTTCCGCAGGAGCTGGCGCAAGCGGCCCGCCCGGGCTGCCGCGTGCTGGTGCCCTTTGGAACAGCGAACAGCCGGAGGCTGGGAATGATCCTGGAGATTTCCCGGGAAAATGAAACAGACAATCCAATCAAAGAAGTGGTAGCGGTGCTGGATCAAGCGCCGCTTCTTTCGAGAGAGGGCATTTTGCTGGTTCCCTGGCTCAAAGAGCGGACGTTCTGTACCTTGTTCGAGGCGGTGAAGCTGCTGCTGCCCGCCGGAATCAATTTAAAGCTGAAAACGGAATACACGGTTTCCCGGGCGGGCCGGGAGGCGGACGATTCGGCACGTCCGGCGCCGGAGCGGCAGATTTTACAATACCTGTACACCCGGAAGAAGCCGGTGGAGCGCGAAAAGCTGCTGAAAGCCCTGGGGCTTCCCCGCGACAGCGCGACGCCGGAAAAGCTCTTCAAAGAGGGAATTTTGGAGAAAAGCGGCTCTGCCGTCCGGCAGATTAAGGACGCGGCGCAGAAAATGGTTCGTCTTGTTGAGGGGGAAACCCTGCCGGCAAAACTGACGCCGAAACAGAAGAGCGTGTGTAAAATTCTTGCGGATACGGGAAGCGCATCGCTGAAGGAGCTGTGCTATTTTGCCGGGGTCACGCCTGCCGTTGTCAACGCGTTGGTGACGAAGGGATTGGTCCGCTATTACGAGGCGGAAATTTACCGTAATCCGTACGAGGACATCAAAGAACCGGGACAAACGGAGCAGATCGTCTTATCCGGCGAGCAGCAGGCGGCCTTTGAAAACCTGCTTGGCCAGTACCGGCGGGCGGCGGGCGGCGCGTCGCTCCTGTTCGGCGTGACGGGGAGCGGAAAGACCTCCGTGTTCATGCGGCTGATTGACGAGGTGCTGGCGGATGGAAAAAACGTCATTGTGATGGTACCGGAGATTTCCCTGACGCCGCAGAGCCTGGCATTGTTCCACCGGAGATACGGGAAGCGCGTGGCGGTTTTCCACAGCGGTTTGTCCCTTTCGGAGCGGTTGGATGAGTGGAAGCGCGTGCGGCGGGGAGAGGTTTCCATTGCGGTGGGGACCCGGTCCGCGGTCTTCGCGCCGTTTGAAAACCTCGGCCTGATTATCATGGACGAGGAGCAGGAGTATACATATAAATCCGAGTCGTCGCCACGGTACCATGCGCGGGACGTGGCAAAATTCCGATGCGCTTATCACAAGGCGCTGCTGGTGCTGGCCTCCGCGACTCCGTCCATGGAGAGCTACTACCTTGCGCAGAACGGGCGCTACTCGTTGAACCGCCTGACAGTCCGTTACGGGGGCGCAAAGCTGCCGGAAGTCCGCTTTGTGGATATGAACCGGGAGCTGGATGCGGGTAACGACAGCATTTTCAGCCGGGAGCTGCTGGCTGGCCTGGAAGAAAATTTGAAAATTCACAAACAGTCTATCATTTTGCTGAACCGCAGGGGTTACAATACTTTTGTAAGCTGTAAAGCCTGCAAAGAGGTGATGACCTGCCCCAATTGCAGTATTTCACTGACATACCACGCGGCGAACCAAAGACTGATGTGCCATTACTGCGGGTACTCCATCCCTTTTACAAAAGAGTGTCCGGTCTGCCATGAGGATAAGGTTTACTATTCCGGATTTGGCACACAGCGCGCGGAAGAGCAGCTGCGGGAATTTTTACCCGACGCCCGCGTTCTGCGTTTGGATACAGATGCTGCGATGTCCCGTTTTGCCTATGAGGACAAGCTGCGCCGCTTCTCCGGCGGGGAATACGACGTGATCGTCGGCACGCAGATGGTCGCCAAAGGGCTGGATTTTGAAAATGTCACGCTGGTCGGCGTGCTTTCAGCGGATCAGGCTTTATATGGAGACGATTTCCGCAGCTATGAACGCGCCTTTGACCTGCTCACACAGGTGGTGGGCCGCGCGGGCCGCGGGCAGTTTGCCGGGGAAGCGATGATCCAGACATTTACGCCGGAAAACCCGGTTTTGTCTCTGGCGGCCAGACAGGATTACCCCGCGTTTTACGAGGGGGAGATCGCGCTGCGCAAGGCGATGCTGTATCCGCCGTTTGCAGATTTGTGTGTGATCGGCTTTGTGGGAACTTTGGAGTCCAAGGTTGCGCAGGCGAGCCAGTCGTTTATGGATATGCTGCGCCGTCTGGCTGAATCCGAGTATAAACGGGAGCCGCTGCGTGTTTTGCCGCCGTCACCGGCATTAATCGGCAAGGTCAGCAATAAATATAGATATAAATTGATTATGAAATGCCGCAACAGCCGAAACTTTCGCCAGATGGTCGCACGGCTGCTGGCTGCCTTTGCAAAAGAAAAGCGGTTTGCGGACGTAACGGCGTTTGCGGATATGAATCCCGATATGATATTATAAAACAAAGAATGCAGAAAATGGAGGAAATAGAATGGCCATTCGTAATATTGTCAAGGACGGGGACGAGATCCTCACACAGGTGTGCCGCCCGGTCGAGAAATTTGATGAAAAGCTGGGCGTCCTGTTGGACGACATGATTGAAACCATGAAATCTGCCGACGGCGTCGGTCTCGCGGCGCCGCAGGTGGGGATCCGCCGCCGGATTGTGGTGATCGATGTGGGCAGCGGCCCAATAGAGATGATTAACCCGGAGATTGTAGAGCAGAGCGGCGAGCAGGAATGCGTGGAAGGCTGCTTATCCTTTCCGGGCTTGTACGGCTTTACCAAGCGTCCCATGCGCGTGGTGGTGCGTGCGCAGAACCGGGAGGGGAAATTCTTTGACCTGGAGGGCGAGGAATTATTGGCGACCGCCTGCTGCCATGAGATCGATCACCTGAACGGCGTGGTTTTCAAGGCGCATGTAACCCGGATGCTGACGGAAGAGGAACTGGAAAAGCTGCAATAAGAACGGAAAAAAGCGGGCGAGTCCCGGATAGGATGATGGAAAATGCGGATGATATTTATGGGTACGCCCGAATTTGCGGTCCCGTGCCTGCAAAGCCTGCTGGACGCGGGACATGAGATCTGCGCGGTTTATACCCAACCGGATAAACCGAAGGGCAGGGGGTACGCACTGGCGCCGCCGCCGGTCAAGGTGCTGTCGGAGAAAAACGGCCTGCGGGTCCTGCAGCCTAAAACGCTGCGCACACCTGAGGCCGCAAAAGAGGTCCAGGACCTGTGCCCGGAATGCATCGTTGTGGTGGCATATGGGAAAATTTTGCCGAAGGAAATTCTGGAGATCCCGCGCTATGGGTGTATTAACGTGCATGCGTCTCTGCTGCCGAAGTACCGGGGCGCGGCCCCTATCCAGTGGGCGGTGATCAATGGGGAGCCGATGAGCGGCGTGACCACGATGTACATGGCGGAAGGGCTGGATACCGGCGATATGCTGCTGAAGGCGGAAACGGAGATCGGCCCGGAGGAAACCGCCGGAGAGCTGCACGACCGTCTTTCCCGGATGGGCGCAGAGCTGATCGTTAAGACGATCGAAGCCCTTCAAAACGGAACCGTGCGGCGCACGCCGCAGGGCGACGCAGAAACCAGCTATGCTTCCATGCTGACCAAGGAGCTTGGGAACATCGATTGGAGCAAACCGGCGGAGGAAATCCACAATCTGGTGCGCGGTCTTTCCCCGTGGCCGGTGGCGTTTACCCATTATCAGAACAAGCGGCTGAAAATTCACCGCGCCCGGGTGGTTCCCGGGTTCGGCGGCGCAGCGGGCACTGTGCAGGCGCGCAAGGACTGTTTTATCGTCGCTTGCGGCGGACAATCGGCCCTGGAGCTGCAGGAGGTCCAATACGAGGGCGGTAAGCGGATGAAGGGAAAGGATTTTCTCTGCGGCCATCGTCTGGACCAGGGCGGCGTGCTGGGCTGACATCTTCTGAATCAGTAGGAGAAACAAAAGATATGGGATTGTATTATTTCGATTATCGCTCTTTTATAATCATGATTCCCGCGATCATCATTTCGATGTACGCACAGATCAAGGTAAGTTCCACATTCAATAAGTATTCCCGCATTATGACTGCGCGCCATATGACCGGAGCGGACGCCGCGCAGCGGGTGATGCAGTACGGAGGCGCGTTTGGCGTGCAGATTCAGCACATCGGCGGCAGTATGACCGATAATTTTAACCCTTCTACCGGCGTCATCAGCCTGTCCGATCCGGTGTATGCTTCCTCGTCCATCTCTGCGGTCGGCGTGGCGGCGCATGAGGCGGGGCATGCCGTTCAGCATGCGCAAGGGTACCTGCCCAACAAGATCCGCGCGTCGCTGGTTCCTGTAACGCAATTCGGCTCGCGGCTGTCCATGCCGCTGATTTTTATCGGCCTGCTGCTGCCGGTGCAGTACGACTTTTTTGTAACCCTTGGAATCGCCTTGTACAGCCTCTGCGTTTTGTTACAGCTGGCAACGCTGCCGGTGGAGTTCAACGCGAGCGCACGCGCTCTGCGCGCGCTGGATGAGACGGGGATTCTGGACCAGCAGGAATTGCTGGGGGCGAAGAAAGTGCTGCGGGCGGCGGCGATGACCTATGTTGCGGCGACCTTTACGGCGCTGCTGTCCCTGCTGCGGCTCCTGTTGATTTTTGGAAACCGGAGGCGCGACTGATATGGCGGATGCAAGAGCAGCCGCGCTGGCGGCTTTGCTGCATGTGGATGAAAACGAGGGATATTCCAACCTGGTGCTGGATAAAACCCTGGTCCAGTTTGCGTTGGAGCCGCGCGACGCGGCTCTGGCGTCCGCTATTTTTTATGGCGTGCTGGAACGCCGCCTGACGCTGGACTATCTCATCGGCTGTTTTTCCAAAACGCCGGTGCTGAAAATGACGCCGCAGGTGCGGGAAATTCTGCGCATTGGCGCGTATCAGATTTTATATCTTGAAAAAATCCCGCACAGCGCGGCAGTAAACGTCTCTGTAGAGCTGGCGAAGCAAAATAAAGCTGTAAAGGCCGCGGGCTTTATCAATGCGGTGCTGCGGAATTTGATCCGGAGTCTGGAAAACCTGCCGATGCCTTCAGAAAAGAAGAACCCTCTGCTGTATCTCAGCGTCAAGTACTCCTGTCCGCAGTGGCTGATTGCTCTGTGGCAGCGTTCCTATGGGGCGGATTGCGCCTTGCAGCTGCTGGAATCTTTGGCTGGCCATCCGCCGGTCTACATCCGGCTGAATAATACAAAAGGCGATGAGGCATACTTACTCCAGCAGCTGATGGAAGAAAATGTAAAGGTGGAAGCCGTTACAGGGGTTCCGTGTGCTGCCAGCGTGCAAAATACCGGTTCTATTGGGAAAATGCAGGCTTTTCAAGATGGATTGTTCCATGTGCAGGATCTTTCGTCCCAATTATGCGCGTGTCTGGTTGGCGCGCAGCCGGGGGAGCGGGTGATCGACGTCTGTTCCGCGCCCGGCGGCAAGGCGTTCACCATCGCGGAAACCATGCAGAATCGGGGGACTGTGCTGGCCTTTGACAAGTATAAAGGAAAAGTCCGTTTGATCCGAGACGGCGCGCAGCGGCTGGGGCTGGATTGTATTAAAACCGGGATACGGGACGCGCTGCAGCCAAAGGAGCCTTTGGAGCCGGCGGACCGCGTCCTGTGCGATGCGCCCTGTTCCGGGCTGGGAATCATCCGGAGAAAGCCGGAAATCCGCTATAAATTGGAATCCACTCTTGACAGTTTGCCGGATTTGCAGTACGGTATTCTGAGTAAAACCTCGGAATTGGTAAAAAAAGGCGGATTTCTGTTTTATTCCACCTGCACCCTGCGTCCCAAAGAGAACGCGGGGGTTGCGGAGCGGTTTTTAAAAGAGCATCCGGAGTTCCGCCCCAAACCGCTGTCCCTGCCGCAAAATTTGCCGCATGCGATCCCGGAGCCGGCGTACCAGCTCACTCTGATGCCGCATGTACATGGGACGGACGGCTTTTTTATTTCTTCCTTTCAAAGGGTAGGAGAATGAACTTGAGTTTACAGGACATCAAATCGATGACGCTTGCGGAGATCAGGGAGGCGTTCACCGCGGACGGCCTGCCGTCTTTTCGTGCTTTGCAGGTGTATAAATGGCTGCACCGCGGCGTGAAATCCTTTGAGGAAATGTCGGACCAGTCCAAGGCGTTTCGTCAGACGCTTGCGCAGCGCTACTACATAGCGGTGGCGGAGGTTGCCCAGCGTCTGGTTTCCAAGCTGGACGGCACCGTAAAATATCTGCTCCGTCTGCCCGACGGGGAGCACGTGGAGTGCGTGCTGATGGAGTATCACCATGGCTATTCCATCTGTATTTCGAGCCAGGTGGGCTGCAAAATGAACTGTTCTTTCTGTGCAACGGGAAAAAGCGGCTTTTCCCGCGACCTAACGCCCTCAGAGATGCTGGCACAGGTGCAGGCGGCGCAGGAGGACCGGCAGGTCCGCATCTCCAATATTGTTTTGATGGGGATGGGGGAGCCGCTGGACAATTACGAAAACGTGCTCCGCTTTTTGGAGCTGGTCTCTTCAGACGACGGTATGAACATCGGTATGCGGCATATTTCCCTTTCCACCTGCGGTATCGTGGACCGGATTTATGATTTGGCGGACCGCAGGCTGCAGCTGACCCTCTCCGTGTCCCTGCACGCGCCGAACGACGCGATCCGTTCCCGGACCATGCCGGTTAACCGCCGGTGGAACGTGGAAGAGCTGTTGAAGGCCTGCCGTTATTATGCGGATACAACCGGGCGGCGCATCTCCTTTGAATATGCGATGATCAGCGGCGTCAACGACAGCGCGGACTGCGCAAAGGAGCTGGCGCGCCGTCTGCATGGGATGCTCTGCCATGTCAATTTGATCCCGGTCAACGAGGTGCAGGGAAACGGGTACCGGAAAAGCTCCCAGGAGCAGATACAAAGGTTTATTAAAATCCTGTCCGAAAAAGGGATCACCGCGACTGTGCGGCGGACGCTTGGCTCGGATATCAACGCTTCCTGCGGGCAATTGAAACGCAGATATCAGGAGGAGGTGGCCGGTATTGAAAATCTACATGAAAACTGATATCGGCCTGGTACGCCATTCCAACCAGGATGCGGTAAAGGCGGGCGTGCTCTCCGGTAATACGGCGTGGGCAGTTGTGTGCGACGGAATGGGCGGTGCGAACGGCGGCAATATCGCCAGTGCGATCGCTGTGGATAAAATATCGGAGCAGATTCTTTCCTCGGGCAGCGAACATATCAGCGACCAGTCAATTAAAAACCTGATGATTTCCGCAATATTCAACGCCAACGTGGCGATCTACGACCGGGCGCAGGAGGAAGAGCAGCTCAAGGGGATGGGTACAACAGTCGTTGCGGCAATTGTCTCGCGTGGGATTGCGCATATTGCGCACGCGGGGGACAGCCGGGCGTATATGATTGGATCGGACGGCATCCGGCAGATCACGACCGACCATTCCATGGTGCAGGAATTGATTAACAGCGGGGACCTCACCACACAGCAGGCCAGGCGGCACCCGCAGAAGAATATAATTACCCGCGCGCTGGGTGTGGAATCCGGTATAGAGATCGATTACTGCGAATGTAAATTTACCAAGGACGACATCCTGCTGCTGTGCACGGATGGATTAACCAACTATGTGGATGAAGAGCAGATGGAACGGCTGGTCCGGGAACTGGATACCCGGCTGCTTCCGGAACGGCTGGTGGAACTGGCCAAAGCCGGCGGCGGCGGAGACAACGTCACCGTAGCCGTCATCCGACACTAACTGTATTGGAGTTGATGTTGCATGGATAAGTATACAGGAAAAAGGCTTGATGGGCGTTATGAAATTCATGAATTGATCGGCGTGGGGGGAATGGCGTGGGTCTACCGCGCATATGACATTATTGACGATCGGACGGTCGCGATCAAAATCCTGAAGGACGAATACCTGGAGAACCAGGATTTTATCCGCCGGTTTAAAAATGAATCCAAAGCCATTGCGGTGCTTTCTCACCCCAATATTGTAAAGGTGTATGATGTCAGCTTTGGAGACCGCATTCAGTACATCGTCGAGGAATATATCGACGGAATTACGCTGAAGGAATACCTTGACCAGCAGCGGGAGCTCAAGTGGAAGGAAGCAATCCATTTCACCGTGCAGATCCTGCGCGCGCTGGAGCACGCCCATAGTAAGGGCATTGTGCACCGCGATATTAAGCCGCAGAATATCATGCTGCTGCAGGACGGCGCCATCAAGGTGACGGACTTTGGCATCGCGCGGTTCTCCCGCAGTGAGACGCGCACCATGACCGACAAGGCGATCGGTTCCGTGCATTATATCGCACCGGAGCAGGCGCGCGGCGACGTAACCGACGACAAGGCCGATATTTATTCGGTCGGCGTCATGCTGTATGAGATGTTGACCGGCACTTTGCCGTTTGAAGCGGACAATGCGGTATCCGTTGCGATCATGCAGCTGCAGGCGGACCCGAGACCGCCCAGGGACATCAATCCCGCCATTCCGGAGGGGCTGGAAGAGATCACCATGAAGGCGATGCAGAAGAACCCCTCGCAGCGCTATCAGTCTTCCTCGGAGATGCTGGAGGACATCGAGGCGTTCCAGCGCAATCCCAGCATTAGCTTCCAGTATAAATACTTTATCGATGAAAAGCCGACCAAATATGTCAATGCGGTCAGTTCTGTGCGCAACGGCAAGCTGGCGGCTTACAACGACAACTACGAATACGAGTACGAAGAAGAGGAGCCGCCGCGCAGGAAGCAGCAGAACAGCAAGAAACCCATGATGGCAATGCTGGGCGTTCTGGCGGCCTTCCTGATCGTGGCGCTCAGCATTGGCGTTGCGGCGATCTTCCGGAGTTGTAGCACGACGGAGTCAGACACGATCGAAATGCCAAAGTTCGTCGGTATGAAATACAGCGATATACAAAACGACGAGACCTACAAGTTTAAATTTACTATTGAAACCAAGGAGGATTCCACACAGGAATCCGGTATCGTCCTGAGTCAGAAGCCCTCGGAGGGGATGATGGTCAAAGAGGACGGGGAGGTCATCCTGGTGATCAACAGCGGCGCAAAGGCTGTGCCGGTCCCGGACGTCACGAACCGTTTGCAGGCGGATGCGGAAAAACGTCTGAAGGACGAAGGATTTGTCGTCAGTGTCGTGGAAGTTTTCAACGACCAGACCGCGGAGGGCTACGTCTGCGATATGGAGCCGAAGGGCGGCGCGACCGCTCCGGAGGGAAGCACCGTCAAAATCCTGGTCAGCAAGGGCCCGGAGAATGAACAAATCCCGGTGCCGTCTGTGATCGATAAGAATATCGAAGCAGCGAAGGCGGATATTCTCGCTGCCGGTTTGCAGGTGGGAGAGGTCACGATGAAGGACGACAGCGACAAGCCGGAGAATACCGTCATTGAGACGAATCCGCTGCCTGGCGTCCCGGTCGACAAGGATTCCAAAGTCAACCTCGTGGTCAGCTCCGGCAAGCAGTCGGAAAAGACGCTGGAGGCGAATATCCATCTGCCGCAGAGTGTTACGCACGATATCCAGCTCAAGGCCTATCTGGATGGAACCGTGATGGACGACGGCATCAAGACGGTGAATCCGTCTTACAATAACCTTTGCACCATTAAAGTGACGGGCACCAGCGGCCAAAAAACGCTTGTCGTGGAGCTGGACGGCAGCAAATATGCGGTGTTCATTATGGACTTCGATACAGGCAAGCCCAGTCAGGTGGAGAGTTATCCGTATGTTCCGCCGGTGAATTCTTCCAGCCCGGAGGGCGACGGAACAGACACGGACTATGGACTGGATGGCGACTTCCCGACCCATCTGCCGATTACACCGACGGAATGAGCGTGATGGAACAGTTGAACGGATTGATTATGAAAGGGATCGGCGGCTTCTACTATGTAGAGGCTGCCGATCAAATCTATACCTGCAAAGCCAGGGGCGTTTTCCGCAAAAAAGGGATGACGCCATTTGTGGGGGACCGGGTGGAGATCAGCGTAGACCCGGACGGGACGGGCCTGATCGAGTCCCTTCTGCCGCGCAAAAATTTTTTGACGCGTCCGCCCGTTGCCAACATCGACCAGGTGATCGTAGTGACTTCTGTGTGCGATCCCTCCCCGAATCCTTTGCTGATCGACAAGGCCGTGGCAGCGGCGGAGGATAAGGAGATCGAGCCGGTTGTGGTTGTCTCTAAAACGGACCTGCAGGACGGCGAGTGGCTGCGTGAAATCTATGAAAAGGCGGGCATTCGCTTCTTTACGGTTTCTTCCGTAACGGGAGAGGGCGTCGCGGAGGTCCGCGCTTTACTCAAAGGGAAAATCACTGCGTTTACGGGGAATTCCGGTGTGGGGAAATCCTCTCTGCTCAACGGCGTCGATGAGACGTATGCGCTTCAAACGGGCGAAATCAGTCAGAAGCTGGGGCGGGGCCGCCATACGACCCGGCAGGTGGAGCTGCTAAAACTGGCGGGGGGCGGCTATGTAGCGGACACGCCGGGCTTTTCCTCCATCAACATGGAGCAGTGCGATCTGATCCGCAAGGAGAACCTGCAGTTCAGCTTCCGGGAGTTTGCGCCCTATTTAAACGCATGCAAATTCCCGTCCTGCTCGCATACCTGCGAGAAAGGCTGCGCGGTGCTCGAGGCGGTTCGGGAAGGGGTAATTCATCCCAGCCGTCACGAGAGCTATGTGGCGATGTATAACGAAGTAAAGGACCTGAAGGAATGGGAAATGAAATAAAACGCTGTATGATTATCGGTTCAGCGCCGCTGGCGGACAAAACGGTTTTCGAGGAATATCCGCCGGAATCCTTCTATATCATCTGCGCGGACGGCGGTGTGGACACAGCGAAAGCGTATGGCCTGCGGCCGGATCTGTTGATCGGCGACTTCGATTCCCTGCGGGGCGAGCTGCCGGAAGGAATTGAAACGATCCGCCTGAAACCGGAGAAGGACGATACCGATATGATGGCGGCGGTCCGGGAAGGGCTGCGGCGCGGTTTCCGGGAATTTGTACTGGCCGGCGCGCTGGGCGGGGAGCGGTTTGATCATTCCATCGCCAACCTCTGCGTGCTGCAGTACCTGGCGGAACAAGGCTGTCATGCGGTGCTGGCGGACAGAAACACCAGTGTGCTCCTGCTGAAAAGCGGGCGCATGGTTCTGCGTGGATTAGCCGGCGCGACCTTTTCCGCGTTTCCCTTTGGCTGCGCCGTCTGTACGGTAAGCTATGAGGGGATGAAATACCCGCTGGATGAGTACCCGCTGCGTTCTAATTTCCCGCTGGGCTGCAGCAACCAGATCATCAACGATCCGGCGCAGGTCATCGTGCACAGTGGAGACGCGCTGATTGTCATCCAGAAGGACGCATAAATTTATTTGGAACCAATTTTCCGCCCCGTGTATATACTGCTAATAAGACATAAGAGAAACGGGGCGATGGAAAATGCGTTGCAAAGGAAACTGCTGCTTTAAAGGCAATACCTGCTGCAGAGTGGGGCAGTATGCCATAGCGTTTGGACTGGGCCTCGTATGCTCTTGCTTCTGCCCGATCGGCCTGATCATGTTCGTTGTAGCGATCATTATGGTTGTGCTGGGCGTAGCGCTCCTTCGGAGCTGAACATAATTGGGAGGTTTTCGTCATGAAAGTAGTCGTTGTCAAGGGTTCCAAATTCTGGGGATTTGTACTTCGCAAAATGTTCCATATTAAAAAGGAACAGTGACGAACCGGCCGGCTGGAAACAGCCGGCTTTTTGTTTTTAGGCCCGCCGCGGGGATTTTCTCCGCGGCGGGCCCAATTTGTTTCTGCGGAAAAGCATAAAATGGACAGGAGCCGAATAACAATTAGACAGAAACAGGAAAAGGAGAGAGCCTGAATGGATTATATGCTTAACCGTGAGGCGTTGGCCGCCGGCGAAATCATTTATGACGGATGTCAGGAGCAGCCGGTAGACCTTGACATCAGCCTGCCGGATTACTGCCCGGACATACAGCGCATCCTGAAGTGCCAGGTCTATCCCCGCATCACGGGGAGGAATGTCATGGGGGACCGCCTGGAGCTGGAAGGAACGTACAATGTCAAGATCTTTTATCTGGACGCGGGGGGAAACACCCTGCGGTGCTGTGAAAACAGCAGTTCATTCTTCGCCGCCATTACCATGAAGCAGGCGGTGGACCACGCGCATGTCTGCGCGTTTACCCGTGTGGAGTATATCAATTGCCGCGCGACCAGCCCGCGCCGCCTGGATATCCACGGAGCCTTCTCCGTTTGCGCCAAGGTGATTGGGCGGACAGAGAGCGAGGTGGTCTGTCACATTGACAGCGACGAGGTGGAGCAGCAGAAGCGTTCGATGCCATACAGCCGCATCGCCGGATTCTGCGGCCAGCAATTCAGCGTGGAAGAGACGCTGGAATTGCCGTCTTCCAAGCCGGGCGCGGAAAACATCCTTCGTTCCACCGCTTACGTGAATCTGCAGGATTCTAAGCTGGTGGCAAACAAGCTGATGGTCAAGGGCGAGGTCAACCTGAAGATTCTGTATTCCTCCGTGCTGGACGAAAGCATGCTGGAGCTTATGGAATATGCGATTCCCTTCAGCCAGATGCTGGATTGCAATGATCTGACGGACGATTGCCTCTGTAACGTCAAACTGAGCGTCGCGGGACTGTCCATTCAGGTGAAAAACGATTACTCCGGAGATAAGACTTACTTTGAGTCGCAGGTGAATCTGTACGCCGAGGCGGTCGCCTACCAGGGCGCGGAGGTCACCGTCGTGACGGACGCCTATTCCAAAGAATATGAGCTGGAAATCGGCTATAAGCAGAAAACTGTGGAAAAAGTGGTGGAACTGCTGAGCGATTCCATTTTGCAAAAGAACAGCATTGCCCTGGAGGACACCGGTATTACCAAGGTGTTTGACATCTGGAACGAACTATCCGCGGTCAACGCTGCGGAGCAGGACGGCCAAATCGTCTTTAAGGGAAAATTCAATGTCTGTATCCTGGCTGCAAACCAGGAAAACCGGCCGTTTTACACCGAGCGCATGCTCGACTTTGAATATACGCACCCGTGGGGCGCGGAGAAGCCCAAAGGCGTTCGCTGCGCGCCGGAGCTCAGCGTAGCGGGCATCAGCTACCGCATCACAGGCGGCGGGATAGAGGTCAAGACGGAGCTGCGGCTGAGTACTGAAGTCACCAGTCAGAGCAGCTTGAAGATTATCTCCGACGTACGGGCGGACGAAGACCGGCCGCGTGCAAAGGATACTTCCGCCGCGCTCAGTATTTATTTTGCAGACTCAGGCGAGAGCCTGTGGAACATTGCCCGGACGTACTGTACGTCCGTCAGTGCCATCCAGCAGGAAAACGACCTTGCCGGCGAGTTTGTTGAGAACAGGGGGATGCTGCTGATCCCAATGTAAGGACTCGCTGATTCACGCAAAGCATCGTTTACAAAATTCTCTGCCTGAGGGGGAGGTACAATGGAAGAACGCAATATTTACAGCGATATCTCGGAACGAACCAACGGAGATATCTACATAGGGGTTGTCGGTCCGGTCAGAACCGGCAAGTCTACCTTTATCAAACGGTTCATGGATACCATCGTGATTCCCAACATCGACGGGAGCTACAAACGGGACCGCGCCATCGATGAAATGCCCCAGTCCGCCGCGGGCCGGACCATCATGACCACAGAACCAAAGTTTATCCCGGAGCAGGCGGTTAAAGTGCAGGTGGATGGAAGCGCCAGCTTTGCCGTCCGGATGATCGACTGCGTCGGTTATATCGTCCCCAGCGCGCTTGGCTATGTGGAAGGCGATATGCCGCGCATGGTGATGACGCCCTGGTACGACGAGCCCATTCCATTCAATATGGCGGCGGAAATCGGCACGAAAAAGGTCATTACGGAGCATTCCACCATCGGCCTGGTGGTGACAACGGACGGCAGCATCAGCGACATCCCGCGCGAAGAATATGAGGAAGCGGAAGAGCGCGTGATTTCGGAGCTGAAGGATATCAATAAGCCGTTTATTGTGCTGCTCAACTGCACCTATCCGAATTCGGAGGAATCGCTTTCCCTGGCGTCTGCCATGCAGAAAAAGTATGAGGTTCCGGTGCTGCCGGTCAACTGCATGGAACTGGAGGAAGCGGAGATCCGGACGATCCTTTCCAAAATCCTGTTTGAGTTCCCAGTCAAGGAGATCCGGGTCGATATGCCGCACTGGGTTTCCTCTTTGGAGAAAAACCATTGGCTGCGCTCATCCGTGTATTCCACCATCCAGCAGGCGGCGGCAAAGATTTCCCGCATCCGCGAGGTGGAGGGGATCATCGACGAGGTCAGCAAGTGCGAATATGTGTCGTTTGCCAAAACCAGCTCGGTGGCTTTGGGGACCGGGCATGCGCGCATCACCGTCGCCCTGCAGCAGAACCTGTTTTACAAAGTGCTGGGGGAGAAAACGGGGCTGGCAATCGAAGATGAGGGCGCGCTGCTGGACTGCATGATGAAGTTTGCGGAGATGCAGAAGCAGTATGACAAGATCAAGGACGCCTACGAAGAGGTCCAGAATACCGGCTACGGCATCGTTATGCCCGGCATCGAGGAGCTTTCCCTGGAGGAGCCGGAGATCATCAAACAGGGCGGCAAGTACGGAATTCGCCTGAAGGCGGCCGCACCTTCCATCCATATGATGAAGACGCGGATTACCACGGAAGTCACGCCGATTGTCGGCTCGGAACAGCAGTCGCAGGAACTGGTGATGTATCTGCTCAAGGAGTTCCAGGAGAACCCCGGCAAGATCTGGGAGTCCAATATCTTTGGCAAGAGCCTGCATGAGCTGGTCAATGAGGGGCTGCACAACAAACTGTACCGCATGCCGGTGGACGCGCGCGACAAGGTGCGCGAGACGATCGAGCGCATCATCAACGACGGATGCAACGGGCTGATTTGTATCATCCTGTAACAGGCCGCCGTATCAAAAGGATGGTCCGGGCCGCGGAGCCCGGACCGTTTTTTCTTTTATGGGTTAGCCGTCGTGCAAGTGAACAAAGTGAATCCTTCATGGTGGAAGCGCTTTGTTGGAAAATAATAGAAACTATCACATTTTCACGCTTTAGCAAATAAAATATTGAAAAGTGCTGGTAAATCGTATATAATATTTGGCATATACTTTTACAGGACTATATATTGAGGAAGATAGGGATGTGTTAGCATGTTTTCGATCGTGGAGAAGCGCAGGTTGAACGATTCCATGACGCTGATGTCGGTGGAAGCGCCGTTTATCGCCAGAAAAGCGCAGGCGGGCCAGTTCATCATTCTGCGTGTAAACGAATACGGGGAAAGAATTCCGCTGACAATCGCGGATTATGACCGCGAAAAGGGAACGATTACCATTATATACCAAAAGGTGGGCAAGACCACCCTGCTGCTGGATACGCTGGAGGTCGGCGACGCGATTCTCGATTTTATCGGCCCGCTGGGCAAGGCTTCCGAGCTGGAGGGCCATAAAAAAGTAGCGGTGATCGGCGGCGGCGCGGGCTGTGCCATCGCGTATCCGCAGGCCAAAGCGTTACATAATATGGGCGTCCAGGTGGATATTATTGCGGGCTTCCGCTCCAGGGATATTATCATTCTGGAAGAAGAAATGCGTGCCGTCTGCGACAATCTGTACCTGATGACAGACGACGGTTCCAACGGCCACAAGGGCTTTGTCACTGCTGCTTTGCAGGAAAACATTGACAATGGTGCAAATTATGATTTTGTTATTGCCATTGGCCCGCTGCCGATGATGCGCGCGGTCTGCAACCTGACCAAAGAGCAGAATATAGAAACCATGATCAGCATGAACCCGATTATGATCGATGGAACCGGTATGTGCGGCGGCTGCCGCCTGACGGTGGGAGGGGAAACCAAGTTCGCCTGTATCGACGGGCCGGACTTTGACGGCCATAAGGTCGATTTTGACGAAGCGATGAAGCGCCTGCGCACCTATGGGGAGCAGGAAACGGAAGCGACGCGCGAATTCAACTGCCATCTGATGGAGGGTGCGAAGAATGCCTAATATGACTTTGAAGAAGACGCCGATGCCGGAGCAGGCGCCCGACGTCCGCAATAAAAATTTTGAAGAGGTTTCACTGGGATACACCGACGAAATGGCGGCGGAAGAGGCGCAGCGCTGCCTGAACTGTAAGAACAAGCCCTGCGTGTCCGGCTGCCCGGTCGGCGTGCCGATTCCGGAGTTCATCGGCCATGTGGCCAAGGGAGAGCTGGAAGAGGCGTACCGGACCATCAAAACCATGAATTCCCTGCCGGCAATCTGCGGACGCGTCTGCCCGCAGGAAAACCAGTGCGAGCACAACTGCGTGCGCGGAATCAAAGGCGAACCGGTCGGCATCGGCCGATTGGAGCGTTATGTCGCGGACTGGCATATGAAGCACTGCACGGAAAAGGTGGAGAAAATCGCTTCCAACGGGCATAAAGTGGCGATCATCGGCGCGGGTCCCGCGGGTTTGACCTGTGCGGGCGATCTGAATGTGCTGGGCTATGAGGTCACGATCTTTGAAGCGCTGCATACCGCCGGCGGCGTGCTGATGTACGGTATCCCGCAGTTCCGTCTGCCCAAAGAAATTGTGCAGAAAGAGATTTCCGGCTTGGAGGAGCGCGGGGTGGAGATCAAGACCGATATGGTCATCGGCAAGGTGCTTTCCGTGGACGAGCTGTTTGAGATGGGCTATGAGGCGATTTTTATCGGCACCGGCGCGGGGCTGCCCAGCTTTATGAATATTCCCGGAGAGAGCCTGGTGGGGACCTATTCTGCCAACGAGTTCCTGACCCGTGTGAACTTGATGAAGGCCTACAAGCCGGAATATGACACGCCGATTATCCGTCCGAAGAACGTGGCGGTGGTGGGCGGCGGCAACGTTGCAATGGATGCGGCGCGCACCGCCAAGCGGCTGGGCGCGGAGAACGTTTATATTGTCTACCGCCGTGCAGAGGAACAGATGCCCGCCCGGAACGAGGAGATCCACCACGCAAAGGAAGAAGGAATTATCTTTAAGCTTCTGTGCAATCCCGTTGCGATCCACGGCGGCGAGGACGGCAAAGTCCGGGCGATCGAGTGCATCGAGATGGAACTGGGTGAGCCGGATGCCTCCGGGCGCCGGAAGCCTGTCGCAAAGGATGGCTCCAACTTTGAGCTTCCAGTCGACTGTGTGGTGATGGCGATCGGCAACAGCCCGAACCCGCTGATTCGCTCCACGACGGAAGGGTTGGAGACAAATAAAAAGGGCTGTCTGGTTGTGGATGAAGAAACCATGAAAACCACGCGGGAAGCGGTCTATGCGGCGGGGGATGCCGTCAGCGGCGCGGCCACGGTCATTCTGGCAATGGGCGGCGGCAAGGATGCTGCAACTGCCATCCACCGGTATATACAGGAAAAAGCGTAATACGCTGCAGGCGGGAAATCCCCCGCCTGCTTTTTCTTTTTAAGATTTTGTTAATAAATGCTAAAAAGGAAATAGATAGAAAGAATTTGTTTGTGTTTTATCAGGTTTCGATGTATAATGAAAAAGCCAAAAATGACCCAGCGCCATTGGTTTATTACATAAATTGTAGGTAATCGCATTATTAAAAATGAGGGAAGGAGCGATTGTCCCATGGATTTTCAGGAGGCTATGATTCAGCTGCAGGTGGATGAAAAAACGCTGCTGAACCGTTTTTCCGGCAATCGTGCGCTGATGGAGCGCTTTATCCGGAAATTTTTGCAGGATAAGACCTATGCGGAGCTATGCGAGGCGAACCGTACCGGAGATGCGGACGGAATGCTTCGGGCAGCACATACGCTCAAAGGAATTTCCGGAAACCTGGGGATGGACGCGCTTTACCGCCTCTGTTCCCAAATGGTGGAGGATTTGCGGGCCGGTCGGCTGGAACATATTGAAGAACGTTTTACATCGATCCGGCAGGAGTACGAACGGATCATCCGGTGCCTTGCGCTGCTGGACTGAAAGGGGTAAACAAATTGGACGCGAAAAGTCTTCCCGTCATTTTGATTGTAGACGATATTGAACTCAACCGCGTAATCCTTTCAGAGGCATTCGACGGGCTATATATGGTTCTGGAGGCGGAGGACGGCGAACAGGCGCTGGAATTGATTGAGAAAAATCTGGATCAGATTTCTGCAATTCTTTTGGATTACATCATGCCGAAGGTGGACGGTTTTCAAGTGCTGGAAACCATGAACCGCCGGGGCTGGATCAAGCGGATGCCCATTGTAATGATTTCCTCCGACGATTCCGACGAGCAGGTTTTGAAGGGTTATGAGCTCGGCGTTTCTGACTTCATCGGCCGGCCGTTCAGCGCCAGTATTGTCCGCCGCCGGGTGGCCAACCTCATTGATTTGTATCGTCACCGCGACCATTTGGAATACCTGGTGCAGAAGCAGACGCAGAAGCTCAAGCAAAGCAACCTGTTTATGATCGACACCCTGAGCACGGTTGTGGAGTTCCGCAACGGAGAATCCGGACTGCACACGCGCCGGATCCGCTGCGTTTCCGCACTGCTGCTGCAGGAGCTGGCCCGGCGCTATCCGGAGTACGGATTGACGGAGGATATTATTGAGGAAATTTCCAACGCGGCGGTTTTGCACGACATCGGTAAAATCGCGGTGCCGGAAAATATCCTGAACAAACCCGGCAAATTGACGACGGAAGAATTTGAGGTCATGAAGGCGCACACGGTCAAGGGCGGAGATATCCTCGGGGATATCGAGCATATCCACGACCAGACCTATATCCGCTATTGCTTTGACATCTGCCGCCACCATCACGAGCGCTGGGATGGACGGGGCTATCCGGACGGCCTTGTGGGGGATGCGATTCCATTGAGCGCACAGGTGGTTTCGCTGGCGGACGTCTACGATGCGTTGACCAGCAAGCGGGTGTACAAGCCCGCCTATTCGCATGATAAAGCGATTCAGATGATCCTGAACGGGGAATGCGGGATGTTTAATCCCCGGATTCTGGAATGCTTGCTGGCATACGAGGACCGCATTGAGCAGGAAATCCAGAAGCTGCTGGAGGCGGAAGCGGGCGTCATGGACGGCGGCTTTCTAAAGGAAGCTAAATAAACAGGATACAAATTTACAACCGTTCCCAATTTTGGGAGCGGTTTTGTGATTTTCGGGCCCTGTGTGTCATATGATGAATAGACAACCTTTGCAGAAAGACACAGGGGGAACGAAAATGAACGAATTTTATGAGGAAGAATACAAACGGGACTTGCTGGAGCAAGATCGGGAGAACTTGGGGGAAGACCCTTACGACCAGCGGACGGTTCGGAGCAAGGCGAAAAAAACCAGTTCCTGGCTGTTAACCATCGTGCAGATATCGGTCTGCGCACTGCTGATCGTGGCGGCGCTGGTACTGAAAGCTTTTGGCGGGGAATGGTACGATACGGTGCGGGACTGGTACATGAAAAACGCATCTAACTCAATTGTTGCGGAGGAGCAGATCGATCAGGTCAAGACCAAGGTTTTGGAGCTGATCCCGCCGGTTTCCTCGCCGCCGGAGGAATCCAGCTCGGAAGCGTCCGGATCTGAAGCGTCCAGCCAATAATGGTCTTTACAATAGGAGGCTGCCGGGTGCAGGTGGGATTCCTGTTTGTGGCGGCGGTTGCATTTTTTCTGTTAGTGGATACGGGCGGCATGGCGTTGCCGGGAATGCTGGCGACGATCCTGCACGAGTGCGGGCATATGGCGGTTCTATGTGCCGGCGGCCATGTGCCGAAACGCATCTGCCTCAGCCCGTTCGGTGTGGATATTGTCAAGCAAGGTGGAGAGACCAGCTACCCGCGGGAACTGATTCTGTCTCTGGCGGGGCCCTGTGTAAACCTGCTTTTGCTGGCGGGCTGCTTTTTGACGGGAAACGGCGGTACTAAATTTGCAGCGGCTAATCTGCTCATCGGCGCTGTGAATTTACTTCCGGTAGGGCCGCTTGACGGCGGGCAGGCTCTCTATGCGCTGCTCTGCATGCGGTATCCGGAAGAGAAAGCAGAGAGAATATCGTCCGTGCTTTCGTTCCTGACGCTGCTGCCGCTGGCAGTTGCGGGCTTCTGGCTGCTGCTGCGCTCCCGGTACAATTTTTCTTTGCTGCTGATCAGCTGTTACCTGATGCTCCTGCTTTTGCTTAAGAGAACCCGGATTTAGGTTGCAAAGCGTCCTTCGGGGAAGTATAATAAAATTCACGGCTTGCGGAAGCGGCCGGAGTATTTCCCCGGAGGATAAATGTTTGGTGAATCAAAAGATAGAACGGCTTCTGGCGCAGGTGCAGAAGCCGGGAAGATATGTGGGCGGGGAGTTAAACGCCGTCATGAAAGACCCGCGGGAAGTGGACGTGCGTTTCGCGTTCTGTTTTCCGGATACCTATGAAGTGGGGATGTCCCACTTGGGCATGAAAATTCTGTACAGCCTGCTGAATGAAAAGGAATATATCTGGTGCGAGCGCGTGTTTGCTCCCTGGGTGGATATGGAACAGCAGATGCGGGACCATGGGGTGGAGTTGTTTGCACTGGAAAGCGGGGACAGTCTCCGCCAGTTCGACATCCTCGGCTTTACGCTGCAATACGAGCTGAGCTACAGCAATATTTTGAATATGCTGGAGCTGGCGGGGATTCCCTTGCGCTGCGAGGATCGGCCCGGTTTGGAACACCTGGTGGTCGCCGGAGGGCCCTGCGCCTGTAATCCGGAGCCGCTGGCGGATTTTGTCGATCTGTTCTTTTTAGGCGAAGGCGAGGAAGTCGACCTGGAAGTGATTGACCTGTACCGTGCCTGCAAAAAGGAGGGCCGTTCCAAACGGGAGTTCCTGTTTGCAGCCGCACAGATTCCCGGCGTATATGTACCGTCGCTCTACACGGTCACATATCGCGACGATCAAACCATTGCGGCGGTCACGCCGGAGGCGGGCGTGCCGGCAAAAGTGACAAAGCGCCTGATGCTGGATATGGACCAGTCTTATTTCCCGGACAAGTTCGTTGTGCCTTATATTGAGATTGTCCACGACCGCACGGTAGCAGAGGTGTTCCGCGGCTGTATCCGCGGCTGCCGGTTCTGCCAGGCGGGCTTTATCTACCGCCCGGTGCGGGAAAAATCGGTGGAGGTCGTCAATCAACAGTGTTTCGATCTTTGCAGCAATACGGGCTATAACGAAATTTCCCTTTCTTCGCTCAGCACCAGCGACTACACAAAGCTGCACCCCCTGTTGGACCGCCTTATGGAATGGACCAAGGAGGACAAGACCAGCGTTTCTCTGCCGTCCCTGCGGGTGGACGGTTTTACAGACGAGCTGACAAGCAAGATCAAGACCGTCCGGAAGAGTGGCCTGACCTTTGCGCCGGAGGCCGGGACGCAGCGTCTCCGCGATGTGATCAATAAAAACGTCAAGGAAGACGAGTTGATGAAGACCGTCAACATGGCGTTTTCCGGCGGGTGGAGTACGATTAAACTGTACTTTATGATTGGACTGCCGACGGAGACGCTCGAGGACGTGGCGGGCATTGCGGAGCTGGGGCAGAAGGTGGTAAATGCGTATTACGCGAACCCGGACAAACCTAAGGGCCGCGGCGTGTCCGTGACGGTGAGCGCTTCTTCCTTTGTGCCCAAGCCTTTTACGCCGTTCCAGTGGGAGCCGCAGGATACCATTGAGACGCTGCGCCAAAAGCAGAAGCATCTGGTTAACTCCGTCACAAGCCGCAAGGTAACGTGCAACTACCACGACGCGGACACCAGCTTTATGGAAGCGGTGTTTGCGCGCGGCGACCGCCGGCTGTGCGCGGTTTTGGAGAAGGCACACGAGCTGGAATGTAAATTCGACGGATGGAACGATTATTTTTCCCTGTCCAGGTGGCGGGAAGCGTTCGCCGCCTGCGGTGTGGAACCGGAATTCTACGCCAACCGCCGCCGGAGCTTTGACGAGGTTTTGCCGTGGGACCATCTGGACTATGGAATCCGTAAGGAGTTTTTAATCCGGGAATGCCAGAAAGCCTATGCGGATACGACCACGCCCAACTGCCGGGAATCCTGCTCCGCCTGCGGCGCGGCCTGCTTTAAAGGAGGAATCTGCCATGAGGCCCGTTAGAATCTGGTTCCGGAAGGTGGGGACGGCCCGGTATATCTCCCACTTGGATTTGAATCGCTGTATGGCCCGTGCGATCCACCGGGCGAAAATTCCGCTGTGGTATACGCAGGGCTTTAACCCGCGCGCGTTTTTGACGTTCGCGCTGCCGCTTTCGCTCGGTGTTGCCGGGGAGCGGGAGAGCGTGGACATCAAGCTGGACGACGAGGGAACCATGACCAATGAGGAGATCATCGCGCGGCTGAACGAAGCGCTTCCGGACGACATTCCGGTGTTTGCCGTTACGGAACCTGTCATGAAGCCCGGGAAAATCGCCTACGCCTCCTATGAGCTGACGCTTGACCCGGAGGGGCGGGACGCGGAGGAGACCGCTGGCCGGATCGCAGCGCTGCTCCAATCGGAAACGCTGGTGGTGCCAAAGCACACCAAAAGCGGCTTTGTGGATTTTGATATCCGCCCATACCTGGACCATGTAAAAGTTTTTACCGAGGACAGCCAGGTCCGGATCTCCGCAATTTTGCCCGCGGGCAGCACGATGAATGTCAATCCAACCCTTATGCTGGATGCGGTGAAGGCGGAACTGGGGCTCGACCTGTACGCGCAGATTCGCCGGACCGATTTATATGATGAAAACCTGAAAAACTTCGCGTAATACGCAAAAAAATCTTGCGCCTTTTGGCGGATTGTGGTATGATATATAGGCATTTGGAAACCGCCGCGTTATTCGGTGGGGTTCAGTGCCCGGAAATTCCGTGACATTGAAGCGGACAGTCCTCTGCCGGTTCAAACCTGGCATGAATGTTCTGATTATTAGGAGGAAATAACAAATGGACGCATTGAAATTAATTGCACAGGATTCTGTTAAAGCGGAAATGCCGCAGTTCGAAGTCGGCGATACCATCCGCATCGACGTAAACATTCGTGAAGGCGAGCGCGAAAGAATCCAGGTGTTTGAAGGCACCGTCATTGCCCGCAAGGGCAGCGGTATCTCCGAGACCTTCACCGTCCGCCGTGTATCCTACGGCGTCGGCGTGGAGAGAGTTTTCCCGCTGCATTCCCCGAACGTCAAAGGCGTAAAAATCATCCGTAAAGGCCGTGTGCGCAGAGCGAAGCTCTACTACCTGCGTGACAGAGTCGGTAAGGCGGCAAAGGTCAAGGAGCAGCTCAGATAAGATAACGCGTAAGCAAAAGGGACAGAATCTGTCCCTTTTTTCTTTATCATCATAGAAAAAGGTGATTTCATGCTAATGTGGTCTGTTACAGAAGAAGAGCCGGAGGAAGTGCAGGCAGCGGATTCATCCGCTTCGGGGATGGGAAAAGGAACGAAAAGCTGCTATGAGTGGATGGAAGCGATCATTCCCGCTCTGATCCTGATCATGGTGTTCTTTACTTTTGTCATCCGCAGCATCACCGTTTCCGGGCCTTCGATGATTCCCACGCTGGAGGACCAGTATAAGGTGTGGGTTTCCTGCATCGGCTATACGCCCCATCAGGGGGATGTGGTTGTGGTGGACGGCGCGGGAACCGCGCTGAACGAAGTCATCGTCAAGCGCGTGATTGCGACGGAAGGCCAGACGGTTGATATTGACTTTATGAACGGAATCGTGTATGTGGACGGCGAACCGCTGGATGAAAGCGCCTATATTGAAAACGGCATTACCCGGAACCAGTACGATGTGGAGTTTCCCCAAACGGTACCGGCCGGCCATGTGTTTGTATTGGGTGACAACCGTCCGGTCTCCATGGACAGCCGCGATTCCATGGTTGGAATGATCGACCAGAGGTATATCATCGGGAAGGTGCAGCTGGTCTACCAGCCGTTTTCCGAATTCGGCAGGGTTTAAGGGACGTACAAAGGGAAATGAGGATGGTTTCTGTTGAACAGCCAGGAGAAAAGAAAAGTCCGCAGAAGGCGGAAGGGACGGATGGTCGCGCACTGCTACGAGTGGATGGAAGCGTTGATATCCTCTCTGATCGCCGTGATGCTTTTGTTCACCGTGCTGTTTCGTGTGGTCAATGTAAGCGGCCCCTCCATGCTGCCCAATCTGCATAACGGCGATCACGTCTTGCTGACCAGCTATTTTTACCAGCCGCAGCCGGGCGACGTTGTGGTCATTATGCACACGGCGAAGCTGGCTGATCCAATCATAAAACGTGTCATTGCGACAGGCGGGCAAACAGTGGACATCGATTTTGAGGCCGGACGGGTCTATGTGGATGGGGAGCTGTTGGACGAAAGTGATTATATACGCAACGGAATTACTACTCAGCCGTCCGACTACACGTACCCATTTACCGTTCCGGAGGGACATTTATTTGTTTTGGGCGACAATCGTGCGGTTTCCAACGACAGCCGGAGCAACGAAGTCGGTACGATCGATGAGCGGTATGTTTTGGGAAAAGCGGAGATCATTGTATTTCCGTTCAACCGGTTTGGAAAGATAACGTAAAAAGCACAAACGGAGGAAGATATGAGCGAAGCACAGTCCATCCAATGGTTTCCGGGCCATATGACCCGGACCAAACGGCAGATTGAAAAAAGCCTGAAACTGGTAGACGCAGTGGCGGAGATTGTGGATGCGCGGATTCCCGTGAGCAGCCGCAATCCGGTTCTGGACAAACTGATTCAGAACAAGCCGCGCGTCATTTTACTCAACAAATGCGATATGGCGGACTCGACCCAGACCAGCCGCTGGATCGCTCATTACAAGGCGCAGGGCATCCCGGCGATCGCAGTGGACTGCCGTACCGGCAAGGGCCTGAATGGGTTTATCCCGCTGGTGCGCGAGGTGCTGAAGAACCGCATCGCCGCCTGGGAGGCGAAGGGGATGGTCTGCCGCCAGATCCGCGTGATGGTGGTCGGCGTTCCCAATGTGGGGAAAAGTTCCTTAATCAACAAGCTGTCCAAGGGCGGAAAGGCCAACGTGGAAGACCGCCCGGGCGTAACGCGCAGCAACCAGTGGTTCACCATCGCAAAGGGGTTCGAGCTTTTGGACACCCCCGGCGTACTGTGGCCAAAATTCGAGGACAAGGAAGTCGGGGAGCATCTGGCGTTTACCGGCGCGGTCAAGGATGCGGTGCTGGACACCGAGCATCTGGCGTCCCGGCTGCTGGAGGTTCTGCGGGACGCTTACCCGGAGGCTCTGTGCCAGCGCTATAAACTGGACGGGCTGGATCTTGAAGCGTTAAAGGGCTATGAGCTGTTGGAGCAGGTTGGCCGTAAACGCGGTATGCTGGTTTCCGGCGGCGAAATCGATACGGAGCGCGCTTCCATCGCGGTGCTGGACGAGTTCCGCAGCGCCAAGCTGGGGAAGATCACGCTGGAGCGTGTGGACAGGTCCTGAATACAAAGAGAGATAGGACGGTTGCAATGGATTGGTTTGCCTATGAAACGGCGGCGCAACAGAATGGATATCAAGTAGTATGCGGCATCGATGAAGCGGGACGCGGCCCTTTGGCCGGCCCGGTGTTCGCTGCCGCTGTTATTTTGCCCGATCATCACGAAATTGAGGGGCTGAATGATTCCAAAAAACTGAGCGAGAAAAAGCGGGAGCTTTTGTTTGACGAAATTATAAAAACAGCGGTCAGCTATTCGGTCGCGTTTGCCACCGAGCAGGAGATCGATGAGATCAATATTTTACAGGCCACTTTTTTGGCGATGAAACGCGCGTGCGACGGGCTTGCAATCCGCCCGGAATTTGCCCTGGTGGACGGGAACCGCATGCCGCCGTTGGACGTTCCCGCGCAGACGGTCATCAAGGGCGACGCGCTCTCTGCCAGTATTGCGGCGGCTTCGATTTTGGCAAAGGTCAGCAGGGACCGCCTGCTTTATGAGCTGGACGAGCTCTACCCGGAGTACCAGTTTGCAAAGCACAAAGGATACGGAACCAAGCTGCACGTGGAGTTATTGAAACAATACGGTCCATGCCCGATACATAGGCGCACCTTCCTGAAAAAAATCCTGGGAGACGCACGGTGAGCCGCCTGTCCGGCAGGGACGCGGAAGATCGCGCGGCGGCGTATTTAGAAGGCAGGGGCTTCCACATACTGGAACGAAATTACCATAGCCGGTTTGGAGAAATTGACATAATCGCGGAAGACGGCCGGTATATTGTCTTTGCAGAGGTAAAGGGGCGCGCATCGTCGGCTTATGCCTGTCCGGCGGAGGCGGTCACGCCTGCAAAACAGCGAAAGATCGTCTATACGGCGCTGCTGTACTTGCAGGCGCACCCGACGGATTTGCAGCCGCGCTTCGACGTAATTGGCATACTTGCGGGCGAACCGGAACCCCTGCTGGAACATCTGGAAAATGCGTTCAGCGGAGGCGGATATTGATGAACTATTTTGATCTGCATTGCGATACGATTGCAGAATGCCGGAATCAGAAAAAGGACCTGTGGGAGAACGACCTGCACCTGTCGCTTCAGCGCGGGGGGAATTACCGTCCGTGGCTGCAGTGCTTTGCGGTTTGGATACCGGATGAACTGCGCGGAGAGGCGGCGTATGCCTACTTTGAAGATGTGTATGCGGAGCTGCTCCGGCAGGCGGCGGCGCATCCGGGGCAGATGCGGCTCTGTGTTTCCCCGGCGGATTTTGAAGCGGCGAAGCTCGGCGGCAAATGCGGCGCGGTATTGACCGTGGAGGGCAGCGCCGCGCTCGGCGGAAAATTGGAGCGCGTGGAACGCTTTGCGCAATGCGGGGTAAGGGCTGTTACACTCACATGGAACGATTCCTGCGAGGTTGGAGACGGGGCGGAGGTTGCGCATCCCAGAGGATTGACGGCGTTTGGCAAACAGGTGGTGCGGTCGCTGGGGGAACAGCGGATTGCCGTGGACGTTTCCCACGCGAGCGAGCCGCTGTTCTGGGACGCGCTGGCATGCGCGCGGGGGCCGGTCCTTGCGACACACTCCAATGCCCGGTCATTGTGTAACCATCCACGGAATCTGACAGACGAACAGTTTTGTGCGTTGCGGGATCAGGGCGGTGTGGTTGGCGTGACCTTTGTGGAAAAATTTCTGCGGGAAAGCGGGCCGGCGGGGCTGGATGATATACTGCGGCATATCGAACATTTCCTTTCACTCAATGGGGAACGAACGGTCGCAATCGGCAGCGATTTCGACGGAGCAGAGCTTCCGGGCGATATGGTTGGCGTGGAATCTGTGGAGACTCTCGCGGAACGGATGCTGCGCCATGGGTACGCGGAAAGCCTGGTCCATGATATTCTTTTTGGAAACGCGTTTCGTTTTTTCACTTCTCTTTGACAAGTCGCGGTTTCTATTATAAAATAGTACGGCAAGCCCCGCGGGGATCAACGGGCGGAGAGCCCATTCGTAAAAGATACGCCCGATGTGCGGATGTTTTCCGAATGGGCTCTAAAGAAATGGGGGAAAAGACATGAATTATAAATGCACAAGGAATGAAACGGAACAGGTAAGCGCGGCGCAGGCGATTGCGCAGGGCATCAGCGGCGACGGCGGCCTTTTTGTGCCGGAAGCCTTTCCCAAATACGATAAATCTGTGCTGGGCGAGTTGCAAAACGCCTCTTATATAGAGCGCGCGGAGCGGATTCTGAGCGATTTTTTGACCGGCTTTACAGCGGAAGAGATCCGGGACTGCGTAGAAAAGGCGTATGGAGACGGCAAGTTTTCCGGTGGGCATCCCGCGCCGCTGGCTTCCGTACAGACCGGATTTGCACAGGTGAACCTGCTGGAGCTGTGGCACGGCCCCACTTGTGCGTTTAAGGACATGGCTTTGCAGCTGTTGCCGCATCTGCTGACCCGCTCCCTGCGAAAGATCCAGTCCGACAAAACGGCGGTTATCCTGGTGGCGACCTCCGGCGATACCGGCAAGGCCGCGCTGGAGGGCTTTAAAGATGTGGACGGCGCCAAGATTATGGTGTTTTACCCGCAGAACGGCGTCAGCGCGATGCAGAAGCTGCAGATGACGACGCAGGAGGGCGGCAATGTCGCCGTCTGTGCAATCGAGGGCAATTTTGACGATGCACAGACCGGCGTTAAGAAAATCTTTACCGACGCGGAGATGAAAGCGGCGCTGGAGCGCGGCGGTATGATGTTTTCCAGCGCGAACTCCATCAACTGGGGCCGCCTCCTGCCGCAGATCGTCTATTATTTCTCCGCCTACTGCGATTTGATGAAAGCGGGCAAGGTGCAGAACGGACAGGAAATAAACATTGTGGTACCGACCGGTAATTTTGGCAATATTTTGGCCGCATACTATGCGAAGAAGATGGGCCTGCCGGTGCATAAGCTGATCTGCGCGTCCAACGCGAACAATGTGCTGACGGAATTTCTGCGCACAGGCGTATATGATCGGAACCGCCGGTTTTTTGCAACCATCTCGCCCTCTATGGATATTCTGGTGTCCAGCAACCTGGAACGTCTGCTCTACGATCTGACGGGCTGCGACAGCGCAAAGGTGGCGGGCTGGATGCAGCAGCTTGCCGAAACGGGCCGCTATGAGGTGGACGCTGCGGTGCTCAATGCGCTGCGCGGGCTGTTCTACGCCGGATTCTGCGACGATACCCAAACGGCGGAGACCATTGGCGGCGTCTATCAGGCGTCGCGCTATGTCAGCGATACCCATACGGCGGTGGCGCTCCGGGTGTATCAGCAGTACCTTGCGGAGACGGAAGACCAGGGGACGCCGGCAGTGGTGGTTTCCACAGCCAATCCCTACAAATTTGCAACCAGCGTCCTGCTGGCGGTCGACCACGCAAAAGCGGTCGATTCCGACCTGGAAAATGTGCGGACACTGCATGAAATTACGGGCGCGCCCATTCCGCAGCCGATCGCGGAGCTGGCGGGCAAGCCGGTCCGCTTTGCGCAGACCTGTAATGCCGGCGATATGAAAGAATCGGTTCTCACTATGCTGGGCGTAGAAGAATAAACGGCACAATAAAGCGGAAGGGGCGATTACAATAGCGGTATTTGCAATAGCCGACCTGCACCTCTCTCTGGGCACAGATAAGCCGATGGATGTATTCGCCGGCTGGCAGGGATATGTGGAAAAGCTGGAAAAGAACTGGCGCGCGGTTGTGTCAGAGGACGATACTGTCGTGATCGCCGGAGACATCTCCTGGGCCATGCGGATGGAGGAGGCGGAGAAGGACTTCGCGTTTATTCATTCTCTTCCCGGTAAAAAGCTGATTTTAAAGGGCAATCACGACTACTGGTGGTCTACGCGCAAAAAGATCGACGAGTTTCTCGCGTCCAAGGACTTTTACAGCATCCGGGTGATCCACAACGACGCGTTTGTGGCGGACGGCATGGCGCTGTGCGGGACGCGCGGCTGGCTCTACAATGCGGAAAGCGACGAGGACGTCAAGATTGTCAACCGCGAGGTCGGACGGCTGAACGCATCCATCGACGACGGCGTGCGGCAGGGCGGGGAGCCGGTGGTATTCCTGCACTATCCGCCAGTCTATGACGACGCGGAGTGCAAGGAAATTTTGGATGTTCTGGTCCGGCGCGGAATCAGGACCTGTTACTTTGGGCATATCCATGGCAGTCAGGCGGCAAAGCGTGCAATCACGGGAGAATATTGCGGCGTTAAGATGGTCCTGATTTCCTGCGACTATTTGGGCTTTATGCCGCTTCTGGTGCGGCCTCAGGAGCCGTAAAAACGCCAAAGTATCGCTGTGCGTGAACATTTTTTGAATATTTTTACATCTACTGGAATATCCTGAACTGTTATGCTATAATAACTTAGATAATTTGCATTTTTGCAGGAGGAAATAAGAAATGACTTTGAAAGCAAGCAATCAGGTTGAAACCAACCGGTATCAGCTGGAAGTTGAAATTGATGCGGCATCTTTTGAAAACGCGCTGAATCAGGCTTATCGTAAAGAAAATAAGAAAATCACCATCCCGGGTTTCCGCAAGGGAAAGGCGCCGCGCGCGTTTGTTGAAAAATTCTATGGCGAGCAGGTTTTCTATGAGGACGCGATCAACGCGCTGTATCCCGACGCGCTGGAAGCGGCTGTCAAGGAAGCAAAGCTCGATATGATTGAAGATAAAATTGACTTTGATCTGGTTTCCGCCGGCAAGGACGGCCTTGTGTTCAAGGCTACCATCACAACGAAGCCGGAGGTCGAAATCGAGGGCTACAAGGGCATCGCCGCCAAGAAGACCAAGGTTGCGGTAACCGACGAGGCTGTCGATGGCGAGATCAAAAAGGTGCAGGACCGCAACTCCCGCATGGTGACGGTTGAAGACCGCGCTGCGGAGAACGGCGACATCGCTGTGATCGACTTTGAGGGCTTTGTGGACGATGTTGCGTTCGAGGGCGGCAAGGGAGAGAATTACAGCCTCAGCCTGGGCGCGGGCCAGTTCATCCCCGGTTTTGAGGATCAGGTGGTCGGCCATAAGACCGGCGAGGAATTTGACATCACCGTGACCTTCCCGGAGGACTACCAGGCCAAGGAGCTTGCCGGAAAAGAATCCGTTTTCAAAATCAAGCTGCATGAAATCAAGATGAAGGAGCTGCCGGAGGTAGACGACGACTTTGTGAAGGACGTCAGCGACTTCGATACGCTGGACGAATATAAGGCGGACATCAGAGCAAAGCTGGAAGAGACCGCCGAAAATCAGGCGAAGGACGATGTGGAGAACCAGTTGATCGATAAGCTGGTGGAGCTGGTGCAGGGCGAAATTCCGGAGGCGATGTATCAGAACCGCATCAACGAGGATATCCGTGAGTTCGCGTACCGCCTGCAGTCTCAGGGCCTGAATCTGGATACATACCTGCAGTATACGGGTATGGATCAGGAGGGTCTGCGCAGTTCCTTCCGTCCGCAGGCAGAGCGTCAGGTGAAAGTACGCCTCGCACTCGAGAAGATTGCGGCGTTGGAGAACATCCAGCCGTCCGACGAGGAGATCGAAGCGGAGTTCGAGAAGATCGCGAAGGGCTACGAAATGGAAGTGGAGAAGGTCAAAGCCTTTATCCCGCAGGAGGATCTCGTGAAGGATATCGCGGTTGGAAAAGCCATTCAGCTGGTGCGCGACAATGCAGTTGTGACAGAAGCTGAATAAACTGAAATAAAGCGGTCAAAGCTTACAAGGCGTGTCTTTAAACCGGTTTTTTACCGCAGGTTTAAGGGTGCGCCTTACGACCGTTATATTCATACGACGTAAGAAGGCTGTTCCCGCCGCGCGGGGAACAGCGCAGGTGTTTTCTATTTGAGCCGTGCGGAGAATCGAGGATTGCTGTGAGTTTAGTCCCATATGTTGTAGAACAAACGAGCCGTGGCGAGCGTTCCTATGATATCTATTCCCGGCTGCTGAACGACCGTATCATCATGCTGACAGAGGAGGTCAACGATACGTCCTCCAGTCTGGTCGTCGCCCAGCTTTTGTACCTGGAAGGTCAGGATCCCACCAAGGACATCAGCCTGTATATCAACAGCCCCGGCGGTTCTGTCACAGCCGGTATGGCGATTTATGATACAATGCAATATATCCGTTGCGACGTTTCAACCATATGCATGGGCATGGCGGCCAGCATGGGCGCGTTCCTGCTGGCGGCGGGCGCGAAAGGCAAGCGCCTGGCGCTGCCGAACAGCGATATTATGATCCATCAGCCCAGCGGCGGCGCGCAGGGACAGGCGACGGATATTCTCATCCACACAAACCATATTATCGAGACAAAGAAGCGTTTGAATCAGATTTTGTCCGAACGCACCGGCCAGCCATTTGAGACCATCGCGCAGGATACGGAACGCGATAACTTCATGACGGCGGAGCAGGCAAAGGAATATGGACTGATCGACAAGGTGATCTATACGCGCTGAAACTGACACAGCCAATAAACCCGATGGATTTAAGATAGGTTGGTGAATCGTATGCCCAATGATGAAATCAAAGAGAGAGGAATCAGCTGCTCCTTCTGCGGCAAGCCGCAGAGCGAGGCGCGCCGTCTGATCGCAGGCCCGGGCGTTTATATCTGCGACGAATGCATTGAATTGTGCATGTCTATTCTGGAGGATGAGAGCAATCTCAGCAACCGGAAGGCCACCGGGTATAATGAAACCTCCGCTGTACTGCCAAAGCCGCAGGAAGTCAAAAAACAGCTTGACGAGTATGTGATTGGGCAGGAAGAAGCCAAGATTGCGCTTTCTGTTGCGGTATATAACCATTACAAGCGCATTTATTACGGAAAAGACGATGTGGAGCTGACCAAGAGCAACGTGCTCCTTTTGGGTCCCACAGGCGTCGGTAAGACGCTGCTTGCACAGACGCTGGCGAAGATATTGGATGTGCCGTTTGCCATCGCGGACGCTACCACTCTGACAGAAGCCGGTTATGTGGGCGAGGACGTGGAGAATATTCTGCTGCGTTTGATCCAGGCGGCGGATTATGATATTGAGCGCGCGGAGCGCGGCATCATCTATATCGACGAAGTGGATAAGATCGCCCGTAAGTCGGAGAATCCTTCCATTACGCGCGACGTCAGCGGCGAGGGTGTGCAGCAGGCGCTGCTGAAAATTTTGGAGGGCACCGTTTCCAACGTGCCCCCGCAGGGCGGCCGGAAGCATCCGCAGCAGGAGTTCCTGCAGATTGATACATCCAATATCCTGTTTATCTGCGGCGGTGCGTTTGACGGGCTGAATAAGATCGTGGAGCAGCGCACCGCATCCTCTACGCTGGGCTTTGGCGCGGACATCAAGAGCAAGACGGAGCTGGACACGACGGCGTGGATGCAGGACGTGATTCCGCATGACCTGGTTAAGTTCGGTTTGATTCCCGAACTGGTGGGCCGCCTGCCGGTGATTGCGGCGCTCAACGGCCTGGATGAAGCCTCGTTGGTCCGCATCCTGACGGAGCCGCGAAACAGCCTGATTAATCAGTACAAGAAGCTGTTCCAGCTGGATAAGGTCGAGCTGGAATTTCAGCCGGAGGCGCTGCAGGAGATTGCGCGCAGGACGATCGAGCGTAAAACCGGCGCCCGCGGCCTGCGGAGCATTATGGAGGAGATTTTGACGCCGCTGATGTACAGCGTGCCGTCGGATTTCACGGTGGAGAAGGTGACCATCACCCCGGAAACCGTTCTGGAGAATGCGGAACCGCTCCTGTCCCATAACATGGACCGGAAACCGGTCAAGATCAAGATTACCACAACGTCCAGGAAACGCGGCCGGAAGGATACCGCGTGACGCACCAGCTGCTTTTTTAGCGGTGCGCGATCGTTTAAAAACATGATGGCTGTTGCAGCGTGGCGGCGCGGGGCGCCGCTTTGTCTGCGGCAGCCATTTCTGCTAAAAGTGTATGGCGCGGGCCAAACACATCTGGAGGATCTGAGATGAATACTACAGAGATGAAAAAAACTAGAGAAGATAAAAGCATGTTGCTGCCGGTGCTGGCTCTGCGCGGTTTGGTAGTGTTCCCGGGCATGATGCTGCAGTTCGATGTAGGGCGTAAAAAGTCCATCCTGGCACTGTCCAAGGCGATGGAGGACGACCAGCTGATCTTTTTGGTGACGCAGAAGGATTTGTCCGACAACGAGCCAAGGCAGGAGCAGCTGTATCAAACGGGCGTCGTGGCCAGGATCAAGCAGCTTGTGCGGCATCCGGAGGACGGCGTGCGCCTGTTTGTGGAGGGGCTGTACCGCGCGGAAATGACGGGCGAGATGCAGAACGACCCCTTCCTGCTGGCAAAGGTTGCCCCCTGCAAACTGATTGCCTACCGGAAAACGCAGCGGGGTGAAGCGCTCATCCGCTACACGCAAAACCTCTTTGAGGAATATCTGCAGAACTACAGCCGCATATCGCCGGACATTATCGTCGGCGTAGTCCAGAAAAAAGACTGCGGCGAACTGGCGGATTATATCGCTTCCAACATCATGTTTGACTTTGAAAAGAAGCAAATGGTGCTGGAGGAGCTGTCTCCGGTCAAACGGTTGAACAAGCTGGTCGGCATCCTGAAGAACGAAATTCAGGTTCTGGAGATTGAGAATCAGATCAGCGAGAAGGCCAAAGAGCAGATCGACCAGAACCAGCGCGAGTACTATCTGCGGGAGCAGATGAAGGCCATTGCCTATGAGCTGGGGGAAGATGACAACCCGCAGGAGGAAGCGGACGCGTTCCGCGAGCGGGTTGCCAAGCTGCATCTGCCGGAGCTGCAGGAGAAAAAACTGCTGAAGGAGTGCGACCGTCTGGCAAAGCTGCCGTTTGGCTCCCACGAATCCAGCGTGATTTTAGGTTATCTGGAAACCTGCCTGGACTTGCCGTGGAATACCCTCAGCGAGGAATATATTAACCTGGATAAAGCGCGCAAAATTCTGGATCGGGAGCACTACGGCCTCAAAAAGGTCAAAGAGCGTATTCTGGAGGTGCTGGCGGTCCGCAAGCTGGCGCCGGAGATCAAGGGACAGATTATCTGTTTAGTGGGCCCTCCGGGCGTTGGAAAGACCTCTATTGCGCGCTCCATCGCGGAGGCGCTGGGGCGAAAATATGTGCGCGTCTCCCTGGGCGGCGTGAGGGACGAATCCGACATCGTCGGGCATCGTAAGACGTATGTCGGTTCCATGCCCGGGCGTATCATCGCGGCGATGAAGCAGGCGGGGACCCGCAATCCGTTGCTGCTGCTGGATGAAATCGACAAGCTGAGCCATGATTTCCGGGGCGACCCGGCGTCGGCTCTGTTGGAGGTGTTGGACGCGGAGCAGAATATGGCCTTCCACGACCATTATATCGATATGCCGTTCGATCTGAGCGACGTGCTGTTCATCACCACGGCGAACGATTTCAGCGCCATCCCGGAGCCGCTTGCCGACCGTATGGATGTGATTACGCTTGGCAGCTATACGCACGAGGAGAAGTTCCACATTGCCACGAAGCATCTGATCCCCAAGCAGTACAAAAAACATGGGATTACCCCGAAAATGGTGCGCATTCAGCCGGCGGCGGTACACGCGCTGATCGACGGTTACACCCGGGAAGCCGGCGTCCGCAACCTGGAACGGCAGATTGCATCGCTTTGCCGCAAATGCGCGGCAAAGCTGGTGGAGGATCCGGAAACCAGAATTACCATCATGCCAAAGAGCTTAGAGCCCCTGCTCGGCCCGGCCCGGTTTAAGAACGACGATCTGCACAAAACCGATGAGATCGGTCTGGTCAACGGGTTGGCGTGGACGAGCGTCGGCGGAGAGATCCTGCCGATCGAAGTCGCGGTGATGGAAGGGACCGGTAAAATTGAGCTGACCGGTTCGCTGGGCGATGTGATGAAGGAATCCGCCCGCACAGCGATCAGCTGCATTCGGACCCGGGCTTCTTCCTTGGGGATCGAGCACGATTTCCACACGAAATACGATATTCATATCCATGCGCCGGAAGGGGCGATCCCCAAGGACGGGCCGTCCGCGGGCACGGCGATGGCGACGGCGATTACCTCTGCACTGTGCCGGGTTCCGGTTCGCCACGATGTAGCGATGACAGGGGAGATCACGCTGCTGGGCCGCGTATTGCCGATCGGAGGCCTCAAGGAGAAAACGATGGCGGCATACCGCGCAGGCGTTAAGACGGTGATCATTCCATCGGACAATCTGCCGGATTTAGCGGAGATCGATACCGTCGTGAGGGATTCCGTGACATTCCTGCCGGTACAGAAGGTAGATCAGGTTCTGGAAGCCGCGCTGGTGCGCGCCTCAGAGCCGAAGGCCAGCGCTGTGCGCAGCTCTGCAGGTGCTTTGCCGCCGGCAGGGCAGCCCGCGGCGACAGCGCCGTCGATCCCGCAGTGACTTGTAATTTTGTAAGAAAGTGGGAGCACTATGAATTTTCAAAATGCTTCGTTTGAATCGGCTTCTGGCAGGGCGGAGCAGCTTCCGCCCACCGAAGCGCCGGAAATTGTTTTTTCCGGCCGTTCCAACGTGGGGAAAAGCTCGCTGATCAATAAGCTGCTGAACCGGAAATCTCTGGCGCGCGTCAGCGCGAAGCCAGGAAAGACCGGCACCATAAATTTTTACCGGCTGCCGGAGTGCCGTCTGGTCGATCTTCCTGGCTATGGCTACGCGAAGGTGTCGGCTTCGGAAAAACTCCGCTGGGCGGAACTGGTGGAGGGGTATTTGAACGCGGGCCGGAATATCCGCCTTGTGGTGCAGATCGTTGATTTCCGCCATATGCCGACCCAGGATGATTTGCACATGATTGATTTTCTGGTGCAGGCCGGGCTGCCGTTTCTGATTGTAGCAACCAAGAGCGATAAGCTGAATAAGACGCAGCGCACCGAGCGCATGGAGCAGTATTGTGAGTTGTTTGAGGCGCTTCCGGATACCTGCCTGATTCCCTTCTCCGCAGTCAATGGGGAGGGCGTGCAAGAGATCAAAGATGAGATTGAAAAGGCTTGTATGGAAGCTGAGAACGATAATACATCTGCAGATTGATGTGGATTCTTGTGAGAAATAAATAAAATACAGCATAAGATTGTCATATTCCTATAAGATTTGTGTAACTCTCTTTACTTTTTGACTTTTATATGCTAAAATTTTATCGTACTAAACAACATAAAGGAAGTGACCTTTTTGAACTCAAAAATCAAAGATGACAGCGTGGATTTTTTGTTTCAGGCCATTCTTTCCCTGAAAACGGTGGACGAGTGTTACGATTTTTTTGAGGACCTTTGTACTGTCCCGGAAATCAAAGCGATGTCGCAGCGGCTGCTGGTGGCGCACATGCTCAGTACCAAACGCGTATACAGCGATATTGTCGCGCAGACCGGCGCGTCCACAGCGACCATCAGTCGTGTCAATCGATCGCTGAACTATGGCTGTGACGGCTACGAGCTGGTGTTCAGCCGCCTGGACCAGAAAGCGTCCTCCGATGGGGACGGCCAGGGATGAGCTACGAAACCTTTGCCCGGTATTACGACAGCCTGACGCACAACGTGGAGTACGCCAGGCGTGCCGGTTACCTCTGCGCACTGCTGGAACAGTTGGGGCATTCGCCGGGATTGGCCCTCGATCTGGCCTGCGGTACAGGCAGCCTGACCGTGGAGCTTGCGAAGCGGGGCTGGGACGTCTATGGAATCGACGGGTCCATGGCAATGCTTTCCGTGGCGCGCCAAAAGGCCGCGGATAACGGCCTGGACCTGTTGTTTTTGTGCCAGAAAATGCAAAAAATAGATCTCTTCGGTACGGTTGACACTGTGGTCTGCGCGTTGGACAGCATCAATCATTTGACACTGGAAAGCGATGTACAGGCGGCGTTTGACCGCGTGTCGCTCTTTATGGATCCTGGCGGATATTTTATTTTTGATATCAATACGGTTTATAAACATAAGTATGTTCTGGCAAACCAGGTTTTTCTTTATGACACGGAGAATGTGTACTGCGTTTGGCAGAATCATTATGAAGAAAAACGTAACCGCGTGCGCATTGATCTGGACTTTTTTGGGAGAGAAGGAAATATTTATCATAGAAATGAAGAACATTTCTATGAGCGCGCTTATGAGACTGCGCAGCTTCATGCAATGCTGAAAAAAGCGGGATTTGGGGAAATCCGTATGTTTGAGGATTTGACCTTTTCCGAGCCGAGGGAAACCACGGAACGCATTGTAGTGGCAGCAAAAAAAGTATAATAGATTGGCGGTAATGTGTTTATATGGATAGAATGATTCGTTGTATCACTTCGAACGGCGCAATTATGGCCGCAGCGGTGGATTCCACTTATTTGGTTGCCACTGCGCATCAGGTGCACAATACCAGCCCTGTTGCGACCGCAGCACTGGGGCGGCTTTTGACGGGGGCCTCGATCATGGGCTCCATGCTGAAAAAGGAGAATGCCACGCTGACTCTGAAAATTAACGGCGGGGGTCCTTTGGGCTCGGTGGTCGCGATTGCTGACAGCCACGGCAATTGCCGCGGCTATGTGGAGCATCCGGAGGTGGACTTGCCGCTCAAGCCGAATGGAAAGCTGGATGTCGGCCGCGCAGTGGGGAACGACGGTCTTCTGGGCGTGTTGCGCGACTTTGGTGAAGGGCAGCCCTATATGGGCCAGGTGGAGATCATTTCCGGGGAAATTGCAGAGGATATCACCCATTATTACGCAACAAGCGAACAAATCCCCACAGTTTGTGCGTTGGGCGTTCTGGTTGGCAAAGAGGATAAGAACCAGATTCTTGCCGGCGGGCTGTTGATTCAGGTCCTCCCAGGCGCTTCAGAGGCTGATATAGACCAATTGGAGAAGAATATTTCAACGCTTGAACCTGTGACCACGATGCTTGCCAAGGGAATGACCATTGAAGAGATGTGTAAAACAGCTTTACAGGGCTTTGAGATGGAAATTTTGGACGAATTTCAGATGAGCTATGTCTGCACTTGCAGCAAAGAGCGTGTGCGGAATGCGCTGATTACGCTGCGTCCGGAAGAATTGCGTACGCTTGCCGATGAGAGTGGTAAAATGGAGGCGAAGTGTCAATACTGCAACCGCTCCTATCAGTTTACGGCGGAGGAGCTGGAAACACTGGCAGAATCCCTGGAGATAAAGCGCGCCGATAAGAATTAAAAAATGGCGCGCAAAAAAGTTAAAAAAACTTTGCAAAAAGCATTGACATTTAAAGGAAGGTGTAGTATTATATAACACGTCGCTGATGAACACGGCGATCAAGTAGGGGGTATAGCTCAGCTGGTTAGAGCACCTGCCTTACAAGCAGGGGGTCATAGGTTCGAGTCCTATTGTCCCCACCAATACGGCTCGGTAGTTCAGCTGGTTAGAACGCTAGCCTGTCACGCTAGAGGTCGACGGTTCGATCCCGTTCCGAGTCGCCATACTTGCCTCTGTAGCTCAGTTGGTAGAGCAGGGGACTGAAAATCCCCGTGTCGATGGTTCGATTCCGTCCGGAGGCACCATCTTTTGCGAACGTAGCTCATCTGGTAGAGCGCCACCTTGCCAAGGTGGAGGTAGCGAGTTCGAGCCTCGTCGTTCGCTCCATTTTTTTGGCGACATAGCCAAGTGGTAAGGCATGGGTCTGCAAAACCCTGATTCCCCAGTTCAAATCTGGGTGTCGCCTCCATTGAAGATTAGCTGTTGCATTGTCTTGGATGATGCAACAGCTTTTTTGTCGTTGTTTTGCCGATTTTTGTCCAATGTAAAAAGCCGCCCCAAATCGGAGCGGCTTTTTACATTGGATAAGGAAGAATTTATGAAAAAGAGTCTTGCAAGCAATTATTAGGGGGTCCTTGTGTCTGTTTATACTATAAATGGCCAATGTGAAGATTAGATGAACATAAACTGAAGGATAAAAAAATTTTAAAGGCTGGCCTCATATTTCGCATCAGTCGTGAAAAAGTATCAATACATGATGAAAACCATGAAAAGCTTTTTGGATGCAGGGTGGACGATCGTAAAGCATATCTGAGTGGACAGACGACCCGCAAACGGGCAGATGTTAGAGGACCGTATAAATTGCAGCCTTTGGCTAAATTGCAAAGTCAAACTGGTACGGAGGGATCAGAAGAGAAGAAGTAGGGCATGACAATGAGAGGGCCATTATAACAGTGTGGATTTTTACAAAAAATAGAAAATATTTAAGACAAAACCGTTGACATGTCCGTGAAAATGCAGTATAATAATCCACGTTGCTGATTGACTCGGAGAGGTGTCCGAGTGGTTTAAGGAGCTGGTCTTGAAAACCAGTGACCTCGCAAGGGGCCAAGAGTTCGAATCTCTTCCTCTCCGCCACATTTCTCTTACGTCAAAATATTTTTCAGAATTCACCTACATGGAGAAGTACCCAAGTGGTGAAGGGGCTCCCCTGCTAAGGGAGTAGGTCGGGCAACTGGCGCAAGGGTTCAAATCCCTTCTTCTCCGCCAAAAGCCGCATGAACGCTATGTTCGTGCGGCTTTTTTGTTTCTCCGGAGAAAGGTGACCTTTCATGTGGTTTATAGTGATTTGAAGAATAGAAATGGATATAGTCCCACTCATTAAAAAATATGAGGTCAGATTTTATTGACCGCTGCCTCCACAGTATTTTCCAACTGGCGACGGGACGCGCTCCAATGATTTGGGCTGCATATTATTGGGGAGAAGGTTACCGGGAAGCTTCTAAGTGAGTTTTAACAGAAAAAAGCAGCACAGCCGTCCGTGATGGGGTAGCTGTGCTGCTTTTTTGTTGTATCAGTAAAATAGAGACAGAGGAACAGTCTGATCACTTAACCTACGTCTTTTTCTCCAGCGTCAATTGTTTTAGATTCTGTAGATGAGCCATCTGTAGCGGTATGGAGACTATAGCAACGATACCGACCCTTAGGAACTGTGATGGTATGATTAAAAGCAGCTGGTAAATCTGTATAGGACGTGTCTGACCATCTTCTGTAAAAATTCCAGGAGCCGTTCACATATCTCTCTAACGTTGCTTCAGCAGAGGCGGAATCTGCAAGGCTTGGATAATAGTTTGTATATGCTACAATATTCACACTCGTTCCATCCGGGTTAAACCCTAAACCACATGAACTGATAAACCTGAAGCGCGGTTCAATATTTACCTCCGCAACGCCGCTTCTATTGACTGCTCTTAAATAATCGACCTGTTCCACGCTTAGATTATCAGAAACGAAATTGATACTGTTTTCTGTTACAATAAATTCGACAGACTCCGAAACCTGAGCAGCACTTGCAAACAATGTACAGGACGATGCCATCATAAACGCCGCCAGTAAACTAATTAATATTTTCTTTAACATATGTTTTTAATTTCCCTTCCATTTTATGCTTTCCGCAATTTTGAATAAAACACCCTGATCTTCTGTAGCTTCCAAAGAAAAATAGTATCCATCTTTTTGCCATATAAGTTTATTGGGATAATCATCAGCAATTTCTTTGTTGCCATAAAAATAAATCTGACTGTTTACTTTATACATATTGAAATTTTCTATATTGCTGTCATCGAATTGAATTAAGCGAGTAGAACTTTGGAAAAATCTAATTCTGCTGCTATTACCTGTATAAACAATAGTCATTGGATCAGTTAAATTACTCCACTCGGTTGCCATATAATTTTCAGGCATCCATTGAGGTAAATATAGTTCGTTAAAGTTTCTCAACGGTATGTTTGCGTCCAAACCGAGCGGACTCTCTTGTTGATCTGTAATGCTGAAATACCCTCCAAAGAATTGAAAAATAATTTCTCGGCTGGCTTTAACAGACAAAGCGATTGACAAAGGTAATACTGTAAAGAGCAGAATACATGCTGCGATCTTGGTAAAATGCTTTCTAACCTGGGAGGTTTTCTGTTTGTTTTCATGGTCGCTCAAAAGCTGATCCATCCTAATCTTTAAACTTGGTGGAATAGGAGTCGCATGAATCTCTTCTTCCGTGGGCAGTTCTATCAGCCTTTCCTGGTTCACAGCTAAGGCGGCCAGATAATTTTTCTGCATTTCTGTCAAATCATCTTTATAGCTCATCGATTGCCTCCTTTGCTGCCATAGGTGTCTTTGATCAGCTTTACTACTCTTGAAAATCTCTGGCGAGCCGTCGCTTCTGTTATACTCAACAGCTTCGAAATTTGCCGGTAGTTGAATCCATAATGCTGCTTCAAAATTAATACGTCTCTGTAATCTGGAGAAAGCGCGTGCAAAAGTTCCGTGTTTTCAAGTTTTGAGAAAAACAGATCTTCTGTTGTGTTGTCATGATACAAAGAATCGCTGAGGATCGCATCGCTATATTCCACTCCGTCTACACAAGGATTGCGACTGTTTTTCTTGAGCTTTGCCTTCGCTGTGTTCCGTGTTATAATGGCGATATATCTCGGTAAAGAATTATCATCCAATTTTATCAGAGCTTTAGAATACCTCAGCATTTTAGTAATTGCGTCCATAACAACATCTTCTGCATCGTGCGGGTCTTTTACAATACCAAATGCGATAGAATACATCATACCTGCTTTTTCATAGAAAATATCGCCGATCTTCGATGATGCATCTAACGTAATCTTTGTATTGTTGATAACAATTATGACCAATTTGAAATTCCCCAGTTCGTGTTTGAAATATTTACCATTTAAATGACATCTCGATTATACCATATACCATAATTAGATGAGATATTTAAGATGCAATAAATGTATTATTTCGTCAATTTTCGGGGAACTTCGCCGCTGGTGTTTTTCTCAATGCGTTCCAAAACGGTATACATGTACGCTTGGTTCAACAGTATGTTATTCAAGCTATGGTTGATGTAGCCCAGGTTCCTCGTGCGCCGTCTTCTTTGTTTTCTTTTCATTGTACATACCTCCAAAATATAATTTGCAAAGCTACCTAATATAACCTCTGGAGGTATGCGTTTTGTGACACGATTCGACGGAATTTCAAAATATTTTTGAATTAATTAATTCAACATGCGCCAAAGTAAAGAAATTGCTATATTTGGGGCCATCACTTAGTAAAACAGAAACTTCTTCATAGGTTCCCTCCTTTGTTGTCAAGTAAATAATCTACTCTTAATTTATTATATCATGTGAAATATTTTTACCAAGCATTATCAGCAAAATATATGTAAAAATTTTGTAGTGATATTTATGCAAATGTGAAATGCTACAAGATAAATACCACCCCAGTGCGACTTCAGGCGATTTTTTCACTTAGAATGGGGGAATGGATCGCCCACTAAGGGGGTCGGACAACTGGCGCAAGGATCAAATCCTTTCTTCTCTGATAAAAGCCGCATGAACACAATGTTCATGCGGCTTTTTGTTTCTTTGGTGCAAGTTGGTTTTGTGCGTATTTATGGGAGATTGAAGGGCGAAGAGTAGAGCCATTCCATACAGTTTAAGGGAGATGAAACCAGGTTTTATTAACTGAGACCCGTTGGCTTGATAATAGGTCATCTTTGAATCAACAGATTGCTGCAGTTCATCTGCAGGGTGGCTCATAGAATCAATAGCATTTATTCTTTTTTAATGGTTATAAGGGGTTAAGTATCACTTTAATTAGGAATTTTAAAGACGCATTGTAAATGTTCCAAAATATGCTATAATTAGACTATTATTTATCGTATGGGGTGAGATAACGATATGAACATTAATAAATTTTCAATAATATCAAATTCGCTCCGTCAATATCGTAGAGCAGAATTAAAGGATTTTGAACATGAATTAGGCGCACCTGCAATAGACAGCTTATATGTAGATCCTTTACCATCAAACGCAGTGCTTAACCAAGTGTTGGCACCCACCACTACATTTCTATTAGGCCGTAAAGGCACAGGGAAAAGTACCGTCTTTGCGAAAGCGCAAGCTGATTTGAGACGCGATAAAAGTAACATTTCGGTGTATTTAGATGTAAAGGCGATATATGATCTTATTGGGGCTTGTGATGTACCAGTCTTGAAAGATGTTGAAGTTAGTGAAGACGTTTTACGGACGCATTTTTTACGAAAAGAGTTTTTAGGTGCTATTATTTCTGATGTGTTAAAAGAGTTACAATTATATGCGAAAAAATTGCCTTTGTGGGAAAAAATACTAGGCAAAAAGCGGGTTATGGTAGAAACCATCAAAAATATGAGTGAACTCGAAAAAAATATAAGAAGCGGAAAGCTTTCATCGTCAGAAATTCCTGTACTTCAAACAATTACAAAGAAAAGGAAAGAGCAATCCAAGTCTACAGAGCAGTTAACATCTGCAGGAGAAATCAAGGCGTCGTTGAATAGCGATTTTGGTGCTTCTATATCATCTAAAGATTTTGAGGAGTTATTGTCTGATAATGAAATATATGAAGAATATTCTGACTCTATTTTACGTTCATATCCATTTTCTTCTTTATTAGAGCAAATTAAAATTTATTTAGTAGAATTGGGATTAAATAAACTCTTTATATTTTTTGATGATTTTTCCGAAATTAATTTTGTAGATCAAAAATTATTTGTTGACATTATTTTGGCACCACTAAATAATGCAAGTAATGAAAGTATCAAACTGAAAATAGCGGGATATCCTGACAGAGTTTATTATGGAAAAATTGACCCAAGTAAAGTTGATACAATAAATTTGGATTTTTCACATCTTTATAAAGACAGAGATATTCAGAATACAGAGCGGAGAGCAATCGATTATACTAAGAGGTTACTTCTCAAACGATTTACTGCTTTTGGAGTGAATTTCTTTGACTATTTTGATAGTAAAGTATCTGAAGATGAATATATGCGGCTCTTTTTTGAATGTACATTTAATGTACCGAGAATTATAGGGTTTATATTGAACTACTGCTTTAACGACAGAATTGCAAGAAATCAAGCTATTAATCCAGCAATAATTAGATTAGCGAGCCAAAAGTATTATGAAGATATATTAAAAAAATATTTTGATCAAATGAATAGATTTGCACTGGAACCATTTGATAGAAAACTTGACAGATATGTTCAACACGAGTTATTGAGGACTATCGTCAAAGAGGCTAGAGATGTCAGGCGCAAAATAATTACAGGGGAGATCGGCGGAGCCTATTTTAAAGAACTATCTAATCCTCCAGCAAGTCATTTTGCTATAAGCAAAGAATTTGAACCTTTTTTGCTCTCTCTTGAGTTGAATTTTCTTATCAGCAGATATCATGAAATGAGAGACAAAGACGGAAACGATGTTTATATCATATCTTTATTCTACGGCCTATGTGAAGCCGAGAATATTCCTTGGGGATATCCACGGGGAAGGCGTGATGATAGAAGCTATTTTGTTCAAAGATGTTTTTCATATAACTCTCTTTTACAAGAATTTTTGGCAAAAAAGCAAACTATTCGTTGTAAATTATGTGGAGCATCACATCCAATGGATGACAAAGCTGCTATTGAACGGTATGGATGGTTATGTCCAGAATGTAAAGCGGGACAATGTATTGTGGTTAATCTAGCGGATGACTATAAAGACGAAATAGAATCGCTTAACCAAGAGTTAATGCTTGAAGAAACGGAGCTAGAAATACTACAAACGCTTAATAGTGAAAATAGGCCAATGCGAGCAAACGAGATATCAGAATTGATTGATAAAAGTTACCAACTGATTGGTAAAAGGACAAGTAAACTTAAAGAACTTGGCTTTGTTGATAAAAAGCAACTTAACGGCCATGTGCATAATGAAATTACTGAACGGGCGAAAGGCGTCTATTTTTCTTAAAATATTAGCATAGAATAATTATGTAATTGCTTACCAATATTTGCTTCTTATGCTTTGTTTGTTCTGTGTTTGAGCAACTGAAATAAAGCGGCGTCAGTATGTACTCCATACCGTCGCCGCTTTGCTTATCCTATTTCATTCAAATAAACAATAAATCCAAACCCATTTCCAATTGGAATTAGGTTCGGATTATATTGATTTGGTGGAGCTGAGGAGAATCGAACTCCTGTCCGAGAACCGCTTGCCCAGGCTTTCTACGAGTGTAGCCGGTGTTTTCACATTCCCTCTGCACAACGCCCACAGGCAGGCTCAGTGCTTTAGTAGCCTTTAAGCCGTGACAGGGGTAAAGGCGTTCCCTTGTTCACGTTCACCGCTCATCGACGCCTCTATCCGGGCCGCGGTGCTCCCGGTAGAGACGGCAGCCTAATTAGGCTGCGTACGCAACAGTATTGTTGTCGTTTAATTTTAAGATTGCGGCTTTTAAAGCGGGTCCGCGCCGCTACTCGCTTACCAGGGTTCACAACCCCCGTCGAAACCTTTACAGCCCCATATATAAGGATTTAACGATTTTTCTCTTTCATCGCCCGGTCAATATCACGTTTAGCTGCTTTTGCAGCCAAATCCTGCCGTTTATCATAAAGCTTTTTGCCACGACAAAGACCAACTTGCACTTTAACCAGTGAGTCCTTAAAATATACGGAAAGCGGGATCAAGGAGAAACCGTCCTGTTTAACAAGCCCAAACAGGCGCATAATTTCCCGTTTGTGCATCAGAAGTCTGCGTACGCGCATGGGATCCTTATTGAAGATATTGCCCTGCTCATAGGCGCTGATATGAAATCCATTGACAACCAGTTCGCCGTTGACAACTGAACACCAGGCATCTTTCAGGTTGCACTGCCCGCGCCGCAGAGATTTTACCTCTGTACCGCACAGTTCAATTCCGGCTTCCATGCTTTCCTCGACAAAATAGTCGTGATAGGCTTTTTTATTTTGTGCGATGGTTTTCAAAGATTTGGCCGCCATAAAAAAGCCTCCCTTTTCCATTTTTGCTGTGGCTATATAGAATACCATAAATTTTGTTTTTTGTCAATTGTGAAGCGGCAAAGAGAGGGCAAAGGCGGTTCCGCCGCTTGCGGATATCGCCTTTGCCGGGAAAGGATGCTTTACGGTTCGTTTGCAAAGTGTTCAGCAAGTTGCTGCCGGACTTCTGCAGATACGCCGAAAACACTGTTACTATAGAGCGCAGTACTGCCGGAAAACTGCTTTGGCAATTCTTTCAAACTTTCCATATAGGCATTCTCATCCTGAGAGTTTGAGAAAATATTTTCCATAACAACACCTCCCAAAACTATTTTGTCTGAGAGGATACAAAAAATTTAAGGAAAATATTTCTGATTAAACAATTTTATCGATGGGGCGGTATAGGCGGATGGACCGGACCGTGCGGCGGCTTTGGAGGTGGCCCAGGAAATACGGGTCCGGGTTGCGGAGGCGGGGTATACCATCCCGGCGGCGGGGGAGGCGATGGGACGTGGAGGCAGCCAGGAAAAAGCGTCCCAGGGCCGTTGGGGCCGCCGGGAAGGTATGGCCAGATATAAAATTTCATATGGTTTCCTCCTTTCCTTAAAAGGACATTTGGAGGAAAAATAAATTGCTGCCGGTACCATAGGCACTGGAGAAAGGGAGTCTGCATATACTGAAAACAGACTCCAACTATAACTTTATAAGGGAGGATGCATTGTGAAAGGAATTGACGTCAGTGCGGACAACCATGTGGAATGGGAAACAGCGAAAAAGGGTGGGCTGGAATTTGCTATGCTTCGGTGCGGGTATGGCAAAGATTTGGCCAGTCAGGATGACCCAACGTTTTCCGGCAATGTTTCTGAATGTGAAAAATTGGATGTTCCCTGGGGAATGTATCTATACAGCTACGCTTTAAATACGGAGGATGCCAAGAGTGAGCTGGCGCATATTCTGCGCCTGATTAAGGATCGAAAACCTCTATTTCCGGTGGTCTTGGATATGGAGGATGCGGATGGTTATAAGGAAAAGCATGGCATGCCATCTCGTAGAGTTCTCACAGATATTATTAAGACAGTCTGTGACGGATTAAAAAAAGCTGGATATCTTGCCGGATATTATGTCAATAAATCCTGGCACGATCATATGATCTATCCAGATGAATTGAAAGAGTACGAATTCTGGTATGCACGGCCGGGATACAAAAAACCGGATTTGGATTGCGGCCTTTGGCAAAATAATATTCCCGCAACGGGGGGCGAGTGGCCCGGCGTTACAACAGGCGGGGAAAACGAATGTGATACAGATGTCAGTTTCAAAGATTATCCGCAGATTGTGCGTGACGAAGGGCTGAATAACTGGCCAAAAACAAATCCGGTTGCAATTGATACCACAATGGATGTGACAAAGATGCGCGGACAGTGGTATGGCGTAAAATGTACGGCAGAGGACCCTGCAAAAATTGAACTGTATCCAGGCACGCCGAATATTGTAACGGTCATTCCGGTCAAACGGGAGGGTGACAGTCAGTTTTTCCTGGTAGTTCCCATTGGTCAGCCGGGGCAGAGCACCGGTATCTGGACCCGCTACGGGGGCGATGAAGAGACAGCCCAAAGAAGATTTGTGTTTAAAATCGGCCAGTAACAAAAACAAGCACCTGTTTTTACAGGTGCTTGTTTTTTGGCGGAGAGGATGCGACTCGAACGCACAATGCCTTGCGGCACACCACATTTCCAATGTGGCTCCTTACCATTAGAATACCTCTCCATATGCAATTTTACGCCGCCGCAACTGACAGCTTGATTATTATAGCGGATGCGTATCAAAAAAGCAAGAGGTTTTTTGAAATTTTTTTCAAAATTATGCAAAAATTTACTTGCACCTTTCCAGAACGTGTTATAATATAAAAACAAATCAATTAAAAGTGCGGCAAAGTGCAGAAAAACAGAATTGCTGTGCAAGAAACAGGGGGAACAAGTATTTTGAAGCGTACAGAAATCACAGAGCTTTATGAAAAAGCACAGGAGCTTGGCGGGAAGTCTGTTTTGGTCTGCGGTTGGGTGCGTACCATCCGCGATTCCAAAGCCCTTGGTTTTATCGATTTAAATGATGGCAGCTGCTTCAAAGGCGTACAGGTGGTATTTGAAGCGGATAAGCTTTCCAATTACAAGGATATCGCAAAATTGAATGTTGGCTCGGCCATCGTAGTGACCGGCGAGCTGCTGTTGACGCCGGAGGCAAAGCAGCCGTTTGAAATCCATGCGACGGAAATCACGGTGGAGGGTACATCCACACCGGATTATCCACTGCAGAAAAAACGCCATACAATGGAATATCTGCGCACCATCGCGCATCTGCGTCCTCGTACCAATATGTTCAGTGCGGCGTTCCGTGTTAGGAGCGCGGCTGCTTATGCGATTCACAAATTCTTTCATGAAAACGGCTTTGTCTATGCCCATACGCCGCTGATTACCGGCAGTGACTGTGAAGGCGCCGGCGAGATGTTTACTGTGACGACGCTGGATGCGGAGAACCCGCCCCGTACAGAGAGCGGCGCTGTGGATTACAGCCAGGATTTTTTCCAGAAGCGTACATCCCTGACCGTTTCCGGCCAGCTGGAAGCAGAGTGTATGGCGATGGCTTTCGGCAAGGTCTATACGTTTGGCCCAACCTTCCGCGCCGAAAAATCATATACGCAGCGCCATGCGGCGGAATTCTGGATGATCGAGCCGGAGATTGCGTTTGCGGACCTGAAGGACGATATGGAGCTTGCGGAAGCCATGATGAAATTCGTCATTCAGTACGTTCTGGATACCTGTCCGGCAGACATCGCGTTTTTCAATCAGTTTGTGGACAAGGGCCTTCTGGACCGTCTGCACAATGTTGTCAGTTCCGAGTTTGCCTGCGTCACCTATACTGAGGCAGTGGACCTGCTGATGAAGAACAACGACAAATTTGAATATAAAGTGGAGTGGGGAACCGACCTCCAGACCGAGCATGAAAAATATCTGACCGAGCAGATTTTCGGAAAGCCGGTCTTTGTGACCGACTACCCAAAGGAGATCAAGGCGTTCTATATGCGCATGAACGACGACGGAAAAACCGTCGCGGCGGTAGATCTGCTGGTTCCCGGGATTGGCGAGATCATCGGCGGCAGCCAGCGTGAGGAGCGCATGGATATTCTGTTGCAGCGGATGAAGGACTTTCATCTGGAAGAGGAAAACTACTGGTGGTATCTGGACCTGCGCAAGTACGGCGGCACGAAGCACGCTGGATTTGGCCTAGGCTTTGAGCGTCTGGTGATGTATTTGACCGGCATTTCCAATATCCGCGACGTACTGCCCTTCCCGCGGACGACCGGTACGGCGGAATTTTAAATATGGGGTTTCAGTTACAATATCCTGCATGAGTAATCGCATATAAAAGGAAAATGGCAGCGCGCCGCATAGAATATTCTCCGCATGATGAAGGGCGGAGGCGTATTTGATGCGGCGCGCTTTATTGTATGCTTTTATTTCGGCATTTTCTCGTCGTTATGGACAGTATTTATGGAAAGGGATTGCGGATAATTTGTCAAATAAGAGAAAATGCAGGACGACGTTTTTTATCTTGCGTTTTAAAGTGTGATGGATTAAAATAGTAAGGGTCTGTTATGGCACAGATTCTTTGATTTTTCAGTATAATATTAGGAAGATTGTAAAAGAGGCCTTCTAAGAATGGATGCAAGGCCACACGGAAAAAATGCATTTTAATTAAAGGAGATGCTCATTTTGGATTACCGAACAATGTCAAAGGAAGCACTGCAGGGAGCCAAAGCGGAACTGGAAAAACGCTACAAAGACATTCAGGCGATGGGTCTGAAGTTGAATATGGCGAGGGGAAAGCCCAGCCTGGCACAGCTGGATTTATCCATGCCGATGCTTGACCTTTTGAATTCTTCGTCCAATATTAAAGCTTCTACAGGCGACGACTGCCGCAACTATGGTCTGGCGGACGGACTGCCGGAAATGCGCGAGCTGTTTGCGCAGATGCTTGGAATCGACGACCATAACATCATTGTGGGCGGAAACTCCAGCCTGAATATGATGTTCGATGCGGTTTCCTGTGCAATGACGCACGGATTTCCGGGCAGCAAGCCCTGGGGACAGCAGGGGCATTTAAAATTCCTGTGCCCGTCTCCCGGCTATGACCGGCACTTTGCCATTACAGAATATTTTGGCTTTGAGATGATCCCGGTTCCGATGACGGCGGAAGGTCCGGATATGGATGTGGTTGATGCATTGATTCAAAATGATCCGGAAGTAAAGGGTATCTGGTGTGTGCCGAAATATTCCAACCCAACGGGTATCACCTATTCCGACGAAACAGTCCGCCGTTTTGCGGCCCTGAAGCCCGCCGCGCCCGATTTTAAGATTTTCTGGGATAATGCATACTGCGTACATGATTTGACGGATACGCCCGACCAGCTGCTGAATTTGTGGCATGAATGCCGTAAACAGCACAGCATCGATATGCCAATTTTCTTTGCGTCCACCAGCAAGATTACATTCCCGGGCTCCGGCGTCGCAGCCATGGGAGCGAGCGAACATAACCTGGCGGTGTTCAGAGAGCACTATTCTTTCCAGACCATCGGCCCGGATAAGCTGAACCAGCTCCGCCATGTCTACTTCTTTGGCAATATGGACGGCGTGAAGCTGCAGATGGAAAAGCACCGCGCAATCCTGGAACCCAAGTTCCAGATGGTTCAGGCAAAGCTGGAAGAGAATCTGAGCGGCAAAAACGTCGCGCGGTGGACCAGGCCGAACGGCGGTTATTTTGTCAGTGTCGACGTGCTGGACGGTTGCGCGAAGCGCGTGGTTGGGCTTTGCAAGGAGGCTGGCGTCACGCTGACCGGCGCTGGCGCGACCTATCCCTATGGGAAAGATCCGAAAGACAGCAACATTCGTGTAGCGCCGACCTTTCCGCCGGTTTCCGAGTTGGAAATGGCAATGGATGTCTTCTGCGTAGCGGTACAACTGGCAGCAGTGGAAAAACTGCTGGAACAGGCGTAAAGCAACTGGATAAAATGCGAGTGCGACCGGCGGATGCGTTCTGGCGTCCGCCGGTTTTTGCGTTTTCTTCAGAATCGACACGAAATATTCATATTTCCTAGAAACATTGAGCAAAAAATCGGAGTATTTATAATTTTATTAGATTATTTGTACTAAATTGATTGACTTTTCGGCATAAGAATTCTATAATTAAATCTGTTACGTCTGCGGCGGAACGCAGAAACCATTAGACATTGGAGGATTTACGCATGAAGCGAGCAAAGAAACCTGTATTTTTCATCGTCGCCCTCCTGATCTTGGTTTTCGCCTATACCTCTTTGTTTGGGGTACATGGTCAAAACGGAGATAACAGGATCACCTACATAAAAGGTGCCAGCGATATCAGATGGGGAATCGACATCAACGGCGGCGTTGAAGCAACATTCAGTCCGGACACACAGGGTGTGAAGGCAACGGAAGATCAGTTGAATTCCGCTAAGGCAATTGTTGAGCTGCGTCTGGTCAACCAGAACATTACCGACTATGAGCTTTACGTGGACTATAACCAGGACCACATTATTGTGCGTTTCCCGTGGAAAAACGACGAAACCACCTTTGATCCGGAGAATGCCATTCAGGAGCTTTCCGCGACGGCGCTTCTGACCTTCAGAGAAGGTACGGAATATACGGATTCCAACATTGTTCTGCAGGGCAGCGACGTCAAAAGCGCCACTGCACAGATGACGCAGAACCAGAGTACCGGCCAGACAGAGTATGAAGTCGGTTTGGAGCTGAGCAGCGAGGGCGCTTCCAAATTTGCAGAGGCGACGGAGCGTCTGCAGGGACAAACGATCTCCATCTGGATGGATGATACGATGATCTCCGCACCGACGGTCAACGCGGTTATCACGGACGGAAAAGCTTCCATCACCGGCGGTTTTACCGCGTCCGATGCGTCCGATCTTGCCAACAAGATCAATGCGGGCGCGCTGCCCTTTAAGCTGGTTACCACCAACTTCAGCACGGTCAGCCCCACATTGGGCGCTTCCGCTCTGGACGCAATGACCATCGCGGGCTTGATCGGATTCATTCTGGTCTGCCTGATGATGCTGATTGTATACCGTCTGCCGGGCTTTGTTTCCATCATCGCCCTGATCGGTCAGATGGCAATCTGCTTCGCGGCGGTTTCCGGTTATCTGCCGTTTATCAACAGCTTCACTATGACGCTGCCCGGTATCGCCGGTATTATCCTTTCAATCGGTATGGGCGTGGACGCAAACATCATCACCTTTACCAGAATCAAGGAAGAGCTGAACGCGGGCAAAACCCTCGACGGCGCAATTCAAAAGGGCAACGCAAACAGCTTCTGGGCGATTTTTGACGGAAATATCACCACCATTTTGGTTGCTCTGATCCTGATGATGGTCTTCGGCCCGACCAATATCCTCTCCATGCTGTTTGGACCGTCCACCACCGGCTCGGTTTATTCCTTCGGTTACACGTTGCTGGTTGGCAACATCGGCAACTTCATCATGGGCGTTGGCGCATCCCGCTTGATGCTGAAATCCATCTCCGGGTTCAAGTGCTTCCGCAATAAATGGTTATATGGAGGTGCTGCGAAATGAAGACGTTCAACTTTCAGTTCTGTGAGAAGAAAAAGCTATTCTTCGGAATCTCTTTAGCCGTATTGGCAATCGGCCTCATCTTTAACATTATCTTTGGCGCGCAGCTGGACATCCAGTTTTCCGGCGGCGCTGTCATCAAGTATTCCTACAGTGGTTCCATTGCACAGGAAGATGTGGAGAAGATCGTAAAGGATGCGTCAGGCAAGGATGTCAGCGTGCGTATCCATGAGGATATGTCCACGGTAAATGATCCGACCGTCGCTAACAACAGCGTTTCCATCTCCTTTGCGGGAACGGACTCCATCTCTCTGGAGCAGCAGCAGGCGATCGCCGCCGCGCTGGATGAAAAGCACCCGGATTCCAATTTTGAAGTCATTGAATCCAGTTCCGTCAACCCAACAATGGGCCGCAGTTTCCTGCTCAAATGCGCAATCGCAATTTTAATTGCGTTTGTCCTGCTGATCGTATATGTTGGCTTCCGCTTTAAAAAGATCGGCGGTGTAACAGCCGGTATCATGGCGATTATCGCGTTGCTGCACGATGTGCTGATTGTGTACTTTACCTTCGTGGTTTTCCGTATGCCGATTAACGACAGCTTTATGGCGGTCGTCCTGACCATCCTGGGCTACTCTTTGAATAATACGATTATCATTTATGACCGTATCAGAGAGAACCGCCGCCTGATGGGGCCGAAGGCAACCTATGCGCAGCTGGTGGATACCAGCATTAATCAGACGCTTACCCGTTCCATCTTTACTTCCCTGAGCACCTTCATCGCGATTGCCGCGGTGTTTGTGGTTGGAACGATTTACGGTTTGAGCTCCGTCACCACCTTTGCGCTGCCGATGATGGTCGGCGTTGTGGTTGGCTGCTATTCTTCCATCTTTATTGCGGGTCCGCTGTATGTAGCGTGGCACGATCATAAGGATAAGAAGCGTGAGAGTGCGCAGGCCGCTGAAACAAAATAAGATTGAACAAATGAAAACACCGGTCAATTGACCGGTGTTTTTTTGCGCGTATCTGTTGTCAGTTCCAGCTTTTAAAATCGTTCAGGAACCAGATTTCTTTTGCTTCAAACGTCTGTCCGTTGAGGTAATCCAAAAGTCCGGCAGAGGTGGTAAAGTCTAAACGCAGTTTGTAGGAGTACAAGGCCTGATATTTAAAGCCGCAGGCCTTATTGATCGCGTTTGTCCCATATTTTCCGTCGCCGGCAAGGGGATGGCCGATGTAGGCCAGATGGGCGCGGATCTGGTGTGTCCGCCCGGTTAAAAGCTCTACTTCCAGCAGGCTGTAGCCGCCGCGCTCCTCCAGGACACGGTAGCGCGTTCGAATGCTCTTAGTCTCGCTGGTTGGCTTTTTGGAGATATACACGCGGTTGCGGCTCTCGTTCTTTTCTAGAAAAGCCTCCAGTGTGTCCTCATTTTTCGGCATGTGCCCATGTACAATACAAAGATACAGCTTTGTCAGCTCACGGTGTTTCACCTTCTCGTTCATGATCCGAAGCGTTTCTGCATTCTTGGCTGCCATCACAATGCCGCCGGTGTTGCGGTCGATCCGGTTGATCAGCGCCGGGGCGAAAGAGGCCTCATTTGCCGGCTGATATTCTCCTTTTTCATAGAGATAATGCTGGACGCGTGCGATCAGAGAGTCGTAGTGGTAGTGTTCATCCGGATGCACGATCAATCCCGGCTTTTTATCCAGCAGCATCAGGTTCTCATCCTCATACAGGACGTTGAGTTTGTTGGGCGCTTTCAGAAAATCGTATTCTTCGGGCGCCTGCTGGAAAAATTCGTCCTTCAGGTACATGGTTAGCACATCGCCCTGCACCAGCCGGGTGGAGATTTCACAGCGCTTGCCATTGCGTTTGATGTCCTTTTTTCGAATACTTTTATACAGCATCGACTGCGGCAGATTCGGGTAGGTTTTGGTCAGAAATTTATCCAAACGCTGTCCTGCGTCGTTTGGGCCGATGGTCACTTGCTTCATAAGCGTCCTCTTCCTGTCATTTTGTTTTTTGATAGTAATTTATTATAGCACGAACCTTCGGCATAGAAAAGGACAGCAGACGGAATTTGACAGGATGCGCACAAAATGCTATAATCAAGCACAGCAAAATCCGTAAAAATGAATAGGCTTATTTTGCGGGGGGACTGTTTTCAGTTGAGAAGGTTAAAACCTGACCCTTAGAACCTGTCGGTTAACACTGTCGTAGGGAAGCAAAACTACTTTCAACTTGGAATGGAAGCGCTTGCCCGGTTTGGGCTGGCGCTTTTTTGTTTTACCCCTTGCCGGAAAGGACAACAAAATGAAAAAAGCTTTGACCATTGCAGGCTCGGACTGCAGCGGCGGCGCAGGCATCCAGGCGGACTTAAAGACTTTTTCCGCGCACGGCGTCTTCGGGATGAGCGTCATTGTCTCCGTTGTGGCGGAAAATACCAGCCGCGTGATCGACATTCAGGACGTAACTCCCGATATGATTGGAAAGCAGCTGGATGCTGTATTTGAGGACATTCCGCCGGACGCTGTGAAGGTTGGGATGCTGTCCCGGCCCAATTGTATGGAAGCGGTTGCAGAAGGACTTAATAAGTATCGTCCGCAGCATATTGTAATTGATCCTGTCATGTACGCAAAGAATGGCTGCCCGCTGATGGATCCTAGCGCGATCGACCTGCTGATTGAAAAAATCGTTCCCTTGGCGGACCTTCTGACGCCAAACATTCCGGAGGCGGAAAAAATGACTGGCTTGTCCATTCGTTCGCTTGCAGATATGGAGGCGGCGGCAAAACAAATTTCCCGGATGGGCGCGCGGAATGTACTTGTCAAGGGAGGGCATGCGGAGGGCGACGCGGTGGATGTGCTCTATGACGGCGAGACGTTCCACCACTATCGAGCGGAGCGGATTCCAACAAAGAACACGCATGGGACCGGGTGCACCTATTCCTCCGCGATTACCGCCAATTTGGCGCTCGGGATGTCGATGACGCAGGCGGTAGAGCGGGCAAAGCAGTATGTCACTACGGCGATTCGCCACGCGTTGGCGCTCGGAAAAGGCCATGGGCCGACCAATCATTTTTATGATTTGTATTTACACGGCTTGACAAATGGAGCGGAAATCGAATGAGCAGGCCACATGGCCGGAAGGGGTAACAGTATGGAATACAAAACACAGATGGAAGCAGCGAAAAAGGGAATCGTTACAAAGGAACTGAAACGGGTAGCCGAAAAAGAGGGATATGCGGAACAGGAGCTTCTGCCGCTTGTAGCGGCGGGACGCGTGATTATACCAGCCAATATCCGCCATACCTCCCTGGATCCCAACGGCGTAGGGGAAGGGCTGCGCACAAAAATAAACGTCAATCTGGGCATTTCCGGGGACTGTGCGGATTACTGCGCGGAAATGCAGAAAGTACAGTTGGCAGTTCGCTTTGGCGCGGAAGCGATCATGGATCTGAGCAATTACGGGAAAACGAGGGAGTTCCGGCAGAAGCTGATTGAGAATACTCCGGCGATGATTGGGACGGTGCCGGTTTACGATGCGATTGGATACCTGGAAAAGGACCTGATGGACATTACCGCGCAGGATTTTCTCAAGGTGGTCCGTTCCCATGCGGAAGAGGGCGTGGACTTCATGACCATCCATGCGGGAATCGACCGCCGTGCGGTGGAAGCGTTTGAGCGGACCCATCGGATTACGAATATCGTATCCCGCGGCGGCTCTCTTCTGTTCGCCTGGATGAAAATGACCGGCAATGAAAACCCGTTTTACGAGTATTATGACGACGTGCTTGATATTCTGCGCGAATACGATGTGACCATCAGTCTGGGAGACGCGCTCCGTCCAGGCTGTATCCACGATTCCTCTGACGCGGGACAAATTGGAGAGTTGATCGAGCTGGGAAATTTGACCCGGCGCGCATGGGACAAGGACGTGCAGGTCATGGTGGAAGGACCCGGGCATATGGCGCTTGGAGAGATTGCCGCCAACATGCAGTTGGAAAAACGCCTCTGCTACGGCGCGCCCTTTTATGTGCTTGGTCCGCTGGTAACTGACATCGCGCCGGGTTACGACCATATCACCTCTGCAATCGGCGGTGCGATCGCCGCAGCGAACGGCGCGGATTTCCTGTGCTATGTGACGCCGGCGGAGCACTTGCGCCTGCCGGATCTTTCTGATGTGCGGGAAGGAATCGTGGCGTCCCGGATTGCCGCGCATGCGGCGGATATTGCCAAAGGGGTCCGCAATGCGCGAGCAATAGATGATCGGATGAGCGAGGCGCGCCGGAGCTTCGACTGGGATACCATGTTTCAGCTTGCGATTGACGGGGAGAAAGCAAAGGCGTATTATGAGAGCGTACCCGCCTCGGACAAGCACAGTTGCTCCATGTGCGGAAAAATGTGCGCGATGCGGACCACGAACCGGATTCTGAACGGAGAGAGCGTGGAAATTTTACAGGATGAGTGGAAGAAATCCTGACAGGAGGCAATTTTATGAACCCTTTCCGGGCGGCTATTTTTGATTTGGATGGAACTTTGATCGATTCCCTGCACGTTTGGGAGAAGCTGGACGAAGAATTTTTGAACAAGCGCGGTTTTGCGGTGCCAGAGGGCTACTGCGAAAAAATAGCGACAATGGGCTTTATGGATGCGGCGCAGTATGCCAAACAAATTTTTGGTTTTCCGGAGCCGGCGGAAGAGATCGTCCGCGAATGGAATCAGATGGCGGCGTACGCTTATGGGAACGAGGTAAAGATGAAGCCCCATGCGCGGGAATATCTGCAAAAGCTGCAACGTGATGGAATCATACTCGGTGTGGCGACTGCATTGCCGAAGAAACTCTATACGCCTGTGCTGGAGAACAACGGTATTTTCTCCTGGTTCCAGGCCATCACCTCCGGCGACGAGGTCAGCAGGGGGAAGGGTTTTCCGGATATCTACTTGAGAACAGCAGAAAAGTTGGGCGTATCCCCGGAGGACTGCGTTGTTTTTGAAGATATTCTGCCGGGTTTGCAGGGCGCTATTGCCGCAGGTATGCAGACCGTAGGCGTTTACGACGCCTGTTCGGGAGGCTCGGAGGAAGAGATGCGCCGCCTGTCCGACGCATACATCTGTGATTTCAAAGAACTTTTATGATATCAATATCTGTCTGAAAACGGGAAAGTGCATAAAAAGCCGCTGGAAGAATATTCTTCCAGCGGCTTTTTGTTTGCGCAATGTTCTCGTCAGCTTTCGTTTATTCCCATCGAAAGTACCGAAGTGCGACTGCGATACAGACAACTGCGATCGCCGCCATTATCACGATTGGCAGCCATATTTCGTCTATGGGAAGGCCGAGAGAAGCCGCTTTTAACAGTTTGATGCCCTGTGTCAAAGGCAAGACATCCGCGGCTTTTTGCAACGCGAAGGGCATGGCCTCATAGGGCAGCGTCGCACCGGAAAAGATCAGCATGGGGAAGTAAAGCACGCTGGCGATTACGCCTGCGATTTTGGTGTTGGGCGCCACGCCTCCCACCATCACGCCGATACTGAACATGGAGAGCAGCACCAGCAGATACCCGCACAGGAACAGTAAAAGAGAGCCTCGGATTTGCAGGCCGAAGAAGACGGAGGCCGCCAGGAAAAGCAGGACGAGAGAAGCGAGCGCATAGAGCGTGTAAATTGCCACCTGTACCAGCAATATCATGGCCGGGCTGACCGGTGTGACCTGAAGACGCTTCAGAATTTTCCGGTTCCGATAGTCTGAAACGACCAGAGGCAGTCCCATTACGCCGCCGGCACAGATGGAAATGCTGGCGAGCGCGCCGAAGGACTGTTCTAAAAAGGTATAGGGTGCTCCTGTGTAAGCCGGTTGATCTCCATAGAGAAGTCCGAGAATCACCAGTACCACGAGAGGCATGCAGATCGCAAAGATAAACATGTCCATCCCGCGCAGGGAAAGTTTCAGCTCCGTTTTCAGCATCGTGCAAAAGGTTTTCATACGCTATTCCTCCTCCGTATACCAAAGATAGGCGTCCTCAAACTGTTCAAAGGGACTTTGCTTGACTGCTTGCGCAACAGTACCGTGAAATACAGTCTGGCCATGTTTTAAAATGCAGATTTGGTCGCAGAGTGCTTCCACCTCGTCCATAAAATGGGAGGTAAGCAAAATGGTCAGACCTTTGGCCTTTAGTTCAGAAAGAATTTTCCAGACGTCTCGCCGCGCCCGCGCGTCAAGACCTGTGGTCAGCTCGTCTAAAAAGACGACCTCCGGATCGGGAAGAAGCGCCAGGACGATAAACAGTCGCTGGCGCTGTCCGCCGGAAAGGCTGTTTACCGGGCTTTTTTCTTTGTCCGCAAGACCGAATTCTGCAAGCAGACGATGGAAATCGGCTGCATTCCGGTAAAGCGATGCAGTTACTTCACAGAGTTCGCGGACCGTGATCTTTTCCTGGTAGTTGGCCTCCTGGAACTGAATCCCTACCCGCTCGAACAGCTTTTTTCGGTCAGTGGAAGGGTTCTGTCCCAGAATGCGAACGGTCCCGCAATCCGGCTTCTTTGTCCCCAGCATACATTCGATGGTCGTACTTTTGCCCGCACCGTTTGCACCCAACAGCCCAAACACTGTACCGCGTTCCACGCACAGGCTCAGATTTTTGACTGCAGCCAACGCGCCATAGGTTTTGGAGAGGTTTTCGACTTGAATTGCACAATCCATTTTTTATCCTCCTTTGTCTCGATGCAAAAAGAATACCACCAGTCAAAAGACTGGTGGTATAGTGGAGGGTTTGCCAAACTGTTTTTTCATTTCCTGCAGCATCCTCAGTATGGTTTGTGCGTTTTGTTCCGCGGTCTGTAAGGAGAGAATCAACCGGTCACATGCGGAAATGATATCGTCGTCCGGCTTGGGGGTATTGAGTACAGCTTTCATATCCGCATGGGGATTGACTGAAATGGATTGCAGCAGCCTCAAAATGGATTCCAGGGAGTAGTTGGCACAGCGCAGGACACGAATGATCTTTAAGCGAAGAATGTCCTCTTCTGTGTAGACTCGGTAGCCGTTTTCTTTTCGCTTGATCGTAAGCAAACCATTCATTTCCCAATTGCGGAGCGCATCCATGGAGATGCCGAGGGAATCGGAAACTTCTTTCCGCTTCATTATAGAAGACTTCGCCTGCGGTTTACCGGCTAAAAGGCATTGTACGATATAAATGGCTTCTTCGGCGTTTTTCTGCTCCTGCCGTACTTGGGACTGGTATTCGGCGGTCATCGTGATAGCCCGGTCAAAGTCGCCCACTGCCGCTGTCTTGACCATTTCAATGATTTTTTTACGCAGCCCATTTTGCAGCACTTCCATTTGCAGGGCAAGCCGGGCGAGACGGAATTGGGCGATGTGCTGATCGGTGAAAACGCGGTAGCCGTTTTTTTGCCGTTCCGGCTTTGGAATAAATCCCCACTCCTCGTAAAGGCGCACTGTATTGGGGTGGATCCCAATCATTTTTGCGATTTCAGCGGTTTTGTAGGTTTTCACAGCTTTGCTTCCATTCTAAATTATTTTACGCCGTCCAGATCCAATGGTCCTTATGGGTTGTTTATAACAGAGGCAAACTGCTGAATTTCCTTTTCTAAAATGTGCGGGTATTGAAAGTCTGGGCTTTTCTCCACCAGTTTCATGACCATCCGGTCGCCCCAGCGCATCTTTTCCAAATGGATTTCTCCGCCAAAGTTGGCCTTGGCAATTGCATGCTCCAGAAGAGCGGGGGCGTAAAAGTGGTCGATGTAGTCAGCCTGTTTTAAAGGTGTGGAACAGCAGATAAACAACCCCAGCTTTTTTTGAAGCAGGAGCGATTCGTTTTGGGTGCAGAAAGCTTGCATCTCCTTGCGCAGTTTTAATGCGTAAACAGATGCGCCCGCAATGATGCAGTCAAAGGATTGCAGGTCGAGCTTACCAGCCTGGCTGGCCTCACAGACGGAAACATCACTTTTTAAATGCTGTTCCAAGATGGACACGCATTGTTCGGTACAACCGTATTTACTCGCGTATACGATTACTGTTTTCATTAGATTTCCTTCCTTTCCGTCGGAGATTTTGCGTAAATTTTTTCAAATTGTTCCAAGTGGCGATTGAGTTCCCGCAGGGCCTCCTCTTCCTGTTCCGGGTATCCGTCGTATTTGTACATCAGCAGGAAAATCGGAGAAAAAAACTGCAGCGCCATCATTTCCGGGTCCGCTTCTCTGAAATGGCCAACCTGGATCATCGCTTCAAATAAATGGGACTGATTTTGCAACGCGCTTTCGATATAGATTTTTCGAAAAACGTCTTTAACGGATGGATCCCGGAATTGTTCTGTGGTCAGCATACGGCGCAGCGGTGCGGCATATGGATCCTTTAAATAGAATAGGAAAAGCGCCTGAGAGCTTTGCTTGATGAGTTCCAAACCGGCTGCGTCGTACTGCCGCGCAGCCGAGAAAAAGTCGCCCTGCGGCAGGGGAATGGAGGCAGCCTTTTCCTCGTAACGCCGGTCCATCTCCGCTACCAGAGAATGAAAAATATCCTGTTTTCCGCTGAAATGCTTATAAATAGAGCTTTCCCGGATACCGACGGCCTGCGCAATATCGCGCATGGAGGTTCCATGGAAGCCCTGCTCGGAAAAAAGCCGGAGTGCCGATTCCAGAATGATGCTTTTGGTATCTCTCTTTGCCAAATACAATCTCCTTTCCATAGGCTATCGTTCGTTCGCTTTCTATTTTAGCTATCAATTGTTCTCTTGTCAACCCGCAGCCGGAATTTGTAAGAGATTTGTTCTAAGTGGGAGGTGTTGTCCATAGATATGTAAAGAAAGGAGGACAAGAGTAATGGATGATACATACAACGGCAGATTTGATACGGCGTCCAAGGCCGTTTGCGACCGGCTGCGCAGATACCTCCGGCTTTTGCCGCAGGATATCAAGGAACAGGCACAGGAAATTCGCCTCCGGGTGAACCGGCCGGTTTCCATATGCTGCGCAAACGGCGTTTACTTTTTGAATGAAAACGGCAGGCTATCCTGCCGCTTGGAGGAAAAAGGCCTCTGCGCCTCCCGGGAGGATATGGAGGAAACGTTCCGCAATGTGTGCAGCTATTCAATTTACAGTCACCAGAATGAGATAAAAAACGGGTTTGTCACTCTGAGCGGCGGGCACCGCGTGGGAATCTGCGGCACAGCGGTCATTGTGGGCGGTGCGGTAAACGGACTGCGGGACATCAGCTCGATCAATATCCGCATAGCACGGCAGATGTACGGCTGTGCGGACGGCATTATGCGGACGCTGGGAAAGCGGGTTTCGCAGGGGGTTCTGCTGGCTGGAACGCCCTCCAGCGGGAAAACAACAATCCTGCGCGATATGGCGCGCCAGCTCGCCTCCGGGCTCTGTGGAAACGTCCGGAAGGTTGCCGTGGTGGATGAGCGCGGGGAGCTGGCCGGCACCTATCAGGGGGTTCCGCAGAACGATCTGGGAATGAGCTGCGACGTGCTGGACGGGTATCCCAAGGGGGAAGGAATTTTACAGGCGATTCGCTCACTGTCCCCGGAATTTATTATCTGCGACGAACTGGGCGGCTTTGCCGACGTGGAAGCGGCGGCGCAGGGTCTGAATGCGGGCGTCGGAATGATCGCCAGCATTCACGCGGGCAGCGTGCAGGAGCTTTTAAAACGGAAGCAGGCGGTCAGTCTGCTGGAGACCGGCGCGTTTGCCAGTGTTGTTCTGTTGGAGGGCAGCCGGGAACCGGGGCGGGTCGCGGGAATTTACAGGGCGGGTGATTTGCTTGATCAAGGGATTGGGGCTGCTGCTTCTGATTCTTGCAGGGACGTTGGCGGGGTATATGGAGTCGCATAAGCTGGCGCAGCGGGTGGAACAGCTGGAAGGGTTCCTGCGCTTTTTGACGGCGGCCCAAACGGAGATCCGATATTCAGCGGTGGACGTCGCGCAGATTGTGCAGCGGCATGGGAGTGGTCTTGGCTTTTTGCGGAAATGCGCGCAATGCTGCCGGGACGGATGGGATTTTCAAAGCGCCTGGGAAGAGGGGCTGCGCTCCGGGGCAAAAGGGACGGGCCTGACGGAAAAAGATATTTCTGTATTGCGCCGGTTTGGCGCTGGGTTTGGCGCCAGCGACCTGGAGGGGCAGCTTTCTCACTGTGATCTGTATGCGCAGTTGGTGAACAACAGCCTGGAGAGCGCCCGTGAGGATAAAAACCGGAAGGGAAAGCTGTATTTTATGCTGGGTTCCTTTTCCGGGGTGACGGTCGCGCTGTTATTATGCTGAGTTCAGAAAAGAAGAGCAATTCCAGCAAATAAGAGCGGCAGTTCAGCGGTCTGGGAAGCTTGTGGCAGCGTTGTCTTCCTTGCGGGCGTTCACTCGCCTGCGTTCTCCGCCTTGCTGCAGATTCCCCGTTCTCGCTTTCTTTGCTGTCCTTATTTATTAATATTGCTCTGGGAGGAAAAAAGATGGATGTGGATTTGATTTTTAAAATTGCCGCGATCGGCATCATTGTCGCCGTGCTGAACCAGCTTTTGGTGCGCTCCGGGCGGGAAGAACAGGCGATGATGACGACGTTGGCCGGGCTGATCGTCGTACTGATGATGATTATTCAACAGATTGACGTGCTGTTCCGGTCAATTAAATCCATCTTTGGACTTTAAAAATCCTGAAGGCGGCGGGGAGGTGCGCGTATGAACATTGTCGGGATTGCGGGAACCGCGCTGGTAGCGGCGATTCTGGCGGTTACTCTCAAGCGTTACAATCAGGAATACGCGGTGATCATCAGTATCATTGCCGGGGTTGTGATTTTGGTGGAAATCCTGTTGAATCTGACTCCGGCGATCCAGCAAATCTCCACCCTGCTGTCTGGTACCGGGCTGTCCAGCGAGTATGCGATGATTTTGTTCAAGAGTCTGGGCATCTGCTTTCTTGCACAGTTTTCGGCGGATTCCTGCCGGGACGCGGGGGAAAGCGCTTTGGCCTCAAAAGTGGAGCTTGCGGGAAAAATCTCGATTTTGGTGTTGTCCCTGCCGCTGTTTGAAAATATTGCGCAGACGGCGATTGGGTTGATCAACGGATAAGCCCTGCGGCGTAAAAAGGATGGATGTCGATTGAAAAGGACGGTTTGCCTGGTATTTCTGCTCTTCCTGGCGCTGTTCTGCGCGCCTTGCGCGTATGCGGAGGGCGTGGAGGATTTTTACTCGGAACAGATGCAGCAGAGCGGCGCGGAGGACCTGCCGGATTCCCTGCCGCAGGAGACGCGGGAGACGCTGGAAAGTCTGGGGATTGACGGGGTGGATTGGCAGGCGCTTACCTCTATCACGCCGGAAAGCATTTTTTCCGAGATCGGCAGCATGGCGGCGGAGCATTCACAGGGGCCGCTGCACGCAGCCGCATCGGTTGTGGCGGTCATGCTGCTCTGCGCGCTGTGCAGTGGTATGAAGCTGTCCTTTGGAGAAAAGCAGCTCGGGGGCGTGGTCGGTATGGTCGGCGCGCTCTGCGTCTGCGCCGTTGTGGTGGCGCCGATTGTCAGTTTTATCCAGCAGACCGCCGACATCATCCACGCCGCCGCTGGTTTTCTTCTTGCCTGCGTGCCGGTTTTGACAGGAATCATGCTGGCGGCGGGGCAGCCGGTTTCCTCCGGGTCCTATAACCTGCTGATGATGGCGGCCGGCAATGTCATTTCCATTGTGTCCGCGGGCGTTCTGGTACCGCTTCTTAATATCTTTCTGGCGTTGTCCATTGTCTCGGCGGTTTCTCCCGGCGTCAATTTGGGCGGTATCTGCGACGCATTCCACAAAGTGGTCAAATGGATTCTGGGGCTGTGTATGACTGTTTTTACCGGCCTGTTGACCGTACACAGCATTGTGGCTTCCTCCCTGGACGGGACCGCTGCGAAAGCCGCCAAATTTGTGGTCAGCAGCTTTGTGCCGGTGGTTGGCAGCGCGCTGGGCGAAGCGTTGCAGACGGTGACAGGCTGCGTCAAGATGTTGAAGTCCGGCATCGGCGCCTTCGGCCTGCTTGCGGGCGCCTTCATTTTTTTGCCGGTGATTCTGCAATGCATCCTGTGGATGGCGACGCTTGCCGCCTGTGAGGGCATTGGGGATATTTTTGAGCTGAAGGAGATTACCTCTTTGCTGAAAGCCGTTTCTAAAGCCCTGCAAATCATTTTGGCGATCGTACTCTGCTGCATGACCATTCTGACGGTGTCCACCGTAATCATGCTGGCAATCGGAGGAGGGGGAAACTGATGGGCGCGGTACAGGGCTGGACGATGGCGATCTGTTTGGCGGCGTTGGCTTCCACATTGCTGCAGGGCTTGGCGCCGGGCGGCTCCATGGAGCGCATGATCAAGCTGGTGGTGGGCGCGTTTGTGATTTGTGCACTGATTCTGCCGTTGAAGGACTTGGGCGCGGAGATTGCGTGGGCGTTTCAGATGGAGACGCAGTTTCACCAGGAGCCGGACCAGCTGCAGAGCACAGTGGATAACCAAATGCAGACCGCCGCGCAGGCCAGCATTACCAACCTTGTGGTGGCGGAACTGCGGCGGCTGGACATTCAAAGCGAAAAAATTGCGGTCAAGATGGATACAAACGAGGACAACAGCATAGGTATTAACAAGGTCGAAGTCACATTGGCCGAAGGCTATGACGCGGACTGCGGCCGTGCCCAAACGCATTTGCGGGAAACACTTGGGCTGGAAGTGGAGGTATCTGCACATGGCAGAGAAGGACAGTGAAGAAAAAGGCCTGTTTGAGAAGATTGCCGGAAATGAGAAATACCGTAAAATCATTTTGTGGATCGGCGTTATTGGAATGGTTCTGATTTTTCTTTCCGGCCTATTCAGTCCGGGGAAAGAGAAAAGGGAAGCGCCAGCGGCGGCAGGGCAGAATACGAGCGCACAATCCTATGCCAGGGAGCTGGAAGCCAGCCTGACCGATTTGGTCGCACGGATACAAGGGGCAGGTGAGGTTAAGGTACTTGTGACGCTCGAACGCGGGACCCAACAGGTCTACGCGCAGGAGGAAAAGAAAAGCACGCAGACGACGCAGGACCAGGGGTCCAACAACAATACAGAGACTAATTATATTCTGATAAAGGATGCGGACGGTTCCCAGCGCGCCCTGGCAGTGACGGAGATGCAGCCGGTGGTGCAGGGAGTGGTGGTGGTCTGTTCGGGCGGAGATAATCCGGCGGTTCAGCAGCGCATCATCGACGCAGTCACAACGGCTCTAAATATCACGTCGGTACGCGTATGTGTGGTGAAAGCTGCCTGACGGTTGATTCTGCCGGTTTAAAACGGCTGCTGCAAAGCAGACGGGTTTGTATAGATCGGGCCAACGTTTGGCGAAAATTTAAAACAGGAGGAGTACATATCTATGGGTATCGGAAAACGTCAGCTTGTTCTTGCGGCTTTGGTCGTCGCGCTGGGTGCGGCGGTATATTTAAACTGGCAGTTCTCAGGCGACAACCAGCTGCTTGCGACCAATACCGTCACCTCGCAGAAGGAACTGGGAGAAGCGCAGCTCGTAAACGCATCGCTGCCGTCCTCTTCAATGTCGGAGGTTTCTTCCGGAGCGGACGCCTCGTCGGAACCGTCACAGGCGGATACCGGTTCAAGCTATTTTACGGAGGCGCGCTTAAACCGGCAGAAAGCCAGGGATGAAGCGGTAGAACTGCTGGAGAAGGTTCTCGGAGATGCAAAATCCAGCGACGAGGCAAAGAAAGACGCCGTGGCACAGGCCGCCGTCATTGCGCAGAATGTCCTGAAAGAGAGCAATATTGAAAACCTGATTAAGGCCAAGGGGTTTGAGGACTGCGTCGTGTTTTTACAGAGCGGCGAATGCAGCGTGGTTGTCAAGGTAGAGGAATCCTCCGCCAATACGGCGGTCGTGATTAAGGATATCGTAGCGGGCCAGTCCGGCGTATCCTATGACAAAATTAAAATCGTAGAAAACAAATAGCGGGTTCGCCCCGCCATTTTGCCCGCTGTTCTGTTTGCTTTTCCGACTCTTTGTGGTATAATAACCGCGTGGAAGTTTGAAAATCAAACCGGCGCTTTTAACCCTCCACAGAAGTGGAGGGTTTTTTTGTGGGCGCCGGGCAAATTTATACGGCGCGGAGGAACCATATGAAAAGAAGCGATGCCAGAGAGCAGGCCTTTATCCTGACGTTTGAGAGGACTATCAATAAAGATACCATCAGCCATATCATCGACGCGGCCGGCATGTCCAAGGACCTGATTGTGGACGACTTTGCAGAGCGGATTGCAGAAGGCGCGGAGCAGCACGAGGCGGAAATCGACGAAAAGATCGAAAAGAACATCCGCGGATGGAAGATGAGCCGCCTTTCCAAGGTGTCGCTTTCTCTGCTGCGTCTGGCGATTTATGAGATGCAGTTTGAGAAGGACATTCCGGTCAGCGTGTCCATCAATGAGGCGGTGGACCTGGCGAAGAAATACGGCGGGGAAGATGACGCGCCGTTTGTCAACGGCGTCCTCGGTTCCGTCGCCAAAGAGCTTGGTGGTTCGGATGCCTGATTATCTGGGAATAGATACCAGCAACTATACGACGTCCGCCGCCTGCTGCTTTAACGGGACTGTCGTACAGGAAAAGATGCTGCTGCCGGTGCGTCCGGGAGAGCTGGGGCTCCGTCAGAGCGACGCGGTGTTCCATCATGTGCAGCAGCTGCCGCAGGTGCTGGAAAAACTGTACGACCGGATAAACGGCAGAGAGATTGCCGCGGTGGGCGTGTCGAGCCGTCCGCGGAATCAGGAGGGCTCCTATATGCCCTGCTTTACAGTCGGTATGGGCACGGCACGGTCAATTGCGTTGGCGCTGCGTGTGCCGGTACACTATTTTTCCCACCAGGAGGGGCATATCGCCGCCGCGCTTTATTCGGCGGGGCGGCTTGACTTGTTAAAAGAACGTTTCCTGGCGTTCCATGTCTCCGGCGGGACTACGGAAGCAGTGTTGGTGACGCCGGACGGCGATCGGCTGTTTCAGGCGCAGATAGTGGCTTCTTCCCTTGATCTGAAGGGAGGACAGGCGGTCGACCGCGTCGGCGCGATGCTGGGGCTGCCGTTTCCTTCCGGCAAATATCTGGAGGAGTTGGCTGTGCAGTCGAACACAAAATTTTCGATCCGGCCCAGCATGAAGGGGGCGGACTGCTCGCTCTCCGGCATTGAAAACCAATGCCGTGGTTTGCTGGAAAAAGGCGCGCTCAAAGAGGATGTGGCGCGCTTCTGCCTGCTTTCAATTTTGGCCGCGCTGGACGGAATGGCGGCGAAACTGCGCGGGGAATATGGAGATATTCCCCTGCTGTTTGCGGGCGGCGTCATGTCCAACGGAATCATTCGCAATGCATTGACAGAAAAATACGGCGCGTTGTTCGCGGAGCCTGCTTTCTCCAGCGACAATGCGGCGGGAATCGCGGTGTTGGCCTCTCTGAGGCGATAAGGAGTAACGTCATGCGTACACCGGCCATGCTCACAGTGACCCAGTTAAATACCTATATTAAATCCATGCTGGATGGGGATCCCAACCTGACGAGCGTGTTTGTCAGCGGGGAAATCTCCAATTTTACCAATCACTACCGTTCCGGACACTATTATCTGTCCTTGAAGGATGAAAAGTGCGTGATTAAGTCCGTGATGTTTGCACAGTACGCCCGGCGTATCCGCTTCCAGCCGCAGGACGGCATGAAGGTAATTGTGCGCGGGCATGTGAGCATTTATGAGCCGTCCGGGCAGTATCAGCTTTATATTGAGGACATGCAGCCGGATGGCGTGGGTGCGCTGAATCTGGCCTATGAACAGTTAAAGGAAAAGCTGAGCGCGGAAGGGCTGTTCAGCGCGGAGCGCAAAAAGCCTCTGCCGCCGTTTCCCAGGCGTGTCGGCGTGATTACCTCTCCGACCGGCGCGGCGGTCCACGATATTTTGACGATCTTAGCGCGCCGCTGGCCGCTTGCGGAGGTTGTTTTCTGCCCGGTGCTGGTGCAGGGAGACGGCGCGGCCCCGCAGCTGATCGACGCGCTGCAGCGGATGAACCGGCAGCGCAGCGCCGATGTGATCATTCTGGGCCGGGGTGGCGGATCGCTGGAGGACCTGTGGCCCTTCAATGAGGAGTCCCTGGCCCGCGCGGTCGCATCCTCGGATGTCCCGGTGATCTCCGCCGTAGGGCACGAAACGGATTTTACCATCTGCGATTTTGCGGCGGACCTGCGCGCGCCCACGCCGTCGGCCGCGGCGGAACTGGCTGTGCCGGACCATACGGAGTTTATGCTGGGCGTGCAGGCACAGCAGGCAAGGATGAAAAGCCTGCTGTCAGGCAAAATACAGGCCTTATATCAGCAGTTAAACGCGCTGACCTCCAGCCGCGTCATGCGCATGCCACAGGAGCAGCTTGCCCTGCGGCGGATGCAGGTGGACACGCTTACGTCACAGATGCAGAACAGTATGAAACAGAAGCTTATGCAGGCGAATCAGCAACTGGCGGAAAGCAGTGGAAAGCTGCATGCGCTCAGTCCGCTGGCGGTGCTTGCGCGCGGCTATGCGATTGCAAGCGACGGGGCGGGAAAAACCGTTTCCCGCGTTGCGTCGGTCCGGGAAGGCGAAACGCTTTTCCTGCGTTTGACGGATGGAAGTTTATCCTGTATAGTGGAACAGATTAAAAAAACAAGTGGAACAGCCAAGGAGGAAACCACAAATGGACACGGAAAATCTGACGTTTGAGGCAGCGGTTCTTCGGCTCAATGAGATCGTGCGCCTGCTGGAGAATGGCAATGAATCGCTGGACAATTCCATGAAACTGTTTGAAGAGGGCACTGCCCTGGCATCTTATTGTTACGATGAACTGCATACCGCGGAACAGAAGATTACGCAATTGACAGAGGAGGAAGGGGAGAATCAGGAATGAACCAATCCGAGTACCCGGCGATCGTAGAGCGAATGCTGGAGGAACTGCTTCCGCAGGAGACCAGTCTTTATGAGCGTCTGGTGGATTCCATGCGCTACAGCCTTTTGGATGGCGGCAAACGGGTGCGGCCCACCCTTCTGCTGGAGTTCTGCCGGATTTGCGGCGGTTCGATGGAAGCGGCTCTTCCGTACGCCTGCGCTGTGGAAATGGTGCACACGTATTCACTGATTCATGACGACCTTCCCTGCATGGATAACGACGACATGCGGCGCGGAAAGCCGTCCAACCATAAAGCCTACGGGGAGGATACCGCGCTGCTTGCCGGCGATGCGCTCCTGACCATGGCGTTTGAAACGATGCTTTCGCCCGACAGCGTGGCGCTGGCCGGCCCGGATCGGGCGGCCGAAGCGGCGTTTATCCTTGCATCCGCCGCAGGAATGCGGGGCATGGTCGGCGGGCAGGTGATCGATCTGGCTTCTGAAGGACAGGAGATCTCATTGGAGACGCTGCACCGGATGGATGAGCAGAAGACCGGCGCGCTGATCCTTGCGGCGGCGCGGATGGGCTGCGCCATCGCAGGCGCAAACGAACTCCAGCGCGGCGCGGCGGCCCGCTACGCACAGGCGGTTGGGCTGTCCTTCCAGATCATGGACGATATTCTGGATGTCACCGGAGACGCCAGGGCGCTGGGAAAGCCCACCGGCAGCGATGCGGATAACAAGAAAGCGACCTATGTTGCGCTGATGGGGCTGGAAAAAGCGCAGCAGGCCGTCCACGATTTGACCGCTGAGGCGGTGAGAGCGCTGGAACCGTTCGGCCCGGAGGCAAAGTATCTGGCCGGGTTTGCCAGAGACCTTGCGGCGCGCCAGAATTAAAGCAAAATATATTGACTTTTTTGACACAATGTGCTAACATTGATAAGCCGCATATTACGGGCTTTAAGTGGGTTTCCCCGCCCGATAGTAGCGAGACTAAAGAAAAGGCAGGAACTTCTATTCATGTTTGCAGTGATTGAAACAGGCGGCAAGCAGTACAAAGTACAGAGTGGAGACACGATCTTTGTGGAAAAGCTTGCAGCGGAAGCAGATGCAACCGTTGATTTCAAGGTCGTTATGCTTGAGAACGACGGCGCATTCAAATTTGGCACTCCTTATGTGGAGGGTGCATCCGTTACAGGAAAAATCCTGAAAAACGGCAAAGCCAAGAAAATCACCGTTTTCACCTATAAGCCCAAGAAGGGTGAGAAGCGCAAGATGGGCCACAGACAGCCCTACACCAAGGTGCAGATCGAAGCGATCAACGCATAATGATTTGTGCTGAGTTCTTAACCAAGCCGAAGGGCGATTTGGTTGGGTTTCGCATCAGCGGCCATTCCGGCTGTGGGGATGAGGGTACGGACATTATCTGCGCGGCGGTTTCCTCCGTTGCGTATATGACGGCCAATACCATCACGGAAATCCTGCGCGTCGACGCGGAGGTACATGCCGAGGAAGGCTACATGCTTGTGCGGGTTCCAGCTGAGCTGGCCAAGGACTGCCGCACTTTGTTTGCGGGCTTTAAGCTCCATATGCTGGGGCTTGAAGAACAATATCCGGAAAATATCAATGTTAGTTATGTGGAGGTGTAAGGTATGTTGAAGATAAACATTCAGTTGTTCGCACATAAAAAGGGAATGGGTTCCACCAAAAACGGCCGTGACTCCGAGTCCAAGCGTCTTGGTGTGAAGCGCGCTGACGGTCAGTTTGTTCTGGCTGGCAATATTCTTGTCAAGCAGCGCGGCACACACATCCATCCGGGTGAGAATGTGGGCAGAGGTTCCGACGATTCCCTGTTTGCTCTGGTAGATGGCCGCGTGAAGTTTGAGCGCCTGGGCCGTGACCGCAAAAAGGTCAGCGTCTACGCAGTCGAGCAGTAATTTTTGACAAACCATACAAAATCCCTGCCGGAGCCATTCGGCAGGGATTTTTTTAGCTTTTCTCCGCAAGATATGATATACTGATTTGGCGAAGAAAACTACATTTGAGCGGAATTGGAGTAGAGCGATGTTTATAGATTATGCAAAAATTATGGTAAAGGCCGGAAACGGCGGCGCGGGGGCGGTGGCGTTTCACCGGGAAAAATTTGTCGCAAACGGTGGTCCTGACGGTGGCGACGGCGGGCGTGGCGGCAGCGTCGTCTTTGTGGTGGATGACAATCTTTCCACGCTGGCAGACTTCCGCTATAAGCGCAAATATGCGGCGGAAAACGGAGAAAACGGACGCGGCGCGCGTTGTAACGGCAAAAGCGCCAAAGACCTGGTGATCCGGGTGCCGCGCGGCACCCTTGTAAAAGATGCCCAGACGGGGCGTCTGCTCGCGGACCTTTCCACTGACGAGCCGCAGGTGATCGCCAAGGGCGGAAAAGGGGGCTGGGGCAATGTGCATTTTGCCACCCCAACCCGCCAGACGCCACGTTTTGCCAAGCCCGGCTTGCCGGGCGAAAGCTTTGAGCTCATTTTGGAGCTGAAGCTTTTGGCAGACGTTGGTTTGGTAGGTTTCCCCAACGTGGGAAAATCCACGCTGGTTTCCGTAGTCAGCGAGGCGAAACCGACAATCGCCAACTATCATTTTACGACGATCACACCGGTACTTGGCGTCGTGCGTGCAAAAGACGGGCGGTCCTTTGTTATGGCGGATATTCCCGGCCTGATTGAAGGCGCGGGAGAAGGCGTCGGATTGGGACACCAGTTTTTACGCCATGTAGACCGCTGCCGCTTGTTGGTACACATCGTCGATGTGGCCGGGAGTGAAGGGCGGGATCCCAAGGAGGATTTCGTCATTATCAACGCGGAGCTGAAAAAATTTAATCCCGATCTGGCGGACCGCCCCATGCTGGTGGCAGGCAATAAATGCGACCTTGCGACCGATGAGCAGATCGCGGAATTTAAGTCGTTCGTTACATCTCAGGGATATGAATTTTTCCCCATCATGGCGGCGATCCGTTACGATGTCGATCCGCTTTTAAATCGGATTTCTGAGCTGCTGAGTAAACTTCCGCCGGTGCTGCACTATGAACCGGAGCCGGAACCGCAAAAGCCTGTAGACGCGTTTGAGAAAAATCAGGTCAAAATTACAAATCAGGATCGTATTTATCTGGTAGAGGGCGAATGGCTGCTTCAGGTGATCAATTCCGTCAACTTTGATGATTACGAGTCGCTGCAGTATTTCCAGCGCGTTCTGATTCAGACCGGTGTGATCGACGCTCTGCGCGAGGCAGGGATCGAGGAAGGCGATACCGTCAGCATTTATGACATTGAATTTGATTTTGTGGAGTGATCGCTTTGGGACGGTTATTTAATGCGGACTGCAATCCAAAACTGCTCAGCCCGCTGACGCTGGCTTTTATCGGCGACGGCGTGTTTGAGTTGTTCGTGCGGGAACGCTTGGTTTGCAAGGGGAACTGCCCGGTCAACAAGCTTCATAAAAACACGGTCGCACAGGTATGCTGCGGTGCGCAGGCGCTGGCAGCGCAGAAGCTGCTGCCAATTTTAACGGAAGAAGAAGCGGCAGTGTATAACCGGGGCAGAAATGCACATGTTGGACATGTGCCTAAAAATGCGCAGATTGCGGATTATCATGCGGCCACAGCCTTTGAGGCGCTGTTTGGCTATGTGTATTTGACGGGTAATATCGAGCGGCTGCGGGAGCTTTTTCAGTTAGTATGTGAAGCGAACGCATAGTCGATCCATTCTTCATTGGAGGTGTTGCGTTTGCTGCGGAAACTGACCAGAAAACGGACGGAAGAGCTGGCGAAGGACTTGCTTTTCTTCCTTGCAGGCAGCTTGGTATATTCTGTGTCGGTAAAGATGTTTACCGCACCGAATCATATTGCGTCCGGCGGCGTCACCGGCGTGTCGATCGTGTTGAACTACCTGTTTGGAACCCCGATCGGTACGATGGCTTTTATCATCAATATTCCAATTTTTATCTGGGCAATTATCGAGATTGGCTACAAGCTGGTGGCAAAAACATTTGTCGCCACATTGCTTTCATCACTGGCAATCGATATGCTGGGGGTTATTATCCCTCCCTATGAAGGAAACCCTATGCTGGCCGCGATTTTTGGAGGCGTACTGGAGGGAGTCGGCCTGTCATTGGTTTTTATGCGCGGCGGTACTACCGGCGGCACGGATATGGTTGCGCGGCTCTTAGGGCGGCATTTCCGCCATCTATCCATGGGGAAGCTTATGCTGGGTGTAGATTTCCTGGTCATCGTGTTCTCCGGGTTTGCATTCCGCAGCATGGAAAGCGCGCTCTACGCGATGCTGACTATTTTTGTTTCTACCCGTTTGATCGATTCTATCCTGTATGGTACGGACATGGGGAACGGCAAGGTCCTGTTTATCATGTCCGAGAAAAACAAGGAGATTGCCCAGACAATCTTGCGGGATCTCGACCGCGGCGTGACAGCTCTGAAGTCCCGCGGCGTCTACAGCGGACGAGAGGGAGAGGTTCTGTTATGCGCGGTCCGGCGGTATGAGGTATGTAAAGTGAACGACATTGTGCATTCCGCAGACCCCAACGCATTTATTATTGTGGGAGAAGCAGGAGAAATTACCGGCGAGGGCTTCCGGGAAGTAAAGCCGGAGGATAAACCGTTGAAGGAGATTTTGGCAGAGGGGAAAAAACATTTGTCCGGTAAAAAATAGTTAAGTTTTTCCATTATCTGAGGTCTTTTCTGCTGATTTGGTGAAAAAGGTTTTTTATGTTCAGAGTAGGAAAATCTGGTGATTTTCTTGATGCAATAAAAAAACAGGCGGCCTTGTCAGACAAAGCCGCCTGTTTTGTGCACATCAGTAAGAATACTTAGTTCTGGCTGTTTGTGCTGTTCTTGTTGCTGCACTGATTTTTGCAGTTCTGGCTGTTAGAATTGTTAGAGCTATTCTGACTGTTAGAATTGCTGGAACGATTCTGGCTGTTAGAATTGTTGGAGCTATTCTGGCTGTTAGAATTGCTGGAACGATTCTGGCTGTTGGAATTATTGGTGCTGTTCTGGCTGTTGGAGTTGCTGGAACGGTTCTGGCTGTTGGAATTATTTGTGTTATTGTTATAACTCAATGTATTCACCCCCTTTGCAATTTTATTATTGCACATAGATTGTCCCGTTATTCGAAATACAAATGAAATTTTTAAAATGGAGGATTTCGCTTTGACAGCTTTACCACAAGCGTTTTTATCGAGGATGGAATCCTTTTTAGGAAAAGAATATGCATTGTTTTTAGCTTGTTACGGAAAATCGCATTTGCGTGGCGTACGTTTAAACCCATTGAAATGCGACGAGGCAACGCTGCTGCGCTCTTTGCCGTTTGCGGTTTTACCCACGCCGTTTTCCAGGCTTTCCTATTATGCGCCAGAGGGCGTGGACAAGCTGGGGGTACTGCCGATGCACCACGCAGGCGCTTTCTATTCGCAAGAGCCTTCCGCAGCTTCCGCAGTGACGGTTCTGGATCCTCTGCCGGGAGAACGCGTGCTGGATCTATGTGCGGCTCCAGGCGGGAAATCCACACAAATCGCCGCCCTGTTGATGGGAAAGGGGCTGTTGTGGAGCAATGAGATTATAAAAAGTCGGGCAAATGTCCTGCTATCCAATATTGAGCGGATGGGCGTGCGTAATGTGGCGGTTTCTTCGTGCCGCCCGGACGTGCTTTGCGAACGGCTTGCGGGGTTTTTTGACAAGGTTTTGGTGGATGCGCCCTGCTCTGGGGAGGGCATGTTCCGCCGGGATACACGCGCCGTTGAAGAGTGGAGTCCAGAGCATGTGGCTTCCTGCGCCGCCCGCCAGCTTGCCATTTTGAACAGTGCTTCACAGGCTTTAAAAGAGGGCGGGATTTTGGTTTATTCCACCTGTACATTTTCGCAGGAGGAGAACGAAGACGTTGTCACCGCCTTTTTACAGCAAAATCGTGATTTTGAACTGCTGGATTGCGGTGCCTCCTTTGGAAGGCCCGGCACGCTTCCGCAAACGCGGCGGATTTTTCCCATGGATGGCGGAGAGGGGCACTTTGTCGCCCGTCTGCGTCGGTTGTCTGCAAACGATTGTGCACCTCCTGGCTACTTGTATCAAAAAGAATCAAAAGATGCGTTGGAGTGCAGCAAATGGATTTTTAAAAAACCGCCGGAGGGAATTGTTCAGCAGATCAACGCCAACTTGCTCCTGATGCCGGAAGGACTGCCCTGTACGGAAGGGCTGAATGTGCTCCGGGCCGGCGTTTTGCTGGGAGAAAAGAAACAGCGGGTGGAACCGGCACACGCGGCGTTTATGGCGGCAAAGCCGGCTGAACTTGTATCTGTACTGTCGTTTCCGCATGATTCCAAAGAAGCCGCCGCCTTTTTGCACGGGGAAGAGCTGGAGGCGCCGGAGTCCTGTAAAGGTTATACCGGGGTGGCAATCGACGGTGTTTTGACCGGTTTTGGCAAATGCTCAAACGGCCGACTGAAAAATCGCTATCCCAAAGGATTGCGGAACCATTAAGGGAAGTTTGTCGAAGTTTGCAGTCACTTTAGAAGGGTAACAGCTTGAAATGGGAAATAAATGATGATACAATAGACGGGAATAATCAGAAAGAGGGCTTTCAAATGCAGGAAATCAGAGTAGAACAAACGAAGAACCCCAAACAGAAACCGGCTCCGGGAGCGCCGCTGCCGTTCGGCACCATGTTTACCGACCACATGTTCCTGATGAATTACGACGAGGGCCAGGGATGGCACGATCCGCGCATCGTTCCGTATGGTCCGATTGAGATGGAACCGGCGGCAATGTGTTTGCATTATGGCCAATCCGTTTTTGAGGGCATGAAGGCTTACCGTGCGCAGGACGGCCGCATTTTGCTGTTCCGCCCGGATAAAAATATGGCTCGTCTGAACACCTCCAACGACCGTCTGTGCATCCCGCTGATCGACGAAGAACTTGCGGAACAGGCAATTGAAAAGCTTGTCTCTGTGGAAAAGGATTGGGTTCCTGCGGAAGAGGGCACCTCTCTGTACATCCGTCCGTTTATCATCGGCGTCGATCCGCACATCGGCGTGCACCCGGCGCAGCATCTGCTGTTTATGGTCATCTGCTGCCCGGTTGGCGCGTATTATCCGGAAGGACTCGATCCGGTTAAAATTTACGTAGAGAAGAATTATGTGCGCGCAGTGCGCGGCGGCATGGGCTACACGAAAACCGCGGGTAACTATGCGGCTTCCCTGAAAGCGCAGGATGAGGCGGAAAAGCAGGATTATACGCAGGTGCTTTGGCTGGACGGCGTAGAGCGCAAATATGTGGAAGAAGTCGGCACAATGAACGTATTCTTCATGATTGACGACGAAGTGGTCACACCGGAGTTGCAGGGCTCCATTCTGCCCGGAATCACCCGCATGTCCTGCATTGAATTGCTGCAGTCCTGGGGTGTTAAGGTAACGGAACGCCGTATTTCCATCGATGAGATCGCAGCGGCCGCTAAAGATGGACGGTTGAAGGAAGCGTTCGGCACCGGTACGGCGGCGGTCGTCTCTCCGATCGGCCATCTGAAATGGGGCGACGACATTATGAACATCAACAACGGAGAAATCGGCGCACTGTCTCAGCGTCTCTATGACACGCTGACCGGTATCCAGTGGGGCAAGATCCCGGATACGTTCGGCTGGACGGTCGAAGTAAAATAAGTCGCTGAATGGATGCGGCTGCGTACACAAGACTTTGCGCAGCCGCCCTTTTTATGCGGTGAAACAAATGAGAGAATTACAGTTTACCGTTCCGGAAGGATACAACGGCGTTCGTCTAAAGGGTTTTTTGCGCGGATATTGCAGCGTTTCAGCGCGGCTTTTAACAGCGCTGAAAAAGGAGCCGCATGGGATTACAGTCAATGACACGCGTGCAACTGTGCTGGAAACACTGCATATGGGAGACGTCGTAAAGCTCCGGCTTCCGGAGGACAGGAAGGAACTGCCGCCGGCAGAAATTCCGCTTCGGCTTCTATATGAGGACGCAGATCTCCTGGTTGTGGATAAACCTGCCGGTATGCCGGTTCATCCGTCGCCGGGGCACGATCGCGACAGTTTGGCCAATGCGGTTGCAGCTTATTTCCAGGGCAAAGGAGAACGGGTTTCGATCCGCCCGGTTTACCGGCTGGATAAGGACACGACCGGCGTAATGCTGTTGGCAAAGAACGCTTTTGCTGCGGCCCGGCTGGCGAAGGGTGTGCATAAAGTGTACTTTGCCGTCTGTGAGGGTGTTTTACATGGCAATGCAACAGAGATCGGGCCTATCGGCCTGTGTCCAGGACATTCCATCCAGCGCGCCATCGTTCCGGACGGAGTACCGGCTATGACGCACTGGAAAGCCATTTCAAACAGTGAAACACACACGCTTTTAAAGGTGCGGATTGAAACAGGCCGTACACATCAGATCCGTGTCCATATGGCGCACCTGCAGCATCCGCTCGCAGGGGATGATATGTATGGGGGCAGTCTGGAGCGCATTCAGCGCCAGGCGCTTCACTGTGGGGAAATAGCTTTTTGTCACCCGGTCACCGGTGAGAAGTATCGCCTTTTTGCACCGCTTCCGGAGGACATGAGGCGGTTGCTTGTCGATTTTTGTCCGCAGGATGCACAAGCGTTTTTCGGTAAATCAATTTAAATTGGAAGCTTTCATAAACTTTATTGTATTGTATAAATATACTTGAATTTTGTATATTCATACGGTACAATACAGATATTGCATCGTGAAATATAATGATGGGGGTAAGAATCATGAAAAAAATGAAGAAACTCGTGGCCTTTTTGTTGGTGGCCGCAATGATGGTCCCAATGGCAGCCTGCGGCAACAAAGTCAAATCCGTTGGCGACATCCAGAAATCCGGCAAGCTGGTCATGGCGACCAACGCGGAGTTTGAACCGTTTGAGTTTAAGGACGGCGACGCTGTTGTTGGCATCGACGTTGAAATTTCCCAGAAGATAGCGGACCGTCTCGGCGTGGAGCTGGAAATCAGCGACATCGCGTTTGACACGCTGATCACAGCGCTTCAGTCCGGCAAGGCAGATATTGTTGCCGCGGGTATGACGGCGGATGAGGACAGAAGAAAGAACGTTGACTTCTCCAGTCCGTATTTCAATGCTTCTCAGGCAATTATTGTCATGAATGACAGCGGCATTGTTTCCCGTGGTGATCTCAACGGCAAGAAAGTGGGCGTACAGCTGGGCACAACAGGCGATAAGTATTGCACCAACGAAGACGGTGCGAACGACATCGAGGTAGCGGAGGTTAAGCGTTACAGCAAGGGCATGGAAGCGGTTTCCGACTTGATCGCGGGCCGTATCGACGCGGTTGTCATCGACGACTTCCCGGCCAAGAAGCTGGTGGAGAAAAACGCCGATAAAATTCAGAAGCTGGATGAATCTCTGACGGAAGAGGAATATGCGATTGCAATGCCCAAGGGCAGTGCGGATCTGCAGAAGGAAATCAACGCTGTTATCAGCGAGATGAAGGAAAGCGGCGAACTGGACGAGATCGTCAGTAAATACATCGCTGAAGAATAATACGGAACGATAAACAGAGAGCAGGAGGGCTTTTGCGCCTTCCTGCCTGTTTCTATATCACGGGGAGGCTTGCATGAATACGCTTTTTGCATCGGTTCCGCTGTCCTTTTTCTCGGACCTGGGGCAGCAGTTTTACGACGACTTTATCCTGAAGGACCGCTACCAGTACATCATCCGCGGTTTGGGCAATACCGTTTTGCTGACGCTGGTCGCAGTAGTGATCGGCGTTGTGCTGGGAACAGTGGTCGCGTTGGTTCGCATCACACACCAGAATAATCCTAAGAAGCTGCGCGTTTTAAATGGGATTTGCGGGCTGTACCTGACCGTCATCCGCGGCACGCCTGTCGTCGTACAGTTGATGATTATGGTGTACCTGATTCTTTCCAGCGGCGAGACGCTGCTGGTGGCGATGCTGGCGTTCGGTATCAACTCGGGCGCATATGTTGCGGAGGTAATCCGCAGCGGTATCCAGTCGGTGGATCGCGGGCAGATTGAGGCGGGCCGCTCGCTTGGCCTGAGCAACCGCACCACAATGATTAAGATTGTTTTTCCACAGGCGCTGAAAAATGTCGCACCTGCCATTTTTAACGAGTTTATTGCTCTTTTAAAAGAAACATCCATCGCCGGTTATGTCGGCGTGCAGGATCTGACCAAGGGCGGAGACATTATTCGCAGTATTACATATGACGCGTTCCTGCCGCTGTTCCTGGTAGCGGGCATTTATCTGGTTCTGGTAATTCTGTTGACTTCCTGCCTGTCCGGCTTGGAAAGGAGGCTGCGCAAGAGTGATAAGCGTTAAGAATCTGGAGAAAACCTTCCATACCGAGGGAGGAGATATTCTGGTCCTCAAGGGAATCAACCAGGAGATTCAGAAGGGCGAAAAGGTCGTTGTGGTTGGCCCCTCAGGTTCCGGAAAAAGTACGTTTCTGCGCTGCCTGAATTTGTTGGAGATGCCGACCGGCGGCGAGGTCTGGTTTGAAGGAAGACAGATCAACGCGCCTGCCTGCAACGTGGACCAGCTCCGCCGGAAGATGGGAATGGTATTCCAGCATTTCAATTTGTTTCCGCATCTCACGGTGCAGCAGAACATTACTCTGGCCCCGATCACGTTGAAGCTCAAGACGCAAAAAGAGGCGGATGAAAAAGCCATTCAGCTTCTAAACCGGATTGGACTGGCGGATAAGGCGCAGGCGTATCCGGCGCAGCTTTCCGGCGGCCAGAAGCAGCGCATTGCCATTGTGCGCGCGCTGGCGATGGAACCGGACGTGATGCTCTTTGATGAGCCGACCAGCGCGTTGGATCCCGAAATGGTCGGAGAAGTTCTGCAGGTGATGAAGGAACTGGCCAACGAGGGGATGACCATGGTGGTTGTCACGCACGAAATGAATTTTGCGCGCGAGGTTGCCACCCGCATCTTGTTCATGGACGATGGACAGGTTCTGGAAGAAGCCAAGCCGGCCGAATTTTTTGACAATCCCAAAAACCCGCGCCTGAGAGACTTTTTGTCCAAGGTGCTTTAAAACGAAATACTGCTGTGTTAAAATAAGAGATACGCAAGTATCTCTTATTTTTTGCCCAATGGTATCGAAGGAGTGGAACCGTATGCCAGCTGCAATTACGCATTACTACCATGCGAAACGGGCTTTGGAAGAAGCCAAACCAAAGCAGGAGATACCGGAAGACGCCTTTTTGTGGGGAGCGCAGGGACCGGATTTTCTGTTCTGCCACAGGGGACTGCTCTGGAAGAAAGGGGACTCCTTGGCGGAGTACGGCGAAAAGCTGCATCAGGAGCCGCCTGCCCATATTTTTACCTGTTTGCAGGAGTATTGCAAACTACATCATGACGCGGCTATTGCCGCTTATTGCATGGGGTTTCTTTGCCATTATGCGGCAGATTGTATATGCCATCCCTTCATTTACTGTCAAGCGGAACGGCTGCTTAAAATAGAACCGGGACAGGATCTGGAAATTGCCCACCATCAGGTGGAATCGGCGCTGGACAGTATTATTCTGCGCTATGAGGCGGCTTCCCTGCCAATGGAATTTAATCTGAAAAAAGCATTGCCTAAGAATCCGTCCGTACAGCGAAAAATTGCGGAGCTTTATGCGTTTTTGCTGGAAAGACTCTACGGGATTTCCGGCAAGGAATCCCTTTTGATTCAGGCTGCCGACGACGCCAGAGCTGTCTTTGGCTGGCTGAACGACAGGACAAGCTTAAAAAAGTCGCTGGTGGAGCGCTGGGAAAGAAGGCACGGTGGGAAACATACCTATTCCTGTCATATGCGGCCGGTCAGTGAAGGGGATACCTTTGACTATGCGAATGTGCTGCTTCAGGATTGGAGCTGGCCGCAGCACAGCGAAGCGGTCCGTAAGGAAAGCTTTTTTGATTTGTACGAACAGTCGGTGCTGGATGCGCAAAAGCTGATCGCCGACTTTCTGGCAGGTGCCGACCCGATAGTAATGACGGAAAATATACCGTTTGAATAAGAAACGAGGAGTGAATCATCATGGATCGAATTGCAAGCTTTTGCATTGATCACGACAAACTGGTACCTGGGATTTATGTTTCCCGAATCGATGGGGACATCGTGACGTACGATATTCGGATGCGACGCCCCAATGTGCCGCCATTTTTGGAGAACGCGGCACTGCACACGTTGGAACACCTCTTTGCAACCTTTGCGCGCAATTCCCAGTGGAAAGACCATGTTATTTATTTTGGGCCGATGGGCTGCCGCACCGGCTGTTATTTTTTGGTTCGAGACATGAAAGAATCGGACGTGATCCTGCTGATCCAGCAGGTGTTTCAGCAAATTGCGGATTTTGAAGGGGTAGTTCCCGGAACTACTGCCGTAGAGTGCGGCAATTATCTGGAACATGACCTTGCCGGCGCCAAAAAAGAAGCGCAGGAATTCCTGCCCGTGATTGCCGGTTGGACGGAAGAAAACTTAAAGTATCCGTGCTGAGCGAGATGGCTATATTGTAATGCGCTTTTTTGAAAATGTTGACAGAATAAGAGTCATTCCCTCCGTCTCCGGCGGAGGGAATGACTCTTATTTAGCTGATTTTTGTGTTTTCTGCCAATTGTGAGACAGCTCGCTTTTAAATATGTAAAGGAAACGGCATTTTTACAGTTCTGTTACTAATATAGAAAAAAAGAATGTTTTATAGTATACTAAAAATAATTTACTTAGGATAAAGAGATTAAACGAGGGATCCATGATGAAAAAAGCAAGAAGATACAAAAAAGTCCCGATGAAAAAACGGGTACCTTCCATTTTACTGCATGTTTTTGTTGCGGGGCTGGCGCTGCTTTTCTGTGCACTGTCCGTTTATTCTTTGGCTGGAACTCTGCAGGTTCGGAACACTGACGAGGCGCCCAGCAGCTCTCTAACAGAATCCTCAGAGGCCGCTTCCTCCGTACCGGAGGCAATCTCATCCTCGCCGCCAGAAAAAGTCCCGCCGGCCACTATTACGATTTTGGGCGTGGGGGACAACCTGATTCACGACGGGATTTATAAACAGGCGGCAAAACGGACAGGGGGAAAGGGGTATGATTTTTCCCCGGTGTACCAGCACGTGGCCCCGTACATACAAGAAGCGGATATTGCTGTCATCAATCAGGAAACGCCGCTGGCCGGTGACATTTTGACTCCCTCCGGTTATCCCCGCTTTAATTCGCCGACCGAAGTGGGAGACGAGTTGATTAAAATTGGCTTTGATGTGATCAACCACGCGAACAATCATATACTGGATAAAGGGGAACAAGGCGTCAAAGCGACACTGGACTATTGGAACTCCAAAAGCATTCCAGTGGTCGGCGCCTACCAAAGCGACGCGGATATGGAAAATATCCGGTTGGTGGAGGTGAACGGCATTAAGACGGCGCACATTGGCGTAACTGAAATGACCAACGGCCTCCAGCTTCCGAAGGAGACCCCATACCATATCCTCTTGACGAGTGAAACAGAACTTCTGGAAAGCATGATAAAAAAAGCAAAATCTATGGCGGACGTCGTCGTTGTTTCCGTCCATTGGGGAAACGAATATACGCATAAGCCGACCCAGAAGCAAACAGATCTGGCACAGCAAATGGTGGATTGGGGCGCCGATATCATTTTTGGCAACCACGCACATACGCTCCAACCGCTCACGGTTTTGAAGCGTGCGGACGGGACGGAGTGTCCGGTTGTTTATGCCCTGGGAAATTTCGTTTCCGCACAGGCGGACGGGCTGAACATGGTCGCAGGCATGCTGCGCGTCACGATGACCAAGGATTTTGAAACAGGGAAGACGGTATTTACCGATATGCACTTTGAGCCCATTGTAACACATTACGGCAAAAATTTTCAGAATATTACAATCTATCCGCTCTCCGTATATACGGAGGAGCTGGCTTCTTCCCATGGAGTAAAGGCAAATACGCCCAATTTCAGCCTTTCATACATTCAGAATATCGTAGACCACAATATCCCTAAAAAATATTTGACAAACGATTGACAGGAAAAATCGTGCATGTTATAATATTAACAATTTAAGAGCTGTCTTCGGGGCGGGGTGAGATTCCCCACCGGCGGTAATACGGCGTCAGCCGATGAGCCCGCGAGCGTAAGCTGATTTTGGTGAGATCCCAAAGCCGACGGTATAGTCCGGATGGAAGAAGAACCGCGCATTTTTGCGTATACTGCCCCGTGATGATTTGTCACGGGGCTTTTTTCGTAGACAGCCCAACAAAAGGAGAGGTTTCTATGAAAACAAACACCAAATCGCAAATTGTCCGTATGGCGCAGATGGGCATGTTAGCGGCCATTGCGCTGGTCCTCGTCACGGTGACGCAGTTTCCGCTCATTCCGGCGGCACCGTTTATGAAATATGATATGGCAGACGTCCCGATTCTGATGGGTACCTTGCTGTTCGGTACCATCCCGGGGTTGGTGATCCTGTTTGTCGTTTCCCTCGTGCAGGCGTTTCTGCTGGGCGGCGACGGTTGGGTGGGCCTCGTTATGCATGTTGTAGCTTCCGGCGTATTGGTGGTATTGGTCGGGCAGTTCTCGCGCTGGCATCATAAAACCGGTGAAACGATTCTGGGGATGGTACTGGGAACCCTGGGGATGACCGCCATGATGATCCCGATGAACTTGCTGCTGACCGGGTATTTCCAGGGCGTCCCGATGCAGGCAATCATAGATATGATCCTTCCGGTAATTATCCCGTTTAATCTGATCAAAGCGTCTCTGAACTGTGTGATCACGGGTGTTTTGTTTAAGGCGCTGCAGCCGTTTGTACGCCGGAATAAAAGTATGGTCGGGCAGCAGTAAGTGCAAAGCATCTGATTTTTTGTCGAATGGAATAGGAATATTTCCTACATTTGCACATTTACACGGATGATCGTTTATGTTATAGTAAATACCATCAACTGAATATGTCCTTATCAAGAGCGACGGAGGGAACAGGCCCTGTGATGTCCGGCAACCTGCTGTAACGGCAAGGTGCTAAATCCTGCGGGTAAACCGAAAGATGAGGTTGCTGATAAGCCGCTCGGTTTCCGGGCGGCTTTTTTAGATGCAGAAGTCAATTTAGGAACTCAGCTGGGACATATGGCAGAATATCAGGAGGTTTTATAGTATGGCAAAATATTTCTTTTCATCCGAATCGGTGACGGAAGGACATCCGGACAAGCTGTGCGACCAGATTTCCGATGCGGTTCTGGATGCAATTCTGGAGAAAGACCCAAAGGCGCATGTGGCCTGTGAGGTAACCGCCACCACGGGGATGCTGCACATTATGGGGGAAATTTCCACCGACTGTTACGTGGACATCGCGTCGATTGCGCGCGAGGTGGCGATCGATGTGGGATACAAAAGCAACCGTTATGGTTTTGACGGCAATACCTGCGGCGTAATCACGTCTATCGACGTGCAGTCTCCGGATATTGCAATGGGCGTTAATGCGTCCTATGAGGTGCAAAACGGTGAAGGGCAGGACGAGTTCGACCAGATCGGCGCGGGGGACCAGGGGATGATGTTTGGTTTTGCGTGCGATGAAACGCCGGAGCTGATGCCGCTGGCGATCTCATTGGCACACAAGGTCTGCAAGCGTCTGAGCGAAGTGCGGAAGAACGGCCAATTTCCGTACCTGCGTCCCGACGGCAAGGCTCAGGTGACGATCGAATACGAAGACGGCGCCCCAGTGCGCGTCGACACGGTTGTTCTTTCTACCCAGCACAGCCCGGACGTTTCTCTGGAAGTGATCCGTGCAGATGTGCTGGAACATGTGATTAAAAAAGCCATTCCGGAAAAATGGCTGGATGAGCGCACCAAGTATTATATTAACCCCACAGGGCGCTTTGTGGTAGGCGGACCGGCTGGCGATACGGGCTTGACCGGCAGGAAGATCATCGTGGACACGTACGGCGGCTATGGACGTCACGGCGGCGGCGCGTTCTCCGGCAAGGATCCGACCAAGGTGGACCGCTCCGGCGCTTATGCGGCGCGCTATGTGGCGAAAAATATCGTTGCGGCGGGCCTGGCGAAAAAGTGCGAGGTACAGCTGGCCTATGCGATCGGCGTAGCGCATCCGATCTCCATCGCAGTGGATACCTACGGAACGTCCGCTTATACCAGCGAGCAGCTGGAGAATGCGGTGCGCAAGGTATTCGATCTGCGTCCTGCGGCGATCATCCGCAATTTTGACCTCTGCAGGCCGATTTACCGGCAGATTGCCAACTATGGACAGATCGGCCGCGAAGAGCTGAACCTGCCCTGGGAACAGAGGGACAAGGTGGATGCGCTGAAAGCGGCGCTACAATAAGGTTTGTTTATAAATTTCATGCGCGGAAATCACCTTGCCACATAGAATGTGGTGAGGTGATTTTTTATGTGGGGACTGTTTTTCAAAGTTATATTGGTTCTGCTGGCGATTGTCGGCGTCATGGAGCTGTTCCGGTCCTTTTTCTTCTGGCTGCTCCGCACTAAGAACAGCGGAAAGATTTACTGGGTACTCTCCTTCAAAGGACATGATGAAGAAGCAGAAATCGCGCTGAAAAATGCAGTTGAAAAATTGCGGTGGTTCGGTGGAACACAGGAAAAAGAAGTTGTCTGCATTGACCGGGGAATGGATGAGGAAACAAAAGAAATTTGCACGATGATCTGTGAGGAAATCCCCGGCATGGAACTGTATCAGCCAGAAGAAGCTGCGGAGAGGATCGCACAAGAGTTTGCAAATACATAGAAAATCGATTATACTAAAGTTTTAGAGAACCTTATAAAAACATGGGGACGTATCAGGCAGGAGCCCGCTGCGCCGGAAGGATTTTGAGGATGCATAAAGAGACGCTTTTGGAGATGACCGGGTCGATCGACCGGATTGTCTTCCGAAATGAAAAGAATGGATATACCGTTTTGGAAATGAACAACGGGGAAGAGCTGGTCACCGTGGTGGGGACCATGCCGTGGGTCAGCGCAGGCGAAGAGCTGCGCGTGATCGGCAATTGGAGCAGCCATCCCACCTTTGGCACGCAGTTTAAGGTGGAGACGTTCGAGCGTTCCAAGCCGGCCACAGCGGCCGCCATGTTGAAATATCTGTCTTCCGGCGCAATCAAGGGCGTGGGGGCGGCAACTGCCGCCCGCATTGTCGATACCTTTGGGGACAACACGCTGCACATTTTGGAAAACGAACCGCAGCGCCTGTGTACGATCAAAGGAATTACAAAGTCCAAGGCCCTGAAAATCGGAGAGGAGTTTCAGCGCGCGCACGGTATCCGGGAAATGATGCTTTATTTCAGCAGTTATGGCATTACGCCGGAGGAGGCGGTGCGCATCTGGAAGCAGTTCGGCGCTCAGGCTGCGGACCGCGTGCAGGAAAACCCGTACTGCCTCTGCGAAGAAGGGTTAAATATTGAATTCAGCCGGGTGGACGACATTGCGGCGTCTATGGAGCGTCCGCAGGATGATCTGTGCCGCCTGCGCGCGGGGATTGTATTTGTTTTAAAACACAACGTCAATAATGGACATACCTGCCTGCCTGCGGAAAAGTTGATTACAGCGGCTTCCGGCATGCTGGGAGTGGAAGTTTCCCTGACGGAAGAGGCGCTGGAGCAGCTCAAGCAGGACGGCTCCGTGCTGTCTCAGCCGCTTAAGGGCAAGGAGTTTATTTTCATCCCGAAACTGCACCGTTCAGAGGTGTATATCGCGGGACGGATGCAGATGCTGCTATGCTATCCCGCGCCGCCGATTGTGGGAATCGACCAATATGTTTCCGCTATGGAACGGGAGTGCGGGATCCAATACGCCGCGCTGCAAAAGCTGGCAATCAAAGAGGCGCTGTCCAAGGGCATGCTGATTTTGACGGGCGGTCCCGGCACGGGTAAAACAACCACGCTGCACGCAATTATCCGGATTCTGGAAATGAAGGGTGAAAAGGTTTTGCTGGCGGCCCCCACGGGGCGCGCGGCAAAACGAATGGCGGATTTGACCGGAAAAGAAGCCAAGACACTGCACCGTTTGCTGCAGGTGGAGTGGGACGACAACGACGTCCCCGTCTTTTCCCGCAACGAGAAAAACGCGCTGGACTGCGACGTCCTGGTAATAGACGAGCTTTCCATGGTGGACGTCACGGTTTTTGAAGCGGTTTTGCGGGCTTTGCCGCTGGGCTGCCGTCTGATTCTGGTGGGGGACAGCGACCAGCTGCCGAGTGTGGGCCCCGGCAATATCCTGGGCGATTTGATCGCTTCCGAGCGGTTCCCGGTGGTGCGCCTGAATGAGATTTTCCGGCAGTCCATGGAGAGCCTGATCGTGACCAATGCGCATCGGATCGTATCCGGGGAGATGCCGGAGCTTCGCGTGCATTCCAGCGATTTCTTTTTCCTTCCGTTCAACGACGCGCAGGAGATTTCATCCACCATTGTGGACCTGTGCAACCGCCGTCTTCCCGCCAGCTACGGCTATTCCCCCATGACGGACATCCAGGTCCTGTGCCCGGGCAGGAAGGGAGAGCTGGGCACCAACGAGATGAACCGGCGGTTACAGGCGGTGCTGAATCCGCCGGATAAAAAGAAAAAAGAGGCGATGATCAACGGCGTCCTGTTCCGGGAGGGCGATAAGGTCATGCAGGTTAAGAACAATTACGATCTTACCTGGAACAAATCGGACGGAACCACGGGGGAGGGCGTATTCAATGGCGATATGGGAATTCTATATGATATTGACCGCAACGCTTCCGTACTCACGGTCCTGATGGACGACGACCGTCTGGTTTTATATGAGTTTGAGGCGGCGGCCGAACTGGAGCTGGCCTATGCGATGACGGTGCACAAAAGCCAGGGCAACGAGTTTCCGGCTGTGGTAATCCCCATGTTTTCCGGGCCGCCGCAGCTTTGTTACCGCAACCTGCTTTATACTGCCATTACGCGCGCCAAAACCCTGTTGGTATTGGTTGGCACGCAGAGAACGGTACAGGCAATGGTGGCAAATGCCCGGAAAACCAGACGGTATTCTGGGCTGCTTTCCTTCCTCACCGGTGAAGAGGAGCTGCAACAAGGGTTGATCCTGTGAAACACTTTAAAAATGCGAAGAAAACAGGACATGGGTCGTTCTTTTCCATGCTGCTCCATATGCTGTTTCCACCACACTGTGTGTTTTGTGACGAGGTGACGTATCCCGGCTGTCCGATCTGTGAAGCGTGTGCCAGGGAAGTCCAGCGCGTCCACAGGCTCAGCCGTTTGAATGAAAGCGCCGGCGGAAAGGCCATGTGGTGCGTGGCGCCGTATCTCTATGAGGGAAAAGTTCGGGAATCTATCCTGCGCTTTAAATTTTACGGATGCCGGGAGCATGCGCCGGTCTATGCAAAAGGAATCTGTGAGGAACTGGCGGAACAGAAGTTTTTGAGCCGGGTAGATGTGGTAACAGCGGTGCCGCTTTCCAAACGCCGCATGCGTGCGCGGGGCTACAACCAGTCCGCGCTGGTGGCAAAAGAGGCCGCACAGCTTTTGAAACTGCCATATCGGGTCATACTGGAAAAGTATAAAGAAAACAGGATTCAACACGAGCTGGACCGCCGGAACAGGGCGAAGAACGTCCGTGGTGTGTATCGGTTTCTGCCGGGCGAAGAAATAACGGGAAAGCGGATCCTTTTGATCGACGACATTATGACGACCGGAGCGACGTTGCAGGAATGTGCGGATGTTCTGCTGTGCCATGGAGCGGCGTCTGTCTTATGTGCGGTAATCGCCGTGGTGCAATAAGATGTTTGTTGAAAACTTTTTACGGATGCATTATAATAAAAGCCTACTCGTGTACAATAGTCAGTAGGGGTATAGAATATATGGGATTTTGATTGGAAGTGATTGTTAATGCTTGGAACAGACATTGCAATAGACCTGGGAACATCCACAACAAAAATCTATCTGGATGGAAAAGGGATTATTTTAAAAGAGCCCTCCGCAGTCGCGTTTAATGTGGAAACCGAAGAAGTGGTTGCCATTGGCAAAGAAGCTTATGCAATGGTGGGGCGTACCTCGGACCGCATCGATGTTGTGCAGCCGCTCTGTAACGGCGTCATTTCAAATTTTGACATGGCGCAATACCTGATCGGCCATTACATTAAAAAAATCAGCGGCAGCAAGGTGTTTATGCCACGCGTGGTGGTCAGCGTCCCTTCGCTGATTACAGAGGTGGAAAAGCGTGCGGTCGTGGATGTGATCAGTGCCGCAGGCGTGCGAAAAATCTGCCTGATCGAAGAACCGGTTGCGGCGGCGATGGGAGCGGGCGTGGATATTTCAACGCCGCACGGAACACTGATTGTGGATATTGGCGGCGGTACGACGGATATGGCGGTGCTTTCCCTCAGCGGTATTGCAATTTCCCGCTCCATCAAAACGGCTGGCAATACGTTTGATGAAGCAATCATAAAATATATCCGCAGGAAGTATAACCTGATTATTGGCAAACGCATGGCGGAGGAAGTAAAAATTGCGATTGGCTGCGTGTATCCGCGCAAGGAAATGGTTAAACACCGTGTCAAGGGCCGGAACGCAATGACGGGCCTGCCGCAGTGGGCGGACATTTCCTGCGACGAGATGCTGGAGGCGCTGATTGAGCCTGCCATGGCCATTATCCGGACGGTACAGGAAATGCTGGAGAAAACGCCGCCGGAACTGATGGGCGACGTCTACACGGACGGTATTATCCTGTCGGGCGGCTCTTCACAGCTCTACGGATTTGACCGTCTGATTTCCAAAAAGGCGAAGATGCCGGTCCACATTGCAGATGAGCCGGATATTTGCGTGGCGCTTGGGGCGGGAAAAGCAATCCCCTACATTGAAGATATAGAAAACAAAGCGTATGGTGTGTTAAACCCATTAAGCGCGGCCTATTAAATAGAGAAAAGAAAAACCGCCTGATCTACCGATCAGACGGTTTTTCTGATAGAAAGCCTCTGGCGGAAGCCGGCGGCTTTATTTATTCCCCAAAGAGCTCATGTGCATAGCGTACCGAATCCATCGCGTCTTTCACATAGCGGTCCGCATGGATCATATCTGCATATTCCTGCGTCAACACCGCGCCGCCGACCATGACTTTGCAGGAGGGCGTTTCCTTCCGCAGTATCCGGATGGTTTCCTCCATGCTTACCACGGTGGTCGTCATCAGGGCGCTGAGGCCCACCAGCTTGACGCGGTGTTCCTTTACCGCTTCTACTACTTTTTCAGGCGGCACATCTTTGCCAAGGTCGATGATGTCGTAGCTGTAGTTTTCCAGCAAAACCTTCACGATATTCTTGCCGATGTCGTGGATGTCCCCCTTGACGGTTGCCAAAACAATTTTATCCCTTTTTACTTGCGATTCGGAACCGGACGAATCCATCTGTGCCCGGATGACCTCAAATGCGGCTTTTGCCGCATCTGCGCTCATTAAAAGCTGGGGGAGGAACAGCGTTCCCTTTTCAAAATCTTTCCCCACCCGATCGAGCGCCGGAATCAGCTCCTCGCTGATGATAACAAGCGGCTCTTTTGTTTGCAGCAGCTCCTGTGCCGCACTGTGCGCGCTTTCCTTCAGGCCGCTGACAATTGCCTGCGATAATGTCATCTGTGCTGCGGTTTTGGGGGCTGTTTCTGCAGGCTGCTGAGAATAGCGGGCAATATAGTCCATACATTGCGCATCGCAGCCGCTGAGCGCACAATATGCGTCGTACGACCTTCGCATCGCCTGGGAATTTGGATTAATGATAGCGGCGCTCAGACCGTTTTGCAGCGCCATTGTAAAAAACGCCGCATTAATGGTTTCCCGCTGTGGTAAACCAAAGGAAATATTGGATACGCCCAGGGAGGTGTACAGCCCCAGCCGCTCACGCACCAGGCGCAGGGAATCCAGCGTGACGGCGGCGGCCCCTTGCCCCGCACTGATCGTCATAGCGAGCACGTCCACAATAATGTCCTTTTTCTTGATTCCATAAGACGCGGCGGTATCGACAATTTTTTGAGCGATTGCCAAGCGTCCTTCCGCCGTTTCCGGAATGCCGCTTTCATCCAGCGTAAGGGCGATTACAACGCCGCCGTATTTTTTAACCAATGGGAAAATGGCATGCATGCTCTCCTGTTTGCCGTTTACGGAGTTGATCAACGGCTTTCCGTTGTATATCCGCATCGCCTGTTCCATCGTCTCTGCGCTGGCGGTGTCGATCTGCAGGGGAAGATCGATGATGCTTTGCAGCTCTGTGACAGCGCGGCACATCATTTCGGTCTCGTTGATTTCCGGCAGACCCACGTTGACGTCCAGAATATGCGCGCCGCTCTGCTGCTGCGCGATACCCTCCCGCAGGATATAGTCCATGTCGTTTTCCCGAAGAGCCTGCTTAAAACGGGATTTTCCCGTGGGATTGATGCGTTCACCGATCAGGATGGGACGATTTCCGAATGAAACAGCCCGCGAGTAGGAAGAAACCACTGTAAGCTCGTGTGCTTCCAGCGGCGTGGGCGGAATTTCCCTGCAGGCCTGTACAGTCGCCGCAATATGAGCTGGCGTGGTTCCACAGCATCCGCCGACGATCCAAGCCCCCATGGAAGCGAGCTCCGCCATGGATGATGCAAATGCATTTGGCGATACGTCAAAAATCGTTTTGCCGTCGACACAGCGGGGAAGCCCTGCATTCGGATTGACAATCATGGGGATGGAACAGCAGGATTTCATCTGCGGCAGCAGCTCTTTGATTTGTTCCGGGCCGAGGCCACAATTGAATCCAATCGCGTCGGCGCCCAACCCTTCCAGGGTTGCGGTTGCAGCCGCAATATTACCGCCGGTCAACAGCTTTCCCTGTTCGTCGAATATCAGGGTGACAAAGACCGGAAGGGATGTGTTTTCCTTTGCTGCCAGAAGTGCCGCTTTCGCTTCATATGTGTCGCTCATGGTCTCAATCAGGATGAGGTCCGCTCCCGCGCGCTCCCCGCAGACAGCAGCTTCCTGAAATGCCGCGTATGCGTCTTCAAAGGAGAGGTCTCCCAGCGGCCGGAGGAGCTTTCCGGTAGGGCCGATGTCCAAAGCGATCAGCCCTGTGCCGTCATTGGCTTGCACAGCCTTTTTTGCGGCGTTTACCGCGCTTTCTATTATTTCCTGAACGGAATGTCCACAGCCGCGCAGTTTTACTGCGTTCGCGCCAAAGGTATTGGTTTTTATGATATCCGCGCCGGCCTCCAGGTAGGAGCGGTGGATTTGTTGGATCAATTCCGGTCTCTGCAGATTCCAAAGCTCTGGCAACGCTCCGGCGCCCAGCCCGTTTTCCTGCAGGATGGTTCCCATTGCGCCATCAAAGAACAGCATACGTTTACCCAACTGATCGAAAATTCCCATAGGTTCAACCCTTTCTGAATGGACAGTTTTTTGCCTGGCAGGTCATACACTTGGCGATGTGACAGCTTTGCTGTTCCGCCGTTAAACCGATTACTGCCGTCACGGATTTGGAAGGGGCCAGCATGAAGCTGTCCGTCATCGTCAGGCCGATGCGTTTTGGACAGTCCAGAATCGCCAGAAAATCATGCTGGTGCGAAATATCAAAATCCCCGTAGCCGGGACTGTAACGCGGCCGCAGATATAGCCCTTTGGCGGCGGCTTCCGACGCAATCGGTTCCTGGCATTCGTCACAGAAGGACTCGATCAGGGACGCCGCACACGCCTGCATAATCACGGCCCGGCTCATCGAGAGCTTGGAGCAGCGCTCCAGCCGCAGATCAACAGGGGCCCCCAGTGTGGCGGCGAAGAGGATAATCTCCGTACATCCCGTCAGATGCTGGTATAAACTCCTGCTGTGTACGGTGATTCCGGAGAACAACACCGTATCCGGTGCGGCAAGCTGCAGAGTCTCCCGGTGAAAAATGTGATGCGGCGTGCACACCTGCAACAGTTCCTCCGTGCAGTCCGCGATGTGATGCAGCACCTCCGGGCCCGGATCAGTGTTACGATACCCCAAATATCGCAGGACTTCCTGCCGGTCGATGTTCATGCTTCCTCGTCCCTGATAATGGCGGAGAGGTTGCCCATAATCTCTGCGGCAATTTCCGGATTATTCATGGTGTAGAGGTGGATATGGTTGACGCCGTTGGAAATCAGGTCGATGATCTGTTCCGTCGCGTAAGCAATTCCGGCCTGTTTCATCGCTTTGGGTTTGTCCGAAAATTTATCGGCGATCGCCTTAAAACGCGGGGGAAGCGCCGTACCGGACAACTCGCACGAGCGCTTGATCTGCCGGCTGTTGATCACCGGCATAACGCCCGCGACAATTGGTACGTTGATCTTCTTGGAAAGGACACGGTATAAAAAATTGTAAAGCACATTGTTGTCAAAGAACATCTGCGTCGTCAGAAAATCGCAGCCGCAGTCGACCTTGCGCTTTAAAAAATCAATGTCGTCTTCCTTGTGTTCACATTCCACATGGCCCTCCGGGTAGCAGGCTCCGCCAATGCAGAAATCCCCCTGCGCTTTGATATCCTGGATCAGTTCGCTGGCGTAATGATACTGCGCCGGAGAGGGAAAATCGGAATCCTGAGGAATGTCGCCGCGCAGTGCCAGGATGTTTTCAATCCCACTTTCTTTCATTGTGCCAAGCATGGAGGAAATATCTTCTTTTGTGGAGGACACGCAGGTCAAATGCGCCAGTGCCGGAATGTGATAGGTGCTCTGTATTTTTGTGGCGATTTCCAGAGTGCGTTTGGAGGTGCTTCCTCCGGCGCCATAGGTGACGCTGATGAAATCCGGATGAAGAGAGGCAATTTTCTGGACGACCGCATCAATCCGGCTGATGTCCGCGCCAGCTTTAGGTGGAAAGATTTCACAGGATACGGTAACCCGGTCGCTTTGCAGCAATTCTTTTATTTTCAAGATGGAATACATCCTTTCTTTAACGGTTTATCAAGCTATGTACCGAACGCTCGGCCTGTAAGAGTCTCGTTTGCAGCTGTACAGGCTTCGTAGACAGATGAAATTATTATAACATACATAAAGATAAGATGAAATAAAATCCGCATGGAATCGACGGATTTCACTTCATCTTATGTCAGAGGTTTTGGAAAATCAAGATAACGCCTGCTCCAAATCGTACAATAAATCGTCGATATGCTCCGTTCCAATGGAAAGACGGACCGTGTTCGGCTTGATTCCGGACTGCTGCAGCGCCTCCTCCGTCAACTGTGCATGCGTGGTGCTGGCGGGGTGAATGACCAGGGATTTGACGTCTGCAACATTGGCCAGCAGAGAGAAAACCTGCAATCGGTCTATAAACTGTTTGGCTTCCTCCGCGCCGCCCTTTATCTCTACCGTAAAGATAGAACCGCCGCCGTTTGGAAAATACTTCTGGTACAGCGCATGATAAGGGCTTTCCGGCAGAGAGGGATGATTGACGCGTTCAATCTTTGGATGCTTCTGCAGCGCTTCGACTACACGAACCGTGTTTTCCACATGCCGTTCCACACGTAAAGAGAGCGTCTCCAGTCCCTGCAAAAACAGGAAGGAATGAAACGGGCTGAGCGTTGCGCCGGTATCACGCAGCAGTACCGTACGAATGCGGGTAATATATGCAGCGGAACCGCAGGCTTCCGTAAAACGAATGCCGTGGTAACTGGGATCAGGCTCCGTCAGGCACGGAAATTTCCCCGAGGCGGTCCAGTCGAACCGGCCGGAATCGATGATCGCGCCGCCAACAGATGTACCGTGACCGCCGATGAATTTGGTGGCGGAGTGGACTACAACATCCGCGCCGTGCTCAATGGGGCGGAATAAGTACGGAGTTGCAAAGGTATTATCTACAATGAGCGGTACTCCATTGCGGTGGGCAAGAGCTGCAACCGCTTCTATGTCAATCAGACTGCAATTGGGGTTGCCCAGGGTTTCCAAATAAAACGCCTTGGTGTTGGGCTGAATTACCCGCTCAAAATTTTCAATCTGATCCGGGTTGACAAAGGTCGTAGTAATACCGAATGAGGGAAGGGTGTGGGCAAACAGGTTGTAAGTACCGCCATAAAGCGTGTTTGCAGCGACAATATGGTCACCCGCTTGTGCAATGTTTTGCACCGCATATGTAATTGCGGCGGCTCCAGAGGCCGTTGCCAAGGCTGCGGCGCCGCCTTCCAGTGCGGCAATACGCCGCTCAAAAACGTCGGTGGTGGGATTGGTGATTCGGGAGTAAATGTTGCCGGGATCGCTTAAAGCAAAGCGCGCTTCAGCCTGTGCGGAGTCCTGAAATACATAGGAGGTTGTCTGATAAATCGGCACACAACGCGCGCCTGTCGCCGGATCGGGCGTTTCCTGCCCGGCGTGCAATTGTAAGGTTTCAAATTTCCATTTATGATCGGTGCGGCTCATTGCAATCACTCTTTCGTTCTTAAATTTAATCCAAATTTTCTACCTCTGAACGCAACAGAAAAATTTTCTGCAAGGTCAATCGGAAATCGCTCAGAGACTGGAAAAACGCAACTGTTTTCATATAAAAGTACAGAAAGAAATGCAGCGGCACATTCGAGCCAGCACCATACGACTGCATAGCAGTCGCCTTACAGAATAAGTCGTCACGCTGCATCCCTCCTTAACATAGTAATCCTATAAAAATAATAGGAATTTATTGGATAATGCTATTATACGCAGATTACAGGATTTGTCAAGAGTCCCTGCAATTTTCTTTTTCTGCAATCGCATGTTTCCGATCCAGAAGGTCTTGCAGGGTAATGTGATCTACCACGTTGTCAATGGCATCCTTCAGCTTCATCCAGACCTCCAGCGTCACACAGGTATCTGCGCGGGCACAGGGATTTTCCGGTGTATCCAGACAGGCGACGGGGGAAAGGCTGCCTTCCGCCAGTCTTAGAATCATGCCGACGGTATAGGCTTCTGGCGGTTTGGTCAGGTGATACCCGCCGTTAGCGCCTCTTGCACTTTTGACATAACCGGCTTTCGTCAGCTGACCGATGATTTGCTCCAGATATTTACCGGATATTGCCTGCCGGGTGGAAATGTCTTTTATGGATATATAGGATGCGTCGTACTGCTCTGCCAGTTCCAACATCAAGCGCAGCGCATAACGTCCTTTGGTCGATATTTTCATGGGAATCCTCCTCTCAGATTACCTCTATTGTAACATAGTAATATAGTAAACTTCAATGAAAAATTTTGTATAGAAACAAGATAGTTGCTTGTTTCGTAAAATAACATTGGGAAGATTGTATATAATAAAATTCCCCATGTGCAGATGCGGAATGTGACGATACATAGAATATGCGGTTAATGGGGAAAATGAGGAGCGTAAAGGAGTTTTAACATGCAGCGTGAAAAGTTCTCTTCGCGGCTTGGATTTCTGTTGATATCCGCAGGCTGCGCAATCGGGTTGGGAAACGTTTGGAGGTTCCCATATGTGACAGGACAGTATGGAGGCGCGGCTTTTGTTCTGATTTATTTGTTCTTTCTATTAATACTGGGCTTACCCATCATGGTAATGGAATTTTCCGTAGGACGTGCAAGCCAGAAAAGTGCGGCGCTTTCGTTTGATGTATTGGAACCAAAAGGTACAAAGTGGCATCTTCATAAATACTTTGCAATGTTTGGCAACTATCTTTTAATGATGTTCTATACCACTATTGGCGGATGGATGTTTATTTATTTTATTAAAATGCTGCGCGGAGATTTTGAAGGATTAAATAAAGACCAAGTGCAAGGCGCGTTCCAACAGATCACACAGAGCCCTGGTATTATGACAATTGCAATGATCTTTGTGGTTGTACTTTGTTTTGGAATTTGCTCGTTTGGTCTGCAGAAGGGCGTTGAAAAGGTAACCAAGGTCATGATGGTCAGCTTGTTTATCATTATGATCCTGTTGGCGATTCGGTCGGTTACACTGCCCGGCGCGCAAGAGGGCTTGCGTTTCTATCTGTATCCGGACTTTGGAAAGCTTGCAGAGAACGGTATATCCAATACGATCTTTGCGGCGATGGGACAAGCATTCTTTACATTGAGCCTTGGAATCGGTTCCATTGCAATTTTTGGAAGCTACATCGGAAAAGAACGGTCGCTGGCCGGTGAAGCAATCAATGTAACGCTGTTGGATACCGGCGTGGCTCTGGTTGCCGGATTAATCATTTTTCCCGCCTGTTTTGCGTTCGGCGTGAGCCCGGACAGCGGTCCAAATCTGATTTTCATAACGCTTCCCAACGTGTTTAACTCCATGGCAGGGGGCAGGATTTGGGGTTCCTTCTTCTTTGTATTTATGTCTTTTGCCGCGCTGTCCACCATCATCGCCGTCTTCGAAAACATTATTTCCTATGCGCTGGATTTGTGGAACTGGAGCCGTAAAAAAGCGGTTTTGGTTAATATTGTAATTGTCATTATCTTCTCGCTGCCCTGCGTTCTGGGCTTCAATCTGTTAAGCGGTATCCAGCCGATGGGGCCGGGAAGTAATATCATGGATATTGAAGATTTTATTGTCAGCAATAACCTGCTTCCATTGGGATCGCTTGTGTATCTGCTTTTCTGCGTATCCAAAGGCGGCTGGGGTTGGAAGAATTTCCTTACAGAGGCCAATACAGGCAAAGGTATGAAGTTCCCCAAATGGATTCGTTTTTATGTGACGTTTATTCTGCCGCTGATCGTTCTAGCTATCTTTGTTCAGGGATATCTTGCAAAGTTTTTCCCAAATCTGTTTGGGTAAGTGAAACAGAAAACGAGCTCTTCCGATTCATAGCGGAAGAGCCCGTTTTTATATTACCTTAGTTGTAAACTGAAATTCTATACCCATTGATTTCAGCCGGAATCGTATTACCACATTTGTTGATTTTGGTACAAAAAAGAAGAAGCTATGGAAACTTACCATAGCTTCTTCTTTATGGAGGTACTTTATGTACCCTTTTGCATTACTGCACCTTCGATGCTGCCAGGATTCTTGCCCAAATTGCCTTCCGCAACTGACGATGGCTGTACAGGCTCTACCGCCTCAGTACAGGCGCCATTGCAAACAGAAAGTAATTGACCACAATTTTGACAAAACTGTTTTCCTTCGGACTGGTCACATTTGCCTTCACAGATGGAAAGCAAGTTTCCACAATACTCACAATAGGGGCCGATATTGCCTTCCTCTATGAGTACGTTTTGATCCGGATCACCGATAGGGGGGGCACCTGTTGGATCACTGGTTACTGCCGAACTGCTGTTCTCCGACGGCTCTTCCTCGGCAGGCTCGCTGCTTTCTGGAGGTGTTACCGGAGGGATACCGCTGTCCTTGACCGTGTCGTCGTTGTCACTACCCGGCTTCTTATCCGGCTTTTTATCCGGAGAAGAACTGCTCGAGCTGTTATCAGATTCCGGTTCCGATGGGGGAGGATCTTTGACAATGATATCGTCGCCATCCGATACAAAATCATTATCCGCCGGCTCTTCAGAAGAGGTATCTGTTGTAACAACACCGCTTAGTTCAATCTGATGAATATCTACCAGAGAGGTGAGCTCTTTGATGGACATGGCAGCGAGGTCCTGGGTATTCAGACTTTCGTCCGTTGCCGCAAGTTTTTTTACAAAATCTGCTTTTCCTACCGAAATGTTGTTTTCCTTGGCAAGGGATTTGACATCGTCTGTCAAGGATTCATTTTGCTGCAGAATCGTTGCTTTCGCATTGTTCCGCTTCAAAGTGCTGTCAACACTGGTGGTAAGCTTGTTTTGCAACCGCTGCGCCTTTTGGGCATCATCATTGGCTACAGAGATCAGAATTGTGTTTTCTGGACTTTCTGGGGACAAATACCCTTTGTGAATCATCGAATCGATAATTTCATCCGTGGCAACTCCCAACTCAGTCCCTTGCAGGTTCATACCGTCCAAAACTTTTACGGCGTCTTCATTCAGCGCCCTGTATTTCACCACCGTATCCTGAGGATCCACAGATAGCTCAATACCAGGGTTAACGTCGATGCTGACGATGGAATCTACTGTAGGCTGTACTATATAGAAGATACCGATAATCAACATAAACGCCGCAGCAATCGCACAACTAGCCATTCTAAAGGAGATATGCGATTTGGGTTTGCTCTCCTTTTTAAACTCCACAACAGCGTAATCATTTTGTACTGCCAGGATCTCGCCCAGTACATCGGGAGTAGCTGTCAGAACGGCATTCTTCAAGGATTGCTTCATTTCTTTTCTTGTCATAGTCTCATACGCACCTACATTCCTTGTAGACAGTGCTTAGACCAAGATCCAAAAATCAGCCAGAGCTTTCATTTACTGCTTTATTAAGCTTTTTAATCGCTCTGTTGTAACAGGAAAGAACTGTGCCAAGCGGAATCGCAAGCAGGGAGGAAACTTCTCTGAACTTAAACCCTTGGGTTACGTGTAACAGAACAATTTTCCGTTCCTGTTCATTCAGGATCTCCAGCGCCTTCTTCAATACCAGATTGTCTACAGTGCTGGAAATCACGTCGACTCCGATTTGATTTTCCTCGTCAGAAAAATCGGAGGTCTCCTGCTTTTGGACCCGGCGAAGCTCCATATAGGCCAGATTTTTAGCAATCGTAAAAATCCACGCCAGGGGCTTTCCTTGAGGAATATAATGTTGTATCGACTTACGGATGGAGAGATAGGTATCCTGCATCAAATCCTCCGCAGTCGAGTGGCTTTTGACAATGGACAAAAGATAACAGTAAACAGAATTTTGCGTCATGCGGTACAGTTCTTCAAAAGCGGTCCTGTCACCGTTTGCGACCTCACGCATGAGCGTGTCTGTCAGCTGTTCCTTTTTCCTGTTGTCCCGGTTTCCTGGAACCAACATTTTCATCCCTCTATCAACATAATGAAAAACTCATTGTTTTTATTGCATCCATTTTAAAAAAATTAAAAAAAACTTTGAAACTGCAAAAAAATAGGGCTGCGACTTAGAAAATAAGCCGTCGGGCCTCCATTTGCTCCGTTCAAATTCATGCTCAGATGCGGAAACATTCTATTCTATTATATAAGAAGTTGTCCTGTTTGGGAAGGCCCTTATGAAAAACAAAGTGATAAATTTGCAGACAATTTTTATCTAATCATTACACCAACTGGCTTTTTCTATTAAAGTAAGCGAGCAGTTTATACAAATACAAAAAAATCAAGGCTAAAATATAAAACTTTATATGAATTATAACGCCGTTTTTCTATCCCAAGGCATACAATGTTTTGCTTCACATATATATTCCATGTGAGGTGATTACATTGGAGGGACGTAAAGGATATTTTGCCCCGGTCGCGGTTTTAATTATCTGCTGCCTGATTTTTCTGCTGCTATCTTATTTATCCTACCAGAAGATTGACGAAATGGCGTCTAATCTTGCGGCAAAAGAACAGCCGGTCATTGTTCTGGATCCAGGCCATGGCGGGGAGGACGGCGGCGCGGAAGGCGTATCCAAAATGTTGGAAAAGGACATCAACCTCGCAATTTCCTTGAAGCTGCAAAAGATGTTTGAATTGTCGGGCTTTCGTGTGGTAATGACCCGCGATGAAGACGTTTCGATTGGCGACACTGCACTGGATACGGTAAAAGAACGTAAAGTTTCTGATATTCACAACCGGCTGAAGGTGATTGAAGAACAAGGCGACTGCATATTTCTGAGCATTCATCAGAATCATTTTACCAGCAGCCGGTATTACGGCACACAGGTGTTTTATTCCAACCACCATCCGGACAGCAAAACGCTGGCGGAGAATATCCGGGCAAGAGTAGTTCCTCTTTTACAACCTGAAAATACCCGGGAGTGCAAACCGGCGACCAGTTCCATCTATTTACTTTGGAATACAAAGGTTCCCGCTGTTTTGGTGGAGTGTGGTTTCCTCTCAAACGAAAGTGAAGCACAGCGTTTAAATGATCCGCAATACCAGGAACAAATGGCTTTTGCTATATATAACGGATTTTTAGACTACTATCAATCGATTCACTAGAACCTTTGTCTTGTTTTCACAGTCAGCCTCCCGTATAATGTAAAGAAATACATAGGGAACGAGGCAGACAAAATGGCACAAAAAATCAAAAATGTATATAGATGTACGGAATGTGGGTTTGAATCGGCTAAGTGGTATGGAAAATGTCCGGGTTGTGGCCAGTGGAATTGTATGACAGAGGAAATCAAAGAGGCAGTTCCACAAAGAAGCGGCCTTTCCGCATCGAATCAAAGCTCTATCCGGCCAGTGGCAATTAACAATATAGATACAACGGAAGAAGCCCGGTATCACACCGGGCTGACAGAGCTGGATCGTGTGCTGGGCGGCGGTATTGTCAAAGGTTCCCTTATTTTAATCAGCGGTGAACCGGGCATTGGTAAATCGACCATTCTGTTGCAAATCTGCGAATATCTGGGACAATCCCTGCGTATTTTATATGTATCGGGAGAGGAATCCAGCCGGCAAATTAAGCTGCGCGCGACCCGCCTGGGAGTAAACAGCGAAAACCTTTACATTTTAACGGAAACCGACGTGCAGAATGTCATGGAGCAAATTCGCTGCGATAAACCGGACCTGGTAATGATCGACTCCATACAAACTATGAATTTTACTGATTTGAATTCTTCCCCGGGAAGCGTCACACAGGTGAGGGAATGTACCAATGCATTGATGCACACGGCTAAGGCTCTTGAGATTCCCACTATATTAGTAGGCCATGTAAACAAAGATGGAGCGATTGCAGGCCCAAAGGTCCTGGAGCATATCGTCGATGCAGTCCTGTACTTCGAAGGGGACCGTCAAATGCCATATCGTATTTTAAGGGCAGTAAAAAACCGGTATGGATCAACGAATGAAATCGGTGTGTTTGATATGGGAGACAGCGGGTTGCAGCAGGTGGACAACCCGTCCCTGGCAATGTTGTCCGGCCGGCCGATCCACGTATCCGGAACCTGCGTCACCTGCGTCATAGAGGGTTCACGCCCCATTCTCGCAGAAATCCAGGGATTGGCTTCCACCACCGGGTTTGGAAATCCGCGCAGGATGGCGACTGGCTTTGATTATAACCGAATGTCTTTGCTGTTGGCCGTTCTGGAAAAACGTGCCGGTTACTATTTTTCTAACTTAGACGCATATCTGAATGTCGTTGGCGGGTTGCGGCTGGACGAGCCTGCCGCAGATCTTGCAGTAGCAATGGCACTGGTTTCCAGCTTGAAAGATGTTCCTCTCAGTGAAGACGCCGTTGTATTTGGAGAAGTGGGACTGGCAGGAGAATTACGGTCGGTTTCCAGCGCGGATGCCAGGATCAGTGAGGCGTTCCGACTCGGTTTTCAAAAGTGTATTCTGCCGCATCATAATTTAAAGCAGGTCCGCAGCAACCACAGTGGAATGCAGCTGATTGGGGTAAAAAACATTAAAGAGGCATTTGAGGCGTTGGCGGAATAACGGTTTGCTCTGGATAAACACGGGGCGTTACCTTGATACAATGAACGCAGCCGTCCCCCTTATAATTGGTAATTGCCGAAGGCATTTCCAGGCTGCAATAACCATCGTGCTGATAGATGCAGTCTACGTCGCATTGAATAATGCTCATAATATTTTTACACCCTTCCTTTGCTTAAACTGGGATTATCTTTGGTGAATCCTGATAGAAATATACATGATCAGTTGAAGGAATCATGGAAAAATAATCGCCGGAAATGCATCTGTTTCACAGGTATAATTCTCCGTCCCGTTCACAGAATAGAACGGAATGGGGGAATCAGCATGAAGAAATATGTACAGTTAGTTACCTTTACATGTGTACTGATCGCAGCAATTGGGTTAATAGGCGGAATTATCAGGAATAGTGCGGTAAAGGCTACTGTTGTAAAGGTAAAACCACTTACAGTCGAAAGCTCTGTTACATGTACTGGCAAGGTAGAACGCGTCGCTGTAAGAAGCGTATATCCGCCTACTGCAGCGGCTGTAAAGGAGACATATGTAAAAGTAGGAGATAAAGTGGAGGCAGGTTCTCCTTTGCTGAGCATTGTGTCTACACCTGTCGTTCCGGATACTACATCTCTTCAGGAAACTTATGCCGCTCTTCTCAGCGGATACACGACACAGGGAGAGGTTCCAGCGGTTGGCGATGTGGAAGAAGAGGAAGAACAGGTTTTAACGGCGCCTATTTCCGGTGAGATTACTGCTGTCTCTGTTTCCAGCCAGGGGACCTTGGAGTTTGGCAAACCAGCGGTGACGATCGCCAGTGATGAAGGACTTCAGGTTCGGCTGTCTGTTAACGAGTCTCAGATTTCCGAAATACAGGTCGGACAACAAGCGGAAATAACCGGGGTTGGCTTTAAAAATTCCGTTTATACTGGAACTGTAAAAAGTATTTCCTCTGAGGCAAAACAGCTGATTTCTGCAACAGGGCAGGAAACAGTCGTGGAGGTAGTCGTCAGTGTCGACAGTCCCGGTGACGATATTAAACCTGGTTTTTCCGCAAAAGCTAAAATTATTACAGAGCAGAATGATAACGTCTTGATTGCTCCCTATGAAGCCGTGCGGGCGGAAAAAGACGGCTCAGAATATGTATATAAATTGGAAGGGCAAAAAGTTATAAAAACCCCGATTCAAACGAGCGGCGAATATGAAGACGGGTTTGAAGTGCAGATGGGGCTAAGCAATAACGATAAAATTGTAGTCAATCCGGACTCCGTATCCAATGGAACAAGAGTGATTCCTCAGGGGGAGGAGGAACGCTCCGATGATTGATGTAATCCGGTCCGCATATCATAATTTGGGGAGAAAAAAAGGAAGGACAGTTTTGACGATTTTGGGCATTACCATAGGAGTTGCCTCGGTTATCCTGATTGGAAACATCAGCCAATGCGGTTCAAATGCTTTGACTAACGAGTTGGATAGTTTGGGACTGAATGGATTATCCATATCCTGTCAGGCTGGATCAAGCATTACTTTAAAGGATACGGATTTAAACCTAGTGAAAAGTTGCGATGGGGTGGATCAGGCTACCCCTCTCTTGATGCAAAGCACTACGGTTTCCGCGCGGGAGACAGAGACGAAAGCACTGGTTTGGGGAATAGATACGACGGCCAGCCAAATTGTTTCCATACAAATTCTTTACGGCAGGATGTTTACCAGCAAAGATATCAGTACCAATGCAAATGTTTGCCTTGTGGATGAATCGTTTTCCAGAAATGCCTATATGAGAAGCAATATTATCGGAAAGCATGTTTCTGTTCAATGCGGTGGTACTTTGGAAGATTTTGAAGTTATTGGAGTAATTAAGACAGGCAGCGGGCTGCTGCAAAACATGCTGGGAAATTATATTCCCACATTTGTTTATGTTCCATATACAACCATGCAGACCGCCTCCGGCAGGAGCAGCTTTGACCAGATAGCAGTAAAGATTGCTTCCTCCAGTGATTTAGACAGTACCGGTAAAGCCATTGTTGCCACGTTAAATCAAAATAATGGGACAACAGATACGTTTGTATCCAATAATTTGGCCGAGCAAAAGGATGGCTTGGATAACATCCTGAACATTGTAACGCTGATATTATCCGCAGTGGGCGCCATTTCTTTGCTTGTGGCAAGTTTAAGTATTATGACGGTTATGCTGGTTTCTGTCAGCGAACGTACACGGGAGATCGGCATTAAAAAGGCTATAGGAGCCAAGAGAAAAGATATCATGTTGGAATTTATGCTGGAAGCCATTTTCATTTCTATCTTTGGTTGTGTCATCGGAATTGTACTGGGCTATGGAATTTCCTATACTGGCGCTTCACTTTTTGGAATTGCATTGGGAACGCGCTGGGATATCTTTGTGTTGTCCATAATATTCTCATTGAGTACGGGTACTATTTTCGGCGTTTATCCTGCGATTAAGGCATCGGCTCTAAAGCCGGTGGACGCATTGCGCATGGAATAGATTTTAGGAGATAGCATCAGCAGGAAGCTCCTTTTTCTAAAAGTAATAATAAAATTATGAAAAAGGAGCCCACATGGGTTCCTTTTTCGGTTTCTGCGTACCGGCAGACCGGCAGCTTGCAGCGCGTGAAGGAGCTGCTGAACCATGACGACGAAGCCGTGACAATGCTGTACGCCATGGCGGACCAGCTGGAGGTGCGCAGGAAGAAAAAATGAGCGCAACCAAATGGTGGTATTTTTTGCATGTGATTGCGGGTTTCTGATAAGCTCTTAACCAGATGCTGCAATTCTGATGGAGAGGAGGAAGGCAGCGTCGGATTGTGCAAAACGTTTATTTTGTCTGCGCAGCGGAAATTGTCGGCCATGCCGGGCGGCGGAAGCGCCGGAAACGGAGCAAAAGGAAAGGAGCCCCGAAGGGCCCCTGTTTTTTGTAAGGAAGACAATTAGACAAAATAAATAAAAGTTTTGGATAATTTCGACGCGGTGGATTTTCACCGCGTCTTTTTTTGTGCCTTGGGGGTTGAGGGCTGCTGTGCAGCATCGGCCGGAGAGGCGCTGGGCTGGGGCGCAGTTTTTGCCGGCTGGGTGGGGCGAGCTTTGGGAGGACGGCCCCGCTTGGGTTTGGGTGGTTCTGGCTGGAGGTCTTTGAAGTTGGGGAGGTTGCCGAGAGGTTCTTCTTCCGGCGGGGGCGGGAATTTGTGGGCGTGGTAGTTGTCAAGGGCGGTTTCGCGGTAGTCTGGGTTGCCGAGGATTTGGAGGCGCTGTTTTTCCAGCGCCAGCCACTGGTTGGCAAGGGCCCAGCGCGACCAGTCGGCGCGGGACAGGCCCATCTGGTCGTGGAGCTTCTGCTGGTTGCGCGCGATGATTGCCGCGATGTGGCGGCGCTCGTTCAGGATGGCGTTGGTTTCGGCTTGTGTCATGGTTGGTACTTCCTTTCTGTGTGTTTGGCGCGGAGCGGCTCTGTTTGGCGATGGGGGCGCTTCCGCGCGTTTTGGCGGTCTGGCGACAGCGCCGCCGGTCAAGGATTTAGGGGAGGTTGGCACGCGCTCCAAAGCGCGCGCTTACCGAGCCTTGACCGCCACAGGCGGCGGCGCAGCCGTCCTTGACAAGGCGCTACCATGGGGAGACCGAAACGGCGGCAGGGTGGGGAGCTGCCCGGAGGGCGGAGGACGGCGCAGCCGGACGGAGCCCGAGGGAGGCCCCGCGCCCGGGAGGGCGGAGGGAAGCCGGGACGGGAGGCGCAGCCGGACGGAGCGGGCGACCGGAGGGAGCGGAGGACAAGGGGCAGCAAGCCCGGACGGAGCACGGCGGGGGGTGCGCCAACGACACCGGGAGCGACGGCCCGCAGGCCGGCGCGAAAGCCCCCCCGCCGCGGAGCGAACCCGGCACCGGAGGCGGGGCTGCCCGGCTGCCGGGACCTGCGCGGGAGAGGACCGCCGACGGTAGGCCGAGGAGGGGGCAAGGGCGGCGAACCCCGCCGCCGCAGCAGCGGCCGCAGGCCCTTGCCCCTGACGATGGGCTGTGCTAAGGCGGGGGGGCACTGGCCGTGCCGAGCGTGAGCGGGCGCCCAGCGCAAGGGGCCGGAGGGGACGACAAATGGGGATGGGGCCCCGTTTGGCGGACCTGCAGGGCCCGCGACGCCTTGGGCGCATACCGAAGAAGTGTGCGCGACCGACGCACAGGGGAAGGACGGCGTATCCCGCCGCCGCCGCAGCGGTTTGCCTTTCCCTTTGCGGCGGCAAGCACACAACGCGGAACGCGAGCGCCCCCGACGCGGCGTGCTGCGCCCGGCCTTTTGATCCGCACCCGGCCAAGCGGGGGTGGGCCGAGGGGACCGCGCAAGTGCTGCGCTCCTTCCAAAGCTTCGCACCCGGCTGACGGCGTCCCTTCCTTATCTTGATACTATAGAAACAGCTCTCAGAACAAAAAACGCTGAAAATCCGCATGGGGCCTGGGTTTTCCGGGAATCGGCCTGTAAACCGAACGTGTGTTCAAAACCTGTTGAAACCGTTGAAAATAATAATAAAATAGAAAATAGTATCCTTGTAAGATATGGCATGCACAAAGAATACGCGTTCCTTGTGGCTACGGCCATGCAGGAGCTTCCCGGCTGGGAGTCCAAAGCCCGGCACCTGCTTGAGTGCGGCACCTATCTGGAGCTGGATGAGGAAGGTCACGTCGTCAAATCCAACCTTTGCCGCGAACGGTTCTGCCCCATGTGCCAGTGGCGGCGCAGTCTCCGCGTCTATGGGCAGACGCAGAAAATTCTCTCCTTTCTGGAACCGCAGGGTCTGGCATATCTGCATCTGACGCTGACGATTCCAAACTGTTCCGCCGCCGATCTCAAGGCCCAATGCAAATGGCTCTTCTGGCGCAGCGCCGCCCTGTTCTCCGACCGGCTCTATGGGAAGACCGACCAGCTTTCCAGATTCTGCCATTTCAAGCGGAGCTTCAAGGGCGTGCTGCGCAGCCTTGAAATCACCTACAACCCCGACCGCGACGACTATCACCCGCATCTGCATTGTCTGGTGGCGGTCCGCCCGTCCTACTTCAAGAGCCGGGACTACGTTTCGCAGGAGACGCTGCGCCTGCTCTGGACCGGCTACAGCGCCGGAATGTTCGGGGATCCGCCCGACGGCCTCTGGCAGGTCTACGTTTCCCGCATCAAGGAGGGCGAACGCAACAACGCGGTCGCGGAGGTTGCCAAGTATGCGGTGAAACCTTTTCACATGGATTTGGACATCGAAGGCTATAAGAAAGTGCTGCCCGTGCTCCATGAGGCCATGGCCGGGCGGCGGTTGATCCAGCTGTTTGGCGTGTTCGCGGACGCCGCCAGACAGCTGCGCATCAACCTCAACGACGATCAGGAAGCTGCGGTATCACAGGGGCCGACCCGCAAATTCAGCTATGTGGACGGCCAATACAGGGAGGTGTTTTGATGAGCTCGGAATTGGTGCTGTACATCCTTTCGGCGGCCCGCAGGCCCGTCTCGACAGTCAGCCTGACGTACGACTGCACCGCGGGCGTCTATGAGGTCTGCGCGCTGATTACGGTGCGCTTCCTCGACGGACACGAAGCCATGGGCAAGGGGTGCACGATCTTCGGCGCGCTGCACGATCTGATGGCCAGCACGCGCGGCGACGCCGCCTACTGGCAGAAATGGACAGCGCTCCACTGAGGTTTTTTGTATTGAGTATGCCGCTGCAAGCTGCCGGTCTGCCGGTACGCAGAAACTGCGTAAATCTTGCGGGCGCTGTGCGGGCTCAAATGAGTTTCCGTCACCCGGAACAGCTTCGCCGCCCGGCGCAGGTCTTTATAAACAGCCTGCCGCGTCCTGGGCTTGCGGTAGTCGAGCCGATTCTCAAAAACGTAAATCTTGCCTTTTTGCGCCGTAAGGCGGTCCAACAGCGTCTTAGGGACACGAATCCGGCGCGTTTTACCCGTTTTCAGCTCTCTTACGGTCATGCGCTCCTGAAGCCTCTCAGAGCGCAGATTCAGCACGTCGGAGATACGCAGCCCGGTGCAGGCGCTCAGCTCGCAGGCAAGGCGGTTTGGCGGCGTCAGAGCCGCGAGTACATGTTCAAATTCTGATGTTTCCATCCAGCCTGATCTCATTTTTCTGTTCAGTCTCCAATCCCCAAAAAGTAAACTCCGTCTACCTGAGGGGTGTACGCGCTGCTTTTTTTGCCAACAGAGAGCGCGTGAAGGAGCTGCTGAACCATGACGACGAAGCCGTGACAATGCTGTACGCCATGGCGGACCAGCTGGAGGTGCGCAGGAAGAAAAAATGAGCGCAACCAAATGGTGGTATTTTTTGCATGTGATTGCGGGTTTCTGATAAGCTCTTAACCAGATGCTGCAATTCTGATGGAGAGGAGGAAGGCAGCGTCGGATTGTGCAAAACGATTATTTTGTCTGCGCAGCGGAAATTGTCGGCCATGCCGGGCGGCGGAAGCGCCGGAAACGGAGCAAAAGGAAAGGAGCCCCGAAGGGCCCCTGTTTTTTGTAAGGAAGACAATTAGACAAAATAAA